>NZ_CP092841.2:5770000-7289796 GCF_030272265.2 Bradyrhizobium sp. 62B | reverse complement strand
CGTCAGAAAACTTTTCTTGAGAGATAAGGTTGCGTGGTGAGCGCCATGCAGAGTTCCTGCCGCCAGGGTTTCTGTCATGGTGCGACCTCAGAGCGAGTCCATCGTCAGGCATGGCTCCGCCGCTCGGCGAGAAACGCCGCGTCCGGTCAGCGATGTCAGAGATGGAGGGTTCGCGAGGTCAGCGCGTACTCGGCGCTCCGTCACACGCGGGAGGCTGGAGGTCGGACTGATCTAAACCGGCATCGTTCGAGTAGGAGACGTGATTCAATACCGCGTTGAGTCCGTAAGACATGATACCTCCCCGTCCTGCCGTGATTGCTCACGACAAGGTCCTGCGTGTCCAAAAGACAGCCGCGGCTTACGATGTCGCGGATGCCTGCCCGTGTACTAGTCGTCCGCTCGACTTCGCCCAACTTGCGTGTCGGGGTAGCGTTGCGACGTCTCTCATGTGCGCTTTCCGCACGAGGCGGGAAGAACCCGCTTGGAGACATTCAGACAAACAGCTACCATTCCCACATTGCTATGGGTTGTGAACCGACATCGCTTTTTGAAGCGTCGCCTACGTGCACACCGCCGCCGATTTGCACGCTCGCCCCGTTTCCTAAACCGCGCTGGTCTGAAGATCGTGGGCGCCGCTGACGACCTAAGGAATACACTAAGCGGAAAGACTCGCAACGAATTGATTCACACTTGAGCCACCAAAAAAACTTGACGTCGGTTAACGTCGCACGCGAGTTGTGCACAGGCTTCGGACCAAGTTTTTGGATTCGTGCACAGAATCGAAAATGCCGCGCCTCATGTGACAATTCTTCGCCACCGCCAACTTTTTTTTAAAAATTTGTCATGCACGCGACGCGCGAGGCGAGTTTTCCAAATGCTTGCGCTCGCTATGTCGATAAGTGATTAGCGAGACATCGTTTTTTGAGTCTCGTTTCACAGGGTAACTCCAGTGCGGGATGTGTTCCGGTGAATCTACGGTGTGTAGAACTTTCGTCTCTATGGGATTCAATTCGAGGCCGCAGCACAAGGGTTTTTGCAACGCGGTGAAGTTTCCGCTGTTGCAAGACCGCCGCTGCAAGACATCGGCAAGTAGAACTACGGAATGAAGAATAGCGCAGGCGGTGCGAACCTTCGGATCGACGATCGATCCTGCGTGTCTGCTTTCCGTGAATATGACAGCCAACAAAAAAGCCCGGCGCGATGCCGGGCTGTTTGACGTGTGCGATGTTCGATCGGTCGACCGATCGAGCGGCCGTGACGCGGCAAGCCTACTTCCGCAAGCTTGCTCGGCGAGCTTACTTGGCGAGCTTGGCGATCTGCGCGGTGAGGCGCGAGACTTTGCGGCTGGCGTTGTTCTTGTGAATGATGTTGCGCTGGGCGGCGCGCATCAAGGCGGGCTCGGCATTCGCCAGCGCCTTGACGGCGGCGGCGCGGTCGCCGGTCGCGATGGCTTCCTCGACGGTCCGCACGGCACCGCGCATCTGGGTGCGGCGCGACTTGTTGACGGCGGTGCGGCGGGCGATCTTGCGCGTCGCTTTCTTGGCGGAAGTGGTATTGGCCATGGTCTCAATATCCTTTGCGGGTACCGGTCGCGTCTTGGTCGGGTAGCGCCGGCTTGCTTGACCGCGTAATCGACGCTCGGATTTAGGGTGTTCGGTTGCTGGGCCGTCCCGGGAACATGAGGCCTCCACGGGCTCTAAGCTCGCGTGGCCTGCAACTGCTCAAAGAACAGCGGCGGCAGGATTGCGCCCGCCGCCAGTTGGCGCCCTTATAGAGAGGGTCTGCGGCACCGTCAACGCTTTCCGGGCTGGAAAAGCGGCCTTGGGGGGCTCCAGGGGGCGCCGTAACGCCCTGAAGAGGTTGAATTTCTGCCGTCGCCCGGCTATGGGCTGGCGGCGTTTTGTTTGGGTCCTCCGATCGGACGACCATATAAGGTGAGGCATGATCCGCGGTTTTTTCCGACTGATTGGGCTGTTGCTGCTCGCCGGCGGGTTCATCTTCATGGTCTATGACGGCGCCCGCTGGGTGGCCGACCAGACCCTCAAATTCACCCGGTTCGGCCAGTTCTGGAACGACATCAATCAGGCCAGCCAATCGGCCTTCCGCACCTGGGTCGAGGCCAAGGCGCCCTGGCTCTGGACCTCGGTGATCCGCCTGCTGCTGGATCAGCCGGTCTTTGCCGTCCTCGGCATTCTCGGCATCCTGCTGATGATCCTGTTCCGGCCGCGCAAGCCGCTGATCGGCTATTCCCGGGATTGATCTTCAATTCCCCCGGGGGTCGAGCGCTGCGCTGCGCGCGGCGTAACACCGCTGCTTCCGCTCACGTAGATCCCTATATTCCCACCTGATCGCGAGCACGCCCCGCCTCGAGCATCTGCTCAGGCGGCGGACGGCTCGTTCTGCGGAGACCCATCATGCTGTTCATGCGCAAGACCACCGCATTGCCGAGCGCAGCCGAGGCGCTGCCCGGCCGTGCCCAGGCCATTCCGACCGCGACCACCCATTTCGTCAACGGCAGCAGGCTCAAGCCGCCTTATCCCGCCGGCTTCGAAACGGCCGTGTTCGGCCTCGGCTGCTTCTGGGGCGCCGAGCGCAAATTCTGGCAGCTCGGCGACGGCATCTACACCACCGCTGTCGGCTATGCCGGCGGCCACACGCCGAATCCGACCTATGAAGAGACCTGCTCGGGCCGCACCGGCCACACCGAAGTGGTGCTGGTCGTGTTCGATCCGAACAGGATTTCCTACGAGACGCTCCTGAAGACGTTCTGGGAGAGTCACAACCCGACGCAGGGCATGCGTCAGGGCAACGACGTCGGCACGCAGTACCGAAGCGCGATCTACACCACGTCCGATGCGCAGAAGGCGGCGGCCGACGCCTCGAAGGCGCTCTATCAGAAGGCGCTCGCTGCAAAGCGCCTCGGTGCCATCACCACCGAGATCGCGCCGTCGGGCGAGTTCTATTTCGCCGAGGACTACCATCAGCAATATCTGGCGAAGAACCCCGCCGGCTATTGCGGCCTTGGGGGCACCGGCGTGTCCTGCCCGATCGGCGTGGGTGTGAGCGCGTAGTCTCACCAGAACTTCCGTCATGGCCGGGCTAGTTGATTAGCCCGGGCATGACGGCGTGTGCGGCTGCTATCGCGTCGCCCCGTCATCATCACCCGCAAACGCTTTATTAACCATAACCGGTGCATCACTTGAGCTGTCTCGTTTCGAGGGATGGGTCCGGTGCCAGTTGCACGCGCGTTTCGATCGTCGATCACGGCAGTGGCCTTGGCAGCGTCCGCCGCGCTGAACCTTGGCGGCTGCATGCAGACCGCCGGCCCTGTCGCTGTGATGCAGCCGCGCGCCGATCTCGACTCGATGGCCTATGGCCAGCCCTATGGCGCTCCGCCGCCGGTCGTCGTTGCCAATAACGGCGGCGGCGCCATCGCGGCGCTCAGCAATTCCTTTGCCGCTTCGCCCGCCCCCATGCCGGTCGGCTACGCCGTGCCGATGGCGGCGCCGGTGCGCTATGACGCCTCCTACCATCTCGACGCCGGCGACAAGCTTCGCGTCGTGGTCTACGGCCAGGAAGGCCTCACCAACAGCTACGCCATCGATGCCGGCGGCTCCATCACCATGCCGCTGATCGGCGCGGTGCCGGCCCGCGGCCGCACCACCGCAGGCCTTGCCGGCGAGATCGCCGCGCGCCTGCGCAACGGCTACATCCGCGAGCCCTCGGTCGCGGTGGAGATCGAGGCCTATCGCCCGTTCTTCATTCTCGGCGAAGTCACCGCGCCCGGCCAATATCCTTACGTGCCGAACATGACGGTCGAAAGCGCGGTCGCTATCGCCGGCGGTTTCTCGCCGCGCGCCAAGCGCGACGTGGTCACCGTCACGCACACCGAGAATGGCGGCTCCATGCGCGCCGTGGTGCCGCTCGGCACGCCCCTGAACCCCGGCGACACCGTGTTCGTCGGCGAGCGCTGGTTCTAAGACTCTCTCCTCTCGTCATTCCGGGCCTGCGCCTGTCGGCGCATCCCGGAATGACGGCGGGGATGTCGCCAGATTTCTACCTCCGAAAATCCAGCCGCCCCTCCGGAAAACATCCGTCGATCCTGTTCGTGTCGACCACGACGCCGACCCATGGCCGCGTGATCGCCGGCGTGGTCAGGTTGATATATTTCCCGACCAGCCGGTCCGCGCCCTCGCGCGCGGCCTCGATCAGCCCGTGCCGGCGGCCATTGTCCCAGTCGAAGCGCAGATAGATCCGGCCGGCGGCGATGCGGATCTCCGCGCGCCCCTGTTTCCACCTGTCCGGCCTATCGCCGGCAATGGTCGGATCGGCGCCACCGTTCCAGCGGCTGGCCCAGATGCCTTCGAGCGGATCGGGTGGCGCTGCGATCGCTGCCCACGCCGCCGCATTGCCGTCCGCCGCATCGCCGGGCAGCGTGGCCGTCGCAGCATAATCCATCACCTCGGAATCATCGGGCGAGGGGACGTCCATGGTTCCGAAGGGATTGCGGAGGACGAGGTGCGTGATGGCCTGCTGCATGGCGAGTTCCCGGGGAGAGTTGGCGTTGATCCGCCAGCTCTATCGCCGGATGCCGCGATGCAGCCACCCGATTTCTGCTCTCGCTTCCCGTCATTCCGGGGCGCGTAGCGCGAGCCCGGAATGACGGTGGAGAGACCTATTTCAAATGCGTCGCGAAAAATGCCATGCTGCGGGGCCAGGCGATGTCGGCGCTGGCCTTGTCGTAGCTCGCGCGCTCGTCGCAATGGAAGCCGTGCTGCGCGCCCGGATAGACGAAGACCTCCATGTCCGGCCGCTTCGACTTGATGGTCTCGACGTCGGTCAAGGGGATGCCGGCATCCTTCTCGCCGAAATGCAATTGCGTCGGCACCTTCGGCTTTTCATCCGCAAAGCGCACGACCGCACCTCCGTAATAGCCGATCGCAGCCTTCGGGCCGGTCAATCGCGTCGCCGCGACGAAGGCGATGCTGCCGCCCAGGCAGAAGCCGATGATGCCGACCGGCCCGACGCCCTTCACTGCATCGATCGCCGCCTGGGTGTCGCGCAGCATCGCGGCCCAGTCCGGATTGGCGACGAACTTGCGCGCCTCGGCGATCTCATCGGGCGAATAGCCCGACTGGAAGTTCGGCGCGGTGCGGTCGAAGATCGACGGCGCGATCGCGACGTAGCCTTCCCCGGCGAGGCGGTCGCAGACCGAGCGGATATGGTGATTGACCCCAAAGATCTCCTGGATCACCACCACCGCGCCCTTCGGCGCGCCCGAGGGATCAGCGCGATAAGCGCCGAGCTGGAAATTGTCGGAGGCCGTCAGCTTGATGTCTTGTCCCACGCGGGTTGTCCTTCTTTCTTGCCACGAATTTAAATCTCACTCCGCATCCTGAGGAGCGCGTCAGCGCGTCTCGAAGGATGAAAGGCCGGGATGCAGCAGCGTGGCCTTTGGTTCGAGACGCGGCTCCGCCGCTTCTCACCATGCGAGGATATATTTATTCCCACATCCAGTTCTCGCCGTAATCCTCCTTCCATCCCGCCAGCCGGCCGTGGCGGAATTGCAGGAACAGGCGGTGACGGGAGGGGATCAGGCCGCTGCCGCCGATGTTGCGCAGGGCGAGATAGATCTCGTTGCCTGGGCGCCCGCGCACATATTGCAGCGGCTGCCCCAGCGCGCGGGCGGTCTGTTCCGCATCCATGCCGAACGCGAGTGGAATGTTGTTCGACAAGGTCGCAACGAACGGCGCGCGCGACGGCACCGCGCCGAACGGCTCGGCCCGTGCCGCCGACGGCAGCAGTGCCGCTATTGCGCCCGCCGCGAAGATCGCTCGCATCATGGTCGACGTCCCAATTGCCCGGCCTATCCCGGCAAGTTCTTCAGGAAAGGCTCGACGGCGTCAACAAAAGCCTGGGGCTGATCGATGTTGACTGCGTGGCCGGCGGCGGGGATCACGACCTTTTGTGCGCCGGGGATTTTTGCGGCCATGTAGTCGGACGCGGCGAGGAACGGCGTGTCGTCGGCGCCGACCACGATCAGCGAGGGCACCTTGATGTCGGGCAGCAGCTCGATCACGCGGGCGTCGCGCTGGGTCAGCATGCCGCGTGCGGCGAGTGCCAGGCCCCTGGCGTTGCGATGACTGGCGGCGGCGCGCTCACGTGTTGCCGATTTCAGCACGTCGAGGCCTTCGCGGTCGAGCCTGTCGGCGGTGGCGAGCGCCCGCGCATTCCAGGCCTCGCGTGCGTCGTCCTTCTTGAAGCCGGGGCCGGTGTCGATGATCAGCAGCGCGCGGGTGGCTTGCGGATAGGCGCGATAGAACGCGAGCGACATGTAGCCGCCAAGCGACAATCCGCCGATGATGGCGCGCTCCGCGCCGACGGCATCGAGGATCGCTGCCATGTCGCCGACCGTGAGCGCTTCGCTATACGCCTTGGGGTCATCGGGATAGTCGGACTGGCCGTGGCCGCGCATGTCCCACAGGATCAGCTTGTGCTCCCTGGCGAGCGCATCGATCTGGCCATGCCACATCGCCGACGTCGAAGAATAGCCATGGGTGAGCAGTAGCGGCGGCCCGTCGCCGTGGACCTCGTAGTAGATCTTGACGCCATCCCGATTGATCCCAGGCATTTCGTCCACCCTTGTTGTTTGTTGCTCTTGTCCGCACGCATCCTAGCCTGCCGGGTTACTCGGAGGAAACCGCCGGAGTCGCTGTGGCATGCATGCCTGACGCAGGCCGCTGTTGTGTCCACTAGCTGCGTCGGCGTCATTGGCGCGGCGCACAACGAGCGGGTGCGGAGCCGGTTTTTTCTATTCGTTCCAAATTGCAATTGCCACGGCAACCGAACGCGATCATTCTCGCGGCCAAGGCTGGCGCCAGCCCGGTGGGCGTCCGCCATTCAAGTTGCCGCCGTAAGCGGCTTCATGCACCGGCAGGGGAAGACGCCTATGCCAACTCTCACCATCAACGGGCGGAGACTGTCCGTGGATGCGGCGAACGACACGCCGCTCCTCTGGGCGATCCGCGAGCAATTGCAGATGACCGGCACCAAGTTCGGCTGCGGCGCCGGGCTGTGCGGGGCCTGCACCGTGCACGTCAACGGCGAAGCCGTGCGCTCATGCCAGACCATGGTCGGTGACGTCGCCGGCAAGAAGATCACCACCATCGAAGGCCTCTCCGCCAAGGGCGATCATCCCTTGCAGAAGGCATGGATCGCCGAGCAGGTGCCGCAATGCGGCTACTGCCAGTCCGGGCAGATCATGCAGGCGGCCTCGCTGCTGTCGAAGAATCCCAATCCGACCAAGGAAGAAGTGGTCGCTCACATGGACGGCAATCTCTGCCGCTGCATGACCTATTCGCGGATCCAGAAGGCGATCATGCGCGCCGCCTCCGAGATGCGCACCGCGTCCGCCACCTCCAACGAGCGGAGGCCCACATGAACGAGCATGTGAAGAATGTGATGCCCGAGACGACCGATCTCAGCCGCCGCTCCTTCCTGGTCGGCACCGCCGCGACCGGCCTCGTGCTCGGTTATGCCGGCGTGCCCGGCATCGATGCTGCGGCCGCCGCGGCACCCGCCAGTTTCGAGCCGAGCGTCTGGTATGCGATCTCGCCGGATGGTCTCGTCACCGTGACCTGCGGCAAGGCCGACATGGGCCAGCACATCGCCTCGACGATGGCGCAGATCGTCTGCGAGGAGCTTGGTGCGAAGTGGAGCGACATGCGCGTGCAGCTCGCCTCCAACGATCCCAAGTTCAACGATCCGGTCTTGGGCGCACAGATCACCGGCGGCAGCTGGTCGACCATGATGAATTTCGAGGCGATGAGCCGGGCCGGCGCCGCCGGCAGGATCGCACTCACGGAGGCCGCTGCCGCGGCCATGGGCCTGCCGCCCTACTTCAAGGACCAGCTCGTGGTCCGCGACTCCGTGGTCTCGCATCCGAAGTCGAAGAAGCAGATGACCTTCGCCGAGATCGTCAAGAGCGGCAAGGCGACGAAGGCCTTCACGCCGGACGAGCTGAAGGCGATCAAGCTGAAGACGCCGGATCAATACACCATGATCGGCGTCTCGGTGCCGCAGCTCGACATCCCCTCCAAGACCAACGGCACGGCCAAATACGGCATCGACGTGATGCTGCCGGGCATGGCCTACGGCAAGGTGGTGACCCCGCCGGTGCGCTTCGGCGCCACGGTGAAATCGGTCGACGACAGTGAAGCCAAGAAGGTGCCCGGCTTCATGAAGGCCGTCATCCTCGACGACAAGACCGGAACCACATCCGGCTGGGTCGTCGCCGTGGCCAACACCTATGCCAACGCCCGCAAGGCTGCGGACGCGCTGAAGATCGCCTATGACGGCGGTCCGAACGCAAAACTGTCGAGCCAGTCGTTGCTCGATGAGGCCAAGCGGCTTCAGGGCCTGGAGGATTCCGGCCAGTTCTTCGTCAAGGACGGCGATCCCAATGCGGCCTTCGGCTCGGCGGCGAAAGTGGTCGAGGCCGAGTACACCACCAGCATCAACATCCATGCGCCGCTGGAGCCGATGAACGCCACCGCGGAGTTCAAGGGCGACATCCTGCACATCTATTCCGGCAACCAGTTCGCGACGCGCTCCGGCGCCATCGCCGCGGGTGCCGCCGGGATCGATCCGAAATTCGTCGTGATGCATCAGCATTGGCTGGGCGGCGGCTTTGGCCGCAGGCTCGACGCCGACATGATGATTCCGGCGGTGCAGGCGGCGAAAGCGGTCGGCAAGCCGGTCAAGGTGATCTACTCGCGCGAGAACGACATGACGATGGATTTCTCGCGTCCGCTCACCTACCAGAAAGTGAAAGCCGGCGTGGACGGCGACGGCAAGCTCGTCGCGCTCAGCCACGACGTGGTCTCGGCCTGGCCGACCGCGCGCTGGGGAATCCCTGATTTCCTGACGCCCTCGGTCGACAAGAAGGGCCCGCTCGACAGCTTCACGGTCAACGGCGCGGACTTCTTCTACACCGTGCCCAACCATTATGTGCGCGCGATCAAGAACGAGCTCGCGCACAATGCGACGCCATCCGGCCAGCTCCGCTCGGTGGCGCCGGGCTGGACCTTCTGGGCGGTCGAAAGCATGATCGACGAGATCGCGGCGGCCACGGGCAAGGATCCCGCGCAGTTCCGCATCTCGCTGCTCGACGGCGCCGGCAAGAACGACGGCGGCGCGCAGCGCTTGCGCAACACCCTGCTCGCCGCGATGGGACTGTCGGGCTACGGCACCAGGCCATTGCCGAAAGGCGAGGGCATGGGCGTTGCCTGCGTGTCGTCGCAGGAGCGCGCGACCGCGAGCTGGACGGCATGCGTCGCCCATGTCGCGGTGGCGCCGTCAGGTGCGGTGACCGTGAAGAAGCTCACGGTCGCAACTGACGTCGGCACGCAGGTGCATCCCGACAACATCCGTGCCCAGGTCGAGGGCGCGGCGCTGTGGGGCCTGTCGCTGGCGATGTACGAGAAGGCGACGCTGAAGGACGGTGGCATCGAGCAGACCAATTTCGATACCTATACGCCCTTGCGCATGAGCCAGATGCCCGAGGTCGCGGTCGCCGTGATCGCCAATGGCGAGAAGGCCACCGGCGTCGGCGAGCCCGCGGTAACGGTGGTCGCGCCCGCCATCGGCAACGCCATCTTCAACGCGAGCGGCGCCCGCGTACGCGCGCTGCCGATCACGGCGGAGGCCGTGAAGGCGAGCATGAAGGCGTAAGGCCGGCTGCGATTGTTGAACGAGATGGATCCGCCGGAGGGAAACCTCCGGCGGATTTGTTTTGCGAGGCTACATCCCCATTCTCGGTGTCATGCCCCGCGCAGGCGGGGCATCCTGAACGCCGCGGCGTCTCGGTTCCAGCCGCGCCGTCTCGGCGTACGGGGTCGCCCGGTCAAGCCGGGCGACGACAGTGGAGGTGGGGCGAAAGCGTCAAAAATTCCCCCGTGTTTTCAATGCCCGCTCTACTGTGCATGGGGTTGTTTTCGCACTTTTGGGGGGAGCCCCCCCGGGAACCCAATCTGTAAAATTGCGTGCAATTCTGGAATGTTCCCTTGAGCACGCCTCTTAAGGGCCGGAGAACCTGATCCGGCTTAGGCTGATGCGGAATCCAGTCCCATGCTTTGGGGAAGCCATGAACGCGCCAGCCAAATCCGCCGCCAAACGCCGGCTTCTGCTCGCCTCCGACCGGAGCGACGAAAGCTCCGAGCTCGCCAGCATCCTGAAGGCGGTCGGCGACGTTTCGACGGTGACGACGCAGGAGATCCCCGACAAGCCCGCGCGCGATCTCTCCGGCCTCGTGGTCGACATCAATCTGCGTTCGCCCGAGAGCGTGCAGCGGGTGCGCAACAAGCTGCGCGGCGATGCCTATCGTTCGATGCCGCGGCTGTTCGTGCTGGCCGACGCGCTGCATCACGGCACCATGCAGGCCTGGGCGCTGGGCGCCACCGACACCATTTCGCGGCCGCTCCAGGCCGACGCCATCCTGCAGCGCATCCGCGCCGCCTTCCCGGACACCGCCGTCTATGACGCGACCGATCGCGGCAAGACTCTCAACCGCGGCGTCGAGGCGGCGCATGCGTTGCTGGCGAAGATGTTCGAGAAGCTGCCGCTCGGCGTGCCCCTGACCTTCGACGACGTCATCGCCGCCGAAAGCAAGATCCTGAAGGCGATCAAGCATTCCTCGCTGCGCGAATGGCTCACCACGGTGGGTTGCCACCATGTCGGCAGCTATCGGCACTGCCTGTTCGTCACCGGCTTCGCCGTCGCCTTCGCGCAGCATCTCGGCATGCGCGAGGACGACCAGCGCCGCCTGACCCGCGCCGCGCTGCTGCACGACGTCGGCAAGGCCTTCGTTCCCTCCGCGCTGCTCGACAAGCCCGGCAAGCTCACCGACGAGGAGATGGCCGAAGTCCGCCAGCATCCGCGCCGCGGCTATGACGCGCTGGCCGCCCAGGGCGGCTTCCCGCCGGAGATGCTCGACGTGATCCTGCATCACCACGAATTTCTCGACGGCTCCGGCTATCCGAACGGCCTGTCGTCGAACCAGATCAGCGACATCGTGCGCCTCACGACGATCGTCGACATCTATGCCGCGCTGGTCGAGAAACGCGCCTACCGCATGCCGTTCACGCATTCCCGTGCGTTCGGCATGATGGAAGGCATGGGCGGCAAGCTGGATCAGCAACTCCTGCAGGCGTTCCGTCCGGTGGCGCTGGGGTCGTTCTGATGATCCAATCCGTCATTCCGGGGCGCGCGCGTAGCGCGAACCCGGAATCTCGAGATTCTCAGGTGCGCAAGTGCACACCGGAGTTCGGTGCTGCGCACCGCCCCGGAACGACGCTTCTACCCCACCATTTTCCGCAGCTCCGCCTTCGCCACCTTCTCCAGTGTCGAGCGCGGCATGTCGTCGACGAACCGGATCTCGCGCGGCAGCTTGAAGTCGGCGAGGCCCTTGCGGCAGGCTTCCATCACGCGCTCCTGCAGATCGGGCGCAGCGCCGGCGACGCCGCCCTGCGGGATGATGAAGACGACAGGCACCTCGTCCAGCATCGGATGTGACTTCGCCACCACGGCGTTCTCGCGCACGCCTGCGACCAGCGCGATCACCTGCTCGATCTCGGAGGCCGCGACGTTCTCGCCGCCGACCTTCAGCATGTCCTTGGCGCGGTCGCCGAACTTGATGAAGCCGTTCTGCAGCCGCTCGACGCGGTCGCCGGTGAGGAAGAAGCCGTGCTCGTCGAAGCTTTCGCGCGTCGCTTTCTCGTTGTGCAGATATTCGGCGAACAGCGACAGGCCGGGAATGCCCCTGATCGAAAGATTGCCGGTGCCGCCGATTCCGGTGGCCCGCCCGTCGTCGTCGGTGATGCGGATTTCATATTCCGGCGCGGCGCGGCCGATCGACATCGGGATGTTGGGCTGGTCGACTTCGCCGACGATGCCGTGGGTGATGGTCTCGGTCATGCCCCACCAGCCGATCATCTTGATGCCGAAAGCGGCAAAGGCCGGCGGCTCGTTGATGGCGGTGCCCCACAGGCGGAATTTGTGGTCTTTCGGGATTTCCTGCTCGAGCAGCGCCTTCATGCAGAACGGTATCGTCGAGGTCCACGTCGCGCCGTGCTCGCGCGCGACGCCCCAGAACCGGCTCGCCGAGAAACGCGGCTGGATCACGCAGGTCGCCCCGACCCACAGCGTCGCCAGCATGGAATAGGCGAGCGCGTTGGTGTGGAATAGCGGCAGGTAAGCCTGATGCACGTCGCTCGCATGCAGGTCCTCATGCGCGGCGTTGATCTTGGCGCCCCACAGCGCGTTGGCATGTGTCCACAGCACCGCCTTGGGCCGCGAGGTCGTGCCCGAGGTGTATTGCACGCTGCATGGTGCGAGCGGATCGGCCGCGCGTTTCGGACGGTCGGCGCTGTCGGCGAACAGGGATTCAAAACTGTCGCCGCGCGAGACCGCCTGCGCAGATGCCGCGCCCGCATCGTGCGAGGTCACCGCGAGCCAGCGGAGGTTGCCGCAGTTCTGCGCGACGATGTCCGCATAGGCGGGCTGCGTGATCGCGGCGACCGCGCCGCAATGATCGGCAAAATAAGCGATCTCGGCCGGCGCCGAGCGGGTGTTGGTGGTGACCGCGATGGCGCCGAGCTCGACACAGGCAAACCAGGCCAGCATCGCCTCGATGCAATTGTCCAGGTGAATGAGCACATATTCGCTCGGCTTCACGCCGCGCCGTGCCAGTCCCGCCGCGAGCGCGCCGACCCGCTCGTGAAACTCGCCATAGCTCCAGCGCCGCGCCGGCGCATCGAACGGCGCCCAGATCAGGAACGGATGATCACGCCGGACCTCGGCGCGCATCTTGAGCAGCCAGGGCACGTCGAGCCCGTCGAACGGGCCGACGATTCCGGCTGTGGCTTTTTGAAGTGGCATGGCTCCTCCCCGTGCAGCCTGCATCTTGATGGCGGCTGTCTTTCGATGATTGCGTCTTCCTGCCATCGGATGAGGCGGGGCGCAAATCGGAAGGGGGAGGGGCATGGTGCATCGTGCGTCGTGAGGCGCGTCCTGTCTCCTCTGTCATGGCCGGGACAAGCCCGGGCATGACGACGGAGTTTGCGGCCGGCAGCGCGCTTCTGCGCTAATCCCCGTACGACGAAATCTCGATCAGGCTGCCATCCGGGTCCCGGCAATAGACCGAGCGCAGTGTGCCGCGTGCGCCCTGCTTGGGAACCGGGCCTTCCTCGATCGCGACGCCGTGGGCCTGCAAATGCGCCACCACCTCGTCGGGGGTGGCGGAGGTGAGGAAGCAGAGGTCCTCGCTGCCGGCCGTCTGGTGGTCGGCGGTGAACCATTCCACCTTGTCGGCATCGCGCGGCCGGACGTTGATCTTCTGGTTACCAAAGTGAAGCGAAGTCCGCGGCGCTTTGCCGCCGCCGGGATCGAACACCTTGACTTCCATGCCGAGAATCCTGCGGTACCACTCCGTGGTGGCCGCGACATCGGCGACGTTGATCACGAGATGATCGAGAGCTTCGACCTTGACCGGCATGCCTTATCCTTTCGTCGTGATGCGCCCCGTGCACTTTCCGCCTGCGGCAAGCTTTGTTACAACCCCACCGACGCCGGGTTCAAGCTATCTGGCTTCAAGAACAACACTTGGGAGAACCCTTGAGATGATCACTCGCCGTACCGCGCTGGGCCTGCTCGCCGCCAGTCCGCTTGCAGCCACCCCGCTGTCGAAGGCCTTTGCCGCCGATTATCCGGCCCGGCCCGTGAAATGGGTGGTCGGCTATCCGCCGGGCGGCGCCACCGACATCTTGGCGCGGCTGATCGGCCAGCGGCTCTCGGAAAAGCTCGGCCAGCAATTCGTGATCGAGAACAAGCCGGGTGCCGGCAACAACATCGCCACCGAATCGGTCATCAATGCCGAGCCCGACGGCTACACGCTGCAGCTGGTCAATCCGGCCAACTACATCAACACCTCGCTCTACAAGAATCTGAAGTTCAACTTCGTGACCGACATGGCGCCGGTCGCCTCGTTCCAGCGCGTGCCGAACGTGATGACCGTCAACAAGGACGTGCCGGCGAAGAACGTCGCCGAGTTCATCGAATATGTGAAGGCCAATCCCGGCAAGGTGAACATGGCCTCGTCCGGCAACGGCACCTCGGTGCATCTGTCCGGCGAGATGTTCATGGCCATGACCGGCTGCAAGATGCAGCACGTGCCCTATCGCGGCGCGGCGCCCGCGATCACCGACATGCTCGGCGGCCAGGTGCAGGTGATCTTCGACAACATGCCCTCGATCATCCAGCACATCCGCTCCGGCTCGCTGCGCGCGATCGGCGTCACCACCACGGAGCGCTCGGCGCAATTGCCCGACGTGCAGGCGATCGCCGAGACCGTGAAGGGCTATGAGGCCAGCGCACTGTTCGGCATGGGTGCGCCGAAGAACACGCCGAAGGAGATCATCGCCAAGCTCAACGCCGAGGTCAACGCGCTGATCAAGGAGCCCGACATGGCCAAGCGTCTGGTCGAGCTCGGCGGCGAGCCGCGGGCGCAGACGCCCGAGGCGTTCGGCGAGGAGATCAAGGCCGAGACCGAAAAGTGGAAGAAGGTCGTCGAGTTCGCCGGCCTGAAGGTCGAGTAGGCGATAGCAACCTTGCGGCCTTGCCGACGTTCTCAGGAGGCCTATTCTTCCGTGGCATCCGGCAAGGAGCACGCAAATGCGCAAGGCAATATTCGCAATGATCGCGCTGGCTGGATTGGGCGTCGGCAGCCTTGCCGGCATCAGTCCAGCCGCGGCTTATGATTATCCCTGGTGTGCCCAGGGCAGGGGCACCGGTTACCCCGGCGAATGCTCCTATCGGACTTTGCAGCAATGTCAGGCCAGCGTCTCCGGGCGCCTCTTGACCTGCGGAGTCAATCCGCGCACGGCGTACAACCAGCAGCGGCCATCGCGGCGGTATCTGCGTGAGTATGCGCCTTATTAGGACGCGACCCGGCGACGCGATCTGGAATAAAGTGGCTTGAGGCGACCTCGTTAAAGGGGGCGCGCCTTATCTTCATTGCACGGGAGACCGGATCGTGACCAGAAATCAATGTCTGTTCGCCGCGCTGGGGGCCATCGCTCTCGGCTTCGCCACCGTCCCGCCCGCAACCGCCCGCGACTATCCCTGGTGCGCCCAGGGCGGGGACTATGATTATCCCGGCGAATGCGCCTACGCGACCTACGAGCAGTGCCAGGCCAGCGTGTCCGGCCGGCTGCTCTACTGCGATCGCAATCCGCGCTTCGCCTACGGCCAGGTGCAACCCGTGCAACCGCCGCCGCCGCCGCGGCGCGCGCGGCCCGTCGCGCCGTATTGAGAGCAGAGCGGTTCACCGCTTCGCGTCGGCCTGCTCCGTCGCGGTACACGAGATCAGCATCGTGTAGGCGCGGGCGTTGCCGGCGATGTCGGTGGTCTTCAGTTCGCCCTTCGGCTCTGCTGGTAGGGCACGACGGAATTGTCGAGGAAATCGCGCAGCGCCCCGGTCTTGATGGCGAAGTTGATGTTCTCGGGAATATCGCCGGTCATGGCGGCGATACGCAATCCCGGGATCTTTCCGGTGACTACGCCCACGATCTGGCCCGAGGTATCGAACAGCGGGCCGCCGCTGTTGCCGGGCTGCACGGGCGCGCTGATTTGCAGGAAGCGCGTGTCATTGCGCATGCCGCTGAGCGAGCTCACGATGCCGGTCGTCACTCTCAGATCCGAGCTGAGCAATCCGTGGTAGGGAAAGCCGATCGCGACGACGGAATCGCCTGCGTGGAACGAGCGGTCGCGGATGCGGGCGAAATCCTTGAAGGTCGACGACGACGGCGCCTGAAGCAAGGCGAGATCATTGTTGGCGTCGGTCGAACCGACGCGCAGCACCATCGCGGCCTCGCCGGTGAGGTTGCCCTTGATGTCGCCGACGCAGCCATTGACCACGTGATTGTTGGTGACGATGTGGCCGCTCGCGCTCACGACGAAACCGGTGCCGCTCTTGGCCCCGCCGAGCTTGCCGGACGCCGGCGGCGCCGGCTTGTCCGGTGCGGCCTGCGGCTTGGCGGTAACCTTTGTAAAGTCGCCGGCCTTGTCCAGCCCGTCGGCCTTCACTCGCGTGACGCAATTGGTGACCGCGGTGATCAAAGGCGCTGTTGACGTCAGGCTGAATTGAAAAGGTGTGCCTCTCGCCACTGCCACCATCAGGCTCGCCTTCTGGAAAGCACGCGCGACATTCGTGGGCAAAACCGCCGAGACCATCACCTCGGAGAATGCGGTCGCGAAGAGTTTCACCTCGGCCTGACCATCGAATGTCACGTCGATCGTCAGGTTCTCGCCCTTCTTGAAACGAAACGCTGGATTGGCAAAGCCGAGCAGCCACGCATTGTTCGAATCCTGGCCGACAAGCAGCGTCATGCCGTTGGCGTAGGGTGTGCTTGCGGCGCAGTGGGAGAACGCGCCGGTTGAATCATTGGTGTAGGCGCCGCCGTTCCAGTTGCCGACGTGGATGGTGCCGAAAGGCCCCGCCGCATGAGCGGGACCGGCGATCATCGCCTGGGAAACAAACGCAACGATTAACGATCTAAGCCACATACCCAGCCCCCTGGACGCTTTTGGCCGCATCTTATCCGTGGAAGCGGGGCTCGCGCAACCGGCAGTTGTCCGCAGGGCGCAAATCCCCTCACGGCGATTCCGGGCTTGCGCTTACTTTGCACCGCTATATACTTTGCAATACAAAGTAACGGGACGACAATCCCGGCAAGTCCGTGCGGAGCGAGGTTCTGGCATTGCCAATGCGCGATCTCGACAAGGCTCTGGCCGATATCGTGGCGATCCGCAGCCAGATCGCGGCGGGCACGGCGTTCCGCGGCTATGGTCCGGCGACGATGGCGGCGACTGCCGTCGTTGCGCTGCTTACAGCGGTCCTGCAATTCTGGCTGCTCGGCGATCCCACCAATGAGCCGCTCGGCTTCTTCGTCGGCTGGTTCGTCGCCGCCGCGCTGTCCCTCCTGATGATCGGGATCGAGATGCGCGCGCGGTCGCGCCGCCATCATTCGGGCCTGGCCGATGCGATGATCCACCAGGCGGTCGAGCAGTTCCTGCCCGCAGGCGTGGCCGGCGTGCTGCTCGCGGTGGTGATGTGGAAGTTCGCGGCCGAGACGCTGTGGCTGCTCCCGGGCCTGTGGCAGGTCCTGGTGTCGCTCGGCATTTTCGCGTCCATCCGCTTGCTGCCGCGCACCGTTGCGCTCGCCGGCGCCTGGTATTTCGTGTCCGGCTTCCTGGTGGTGGTGATCGCGAGCCAGACCCACACGCTGTCGCCATGGACCATGGGACTGCCCTTCGTGATCGGGCAGTCGCTGATGGCGGCCGTTCTGCATGTCGCATCCGGAGACCATGATGTCGAAGACTGACAGCGCACCCTTCTCCTACGAAGGGCTCGACCGCGTGATCCACGAGAAGGCGAGGCTCGGGCTTCTGACCTCGCTGATGGCGCATCCGAAAGGGCTGGCATTCGCCGATCTCAAGCAGCTGTGCGGCCTCACCGACGGCAATCTCAGCCGGCATCTCGCCGTGCTCCAGGAGGCCGGCCTGGTCGACGTGACCAAGGGTTACGAGGGCAACCGTCCGCACACCACCTGCCGCCTCACCAAGACCGGGCGCCGACGTTTCCTCGACTATCTCGCCGTGCTGGAACGCTTGGTGCGCGACGCCGCCAAGGCCGCCGGCCGCGAGGCGCCGCCGCTCGGCCGCCTCGGCATCATCTCGACCTGATCCTCCCCTTTTTTGACCGGAGACTTTGCAATGCAAAGTGACAAGACCTCTCGTAATGCGAGCTCCCGTAACGAGAAGCTTCACGTCGGCATCATCATGGACGGCAACGGGCGGTGGGCGACGCGCCGCGGCCTGTCGCGCGTCCGCGGCCACGAGGCCGGCGTCGAAGCCATCCGTCGCATCGTCGAGGCCGCACCCAAGCAGGGCATTGGCACGCTGACGCTCTACGCCTTCTCCACCGACAATTGGCGCAGGCCAAAGGCCGAGGTTGCCGCATTGATGACCTTGCTGCGCTTCTATCTCGCCAATGAGGTGCAGAGCCTGATCGAGAACGGTGTGCGCCTCACCGTGATCGGTCGTCGTGATCGCTTGCCTGAAGGCGTCGCGGCCGCAATCACGCGCGCCGAGGAAGCCACTGCTCGCGGCGCCACGTTGCACCTGCGCATCGCGGTCGACTATTCCGCGCGCGACGCCATCCTCAATGCCGCAGCGAAGGCGGCCGCGTTGACCAGTCTCACCCGCGAAGCCTTCTCGCAGCTCGTCACCGGCGAAGCCGGCCTGCGCGACGTCGATCTCATCATCCGCACCTCGGGCGAGAAGCGGCTGTCGGACTTCCTGCTCTGGGAAGGCGCCTATGCCGAGCTGCATTTCACCGAGCGGATGTGGCCCGAGTTCGACGCGGGCGATCTCGCCGCCGCCCTGGCGTCCTTCCATGGCCGCGAGCGCCGCTTCGGCGGCCTTCAGGCGATCATGCCCGAGGAGGTGCCGTCACTCTCCCGTGTGTGACGCGCGGCACATGAAAACGAGCTGTTCGTTTTCAACCGCATGATTGGCAGCAACGTCCAAGCGGACGGCGTGCGGCTTCGGCTAGGTCTGCAACTCCCAGCAACCTGCCGAGAGCATCACGCATGTCACAGCTGTTTCCGGGAGCCGTCGTCGAACCGGTCGAACTGGCCGAAGCGAAGGGCATGGTCTGCATCAGGACCGCCAGCGCGTCCGACGTCGAGAGCCTGTCGGTCTATTTCACCGACCTCTCCACGACGTCCCGCAACAAGCGCTTCAGCGGCGCGCGAGCGGACCCCGGCGTGGTCGCGGCCGAAAGCGTCGCCAAGAGCGGCGGTCTCGACAATTTCACCTTGCTTGCCGAGCTCAGGGAGGATGGGCGGGGCAGGATCATCGGCGAAGCCCGATATGCCTATGACGCGGCGGCACGGCATGGCGAATTTGCCATCTCGGTCGCCGATGCCTTTCAGCGCAAAGGTCTTGGCCTTCAGATGATGACGGCGATGGAGACGCGCGCGATCGATCTCGGCCATGAGATGATCGCCGCCGAGACGGCGCGCACCAATGCGGAGATGCGTGGTCTCGCGAAGAAGGCGGGCTTCAACGATACCGGGCTCGGAGACTGGCAGTCGGTTCACATCGCAAAGCGCCTGTCGCGATAGCCGAGCCTGATTTGCCTGCCGGCGCAGACCGAGCGGCTCAGCTCCAGCCCCGCCCATCCGCGGGACTGGACGGCATCGCCGAATTCTGATGTCGTGGCGTGCCCTCAATTGCCTGTGTCCGCATGCCCGCCTTCAAGACCATTCGCGCCCGCGCCGAGAAACGCAAGGGCGGCCCCAAGGCCCTGGAAAAGCTGATGCCGGCGAGGCCCGACCTGAAGCGTCTGGCCAAGCTCGGCGACGACCGTATCCTGGCCGAGATGACGAAGCGTGTGTTCTGTGCCGGCTTCGCCTGGAGCGTGATCGATTCGAAATGGGATGGCTTTGAAGAGGCTTTCCTGCATTTCCAGCCGGCCAAGCTCAGCTTCCAGCCGGAAGACTATTGGGAAGGCCTTTTGCGCGATGCGCGCATCGTGCGCAACGGGGCCAAGATCATGTCGGTGCGCGACAACGCCGCTTTCGTGCAGGAGATCGCGAAGGAGCACGGCAGCTTCGGCAAGTTTCTGGCGAAATGGCCTTCGTCCAACGAGATCGGCCTGCTCGATCTCCTGACCAAGCGCGGCAGCCGCCTCGGCGGCAACACCGGCCAGATGCTGCTGCGCTTCGTCGGCTGGGACGGCTTTGTCACGTCGAGAGATGTCGCCATCTGCCTGCGCGATGCCGGTCTCGACATTGCCGAAGAGGTCAAGTCGAAGGGCGATCTCGCCAAGGTGCAGGCGCAGTTCAATGCCTGGGCCGAGGAAACCGGCTTGCCTTACACCCATCTGTCGCGCATTTGCGCGCTCTCGGTCGGCGAGAACCGCAGCGAATAGCAGATCGCAACACCGGCTCGAACACGAGCGGATCGCGACATCCGGCTCGTCGAAGCCGCCGATGAGCGCAGCGCGCGGTCAGATCATGTGCATCTTGTGGCGATCTCGTGCCGCGAGCGCGGCGGATGCAACGCGCGATCACAAAATACATTTCGCCGGAACATTTACCGGCAGCGCCTGTTCGGGTTTGAGCCAGGCGAGAAAAGTGCAGGGAACACGCGCTCCCGCCCGGGCCAATGAAACCGGACACAGAAACGGAGCAGCTCATGAAGCTCACATCCGAACAGGTGAAGCAGACCGTCAACCAACTCGGCGCTCAGGTGCTGCCCGACGAACATCCCGCCATGCCGCAGCTCAACAGCATGTTCGGCGAACACACCTTCTTCGTCGACGAGACGGGCCTCAAGGTCCTCGAGCCGACGCCGTCGCTCGGTGCCGACCGCCAGAGCGGTGAAGTTGTCAGCCTCGCCGATTGGGGCGATTCCGAACTGACGCGCCTGATGGCGCACGAGCCCGAGCCGACCGGCGTGATCGTGGTATTCGAGCACATGCGGCATTGAGCGACCCAGCGTCCTTCAATCGGTGACGGGTCTGAAAAGGCCCGCCACCGTCGCTCGCGCTTGGCGAGCGCCATGCCGCTGTCGGGGAGCCTCAAATGCCCAATGTCAGCTGCGGCTCCGCATCGTCTCCGGCCTGCAGGGCCGACAGCGATACGCCCAGCAGCCTGACGCGCTTTCGCAGCGGCATCTCGGCCTCGAGCAGGCCGCAGGCCAACCGCTCGAGATCGTCCCGGTCCCTCACCGCGGTGACGGCGGATCTGCTGCGCGTGATGATCTCGAAGTCGGCGAACTTGATCTTCAGGGTCACCGTGCGGCCGCGATTTCCGGTTGCCTCGCAATGGCGCCAGACCTTGTCGACGAGCGGTTTCAGCTCGGCGGCCAGCGCGTCATATTCGGCAAGGTCGATCGAGAAGGTATTCTCCGCTCCGATGGATTTCCGAATCCGGTTGGCCCGCACCGGCCGTTCGTCGACGCCGCGCGAGATCCAGTAATAATAGGCGCCCGACTTGCCGAAATTCGCGTTCATAAATTCCAGCGTCTGGTTGCGGATGTCGAGACCGGTGAACAGGCCGAGCGCGTTCATCTTCGCGGCCGTCGCCGGCCCGATGCCGTGGAATTTGCCGACGGGCAGGTTCTCGACGAAAGCCGGTCCCATCTCCGGCGCGATCACGTACTGGCCGTTGGGCTTGCGATGATCGGAGGCGAGCTTTGCCAGGAACTTGTTGTAGGAGATGCCGGCCGACGCGTTGAGGCCGGTCTCGGCCTTGATCTTCTCGCGGATCCGCAGCGCGATGTCGCGCGCCAACGGGATGCCTTGCAGATTTTCCGTCACGTCGAGATAGGCCTCGTCGAGTGACAGCGGTTCGATAACAGGCGTGTGCTCGGCGAAGATGTCGCGGATCTGCCTGGAGACCGCCTTGTAGACCTCGAAGCGCGGCCGGACGAAGATCAGATCGGGACATTGCCGCTTCGCCGTCACCGACGGCATGGCGGAGCGCACGCCGAACTTGCGGGCCTCATAGCTCGCGGCCGCGACGACGCCGCGCTCCGCCGAGCCTCCGACCGCCACGGGCTTTCCGCGCAGCTCCGGATTGTCGCGTTGCTCCACCGACGCATAGAATGCATCCATGTCGATATGGATGATCTTGCGCACCGGCGCGATCTCGCCGGTCATCGTGTCGGATTCGCTCATGGAAAGATGATACAATCGCGCGATGGGAAGCGCGAGGTGAGGATGTTGCAGCTGTTGGTCTTCGTGGTGGGCGTGGTCGGCCTTGGCTGGCTGATCGGCGCAACCAATCTCCCGGGAGAATGGTATGCCGGCCTCGTCAAGCCGGGCTTCGTTCCGCCGAACTGGGCGTTCCCGGTGGCCTGGACCATCCTTTACGTCATGATCGCAATCGCGGGCTGGCGGACCTTCCGCCGCGAACCCTCGGGAAAGGCGATGCTGGTCTGGGCCGTGCAGCTCGGGCTCAACTTCGCCTGGTCTCCAGTCATGTTCACGATGCACCAGATCGGCGCCGCGCTCGTCATCCTCATCGGCCTGTTCGTCGCGATCGTGACCTATATCGGCCTTGAGATATCACGCGACCGACTGGCCGCCGCATTGTTCGTACCCTACGCAGCCTGGGTCGCGTTCGCCGGCGTGCTCAATGCGGCGATCTGGCGGATGAACTGAGGCGTTCAGCTCGCCGTTCATCAAAGAGGAATCGCAGGCTTGTGAGTGGCAGGGCCGGGCATGCGATCTAATATGAGCTGGCGGAGGACAGCCAATGCAATACAGCTCCGAGCTCGTTCAAACCATGCGTCAGGCCCTCGAGACCGTGATGGCGAGCGTACCCGCCGAGCAATCGGTCTTTGGCCTGAAAGCAGCCGTCGCCGAATGCATCCTGAAGGCTGCCGCGCACGGTCATACGTCGTATGACGGACTGGTGTCGTCCGCCAGCGACCAGATTCAGTCGATCATTTCGATGCTGACGTGAGCGCGGCGCGAAAACGGCGGCAGGACTGGCGCACCCGACACGATTCGAACGTGTGACCTTTGCCTTCGGAGGGCAACGCTCTATCCAGCTGAGCTACGGGTGCAGTCGAGGTTCATTTAGCCGATTGGCGAGGGGGGAGCAACCGCTTCTCGTCGCAATGGGTCTCACGCCGATTTGCGCCGGAAGGGGCCCGGAACCGCTGCGCCCTGCCGTCCCAGGCTGGCGAACTCGGCCAGCACCCGTTCGGCGCAGATGACGCGATTGCGGCCGAGCCGCTTGGCGACGTAGAGCGCCTCGTCGGCCGCGCCCAGCAGCCGGTCAGGGCTGCCGTCGACTGCGCCGGGAATGTGACTGGCGACGCCGACGCTGAGGGTGACGTGGTCGCCCGCGCCCGCAGCGCCATGGGCGATCCGCAAGGCCATGACGGCGCCGCGGATCTCCTCGGCGATGACGCAGGCGCTGTCGCAATCCATGTCCGGCAGGATCAGCGCGAACTCCTCGCCGCCGTAGCGGCTGGCGAGATCGAGCGGGCGCACGGCGTGGCGGCTGACGACGGAAGCGACCACGCGCAGGCATTCATCGCCGTTCTGGTGGCCGTGATGGTCGTTGAACAGCTTGAAATGATCGACGTCGACGAACAGCAGCGCCAGCGGCTTCTGCGTGCGTTGGGCGCGGGCCCATTCGCTCACCAGCATCTGGTCGAACGAGCGGCGGTTCGACAGCCCGGTCAGCCCGTCCTTGGTGGCGAGCTCCTTCAGCGCCATCTCGGCGCGCTTCTGGTCGGTGAGGTCGCGCAGCGTCTCCACCACGGCGATCAGGTGTCCGGCCTCGTCGTGGATCGGGCCGGCGTCGATGGCGAGATAAAGCTGGTTGCCGAGCCTGGGCATCGTGCACCAGTTCTCCGCGGAAAAGCCGAGCCCGTTATGGCCGCGCGCGGCGTATTCCGAATAAAACTCCGGAAGCCGCTCCGGCCGGTCGAGCGCGACGAGATCGGCCAGGCAGGGCCGCCGGGTCTCGTAGAAGGCCTGCCAGTGCTTGCTGGTGCCGATCACCTCCGAGGCGGCGACGCCCGTCAATCGTTCGCACGCCCTGTTCCAGATCACGACGCGGCGCCTCGGGTCGATCACGAAAGTCGGCACCACCAGATGCTGCATCAGCCGCACGGCATAGGAATCCGCGACGTCGACAGTCTTGTTCGAGACGGTCTTGTCCGCAGTCCTTCTTGGCGTCTTGCCTGGCGACTTCGCGGGTCTTGCCATCAGGCCACCGCCGCCACCGGCAAGACTGCGGGCAGGCCGTCACTCGGGCCGAACAGTTTACGCACTTCGGCGGCCGGCTTCGGCGCGCTGAACAGATAGCCCTGCATCTGCGTGCAGCCGAGGGCGCGCAGCAGCTCGCGCTGCGCCTCGGTCTCGACCCCTTCGGCGACCGTGGTCATGCTGCTGGCGGCGGCGATGTTCACCACCGCCTGCACGATCACGGGTGCACCGCTCGTCTCGGCGATGTCGGCGACGAAGCAGCGGTCGATCTTGATCTTGTCGAACGGGAAGCGCTTGAGATAGCTGAGCGAGGAATAGCCGGTGCCGAAATCGTCGAGCGCGATGCGCACGCCGATCGAGCGGAGCTGGTGCAGGATCGAGAGCGCAGCCTCGTCGTCGCGGATCAGCACGGCCTCGGTGATCTCGAGCTCGAGGCGCCGCGGGTCGAGGCCGGAGGCGGCGAGCGCGCCCGCGATCCGCAGCGCCAGCGTGTCGCATTTGAGCTGCACCGGCGACACGTTGACCGCGACGCGTATATTTGCGGGCCAGGTCGCGGCCTCGTTGCAGGCCATGCGCAGCACCCAGTCGCCGAGCTCGTTGATCAGGCCGGTGTCCTCGGCGACGGGAATGAACTCCGCCGGCGAGACCATGCCGCGCTCGGGATGCCGCCAGCGCAGCAGCGCCTCGCAGCCCGCGACCTCGTTGGTGCGCAGGTCGACCAGCGGCTGGTAGTGGATCTCGAAGCCGCCGTTCACCAGGGCCTGGCGCAAATCCTGCTCCATGCTGAGGCGCGCCTTGGCGCTCGCATCCATCGCCAACTCGAAGAAGCGGTGGGTGCGGCGGCCTTCACCCTTGGCGCCGTACATCGCGAGGTCGGCATTCTTGACGAGCTGGTCGAGATCGGTGCCGTCCTGCGGCGCAAGCGCGATGCCGATGCTCGCGTCCGTGGAGAGCTGATGGCCGAGACAATGATAGGGCTGGCGGATGGTCTCATAGATGCGCGTCACGAAGGACAGCACGTCGGCAGGGGACTGGATGGCGGTCTGGATCACGGCGAATTCGTCGCCGCCGAGCCGTGCGATCAGATCGCCCTGCTTGAGGCAGCCGCGCAGACGGCCGGCAATCGCCTTCAAAAGCTCGTCGCCGACATGGTGGCCGAGCGAATCGTTGATGCCCTTGAATTCGTCGACGTCGATATAGAGCAGCGCGAACTGTCCGCCGCCGGCAACGTTCGCCAGCTCGCGTTCGATCTGCTCGCGGAACAGGGTGCGGTTCGGCAAATCGGTCAGCGCGTCGTAATGCGCCATATGCGCGATCTTCTCGTGGGCGCGCCGCCGCTCGGTGACGTCCTCGACGACGTTGATGATGTAGCGCGGCTCGCCGGACTTGTCGCGGATGCCGATCCGGGTCGAGGTGATATAGCGCGCCCCGGCGGCCGGCGTATTCCAGACGTGCTCGTCCAGAAACAGCCCGTTCGGCGATTGCAGCACCCTGTCGTCGTCCCGGTTGATGATTTCGGCCGCGTCCGTCGGATAGATGTCGAACGCGCTCCTGCCGACGATCGTCTCCTTGGCTTCGCCGAGCTGTTCCTCGGCGACCTGGTTGGCCAGGAGGTAGCGCCGCGTCCGGGCGTCCTTCACGGTGATCCGGGACGGAATATGGTCGATGATCTCGCGCAGGAAGGTGTGGTTGCGATCGCGCTCCTGCTCCAGATGGCGGCGCTCGGTGATGTCCTCGATCGTGGCGACCCAGCCGCCCTGCGCGAGCGGGGTGTTGATGACCTGGAAGGCGCGGCCGTTGGCCAGCTGATGCACGCGTGTGGAGACCGTGCCTTCGGCGACGACCCTCATGACGTCGGCGCAGAATTCCTCGACGTCGCCGTCGAACGCGCCGCACTCCTTGCGATGATACATCGCCTGGCGGATGTGGCAGCCGGGCTTGATGACGTCGTGAGAGAGGCCGAACATGTCGGCGTAGCGGCGGTTGCAGGTGACGATGGTGCCGCCCGCGTCATACAGGATCAGCCCCTGGGTCATGTTGTTCAAGGCGGTGTCGAGCCGCAGCCGCTCCGCTTCCAGGCGTTCCTGCGCTTCGCGATTCTGCCGGTTGATCAGCCGGATGATCAGATAGAGGATCAGCGCGATCACGGCCGCCGAAAGCGCGGCGGTCGTGACCATGAAACTGGTTTGCTGCCGCCAGTCCGCCAGGGCCGCGGCCGTCGTGTTGGTGGCGAGGATGACCAGCGGGAAGTGCGTTAGCGATGCCGCCGAGCCGAGCCGCTCCTCGCCGTCGACGGGGCTCTTGCCACGGAGCGTCTGCTGGCCGCCTTGGGCCAGCACCTTCTGCATCAGCGGCGCGTCCTTGAAGTTCCGTCCGATCAGCTCCTCGCGATGCGGATAGCGTGCGAGCAACTTGCCTTCGCGATCGAACAGCGAGATGGCGGTGCCTTCGGCAAGCGCGACCGATGCGAAATAATGCTGGTAGCTGTCCGGATCGATCCGGCGGACCATCGCACCGAGGAAGGCGCCATCGGGGCCGTTCAACCGGCGAGCGACGATCGTGGTCCATTTGTTGATGATGAAGCTGCGGACGGACTCCAGCAGCACCGGCTCGGACCGCGGATTCGTCTTGAACGTCTGAAAATAGGCCCGGGATGAAACGTTGATCTTGGGCAGGGGCTGGGCCCGCGACCAGTTGATCAGCTCGCCGTCGGCATCGTAGATCGCGATATCGCCGAGGTAGGACACGGAGCTGATCTTGCTGCGCAGCATCTGGTTCGCCGCGGGTCCGGACATGCGCTCGCGGAACATCGCCGGCGAGGTCATCTCCACCAGGTTCATCTGCCCGATCAGATCGGCGGCGACGACGTCGGAATCCTCGAATTGCTGATCAAAGTGCCGCGCGATCAGCTGCACCGTGTTTTCCAGCTCGCGCTCGCGATTGGTCAGGGTGCGCTCGCGAAACTCGCCGACGGCCATGGCGGTCACGGCGAAGATGCCAGCGACGAGCAACACGCCGCACAGGGTCAACCACAGGACGGGACCACGCCGCGCCAAGACCTCCCAGCCGTTCCTTGCGGCTAGAGACATTGCGGCTGCCACCGTGGAAAAGACCTGGCGCATTCCCCCCCTCCCTGGAGGAACACGAATACACCGCACAAATGGCCTAAACCTTAGGAAAGCCAGTTACCTAAGCATTAATCGAGTTGCGCAATCGCGTCCGTATGCAGCGGAGCGGGAATCGCGTGACGGTTGTGCCCTGTGCGCGGCAATCGCCGCGCTGCATCATTAACGGCGGCTTAATGTGCGCCGCCGCTCTTGTCGCCGGCGGGATTGCGCAGCCGTCCGACCACGCCGGTCGGAAAGAAGTAGACGCTGGCGATGAACAGCAGCCCCAGCCAGAGCAGCCAGCGGTCAGGATGCAGCAGCCCAGGCAGCAGCGGCAAGCCGGCTTCGGATGCTGCCGTGGAGGCGGCGCCCATCAGCGACTGCAGATAGTTCTGGGCGAGGATGAAGATGGTGGCACCGATGATCGCGCCGTAGATCGTGCCCATGCCGCCGATCACCACCATCAGCAGGATGTCCAGCATGATCGAGAAGCTCAGCGAGGTGTCGGGGCCGGCATAGCGCAGCCACAGCGCGTTCAGGATGCCGGCGCTGGCGGCGACCAGCGCGGCGAGGCAGTTGGCGTAGGTCAGGTGGAACACGGTGCGGAAGCCTAGCGCCTCGGCGCGGAAACGGTTCTCGCGGATGGCCTGCAACACGCGCCCGAACGGCGAGTTCACGACGCGGAGCAAAGCAAGGATCATCAGCGCCGAAACGGCGAACACCAGGTAGAAGGTCAGGATGCGGCCATTGATCTCGAAGCCGAACAGGTTTTTCGAGATCAGCACCGTGCCGGGGCGCAGCAGCTCAGGCAGCTGGAAGCTGCGCCCGTCCTCGCCGCCGGTCAGCCAGGACAGTTGCGAGGCCAGCACCTGGAAGGCGGAGGCGACCGCGAGGGTGATCATGGCAAAGAAGATCGCGGCGACCCGCAGCGAGAACAGGCCGATCGCAAGCGCGAGCAGGGCCGCGAGCGGCAGGCCGACGACGATTCCGGTTGCGACCGCGGCCCAGTTCGGGCCCATCCCATACAGCGCGATGGCGATCGCGTAGCTGCCGATGCCGTAGAACATCGTGTGGGCGAACGACACCGAGCCGGTATAGCCGAGCAGGAGGTCATAGGAGGCGACTAGCGCGGCGAAGACGCAGATCTTGGCCGCGACGTTCAGCGCCTTGGCGCCCGGAAACAGGAACGGCGTCGCCGCCAGCGCCAGGATGATGACCACGAGGACGAGCGTGAGGACGCGGCTGCGCGGTGGATCGCCGGAAAGAATCATCATCGGCTGGTCACCGCATAAAGGCCGCGCGGCCGCCACATCAAAATGGCGACCATCAGCAGGATATTGGAAACGAGGGCGAGTTTCGGCACCAGGAAGCCGCCGTAATTGGCGACCATGGCCACGAGGATCGCGCCGATGAAGCAGCCGCCGATCGATCCCAGGCCGCCGATGATGACGACGATGAATATCAAGACGGTGAGGTCGTCGCTCATGGAGGCGTGGACCTGCTCGCGATAGAGCGCCCACATCACGCCGCCGAGGCCAGCGAGCGCCGATCCGGTCATGAAGACGCCGAGGAACAGCCGGCGAATGCGATAGCCGAGCGCCTCGACCATTTCGCGGTTCTCGACGCCGGCCCGGATCAGAAGGCCGAGCTTGCTGCGATTGAGCACGAGCTGGATCGCGATGAAGACGGCGAGGCCGATCAGCATCGCCAGCACGCGGTATTTGGCGATCGCGACGTCGCCGAGGATGAAGGAGCCGCGCAGCGAGGCCGGCAGCGGCATCGGAATGATCTGCGGTCCCCACAGCGCGTACATCGTCTGCTCGGCGACGATCAGGCCGCCCGTCGTCATCAGGATCTGCTTCAGATGCTGGCCGTAGACGGGGAGGATCAGCACGCGCTCGACCACGAGGCCGAGGGCGCCCGACACCGCCATCGAGAGCAGCGCGGCCGGTGCCAGCACCGCGAGGTTCATCCACAGCGAATCGGCCTGCATCGAGGCCGCGAACGGCGCCAGCACCAGGGTCGCGACATAGGCGCCGACGGCGATGAAGGCACCGTGGCCGAAATTGAGCACGTCCATCAGGCCGAACACCAGCGTCAGCCCGGAGGCCATGATGAAGATCATCATGCCCATCGCAAGGCTTGCCGCCGTCAGCGTCAGCCAGGAGGAGGTCGAGCCGATCAGCGGGATCATGAGAAGCGCGAGCGCGACGGGCAGCAGGATCGGCGCGATGTCGCGCTTCGGCTTCGGCAGGGGATCGGTTGCGGCGAGTTCAGTCACTGATGTGTCTCCAGGCTCAGGCCGAGCAGCCGCTCCTGCAGCGGCACGTCGGCCGCAAGCGCCGCCATCTCGCCGCGGTGGACGATGGTGCCGTTGTCCATGACCAGCACATTGTCGCCGAGCTCGCGGGCGGCGAAGAAATTCTGTTCGACCAGCAGGATCGTGGCGCCCTTGCGCTTGATTTCCTTCAGGCACTCGATCAGCGCCATCACGATCGCAGGCGCCAGGCCCTTGGTCGGCTCGTCGATCAAGAGGAGCTTGCGCGGCTCGATGATGGCGCGGGCGATGGACAACATCTGCTTTTGTCCGCCCGAGAGACTTCCCGCGCGCGACAGCCAGAACCGGCGCAGCGCCGGGAAGAAGCCGAAGATCCAGTCGAGCTGGGCATCGTCCAGCGGGCCGTCGCGCGCCGCCAGCACGAGGTTCTCCTTCACGGTGAGATCCGAGAACACCGCCATGCTCTCCGGCACGTAGCCGACGCCGAGCCGTGCGATGTCGGGCGTGGCGTGGCTTTCGATGCGCATCCCGCCGAGGCTGATCTCGCCGCTTGAAGCCTGCCACAGCCCCATGATGGTGCGCAGCGTCGTGGTCTTGCCGGCGCCGTTACGGCCGAGCAGCATCGTGACCTGTCCTTGCGGAACAGTGAGGTCGATGCCCTGGAGAATGTGGTAGCGGCCGATATGGGTGTGCACGCCGGAAAGCTCGAGCAAATCGGTCATGCGAGGCTCGCTGCGGTGGTCTCTGCAGTATTCTTGGGCGCGACGCCGAGATAGGCCTCCTGCACGATCGGCGAGGCGATCACTTCGGCAGGCGGGCCGTCGGCGACGAGCTGGCCGTTATGCAGCACGATGATGCGGTCGGCGAGCGAGCGCACCACGTCCATCTTGTGCTCGACCAGGAGGATGATCTTGCTCTTGTCCTGCTTGAGCTGCGCGATCAGGTTGAGCACGACAGGCACCTCGTCGATGCTCATGCCGGCGGTCGGCTCGTCGAACATGAAAACCTTCGGCTCCAGCGCGATCATCAGCGCGACCTCGAGCTTGCGCTGGTCGCCATGCGACAGCGCGGTTGCGGCGACACCGCGGCGGCCGCCGAGCGCGACCTGGTCGAGGATGGCGTCGGCGCGTGCGATCAGGTCGCGGCGCACCATCCAGGGCCGCAGCATGTCGTAATGGGTGCCGTTCGCCGCCTGCACCGCGAGGCGCACGTTCTCTTCCACGCTGAGGTTCGGAAAGAGATTGGTGAGCTGGAAGGCGCGCCCGAGGCCGGCGCGGGTGCGCAGCGGCGCGGACTGCTGGGTGATGTCGGTGCCGTCGAACAGGATGCTGCCGTGCGACGCGCGCAGCTGGCCCGAGATCAGGTTGAAATAAGTGGTCTTGCCGGCGCCGTTCGGCCCGACGATCGCGGTGAGCTCGCCCGGACGGAACGTGCAGGAGACGTTGTTGACCGCAACGTGTCCGCCGAAGCGGATGGTGAGGTCGCGGGTTTCGAGGGTGAGGGGCATGTGATGTCGGGCGAATGATGTGGACGAAGACTTTAACCGCGGGGCGCGCTGCGCTCCCTCCCCCGCTTGCGGGGGAGGGCAGGGGAGAGGGTGCTTCCGCAAGGGGATAATCCCCAAGAGGAAAAACCCTCTCCCGGCCTCTCCCGCAAGCGGGAGAGGTGAAGCAAGACAACTCAGCGCTTGTTCTTGACCGGAACGTCCATGTCCTCGATCTTCAGCTCGCGCACCGGCTCGAGCACGGCCCAGGCGATGTTCGGATCGACCTTGACCTTGAACGCGTACATGCTCTGCAGCGCCTGATGATCTTCTTTCCGGAACACCATCTTGCCCTTCGGCGTGTCGAACTCCAGGCCTTCCATCGCCGTGATCAGCTTCTCGCTGTCGGTCGACTTCGCCTTGGTGACGGCGGCGACGACGGACATCGCGGCAGCGAAGCCGCCCGCGGTGAAGAAGTCCGGCGGCGCGTTGAAGCGCTTCTGGTGCTCGGCGACCAGCCAGTCGTTCACCGGGTTCTTCGGGATCTCGTAGAAATAGTAGGTCGCGCCTTCCATGCCGGGCAGGCCCTTATAGGCCGCGAGCGCCGGCAGGATGTTGCCGCCGGTGGAGAGCTCGATGCCGTAGCGCTTCGGGTCCATGTCCTGGAGCTTGGCCAGCGGATTGCCGGCGCCGGCCCAGATCACCCAGATCACCTTGCGGCCCGGCTTGTCCTTCAGCGCGTCGAACAGGCGCTGGCCGACCGCGGTGAAGTCGGTGGTGTTGGTCGGAGCATATTCTTCCGCAGCGAGCGTCGCGCCGGTCTTGGCGAGCGCCTCCTTGAAGGCGGCGACGCCGTCGCGGCCGAAGGCATAGTCCTGCGCCAGCGTCGCGACGGTGACGCCCTGCTTGCCGATCGCGACCGCGTTGGAGATCGCGTCCTGCGATGAGTTGCGCGCGGTGCGGAAGATGTAGCGATTCCATTTCTCGCCGGTAATCTGATCCGCGACCGCGGGCTCGACGATCAGGATCTTCTTGTTCTCCTCGGCGACCGGGAGAATGGCGAGTGCCGCGGCCGACGATGTGGTGCCGATCGCGATGTCGGCCTTGTCGTCCTGATAGGCTTCGGCGAGCGCGGCCTTGGCGAGGTCCGGCTTGCCCTGGTCGTCCTTGGTGATGATGACGATCTTGCGACCGTCGAGCGTCATCGTGCCCTTTGTGGCGTATTCAAAGCCCATCTTCAGGCCGGTCTCGGTCTGCTTGGCGTAGGCCTCGAGCGGACCGGTCTTGCCGTAGATCAGCGCGACCTTGAGATCGTCGGCTCGCGCGGAGGTCCCCGCGGCGAGTGCGAGAATGGTTGTTGTTATGATGAGTGATCGACGCACGATGGTCCCTCCTGATTCAAAGTTTCTCGGCAGCAGCGATTTGCACAACACTACGAACATTGCAATTGATCCTTCCGGCCGAGCGTGTCGGCCGCTCGAACATGCATCATTTTTGGGCCGGCCGCGCATTGCCGGCTCCCTCGGCTTGACGCCGATCCGACTGCGCTTCGTCAGCGCTTTCGAAAATATGCGGCGCGACGCCGCGCTTCTCCAGGGCTTCGCCGAGTTTGATGCGCAGGAAGCCCGACGTGGTGTAGCGCGACACGCCGGAATAGAAGCGGTCGACGAGGCTGCGCACCATGGCTGAATAATCGTCCATCAACTCCGGCAGGATGGAAAAATTGTCATAATTGACGATGGCGTAGACCCGCCGCCCCAGCGGCGCGAGCTTGGCCTCGACGATGGAAGCGATGGTGTCGATCTCGGCCCTGCTGCGCAGCGGGTAGCGTTCCAGATTGACGAAGAACAGGTTCTGCTGCTCGTCCAGCGTGAAGCGCTGGTCGAGCGGAATGGTGAGCAGGCGCTCGCGCAGATCCATCAGGCCATCGCGGAAGATGCGTGCGTCCATCAGCCTCGGATCGCGCGGGATCAACGGCTTGAAATCCATCAGGCGCAGAATGTCGCGCTCGATGTCGATGCCGGGCGCGATTTCCGTCAGCTCCAGCCCGTCGGGCCTGAGCTCGAACACGCAGCGCTCGGTGACATACAGCGTGCGTTGCTTGCGCGCGGCCGCGAACGGGCCGCTGAAGGTGACATGCTCGACGTGATCCACGAATTTGCGCGACTTGGCTTCGTCGAGAATGACGAGCTTGCCGTCGTTCACCGAGATATTTTGCTTACCCGCGCCGAAGGTGCCGACGAAGATGACCTCCTTGGCGTTCTGGCTGATGTTGATGAAGCCGCCGGCGCCCGCGAGCTTCGGCCCGAATTTGCTGACATTGAGGTTGCCGGCGCGATCGACCTGGGCGAGCCCGAGGAAGGCGGCATCGAGCCCGCCGCCGTCATAGAAGTCGAACTGATAGGGCTGGTCGATCACCGCCTGCGTGTTGATCGCCGCGCCGAAATCGATGCCGCTCGCGGGGATGCCGCCGATCACGCCGGGCTCCGCCGTCAGCGTGATGAGATCGATGATCCGCTCCTCATTGGCAATTGAGGCGATCCCCTCGGGCATGCCGATGCCGAGATTGACGACGCTGTTGCCTTTCAGCTCCAGCGCGGCACGCCGGGCGATGATCTTGCGTTCGCTGACCGGCATCACCGGCAGCGAGGCGGCGCGGACCCGGATCTCGCTCGAAAAAGCCGGATTGTATTGGGTGCCGAAGGTCTGCCAGTGATTCTCGGGCTTCGCCACCACGACGCAGTCGACGAGGATGCCGGGGATCTTGACCTGGCGCGGATTGAGGCTGCCGGCCTCGGCCACGCGTTCGACCTGGGCAATGACGATGCCGCCGGAATTATGCGCCGCCATGGCGATGGCGAGCGCTTCTAGCGTCAGCGCCTCCTTCTCCATCGTGAGGTTGCCGTCGGGGTCGCCGGTGGTGGCGCGGATGATGCCGACATTGATCGGAAAGGTTTTGTAGAGCAGGCACTCTTCGCCGCCGATCGTGATCAGCTCGACCAGATCCTCGGTGGTGCGTGCATTGAGCTTGCCGCCGCCCTGCCGGGGGTCGACGAACGTGCCCATGCCGACGCGGGTGACATGGCCGGGCCGGTGCGCGGCGATGTCGCGGAACAGATGCGTAATGACGCCCTGAGGCAAATTATAGGCCTCGATCTGGCCGGCGATCGCGAGCTGCTGCAATTTGGGCGCAAGCCCCCAATGTCCGCCGATCACGCGGCGGACCAGGCCTTCATGCGCGAAATGATTGAGGCCGCGATCCTTGCCGTCGCCCTGGCCGGCCGCATAGACCAGCGTCAGATTGCGCGGCTTGCCCTGCGTATAGGGCGCATCGCCCTCGTGCGAGAGATAGAGCTCCTCCAGCGCGATCGCGATTTCCTCGGCAAAGCCGATGCCGACGAAGCCGCCGGTCGCCACCGTGTCGCCGTCGCGGATCAGCATGACGGCCTCGGCCGCGGTGACGACCTTGCCTTTCTCGGAATTGCGTAAGTAGGGCAGAGCTGGATGATGGCTCACGGTGGTCCTCCCGATCCTTTCGACCGTATGCCGTTGTTGCTTGATCCTATCGCGGAGAGCAGCGCTGGAACAGCGCGCTCCTCGCGATAGGACGACACGATCAGGCCGTTCAGCCCTGAACTATCTTGCGTGTTTCGGTGGCGAAATAGACCGACACCACGGTGATGAGCGCGAGCGCGATCATGTAGAGCGAGATCGGCCAGGTTGCCGGCGCATAGGCCGTCATCAATCCCGTCGCGATCAGCGGCGACAGCGCGCCGGCGAAGATCGAGGCGAGGTTGTAGCCGAGCGAGACGCCGCTATAGCGCACCTTGGTGCCGAACAACTCCGACAGGAAGCTCGCCTGCGGCCCGTACATCGCGGCGTGACCGATGGCGAGACCCAGCACGATCGCGATCCAGGCATATTGCGGGTTCCTGGTCGAAAGCAGCATGAACAGCGGGAACGACATCAGCGCCGAGAACACCGCGCCGAAGATGTAGATCGGCCGCCGCCCGACGCGATCGGACAGCGCGCCGAATGCCGGGATGGTGAACGTCTCGACGGCCGCGCCGATCAAGACGCCGTTGAGCATGTCCTGCTTGTTCATGCCGAGCGATTGCGTGGCATAAGCGAGCACGAAGGTGGCATAGATGTAGAAGAAGCCGTTCTCGGCGAAGCGCGCGCCCATCGCCAGCAGGATGTTCTTGGGATACATCCTGATGGCCTCGAGGATCGGCATCTTCACTTCCTGCTTGGTGTCCTTGACCTTCTGGAACTCCGGTGATTCCGCGATGGTGAAGCGGATCCACAGCCCGACCAGCACCAGCGCGATCGAGAACAGGAACGGGATGCGCCAGCCCCAGGCATAGAGCTGCGCGTCGGTCAGCGTGGCGGAGACCACGGAGAAGACCAGCGTGCCCAGGACGAGGCCGAGCGGTGCCCCGAGCTGCGGCCAGCTGCCGTAAAAACCCTTTTTGTCCGCAGGCGCATGCTCGACCGCCATCAGCACCGCGCCGCCCCATTCGCCGCCGAGGCCAAAGCCCTGGATCAGCCGGCAGGCGACGAGCAGGATCGCGGCCCAGATGCCGGCGGTCTCGTAGGTCGGCAGGAAGCCGATGGCCGCGGTCGCCACGCCCATGATCAGCAGCGTCAGGTACAGCATGGTCTTGCGGCCGATCTTGTCGCCGTAATGGCCGAAAACGATGCCGCCGAGCGGGCGCGCGATGAAGCCGAGCGCGTAGGTCGCGAACGCCAGCAGCGTTCCCATCATGGGGTCGAAGGTCGGAAAGAACAGCTTGTTGAAGATCAGCGCGGCGGCGGTGCCGTAGAGGAAGAAATCGTACCACTCGATGGCGGTGCCGATCAGGCTCGCGGTGGCGACCGTGACGTGCGAGGGCTGTCTCGCCTGAAGCTGATGAACCGAGATCGCTTCACTCATCTTGCGTCCTCCCTGTTTGCGAATGCGCATGTGCAGCATGCGTCATTGTGCAAAGCGAAGAGCAAGGTCCGCGCCAGATGCGGATGGTTTGCGCAATTTGGCTGAAAACACGGCAATTTCCGCATTTGCGGACAGCGAGAGGGGCGCGGCGCCGTGTCAGGAATCCGAGACTCCGGACAGGTCCGTGTCGCGAAACTCAGACGGAGGCCGGCCCTGTGGCGAGGCCGAATTTGGCGAGCTTCTTGTAGAAGGTCGCGCGCGAGATCCGCAGCATTTTGGCGGCCTCGGTGATCTGCCCGTTGCTGGCGGCGAGCGCCCGTTCGAGCGTGTGCTTCTCGAATTCCGCCTCGGCCTCGGCGTAGGGCACGACGAGGCCGGCCGGGCGCTCGGATGTTGCGGACCTGACCTCGGTGCCGACGGGAAGAATCCGCGCGAAATCGTCACCGGTCAGCCGGCCGGAATCACTGAGGATCAGCGCCCGCTCCAGGATGTTGCGGAGCTCGCGAACGTTGCCCGGCCAGTCATAGCGCGCGAGCGCGGCGAGCGCGCTCGGCGTGATCTTGGCCTTGACGTAGTCGCCGGAGGCGCTGATCTCCTCCAGCAGCCGGGCGCTGATCTCCGGGAGATCGTCCAGGCACTGGCGCAGCGGCGGCAGGTCGATCGAGAGCACGTTCAGCCGATAATAGAGATCGGCGCGGAACGCGCCGTCGCTGACCCGCTTGCGCAAATCCACATTGGTTGCCGCGACCACGCGCACATCGACCTTGGAGATCTTGTCCGAGCCGAGCGGCTCGATCTCGCGCTCCTGCAGCACGCGCAGCAGCTTGGCCTGCAATTGCAGCGGCATCTCGCCGATCTCGTCGAGAAACAGCGTGCCGCCGTCGGCGATCCGGAATTTTCCCTCGCGCCCTTTGCGGTCGGCGCCGGTATAGGCGCCGGGCGCGGTGCCGAAAAATTCCGACTCGATCAGCGTCTCCGGGACGGCGGCGACATTGACGCTGACGAACGGCTTCTCGGCGCGCGAGGAGGCATTGTGAATCGCCTGCGCCAGCATCTCCTTGCCCGTTCCGGTCTCGCCGGTGAGCAGCACGGTGACGCTCTGCCGCGCGGCGCGGCTTGCGAGCTGCTTGGCCTGCGCGATGCCGGGCGTGGTGCCGACGAAGTCGGCGAAGGTGAAGCGCGCGGCGCGGGCGTTGGACAATTGCCGCCGCGCCAGCCGCAGATCGCTCTCGAGCTGGGCGACGCGGGCGAGCAGCGGCTTCAGGCTTTCGAGGTGGTCATAGAGCACGAAGCCGATCGCGCCGATCACCACTCCGTTCTCGTCCTCGATCGGCATGCGGGTGACGACGAGCTGCTCGCCGCCGAGCTCCATGATGTCGAGCAGGATCGGCTCGCCGGTCTCGGCCACCTTCCGCATCAGGCTGTTCGGGATGACCTCCTCGATCGGCCGGCCGATCGCTTCGAAGGTATGCTTGAGGCCGAGTGCCGCGAGATATTTTTCATTGACGTAGACGACCCGCCCGCCGCGGTCGATCGCAATGGCGCCCTCGCACAGCTTTTCCAGCCGTTCGAACAGCGTCTCCATCGCGCGCGCACGGAGATAGGCTGGATCACTGATCGAGGCGGAAGCGGACATGACATATCCCACGGGAAGTCCGCTCGTGTATTAGCAAAAGGCCAGCGATTTCAAAGCGGGAAATGGGCATTGAGGCGCCGCTCCATTCCCCACTGTCATGCCCCGGCTTGACCGGGGCATCCAGTACATCGAGATTGCAGCGCCGCTCTCGCCCTACCTTCGATACCCGCTCGCCCGCGAATAGCCCTGGCGGTTCTGCTGCATCGGTCGGGTCGCGATGCTGGCGCGCGACTCGCTGGACGCAGGCGTTGCCAGCTTCAGCTCTTCCAGGAAGATCGGGCGGGAGAAGTAATAGCCCTGCGCGTAGCGGATCTTGGTCGCGGCCTGGAGATAGGCGAGCTCCTCGTAGGATTCGAGGCCTTCGGCGATCACGGTCATGCCGAGCGCTTCGCTCAAGGATTCGATCGCGCGCAAAATGCCCTGGCTGCGCGGGCGCTTATGAATGTCGGTGATGAAGGAGCGGTCGATCTTGATCTCGTCCGCGGTGATGTCGGCCAGCGCCGAGAGCGAGGAATAGCCGGTGCCGAAATCGTCGATCGAGATGCCGACGCCGAGCTTGCGGAACATCGGCAGGATCTCGGCCTGGAAGTGGCTCTTGGCGACGAAGGCGTCTTCCGTCACCTCGATCATGAAGCGCTGGGGGAACCCGGTCTCCTCCAGCGCGCGCGCGAAGCTGCGCATGAATTCGGGGTTGCCCGCCTGCTTGGCGGCGACGTTGATGCTGATGGTCGCGTCGGCGCCGAACGTGTCGTTGATCGGGTCGATCGATCTGACGATCTCGGCGAGCACGAGGTGAGTGAGCTCGTCGATCAAGCCGAGCTCGCCGGCGAGATTGATGAACGAGCCGGGCGCCTGGATCACGCCTTCGTCGTCGCGCAGGCGCACCAAGGCTTCGATGCCCTTCACGGCCTGGGTGCGGATGTCGACCTTGGACTGGAAGGCGCAGCAGAAGCGCTTTTCCAGGATGGCGAGCCGCAGCGATTGCTCGATCTTCGTCCGCGCCAATGCCTCGCGCTCCATGCTGGAGTCGAAGAAGGCCGCCGATCCCTTGCCATCGTTCTTGACGCGGTACATCGCGATGTCGGCGTTCTGTCGCAGCGTCTCGAAGCTGCTGCCGTGATCGGGATACATGCTGACGCCGACCGAGGTCGAGACGAAGACTTCCGAATTGTCGATGAAGAACGGCGCCGTCAGCCGCTCGAGCGTCGACTGCATGAATTCGGCGACCTCTTCCAGGCTCTGGATCGGCGACAGCAGCAGCAGGAATTCGTCGCCGGAGATGCGCGACAGCATGTCGGAATCGCGCAAGTCGCGTCCGAGCCGCTTCGACAGCTCGACCAGCAGCGCATCGCCGACGGCGTGGCCGTAATAGTCGTTGATGTGCTTGAAATTGTCGACGTCGAGGAAGGCCAGTGCGAAACGCTCGCCGCCGCTGTTCTCCGCAAGCAAATTGTTGGCACGATGTTCGATCACGCGCCGCGAGGGCAATCCGGTCAGCTCGTCGAAATAAGCCGAGCGAAAGAGCTGGTCCTCGAAATTCTTTTGCTCGGTGATGTCGGAGGATGCCGAGATCAGGAGCTCGCGTCCGGCGAGGCGAACGGGACGATGGGTCGTGAGCAGCACCTGGCGCGTGGCGCCGCCGTGAAGCGCTTCCTCTGTGACGACCGCCTGGCCGGCGCTCAGGGCCCGGCGACAGGCCTCGCGGCGCGGCGCGAGATCCGGTGAGGGACGGCTGCCGTCCATGCCGAGCTGCGCGGCCGCGGCGTCGTTAACCAGCAAAAGCTCGCCATGGGCGTCCTGCACGGTCAGGCCGGCCGGCAGCATTCTAACGATTTCCTTGAGAAACCCGAGCTCGGCTTCGCTCGCGCCGGAATATCTGTTGTCGTTCATAGAAGTCATGAATCTTGTTGTTTCAGCGCGCCTTTGCAATGGACGCGATCTTGCGCGGTTCCCTCTTAAGTTTGGTTAAGGGCTCCGGAGAAATACGGGGGTGTTTTGAAGGAAACCTGGGACAAGGCGGCGCGTGCTGACGATCGTCATTAACAGAGGGTCAACAGCGCAAGAGAAAGGGCGGCGACGGCGCGCGTGCGCTTTCGCTTGGAGCGCGATGCTATTCGCTTCGCGGGATCCGGCACTGCATGATGCAATGCAGCCCGGTCTTCAAATACGAGATCTCGGTTCTGCCGTCGAAGGCCGACAGCGCCGATTTCAGCAGCTTGGTGCCGAAGCCGGGCTCGGAGACCTTGTCCACGCTCGGTCCCTCGGTTTCGTCCCAGGTGATGGTCAGGCGATCGTCGCTGACGGTCCACGACACCTGCAGCAGGCCGCGCGGTGAGGAGAATGCGCCGTACTTGCCGGCATTGGTGGCGAGCTCGTGAAACATCAATGACAGCGTGACCGCGAGCTTCGGCGGCAGGAACAGCCGCTCGCCATTGAGGGTGAAGCGGACATGGCCGTAAGGGCCGAGCTCCGAGATCAGGAGATCGCGGATGTCGCAGCCGGCCTTGTCGATCCGCGAGATCAGATCGTCGGTCGCGGCCAGCGAGCGCAGCCGCGGATCGACGCGGGCCCAGACCAGCGGCTGGTCATGCAGCACCTGGTGCAGCACGGCGTGCACGGTCGACAGCTTGTTCTTCAGCCGATGCTGCAGCTCGTCGACCAGCAGCTTGCGATACTCTTCTTCCTCGATCAGGCGCTTGGAGATCCGGCGCTGCTCCGCCAGCATGGTGCGATAGTGCTCGACGCCCCAGATCGTGAGCGCGCAGACCGCCCAATAGAGCGCGAGCAGGGCAAACCGCGCGCGATCGGCAAAGACATCGCCGAAATTCACGACGACGCCGAGCACGCCGCCGACCAGCGCCGTCACGATCCCGATCCGGAAGCCTCCGAACGCCGCGGCAAAGAACACGGCCGGAAAATAAGGGGTAAAGTAGACGTCGGGCCGCACATGGGCGAGCGCCCAGCGCGCCAGCGTCGCAACCAACAGGCAGGCCACCGCAAAAGCAATGCTCAGACCGAGCGAGGGTGGCGCCGCACCCTGCCAACCCCTGCGGAATTCCTCGATCAGCTTCCCCATGCGCAGCCCAGTTGCGATATGCGTTCGAAAATCGAGCGGCCCATCAGGATGTTACGCAAACCGTCCGCACAAGCATAGCTTGCCTTGCCGGAGACGGGCAGGGATACTAGCCGGTGCGGCGATGGCAGCGGCCAATGTTCGCCATTTGGCATCAAATCGTTCGAAAACAGGAACATTCCATGGGCAGGCTGGACGGCAAGGTTGCGGTGATTACGGGAGCGACGAGCGGGATCGGATTGCGCACTGCGGAAGTCTTCGTTGCCGAAGGTGCCAAAATTGTGATCGCGGGCCGGCGTATACCGGAAGGCGAAGCGTTGGCATCGCGGCTCGGGCAGACTTGCATCTTCCGCCAGACCGACGTGACGGTCGAGGCGCAGATGCAGGCCCTGATCGCGCTCGCCGTGGACAAGTTCGGCCGGATCGACTGCCTGTTCAACAATGCCGGCGGCCCGGCGCAGACCGGCGGCATCGAGGGCCTCGAGGCCGAGCGCTTCGATGCGGCGATGGCGACGCTGGTGCGCAGCGTCATGCTCGGCATGAAGCACGCCGCGCCCGTCATGAAGAAGCAGGGCAGCGGCAGCATCATCAACAATGGCAGCATCGCCGGCCGCCTCGCCGGCTTCTCCTCCTCGATGGTCTACAGCGCGGCCAAGGCGGCGGTGATCCATCTCACCAAATGCGTGGCGATGGAGCTCGGCGAGTCCAATGTGCGCGTCAACGCGATCTCGCCCGGCGCGATCGCGACCGGCATTTTCGGCAAGGCACTTGGGCTGTCGACCGATGCCGCGGAGAAGACGCCGGCGGTGATGCGCGAGGTCTACAAGACCGCACAGCCGATCCCACGTGCCGGCCTGCCCGACGACATCGCCCAGGCTGCCGTGTTCCTCGCCAGCGACGAATCCAGCTTCATCAACGGGCACGATCTCGTCGTCGACGGCGCCATGACCGGCGGCCGCAACTGGAGCCAGCAGCAGCAGGGCTACGTGGCCCTGCGCAAGGCGTTCGATCAGGGGTAGCCGATAGCGCGTAGGGCGGATTAGCCGCAGGCGTAATCCGCCTCTTCGCCTCCGCAGAGACAGAAGTGGCGGGTTACGCCTGCGGCTAACCCGCCCTACAAAGCAACGCCTAAACCGCCTTCACCCGCACCCTCAACCCATCCCGCGGTTTCGGGATCGGCCACATCTGCCAGTCCGGCTTGTAGCCCGGCTCCAGCGACACCTCGATGTTCTGCAAAAAGTGCCGCGCGAAGCATTTCGCCTGCATGTAGGCGAAGTGCAGGCCGAGGCACATATGCGCGCCGCCGCCGAACGGGACCCAGGCGAAGCGGTGGCGGCCGCGCTGGGCCTCGTCGGTGAAACGCATGGGATCGAAGCGGTCCGGCTCCGGCCAGATGTCCTTCATGTGATGGGTATAGAGCGGATTGACGCCGACCGCGGTGCCGGCGGGAATGGTAAAGCCCTTGAAGGTGAAATCGCGCATCGCGCGGCGCGGCATCGAGGGCACCGGCGGCTTGATCCGCAACGCTTCCTTGAACGCCATCTCCGACAGCGGCATCTTCTCGAGATCGTCGAAGCTGCTCGGCGCGCCCGGCGCAAGCCCGAGCGCGAGAACTTCCGCGCGCAGCCGGTCCTGCCAGTCCGGATTGGCGGCGAGCTCGCCGATGAAGGAGGTCAACGACGAGGTCAGGGTGTCGTGCGCCGCCATCATCAGGAAGCTCATGTGGTCGATGATGTCCTGCTCGGACAGCAGCGCGCCGTCCTCATGGGTGGCGCGGCACAGCTGCGAGAACAGATCGTCGCCGCCGTGATTGCCACGCCGCAGCGGGATCTGCTCGCGGAAATAGGCGACGATGCGCTTGCGGCCCCTGACGCCGGCCGCCATCTGGGTGCCGGGCAGCGGGCGGCGGATCGGGGCGACGGCGGCCGCGACCATGTCGACGAAGGCGCGGTTGATCTCGTCGACCTCAGGCCCGATGTCGGCGCCGAGGAACGAGGCCGCGGCGAGATCGAGCGTGAGCTGCTTCATCGCCGGGTAGAGCTGCATCTCGCCGGGCTTGGCCTTCCACTGCGCGACCCGCGCGGCGATGCCGCGGTCGAGATCCGCGAGGTAGGATTTCATCGGCCCCGACTTGAACGCGACCGACAGCGTCTTGCGGTGCAGCCGGTGCTCGTCGAAATCGAGCAGCATCAAGCCGCGCGGAAACAACAGGCCGAGCACCTTGTTCCAGCCGTGGGTCGAGGAGAACAGTTTCTGCTGATCGAACATCACGAGCTCGTTGGCCTCCGGCCCGAGCAGCACGACATTGGTCTCGCCGAATACATGGGTGCGGTAGACCGGACCGTATTTGGCGCCGTTCGCCTCGATATGGCCCTTGGGATCAGCCAGCACTTGCAAGGTCTTGCCGATGATCGGCCAGCCTTCGTCGCCGGGAATGTGCGTCAGCGCGTTACGCTTGGGCGCGGTGTAGTCGGGCGCCGTTGCGGCCACATTCTGCATCGACATGACGATTGCTCCGGTTGGCGGGCGCTTCCAGCGTAGCACAATCCAGGCCTGGTGATGCGACGGTTGCTGGCGCAAATGACCGCAGGCGACATCGTCTCCCCCGGGCTCGCGCTGCGCGCGCCCGGGGACGACGAGTGGATCCGTCCTACCGCTTCGCCGCTTCCTTCTGCAGATCCGGGGCGTTGACGGCGGGAATGGCGACACGGCCCGGGCCGGTCACCTTCAGCGCCTCGGCGGCCTTCTCGTTCTCCATGATCTTGGCCATCACCGCCTGACCCGCACGCTCGAAGATCGCGCGGTTCTCGATCACGAATTTTTGCGAGCGGCGCAGGGCGTCGATATAGCCGTTGATTTCAGGCACGACGTAGCGCGCCACCATGTCCCAGCTCCGGCGCGTCGCTTCCGGATTGGCCCAGTCGTGCACGAAGCCGATGATGGCGCCGACCCCGCCCGACACCTGCATCACGTTCTTGATGGTTTTGACGAGATCGTCGGGCGTGCCGATGGTGGAGGCAGCGCCCTCGACGAAGGCGGTCTTGTCCACGGCCTCATCCGGGGAGGAGAATGCGGTGAGGCCCGGCCGCTGCAGCGTGCCGACATTATACTCGTTGTGCCAGCGCATCAGCCCGGCGCCGGCCTCGCGGCGCGCCTGCTCGCGGGTCTCGGCGATGTGGAAGGTCAGGAGCACGCGCCAGTCGGCACGGTCGACCTTCGTGCCGTGCTTCCTGGCGGCGTCCTCGGCGAACTGCCATTGCTGCTGCAGCGACATCAGGCCCTGCGTCGTCATCGATCCCAGCGAGATGATGCCGATGCCGTATTTGCCGGCGAGCGTCATGCCAGAGGGCGAAATCTGCGAGGCCACGACGAACGGCATCTCTTCCTGCAAAGGGAGGATCTGCAGCGCGGCGTCGTTCATGGTGAACCAGTCGCTCTTCGCCGTGACGCGCTCGCCGTTGAACAGGCGCCGGATCACGCCGATCGCCTCGTCCTGGCGGTCGCGCTGCGTCATCGGGTCGATGCCGAGCGTATGCGCGTCGGAGGCAAGCGCGCCGGGGCCTGAGCCGAAGATGGCGCGGCCGCCGGTCATGTGGTCGAGCTGCACCATGCGCTGGGCGACGTTGTAGGGATGGTGATAGGGCAGTGACACCACGCCGGTGCCGAGCTTGATCCGCTTGGTGCGCTCGCCGGCCGCGGCCAGGAACATCTCGGGAGAGGCGATCATCTCCCAGCCGGATGAATGGTGCTCGCCGCACCAGAACTCGTCATAACCGAGCGCATCGAGTTGCTCGACCAGGTCGAGATCGCGCCGGAACTGGAGCATCGGATGCTCCCCGATCGGGTGATGCGGGGCAAGGAAGGCTCCGAACTTCAGGCGTGCCATGACGTTTTCTCCGGCTTTGATTTTCTGTTTGTTGAGGCGACAAGGCTACGTGCCGGATGGCACGAACGCAATCGCGCGGTGTCCCGCGCGGCGGAATGCAGGCATGCGTGTTTTTTCCTCTCCCCGCTTGCGGGGAGAGGCGAAGGGTCGCGCCTTCGAATGAAGGAAGCGCAGAGTCCTACCTCGGAGGTAATCGCGGCGCTGCAAACGATCTGGAATCATCGGCCGCGTCTTCAGGGACCTGCACCGATGCATCAAATCGTCACAAGGCCGATCGATTCGACTCGCCGCTGGTGGGTGCTGGCGATCGTGGTTGCCGCCCAGTTCATGTTCGGCGTCGATGCCTTCATTGTGAACGTTGCCATTCCCACCATTGCGGCGGAGCTGAAGGCGACTCCGGCGCAGATCGAATCCGTCATTGCCATCTATCTGATCGCCTATGCCACGCTGGTCGTCACCGGCGGCCGGCTCGGCGACATCCATGGCACCAAAAAAATATTCCTCGCCGGTGTGCTCGGCTTCACCCTGACGTCGCTGTGGTGCGGCCTCGCGCAATCCGGCGCGGAGCTGATCATCGCCCGGCTGGCGCAGGGCGCGACCGCCGCGCTGATGGTGCCTCAGGTGCTGGCGACGCTGCATCTGTTGTTCACGGACGGCCAGCGCAGCCGCGCCTTCGCCATCTACGGCATCGTGCTCGGGCTTGCCGGCGCTGCGGGCTTCCTGCTCGGCGGCCTCTTGATCACGGTTGATCTGGCCGGCACCGGTTGGCGTTCGGTGTTCTTCGTCAACGTGCCCTGCGGCCTCGTCATTGCGGTTGCCGCCTGGCGCATCATGCCGTCGGCGCCGCGGCGGTCAGGGACACGGCTCGATATCAAAGGCAGCGTGTTCCTGTTCGCAGGGCTGCTGTGCCTGATCGGCCCGCTGCTGTTCGGTCACGATGTCGGCTGGGCGCCCTGGCTGTGGGCGGTGATGGCGGTCGGCGGCGTCATCCTGGCCGCATTCCCAAAGCTCGAGCGCGCCGTCGCGCGCGCGGGCATGCCGCTGATCGACCTGACGCTGCTGGCGGACGCCGCTTTCCTGCGCGGGCTCGGCGCCGCCTTCTTTTTCTTCTTCGCCAATCTCTCCTTCTACCTCGTCATGACGCTGTTCATGCAGCGGGGCCTGAAGATCCCGCCACTCGCGGCCGGCATGGCGTTCCTCCCGCTGGCGCTCGCTTTCGTCGTGGCGTCGCGTCACAGCGGCGTGCGGGCGCAGCATCGCGGCAGCAAGGTCTTGATCGAGGGCTGCGCGATTCAGGTCGCGGGCCTCGCCGCGCTCGCGCTCGTCGCAGGCTGCGTCGACGCACCGTCGGCGCTCCTGCTCGCGCTCACCATGATCATCTTCGGCTATGGACAGGGACTGGTGATGGCCCCGCTCTCCGGCGCGGTGCTCTCGACCGTGAAGCCCGTCGCTGCAGGCTCGGCCTCCGGCATGTACGGCACCATTGCGCAGATCGGAAATGCGGCCGGAGTGGCCGCAATCGGCGCGGTGTTCTTCGCGGTCGAAGCGTTGCAATCAACGCGCGCAGGATTCCTGGTCTCGCTTGTGCTGTTTGTGACATTAATCATGATCTGCGCCGCATTTTTGTCGTGCCAGCGTCGTGCGCCTGCATGAAGTTGAGGCAATGCGGTTAATACGTGCGAGTTTCCGCGGGATATTCGGGGATTTTCGCTGGATTGACAGCGCACGGTCTTTTTATTTTGCAATGCAGCAACTATCTGGTCTGGCTGGACGTTGAACGTCCCCCACCAGGAAGTTGCCGTGTCACTCGCCAAAAATATCGATCTGTTGAGACGTCTGCCCAGGCTGGACGGTCTGCGCTTCGCCGAGCTCGGCCGCGGCGCGGACGCACCCAGTCCGTTGCAGGAGATCGCGGATTTCGGCGGCAATCCCGGAGCGTTGCGCATGTTCGCGTTCGTGCCGGAGCAGATGCAGAAGCCGCGCGCGCTCGTCGTCGTGCTGCATGGCTGCGGCCAGACCGCGGCGGCCTACGATCTCGGCGCCGGCTGGTCGACGCTGGCCGAGCACTATGGCTTCGCGCTTCTGATGCCCGAGCAGCAGCGCATCAACAACGGCAACACCTGCTTCAACTGGTTCAATCCCGAAGACATTGCGCGCGGCAGCGGCGAGGCGCATTCGATCCGCGAGATGATTGCGCACATGGTCGGGGCGCATCGCATCGATCCCAGGCGAATCTTCATCACCGGCCTGTCCGCCGGCGGCGGCATGACGTCGGTGATGCTCGCGACCTATCCGGAGATCTTCGCCGCCGGCGCGGTCATTGCCGGATTGCCCTACGGCATCGCCATGAACCTGCGCGAGGCGCTCGATGGGATGTTTCATTCCCCAATGCGCCCGGCGCGCGAGCTCGGCGATCTCGTGCGCAACGCGTCCGATCATAGCGGCCCCTGGCCGAAAATCTCGGTGTGGCACGGCAGTGCCGACCGCACCGTCAATCCGGGCAATGCCAACGAGATCGTCAAGCAATGGCTCGATCTACACGATCTGCCTGAAACGCCGATGGCGGAGACCATCGTCGACGGCTATCCGCGCCAGGCCTGGTGGGGCAAGGACGGCGAGACATTGGTCGAATCCTTTGCCATCACTGACATGGCGCACGGCACGCCGCTCGGCCTTGCCGACAACGATCAGCGCTATGGCGTCGAAGGCGCCTTCCTGATCGAGGCCGGTATCTCCTCGTCCTATCACATCGCAAAGTTCTTCGGCCTCACGGACTGGATTGCAGACGCTGCCAAGGCGGAAGCCAAATCGGCAACCAAGCCGGCAGCCAAGCCTGTAAGCAAGCCGGCAACCAAGCCTGGGCTCTCGCCCGCGCCGCATCTCGCCCGTTCGATCCGCGCGGCGATCGCCGAACAGCCGGCCGAACCGAAGCGCGAGCAGGCCCGCAGCTTCGATCTCGGCCAGATCATCACCCGCGCGCTGACCGCAGCGGGATTGATGAAGTAGCCCCGCTGTCATCCCTGCGTTCGCAAGACGACAGCTGTGTTGTGGCTACGCGGTTGCGTCGATCATCTCGATCGGCGTTGCCGTCACCTCGCCGCCAGAGACCTGACGCGTCATCGCCGAATAGGCCTTGAAGAAGTCGCGCGATTGCAGCGTTTTCTGCGCATCCTCGTCGGCGACGCTGGCGAGATGGAGGTAGTGGCCATCGTCGCGGTTCTTGAGGACGCGATAGCCGACCCGTCCTTTCAGCTCCGGATCGCCGTCGATCGCCTTGATGAAGCGGGCGATCTCCTGATGCCAGGCTTCCGTCGTGCCGTTCCTGAACTCGTACTTGATCATGAAGTGCTTCATGTGACGCTCCCTGTTCGTCATGTGCGTCATCATCTGCGCCTTGTGGGCGCTGCTGCAAGTATGGACAAAATTGATAGTATGGACTTTTTCGCCGTCGCTCCTATCCTCTCCCAAGCTGGATGCGCATGGAGGAGACGACATGGCAAAGGCAATTCTGGCGCGCAGCTGTCCGGTCGCGGCCTTTCAGAAGATGATCAGCGGCAAGTACAAGCTCCGCATCGTCTGGGATTTGAAGGACGGTCCGCGCCGCTATGGCGAGATCCGAAGCGGCCTTTTGCGCGGTACCACCGGCAGCGCCGAGATCACCCCGCGCGTGCTCAGCCGCGAGCTGAAGGCGCTCACGGCGAGCGGCCTGATCGACCGCAAGGATTTTGGCGAGGTGCCGCCAAAGGTCGAGTATCGGCTGACGCGGAAGGGAAAGAGCTTCGTGCCCGTCGTCGCGGCCATTCGCGAATGGGGCGAGCGCAACCTTGGTGAGACGGCGCTTGTGGACGCCGCCGAATAGACTCTCACATCTCGCCGGTGATGAACGGATTGGTCATCCGCTCCTGACCGATGCTCGAGCCGGCGCCGTGGCCGCAGATGAAGCCGACGTCGTCGCCGAGCGGCAGCAGCTTCGTCAGGATCGAGTTGATCAGGGTCGCGTGACTGCCGCCGGGCAGATCGGTACGCCCGACCGAGCCCGCGAACAGGACATCGCCGACATGGGCGAACCGCAATTCCTTGTTGAAGAACACCACGCTGCCAGGCGAGTGGCCGGGGCAGTGGAAGATGTCGAACGTGAGGTCGCCGATCGACACGGTGTCGCCCTCGTTGAGCCAGCGGTCCGGCGCAAAGTTGCGCACGCCGGTCATGCCGAAGCGCGCGCCGCTTTCGACCACATTGTCGAGCAGGAATTTGTCCGCTTCATGCGGCCCCTCGACCGGCACTTTCAGCGCATCGCGCAGTTCGGCTGCGCCGCCGACATGGTCGATATGGCCGTGGGTCAGCCAGATCTTCTCGACGGTGACGCCGGTCTGCTTGATCGCATCCAGGATCTTCGGCACGTCCCCGCCGGGATCGATCACCACGGCCTTCTTGGAGGGCTCGTCCCAGATGATGGTGCAGTTCTGCTCGAACAGCGTCACGGGGACGATGATCGCGCCCGCCTTGGCTTTGGTGTCGTTTTGCTCGGTCATGGCGCCACAATGCCGATTTTTGCCATGCCGCCAAGCAAAAGATTCGCGCGGGGGATCCGGGGAACGGGTGTTCCCCGGATCGCCGCGATTACCGCTTGATCTGCGCCTTCAGCGTCTCCTGGACGACCCCGTCGAAGGACGAGGTTTTCGGCGACTTCACGGCCTGATCGGCGATGTATTTGTCGCGCTTGGCGACCAGCGCGGCGAGCTTCTCGTTCAGGGTCTTGCGCTGTTCGACCTGCTTGGCGACTTCGGCCTCGCGCTGCTCGGGCTTCATCGCGCGCAGGTTCTCGGGCAGGTCCGCGTCCTTGACGGCGGCGACGCTGGTCGTGCCCTTGGCCGCATCGGCAACGAGGTCGCCGCCGCCGGTGACCGCTTCCGCGGTCGCGCGGGCCCGCTTGCCGATATAGCTCGTCATGTCGGCCGCGACTGACGGTGCGGCCGCCGCCACGCTCGCCGTCTGCTGCATCTTCATCTCCGTGCGCTTCTGCATCTCGCGCGGGCCATAGGGGATCACCGTGCCGTTGAGCTGCTGCTGCAGGATGATGATGTCCTGGTCGTACGGCGTATCGATCACCACGATTTGGCCGCCATCCTGCGGGATCGGGATGAAGCGGCCTTGGCCGATCTGCGCGATGTCGCGCCACACCCGCTCGGTATCGCGGGCATCGCCGGCGAGCACGGCGTTGACGATGATGTCCTTTTGCCTGGCGGCCGCGAGCGTCGTCGGATATTTCGTGTCCTGCGCGTAGTCCATGTGCGGCGGCGCATCGCCGACCAGGAAGACGATGTGCCTGGCGTCGCTGCCATCAGTCCATTGCAGCTTGTTGACGGCGACGTCGAGCGCCTCGTTGACGCTTTCGGGCCAGTCGCCGCCGCCGCGCGCCTTCAGCTCCAGCAGGTTGGCATAGAGATCCTGGATGTCGCGGGTCAGCTCGATCTTCGATGTCACGTAATCGTCGCCGATGTCGCGATAGGCGACGAGGCCCATGCGGATATCGGCATCCGGGTTGGAATCGACGATCGCGGTGGCGATCGACCAGATCTTGCGCTTGGCGCCCTCGATCAAGCGCGCCATCGAGCCCGTGGTATCCAGCACGAAAGCGACTTCGACGGTGGGCCGTGCCAGGGCCGGGGACAATCCGGCCGACAGCGGCAGGGCAGCGAGAGCGAAGGCGAGCGAGCGCAGTGTGATGCGTGACCTCATGGGGTCCCTCCAGTGGTTTGCGTCCCTCGGAACCGAGGTTCCACTGGCATCGCGGTGGGCTGAAGCCGGAACAAAGGCCGGACTGGCGCGAAATTACGGCGATTCCCGGCGAAATCCGCGCCATGCGGTCCCTGGCGACGTCCTCTCAGCGGCGGCCGTCACCCCTGTGTGAACCCTTCGCGCGGTTCCGCGTTGCTGTCCGCGAAGCGCATTCGGGGGATGATCTTGGCTCAGAACGACAAGAATTGGTGGCGCAACGGCATTTTCTATCAGATCTATCCGCGCTCGTTTCAGGACGCCGACGGTGACGGTGTCGGCGATCTCGCCGGCATCTTGCGCCGGCTGCCCTATGTGAAATCGCTCGGTGTCGACGCGATCTGGCTGTCGCCGATCTTCCCCTCGCCCATGGCCGATTTCGGCTACGACATTTCCGACTATACCGGCATCGAGCCGCTGTTCGGCACGATGGAAGATTTCGACGCGCTGATCGCGGCCGTCCATGACAACGGCCTGAAGCTGATCCTCGATCTCGTGCCCAACCACACCTCGGACCAGCATCCCTGGTTCGTCGAGAGCCGATCCTCGCGCGACAATCCCAAACGCGATTGGTACATCTGGCGCGATCCGGCCGGCGACGGCGGCGTGCCGAACAATTGGTTGTCCGAGTTCGGCGGCAGTGCGTGGCAGCTCGACGAGACCACGGGCCAATATTACTACCACGCCTTCCTCGCCCAGCAGCCCGACCTGAACTGGCGCAATCCGGACGTCCGCAGCGCCATCTACGACGTGATGCGGTTCTGGCTGGAGAAGGGCGTGGACGGCTTCCGCGTCGACGTGATCTGGCACCTCGTCAAGGATGCCGAATTCCGCGACAATCCGCCGAACCCGCATTACGTCGAGGGCCGGCCGCCGAACGAGCGCATCCTGACGCAATACTCCACCGACCAGCCCGAGGTGCACGACGTGATCGCCGAGATGCGCCGCGTCACCGATGCATATTCCGCGCGCGTACTGATCGGCGAGATCTATCTGCCGCTGCACCGGCTCATGGCCTATTACGGCAACGATCTCACCGGCGCGCAGATGCCGTTCAACTTCGCGCTGCTCTCGACGTTCTGGAGCGCGCGCTCGATCGAGAAGATCGTCGAGGATTACGAGAAGGCGCTGCCGCGCGGCGCCTGGCCGAACTGGGTGCTCGGCAATCACGATCGTCCGCGCGTGGCGAGCCGCGTCGGCACGGAGCAGGCCCGCGTCGCCGCCATGCTGCTGCTGACGTTGCGCGGCACGCCGACGCTCTATTACGGCGACGAGATCGGCATGCACCAGGTCGCGGTCGCGCCGGAGGATGTCCGCGATCCCTTCGAGAAGAACGTGCCCGGCATCGGCGTCGGCCGCGACGGCTGCCGCACGCCGATGCAGTGGGATGCGTCGAAATTCGCCGGCTTCTCCGCGGTGAGGCCGTGGCTGCCGCTGCCCGAGCACTATGTGCGCGACAATGTCGCCAGTCTCGAATCCGATCCACGCTCGATCCTCAACCTCTACAAGCGCCTGATCGGCTTGCGGCAGAGTTGCCCACAACTGATCGCGGGCGACTATCATCCGGTCGCCGCGCACGGCGATCTCCTGATCTATCGCCGCGAGGCCGAGGGCCGGGCGGTGATCGTGGCGCTTAATCTCGGTGCGGACCCGGTCACCGCGACGACGAGCGCCGTCCGCTTCGGCAGCAGGATTTTGCTGTCGACGTTCCTGGATCGTGAGGGGGAAGGAATCGAAGGCGTGCTGGAGCTGCGTGGCAATGAGGGAGTGATCGTCGCTCCACCCTAGCCGTCGTCCCGGTGGATACAGCGAGGCATGTCGAGACGTCACCCCGGATGCTTATTCCCACGTACCGTATTCCCGTCGATGTCACTCCGCTTCAACAGATAATCCAGCCCGCCGACGCGGTACCAGCGATAGCCATAGGGCTCCAGTACGACGCGGTGCTGGCCGCGCTTGTCGGCATGGCTGTGGTCCTCCGCGAGGAGATTGATCAAATGCGCGCCGGCCTCGCCCGATAGCCCCACCGAGAACGCGATCTCGCGCGGCTTCTCGTCGAGATTATGCACGAACAGCACCGAATTGTTGCGCCAGTCGTAGCGCATGATGAACACCGCGGGATCGCGCGTCGGGATGATGGCGAAATCGCCCCAGCCGACCTCCGGCACTTCCTTTCGCATGCGGACGATGCGCTCGGTCCAGTTCAGCATGGAGTTCGGATCGCGCCGCTGCTTTGCCACGTTGACGTGCGGATAGCCGTAAGGTCCCTTGTCGATGACGGGGCAGGCCGGCTTGTCGCTCTTGGTGAAGCCGCCATGCGGCTCGGTCGACCATTGCATCGGCGTGCGCGCGCAATTGCGCTCGGGCAGCGAAAGGTCGTCGCCCATCGCGATCTCGTCGCCATAGCGGATCACGGGCGTTCCCGGCAGCGTGCACATCAGGCTGTAGGCGAGCTCGAGCCGCCTGCGGTCGCCGCCCAGCATCGGCGCGAGCCGGCGGCGAATGCCGCGGTCGTAGAGCTGCATGTCCTTGTCGGGGCCGAACGATTTGAACACCGCATCGCGCTGCGCCTTGGTCAGGCGTCCGAGATCGAGCTCGTCGTGATTGCGCAGGAACAGGCCCCATTGCGCCGTGGCCGGCCGCGGTTTTGTTGCTTTCAGCGCCTTGGCCAGAGCGCGCGAGTCCGCCGAGGCCAGCGCGTAGAACAGATGCTGGTTGACGTGGAAGTTGAACATCATGTGCATGCGGTCGGCGTCGCGGCCGAAATATTCCATGTCGGTTTCCGGCAGCACGTTGGCCTCGGCGAGAATGATCGCGTCGCCCTGCCGCCATTGCAGGAATTCGCGGAACGCGCGCAGCATGTCGTACTGCTCGACCGGCTTCTTCACCTTCGCGCCCTTGGTCGCGATCACGAAGGGCACGGCGTCCATGCGGAAGCCGGAGACGCCGAGCTGGATCCAGAAGCCCATGATCTTGAGAATTTCCGCCTGCACGTAAGGATTCGACGTGTTGAGGTCGGGCTGGAAATCGTAGAAGCGATGGAAGTAATAGGCGCCCGCTTCCTTGTCGCGCGTCCATGTCGATTTCTGCACGCCGGGAAACACCATGCCCTTGTTGGCATTGGCGGGCTTCTTGTCGGACCACACATACCAGTCGCGATAGGGCGAGTTCTTGTCGCGCCGCGCCTCCTTGAACCATTGATGCTGGTCCGAGGTGTGGTTGACGACGAGGTCGATGATGATGCGGATGCCGCGCTGCTTGCAGCCATGGGTGAACTCGACGAAATCGCCGAGCGTGCCGTAGCGGGGATCGACGCTGTAATAATCGGCGATGTCGTAGCCGTCGTCGCGGCCCGGCGAGGTCTGGAACGGCATCAGCCAGATCGTGGTGATGCCGAGGCCGTGCAGATAATCGAGCCGGCGCAGCAAGCCCTTGAAGTCGCCGATGCCGTCGCCGTTGGCGTCCATATAGGAGCCGACGGACAGGCAGTAGATCACGCCGTTCTTGTACCAGAGATCGTCGATCATGCGCGCGCCGCCTCGGTGGTTCCGCCGAGGACCGGCGGCTGCGTGATAAGTGCTTGGGGGAGGGGAGGTTCCGCATCCTCACCGGGTGTGTGGTAACAGCTCGCCCCTATCGGACAGTGTCCGCCCCACACGGAATCGGCTATCCTCCTCGCCATGGACAACCCCGCCCGCAACCTCTCCCTCGTGCCACCGCCCGACCGCCGCCAATCCGAGACGGCGCTTGCGATCGCGCGCGGCACCTCGCGGCTGTTACGTTCGCTCGGCTTCTCCTGCATCAGCGAATTGCCGCTGCCCTCGGGGCGGCGCGCCGATCTGGTCGCGCTGAACGAGCGCGGCGAGATCTGGATCGTCGAGATCAAATCGTCGGTGGAGGATCTGCGTGCCGATCAGAAATGGCACGAATACCGCGCCCATTGCGACCGGCTGTTCTTCGCCTTCACGCAGGATCTGCCGTGCGAGATCTTTCCGGAAGAGACCGGCCTGATCGTCGCCGACGCCTACGGCGCGCACCTGCATTGCGAAGCGCCCGAGCACAAGCTCGCGGCCGCCACGCGCAAGCAGATGACGGTGCGGTTTGCAATGGCAGCAGCGTTACGGATCAACCGCCTGGTCGATCCGCAGGGACACGCGGAGTTTTGGGAGTAGGACGGTCTCGTGTCCCGGACGCGCTGCAGCGCGTAGCGTTGCTGCGCAGAGCCGGGACCCAGAAGGCAATGGATTCTGAGAGATGGGCCCCCGGCTCTGCAGCGCATCACTTCGTAATGCGCTGCGTCCGGGGCACGAGCCGTTGAAGCTTACCGCGGCGCGCGCTTGGCCAGAATGCGCTGCAGGGTTCGCCGGTGCATGTTGAGCCGGCGCGCCGTTTCCGAGACATTGCGGTTGCACATCTCGTAGATGCGCTGGATGTGCTCCCAGCGCACGCGGTCGGCGGACATCGGGTTGGTCGGCAGCTCGGACTTCTCCGCGCTGGTCGACAGCAGCGCCGCGACGACGTCGTCGGCATCCGCGGGCTTGGAGAGATAATCGATCGCGCCCATCTTCACCGCGGTGACGGCGGTGGCGATGTTGCCGTAGCCGGTCAGCACGATCGCGCGCGCATCCGGGCGCTTCTTCTTCAGCGCCGAGACGACGTCGAGGCCGTTGCCGTCGCCGAGCCGCAAATCGACCACGGCGAATGCGGGCGCCGCCTTGCCGATCTGGGCAAGACCGTCCGACACGGTGTCACATGACGTCACCGCAAAGCCGCGCGTCTCCATGGCGCGCGACAACCGCTCCAGGAACGGCTTGTCGTCCTCCACGATGAGCAGCGAGCGGTCGGTCTGTTCGTTCAGTTCGGCGATGGCGTTCAAGGTTTTGTCCTCTCTCCAACGCGTCTACATATGGCCTCGCAATCGGGCGGTGCCAAGGCCGCCGATAGTCGATCGGCCCTGTTGTGCGACGCAAGGTCGCGGCTATCCTATTGTTTCTTCGAGCGTCTCGATAGCCTCAAAGCGCTCTCGCGGCCAACTGATGTGGACCACGGCACCGTGTTCCGGAAAGGTCCGGTTGGTAAACGAGACCTTGGCGCCGGTGCGTTCGAGCAGTGTCCGCGCGATGAACACGCCCAATCCGAGGCCGCGTCGTTCGCCACCGCCCTCGTCCACGGTTCGCCGCCGCGACAGATAGGGCTCGCCGATCCGGTTCAGGATATCGGGGGGAATGCCGGGGCCGTCGTCGGAGATCACGAGCTCGATCGTATCCTTGTTCCACCACGCGTTCACCTCGACCGTGGTGCGGGCGAAATCGACCGCGTTCTCGACGATGTTGCCGACGCCGTAGAGGATCGCCGGATTGCGCGAGCCGACCGGCTCGGCCACGGCGGCGACCGCGATCCGCACCTTGATCTCGACACCGAAATCGCGGTGCGGGGCCACCACCTCCTCGATCAGCTCCGACAGCTTCATGCGGTCGAACGGCGCACCGGTGGAGGAGAGCTGGGTGATCTTGCTCAATATGTCGCGGCAGCGCTGGGTCTGCTCGCGCAGCGTCTTCAGGTCGGCGGCAAAACTGGCGTCTTTCACCGTCTTCTCCAGCTCGCGCGAGATCAGGAAGATCGTGGCGAGCGGCGTGCCGAGCTCGTGCGCGGCGGCAGCGGCAAGGCCGTCGAGCTGGGTCAGATGCTGCTCGCGCGTCAGCACCAGCTCGGTCGCGGCCAGCGCGTCCGCGAGCTTGCGCGCCTCCTCGGTCACCTGGAACGAATAGAGGCTGGTGACGCCGATCGCGAGCGCGATCGAGAGCCAGACGCCGACGAGGTAGATCGGCGGCAGCACCAAGGGATCGTCGGAATCCCAGGGCAGCGGCAGATGGAAGAAGAACAGCACCGAGGCGCAGGCGACCGCGAGCAGGCCGAGGCCGAAGGTGAGGCGCGCCGGCAGCGCCGTGGCCGAGATCAGCACCGGCGCGAGGAACAGGAACGAGAACGGGTTCTGCAAGCCGCCTGTAAAGTACAACAGGCCGGCCAATTCCACGATGTTCAGCGCGAGCAGGCCGGCCGCCTGGATCGGCTCCAGCCGCTGCATCGGATTGGCCGCGGTCTGCAGCGCCAGGTTCAGGGCCGCCGACAGAGCGATGATGCTGACGCAGGGGACGATCTCGACGTTGAACTCCAGCCCCTGCGCCACGATGAAGATCGCGGCGAGCTGCCCCAGCACCGCAAGCCAGCGCAGCCGCAGGATCGTATCCAGGCGGATATGCCGCTGCGAGGGGCGGAAGTCGGAAGCAGCAATTTCGGTCATATCGGCCAATGTGGCGGCGCCTTCCAAGGTCACAAACGCTGGGCTCGCGGAACCACCGGATTACAAGCCTTGCGCTCCCTGCCGCAATAGCAGAAGAACGGTCAGCATGACGGAGAATGACGAGGCTTCAAGCCGGCCGACTGTCGCGGAGCGCAGCTCGTCCGCGGCGATCGCGGTCGAGCATCTCGTCAAGGTCTATAAGCAGACCCGCGCGGTCGACGACATCTCCTTTGTCCTGCCGCGCGGCAGCATCACCGGCCTTCTGGGCGGCAACGGCGCCGGCAAGACCACGACCATCGCGATGATCATGGGGCTGGTGCTGCCGACCTCCGGCCGCGTGCAGGTGCTCGGGCATCGGATGCCCGAGGAGAGCGCTGCCGTGCTGGGGCGGATGAACTTCGAGAGCCCCTATGTCGACATGCCGATGCGGCTCACGGTACGGCAGAACCTCACCATCTTCGGCAAGCTCTATGCGGTGAAGAACCTCGCGGGCCGCATCGCGGAGCTCGCGGACGATCTCGATCTCACCGACTTCATCGATCGCGCCAACGGCAAGCTCTCCGCCGGGCAGAAAACCCGCGTCGCGCTGGCCAAGGCGCTGATCAACCAGCCCGAGCTCCTGCTGCTGGACGAGCCGACCGCTTCGCTCGACCCCGATACGGCCGACTGGGTGCGGGCGCATCTGGAGCGCTATCGCAAGGCGAACAACGCCACCATTCTCTTGGCTTCGCACAACATGCTCGAGGTCGAGCGGCTCTGCGACCGCGTCATCATCATGAAGCGCGGCCGCATCGAGGACGACGACACGCCCGAGGCGATCATGGCGCGCTACAACCGCACCACGCTGGAGGAGGTGTTTCTCGACGTCGCGCGCGGCCGGAAGGAGGCGGTGCGATGAGCAGACGCAGCCGTAGCCCGGATGGAGCGCAGCGTAATCCGGGACGCCTGTCGCTTGTGGCAAGATTCCCGGATTGCGCTGCGCTCCATCCGGGCTACGGGGTGTCCTCATGACCGACATCTCCCACCATCACGGCATCTCCGCCCATCGCATCGGCGCGATGATCCTGCGCTATTGGTATCTCTTGCTGTCGTCCTGGCCGCGGCTGCTTGAGCTGTTGTACTGGCCGGCGCTGCAGGTCATCACCTGGGGCTTCATCCAATATTACATCGCGGAGAATGCCAGCTTTTTCGCGCGTGCCGGCGGCACGCTGATCGGCGCCGTCATCCTCTGGGACATCCTGTTTCGCGGCCAGCTCGGCTTCTCCATCTCGTTCCTCGAGGAGATGTGGGCGCGCAATCTCGGCAACCTCATGATGAGTCCGCTCAAGCCGATCGAGTTTCTGCTCTCGCTGATGGTCATGAGCCTGATCCGCCTCGCGATCGGAATCATCCCGATGACGCTGCTGGCGCTGTTCCTGTTTCACTTCAACGTCTACGCGCTCGGCCTGCCGTTGATTGCCTTCTTCTGCAATCTGATCTTCACGAGCTGGTCGGTCGGCATCTTCGTCTCGGGCCTGGTGCTACGAAACGGCCTTGGCGCGGAGAGCATCGTCTGGACCTTGATGTTCGTGATCTTGCCGCTCGCCTGCATCTACTATCCCGTCAGCGTGCTGCCGGTTTGGCTGCAATATGTCGCCTGGACGCTGCCGCCGACCTACGTGTTCGAAGGAATGCGCGCGCTCCTGATCGAGAACACCTTCCGCACCGACCTGATGCTGGATGCACTGGCCATCAATGTGGTGCTTCTGGTTGCATCTTTTGGGGCATTCCTTGCCCTTTTACGCAGCGCCAGGAAGCACGGCTCGCTGCTGGCGGGCGGCGAATAGCGTCACTTTCTCGTGGATTCAGGCCGGTTGAGCCGTTTCGGCCACGTAGATGTACGGAACCATGCATTGACGCAATATTACGCATTCGGCAGTATGCTGCGATGCGAAGAGGAATATAGCGATGCCTATTGGTGAGTTTGGCGGCGCGCCGCCCCTGGCGGCCGAAGGCAGTCCGGTCCTGACGACGCCGATGTACTGGATGTACGAGATGGCGCACGCCTCTCTCAATCCGGCACGTGCGGTCACTGACGCCACCAAGTTGCTGTTTCAAAATCCGCTCAATCCCTGGGCGCGCACCGAGATCGGCAAGTCGGTCGCCGCAGCCTGCGAATTGTTCGAGCGCACCACGCGCCGTTACGGCAAGCCGGAATGGGGTCTCAACGACACCGAGGTCAACGGCATCCGCGTTCCCGTCGAGGTCCGCTCGGTCTGGGAAAAGCCGTTCTGCCGGCTGCTCTATTTCGATCGCAAATTCGCGCGGCCTTTGCGTAGCCCGCAGCCGCGCGTGCTGATCGTCGCGCCGATGTCCGGCCATTATGCGACGCTGCTGCGTGGCACTGTCGAAGCCTTCCTGCCCGCGCATGAGGTCTACATCACCGACTGGGCCGATGCCCGCATGGTGCCGCTCAGCGACGGCCGCTTCGATCTCGACGACTACATCGATTACGTCATCGAGATGCTGCATGTCCTCGGCGGCAACACGCATGTGCTGGCCGTGTGCCAGCCCTCCGTGCCCGTCGTCGCCGCCGTCTCGATCATGGAAGCGCGGCGAGATCCCTTTGTGCCGACCTCGATGACGCTGATGGGCGGGCCGATCGACACTCGCCGCAATCCGACCGCGGTGAACAACCTCGCCCAGGAGCGCGGCATCGACTGGTTCCGCAACCACGTCATCACCAAGGTGCCGTTCCCGCATCCGGGCATGATGCGCGACGTCTATCCGGGATTCCTGCAGCTCAACGGCTTCATCAGCATGAATCTCGACCGACATATGGACGCCCACAAGCAGCTCTTTGCCCATCTGGTGAAGGGCGACGGCGACCTCGTCGACAAGCATCGCGAGTTCTATGACGAATATCTCGCGGTGATGGATCTCTCGGCAGAGTATTACCTGCAGACGGTCGACACCGTGTTCGTGAAGCACTCGCTGCCGAAGGGCGAGATGACCCATCGCGGAACACGCGTCGATCCCTCCAAGGTCACGCGCGTGGCGTTGATGACGGTCGAAGGCGAGAACGACGACATCTCCGGTCTCGGCCAGACCGAAGCAACGCACACATTGTGCAGCTCGATCCCGGATCATCGCCGCATTCATTACGTCCAGAAGGGTGTCGGGCATTACGGCGTGTTCAACGGCTCGCGCTTCAGGTCGGAAATCGTGCCGCGAATTCACGACTTCATGGTTTCGGCGGCGAATCCGAGCTCGTTGCAGGCGCGCGCGGCCGAATAACCTGCTTTTTCGGCTTTCCCGTCGAAAATCCGGTCCCGGCCGGACGTTCCGGAGGGGGTGAATACCCACCAGATTCGCGGTATTTAGGTAGCTTTATAGGAGTGAGTCAGCACTCACCTCTTGGGGGTGCCGCATGCATCCAGCGAGGGCGAAAAAAGCCGGTTCCAACCCCAGTCTGTAGGGTCTCCCGGAAGCCTGACCGCTGTATATTGGGCAAATGATTTGTTTTTGCGCCGAGCGCTTCCCATGGCGGCGGTTATGGCAGAATCCGGGCGCCCTCCTGCCCCCCGGACTGACAGACATGGCCACCCGCGCACTCCTTTATCGTCGGCCCCACGAACCAAAGACCGTCCTGATCACCCACGGATCGCAATTTTTTGCCATCCGATTGCGCCGGCACCGCCGCGCGCGCCGTTACACGCTCAGGATTCATCCGAGCGATCGTGAAGCCATCCTCACGATGCCGCCGCGCGGCACGCTGGCCGAAGCCAAAGACTTCGCGCAGCGTCATGGTGCGTGGATCGCCGCGCGTCTCGGTCGCTTGCCGAAGGCCGCGCCGTTCCAGCCGGGCACGGTGATACCGCTTCGCGGCACGCCGCATCGCATCGTTCATCGCGCCGGCACGCGCGGCACGGTGTGGACCGAGACTCGCGATAGCGGCGAGAAGATTCTCTGCGTCGCCGGCGGGCTCGAACATGTCGATCGCCGCGTCAGCGACTTCCTCAAGCGCGAGGCGCGCCGCGATCTGCAGCGGTCGGCGGAGGCCTACGCCGCCGAGCTCGGTGTCAGGGTCAAGCGCCTGTCGATCCGCGATCAGTCCAGCCGCTGGGGTTCGTGCACCTCCGCGGGCTCGCTGTCGTTCTCCTGGCGCCTGATCCTCGCGCCGCCCTTCGTGCTGGACTATCTCGCCGCCCACGAGGTTGCCCATCTCGTCGAGATGAACCACTCGGCGCGGTTCTGGCGCGTCTGCGGCAAAGTCTGCCCCTCGATGGAGCGTGCCAAGAAGTGGCTCGATACCTACGGCAACGACCTGCACCGCTACGGCGTCGAGGATTAGGGCTCGCTTTTGCCTCATCTGACGCTGTCATCGCCCGCCTTTTGCGCGAGGGCTTGCAGCCGCGCGCGCCGATGGATTGATGGGACTTTGTTCTCAGCGGCCTCGGTGTCCGACCAGCCCTTTCGCGCAAGTCGACAGCCTCTTCATTGATCATCAATCCACGGGCATCCCCCTGATTTGTGAGGAGATCAACCGATGAACCTCGGACTGGAAGGCAAGACCGCCCTCATAACGGCGGCCAGTGGCGGAATTGGCAGCGGCATCGCCGGCTCACTGGCAGACGCGGGGGTGCGGGTCGCAATCAGTGCGCGGACGGCGGCCGCGCTGGAGAAGGTAGCCGGAGCCCTCGCCTCGCGCGCTGGCGGTCGTCCCGTGATCGTCGTGGGGGACGTGTGTGCGCAAGGCGGCCCGGCGCAAATTGCAGCCGAAGCGTCGGCCGCGCTCGGCGGGCACGTCGATATCCTCGTCAACAACGCCGGTGGGGCGAGACCCGTGACGGGCGAGGCCGACGATGCCTTCTGGGACGAGGCGATGACGCTCAACTTCCTTGCGGCACGTCGCTTGACCGACCTCATCTCGCCGGGAATGAAGGCTCGAAACTGGGGGCGGATCGTCAACATCTCGGGTGCGCTTATTGCGCCTAAGCTCAATGGAGCGGCGCCGGCCAAGGCCGCTCTCGTCAGCTGGTCCCGAACGCTATCGTCCGAACTCGGCCCCTATGGTGTCACCGTCAACACGATCGCACCGGGCCGCATCAACACCGCTCAAATTCAGAAATTGCATCCAACGGAGCAATCGAAGGCGGACTTCATCAAGCAGAATATCCCTGCCGGCTATTTCGGGGAGCCTGAGGATATCGGGCACCTCGTCGCGTTTCTCGCCTCTCCACTCGCCCGCTACATCAATGGCGCTGCGATCCCGGTTGATGGGGGCGCGATCCGCCGGGTGTAGAACGTCAATCCCGAAGGGTTGCAGCTGACGTCCAAGCCCGCGCTTCGAACGTCAGTGCCTCCCCCCGCAAGCCGTTGATTTCGTTAGCGCCGGCTACTGTGCATGGGGTTGTTTTCGCGGTTTTTGTGTTGAGGTCGCCAAAGCCCTCAGGCCGCGCCTATCGGTTTCCGCCGAACAACCGGTCCATCAGCCAGCCATCGAGTCCCGCCGCGGCCTCCGGCCGTGCATTGGCGCGCGTCGGCGGCGGGCGATAGCCGCCATTGTTGGCCGGCGCCGGTGCGGGCGCAATCGCTGTCGGGGGTGACACTTGCGAAGCCGCCTGCGCAAGGTTCGACAGGCCCCAGCCGCCTGGTGCGCTCGGCAAGTTTGCCACCGCCACACCCTCGTGCGCCGTCTTCATGAAGCGCGACCAGACTTCCACCGGCAGGCCGCCGCCGGTGGCCTTCTTGGTCGGCGAGTTGTCGTCGTTGCCGAGCCAGACGCCGGTGACGAGGTTTGCGGTGTAGCCGATGAACCAGGCGTCGCGATAATCCTGGCTGGTGCCGGTCTTGCCGGCCGCGGGCCATCCCGGGATCTCCGCCTTCTTGGCCGTGCCCGATATCAGCGTCTCCCGCATCATCGCGTTCATCATGCCGACATAGCGGGGGTCGATCACCGGGTTGCGCTCTTCAGGCTGACGCATATAGAGCAGCTTGCCGCTGAGCGTCCTGATCCGCGTCACGACATGCGGCGCCACTGCGAAGCCGCCATTGGCGAAGGGCGCGTAGGCGCCGACCAGCTCGACGACCGAGACTTCCGACGTGCCGAGCGCGATCGAGGCATTGGGCTCGAGCTTTGAGGAGATGCCGAGCCGGTGCGCGGTGCGCACCACGTTCTTCGGTCCGACTTCGAGGCCGAGACGGATGGCGACGGTGTTGAGCGACATCGCCAGCGCCTGGGTCAGCGTCACCGCGCCGAAATATTCATGGGTGTAGTTCTCCGGCCTCCAGCCCTTGACCTCGATCGGCGCGTCCTGGCGCATCGTGTCGGGCGTCAGGCCCTGTTCGAGCGCCGTGAGGTACACGAACGGCTTGAAAGACGAGCCCGGCTGCCGTTTGGCGGTGACCGCGCGGTTGTACTGGCTCTCGGAATAGTTCCGCCCGCCGACCATCGCGCGCACGGCGCCGTCGGGCGTCATCGCCACCAGCGCGCCCTGGCTGACATTGAACTTCACGCTCTTGGCCGCGAGCTCGTCGATGATGGCGGCTTCCGCCACGCTCTGCAGCTTGGGATCGATCGTGGTCTCGACCTTGATGCTCTCGTCGATCTGGCCGACCAGATCGTCCAGGACCTCGCCGATCCAGTCGGCGACGTAATTGACGGTGCCGGCGCCGGCCGGCTTCACATTGTAGGAGGGATGGCCGATCGAGGCCTTGGCCTGCGCGTCGGTGATGAATTTTGCATCCGCCATCGCCGCGAGCACGATTTGCGCACGCGCTTCGGCGCCTTCGGGATTGCGGTTCGGGGCGAGGCGCGAGGGCGATTTGACGAGACCGGCCAGCATCGCCGCCTCGGCCACGGTGACGTTCTTCGCCGACTTGCCGAAATATTTCTGCGCGGCGGCTTCGACGCCGTAGGCACCGGAGCCGAAATAGACGCGATTGAGATAGAGCTCCAGGATCTCGTCCTTGGAGTGCTTGCGCTCCAGCCAGATCGCGAGCTCCGCCTCCTGCAGCTTGCGCTGCATGGTGCGCTCCTGGGTCAGGAACAGGTTTTTCGCGAGCTGCTGCGTCAGCGTCGAGCCGCCTTGCGAGACGCCGCGGTGCAGAACGTTGGTGACGAGGGCGCGCAGGATGCCGACGGGATCGATGCCGAAATGCGAATAGAAGCGGCGATCCTCGATGGCGATGAACGCCTTCGGCAAATAGGGCGGCAGGTCCTTCAGCGCGACATTGGCGCCGGCCATCTCGCCGCGCTGCGCCAGCATGCTGCCGTCGATGCCGACGATCTGGATCGTCGGCGGGCGTTTTGGAATCTCCAGCGACTGGATAGGCGGCAGATGGGCGCCGACATAGATCACGACGCCGATCACCGCGATGCCGCCCCACAGGCTCAGCACCGCGCCCCAATAGACCAGACGGCCGAGGCCGAACCCGCCCCGCGACTTCGCGCGCCGCTTGGCGCCGCTCCGGCCGGCCGGCGCCTTGCGTTCGCGCGGCGGCTCGCCGCCGGGCTCGTCAGCCTTGCGCTTGGCGGATGATTTCGCTGATTTCTTCGGCTTGTCGTCGCCGCCACCGGGAACGCGATCCGCCGCGGTCAGGCGCAGATCGGAGAGCGCCGCGGGCAAGCCGAACAGCGGCTCCTTCCGCCCACCCTTTTTCTTTCCCCACGCCATACGCAAAACGCCCGGTCAGCCCGCCCCGTCGCACGCTAGCGGTCGCTGTTTAAGGCCCGGTTACCCCGGCGTTAACGCGTGATTAGGAGGTGGGGCATTCGCACCCCGCTGTTCCGCATCCTTGGCGCCAAAGCTACAATCGTCGGCATCAAGAAGAAGGAGCGCTCATGGGCCATATCGATCCGAGCAAGGAGATTTTTGCGCAGTTCCGGGAGAACGACCGTCCCGGCCCGATCCATATGCTCAACCTGGTGCGGTTGCGGAAAGAGGCGGCCTATCCGGACGGACGCAAGGCGAGCGGCGCGGAAGCCTACGCGGCCTATGGCCGCGAGAGCGGCCCGGTGTTCGAACGCCTCGGCGGCCGCATCGTCTGGCAGGGCAGGTTCGAGCTGATGCTGATCGGCCCGCAGGACGAACGCTGGGACCATTGCTTCATCGCAGAGTATCCGAGCGTCGCCGCCTTCGTCGAGATGATCCGCGACCCCGTTTATCGCGAGGCGGTGAAGCACAGGCAGGCCGCGGTGGAGGATTCCCGCCTCATCCGGCACGCGGTGCTGCCGGTGGGGAAGAATTTTGGCGAGATACCGGTGTGAGTGCCGTTGGACCGATCTCTCGCGGTCGTCATGGCCGGGCTTGACCCGGCCATCCACGACTTCCTTTCGCGCCTCCAAGAACGTGGATGCCCGGGACAAGCCCGGGCATGACGTCGTTGAGGCAGCGTTCTTGAGAACTAACCGGCCGGACCCGCATCCTCCAGGATCGGGCCGAACAGCTCCCAGCGCTCGCCGTTGAACTTCATCATCTGAAGCTGCTTGTTGACGCGGTAGTCGGTCGGCGACGTATTGGCCTTGATGCCGGGCAGCGACAGGTCGAGTTCAACGTCCTTCAGGCTGGTGGCGACCTTCATGACGTTCTCGCGGGTCAGGTCGTCGCCGCATTTCTGGAGCACGTAAGCCATCAACTGCGAGGTCGAGTAGCCGTAGCTGTTGAAGCTCGAATCCTTGTCGCCGTCCGGATAGTACTTGGCCATGAACTCGAAATATTTCTTCATGCCCGGATCATCCTTCCAGCTCGGATCGAGCGGATCCTTGCCATAGTTGACGCTGATCACGCCCTTGGATGCTTCAAGTCCAGCGGGCTTCATCACGGCGCCGACCGAAGTGGCGTTGATGTCGAGAATATGCACGGGGTGCCAGTCGAGCTCGGCGATCTTCTTGATCGCCTGCGCGGCCTGTTTAGGCGTCGTGGCGCTGAAGAACAAATCGGCGCCTGCCGACTTGATCTTGAGGATCTGTGAATCGACGGTGGGATCGGACACTTCGTACGAAGCTTCCGCGACGATCATGCTGGAGGCCTTGTCTCCAAGCCCGGCCTTGATGCCGTTCAGATAGTCTTTTCCGAGATCGTCGTTCTGGTAGAGGACGCCGACCTTGGCGTTCGGATGATTCTTGATGATGTACTGGCCGTAGATGCGGCCTTCGACGAAGTAGTTGGGATTGAAGCCCATCGTCCAGGGGAAGTTCTTGGGGTCGGTGAACTTCGATGCGCCAGTGGCCGCGAAGAGTTGCGGCACCTTCTTGGCGTTGAGATATTTCTGCACGGCAGCGTTCGAGGGGGTGCCGAGAAGCTGGAATGTCAGCAGCACCTCGTCGCTCTCGACCAGCTTGCGCACCTGCTCCACGGCCTTGGGCGGCGAATAGGCGTCGTCATACTGGATCAGGTTGATCTTGCGGCCGTTGATGCCGCCCTGATCGTTGATCATCTTGAAGTAAGCGGCCTGGGTCTTGCCGATCGTGGCATAAGCAGAGGCGGGACCGCTGAACGGGTTGGTCTGACCGATCTTGATTTCGGTGTCCGACGCGCCGGGGTCATATTTCTTCTGGGCATTGGCCGCCGAGACCGACAGCGCCAAAGCGAGCGCCGTGCCAGTGACCAGATGCAAAAATCCGTTCCTCATTCGCAATTTCCTCGGTTTGTTATCGCGGACGATCTTTCCATCGCCCCGTCGGCGGCGGACGTCATCGCTGGGCGGGAGTGTGGCGGAGGCTCTGCTGCGACGCAAGATTACATGCTGGTCACGAAAGTGACTTTAGTCGAACCGACGCTGGGACCTTCAGGTATGGTTGACGACGCGGCCGGCCGTGGGAAGCAGGACGCCCGCACCCCGGGGAGGGCGAGCGTCCTTTACGTGCTCTGTCCGGGCAGAGGCGAGGTATCCGGGTCTCGCTAGCCCGACGGTCCCGTGTCCTCGATGATCGGTCCGAACAGCTCCCAGCGTTCGCCGTTGAACTTCATCATCTGCATCTGCTTGTTGACGCGGAAGTCGTTCGGCCCGGTGTTGATCTTGATGCCGGGGAGCGCGAAGCTCGGCGTGAAGTTCTTGATGTTGGCGACCTGCTTCATGATGTTCTCACGCGTCAGGTCGTCGCCGCATTGCTTCAGGACCTGCACCAGCAACTCCGCCACCGAATAGGCATAGGTGTTGACGGTGTTGAGCTTGTCGCCTTCCGGGAAGTACTTGTCCATGAAGGCGAAGAAGGCCTTCACGCCGGGATCGTCCTTCCACTGCGGATCGCTCGGCTCCTTGCCGTATTGGGTCGAGATGATGCCCTTGGAGATGTCGAGGCCGGCCGGCTTCAGCGTCGCCGAGATCGGGCTCGCATTGATGTCGAGGATGTGCACCGGCGTCCAGCCGAGGTCGGCCAGCTTCTTGATCGCCTGCGCCGCGAATTTCGGCGTCGAGGCATCGAAGAACACGTCGACACCCATCGACTTCAGCTTGACCACCTGGGAGTCGACGGTCGGGTCGGTGACCTCGTAGGAGACTTCGCCGACGATCATGTTGGCCTTGTCGCCGAGGCCGCTCTTGAGGCCCGCGAGATAGTCGCGGCCCATGTCGTCGTTCTGGTAGAGCACGCCGATCTTGGCGTTCGGATGCTCCTTGAGAATGTACTTGGCGTAGATCCGTCCCTCGGACACGTAATTGGGATTGTAGGCGATGGTCCAGGGATAGTTCTGCGGATCGTTGAAGCGCGCCGCGCCGGTCGAGGCCAGCAACTGCGGGACCTTCTTGCCGTTCAGATATTTTTGCACGGCGGCATTGGCTGCGGTGCCGATCAGCTGGAAGGTGAACAGCACCTCGTCGCCCTCGACGAGCTTGCGCACCTGCTCGACCGTTTTCGGTGGCGAATAAGCGTCGTCATACTGGATCAGATTGATCTTGCGGCCGTTGATGCCGCCCTGATCGTTGATCATCTTGAAATAGGCGGCCTGGGTCTTGCCGATATTGGCGTAGACGGAATAGGGGCCGGAGAACGGCACGGTCTGACCGATCTTGATCTCGGTGTCGCTCGCCCCGGTGTCGTATTTCTTCTGCGCGAAGGCCTGGCTTACAAAGGCCTGGTTCGCGGAGAACGCGACGGCGAGCGCCGCCGTGGCAGCTAGAAAGGCTCTGCGATTGTTCATGTGGATGTTCCTCCAGACGGAATTTTCCGCCGATGGTCTTTTTCCGCTGATTGCAACGGTCGCCATCGCTGCCGAAGATTGTGGAGGAAGGTTCGCCGCCGCGCAAGGATCGCGGCGCTGCGCCGTAGCGTCTCAGGCCAGAAGCTAAGCCAGGAACAACGCCGCCAGCGCGATCGCCGCCGGCAGCGCCTGCACCATCAGGATGCGGCTGCTGACGGTCGCGGCGCCATAGGCGCCGGCCACGATCACGCAAAGCAGGAAGAACGCCTTGATCTGGAACGCGAAGGCCGGGTTGTCGTGGACGAGACCCCAGATCAGTCCGGCCGCGAGGAAGCCGTTATAGAGACCTTGATTGGCGGCCAGCACCTTCGTGATCTCGGCCTTCTCAGGCGTGTTGCGAAACACCTTCAGGCCCTGTGGCTTGTCCCAGAGAAACATCTCCAGGATCAGGAAGAAGACGTGCAGCGCGGCGACCAGCGCCACCAGGACATTGGCGATCAGAATCAAGGTGAGCTCCCCCAAAGCGTCAGCTTTCGGGTGGACGTTACCACGGCCGGCATGGCAAGTGCGATGGGCGTGTTTCGTTGCAATGGTGCCGCAATGGCCAGTCGGTCAACCAAATCCTCAGTCAGCTTCGGCCTCGATCGCCTGACGACGCCGATCGGCACCGCGCTGCTCGTTACCGACGCGGAAGGCGCGCTGCGCGCGCTGGATTGGGATGATTACGAGCACCGGATGCGAGAGCTCCTGCGCTTGCACTACGGCGTGGTGGAGCTGCGTGACCGGCCTGCGCCCGTTTCCATGCGGACGGCGCTGTCAGGCTATTTCGACGGCGATCTCGGCCAGCTCTCGGGCATCGCATGGCGCATCGCCGGCACCCCGTTCCAGCAGAAGGTCTGGACCGCGCTCGCGCAAATCCCTGCGGGCACCACGATGAGCTATGGCGCACTCGCTGCAAAGATCGACCTGCCCAAAGCCATTCGCGCCGTCGGCCATGCCAACGGCTCCAATCCGATCAGCGTGGTGCTGCCATGTCATCGGCTGATCGGCGCGGATGGTTCGCTGGTGAAGTATGGCGGCGGGCTCGAACGCAAACGCTGGCTGCTGCGGCACGAGGGGGTGAAGATTCGGGAGTCCCTCTGAGAACGAGCGATCGTCGGGCGATCTCTTGGATGTTCTCCCCTTATGCCGAACTCGTCAGATTTCCGACGTCATCACCTTCTGCACGATCTTCCATGTTCCATTCACCTTTAAGCACGACAACAGGTCCGTGAAGGAACGCGGCGGAATTTGCAGTTTCACCTTCAAGAGCGCGAGCTCTCTCTCGACATCTATCGACACGATCTGATCATCGCGCTCGCAGCCCTGTTGCTTCGGAGCCTTGATGTTGCGGACCACTGCCAGCCAGGCCGCAATCGGCGTCACGCCGACATTGCCGTCCTCGGCGACCTTCGTCACGGAACTCGATGGGTGGAATATGGACGCAAACTTCTCAGCATCCATTTCATAGGCAGCATCGAAATAGGTCTGCGCCAGGGAGCGCAAGGCAGAAACATCCGTGTCCATGGTCTTCCTCAAGTTGTTGTGCCGGACTCATTCATGCGGCTCGGTCGGCTGTGCTGAGCCTCGACCTGCCCCGCGTTCAGGAAAGCTGCTGCAAGTCGTCTCGTTGCCCGCAAAGACCTACGGCAAAGTGGCTCATGAAACTAGACACCTTGCTTGGCATAGGCTCGTGAGCAATATTCATGAACGATGACCAACGAAATGAACGAACTCGCCGCCTTTGCGGTCGTAGCCAACGAACGAAGCTTTACACGCGCTGCGATAAAGCTCGGTGTATCCCAATCTGCCTTGAGCCATACAATCCGGAGACTCGAGCAGCGGCTAGAGTTGAAGCTGCTCGCCCGAACAACTAAGAGCGTTGCGCCGACCGCCGCCGGGGCAGCCCTTTTGGAAGACTTGTCTCCGGCCCTCGAGCAAATTCGTCAGGCCCTCGACAAGGCCCGAAGCGTTCGGCGTCGGCCCCAAGGCCGCCTTCGAATCGTGATGTCACGATCAGCCGCCGTGATGGTCTTATTGCCGCGGCTGAGAGCTTTCGCTGAGGTCTACCCTGACATCGTTCTGGACATTGTCACCGTCACTGGTCCCGTGGATCTTGTGGCGGGCGAGTTCGATGCCGGTATTCAGCTTGGCGAGTACATCCAAAAGGACATGATCGCGGTTCGTCTCACGCCCGACCTGCGGCTGGCGGTCGTAGGTTCGCCGCGATATTTCGCTTCACGACGCATTCCCGAAAATCCAAAGGACCTTAACGATCATCGGTGCATTACCTTGCGTCTTGCGAGCGGTCCATATCGGTGGGAGTTCGAGCAGGGTCGAAAGTCGGTCACGATCAACGTGAACGGCCCGCTGATCATTGACGATACCCACCTGGTGATCCAGGCAGCGCTCGCCGGGGTTGGTGTCGGACTCGCCTATGAGGAGCAGGTCGCCGGGTATGTTGCGCAGCGCCGCCTTGTCAGGGTGCTGGAGGACTGGACGCCGCCAATTCCCGGCTTCTTCATGTACTATCCCAGTCGTCAGCATCAACCGGCTGCGTTGTCTGCGCTGGTGAACGCGCTACGACTTTCCGAACAAAGGTCGGCGCGATGATCAGCAGAGGGGAAGGGCGTGGCCTGCCGGCCTCTTCCCTTCTCAATCCGGGCGCCGCACCGCGGCCAGTCCGGACATGAGGAAGCTCACGCCGCCGGTGCCGCAACCGCCTTGTCGCCGGCCATCACATGGGTCAGCGCGCTCTTGATCGCGGCCTGGCGTGTCGGTGCGCTGATCTGGGCGCCGAGGAGGTCGGTGACGTAGAACACGTCGCGCGCGCGCTCGCCGAAGGTCGCGACGTGGGCTGACGCAATGTTGAGGTTGAGCTTGGAGATCGCGGTGGTCAGCTCGTAGAGCAGGCCGGGCCGGTCGAGGCCCGAGACCTCGATCACGGTGTAGCGGTCGGACCATTGGTTGTTGATGGTCACTTCCGGTTCGATCACGAAGGGTTTTGCCTTGCTGCGCACGGTGCGGCGGGCCACCACCTCGGGCAGACGCAGCTTGCCTTCCAGCACGTCCTCGATCATCTCGCCGATGCGGGTGGCGCGCCGTCCCTCGTCCTCGTCGCGGTCGTATTCCCGGGAGATCGAGATCGTGTCGAGCGCGCGGCCGTCGGTCGTGGTGTAGATCTGGGCGTCGACGATGTTGGCGCCGGCCGAGGCGCAGGCGCCCGCGATGATCGACAGCAGCCAGGGATGGTCGGCCGCGAAGATCGTGAGCTCGGTGACGCCGCGCACCTCGTCGAAGCCGACATTGATCGCAAGCTTGTGGCCGGCCTGCTCGCTGGAGCGGACGAAGCGCGCGTGGCGGATTTTTCGCGGCAGCTCGACCTTGAGCCAATAGGCCGGATAGTGCCGGCCGATATAGGCGTCGAGCTCCTCCGCCGGCCATTCTGCGAAGGCCATGCGGAATTCTGCGTGGGCGGACGCAAGACGTTTGCCCCGGTCGACCTCCGAGAAGCCGCCTGTGAGCACCGGCTCGGTCTCATAATACAGTGAGCGCAGCAGCTGCGCCTTCCAGCCGTTCCACACGCCCGGACCGACGCCGCGAATGTCCGCGGTGGTCAGGATCGTCAGGAGCTTCATCTGCTCGACCGACTGCACCACTGCTGCGAAATTCTCGATGGTCTTGCGATCCGAGAGGTCGCGCGACTGCGCGACCGTGGACATCGTCAGATGCTCCTCGATCAGCCAGGCGATGAGCTCGGTGTCGGCCGGGCTGAAGCCGAGCCGCGGGCAGAGCCGGCGCGCGACCTTGGCGCCGGCGATCGAGTGGTCCTCCGGCCGGCCCTTGGCGACGTCATGCAGCAACGTGGCGATATAGATCACCGCGCGGTGCTCGGGCCGCGTCTTGCGCATGAGGTCGCTGGCGAGCGTGAACTCCTCGACGCCGCCGCGCTCGATGTCCTGGAGGAAGCCGATGCAGCGGATCAGATGCTCGTCGACGGTGTAGTGATGATACATGTTGAACTGCATCATCGAGACGATCTTGCCGAAGGCGCGGATGAAGTGGCCGAGCACGCCGGTCTCGTTCATCCGCCGCAGCACGATCTCGGCGTTGTCGGAGGTCAGGATCTCCATGAACAGCCGGTTGGCCTCGGGATTTTCGCGCATTTGCGCATTGATCAGGCCGAGCGAGCGCGTGACGTCGCGCATCGCGTCCGGATGGAAGGCGAGGTTGTTCTTCTGCGCGAGCCGGAAGATCCGGATCAGATTGACCGGATCGTGCTTGAAGACATCCGGGGCTGCAACGTTGATGCGGTTGTTGTCGACGATGAAGTCGTCGCTGTCGGGGACGCGCCGTTTCGCCGCGGTCGGCCGCAGCCGCGCCATCATCCGGCTCAACACCGGCGCGGGCTTGGCCTGCTGGTCCTCGAGCTTGGCGCAGAGGATGGCGGTGAGGTTGCCGACCTCCTTGGCGACAAGGAAGTAGTGCTTCATGAAGCGCTCGACGTCCTGCATGCCGGGATGCGAGGTGTAGCCGAGCCGTATCGCGATCTCGCGCTGGAGGTCGAAGGAGAGGCGCTCTTCGGCGCGGCCAGAGTAGAAATGCAGATTGCAGCGCACCGACCACAGGAAGTCGGCGCAGCGGCGGAAGCTGCGATACTCCTGCGCGTCGAACACGCCGCGCTCGACCAATTCGTCGGTGTCGCGCACGCGGTAGACGTATTTGGCGATCCAGAACAGCGTGTGCAGGTCGCGCAAGGCGCCCTTGCCGTCCTTGACGTTGGGCTCGACCAGATAGCGCGACTGGCCGCCGCGCCGATGGCGCTCCTCGCGCTCGGCGAGCTTTGCGGTGACGAATTCCGACGCGGTGCCCTGCACCACCTCCTTGTCGAAGCGCGCGACCAGCTCGTCGTAGAGCGGCTTGTCGCCGGTCAGGAAGCGAGTCTCCAGGATGGCGGTGCGGATCGTCATGTCGCCGCGTGCCTGCCGGATCGACTCGTCCACCGAGCGCGTGGCGTGGCCGACCTTCAGCCCCATGTCCCACAGGCAGTAGAGGATGGCTTCGGCGACCTGCTCGCCCCAGGCGGTCTGCTTGTAGGGCAGGATGAACAAGAGATCGATGTCGGATTCGGGCGCCATCAGGCCGCGGCCGTAGCCGCCGGTCGCGACCACCGCCATGCGCTCGGCGCCGCTCGGGATCGGCGAGCGGTAGAGATGACGGGTCGCCGCCGAATACAGGATGCGGATGATCTCGTCCTGGACGTGACAGAGCCGCTCGGCGCAGCGGCGGCCGTGGCGGTCCTTCAGGAGGATGTCCTGTGCCGCGGCGCGCGCCGCGATCAGCTCGGCCTTGAGCAATTGCGCCATGGCCGTGCGGAACGCGTCTTCGCGTCCCCCATGCTTTTCGACAAGCGCATCGACGGCGGCGGTGATCCGCGCAGTGTCGAAACGCTCGTCCACCTCGGCCTTGTGCTCAGTCGCGACGCTGTCCATGCCTCACCGGATATAAGAGGTGACAGGCGCTGTCACCCGCCATTCTCTGGCAATAGTCGTTCCATGCTGGAAAGCGGAGGCTTCGGGCAAATCTGTTCTCGGCCGGCGGGCTTTCAAGGGACGGATTTTCTCGTTGATTTCTAGATTTAACTCATTGAAAAACAATGAAGTTTTGGAGGAGGCTGGGCATGACTGGGATGACACGACGCATTCTGCTGGCGGGCGCGATTGCGCTCGCGGTGGCGCCTGCGGCAAAGGCGGCGGATCCGCTCAAGGAAATCCGCATCGACTGGGCGACCTACAACCCGGTGTCGATGGTCCTGAAGCAGAAGGGCCTCTTGGAGAAGGAGTTCGCCAAGGACGGGATCACCATCACCTGGGTGCAGTCGGCCGGCTCCAACAAGGCGCTCGAATTCCTCAATGCCGGCTCGATCGATTTCGGCTCGACCGCGGGGTCGGCGGCGCTGGTGGCCAAGATCAACGGCAACCCGATCAAGTCGATCTACGTCTATTCGCGCCCTGAGTGGACCGCGCTGGTGACGGGCAAGGATTCCAAGATCGCTGGCGTTGCCGATCTCAAGGGCAAGCGCGTCGCGGTGACGCGCGGCACCGATCCGCACATCTTCCTGGTCCGCGCGCTGCTCAGCGCCGGCCTCACCGAAAAGGACATCACGCCGGTGCTGCTGCAGCACGCCGACGGCAAGACCGCGCTGATCCGCGGCGACGTCGATGCCTGGGCCGGCCTCGATCCGATGATGGCGCAGGCCGAGGTCGAGGAAGGCGCAAAGCTGTTCTATCGCAAGGCGGACGCCAACACCTGGGGCATCCTCAATGTGCGCGAGCAGTTCTTGAAGGATCATCCGGACGCCGCCCGCCGCGTGCTTGCGGTCTACGAGGAGGCGCGAAAGTATTCGCTGGCCAATTACGACGAGCTGAAGAAGACCTTCATCGCCGTGACCAAGCTTCCCGAGGCCGTCGTCGACAAGCAGCTCAAGGAGCGGACCGAGCTCACCCATAGCCGCATCGGTGCCCCCCAGCGCGAGTCGATCCTCGCCGCCGGCCTCGCCCTGCAGCAGGCCGGCGTCGTCGATGCCAAGGTCGACGTGAAGGCGACGCTGGATGCGTTGATCGACGATCAGGTGCCGTTGCCGACGAATTGAGGTGCTCTTTCCCTCTCCCCTTGTGGGGGAGGGTGCCTCGCGAAGCGAGGCGGGTGAGGGGTATCTTTCCTCACGGTCAGTATTGCGCGCGGAGAGAACCCCCGGCGCTTCGCGCCACCTTCTCCCACAAGAGGAGAAGGGAAAAGCAGCGGAGGGCGCTGCAAGAGTCGTGTTGCAATCTCGCGGAAGACGCGCTTCCTAACGGCCATGATCTCCGACGCACCAGTCTTGCAACAGACATCGGAACCAGCCGAAAGCGCCGCCGCGCCGTCTCGGCTCGCCCGCTATGCACGGCCGATGCTGGGTGTGTTGCTGCCGCTCGCACTCGCGCTCGGTTGGGAGTTCCTGGTCTGGCTCGGCGGGTCCAACGGCCGGCTGGTGCCGCCGCCCTCGCGCGTGTTTGCCACCATCGCCGAGCTTGCCCGTTCCGGTGAGCTGGTCCGCCACATCACCGCGACGCTGTGGCGCGTCGCGCTCGGCTTCGCCTTCGGCGTGGTCGCGGGCACGGTGCTCGGCGCCATCTCCGGCTATTGGTCGCTGGCGCGGCGACTTCTTGATCCCACCGTACAAGCCTTGCGCGCGATCCCCTCGCTGGCCTGGGTGCCGCTGTTCATTCTCTGGCTCGGCATTTTCGAGACCTCGAAGATCGCGCTGATCGCGGTCGGCGTGTTCTTCCCGGTTTATCTCGGCGTGATGGGCGCGATCCTCTCGGTGGACCGCAAGATCGTCGAGGTCGGCCGCACGTTCCGCCTCTCCGGGCCGGCCATGATCCGCCGTATCCTGCTGCCTGCGGTGCTGCCGGCTTATGTCGTGTCCTTGCGGGTCGGTCTCGGCCTCGGCTGGATGTTCGTGGTGGCCGCCGAGCTGATCGGCGCCTCGGAAGGCCTCGGCTATCTCCTGCTCGACGGCCAGCAGCTCGGCAAGCCCGCGCAGATCCTGGCCGCGATCGTGATCTTCGCCATCCTCGGCAAGCTCACGGATTGGCTGATCGAGATTGCCGCCGCGCCGTTCCTGCGCTGGCAGGACGCCTTCGGGCGTGCCAAAGAAACTTGACAAGGGGGCGTAACGCGATGCTGGCGCTCGACCGGGTCAGCAAGACCTATCCCAATGGCGTGCATGCGCTGGCGCGCTTCTCCGCAGAGATCAAGCAGGGCGAGATCATCGCCATCATCGGCGGCTCCGGCTGCGGCAAGTCCACTTTGCTCCGCGCCATTGCCGGTCTCGACCGCGCCAGCTCGGGCACGGTGAGCCTCGACAACGAGGCAATCGCCTCGCCGCACGCCAAGATCGGCATCATCTTCCAGGAGCCGCGGCTGCTGCCTTGGCTCAGCGTGGCCGACAATATCGGGTTTGGCCTTGCCGACCTGCCTGCGGTCGAGCGGCGCCAGAAGGTCGCGCGCGCGCTCGAGCGCGTCGGCCTCGCCGAGAAGGCGCAGGCCTGGCCGCGCGAGCTGTCGGGCGGGCAGGCCCAACGCGTCGCGATCGCACGCGCGCTGGTGCCGCAGCCGGAGGTGCTCCTGCTCGACGAGCCGTTTTCGGCGCTCGATGCCTTCACCCGCCGCGACCTTCAGGATCATCTGCTCGACCTCTGGGCCGACACGCGACCGACGCTGATTCTTGTCACGCATGACGTCGACGAGGCCGTGGTGCTGGCTGACCGCGTGCTGGTGATGCGGCCGCGGCCGGGCCGGCTGTTCGACCAGATCGAGATCAATCTCGGCCGCCCGCGCGACCGCAATTCGCCGCTGTTCGAGACTTTCAAGCGAAGTGTGCTGACGTCACTCGACCGGTCGCTCGACCGCAACGTGCCCGACCGTGACGCAACCCAGGGTCCCGGTCAGGCCATGTGGTGGTGACATTTTCTCTCTGAGCCGGTACATCGAGGGGCAATTCTTCCGGGAGAGAACAAGATGGACGCCGCCCAACTGCGCCAGATGCAGGCTCCGATCAAGGAGCGCTACAAGACCGATCCCAAGACCGCTCTGATCACACTGAAGGCCAAGGGCTCGACCGACAGCGAAGGCATCGCCTGCAAGGTCGAGACCGGCCGCGCCATCGCGCTTGCTGGCCTGCATCCGGCCACTGGCGGCTCCGGCCTCGAGCTCTGCTCCGGCGACATGCTGCTCGAGGCGCTGGTCGCCTGTGCCGGCGTCACCCTGAAATCGGTTGCGACCGCGATCGAGGTGCCGCTCAGGACCGGCAATGTCTATGCCGAGGGCGATCTCGATTTCCGCGGCACGCTCGGCGTCGACAAGGAGACCCCTGTCGGCTTCGCCGAGATCCGCTTGCGCTTCGAGGTCGACACCGACGCGCCGCAGGACAAGCTCGATCTCCTGCTCAAGCTCACCGAGCGCTATTGCGTGGTCTATCAGACCATCAAGAACGGCCCGAAGGTCTCGGTGTCGATGCAGCGGATGTGAGGCGAGGGTCGTAACCCGATCATTGGTGTCGTCCCGGGGCGCGCCGCCTGGCGCGAGCCCGGGACCCACAATCCCAGGCCGTCGCGATTTCAGACGGTTGTTGCTCCAGCTCTCAAACCACGCCGGCCTGTGGTCATGGATTCCTGGCTCGCGCTTCGCGCGCCCGGAATGACAGATAGAATGTCCCCCGACCTCCACTTCATCCTCCTCCTTGTCCTGCGCATGGCGATCGCGGCGACCTTCGTCGTGACGGCGTCGATCATCACCGAGCGGTCGGGGCCGGTGATCGGCGCGCTGGTCGCGACCCTGCCGATCTCGGCCGGTCCTTCCTACGTCTTTCTCGCGCTCGACCACGACGCCGCCTTCATCGCGCAAGGCTCGCTCGCGAGTCTTCCGATCAATGCGGCGACGATCTTCATGTGCCTCACTTACGTCGTGCTGGCGCAGCGGCATAGCCTTCTGGTGAGTTGCGGCAGTGCGGTCGCGGTCTGGATCGTGCTGGCCTCCATCATCCGTCAGTTCGACTGGTCGCTCACCGCCGGGCTCGCCGCGAACTTGATCGCCTTCGGCATCTGCATTCCCCTGCTGGCCGGCTACCGCCACGTGAAGATGCCGCTGGTGACGCGCCGCTGGTATGACGTGCCGATGCGAGCTGCGCTGGTGGCGACCCTCGTCGCCATCGTGGTCTCGACCTCGGGCTGGGTCGGTCCCCGCATCAGCGGCATCATCGCGCTGTATCCCGTGGTGTTCTCCAGCATCATGGTGATCCTGCATCCGCGGATCGGCGGCCCGCCGACCGCCGCCGTGCTCGCCAACTCCGCCTGGGGCCTGCTCGGATTCGGCACGGCGATCGCCGTTCTACACGTTGCGGTCGTGTCATTCGGCTCGGCCGTCGGCCTGTGCCTCGCGCTCGGCACGTGTATCGCCTGGAACCTGACGCTGTGGGCGATCGGCCGGCGAGCAATGCACAAGGCGCGACGACAGCCGTGAGACTACGGACATGCGCGACACCCCGTCGCGAAAAGTCGTTCCGGCGTGCCCGATTGGCGATGCCGCATCTTCGCAAGCCATTGAATGAGATGCGTCATTTCAAGTCGTGACGCCGGCCGGGACCGACTGCTACACGAGCGGAGGCCGTTCCACTTCCCGCTGATTTCCGACACTTCTATTAGAACTTTGTTCGAGCTTTTCCCTTACGAATAATAATGCGTACCCGCTTCCGGCGTCATCGGCGCGGACGCGCCCGAGCTGCATCCGAGTGCAGGGACTCGCGCTAATTGCAATTCGAGTGCGGCTGTTTCGCCGCGAGAGTCGCTTCCCCCAAGAGCTGTCCACGTCATTTCGAGATGGAGATTCTTTGATGTTCGGTCGCAAGTCGCAGATTGATGCGCAAGCGCGGCTCGATGCGATCGGCCGCTCCCAGGCCATGATCGAATTCAATCTGGATGGCACGATCATCACGGCCAACAAGAACTTCCTCGACGCCCTCGGCTATCAGCTTGGCGAGATCCAGGGCAAGCATCACTCCATGTTCGTGCCGGCCGACCAGCGCGACAGCGCCGAGTACAAGGCGTTCTGGGCCGCGCTGAACCGTGGCGAGAGTCAGGCGCGCGAGTTCAAGCGGATCGCGAAAGGCGGCCGCGAAGTCTGGATCGAAGCAGCCTACAATCCGGTACTCGACGGCAATGGCAAGACCGTGTTGGTCGCCAAGATCGCGACCGACATCACCGCGAAGAAAATGCGGAGCATGACCGATGCTTCGAAGATCGCCGCCATCGGCCGCGCCCAGGCCGTGATCGAGTTCAGGCTCGACGGCACCATCGTCACCGCCAATGAGAATTTCTGCAAGGCGCTCGGCTATTCGTTGTCCGAGATCGAGGGCAAGCATCACAGCCTGTTCGTGGCCGAGACCGACCGCAACAGCGCGGCCTATCGCGAATTCTGGGCCGCGCTCAACCGCGGCGACTACCAGGCCGGCGAGTTCAAGCGCATCGGCAAGGGCGGCAAGGAGGTGTGGATTCTCGCGTCCTACAATCCGCTGCTCGACGAGGCGGGCAAGCCCTACGGCGTCGTCAAGTTCGCGACCGACGTGACTGCCGAGAAGCTGAAAAACGCGGATCTCGCCGGTCAGATCGCGGCGATCGACAAGGCGCAGGCCGTGATCGAGTTCAACATGGACGGCACGATCATCACCGCGAACGCCAACTTCCTCGGCGCGCTCGGTTACTCGCTGGCCGAGATCAAGGGCAAGCATCACAGCATGTTCGTCGAGCCCAGCGAGCGCGACGGCTCTGCCTATCGCGAATTCTGGGCGGCGCTCAACCGCGGTCAGTACCAGGCGGCCGAATACAAGCGCATCGGCAAGGGCGGCAAGGAGGTCTACATCCAGGCGTCCTACAATCCGATCCTCGATCTCAATGCCAAGCCGTTCAAGGTCGTCAAATATGCCACCGACGTCACCAAGCAGGTGCTGGTCCGGATGGGCAACGAGCGCGTGCGCGGCATGATGGAATCGGTCGCGGCGGGTTCGGAGGAGCTGAACGCCTCGGTGCGCGAGATTTCCGAGGCGATGACCAAATCCCGCGAGACCGCGATGAGCGCGGTGGACCAGGTCGCCTCCGCCGACGCGCAGGCGCAGCGCCTCACCGAGGCTGCGCAGTCGATGAGCGGCATCGTCGAGATGATCAACAGCATCACCGGCCAGATCAACCTGCTCGCGCTCAACGCCACGATCGAATCCGCCCGGGCCGGCGAAGCCGGCCGCGGCTTTGCCGTGGTCGCCTCCGAAGTGAAGAGCCTCGCCAACCAGGCCAAGCAGGCGACCGACAAGATCGGCCAGGAGATCGGCAGCCTCAACGGCATCTCCGGCGACGTCGTCAGCGCGCTCGGCTCGATCAAGCAGGCGATCAACAATGTCAGCGAATACGTGACATCGACCGCGGCAGCCGTCGAGGAGCAGAGCACGGTGACGAACGAGATGTCGACCAGCATGCAGCGCGCCGCGGCTGAAGCGGCCGCGATCGCGGCGAGGGCGTAGTTTCCCTCGAGTCATTCCGGGGCGATCCGCAGCATCGAACTATGGTGCGCAATTGCGCAGCTGAGAATCTCGTGATTCCCAGGTGCGCAATTGCGCACCTGGGGTCTGGTCCTCCGGACCTCCCGGAATGACCGTTCCTTTCACTGCTTCGGCAGCTTGGCCTTCAGCGCGTAGAGCGCATCGAGCGCCTCGCGCGGCGACATCTCGTCCGGGTGCAGCGCCTTCACCGCTTCCATCAGCAGCTCGGCCTCGCTCGGCGGCGCGGCTTCCGCCGCGGCGCGCGATGGCACGGCGAACAGCGGCAGATCGTCCACCAGCGCGCGTGCGGTCTGGCCGCGGTCCTGCGCCTCCAGCTTGGAGAGCACGGATTTCGCGCGCGTGATCACCGCGGGCGGCAGGCCGGCGAGTTTCGCCACCTGGATGCCATAGGAGCGGTCGGCCGAGCCCGGCAGCACCTCGTGCAGGAACACGACATTGCCCTGCCACTCCTTCACCCGCACGGTGGCGTTGAACATGCGCGGCAGCTTGGCCGAGAGCGCGGTCAGCTCGTGATAATGCGTCGCGAACAGCGTGCGGCAGCGGTTGCTCTCGTGCAGATGCTCGATCGCGGCCCAGGCGATCGAGAGGCCGTCGAACGTCGCGGTGCCGCGACCGATCTCGTCGAGGATGACGAGCGAACGCTCGCCGGCCTGGTTCAGGATCGCCGCGGTCTCGACCATCTCCACCATGAAGGTGGAGCGGCCGCGCGCGAGATCGTCGGCGGCGCCGACGCGCGAGAACAGGCGGTCGATGATGCCGATCCGCGCGCGCGCCGCCGGCACGAAGCTGCCGATTTGAGCAAGAAGGGCAATGAGCGCATTCTGGCGCAAGAACGTCGATTTGCCGGCCATGTTGGGACCGGTGAGCAGCCAGAGCTGGCCGGACTTCTGGCCAGGCGCCGGTGACAGATCGCACGCATTGGCGATGAACGGCTCGCCATTGCGCTTCAGGGCTCGCTCGACCACGGGGTGGCGGCCGGCTTCGATCGCAAAGCCGAGGGAGTCGTCGACGTCGGGTCGCACATAGTGATCGTCGACCGCGAGTTTGGCGAGCGACGTTGCAACGTCGAGCAAGGCGAACGCATGGGCGGCGGCGCGCAGATCGTCGCTGATCGCCATGGCCTTCGCGGACAGGCGCTCGAAAATCTCGAGCTCCAGTCCAAGGGCACGATCGCCGGCATTGGCGATCTTGGCCTCGATCTCCCCTAGTTCCGACGTGGTGAAGCGCACCTGCCCCGCCAGCGTCTGGCGGTGGATGAAGGTCGCGTTCAGCGGCGCCGACATCAGCTTGTCGCCGTGCTGTGCGGTGACCTCAACGAAATAGCCGAGCACGTTGTTGTGGCGAATCTTGAGGCCTTTGACGGCGGTCGCGTCGGCGTAGCGAGCCTGCATCGAGGCCACCACCAGGCGCGAGGCGTCGCGCAGGTTTCGCGCCTCGTCGAGGGCGGGCTCATAGCCCTGTCGGACGAAGCCGCCGTCGCGCTTGATCAGCGGCAGCTGCTCGTCGAGCGCGCTGGCAAATTCGGCCGCCAGCTCGCGCGACGGCCTTTGCAGCGCCGCCATCACTGCGGCGATCTCCTGCGGCGGCTGGTCGAGCTCACCGAGCCGCGCCAGCACCTGGTCCGCGGCGATGATGCCGTCGCGGATGCCGGCGAGATCGCGCGGTCCGCCGCGGCCGACCGAGAGACGGGCCAGCGATCGCGACATGTCGGGCGCGCCGCGCAAGATGCTGCGGATGTCTTCGCGCGCCGCCGGGTCTGTAACGAAGGCGCTGACCGCATCCAACCGCCGCGCGATCGCGGGCGCATCGGTCAGCGGCGCCGCCAGCCGCTGCGCCAGCAGGCGCGAGCCGGCCGAGGTCACGGTGCAGTCGATCGCGTCGAGCAGCGAGCCGCGACGTTCGCCGGCAAGCGTCCGCGTCAGCTCGAGATTGGCGCGGGTGGCGGGATCGATCGCCATGGTCGCGCCCGAGGCTTCACGCGCGGGCGGCGACAGCGGCGGATGCTTGCCGACCTGGGTGCGGTCGACATAGGTGACGGCTGCTGCTGCCGCCGTGGCTTCGAGCCGCGTCAGTTGCGCCAGCCCGTCCATGGTCGCGACCGCAAAATAATCGCACAGACGCTTCTCGGCGGTGGCGCCGTCGAAGACGTCGCGGGTCAGCGGCGTCACGGCCGGTAATTCGCGCAGGGTCTGTCCGAGCTCGCTGTCGTTATAGAGTGCGTCGGTGACGATCGCCTCGTTCGGATTGATGCGCGCCAGCGTCGCGGCGAGCTCGCCGCCCGAACATTCCGTGACCATGAATTCGGCGGTCGAGATGTCGATCCAGGCAAGGCCGAAGCGATCGCCGCCGCCGGAGGCGCGGGCGCGCGCGATCGCGAGCAGGTAATTGTTGGCACGCGCGTCGAGCAGATTGTCCTCGGTCAATGTGCCCGGCGTGACCAGCCGGACCACGCCGCGGCGGACCACGCTCTTGTTGCCGCGCGCTTTCGCGGCGGCGGGATCCTCGGTCTGCTCGCAGACCGCGACGCGGTGGCCGGCCGAGATCAGGCGGTGCAGATAATCCTCGGAGCGCTCGACCGGCACGCCGCACATCGGGATGTCGGCGCCCTGGTGCTTGCCGCGCTTGGTCAAGACGATGCCGAGCGTCCGGGAGGCGATCTCGGCGTCCTCGAAGAACAATTCGTAGAAATCGCCCATCCGGTAGAACAGCAAGAGGCCCTGGTGCGCCGCCTTGATCTCCAGGTACTGTTCCATCATCGGCGTGACGCGCGCGGCGGCTTCCGCCGGCGCTGCGGGCGCTTCGTCGGCGGGCGGGACGGGTATCGGCTGTTGCACTGTCATGGGCGGCGCAACCTACAAAATTTCGGCACCTGCTCCTATCGCTTTGGCCGCTAGGAGCGGGTTTTCCACGTTGTCCGCATTGCGGCATGCGTGGCCGGCGTGCAGCCCCCTCGGACCACGCGTGTATCAGTCAATTGACCTGCCGCGGGCGCCCTCCTAAAACTCCGCCGACATTGAAGAAATTGGGCCGAACCGCGGCATTCAGGGAGAACAACGATGCGTGACGTCTTTATTTGCGATGCCGTGCGGACCCCGATCGGCCGCTTCGGCGGCTCGCTCGCCAAAGTGCGCGCCGACGATCTCGCCGCCGCCCCGATCAAGGCGCTGATGGCCAAGCATCCCAATCTCGACTGGGCGCAGGTGGACGAAGTCTTCTTCGGCTGCGCCAACCAGGCCGGCGAGGACAACCGCAACGTCGCGCGCATGGCGCTGCTGCTCGCGGGTCTGCCGGATTCGGTTCCCGGCCAGACCCTGAACCGCCTCTGTGCCTCCGGCCTCGATGCGGTCGGTGCCGCGGGCCGCGCCATCCGCTCCGGCGAGATCGAGCTCGCCATTGCCGGCGGCGTCGAGTCGATGACCCGCGCGCCCTTCGTGATGGGCAAGGCGCAGGAGGCCTTCTCGCGCTCGGCCGAGATCTTCGACACCACGATCGGCTGGCGCTTCATCAATCCGCTGCTGAAGGCGCAGTACGGCGTCGATGCCATGCCGGAGACCGGCGAGAACGTCGCCGAGGAATTCCAGGTCTCGCGCGCCGACCAGGACGCCTTCGCCATCCGCTCGCAGCAGCGCGCCGGCAAGGCGATCGCGGCGGGTTATTTCGCGGAAGAAATCACCCCCATCACAATTCCTGGCGGCAAAGCCGGTCCTGTTACGGTCGACAAGGACGAGCATCCGCGTCCTGAGACCACGCTGGAAGGTCTGGCAAAACTGAAGCCGATCGTGCGCAATCCCGGCACGGTGACGGCCGGCAATGCCTCGGGCGTCAACGACGGAGCTGCTGCGATGATCCTGGCCTCAGAGGCTGCGGTGAAGAAGCACGGCCTGACGCCGCGCGCGCGCATCCTCGGACTGGCCTCGGCCGGGGTGCCGCCGCGCATCATGGGCATCGGCCCGGTGCCCGCGACCCGCAAGCTGATGGAGCGCCTCGGCAAGAAGATCAGCGATTTCGACCTGATCGAGCTCAACGAGGCCTTCGCCTCGCAGGGCATCGCCTGCATGCGCCAGCTCGGCGTCGCGGATGATGCCGATTTCGTCAATCCGCATGGCGGCGCCATCGCGCTCGGCCACCCGCTCGGCATGAGTGGCGCGCGCCTCGCGCTCACCGCGGTGCACGGCATGGAAAAGCGCGGCGGCAAGCTGGCGCTCGCCACCATGTGCGTCGGCGTCGGCCAGGGCGTCGCGGTCGCGATCGAGAAGCTGAACTGACCGAACTCTTCGCGTCCGGTCATCCCGGAGCCGCCCGATGAGGGCGGAGTCCGGGATCTCGAGATTCCCCGGTGCGCAATTGCGCACCTGGGGTTTGGTCCTTCGGACCACCCCGGAATGGCTGGGAGAGATTGGCGCCATGATCATCGAGCGCGAGCAGGACGTCACGGCTGCTGCACTGGCGGTGATGGAGCGGACCTCCGATCCGCGCATGCGCCAGATCATGCTCTCTCTGGTCAAGCATCTGCATGCCTTCGTCCGCGACGTCCGCCTGACCGAGAAGGAGTTTCGCGACGCCACGGCCGTTATCGCCGAGCTCGGCAAGCTCTCGACCGACACGCACAACGAAGTCGTGCTGATGGCAGGCTCGCTCGGCGTTTCATCCCTGGTGTGCCTGCTCAACAATGGCGATCAGGGCAATACCGAAACCGATCAATCGCTGCTCGGGCCGTTCTGGCGGCTGAACTCGCCGCGGGTCGAGAATGGCGGGTCGATCGTGCGCTCCGAGACCCCGGGCGCGCCGCTGTTCGTGAATGGCCATGTCGTCGACAAGGACGGCCGTCCCGTTGCCGGCGCCGAGGTCGATGTCTGGCACGCCTCGCCCGTCGGCCTCTACGAGAACCAGGATCCTGAGCAGGCCGACATGAACCTGCGCGGCAAGTTCACGACCGACCAGGACGGGCGCTTCTCCTTCCGCTCGGTGATGATGGTCGGCTATCCCATCCCGACCAATGGCGTGGTCGGCCGCTTGCTGGCCGCGCAGGGCCGGCATCCCTATCGACCCGCGCATCTGCACGCCCTGATCTTCAAGCCCGGATTCAAGACGCTGATCTCGCAGGTCTACGACCCTGCCGACCCGCATATCGACAGTGACGTGCAGTTCGGCGTGACGCGGGCGCTGATCGGCAAGTTCCAGCGCCATGAATCGCCGCATCCGGCAGTGCCTGATGTCGCCGCGCCCTGGTATTCGCTCGACCACACCTATCGGCTCGAAGCCGGCGAGGCCACGCTGCCGCGGCCGCCGATCAAATAGGGCACCCCAGGCCAAATCCGGCGCGCGGGCGGGCCGCGAAACCGGCTTCCCCAAATTAGTTATGTCATATAATGATTGGCGGAAGCGTTGACCGGCCGGACCTAGAATGGCCGGGGAGGAGTTCGCCAATGACATTCATCTATCCGACCGACAGCAACAAGGCGCATCCGCTGCCGCTGTCGCCCGACTACAAGAGCTCGATCAAGCGCGCGCCGAACAAGCCCTTGATCCCGATGCGTCATACGCTGTCGGAGTTGACCGGACCGGTCTACGGCCATGAGACCGTGCGCGAGGGCGACAGCGATCTGACCACGCAGCATGCCGGTGAGCCGATCGGCGAGCGCATCATCGTTCACGGCCATGTGCGCGACGAGGACGGCCGGGGCGTACCGAGCTCATTGGTCGAGATCTGGCAGGCCAATTCCTGCGGCCGTTACGTCCATGTCCGCGACCAGCATCCGGCGCCGCTCGATCCGAATTTCACCGGCGCGGGCCGCACGGTGAGCGACGCCTCCGGCTATTATCGTTTCGTGACGATCAAGCCCGGCGCCTATCCCTGGGGCAATCACCACAATGCCTGGCGTCCCGCGCACATCCATCTGTCGGTGTTCGGCCATTCCTTCGTCACGCGCCTGGTGACGCAGATGTACTTCCCGGCCGATCCGCTGTTTCCGTTCGACCCGATCTTCAACTCGGTGCCGGACGAGAAGGCGCGGGCGCGCATGGTCTCGTCCTTCGACCTCGAGAATACCCAGCCCGAATGGGCGCTGTGCTACCGCTTTGACATCGTGCTGCGCGGCAAGAACGCCACCCCCATGGAGAACCATTAAGTGCAACAGTCTGGGAAGCCTGATGGGATCACGCCATCGCAGACCGTCGGCCCGTTCTTCAAATACGGCCTGACGCCGACCGGCGAGTACGCCTGGAACGACGCGTTCATCAACTCGACGCTGACCCCCGACGTCACGGGCGATCGCATTCGTATCGAAGGTCGGGTGTTCGACGGCGATGGCGTCGCGGTGCCGGATTGCATGCTGGAGATCTGGCAGGCGGACGCGCAGGGCCGCTTTGCCGACCCGCAGGACAAGCGTGCGCTACCGAATGCGAGCTTCCGCGGCTTTGCCCGTTGCGGCACCGACAAGGACGGCAATTACGCATTCGAGACCGTCAAGCCGGGCGCGGTGCCGGATCCCGACGGCAAGCCGCAGGCGCCGCACATTCTGCTTGCGGTGTTCGGTCGCGGCATGCTGCGGCATCTCTACACCCGCATCTATTTCAGCGACGAGGCCGGCAATGCCGCCGATCCCGTGCTGGCGCTGGTGCCCGCCGATCGGCGCGCCACGATCACCGCCGTGCGGGAGGCCGGCAAGCCGGTGTATCGGCTCGATCTGCGGCTGCAGGGCGACAACGAGACGGTGTTCTTCGACGTGTGAAGGCAATACGTGCCGGGGAGGTTGCTCCTCGGCACGTCTTCCTCGTTCGGCGCATCGAAGCCGACGCCGGGTCGCGCCGGGCCGGAACGACTGTCTTTTGGGTCTGTGCGTCAGCTCTACTGACTCAAATACCGATAGCTTGACGCCAAATTCCCGTACTTGTGCGGGGATCGCGCGATGCAATTCCGGCGCGAAGCAATTCCGTATTTACCGTATTCGTCTAGGGTGGCCTCAGTTTGGACGCCGCCCCGGATTGTTTTTCATGAAATTTCGTCTGTCGTTGTCCTCTGCGATCATTGCGTTTGGGATCGTTCTCGCCATCGGCTTCGCCGCCGTGGTCTCGACCAGTCTGTACGCCCTGAAAGAGCTCAAGGTCGGCGGTCCGCTCTACTCTGACATCAAGCTGGGCAACGACCTCATCGCGGACATTCTGCCGCCGCCGGAATATGTCATCGAGGCCTATCTCGAGGCGACCCTCGCCATGCGCGAGCCGGATCAGCTGGCGGCCCATGGCGAACGCCTGGTTCAGCTCCGCAAGGACTATGACGAGCGCAAGGCATTCTGGGTCTCCTCCAGCCTATCGGCCGACCTTAAGACGGCGCTGGTGCCGAAATCCGACGCCGAAGTGCAGAAATTCTGGAAGGCGTCCGACCAGCTCCTGCCGGCGCTCAAGGCCAAGGACGCAGCTGCGTCCGAGCGCATCTACGCGCAGCTCAAGGATGCCTACACCGCCCATCGCGCCGTGATCGACAGCATCGTCGAGAGCGCCAACAAGCAGAATTCCGCCATGGAAACGCTGGCCGCGGAGCGCGACAGCTCGATGCTTTGGATCCTCCTCGGCGTCTCCGCCGCCGTCCTCGCTTTCGTTGCCGCGGGCCTGCTCGGCGTCGCCGTCGGCGTGGTGCGCCCGATCGTGCGCATGACGGAGACGATGCAGAAGCTCGCGACCGGCGATCTCACCGCCGACATTCCGTTCGCCCACCGCCAGGACGAAGTCGGCTCGATGGCGGGTGCACTTCTGGTGTTCAAGCAGGCGGCGGGCGAGAATTCCCGCCTGCGCGAGGAACAGTTGCGCCAGGAGCAGGAGGCGGCGCTCGCCAAGCGCGGCGCCCTGCATCAGATGGCGGAGACCGTCGAGCGCGAGACCGGCCGTTCGGTCGACACCGCGAGCGCGGCGAGCCATGGCGTGGAGCGGGCTGCGTCCAGCCTGTCAGAGATCGCAAGTTCGCTCTCCGCGCAGTCGCAGGCCGTCGCGGCGGCCTCCACCCAGGCCCTCGGCAGCTCGCAGACCGTCTCGGCCGCGGCCGAAGAGCTGAGCGCCTCGATCCGCGAGATCGCAAGCCAGGTCGCACGGACCAGCACGGTGACGAAATCGGCGGTCGCCGGCCGCGAGCAGGCGCGCTCGACCATCCAGGCGCTGGCCGGATCGGTGAAGAAGATCGCCGAGGTCTCAGACCTCATCGGCGGCATCGCGGGCCAGACCAACCTCTTGGCGCTCAACGCCACGATCGAGGCGGCGCGCGCCGGCGAGGCCGGTCGCGGCTTCGCCGTGGTCGCCGCCGAGGTGAAGTCCCTGTCGGACCAGACCGCCAAATCCACCGAGGAGATCGCGCGGCTCATTGCCGAGATCCAGGCCTCGACGCAGGCCGCGGTCGATGCCGTCGAAACGATGGGAGGGCACATCGTCGAGATCGACGGCGTCGCCACCTCTGTTGCCGCCGCGATGGAAGAGCAGGACGCCGCGACGCGGGAAATCACGCGCTCGATTTCCGAATCGGCGTCGGCCGCCAAGGAGGTCTCGGCCAAGATCGGCAATGTCAGCCGCGACGCCGCTTCCGTGAACGAGCGCGCCGAGGAGGTCAGGCGGGCGATCGCCGGCATGGCGGCCAATCTCGAACAGCTCCGGTCGGTCGTGGTCAGGACCGTGCGCGAATCGACCGCCGCGGCTTGAGCCGGGCGCGATGCCTGCCGCTGGTGCCGGCGGTTGTGATCGTGCAGTATGGAGCGGCACGGGGGCATCGTGGTTATGACATCTCCACAATTGCCTGACATCATTGAGCCGGCTCGGCTGACGGCCGCGCTGCGCCGGGGCGGCGTGCTGGATGCCGGCGCGGTGCGCGAGGTGAAGGTGCTGCACCAGCGCGACACCGTGGTGTCCCATATCGTCCGGCTTGGCCTGCGCTATGTCGGCGAATCCACGGGTGCCCCGCAATCGCTGATCCTGAAGACCGCGAATTCCGCGTTCGCCGAGAAGCTTGCCAATGGCGGCCGGCGCGAGGTGGAGTACTACACGCAGCTGGCGCCGAATATGCCGCCGGGACTCGTGCCACTCTGCTTCGACGGACATTTCGACGAGGACAGTCTCGCCTGGCATCTTCTGCTCGAGGACCTCACCGACAGCCACGACGTCGCGGCGGCCTGGCCGCTGCCGCCATCGCGCGAGCAGACGATCGCCATCGTCACCACGCTCGCACGTTGGCATGCATCCTGGTGGGACCATCCGGGCCTCGGCGACACCGTCGGCACCTTCGCGAGCCCCGAGGACAGTGCGGAGCGCATGGAGACCTTCGCGGGCCATTACGACCGCTTTGCAGATTCTCTCGGTGACCGCCTCAGTGAGGAACGGCGTATCCTCTATCGCCGCCTGATCGATCAGTCGGACCGGCTGTCCCAGCGCTACCACTCGCGCCGTCACCTCAGCATCACCCATGGTGATGCCCATGTCTGGAATTTCCTGCTGCCGCGCTCAGGCGTTGCCGATACCGCGCGCATCTTCGATTTCGACCTGTGGAGCATCAACGTTCCAAGCCACGACCTCGCCTATATGATGGCGATGCACTGGTATCCGGAGCGCCGGCAAGCGCTGGAACGCGCGCTGCTCAACCTCTATCACGACACGCTGATCGACAGCGGCATCACCGGCTACACGCGCGGCGCGCTCGATCGCGACTACCGCTGGGCGGTGCTCTGGCAGATCACGCGGCCGGTCTGGCAGTGGAGCTTCAACATCCCGCCGGTGATCTGGTGGAATAATCTGGAGCGGATATTCGCGGCGGTGGATGATCTCGGCTGCGAGGAGTTGTTGGGGTGATCTCGCGTGCCCCGGACGCAGCGCAGCACTCCCGGCGATGCGAAGCATCGTCCGGTGTGATGCGCTGCTGAGCCGGGGGCCAGATCCGACAGCAGAATGGGTCCCGGTCCTGAGGCGCATCGCTCCGCGCTGCACCGCGCCGGGACACGAGATCGCGTGAAACTGTGCCTACTCCATCACCGCGTGTTCCGGTCCCGCCGCCTGCTTGCGTAGCGTGGCCTTGGTCGATCCGATCAGCAGAGCGAGCGGGATGGTGCAGAGGATGAAAAGCATCACCAGCTGGTAGTCATGCGCGAAGGCGATGATCTGCGCCTGCACGCTGACCATCCGGTCCGCCATGGCGCGGCCGGCGTCGGTGGACAGATTGATCAGGCCACGGACGTCGGGCATCTGCAGCGCGTGGTTGAACGGGTTGATGTGCTCCGACAGGATTGCGTAGGTCCGCCGCGTTCCCTGCGTCAGCTGCGCGATGACGACGGAGATGCCGACCGAGCTCGCGACGTTGCGCATCAGGGTCAGCATCGCGGTGCCGTCGGTGCGCAGTTCGTTCGAGAGCGTCAGGAACGCCACGGTCGAGAGCGGCACGAAGACGAGGCCAAAGCCAAAACCCTGGATGACGCTGACGGTGACGATCTCCGGCACCTGGGTCAGGTCGGTCCAGCCCGTCATCTGGTACAGCGAGGCCGCGGTCAGCGTCAGGCCGGAGATGATCAGCGTGCGCGCCTCGAAATAGCGCATCATGCGGCCGACCAGCATCATGGCGAAGAAGGTGCCGAAGCCGCGGCTCGCCAGCAAGAGGCCGGCGGTGATGATGGGATAGCCGATCACGTTCTGCATGTAGGGCGAGGCCAGCGCCATGGTCGAGAACAGCACGAGCCCCATCACGACCATGAACATGCAGCCGGTGACGAAGTTGCGATCCCGGAACAGCGCGAAGCGGATGAACGGTGTCGAGGTCGTGAAGGAGTGCGCCAGGAAGAAGTAGAAGGCGACGGCCGAGACGATGAACTCCGCGAGGATCTCATTGGATTCCAACCAGCCCAATTGCTCGCCTCGGTCGAGCGCGAGCTGCAGCGCGCCGATCGCAACCGCCAGCGCGGCGAAGCCGAACCAGTCGAATCTGAGGCTGAAATCCTTCCGGGTCTCGTCCATGAACACGATCAGGCCGAGCACCGTGATGAAGCCGAACGGCAAATTGACGAAGAACACCCAGTGCCAGGAATAGGTCTCGGTCAGCCAGGCGCCGAGCGAGGGGCCCATGATCGGACCCATCATCACGCCCATGCCCCAGATCGACATCGCCTTGGCGCGTTCCTGGAGCGTGTAATAGTCGAGCATGACCGATTGCGACAGCGGCACCAGCGCCGCGCCGAACACGCCCTGCAGCAGGCGGAACAGCACCATCTGGTTGATGTCCTGCGCGAGGCCGCACAGCACCGAGGCCATGGTGAAGCCGGCCGAGCAGATGATGAAGATGCGCTTGCGGCCGAAGCGGTTGGCGATCCAGCCCACCGGCGCCGTCATGATCGCGGCGGCGACGATGTAGGAGGTCAGCACCCAGTTGATCTGGTCCTGCGAGGCCGACAGCGTGCCCTGCATGTAGGGCAAAGCGACGTTGGCGATGGTGGTGTCCAGCGCCTGCATGATGGTCGCGGTCATGGCGCAGATCGTCACCATGTTCCGGCGCAGGCCGGGGACCATCAGATGGGCATTGGGACCGGACATCCGATCAGTCCTCGTCAGTCTTTATCTTGATCTTGGCTCGCGGTCGCCGACAGGCCGAGCAGGCCCGCGAGCGAGCGCTGATGGCCGGTGTCGATGGTGGCGTAGACGCTCATGCCGGCCTTCAGCTTCCGCACGTATTTGTCGGTCTCGTCGAAATAGATGCGGATCGGCACGCGCTGCACCACCTTGACGAAATTGCCGGTGGCGTTCTGCGGCGGCAGGATCGCGAATTGCGCGCCGGTGCCGGGCGAGAGCGAGCCGATCTTGCCCTTGAAGACATGGTTCGGGAACGCGTCGACCTCGAGCGTGACGGGCTGTCCCTCGGTGACGTGGGTGAGGTCGCTCTCCTTGGGATTGGCGTCGACCCAGGGATGGGCGACGTCGATGATCGAGAAGACGGGCGTGCCCGCGGTGACGAAACGGCCGAGCTGAATCTGCTCGACCTGCGTCGCCACGCCGTCCATCGGCGCGCGCAGCACGGTGTGGTCGAGGTTGCGCTGGGCATCGTCCAGCTTGGCTTTCGCCTGAGCGTAGGGCGGGAATTGCTCCAGCGGCAATTCCGCGTTGCCGAGCAGCTGCGTCTTGGCGTTGGACAGTTGCTGCTTGATGTATTGCGCCTGCGCGCCGGCGGTCACCAGCGCATTCGAGGCGTTGTCGAGATCGAGCTGCGAGCCGTAATTGTTCTTCACCAGCGCCTGCTTGCGCTCGACATCGCGCTTCTTCAGATCCATGCCCTGCTGGGCGAGATCGAGCATGTCGCCATAGATCTTGATGTTGGCGACGAGGTTGTCATAGGTCGTGCGCGCCTGCGCGAGCTGCGCCTTGGCTTCGTCCACCGCGTGGCGAAACGGAACGGGGTCGATCTCGAACAGCTCGTCGCCGTGCTTGACCGACTGGCCTTCCTTCACGACCACCTTCAGGATCTTGCCGGAGATATCGGGCGTCACCAGCACCTTCTGGGCGCCGACATAGGCGTCATCGGTGCCGACATAGCGGCCGCCATGCAGGTAGAAGGTGAGGCCGCCGATGGCGGCGGCTACAGGCAGCACGACCAGCAGCAGGAAGCGGCGATAGCGGCGCAGGCCTGCGACCAGGCGGCGGCGCGGATCGGTGCCGGCCTTCTTGGTCGGCTTGCCGCTGTCGGTCTTCTGCTCGGGCTGGAACTTGAGGACCTGGTCAGCCATAGCGCTGCTCCTTACGTGCTTGCTCCGCGCCGGATGTCTGGATCGCGTTGCGCACGTTTTCCTTGATGGTTTCGAGCTGGGTCAGGAGACGGTGGGCGTCGGCCGGGCTGATGCCGTCGAGCGCGTTCGCGGTGAGCTCCGACTTCAGGCCGCTCATCCGGCCGAGCAGCTGCCGGCCGGCCTTCTTGAGGTGCAGGCGCTTGACGCGCCGGTCCGAGGCGTCGTTGCGCCGCTCGATCCAGTCATTGTCGCAGAGCTTGTCGATCAGGCGGGTCAGCGTGATCGGCTGCATCTCGAGCAGCTCGGCGAGCTCCGACTGCTTCATGCCTTCGCTGCGCTCGACCTTGGCCAGCACGGCCCATTGCGCGCGCGTGATGCCGAAGCGCGAGGCTTCCTTGTCGGCATAGACGCGCAACAGGCGGTAGAGCTCACCTAGCGTAAACAGGAAATTCTGGTCCACGGACCCGCGGCTCATGAGCTTGGTCTCCAATAAGCTTGGAATATAATAAGCAAGCTTATGATTGTTGCACGGTGGCTTACCGGGTGGCTGTCCCGCCATGAGAGCATGGCTGACAGCCGCCGCGCCCGTCGCGCTTTGGGTTCCATCGGCGAAATGCTAGAAGCTGTGCCGCATGACCCCCGCGAAGACGGCCTTTCCCGCGCCAGACCACGATCACGGCCGCTGTACCGCGGATGCGCTGGCGCATGCCGAGGAGGTCTGCGAGCAGCGCGCGCAGAAATTCACGCCGATCCGGCGCCAGGTGCTGGGGGCCTTGCTTTCCAGCCACCGTCCGCTCGGCGCGTATGAGGTGATCGACGAATTGGCCAAGTCGATGCCGCGGCCAGCGCCGATCACAGTCTACCGGGCGCTCGATTTCCTGATGGCCAACGGCCTCGTGCACCGCATCGAAAGCCGCAATGCCTACCTCGCCTGCGCCGCGCACGACCATGACGCGACCTCGGCGGTGGCGTTCCTGATCTGCGAGCGCTGCGGCCTGGTCGGCGAGATTCCCTCGGCGTCCTTCGCCGGCGATCTCAATGCCGCGGCGCGCAGCTCGGGCTTTGCTCCCAAATTGTCCGTGGTGGAGATCACGGGCGTCTGCACCCATTGTCAGAAAGCTGCTTGAAGCAACAACGGCGCAAAGCCGGATTTTCAGGAAGACATGTCCGCAACCCAAGCCAACCTATCCGCCGCACGCCCCCTCAGTGCCGGCGCCATCGCCCTGATGCTCATGCTGTGCCTGACCTGGGGGTTCAACCAGATCGCGGTGAAGCTGGTGCTGCCGGACATCCCGCCGATGCTCCAGGCCACGATCCGCTCGGCGGGCGCGCTGCCGGTGCTGTTCATCATCGGCACGCTTCGCGGCGTCAAATTCTTCGAGAACGACCGCACGTGGAAGCCGGGCCTGATCGCCGGGCTGATGTTCGGCATCGAATTCGTGCTGATCTTCCAGGGATTGCGCCTCACCTCCGCCTCGCGCGCGGTGGTGTTCCTCTACACCGCGCCGTTCTTCGTCGCGCTCGGCTCCTATCAGGTGCTCGGCGAGCGGCTCGGCGCCTCGCAATGGCTGGGCCTCGCCATCAGCTTTGCCGGCGTCGCGCTCGCAATCGGCGTGCCGCAGCCCAATGTCGATTCACATGTGCTGCTCGGGGACCTCATGATCGTCGGTGGTGCCGCGCTGTGGGCGGCGACGACGCTGGTAGCCAAGGGCACGCGGTTGCGATTCGCTGCGCCGGAGAAGGCGCTGGGCTATCAGGTCGCCACCTCGATCCCCATCCTGGGGCTGGCGGCCTGGCTGTTCGGCGAGACCATCACCCACACCCCGGCGCCGCTCTCGCTCGGCCTGATGGCGTTCCAGGCGATCTGGGTGGTTGGAACCACGTTCACGCTTTGGTTCGCTCTGGTGAAGGCCTATTCGGCCAGCAAATTGTCGGCTTTTACCTTCATCACCCCTTTGTTTGGCGTGGTGGGTAGCTATTTCATCATGCACGACACCCTAAGCCTGGCGTTCGGGGCGGCTGCTGTCCTTGTAATTGCTGGGCTTTTTCTGGTTAACCGTCCGAGCCAAACGGCTGCGGCGCCAGCTGATGCATTGCTGAACGTCACCAAAACCTGATATTTGGACCCCATGAACAAGCCCGAAACCACCATCGATTCCGATCTCGCGGGACCTGCACCGCGCCATCGTACCACCCAGGTCAAGGTCGGCGACGTCGCCGTCGGCGGCGGTGCGCCGATCGTCGTGCAGTCGATGACCAACACCGACACCGCCGACATCGACGGTACCATTGCCCAGGTCGCAGCGCTCGCGCGCGCCGGCTCCGAAATGGTCCGCATCACCGTGGACCGCGAGGAAGCCGCGGCCGCCGTTCCGCACATTCGCGACGGCCTCGCCAAGCGCGGGATCACGACGCCGCTGATCGGCGACTTCCACTATATCGGCCACAAGCTGCTCGCGGCCTATCCGGCCTGCGCCGAGGCGCTCGCCAAGTACCGCATCAATCCCGGCAATGTCGGCTTCAAGGACAAGCGCGACACCCAGTTCGCCGACATCATCGAGATCGCGAACAAGAACGGCAAGCCGGTCCGCATCGGCGCCAATTGGGGCTCGCTCGACCAGGAGCTCCTGACCAAGCTGATGGACGAGAACGCCGCCTCCGCCAATCCGCGCGACGTGCGCGCGGTGACGCGCGAGGCCATGGTGCAATCCGCGCTGCTCTCGGCCGCGCGCGCCGAAGAGCTCGGCATGCCCAAGAACCGCATCATCCTCTCCGCAAAGGTCTCGGCGGTGCAGGATCTCATCGCGGTCTATCAGGACCTCGCCAGCCGTTCCGATTACGCCATCCATCTCGGCCTCACCGAAGCCGGCATGGGCTCGAAGGGCATCGTGGCGTCCTCGGCGGCGCTCGGCATCCTCTTGCAGCAGGGTATCGGCGACACCATCCGTATCTCGCTGACGCCGGAGCCCGGCGGCGACCGCACCCGTGAAGTGCAGGTCGGCCAGGAGCTGCTGCAGACCATGGGCTTCCGCACCTTCGTGCCGCTGGTCGCGGCATGCCCCGGCTGCGGCCGCACCACCTCGACCACGTTCCAGGAGCTGGCCCGCTCGATCCAGGATTTCATCCGCGACGAGATGCCGGCGTGGAAGACGAAATATCCCGGCGTGGAAGAGCTCAACGTCGCGGTGATGGGCTGCATCGTCAACGGCCCCGGCGAATCCAAGCACGCCAATATCGGCATCTCCCTGCCGGGCACCGGCGAAGCCCCGGCCGCGCCCGTGTTCGTCGACGGCAAGAAGTTCCGCACGCTGCGCGGCCCCACCATCTCCGCCGACTTCAAGGCGCTGGTGATCGACTATATCGACCAGCGCTACGGACAGGGCGCCAAGGTGCCGGTGACGGCGGCGGAGTAGGCGCCACCTCAACATTGAATCGTAGGGCGGGTTCGCGCAGCGTAACCCGCCTTATTTTTTTGCGGACGCGAATTTTTTTGCGGACGCGAAGTGGCGGGTTACGCTTCGCGAACCCGCCCTACATTGCTACGATGGCTCCCAATCAACAATGATCGGGAGACACGCCATGAGCTCACTCGCCGGCAAGCAGGGTCCGCGCTATCGCCACACGGCTGAGGACGGCGCGCCTTACGAGACCATCGCGGTCGAAAAGCTCACGCCGATCATCGGCGCGGAAATCTCCGGGATCGACATCGGCTCGCTCGTGGATGGCGACGCGCGCTCCAACCGGCAGATGGACGAGATCCACCGCGCGCTCGCCGAAAACCTCGTCATCTTCTTCCGCGACCAGCACATCACGCCGCAGCAGCACCTCGCCTTCGGCCGCAAGTTCGGCGAGCTGCATTTTCACCCCGCAGCGCCGCATGAGGACGAAGACCCGGCCCTGATGAAGATCTACGCCGACAAGAACTCGCCGCGCGCCAATGGCGAGGGCTGGCACTCGGACGTGTCCTGCGATCTCGAGCCGCCGATGGGCTCGATCCTCTACATCAAGCAATGCCCGCCGCGCGGCGGCGACACCCTGTTCGCCAACATGTATGCGGCTTACGAAGCCTTGTCGGACCGCATGAAGGCCTATCTCGACGGCCTCACCGCGCTGCACGACGGCGAGCCGATCTACCGTGGGCTCTATGCGAATTACGGCGTCGCCGATCGTCCCTCCTATCCGCAAGCCGAGCATCCCGTGGTGCGAACCCATCCGGTCACGGGCAAGAAGGCGCTCTACGTCAACCGCGGCTTCACCCGCCACATCAACGGCATCCCGCGCGATGAGAGCGATGCGATGCTGGCCTATCTCTACCAGCACGCCGAGAACCCGCTGTTCCAGTGCCGCTTCCGCTGGACCGAGAACGCCATCGCCTTCTGGGACAACCGCTGCACCCAGCACCGCGCGATGTGGGACTACTGGCCGCATACGCGCTCGGGCACGCGCGTGACGGTGAAGGGCGAGCGGCCGGTCTAGGGCTGCTTGTGCCCCGGACGCAGCGCAGCGCTGCTTCAGCCTCATTTCACGCCGCGCCGCGTCGGGGGACAAGTGCTTCGTTCTTGCGTTGACGTCCTCCTGCTCCCGCGCCAATCTTCCCAAAAAACAAATCGGGAGGCTTCTTCATGCTTCGCGCAGAGGACAATAAATTCCTGACCGAGGCCGGCCCCGGAACGGGCATGGGGGAATTGCTGCGCCGCTTCTGGATTCCCGTCCTGCTCTCGGAAGAACTTTCCGAGCCCGACGGCGAGCCGAAGAAGATCGTCGTGCTCGGCGAGGAGCTGCTCGCCTTCCGCGATACGCGCGGCGTCGTCGGAATCATCGACCAATACTGCCCGCATCGCGGCGCCAATCTCTGGCTGGGGCGCAATGAGGAGTGCGGCATCCGCTGCGTCTATCATGGCTGGAAGTTCGACACCGACGGGCGCTGTGTGGATATGCCGACCTCCTATCCCGATCTCAATGCCAAGGACCTGATCCGCATCAAGTCGTACCCGGTGCGCGAATGGGGCGAGATGATCTGGGCCTATATGGGTCCGCTCGAAGCCATGCCCGAGCTGCCTGATCTCGAAATGGCGCTGCTGCCGGAATCGCACCGCTACGTCAGCAAGAAATGGCAGGACTGCAACTGGGTGCAGGCCCTGGAAGGCTCGATCGACACCGCGCATTTCACCTTCGCCCATCTCTCCTTCGACAAGGAGGAGAACGAGATTCTGGACATCAAGAAGCATTTTGTGAATCCGATCGCGCGGATGTCGAGCGATCACATGCGCTGGATCGCGGAGGACCCGCGTCCTGTGATCAAGGTTGCGCCGCACGAGGCCGGGCTGACGATCGCCGGCGGCCGGCTCACCGGCGGCGACAACATCTACTGGCGCATCGCGCAGTTCCTGATGCCGTTCCATGCCTATGCCCCGAGCGCGATGCCGGGCGAGAATATTTTTGGCCAGACCTTCGTGCCCGTCACCGATACCAATTGCTGGATCTACACCTATGTGTGGAATCCGGAACGGCCGCTCTCGCAGGCCGAGCGCGACGCCTATGACCACGGCAACGGCGTCATCGCGGAGGTCGACGACAATTACGTGCCGCTGCGCCACAAGGGCAACGACTACCTGATCGACCGCAAGCTGCAGAAGACCCGCAGCTACACCGGCATCAAGGGCGTCTCCGAGCAGGATGCCGCCGTGCAGGACAGCCAGGGCCCGATCGCCGACCGCACCCGCGAGCATCTCGGACCGACCGATCTCGGCATCATGCATTTCCGCAAAGTCGTGATGGATCTGGCCCGGGCGCTCCAGCAGGGCGAGCCGCCGCCGCAGGCCGCGCATCAGGATCGCTATGCGGTGCGCTCCGGGGCCTGCGTCACCAGCAGCTCCAAGGATCTGCCCGCCGTGATGCTGGAACGTTTTGGCGATGTCGCGGGCTTCGTCGGCCGACCCAGGATCGCAGCGGCGGAGTAACGCGTGGGGCAATCGCGCAGCATCATCGCCGGACTGGTCGCCGCGATCCTGTTGTCGTGGCTTGCGCCTGTTGGCCGCAGCGAGGCCGCGGCCGCGCGAAAGGTCGCCAAGGCCACGCCGAAGCAGTCCCAATCACCGGCCAAATGCGAGATGCCGAAGTTCCGGATCGTGGTCGATGTCGGGCACACCCCGGACTCCTACGGCGCACTCAGCGCGCGCAACGATCCGGAGTTCGGCTTCAACCTCGTTCTCGCGCGCCTCGTCACGGCGAAGCTGAAGGCTGAGGGTTTTGCGGCAACCCGCCTGCTCGTCACCGACGGCAAGGCACGACCGAGCCTGTTCAAGCGGGTCAGTGCCGCGAATGACGGCCGGGCCGATCTCTTCCTGTCCATCCATCACGATTCGGTCCCGGACAAATTGCTCGAGACCTGGGAATTCGACGGCGCGAAGAGCTATTTCAGCGATCGCTTTTCGGGCCACTCGCTGTTCGTGTCGCAGCAGAATTCGCATTTCGCCACCAGCCTGAAGCTGGCCCGGATGATCGGCAGGCAGTTGAAGGAACAGGGCCTGCATTATGCCAGCCAATATACCTTGCCGCTGATGGGCCGTTACCGGCGCCAGCTGCTCGACAAGGATGTCGGCGTCTACCGCTATGACGTGTTGGTCGTTCTTTCACGGACAAGCAGCGCCGCGGTGCTGCTCGAAGCCGGCTCCATCATCAACCGCGATGAGGAGATGGCGATGAACTCGGCGGAGCGGCATGAGGTGGTCGCGGGCGCCGTTGCGGCTGCGATGAGGGAGTTCTGCGAGAGGCGGTAGCTCGCGGCGCTAAAGCGGCACGTCCCGATACTCCCGGTTCGCCAGGCCCGCCTCCTCCAGATCCAGGTCGCGCTCGATCCGTCGCCGTGTCTCGTCGGTGATCTGGCCGTCGCGCAGCAGGTTGTGAATGAATTTGCGCTCGGCGGCGATCAGGTCGCGGGTCAGCGCGGTGCCGGCGGCGGAGACGTCGTGGCGGGTGGGATCGAGCGACTCCGGCAGTTGGTTGGTGCGGATCTCGTGACGTGCACGCAGAAGCCGCATGACCTCGTCCGACACGTCCTTCTCCTCGGTCATTGCGTCGAGCGACTTCAGCGCGGCGTCGAGCGCCTGGCGGCGTGCGGCGATCTCGGCCTCGTGCTCGGCGACATGCTCGTCGCGGCCGGCCTGCGCGACACCGAGCCAGCGCACCACCGGCGGCAGCGTGAGCCCGACGCCGATCAGCGTGACGAAGATGACGCCGAAGGCCACGAACAGGATCAGGTCGCGATACGGGAAGGCTTCGCCGCCCGGCAGCGTGAACGGCAGCGCCAGCGCGGCCGCGAGCGACACCGCGCCGCGCACGCCGGTGAAGGCGAGCACGAACGGCCACTGCCATGGCGGCGACGGATCGCGCTCGCGCAGCGACTTGCTGAGCATTCGCGGCAGATAGGTTGCAGGATAGAGCCAGGCGAAGCGCGCCGTCACGACGATCACCAGCACCACGGCGGTCGCGATCAGGATGTCGTCGAGCGGGAACGCCTTCGATTTCTCGTAGAGCGCGCGCATCTGAAAGCCGGTGAGCAGGAACAGTACGCCCTCGATCAGGTAGATCACGAGATCCCAGAAGAAGATGCCTTGCAGGCGCGTCGCCGACGAGATCAGCAGCGGGCCGTTCCAGCTGACATAGAGACCGCAGGCGACCGTCGCGATCACGCCGGAGCCGCCGACATGCTCGGGCAGCCAATAGGAGACGTAGGGCGTGATCAGCGACAGCGTCAGCTCGACTTGCGGATCTCCGGACCATTTGCGGAAGCGGAGGGAGAGCCAGCCGACGCCGATGCCGAAGGCGATCTCGCTGGCGACGATGAGGAGGAATTCGCCGGCCGCCAGCGGCAGCGAGAAATGCCCGACCATGATCGCGGCCAGCGCGAAGCGGTAGAGGATCAGCGCCGTGGCATCGTTGGCGAGCCCTTCGCCTTCGAGGATGACCACGAGCCGCCGCGGCAAGTTGAGCCGGCGCGCGATCGCGAGCGGCGCCACCACGTCGGGCGGCGCGACGATGGCGCCTAACAGGAAGCCGATGGTCCAGGGCAGGCCGATCATGTAGTGGGTCGCGGCCGCCACCATCGCCGCGGTGAAGATCACCGCGCCGACCGCGAGCAGGACGATCGGGCGTAAATTTTTTCGGAACTCGCGCCAGCTCATGGCGACGCTCGCCGAATAGATCAGCGGCGGCAGCACCATCAGCAGCACCAGCTCCGGCGGCAATTCCACCGAGGGCATGCCCGGAACGAAAGCGAGGCCGACGCCGGCCAGCATCAGCAGGATCGCGGGCGCGATGTTGAAGCGGCGCGCGGCAAGTGCGGTGCCCGCCAGCACCGCGAGCAGGATGAGAAAGGTCTGAAATTTCGCTTCCATAGTGGCCTGTCTTGACCCGGAAGCGACTGCTGCGTCAATGCGCGGCTTACGCCAGCCGCTCGGTCACCATGCGCCCGATCCGCGCGAACACGGCTTCGATCTGCGCCGCGTTCGGCGTGCCACCCTGGGTATAGGCCGTGATCAGGATCGGCGTGTCGGGTTTGGGCCAGACGACCGCGATATCACCCGATGCATCCTTGCCGTTGTTGCCGGTCTTGTCGCCGATGGTCCAGCTTGCGGGCAGGCCGCCGCGCAGCCGGTTCGCGCCGGTCTTGCAGTTCACCATCCAATCCGTAAGCAGGGCGCGCGAGGCCGGCGAAAGGGCTTCACCCACCACCAGGCGCCGCAAATTCCCCGCCATCGCTGCCGGCGTCGTGGTGTCCTGGGGATTGCCCGGCGGTGAGCGGTTGAGCTCGGGCTCATTATGATCGAGCCGCGAGGTGCTATCGCCGATCGAACGCCAGAATGCCGTGAGGGCCGCCGGCCCGCCGATCCGTGCCAGCAGCAGATTGGCGCAGGTATTGTCGCTGAGCTCGACGATCGCCTTGCACATCTCGGTCACGGACATCGTGCCGGCCGCGAGATTTTGCTTGGCGACCGGTGCATAGTCCAGCAGATCGGCCTTGCCGTAAGGGATCATGGCCGCCAGCTGCTCCTCATCGCGATCGACCCGTGCCAGCACGCAGGCCGCGAGCGAGGCCTTGAACGTCGAGCACATCACGAAGCGCTCATCGGCGCGCCAGGCGAGCTGCCTGCCGGTTGCAAGGTTCTCGGCATGGACCCCGATCCGCCCACCGCTCTCGCGCTCATAGGATTCGAGCTCGGGCGGCGCCTCGGCGGCGAATGCGGGCGATGCGGCCATCCAGACGAGCGAGGCGAGCAGGGAACGGCGGTCGAGATGCATGGGGGACTTTCAGGGAACAAGAGACGGAAGATATAGCGCACGCTTCATCCGCGCCGTCATTGCGAGCGCAGCGAAGCAATCCAGAGTCTGTCCGTGGAGGGATTCCGGATTGCTTCGTCGCAAGAGCTCCTCGCAATGACGGGGCGAGAGACTTACGCGTCGCGGAAATTGGAGGGTGAGCGCGGCAGATATTGGGCAGCAGACGATCAGGTCCCCTCACTCCCTCAAATCATAGCGATACGATTTCGATACGATCTGCCAGCCGTCGGCGAGCTTCATCGCCACCAGATAGTCGGTGAAGAAGCGCGGCGGCAATTGGCACCGGACCTTGATGAAGGCGGTCTTCTCGTCGGAACGGTCGATGGTGACGATGAAGTCCTCGCGCGGCTTGCCTTCGGCCTTGCCGGAGGGGCGCTTGCGCACGCGGTCGAGCCAGTCGGGTACGGTCAGCACCTGCAGCTCGCCCTTCTCGACCCAGCGCAAATCCGCCGAGGGATGGAAGATGGCGCCGAGCTTTTCGGCGTCGCCCTCGTAAAGGCCGTCAAAATAGCATTGCACGACGGCTTCGACGCTCGAGCGGTTCTGGTTCATGGGTCATCCTTTTGCATGATGGCTTGGGACGAACTTAGTCGTACAGGTCAAAATGCGCTATGGGTGTGTCAGCCATTTGCGTGAGGCCTCGCCATGACCGGATCAGAAAATTCGAACGCTCGTATCCTGATCGGCGAATGCTGCTGCCGCACCGTGCGCTTCGAGGTTGCCGACGCATTCTCCTATGCGATGAACTGCCATTGCTCGAATTGCCGTCGCACCACCGGCTCCGCCTTCAAGCCGTTCGCCGGCATCGCGCAGGACAAGCTCCGTATTGTCCGGGGCGACGACCAGCGGCTGATTTTCGGCGACGACACCACCCACGACGCGCATTGTGGGCGATGCGGCTCGCTGCTTTATTCCCGGGTGCGTGAGGGACAATGGGTCCATGTCGCCATGGGAACCCTGGTCGATACCCCCTCGATCCGGCCGAGCGCCCATATTTTCGTGGCCTCGAAGGCGTCCTGGCACGACATTACGGACAATCTGCCGCAATATCGGGGGCATATCGGTGATGGCTAGGGGAATTTGGTCCGCACGCCGGCTTGGCGGCGAACCGCGGCCGGACTGGCGCGACAAACAGAGGGGGACTTTCGGGCTGTCGTTGGTGCGGTCTTCGTGACCTCCATCACAAGCGCCGCCGCCAGATCCTGCTAAAGCGGTCCTAAAGGGGCTCGAAACGCCCCGAACTTCGGAAGTTGTGTCATGCGCAATCTGCTCAGACTCTGCCCGCTTCTCCTCGCCGCAGCGCTGCTGTTCGGCGCAGAGCCCGCGTTCGCGGGCAACCGCGTCGCGCTGGTGCTTGCCAACTCGGCCTATCGGCACGCGCCCTCGCTCACCAACCCCGTCAACGACGGTGCGGTGATGGCCAAGACGCTGAAGGAGGCCGGTTTCGACACCGTCGATTACCGACACGATCTATCGGCCCAGGAGACGCGGCGCGTGCTGCGCGATTTCGCCGACGCGACCCGCAATGCCGACATTGCCGTGGTTTACTATGCCGGTCACGGTATCGAGGTCGAGGGTTCGAATTACCTGATCCCTGTCGACGCCAAGCTCGAGCGCGACACCGACGTCTATGACGAGGCGCTCTCGCTCGATCGCGTGCTGGTTGCCGTCGAACCGGCAAAACAGCTTCGTCTGGTGATCCTGGATGCCTGCCGCGACAATCCGTTCGGCAAGACGATGAAGCGTACGGTGGCCTCGCGCGGCATCGGCCGTGGCCTCGCCCAGGTCGAGCCGACCAGCCCCAACACGCTGATCGCCTATTCGGCGAAGGCCGGCTTCACCGCCCAGGACGGTGACGGTGCCAACAGCCCCTTCACGGTTGCGCTGTCGAAATATCTGACGACGCCGGGCCTCGACGTTCGCCGCGCCTTCGGTTTCGTGCGCGACGAGGTGCTCAAGTCGACCGGTAACAAGCAGGAGCCGTTCGTCTACGGATCGCTCGGCGGCGACGACGTGCCGCTGGTCCCGGTCAAGGTCGCGGCGGCCGCACCCGTCGCGCCCGTGGCTAACCCGCAGGCCGATATCCGCCGCGACTATGAGCTCGCGCTCCAGGTCGGCAACAAGGCGGCATGGGATGCCTTCCTCGCCCAGCACCCCGATGGTTTCTATGCGAACCTTGCCAAGCTCCAGGTCGAAAAGATCGGCGCCGAGCAGGCCCACGCAGCGGCGATCGCGAAGGCGAAGCAGGCCGAGGCCGAGCGGGATCGTCTCGCCGCCCTCGGCGCCCAGAAGGATGCGCAGGCCAGAGCCGCAGCCGATGCCAAGGCCGCCGAGCAGGCGCAGCTTGCCGCGCAGAAGACAAAGGAGCAGGCACAGCAGCAGGCCGCTGCCGCCGAGCAGCAGCGCGTCAATCTCGCCGCTGCGGCCCCGAGCGCGGCGCCGGCCAGCACGGCGAGCCCCGCCGGCACCAACGTCGCGTCGCTGACGCCGGCGACTGCGCCGGCCGATCTCAGCCGATCCGTGCAGACCGAGCTCGGCCGCGTCGGCTGCTTCTCGGGCACAGCCGACGGCAACTGGAGTACGTCCTCGCAGCGTTCACTGTCGCAGTTCAACCGCTACGCCGGCACCAAGCTCGACGTGAAGGTTGCGAGCACCGACGCGCTCGACGCCGTCAAGGCCAAGCCGTCGCGCGTCTGTCCGCTGGTTTGCGAACATGGCTTCAAGGCCGACGGCGACAAGTGCAGCAAGATCGTCTGCCGCGAGGGCTATGCGGTCAATGACGACAATGAGTGCGAAAAGCAGCGTGCGGCCAAGCCGGCCAAACCCGCGACCGCCAAGCGCGACGACGGCGATGAGCGTCCTGCGCGGCAGCGTCGTCAGGCCGGCGGTGCGGCGGCCGGGGCCGCGGGTGGTTATGGTGCTGCGGCCGGCATTGCCGCTGGCGCCAGCCGTGCCTCGGGCGGCGGGCAGATGTTCTGCAACAGCACCGGCTGCCGTCCTGTCAGCCGCGGCTGCCATCTCGAATATCGCGGCGGTGGCGGCCCCTCCAATGACGCCAATGCCGAGGTCTGCAACTGACAATTCTGATCGTCCCGGCAACGCCGGGACGATCAGTTCGAAATTGCGCTCGCCGCGATGTTCACGGTCAGGGCCAGCAGGGCCGTGTTGTAGATGAATGAAACGATCCCATGCGCGGTGGCCGTGCGGCGGATGGTCTTGCCGGTGATGCCGACGTCGGAGACCTGCGCGGTCATGCCGATCACGAACGAGAAATAGACGAAGTCCCAATAGTCCGCGTGGTCTTCCTTGTCGCCGCTCGGGAATTGCAGGCCGCCGGGCTTGGCGCCGCGGTAATAATCATGCGCGTAATGCAGCGCGAACGTCGTGTGCACGGCGGCCCATGACAGCGCGATGGTGGCAATCGCGATCGTGAGCTCCCACACGCCGCGATGCGGCGTGCCGAGCTCGGAGACGATCGCGGCGATGCTGGCGAATGCGCCTGTGGCCGTCACCAGCAGGATCAGGAAGCGGCCGTCGTCCTGCATCGCGGCGGAGCGGCGGATGTGCTGGTGGTCGTTGCACAGCATCATCGCATAGACCAGCACGAGATAGACCGCGATCAGCGCATCCCAGCCGAACAACAGGCGGGTCACCAACCGGTACGAGCCTGGCAGCAGCAGGCCGACCAGGATGCCGGCCGCAACCGCGATGAAGGTCCGCGGCCGCGCATAGATCAGCCGCACCGGCCGCGACATCTTGCGGAAGCGGGCGAGGGCGGGATCTTCCTTGCCGTTGCCCGCCATAGCAGCGCGTCAGTTCTTCCGCTCGGCGACGAAGCGTGCGGCGGCCTGCAGCACAGCGGCACGGTCGCCGAAGATCGACACGGCGCTATCGGCCCGGGCGAGCAGGTCGCGCACGCGCTGCTTGGCGCCTTCGATGCCGAGCTGGGTGACGAACGTGGTCTTGCCGAGCGCGGCATCGGCGCCGGCCGGCTTGCCGAGCGCGGCTGCATCGCCTTCGACGTCGAGCAGATCGTCGGCGATCTGGAAGGCCTCGCCGAGCGCGCGGCCGTAATCGTCGAGCGCCTGATATTCTTTCTGCGAGGCCTGGCCGAGAATCGCACCGGCGATGCAGCCGTAGCGCAGCAGCGCGCCGGTCTTCATCTGCTGGATGCGGGCGACATCGATCGGCTCGTTGCCGCCAAAGCGGCCTTCGCCGGCGAGATCGAGGATCTGGCCGCCGACCATGCCGCCGATGCCGGCGCAGCGCGCCAGCGCGCGTGTCAGCAGGAGGCGCACATTGGCGTCGCGATGGATCTCGTCGCGGGTGACGATGTCGAAGGCGAGCGTCAGGAGGCCGTCGCCGGCGAGGATCGCGGTCGCGTCATCGGTCTGCTTGTGCAGGGTGGGACGGCCGCGACGCAGGTCCGAATTGTCCATCGCCGGCAGATCGTCGTGGATCAGCGAATAGCAGTGGATGCATTCGAGCGCGGCGCCGACGAGCAGGGCGGCCTCGCGCGACACGCCGAATACGGCAGCGCTCTCGACCACCAGGAACGGCCGCAGGCGCTTGCCGCCGTTGAGGCTCGAATAGCGCATTGCGTCCATCAGTCGCTTGGGCCGGGCGATCTCATCGTGCAGGATGTCGTCCGACAGCAGGCGCCCGAGCAGGGCTTCGGTGTCATCAGCGGTCTTGTCCAGACGTTTGGCGAAATCGGACGGGGACGTGCCGGTCATCAAGAAAGGCTCCAGAACTAAAATTCGGCGGGACAATCCTTTATGCGCCCGCCCCAGTCAATCGTTTGGAAGGCCTAAAAAGTGCTGGAAAAGGCCCGAATTATCACAGACTTAATGGGGTGATCCATGGCCGCTTCTCGTTCCATGCCGGAAAGGTCGATTTGCGCATCGTCAAAATCCTGCTCGTAGCGCTCGCGGTCGTCATTCTCGCGCCTTATGTGATCGCGCCGTTCTACCGCATCGGCCATCCCGTTTCGACGCTGATGGCATGGCGCTCGCTCCGTGGCGCGCCGATGCAGCGGGAATGGATCGATCTGGCGGCGATGTCGCCTTATCTGCCGCGAGCGGTGATTGCAGCCGAGGACGCCCATTTCTGCAGGCATCACGGCATCGATTGGGGCGCGCTGCGCGAGGCGATCGACGATGCCCAGGAGGACGGTACGCCGTTCCGGGGCGCATCGACGATCACCCAGCAGGTCGCGAAAAATCTGTTCCTCTGGCAGGGGCGGGATTTCGTCCGCAAGGCGCTCGAATTCCCGCTGGCGCTCTGGATTGATCTCGTCCTGCCCAAGCCGCGGATCCTGGAGATCTATCTCAACATCGCCGAGTTCGGCCCCAAGGGCCAGTTCGGCGTCGAGGCCGGCAGCGCCTTTGCCTTCGGCAAGTCGGCCGAGGACCTATCCCCCCGGGAGGCGGCCCTGCTGGCCTCGATCCTGCCGAATCCGGTCAAACGCAGCGCCAAAACCCCCGGCCCGGGTGTCCGGCGGCTGGCGGCCACCTATATGGCCCGGGGGCAGGCGAGCTCGCTTGCGACCTGCTGGCGGGAAAATCGCTGATTTTGGGCCCATTCGGAGCGTATTTTCCGGCCCAAGAGCCTAGCTTTACGCCCGGCCTTCCTCTATAAGCCCGGCCTTGATCGGCATTTCGCTCGCCCCGTTTGGGTGCTGAGCCGTCCCGCGGACGATGCCCTGATGACACCAATCCCTAGAGGATATTGAAATGGCCGTTCCGAGAAGAAAAACCTCGCCGTCGCGCCGTGGCATGCGCCGCTCGGCAGACGCCATCAAGAAGCCGACCTATGTGGAAGACAAGGACTCCGGCGAGCTCCGTCGTCCGCATCATCTCGACCTCAAGACCGGCATGTACAAGGGCCGGCAGGTCCTGAAGAAGAAAGAGTCCTGAGCTCCAGGACCTTTCTCCGGGCAGGAGGATTTCGCCTGCCTGATTTCGGCCCACCCATGAGATAGACGGTGACGGCGGCGGAGCGAATGCTTCGCCGCTGCATTGTTCTGTCCGGATATCATGCTTGAGAAGGCATTTTGCCGATGGTCGGTTTCCCGCTGCTTCTGATCCCGCTCGCGGTGTACAACATCATCGCTTTCCTGATGCCCAGCGTGTCCTTCTCGGATGTGCTGTTTCGGGTGCCGATGATCACGGGCGAGGCCTGGCCGGTCACGCTGGCTGATCTCATGCTCGCGCTCGGCGTGGTGCTGCTGCTGCTCGAGGTGGTCAAGGGCGCGCGGCCCGGATCGAAATTCCTGATGGACCATCTGCTGTCGCTGATCATCTTCGGCGCGGCCGCGGCCGAATTCGTGATGTGGCCCAAATTCGGCAACTCGACCTATTTCCTGCTGGTGCTGCTGGCGATGGCGGATTTCCTCGGCGGCATTGCCCAGCGCACGCGCCGCCGCGTCACCTATGTCGCCGAGACCACGGTGCCGGCGCCGCGCAAGGCCAAGCGCCAGGCTGAGGCGCCGGTGGAGGATGCGGCGTCCGAGCGCAAGTTCGAGCCGGTGATTGCGCCGCAGCCGGTGCCGGGAGAGCCTCCCGCACCCTCGGCGCAGTCCGTCGCGGAATCCGTGCTGATGGATCATCCTGCGCCCAAGCCCGTGCAGGGCGCGTCTTCGCCGGAAATTCCCTCGCCGCAGCTTCAGCCGGGTAACGGCACGCCGCCGTCTTCCGAGACGCCGCCGCGCTGATCAGCCTCAAGCGACCTGCCGTGTCCGTGCGCTGACGCTCTGCAGCGGGCGTTTGCCGCCATAGGCCATCTGCACGTCTTCGGAAGAACCGCGGCGCAGCCGGCTCGCCTGGGGCAGCTGCTCGGCATTGGCGATGAGCTGGGTGATGAAGCTCGGATCGGGGCGCAGTATCGGCGTCTTGTGCACCCAGCGTAACGTCGGCATCAGCGGGACCAGGGCCGTGCCGCCCTGCCGCTTGATCTCTTCGATTCCATCCGTCGTCGCCATCGCAACACCGTTCATCAGATTGAGCTGGCGCGTTTTGGGACATTGGCGCCGGTGCATGTGATGGTCTCGCAAGGCCTATGCCGGCCGAGCTTAATCGTTCCTGGGCGGCTCGGAAACGTGGTTTCCAAATTGTTTATGAACTTTGCCTAGGGTCGAAGGCGAATCTGGCCCTATTCTGTGCCGGCCCAGGACTTACCCGCTGTCCCGAAACGAGGCGATCTTGACCCCTGCATTGCCGCAAGCTTCCGACATTTTGGCCGCGCTCGGCCAGGCCGTGTTCGCCTGGGACGTCGCCAGCGATGCCATTGTCTGGGGTGACCAGGTCGCCAGCGTTTTTCCCGGCATTCCCGCCGAGCGCCTCGCGACCGGCGCCGAATTTGCCAAACTGATCGAACCCGCGTCGTCGCTGCGGACCGCGGCGCTGGCGCAGACGTCCGCCGTGCACGGCGCCGACGGCACGCCCTACCGTGTCGAGTACGGCGTCCGCATGAGCGCCGCCGATCCCGTGATCTGGATCGAGGAGACCGGCCGCTGGTTCGCCGGCCCCGACGGCCGCCCCACGCGCGCGATCGGCTCGATCCGTATCAACAACGAGCGCCATGCCCGCGACGAGGAGCTGACCAAGCTGGCCCGGCTCGATCCGTTGACCGGCGAGCTCAACCGCTCGCACCTGATCGCCGCGCTGGCCGAGGCGATCGAGGAGACGACCCGCTTCCGCTCCACTGCGGCGTTCATGCTGGTCGGCATCGACCATCTCGCCCGCGTCAACGACGCCTTTGGCTTCGACGTTGCCGACGCTGTGATCCTCGACATCGCCAAGCGCATCCGCTCGCGCCTGCGTGGCGGCGACGCGCTCGGCCGCTTTTCCGGCAACAAGTTTGGCCTGATCCTGAAGAACTGCACCGTCGACGACATGAACGTCGCCGCCGAGCGTTTCCTCGCCGGCATTCGCGACGAGGTGGTGCCGACCAAATCCGGCCCGGTCTCGGTCACCGCCTCGATCGGCGCGGTCAGCCTGCCGCGCTACGCCCGCAACACCGACGAGGCCGTCAACCGCGCCCATGAGACGCTGGACGCCGCCAAGCGCCGCCGGGCCGGCTCGTTCGCGGCATGGCGTCCGGATGCCGCGCGCGACGCGCAGCGCCGCGTCAATATCCGCGTCACCGACGAGATCGTCACCGCGCTGAACGAGCGCCGCATCAAGCTGGCCTATGAGCCGGTGGTGTCGGCCGCCTCGCGCGAGCGCGCCTTCCACGAATGCCTGGTGCGGATGGACCAGGGCGGCGGCCAGGTGCTGCTCGCGCCCGACATCGTGCCGGTCGCCGAACGGCTCGGCCTGATCCGCCTGGTCGATCACCGCGTGCTCGAGCTCGTGGTCGCCGAGCTCGCCGCCGCGCCCGACATCTGCCTCAGCCTCAACATCTCGCCCGATACCACCATGGATCCGGACTGGTGGGCGGGAATCGAATCGCTGATGCTGGCCCATCCCGGCGTTGCCGAGCGGCTGATCGTCGAGATCACCGAGACGGTCGCGATCCAGGACATCGACGACGTCCGTGGCTTCGTCACGCGGCTGAAGAATTTCGGCAGCCGCATCGCCATCGACGATTTCGGCGCCGGCTACACCTCGTTCCGAAACCTGCGCAAGCTCGGCGTGGACATCGTCAAGATCGACGGCGCCTTCGTGCAGAACATCACCCATTCCGCGGACGACCGCGCCTTCGTGCAGACGCTGATCGATCTCGCGCGCCGGCTCGACATCAAGACGGTCGCCGAATGGGTGCAGGATGAGGAAGCCGCAAGCATGCTGCGCGACTGGGGCTGCGACTATATCCAGGGCCGCCTGATCGGCTTGGCATCGGCAGAGCGGCCGTGGGGCGCGCCGACGGATAGCGCGCTGCCGGCGGCGGGGTAGCATGTCACGCTAGAATTTTCCCTGTGAAATCAATCCCCCATCTACTGTGCATGGGGTTGTTTTCGCGAAATTGTATCTTAGCCGACCTCTGCAAAACGTTACGCCCCCTCATCCAGCGCCACCAGCTCGCGCTTCTTGCGCAGCGCGGGCAGGAGCGGCGCGATCAGTAGCACCATTGCGAATGCGAGGCACACCGCCGAGATCGGCCGCTGCACGAAGGTCCAGAGATCGCCCTGCGACAGGATCAGCGACTTACGTAAGTTGTTCTCCATCATCGGTCCCAGCACGAAGGCCAGCACCAGCGGCGCCGGCTCGTAGCCGAGCTTGCGCATGAAATAGCCGATGATCCCGAACGCGATCATCACATAGACGTCGAACACGTTGTTGCTGGAGCAGTAGACGCCGAGGATCGTGAACAGGATGATCAGGGGGAACAGGATGTTGTAGGGCAGCTTGAGCAGCTGCACCCACATGCCGATCATCGGCAGGTTCAGGATCAGCAGCATGACGTTGCCGATATACATGCTGGCGACGATGCCCCAGAACAGGCCGGGGTTTTGCGTGATCAGCAGCGGCCCCGGCTGCAGACCGTGAATGACGAAGGCCCCGAGCAGCAGCGCCATCACCACGTTCGGCGGAATGCCGAGCGTCATCAGAGGAATGAAGGCGCCGCCTGCCGCGGCGTTGTTCGCCGATTCCGGCCCCGCGACGCCTTCGATCGCACCATGGCCGAAACGCTCGGGCGTCTTCGACAGCCGCTTCTCCAGCGCGTAGGACGCAAAGGACGCCACCACCGCGCCGCCGCCCGGCAGGATACCGAGGAAGAAGCCGAGAATGGTGCCGCGGCCGACCGGACCTGCGCTGGCCTTCCAGTCCTCCCTGGTGGGCAGCAGGTGCGTGATCCTGGTGTTGATGACGTCACGCTTGATCGCCTGCTCGGTGTTGAGCAGCACTTCGGCGACGCCGAACAGGCCCATCACGACGGGCACGAGCCCGATGCCGTCGATCAATTCCATGCGGCCGAATGTCAGGCGCGGCTGCGCCGTGATGCTGTCGAGCCCGATCAGTCCGAGCACGACGCCGATACATGCCATCAGCAGCGCCTTCGGCATCGAGCCCTGGGTCAGGAAGGTGAGCACGACGAGGCCGAGCACCATCAGGCTGAAATATTCGGCCGGGCCGAACGCGATGGCGACGCTGGCAAGCTTCGGCGCGACCAGCATCAAGGCGATCAGCGCGAACGTGCCGGCAATGAAGGAGCCGAAGGCCGAAATGCCGAGCGCAGGGCCGGCGCGGCCCTGCTTCGCCATCTGGTGGCCGTCGATGCAGGTGACGACGGAAGCCGCCTCGCCGGGGATATTGACCAGGATCGAGGTGGTCGATCCGCCATACATCGAGCCGTAATAGATGCCGGCCATCATGATGATGCCGGATTCCGGCGTGCCCGACAGCGTCACGGGCAGCAGCAGCGACATTGCCGAGATCGGCCCGATGCCCGGCAGCACGCCGACGAGCGTGCCGATGAAGACGCCGATGAAGCAGTAGAGCAGGTTGACCGGCAGCAGCGCGACGCCGAACCCATGCGCGACGTTGACGAGTGTATCCATGGGTCAGCCGATCCCGAACAGGCCCGAGGGCAGCTGGATCAACAGCAGCCGCTTGAGCACCCACCACATGCCCATGGGCACCAGCACGGCGATCGGAATCGCCAGTGTCCAGCGCACCGGATCGATCAGCCGCAACAGCAGCAGCATCAACGGGATCGACGACAGCAGAAAGCCGAGCGGCTCCAGTGCAACGGAGAATGCCACGAGACATGCGATCAGCAGCAGCGGCTTGCTCCAGCGCACATTCTCCCAGCGCGAGGCCAGCGTCGGGCCGCCCTCGGTGACCGCCGAGACGATGATGGCGCCAGCGAACAGGCACATCAGGATGCCCGTGTAGAACAGCACGTAGCCGGAGCCGGGATCGTTGATGGTGCCGAGCTTGAGCTTCATGCCCGACCAGATCACGAAGCCGCCGAGCGCGAGCCCAATCAGCCCGCCCCAGAGCTCGGAATTGTCGAGGCGGAGTTTTGCGTTGGTTTGGTTGGTCATCGACACCCTCTCGGCCGTTCCCCCGACGCTGCGCGGCACGAAGTGACGCGCTGCAGATCCGGGGTCCATGGATGCTTGGCAGGATGAGTCCCGGCTCTGCGGTGCACCGCTGAAGAAGCGCTGCACCGCGTCCGGGACACGCTGGTGGCTCAGTCCTACTTCTTCGCCAGCCCGAGCGTCTCGATCACCTTGCGCTCGGACTCCGTGACCTCGAGGACGAACTTCTTGTAGTCCTCGGTGTTCTTGTAGTTCGGCACCATGTCGTATTTGGCGAGCGTTGCCACGACGGCGGGATCCTCGACCGCCTTCTTGAAGGCATCGTGCAGCTTGGCGACGATCTTTGGATCGAGGCCCTTCGGGCCGGCGATGCCGAACGGGGAATCATAGACCATGGGGTAGCCGAGCTCCTTCAGCGTCGGCACATCGGGATAGTTCGGCGAGCGTGAGCCGGTCCATACCATCAGCAGGCGCAGCTTGCCGGCGTCGACCAGCGGTCGCCATCCCGTGGAATCGGCCTGAAGCATCGTGTGCTGTCCCAGCACCGCGGCGTTGGTCTCCGCGCCGCCCTTGAACGGGACTTGCGTCAGCTTGATGCCGGACATCCCGGCGATCTGCTCCATGCCGATATGCAGCGAGGTGCCGGCGCCCGGCGTGGCATAGGTGACCTTGCCCGGGTTGGCCTTCGCGAACTCCACCACGTCCTTCCAGCTCTTGAACTGCGATTCTGCGCTGGTGGTCACACCGAACGTGTAGCCGGTGAGATGGACGATGTAGGTGAAATCCTTGGCCGGGTCCCACGATACCTCCTGCATCAAGGGCAGGCGGAAGACGGTGATCGGAATCTGCGAGATGGTGTAACCGTCGGGCTTCGCGGCCGCGGCCATGGTCGCGGGCCCCACCGTGCCGCCGCCACCGGCCTTGTTGTCGATCACGATCGGCTGCCCCAGCACCTTCGAGGCGCTGTCGGCGATGGCGCGCATCGAGATATCGGTCGAGCCGCCGGCCGGCCATGGCACGATCAGCGTGATGGGTTTGGTGGGATAGTCCTGCGCCATTACGGCGGTCGAGAGCAATGTGCCCAGGACAGCATGGATTGCGGCAAATGCGATCGTCTTCAGCCCGTATCGCGGCATCGGAATTCCTCCCTCGGGGCCGCTTGCGGGCCGCCGTTCTTCGTTCTTGTGAGAGGATTGTTCCCGAAATCGCGGGAGAAGAAAAGCGCGTTGCGCGATAGGGGCGCGGCGGTCGGTGCGGCAATGCCGGTCAAACCGGCACATGCGACAATTCGTCGTTTGGCCGTGTGCCGAGAGGCGGAATTTGAGCGAGCAGAAAGCCGTTACGCCACGCGCCGGACCGTATTCAGCGTCTCGATGGTGCGGCCGACTTCCGATGCGGGGCACGGCTTGCCGAAATAATAGCCCTGCACGGCCGTGCAGCCGCATTCGCGCACGAAGTCGAGTTGCTCCTCGGTCTCCACACCCTCTGCCGTGGTCTCGACGCCGAGCACGGAACCGAGGCTGGCGATGGTGCGGACGATGGCAACGCTCTCGGGGCTTTCGCCGAGCGTGCCGACGAAGGAACGGTCGATCTTGATGCGGTCGAACGGAAATTTGCGCAGGTAACTCAGCGAGGAATAGCCGACGCCGAAATCGTCGAGGCTGACGCGGACGCCCAGCGCGCGGAGCTGATGCAGGATCTCGATGGTCGCTTCACTGTCGTCGAGCAGGGCCGTCTCGGTGACTTCGAGCTCGAGACGCTGCGGCGGCAGACCGGCTTCGGCGAGCGCGCTCGTGACCATTGCCACCAATCCGCGCGAGCGGAATTGCACCGGCGACAGGTTCACCGCGACGGCGACACCAGGCCAGGACGCGGCGGTCGCACAGGCGCTGCGCAGCACCCATTCGCCGAGCGGCACGATCAGTCCGTTTTCTTCCGTGATCGGAATGAACTCGGCCGGCGAGATGAAGCCGCGCGACGGATGTTTCCAGCGCAGCAGGGCCTCGAAGCCGGTGAGCTCCGACGAATCGAGCCGCATCTGCGGCTGGAACACCAGGTGGAATTCGCGTGCCTCCAGCGCGCCGCGCAGATCCTGCTCCAGCGCGTGGCGGCTGCGCGCCTCTTCTTCCATCTGGGGCTCGAACAGTTGATAGGCCCCGCGCCCCTTGGCCTTGGCCTGGTACAGCGCGAGGTCGGCGCATTTCATCAGCTCGTCGGCATCGAGCCCGTGATCGGGCGCGATGGCGATGCCGACGGAGGCGCCGACATGGATCGACTGGCTCTCCAGCGGCGGCGGGCGGCCGATGATCTCGACCAGGCGCCGCGCAAGCTTCTCCGCCGATTGCGGCTGCGGTCCGCGCTGCAGCACGGCGAATTCGTCGCCGCCGAGGCGCGCGACGGTGTCGTGCTCGCCGACATTCTCCTTCAGGCGCGCCGCGACCCAGCGCAACAGGCGGTCGCCCGCGGCATGGCCGAGGCGGTCGTTGACGGTCTTGAAATTATCGAGGTCGAAGCACAGCACCGCCATCGCGCCGCCGGCGATCGCGACCTGGTTCAGACCCTCGCTCATCTTCTCGCGGAACAGCGTGCGATTGGGCAGATCCGTCAGAGAATCGTGCTGCGCCATATGCGCCACCCGGGCCTGGGCCTTGTGGCGCTCGGTGACGTCCTCATAGGTGACGACCCAGCCGCCTTGCTCCATGCGCTTGTGATTGAGCTTGATGATGCGGCCGTCGTTCAGATGCCGGTGCAGCGTGTGCTCGCCCTCGCGCAGCCGTTCGACATAGTCGGCATAGAGCCTTGCCCCCGTCATGTTCGGGTGGATGCCGAGCTCGCAGCTGTGCTCCATGATCTCGCGCATCGAGACGCCGGGCTTCACGATGTCGGGCGACAGGCCGTACATCTCGATATAGCGGCGATTGCAGACGATCACGCGCAGGCTCGAGTCGAGCATGCACAGACCCTGGCTCATGTTGTTCAGCGCCGCGTCGAAGCGGCGGTACTGTTCGCTCAGCTCCCCGATCGCATGTTCGCGCTCGGTGATATCCTCATAGGTAGCGACGAAGCCACCCTCGGGCAGCGCGCAATAGCGCACCGAGATCACCGTGTCGTTCGACATGCGCCGTCGCATCGGCGAGCAATCGCGGCTCGCGATCCGCGCGCGGGCAGCTTCGAGGATCTGCTGCGGGCTGTATTCCGAGGCAAACGCGCCGTTCGCTATCGAACGCTCGATCAGCTCGGAGAGATGCGTGCCGGGCCTGGTCTCTTCCGGCGACAGCAGGTAGATCTTGCGATAAGTGGTGTTGCAGACGCGCAGGCGCATGTCGCTGTCGTAGAAGGCGAGCCCGTGCGCCATGTTCTCCAGCGCCGCGTCGAGGATGAAGTTCTGCTGCCTCAGCGTCTCCTCGTATTGCAGCCGCTCCGTGACATCCTCGTGCACGGTCACCCAGCCGCCATCGGGCAGGAAACGGGAGACCGTCTGCACCATGCGTCCGTCATAGCGCATCACCAGCATGGTCTTGGCCCGCCTGGCGCGCACGTCCTCCAATCTGGAATGCTGGAATTCGTCGGCCGGCATGCCGGCCATGTTGCCGCGCGACAGCCAATGGTCGAGCACCGCATGATGCGAGACGCCCGGTTTCACGATTGCGGGATCGAGGTTGTAGAGGCTCAGGAAGCGCTCGTTGCAGACGACGACGCTGCTGTCGGCGTCGTACATGATGAGGCCGTGCGACATGTTGGCGAGCGCGTGCTGGCTGCGCTCGGTCTGCACGCGCAATTCCGCTTCGAGCCGGGCGAGGCGGGTGACATCGTCGCAGATCGTCATCCAGCCGCCGCCGGGAAGCGGCTTCAGCTCGAGCGACATGACGAGGCCGGTGGCTAGCCGCTGCTCGGTCCGGAACGGTTTTCCCCCCGCGATCTCCGCGATCCGCGCCGAATAGAGCGCGTCGATCTCGCTTTCCGGAAAGTTACCGCGGCCGGCGCTGTGCGCGAGCACCTCGCGGTAGCTCGTGCCCACCCGTACGATGTCGGCCGACATGCCGAACAGGGACAGGTAGCGTTGGTTGACCAGCACGATCCGGTTGTCGGCGTCGTAGACGCAGACGCCCTGTTCCATGTGGTCGAGCGCAAGCTGGCTCAGCGCGACCAGGGCTTCCGGGCCCTGCTCGCGGCGCGCACCAAGCTCGTTGTCGCAGGTCGAAATCATGGGATCGGCAGGATCTCGGCGGGCAATAGACTTAACGCAACCTAATTCAGCCACCGAGGGTAACGAAGAGGCCGGAAAATTCCCTTAAGCGCAGTAGTTTACGGAGGGTGACCGGCGATGGAGAGAGGGGCGGAATGCCGAGGCGCCTGCAAGAGTTGACCGGCAGGACGCGGCAAATTCCCGAGATGATTGGGTCCGAAAGCCTTCGCTACGGCCCGTACAACACGAGTTCCGTATCCGTGAGATCGCCGAGCTGCGGCCGATGCGGGCCCTTGAAATATTTGCGGCCGCGCCGCTCGGTATAAATACCGACAAGGCCGGGAACCGGTCCATTGGAATCGATCGCCACCGCGATCTTGCCGAGCCGAAGCAGCAACCGGCCGATACGGCCTGCGCAGGCGGAATATTCCGCGGCGCTACGGCAATAGATCAGCTTCATCGCTGGGGGCGCAATGAAGCCGCGGCGGATGCGCACCGGTTGTAGAATGAACGGAAATGTTCCCTTCGGCGTGCGGCAGACGAGGCTGAGGCAATTGTAGCGCGCATGCCGCGTCAGCAACTCGGTTTCGGCTTCGGAAAGTCCCTCGATCGTCTTGGCGTGAGGCGAGATGACCTCGATCTCGCTCCAGCGCGGGACGCGCGCCAGTGCGGGCACCGAGAAGAATATGCCGCGGCAATAGGCGCGAAAGCCCTGGGTCTCGATGATCGGCCAGGTCCACGGCGCTGGGCTGATGTTGAAATAGGTCACGTCCTTGTGCCGCTGGGCGATCTTGGTCAGCAGCGGGGCGTAGTTGCGGTAGGCCGGATCGACATACCAGCTGGACAGGTTGCACTGAATGGCGGTCTCTTCGCCGTTCTTGCGTTCCGTATAGATCAGCAGCAGCACGCCGACCGGCGTGCCCTCATTGTCGAGCATGTAGCCGAAGCGCGGATAGCCCTCCGGCACGGGCCGGAAGGCCTGCCGGCGCAGGCCCTGGATCCAATAGTTACGCGAGCGGCCCACGAAGCCGCGCGTCAGCAGGTCCGCGACCGCTTCTGCGTCGGACTCGGTGATCTCGCGGCATCGGGTTTTGGTGTGGATCACGCTCGTCTTACCCGTGGAAATGGCAGGCCTCGTTCGCTTTAGCGCCAACCTTCGCCATGGGCGCCGACCGTCGCCGACGGCTGCATGCCCATGATCTCCCGCACTTTGGCGGGCCAAGCGGAAAGGTCGGTGCCGTGGGTGTGGAACATGGCGACCGCCAGCCGGTCCATGCCGAAGGCGACGCAGCCCGTATGGGCCGGCTCGCCATTGGCATCCTGGATTCCCCAGGTCGTGCCGAAATGCTCGCGGTGATAGTTGAAGCTCATGCAGGCCGTCGGCTGCTCTTCCGAGCGCAGCGGAATGAGGAGCTCGAATTTGAGCTGCTGCTGCTTCTGGCTCACCGCCTTCATCTGTCCGACGCGGCCGAAGAACGGGTCGCTGGCATAGTCGACGCGGAAGGTCAGGCCGAGGTCGGTCGCGATCTTCTGCGCGCGCACCATCCAGCGCTCGCGGAAGTCGGCGACGTCGTCGGGCGTGCCGATGCAGACATATTCGCGCATCCGGAACGATTGCAGCCGGTCGAGATGCTTCGACGGCTCGCGGCGGAAGCAATCCGCGGCAACGTCGAAGCGCAGGCCGCCCTTCGGCAAGGGGCCGCGGCTCGCCGCGATCGGATAGACCGGGTAGCAGGCAGCCGGCGACAGCACGAGATCGGCGGGCGAGAGCGAGGTGGTCCAATCGCCGCCGGCATCGAAGCGGCTCACCGCGGCGTTGATCTCGCGCTCGGTGCCGTGCAGGCCGCAAACGCAGCCGAGCAGGTTCGGAAAGCTCTTGAGGTAGCCGGATTTTTCCAGCTGGGCCCGGCTCATCACCGGCGGGAAACGCATCACCTCGGTGCCGGCCTCGCGATGGCCGGTGATGAGCGCGGCGAGCTTCTCGACGACGCCTTCATAGAGCGCGGTGCGGGCATAGACGCCGTCGGCGCCCATGCGATGGAACAGCTTGTCGGCGAGATGATCGAGCGGATCGATCATCTGCGGCGCGGTGGCGGGCGAATCGGGGAGGACGGCAATGTTCATGGTTAGGTGTCCTGCTATCTCAAAATTGTTCTTGTTGGTTCAGTCGCCAGGTACTTAGTCACGAAGGCTTGTCGGCACCCCGCTCATCAGCGTCGACGTCGCGGCGTTGGCCAGAATGCGGTCGTTGTTGATCATGATCGGGGACGACAGCACGTCGCGGAGATGCCGGCCCATGGTGAACTCGCCGTCGTTGCGATAGCCGGAGAGGCCGGCCGTGCGCATCGCGTGCATTACGGTCTCGACCGCGAGCTCGGAGGCCTGCACCTTGAGAAGCGTGATCGAGGACTGGAAGTCGAGCGAGGCGAGGGCGCGCTCGTCGTGTTCGGCGTGGGCGAAAGCATCGATGTTGGCCGCGATCAGCGCGCGCAGCTTGGCCAGCGACATCTTCGCGGCGGTGAAATGCGCAGCGGCCGGCGGCATCTGGCCGCCGGAAGAGCGCGCCGCCTTGCGGATGAAGGCCTGCGCGCGGGTCACGGCTGCGGCAGCGATGCCGGCCCAGGCCGACGACCAGCACAGATGTGCGAACGGCGTCATGGTCTGGGCATGGATCTTGTCATAGGCTTCCGGGAAGACGCGGTCGGCGGGGCAATCGACCTTCAGCTCGAAGCCGGTCGAGCAGGTGCCGCGCATGCCGAGCGTTTCCCAGCCCAGCGTCCGCTTCAGCGAGTAATCGTCCTTGGCGAGCGCCAGCAGCACCTGGTCGGAGGCTGCGGCCTCGGTGGCGCGTCGGGCGATGGTGACGAGGCCGTCGGCCTCGGCGCCGTAGGAGATCACGGTGGCGTCGCGCACCAGCGAAACGGTATCGCCTGCGTGGTCGACGGCGGCGGCGCTGGCGCGGATGTTGCCGCCGTTCTGGCCTTCGGTGGTGGAGGAGGCGAGCAGCCACTGGTCGCGGGCGACCCGGCGCATCATGGTTTCCATCCAGGGGATGCCGTGGCCGTGCCTGACGACGCAGGCGACCTTGGTCTGGTGCATCGCATAGATCATCGCGGTCGAGGCGCAGGCGCGTCCCAGCGTGTAGCAGATGTCGGTGACGTCGTAGATGGAGGCGCCGAAGCCGCCGAACTCGACCGGGATCATGACGCCGAGCAGCTTCTGCTCACGCGCGACCTCGAACGCCTTGTGCGGGAAACGGGCGTCGCGGTCGACGCCGTCGGCGTCGGCCGCCGCCGCAGCAGCGGTCCGGGCGGCGCGCTCGATCAGGGAAGGCGTCTGCTCCAGGAAGCTTGTCTGCGTTTCGTCGACAGTGAGGACTGCTTCACGCACGTTCATACTCGTCCGCCTCCGGTTTGCCGTTCGAGATCGCCGGCATCATTCGCGATGCGCGTAAGCGATCCTCCGGCCATCTTTGCTTGTGAGATGAGGCTACGGATTTAATTCAAATTCGTCGATGAAATAGAGGGTAAACAAAGCCCAATTCCGAACGAACAGTTAAGTTCGGGTTGTTTGCATCTCCTGATTTTCCGGCATCGCGTTAGGATTCTGGAAGAAGGGCGAATTCCAGACAATCTGAGTCATCGTTTACTAAGAAACGCGAAGTATTGGTGCTGGCCATTGCGGGACCGGCGGGCCGCGCCCATCGTAGCGGCAAGCCGGTCCGGACCTTCGACAGACAGACGGGAATTTGCCGATGCAAGCCTTTGATACCGAATTGCGCAATCGCATCATCAAGCTGGTGAAGGGCATCCTCGAGCAGAATTCGCTCAGCGCCGACGTCACGCCGTCCGCCAAGCTGGTCGATGCCGGCCTGACCTCGATGGACATGGTCAATCTGATGCTCGGCGTCGAAGCCGAGTTCGACTTCACCATCCCACAGTCCGAGATCACGCCGGAGAACTTCCAGTCCGTCGAAACGCTGGAGCGGATGGTCGCGGCCCAGCTGCGGTTGGCGACCGCGGCTTAAGCCAAAACTGCGGCTATCGGCCCTGCGTTCGCAGGGACGACACCGAGTGTGGAGCGCGCGCCACCACACCACCGCCATCACCCCTCCCCCGTTCCAAAACCGCCCCAAAGCTGGCATAGCTTAACCATGTCGTACGTGACGAACATGGTGGAGCAGGCATGGCGCAGGCAGTATTGGGCATCATCGGCGGCTCGGGCATCTATGACCTGCCGGGCCTCGAAGGTGCGCGCGAAGAGGTGATCAGCAGCCCGTGGGGCGAGCCGTCGGCTCCCCTCAGGCGTGGCACCATCGCCGGCTTGCCGATCGTGTTCCTGCCACGGCACGACAAGGGGCACCGCCTGTCGCCCTCCGACATCAATTATCGCGCCAATATCGACGTGCTCAAGCGCGCCGGCGTCACCGACCTGATCTCGCTGTCCGCCTGCGGCTCCTTCAAGGAGGAGATGCCCCCCGGCACCTTCGTGCTCGTCGACCAGTTCGTCGACCGTACCCACAAGCGGGAGAGCTCGTTCTTCGGCCGGGGCTGCGTCGCGCATGTGTCGATGGCACACCCGGTCTCGCCGCGGTTGCGCATCCACCTCGCGGCCGCGGCTGAAGCCGAGAATATCGCGATCGTGCGCGGCGGAACCTATGTCTGCATGGAGGGGCCGCAATTCTCCACCTACGCCGAGAGCATGACCTACAAGACTCTCGGCTATTCCGTGATCGGCATGACCAACATGCCCGAGGCGAAGCTCGCACGCGAAGCGGAGATCTGTTACGCCACGGTGGCGATGGTGACAGATTTCGATTGCTGGCATCCCGACCACGATGCGGTCACCGTGCAGGACATCATTCGCGTATTGACGTCGAACGCCGACAAGGCGAAGGCGCTGGTGGCGCGGCTGGCCAAGGATTTTCCGCGCGAGCACGAGCCGTGCCCGATCGGCTCGGACCGCGCGCTCGACACCGCGCTGATCACGGCGCCCGAGGCGCGTGATCCGGAGCTCCTCAGGAAGCTCGATGCGGTGGCAGGACGCGTGCTGCGTGCGTGAGACGCAAGAGAGACGAAAAGGCAGAATGCCATGAAGGTCGACGGCAAGCATTTCCGCAGCATCTGGCGCGAGCGTGATGGGTGGTCGGTCGGCGCGATCGATCAGCGCCGGCTGCCGCATGAGTTCATCGTCGCGAAGCTGACCTCGTGCGAGGACGCTGCCGTCGCCATCCGCGACATGCTGGTGCGCGGCGCGCCCCTGATCGGCGCGACCGCGGCCTATGGCATGGCGCTCGCCATGCGCGAGGATTCCTCCGACGCCGGCCTGAAGCGTGCTTACCAGACGCTCGTGGTGGCGCGGCCGACGGCGATCAATCTGAAATGGGCGCTGGACGAGATGCGCATCGCGCTCGCGCCGATCGATCCGGTGGAAAGGGCCGAGGCGGCTTACGCGCGTGCCGACGAGATCGTCGAGCAGGACGTCGAGATCAACCGCGGCATCGCCGGCAAGGGTCTGAAGCTGATCGAGGCGATCGCAGCGAAGAAGCCGGGCAAGACGGTCAACGTGCTGACCCATTGCAACGCCGGCTGGCTCGCAACGGTCGATTGGGGCACGGCGACCGCGCCGATCTATCTTGCACATGAGCGCGGCATCAAGGTCCATGTCTGGGTCGACGAGACGCGTCCGCGCAACCAGGGTGCCTCGCTCACCGCATGGGAGCTCGGCCATCACGGCGTGCCGCACACGGTGATCCCCGACAATACCGGCGGGCATCTGATGCAGCATGGCATGGTCGATCTCGCCATCGTCGGCACCGACCGCGTCGCTGCCAATGGCGACGTCTGCAACAAGATCGGTACCTATCTGAAGGCGCTCGCCGCGCATGACAACGGCGTGCCGTTCTACGTCGCGCTGCCGTCGCCGACGATCGACTTCGCCGTCCATGACGGCATCCGCGACATCCCGATCGAACAGCGCAGCGGCGTGGAGGTCACCGACATGACCGGCCGCACCGCCGACGGGAGGCTGGAGACGGTGCGCATCGTGCCCGAAGGCTCGCCGGTCGCGAATTACGCCTTCGACGTGACGCCGGCGAGGCTCGTCACCGGCCTCATCACCGAGCGCGGTGTGCTGAAGCCGGATCGCGCGGCGCTGGCGGCGGCATTTCCCGAGCGCGTCGCCGCCGCGGCAGAGTAGGTCTCGTAGGGTGGGCAAAGGCGCGAAGCGCCGTGCCCATCCATGCTTGCGGTGGCACGCTTTCGCTTTGTTCACCCTGCGGCATTTGTGGACTAGGACGTGTACTCATAAACGTCAGCTTTCGAGAGTTAAGCGGAAGTCGCCTCGCTCGGTCGGGATCGACGGCCTATGACCCTTAGCGGAAATTAACGTCTAGCGATCAACATGCTCAGCATGGGTTCAGAGCAGCCTCCTGAACTGCCCTATTTGGGGCACAACGGCAGAGAACTCGGCCTGATGCTGAGGGGCACGAAGCCTCTTGCCTACTTCCTGAATTTTGTCCCCCGTGAGTTTGACGTCAATCTTCGATATTGGCGGATGTTCGACAGACACGTGGCTGCGGGCCGGTTGATTCGACGCGAATTAGTTGAACTGCCACACCGAAGACTGCTCTACGCTTTACCCGGCCATGAGTGGCGGATAGATGCCATGCTTGCGCTCCTAAACGAACTCGAAGCATGGTCCGAAGATCACGAACGGCGCTCTTGCGAATTGCTTGGCTACGAGGGCTGGCAGATTGACTATTGGCTGGCGCACCGTCGCTCGCGTGAGGATGCTTAGTCCGCTTGTGGCTCAACGCGGACCTCCTGCACATTCCGATTTCGGACTGCTATCAGAGGCATAGCAGACGTCAGACGGCGACCCCCGATTAATGAATACGCGGCCTAGCTCAGCTTCAGCGCCGTCGCGGCTTCAAGTTCGGCGATCGCCTGCGCGCCGCTCGTCACCTTGATCGTGGTCATGCCCATCTCGCGCGCCGGCTTGAGGTTGACGCCGAGATCATCGAGATAGACGCACCTCTTGGGATCGACCTTCAGGGTCTCAACCATGATCCTGTAGATGCGCGGGTCGGGCTTGCGCAGGCCGATCTTGGCGGATTCGATCACGTGATCGAACAGCACCATGACCTCGGCGATGTAGAGCGAGCGCCCCGTCATGCTGCCAATGGCATTGGCCGGCAGGTTGTTGGTGATGCAGCCGGTCTTGAATTGCGCCTTGATGCGCTTCAAGGCTTCGACCATCTCGGGGCGGAGGTCGCCCTGCAGCAAGGGCAGCACCTCGCGGCCGCGCACCTCGGCGCCGAGGGCCAGCGATTCCTCGGCAAACAGGCGATCGAACGTCTCGATGTCGACCTCGGCGCGCTCGAACCTGGCCCAGGCGTTTTCCAGATGGTTGGCGGCATTGGTGCGTCGGATGATGTCGGCGGGCAGGCCGCGTTCGGTCTCGAATCGCGTGAACGCCTCGAACGGCGAGCTCGTCAGCACCCCGCCAAAATCAAAGATCACCGCCTCGATCGTCACGATCCTGCCCTCGTCAATTGCTTTCCAAGAGGGCTAGCATGCGCTATCGGCAAGAGCCAGTCCGAAGCAATCCACCGCCGCAGACCGAAGCGTGTTCCCATGAAGAAGCTTGCCACGTTCGTCACGACAGCGCTGCTGCTCGCCACGCCCGCTCACGCGATCGTCGGCGGCGGCACGCCGCAGGCCGAGGGCGTGGCGCGCGCGGTCGTCACCATCGTCGGCTCGCGCGGCAATTTCTGCACCGGCAGCCTGATTGCGCCACGTGTGGTCCTGACGGTCGCGCACTGTGTCCAGCCCGGCGCTGACTACAAGATCGTCGATCGCGGCAGCGACGGTGCGCCGCAATTGCTGAACGTGCGCACGGTCGCGATCCATCCGAACTTCAACATGCAGGCGATGCAATCACATCGTGCCACCGCCGACGTGGCATTGCTGCAACTGGAAATTCCACTCAAGGGAAAATCCGCGGTGACGGTCGGCATGCCGCAGATTCCGATTCGGGTGGGCGGTCGCTTCACGATCGCCGGCATTGGCGTCACGGTGCGCGGGGACGGCAAGAGTGGCGGCACGATACGTGTCGCCGGACTCGTTGCCACGGGCCAGCCCGGCACGCTCCAGATCCGGCTGGTCGATCCCGTAACCAACGGTGTTCGTGAAGGAATCGGCGCCTGCACGGGCGATTCCGGCGGGCCTGTGTTCGAGGACAAGCCGAACGGTGCCGTTCTCGTCGGTCTCGTCAGCTGGTCTACGGGGCCGAACGGCGCCGCCGGTTGCGGCGGCTTGACCGGTGTCACACCGCTCACGCTCTACCGCGACTGGATCTTGCAGACCGCGCGGAGCTGGGGTGCGGCACTGTGATTTGACCGCGACTTGATCTATGTCATTTTGAAGCGGAAGCGCGGCGGGTGATCATGCCCGCTGCGGAGGAAACGCGTCGCCCAGTCAAGGGCGGCCACCAAAACAAGCAAGGCATAGAAGCAACAATGAATGTCGCCGTTCGCAGTCACGCCACGACCAAGCAGGCCTCTGAACATTTCGACGTGCTGATCGTCGGCGCCGGCATCTCCGGCATCGGCAGCGCCTATCACATCGACAAGCAGCTTCCGGGCACCAGCTACGTGATCCTGGAAACCCAGGCGACGTTCGGCGGAACCTGGACCACGCATCGCTATCCCGGAATTCGTTCGGACAGCGATCTTCATACGTTTGGCTACAGCTTCAAGCCCTGGGTTGGTCCGCCGATCGCGACCGCCGAGGAAATCCTCACCTACATGAACGAGGTGATCGAGGACAACGACATCGCGAAGCACATTCGCTACAAGCACAAGATCAATTCCGCGAGCTGGTCGAGCGAGCAGAACCTCTGGACCATCGAGGCGGTGACGACCGACACTGGCGAAGCAAAGACGTTCACCGCGAATTTCCTCTGGATGTGCCAGGGCTATTACCGCCATTCGGAAGGCTACACGCCGGAATGGAAGGGCATGGACCGCTTCAAGGGTCGCATCGTCCATCCCCAGACCTGGCCCGATGATATCGATCTCGGGAACAAGAAGGTCGTCGTGATCGGCTCGGGCGCCACCGCGGCGACGCTGGTGCCGAACATTGCGGACAAATGCGCACATGTCACCATGCTGCAGCGTTCGCCGACCTATTTCCGCTTGGGGCGCAACGCCATCGAGATTGCCGAGGAATTGCGCCGGCTCCAGGTCGACGAGGCCTGGATCCACGAGATCGTTCGCCGCAAGATCCTGTTCGAGCAGGATGCCTTCACGAAGCTCTGCGTGTCCAAGCCCGAGCAGGTGAAGAAGGAGCTGATCGGCCAGATCAGCGCCGTGCTCGGTCCCGATTACGACGTCGAGACGCACTTCACGCCGACCTACCGGCCGTGGCGGCAGCGCATCGCATTCGTGCCGGATGCCGATTTGTTCAAGGGCATCGCCAGCGGCAAGGCCTCGGTCGTCACCGACGAGATCGAGTGCTTCGTCGAGAACGGCATCCAGCTCAAATCGGGCAAGCGGCTGGAAGCCGATGTCATCGTCACGGCAACGGGCTTCAATCTCGCGGCGCTCGGCGACATCGCCTTCGAGATCGACGGCAAACCGCTCGCCTTCGGCGACACCGTCACCTATCGCGGCATGATGTTCACGGGCGTACCGAACATGGTCTGGGTGTTCGGCTATTTCCGCGCGAGCTGGACGCTGCGCGTCGACCTCGTCGCCGATTTCGTCTGCCGGCTGCTTGGTCATATGAAGGCCAAGGGCAAGAAGAAGGTCGAGGTGAAACTTCGCCCCGAAGACCACAATATGCCGATCCTGCCCTGGATCGATCCCGAGAACTTCAATCCCGGCTACATGATGCGCAACATGAACCTGTTGCCCAAGCGTGGCGACAAGCCGGAATGGCAGCACAGCCAGGATTACTGGACCGAGAAGGACGAGATTCCGAAGACGGATCTGGACGACAAGGCGTTCGTGTATGGGTGAGGACAAACGTCCTCACCCCGCTCACGAATTCCTTCGCGTCGCATTCGCGGCAATCGCCGCCGCTGCGGTCCTGTTCTCCACGCCGAGCTTGGCGTAGATCTGCTCCAGGTGCTTGTCGACCGTACGCGGGCTGAGGCCCAGGATCTGCGCGATGTCGCGGTTGGTCTTGCCCTTGCTGAGCCAGGCCAGCACTTCGCCCTCCCGGGTGGTGAGGCCGAGCTCGCTGGTGAATTCGGGCGGCAGCGCGGTGCCGGAGTCCCTGGAGAGCCGCAGCAGAAACTCGTTCGGCGCCGTCTCGCCCATATAATAGAGCCGGAGTTGCGGATTGTCTGGTAACGAGGTCGCCTGAGATTTCGAACTACCCTTGGTCTTGGCCTGCTCCAGCCATTGCAGCAGCGTCGGCGACAGGACGAAGTCGTCGGCCCGTGCGCCCTGATGATCGGACATCAGCTTCTGCGCCTGCGGCGTCGCCCATAGCAAATTGCCCTGGCGGTTCACTGCGAACAGGAAGCGGCCGGAGACGTCGAGCGCGGCGCGCGCGCTCTGCGTCAGCCGGGCATTGCCGAGATGGACGCGAATGCGCGCCAGCATCTCCTCGATCACGATCGGCTTGGTCACGTAGTCGACGCCGCCGGCCCCGAGCCCGCGCACGATGTGCTCGGTTTCGGCAAGGCCCGTCATGAAGATGACCGGGACATTGGCAAGGTCCGCATCGCGCTTCAGCCGGCGGCAGGTCTCGAAGCCATCGATGCCGGGCATCACGGCATCGAGCAGCACGATATCCGGCGTGATCTGGTCGACGATGCGCATCGCGGCCGCGCCATCGAGCGCCACCATCACCGTCATGCCGGCGCCGTCAAGCGCGTCGGTCAGCAGCCGCAGCGTCTCCGGAGAGTCATCGACAACCAGCGCGACGTCGCGCTTCTTTGGTTCAATGCTCATGCGCATGCAATGTCTTCAATGTGGCCATGTACTGCTCGAGATCGAAGCGGTCCACCAGGGACCGCATCTGCGCGACGAAGTCGGCATGCTCCGGATGCTCGTTGCCGATCTCGTCCAGCTTCAACTGGATACCCCTGACGTAGCCGATCTGGCCGAGCCCGATCAGCGCCTCGATATGCCGCGCCGGCGGCCTCGACCCGCTTTCGGGGCGCCAGAACGACACCGCGATCTCGTCCGAGCCGTATTGCCATTCAATCTTGAGCAGCTGGCGGATTGCCTCCAGGAGCCGGGGGATGTCGATCGGCTTCATCAGGTAGCCGTCGTGGAAGGGCTGCGCCAGCGGCGTGCCGTGAGCTTCCAGCGCGCTCGCCGACACCATCAGGATGCGCGCCTGGCGGTGGCCGCTCGTGCGCAACGCTTCCGCCACGGCCCAGCCGTCCATGGCCGGCATCGAGATGTCGAGCAGGAACAAATCGGGCCGGCAATGCTGCGCCAGCGCGAGGCAGCCGGGACCGTCGGGAGCACTGAGCAGGATGAAACCGAGCGGCGTCAGCACCTCGCGCAGAAGGTCGCGGTGAACCGGATCGTCGTCCGTAATGAGGATGGTCTTGCGCGCGCCGTGATACCCGGAGACCGGGGCCTCGATCGGCGCGATACGCTGCGGATTTGTGACCTCGGAGAGCAGGATCTTGACCTTGAACGTCGAGCCGGCGCCGACCGTGCTCGTCACCTTGATATCGCCGCCCATGACCCCGGCCAGCAGGCGGCTGATGGTCAGGCCGAGTCCCGTGCCGGTCTGCGGCTGCGAGACGCCGAGCGCGCCGCGCTCAAAGGGCGCGAAGATGCGCTCGAGATCGCCGCCCTGGATGCCAGGGCCAGTGTCGATCACTTCGAACTCGGCAACGGGGCTGCGATAATGCACGACGAACTGCACGCTGCCGGTCTGGGTGAACTTGATCGCGTTGGATAGCAGGTTGATCAGCACCTGGCGCAGCCGCTTCTCGTCGGCATAGACCACCAGCGGCAGATGTGGCGGCCGCCGGAACACGAAGTCGATGCCCTTGGCGGCGGCCTGCAGGCGGAACATGCCGACGAGCTGGTCGAGGAATTCGCTGAGCCGCACCTCGTCGCGCGACAGATACAGCCGCCCCGCCTCGATCTTGGAGATGTCCAGGATGCCGTCGATCAGGCCGGAGAGGTGGTCGGCGCTGCGGCGGACGACGCGGACCTGGTCGCGCGGCTTGGTGCTCAGCGTCGCGTCCTGCTCCAGCAGCTGCGCATAGCCGCTGATCGCATTCAGCGGCGAGCGCAGCTCGTGGCTCAGGCCCACCACATAGCGGCTCTTGGCGAGGTTGGCGGATTCGGCGACTTCCTTGGCGCGCTGGAGCTCGGCGTCGGTGCGCTTGTGGGCGTCGATCTCCTGGATCAGCAGCGTGGTCTGCCGCCGTGTCTCGGCTTCGGCCGCGCGGCGGCTCTGCTGCGCCAGCACGAACAGCCAGGCCACCACGCCGATGATGATGCTGAGCGAGAAGAACACCTTCCACAGCACGTCGGAAACCAGCATGTTCTCGCCATGCACGCTCGCCGAGGTCTGCAGATAGATCAGGCCAAGCACCAGCGCGACGAGGCCGGCGGAGACCACGAAAACGCCGATATACTGGCCGAGCTGCGAGTTGATCCGCGCGTAGATCGGCTGCGGCATCAGCTTGCCCAGAGTCTCCGACACCTGCGCCTGGATCCGGGCGTGCGGCTTGCAGAGATCGTGGCAGCGGGCGTCGAGCGAACAGCACAAGGAGCAGATCGGCCCGGCGTAAGCCGGGCAGGAGGCCATGTCCTCCGGCTCGAACGCGTGCTCGCAAATGCAGCACTGGATCGCCTCGATGTTCTGCCAGCTCCGTTTCGGCTTGCGTGCGATGTAGTACTTGCCGCCTGTGGCCCAGGCGATCAGCGGTGCGGTGATGAAGGCAGCCGCAAGCGCTATGAAGGCTGACAGCGCCTTCGCACTGGGCCCGAACAGGCCGTAAAAGGCGCTGATTGAGACGATTGTCGCGATCGTCATCGCGCCCACGCCGACCGGATTGACGTCGTAGAGATGCGCCCGCTTGAACTCGATCTGCTGCGGCCGCAAGCCAAGCGGCTTGTTGACGACGAGATCGGCGACCAGTGCGCCGACCCAGGCGATCGCAACGTTCGAATACAGAGCCAGCGTCTGCTCCAGGGCCTTGTAGACGCCGATCTCCATCAACAGCAGCGCCACGATGACATTGAAAACCAGCCAGACGACGCGGCCGGGATGGCTGTGCGTCAGCCGCGAGAAGAAGTTCGACCAGGCGATCGAGCCGGCATAGGCGTTGGTGACGTTGATCTTGACTTGCGACAGGATCACGAACGTGCCGGTCAGGGCCAGCGCAAGATCGGGCTGCGACAGCACATAGCGGAACGCTTCGAGATACATGTGGGCCGGCTCGGCGGCCTCCTCGGGCGGCACCCCGTGGCTGAGGGCGAAGAAGGCGAGGAACGAACCCGCCAGGAGTTTTAGCGCGCCGAGCACGATCCAGCCCGGCCCTGCGCTCATCAGCGCCACCCACCAGGAGGCCCTGGATGCGCGGCGGTCGCGCGGCAAAAATCGCAGGAAATCGACCTGCTCGCCAATCTGCGCCACCAGGGAAAACACCACCGAGGCCGCAACCCCGAACAGCAGCAGATCGAATTGGCCGTTGAGGTCGCCGTGCTCGCCCGCAAATTTGCGCCATTCCGTGAAGGAATGCGGGTTGTGCCAGGCGATCGCCGCGAACGGAATGATGTGGAGCACGATCCACAGCGGTTGCGTCCATAGTTGGAAGCGGCTGATCAGCGTGATGCCATAAGCCACCAGCGGGATGATGACGACGGCGCTGATGAGATAGCCGATTGGCCGCGGGATCCCGAAGCACATCTCGAGCGCGGACGCCAGGATCACGGCTTCGATCGCAAAGAAGATGAAGGTGAAGGACGCGTAGATCAGCGAGGTGACGGTCGAGCCGATGTAGCCGAAGCCCGCGCCGCGCGTGAGCAGGTCGATGTCGATGCCGCACTTGGCGGCGTAATAGGCGATGGGCACGCCACAGCAGAAGATGATCGTCGAGACCACGAGGATGGCGGCGGTCGCATTGGTGACGCCGTAGTTCAGGGTGATGGTCCCGCCGATCGCCTCCATCGCCAGGAACGAGATCGCGCCCAGCGCGGTGTTGGCCACCCTGGCGGCGGACCAGCGGCGCGCGCTCTTGGCCGTGAAGCGCAGCGCGTAGTCTTCCAACGTCTGGTTGGCGACCCACTGATTGTACTGGCGCCTGACGCGGTCTATTCGCTGCCGCCCTGCCACGCTCTACCCCACTCCCGATACGGACCCGGAGCCCTCGCAATTTCCGTACCAAAAGCCTACGTCGGCATTTTGCGGTGCAATATACGCGATCTTGCGTATGCTTCCGCCGCCCAGATCCGAGCCATCCTCACGGCACCAATCGCGTGTTCTCGAACAAAAAGTGGGGTGCTCATGTCGGACGAAGGAAACAAGGGCCTGTTATCGCCGCTTCGGCGCAAATTATTGATGGGAATGGCCGCCTTGCCGGCCATGACGATGCTGCCGCGGGCGTCCTTTGCCCAGGCCCCGGCGACCTCGGCGGTCAACACCACGGGCCTTGCGGTCACGGACACCGAGGTGACGGTCGGAATCCTGCACTCGGCGACCGGCACCATGGCGATCTCCGAGACCGGCTCGATCGAAGCTGAAAAGCTCGCCATCGAGCAGATCAACGCCGCCGGCGGCGTGCTCGGCCGCAAGATCAAGTTCATCCAGGAAGACGGCGCCAGCGATTGGCCGACCTTTGCGGAAAAGGCCAAGAAGCTGCTCGTCAACGACAAGGTCGCGGCGATCATGGGTTGCTGGACCTCGGCCTCCCGCAAGGCGGTGCTCCCGGTCATGGAGCAGTATAACGGTATGCTCTACTACCCGACCTTCTACGAAGGCCTCGAGCAGTCCAAGAACGTCATCTACACCGGCCAGGAAGCGACCCAGCAGATCCTCGCCGGCCTGAACTGGATCGCCAAGGAGAAGGGCGCAAAATCGTTCTTCTTCATCGGCTCCGACTACATCTGGCCCCGCACCTCGAACAAGATCGCGCGCAAGCACGTCGAGAACGTGCTGAAGGGCAAGGTCGTCGGCGAGGAGTATTATCCGCTCGGCAACACCCAGTTCAACTCGGTCATCAACAAGATCAAGCTGACCAAGCCGGACGTTATTTTCACCGACGTCGTCGGCGGCTCCAACGTCGCCTTCTACAAGCAGCTCAAGGCCGCCGGCATCGACCTTTCCAAGCAAGCGCTGCTGACGATCTCGGTGACCGAAGACGAAATCGACGGCATCGGCGGCGAGAATATCGCGGGCGCCTATGCCTGCATGAAGTACTTCCAGTCGCTCGACAATCCGAACAACAAGGCCTTCGTGCCGGCGTTCAAGAAGATGTGGGGCGAGAAGACCGTGATCGGAGACGTCACCCAGGCTGCCTATCTCGGCCCGTGGCTCTGGAAGTTGACGGTCGAGAAGGCCGGCTCCTTCGACGTCGACAAGATTGCGGCGGCCTCGCCGGGCGTCGAGTTCAAGGGGGCTCCGGAAGGCTACGTGCGCATCCACGAGAATCATCATTTGTGGTCGAAGACCCGCGTAGGCCGCGCCAAGCTCGATGGTCAGTTCGAGCTGATCTACGAGACCGCCGATCTCGTCGAGCCGGATCCGTTCCCGAAGGGCTATCAGTAAGCCGCGGCCTCCGCCGCAGTTTCCCAAAAGCCAAAACCGCTCCCTGGCGTGGATCGCAAGTCCACGCCGCAAGACCCCGCGTCGCGACTCTGCATCGCGACGCGGGACCCTTATCCCCGACGGAGGACATCGATGTTCGGCGACTACTCGCTTGGTGATCTCGGCTCGATCTTCGTCATGCAGGGTTTTGCAGGACTGATCCTGTTTTCGGTCTACGTCCTGATGGCGCTTGGGCTTGCCATCATCTTCGGCCAGATGGGCGTCATCAACATGGCCCATGGCGAGTTCATGATCCTCGGGGCCTACGTCACCTGGATGACCTCCAATCTCTTCCAGGCCTATTTGCCGAGCCTGTTCAGCGGCTACTTCTTCCTCGCGATGATCCTGGCCTTTGTCGCGTCAGGTGCGTTGGGCATGCTGGTGGAATGGGTGCTGATACGGCATCTGTACAAGCGTCCGCTCGATACGCTGCTGGCCACCTGGGGCCTCAGCCTGATGCTGCAGCAGGCCTATCGCTCCGTGTTCGGCGCACGAGAAGTCGGCGTCGAGCTGCCGCAATGGATGCTCGGTTCGCTGCACGTCAGCGACAGCATCGAAGTGCCGATCAACGGCGTCTTCGTGATGTGCCTCACCGTGCTGATCACGATCTCTGTCGCCTACGTTCTCTACCTGTCGCGCTGGGGCCGCCAGGTCCGTGCCGTGGTGCAGAACCGCATCATGGCGGGCGCCGTCGGCATCAATACCGAGAAGGTCGACCGCTATACTTTCGGCCTCGGTTGCGGCATCGCCGGAATCGCCGGCAGCGCCTTCACCATGATCGGTTCGACCGGGCCGACCTCGGGACAGCTCTACATCGTCGATACATTCCTGGTCGTCGTGTTCGGCGGCGCCGCCAGCCTGCTCGGTACCATCGCCTCCGCGTTCTCGATCTCGCAGACGCAATCGACGCTCGAATTCTTCATGTCGGGTTCGATGGCCAAGGTGCTCACGCTGCTCGCCGTCGTCGGCATCCTGATGCTGCGGCCGCAGGGTCTGTTCGCCCTCAAGGTTCGCAAATAACGAGAAGCAGGCAAGCCATGGTCATTAACTCACGCTTCTTCAATCGATCCGAACTCATGGGCTTCATTGCGCTCGCCGCCGTGCTGTTCGTGATCCTGCCGCTGACGCTCGACGTCTTCCGCCTCAATCTGGTCGCGAAGTACCTGACCTACGCCTTTGTCGCACTCGGCCTCGTGCTGTGCTGGGGCTATGGCGGCATCTTGAGCCTGGGGCAGGGCGTGTTCTTCGGCTTGGGCGGCTATTGCATGGCGATGTTCCTCAAGCTCGAGGCATCGAGTGTCGAGAACACCAAGATCCAGTCGACACCCGGCATCCCCGATTTCATGGACTGGAATCAGATCACGTCACTGCCGCTGTTCTGGCAGCCGTTTCACAGCCTGACCTTCACCATCCTCGCCATCATCCTGGTCCCCGGCCTGTTCGCCCTGATCATCGGCACCGCGATGTTCAAGCGCCGTGTTGGCGGCACCTATTTCGCGATCATCACCCAGGCGGTGGCCGCCATCCTCACCATCCTGATCGTCGGTCAACAGGGCTATACCGGCGGCATCAACGGCATGACCGATCTGCGCACGCTGAAGGGTTGGGACATCCGGCCCGACCACGCCAAGATCATCCTGTACTTCGTCGAGGTGGTGCTGCTGTTCGCCTGCATCGGCATCGCGCAGTTCATCCGGCTGACCAAGCTCGGCCGCATCCTGGTGGCGATGCGCGAACAGGAGGACCGTGTCCGCTTCTCCGGCTACAGCGTCGCCAACTTCAAGATCTTTGCCTTCTGCATGGCCTCGGTCTTCGCCGCGATCGGCGGTGCCATGTTCGCACTCAATGTCGGTTTCATGTCGCCGTCCTTTGTCGGCATCGTGCCGTCGATCGAGATGGTGATCTACACCGCGGTCGGCGGGCGGATGTCGATCTTCGGCGCGATATGGGGGGCCATCCTGGTGAATTTCGCCAAGACCAGCCTGTCCGAATCCTTCCCGCAACTCTGGCTGTTCGGCCTCGGAGCGCTGTTCATCGCGGTCGTGCTCGCCTTCCCGAACGGTCTGTCCGGGCTCTGGGCCGACTACGTGCAGCCGCGCATCGATCGGCTGTTCGCCTCGCGGAAGGCGAAGCCGGGCTGGAACGACAATTCGGTCGCCGACGGCGCGCCGGCAGAGTGAGGAGGACATCGTGCTTATCGGTCATCACGATGTCGATGCCACGCCGGCAGTGAGGAGATAGATCATGCTCATCGGTCATCAGCCCAAGGAATTTCTGCTCGCGGTCTCCGGACTCACCGTTTCGTTTGACGGGTTCAAGGCGGTCAACGACCTCTCCTTCTACGTCGAAGAGAACGAGATCCGCGTCATCATCGGTCCCAACGGCGCCGGCAAGACCACCGTGCTCGACCTGATCTGCGGCAAGACCAAGGCGACCTCAGGCTCGATTCAATTTCGTGGCAAGGAGCTCACGAAGATGAGGGAGAACGAGATCGTGCAGACCGGCGTCGGGCGCAAGTTTCAGACGCCGTCGGTGTTCGAGGATCTCACCGTGTTCGAGAACCTCGAGATCTCGTTTCCGCGCGGGCGCACCGTGTTCGGCTCGCTGACTTTCCAGCGCGACCAGCCGGTGAAGGACCGGGTCGAGGAGGTCGCCGAGATGATTTTCCTCAAGGACAAGCTCAACACCTATGCCGACGAGCTCAGCCATGGCCAGAAACAGTGGCTCGAGATCGGCATGCTGCTGATCCAGGATCCGGACCTGCTGATGCTCGACGAGCCCGTCGCCGGCATGAGCGTGTCCGAGCGCGCCAAGACCGCCGAATTGCTCAACCGCATCATCAAGAACCGCTCGGTGCTGGTGATCGAGCACGACATGAAGTTCGTCGAGGACATCGCGCACAAGGTGACCGTGCTGCACCAGGGCCAGATCCTCTCCGAGGGGACCATGGAGAAGGTGAAGAACGATCCCAAGGTCGTTGAAGTCTACCTGGGGCACTGAGACATGACGTCGAGCGAGCCTGTTGCGGCAACGCCGGTGCACCTCTCCCCTTATGGGATAGGTCGGATCGCGCAGGCGATCCGGGTGAGGGGTATCTCTCCGCGGGAGAAACTGCTCCTCGCATTCGCGGATGCAGACCCCTCATCCGTCGCGGACTTCGTCCGCGCCACCTTCTCCCACAAGGGGAGAAGGAAGAAAATATATCGAGCCTAGGAGCGCATTGATGCTGGCAATTTCCGATCTGCACGTCGCCTACGGCCAGAGCGAGGTGCTGCACGGGCTCAACGTCAAGGTCGCGCCGAACGAGATCGTCGCGATCATGGGCCGCAACGGCATGGGCAAGACCACGCTGATGAAGTCGTTGATGGGCATCCTGCCCGCCAAAAGCGGCTCGGTGACCATGGACGGCGCCGAGCTCGGCAGCCTCAAGAGCTTTGAGCGCGTCGCCAAGGGCCTCGCCTACGTCCCGCAGGGCCGCATGATCTTCTCCACCATGACGGTGAAGGAGAACATCGAAACCGGCCTCGTCGTCTCCGGTGGCTCCGAGGTGCCGGGCGACATCTACGAATTGTTCCCGGTGCTGCTTGAAATGAAAGGCCGTCGCGGCGGCAACCTTTCCGGCGGCCAGCAGCAGCAGCTCGCCATCGCACGTGCGCTCGCGACCAAGCCGAAGGTTTTGCTGCTGGATGAGCCGACCGAAGGCATCCAGCCGTCGATCATCAAGGAGATGGCGCGCACCCTGAAGCGCATCCGTGACGAGAAGGGGCTCTCGATCGTCGTGTCCGAACAGGTGCTGAGCTTCGCGCTCGACATCGCCGACCGTGTGCTGGTGATCGAGAACGGCGAGATCGTGCGTGACGATCCGCGCGACGCCGTCGATGCCGCGCAGGTCTCGAAATATCTGTCCGTCTAACCAACCGTAGTCAAAGGGGAGCATCTCGATGCCAGAGACATTGATCAAGGTCGATCTCACCAAGTCGGCCTATGAAAACGACATGGTGCATAACCGCTGGCACCCCGACATCCCGATCGTTGCGTGGGTCAATCCCGGCGACGATTTCATCATCGAGACCTATGATTGGACCGGCGGCTTCATCAAGAACAACGATTCCGCCGACGACGTGCGCGATATCGACCTGTCGATCGTCCACTTCCTGTCCGGTCCGATCGGCGTCAAAGGCGCCGAGCCCGGCGACCTGCTGGTGGTCGATCTGCTCGACGTCGGTCCGCTCAAGGAGAGCCTCTGGGGCTTCAACGGCTTCTTCTCCAAGCAGAACGGCGGCGGCTTCCTCACCGACCATTTCCCGCTGGCGCAGAAGTCGATCTGGGACATCAAGGGCCTCTACACCTCGTCCCGCCACGTGCCCGGCGTGAACTTCGCGGGTCTCATCCATCCCGGACTGATCGGCTGTCTGCCCGATCCCAAGATGCTGGAGACCTGGAACACGCGCGAAGCCGAATTGATCTCGACCAACCCGACCCGCGTGCCTGGGCTCGCCAACCCGCCGTTCGCGCCGACTGCCCATGGCGGCCGCGCCAAGGGCGACGTCAAGGCCAAGATCGGCGCCGAAGGCGCGCGCACCGTGCCGCCACGCGAGCATGGCGGCAATTGCGACATCAAGGATCTCTCGCGCGGCTCGAAGATCTACTTCCCGGTCTATGTGCCCGGCGCCGGTCTGTCGATGGGCGATCTTCACTTCAGTCAGGGCGACGGCGAGATCACCTTCTGCGGCGCCATCGAGATGGCCGGCTGGCTGCACCTGAAGGTCGAGGTGATCAAGGACGGTATGTCGAAATACGGTATCAAGAACCCGATCTTCAAGCCGTCGCCGATCACGCCGAACTACAAGGACTATCTGATCTTCGAAGGCATCTCGGTCGACGAGGCCGGCAAGCAGCACTATCTCGACGTCCACATCGCCTACCGTCAGGCCTGCCTCAACGCGATCGAGTATCTGAAGAAGTTCGGCTATTCCGGCGCCCAGGCCTATTCGATCCTCGGCACCGCGCCGTGCCAGGGCCACATCTCCGGCGTGGTCGACGTGCCCAACGCCTGCGCCACGCTATGGCTGCCGACGGAAATCTTCGACTTCGACGTGATGCCGTCGGCGGCCGGGCCGATCAAGCACATCACCGGCGACATCCAGATGCCGATCTCGCCGGACAAATGACGCCTGTGCTCCCTCTCCCCGTTCTTGCGGGGAGAGGATTGAGGTGAAGGGCTGTCTCCGCACACGCGGTCGCTAAATGCCTAGGAATCAACCATGCCGGTCTACGAATATCTCTGTGACGATTGCGGTCCGTTCAAGGACCTCCGCCCGATGGCCGAATGCGACGATCCGCAAAGCTGCCCGCATTGCGAGACCATGGCGCCGCGGGTGATCCTGACCGCGCCGAATTTCTTCTGCATGCCGGCGGACAGGCGCAAGGCCCACGCCGTCAACGAGCGCAGCTCGCATGCGCCGCAGACCCTGGCGCAATACAAGGCCTCGCACGGCCCTGGCTGTGGCTGTTGCTCCTCGGGAAAGACAGTCAAGGACAAGGGCTCGGCGGACAGCAAGAAACCGGCACGGCTGGTGACCAAGACCAAGAGCGGCGCCAAGGGCTTTCCGACCGCGCGGCCCTGGATGATCAGCCACTAGCGAAGACCTCAAACAGACAAGAGACAGGAGCGCTCAAAATGCTTCACGGCGACATTTCCAGCAGCAACGATACGGTCGGCGTCGCGGTCGTCAATTACAAGATGCCCCGCTTGCACACCAAGGCAGAGGTGCTCGACAACGCCCGCAAGATCGCAGACATGCTGGTGGGCATGAAGGTCGGTCTACCCGGCATGGATCTGGTGATCTTCCCGGAATATTCCACGCAGGGCATCATGTACGACTCCAAGGAGATGTACGAGACGGCGTGCTCGGTGCCAGGTGAAGAGACGGCCATCTTCGCCGAGGCTTGCCGCAAGGCGAAAGTGTGGGGCGTGTTCTCGCTGACCGGCGAGCGCCATGAGGAGCATCCGCACAAGGCCCCCTACAACACCCTGATCCTGATGAACGACAAGGGCGAGATCGTGCAGAAGTACCGCAAGATCATGCCATGGGTGCCGATCGAAGGCTGGTATCCCGGCAATTGCACCTATGTGTCCGAAGGCCCGAAAGGTCTCAAGGTCAGCCTGATCATCTGCGACGACGGCAATTATCCGGAGATCTGGCGTGACTGCGCCATGAAGGGCGCGGAATTGATCGTGCGCTGCCAGGGCTACATGTATCCGGCCAAGGAGCAGCAGGTGATGATCTCCAAGGCGATGGCATGGGCCAACAACGTCTATGTCGCGGTTGCCAACGCCGCCGGCTTCGACGGTGTCTATTCCTATTTCGGCCACTCCGCGATCATCGGCTTCGATGGCCGCACGCTCGGCGAGTGCGGCGAGGAGGATTACGGCATCCAATACGCGCAGCTGTCGAAACATCTGATCCGCGACGCGCGCCGCAACGGCCAGTCGCAGAACCATCTCTACAAGCTGGTCCACCGCGGCTACACCGGCATGATCAATTCCGGCGACAGCCCGCGTGGAGTTGCGGCATGCCCGTATGATTTCTACAAGAACTGGATCAAGGATCCAGAAGGCACGCGGGACATGGTCGAGGCGATGACCCGCGCGACGCCGGGGACTGCGGAATGCCCGATCGACGGCATCCCGAATGAAGCGGCGGCCACCAATTACTGAGCCATTGCGACCCGGCTTCATGCGCCAAATGGGAATTTGGCCCTGAAAACCGTGTCCCGGTTGCAACATGACCGCCGGATTCTGCCTCGGTTGTGGGTCAAACGGACGCATTCCGATGGCGCCGTAGTTCTACGGAGCCTTCTCATGGCCTAAGTTCCCGCGGAACTGGCGGGGAAGCGAGAGCGTAACGTGAGGGGCGAGGGGCTATCGAGGCGGCAGGATCGACTGCGCCGGCGCGGTGCCGCGTTGCTCGTCGGCGCATCTGCGTTCGTTTTGGGGTTCAGCCTGTGCGCATCGCCGGCGAAAGCGACTTGCACACCAGATCCGGCCACGAGCGGCCAGACCGTTACCTGTAGCGGCACCGATACCGACGGCTTTCAGGCCGGGGCCGGTGTCGATGCTCTCAATGTCAACGTGCTCTCAGGCGCAGCGGTGAACGACAACGGCGCGGTCTCGATCGGCGTCAACGATTCCAGCACCGTCACCAACAACGGCACCGTGTCGGCAGGCTCGGGCCTCACCGGCATTGCCGTTGGAAATTCCAACACCGTGATCAACAACAGCACCATCACAGTGCTCGACAACGGACTCGGCATCCAGGCGATCGATCACAACGTCATCACCAATGCCGGAACGATCACGACGGGCGACAGCGGCGCCGCGATCTCGGTCGGTGACAGCAACACCGTCACCAACGGCGGTGCGCTGTCGGTCGGCGGGTCAGGTGTGGGCGTCTTCGCCGGCCAGAACAACACGATCACCAACTCTGCGACCGGCACGATCACGGGCGGCGACGGTGCAAGCGGCATCTTTGCGTTCGGCAGTGCAATCATCACCAATGCCGGCGCGATCACGGTCGGCGATTCCGCCGGATTCTCCGGCGGCATTCTGGCGATCAGTGACAACAACACGATCACCAATACGGCCACCGGCACGATCACGGTCGGGCAGAACGCCGCCGGCATCTTCCTGCAAGGCGACTTCCAGACTGTCAGCAATCTCGGCACGATCACGGCCGGAGATTTTGGCGTCGGCATCGCCGTGCTGGGCGACGACTCGAAAGTCACCAACGGCGGCACGATCACGGTCGGGGGCAGCGGGACGGCCGGCATTTCGTTGCAGGGTGACCGGGCCACGATCAGCCAAAGCGGCGCGATCAATGTCGGGCTGGGCGGGGTGGCCATCGCCTATACCGGCTCGTCCTCAACGATAACCAACAGCGGGCAGATCACGGGCGCCGACTTTGTCGAAGGCATCTTCGTTGTCGGCGATTCCAACATCGTCACCAACACGGGCAAGATCACCGTCGGCGACACCGGCGTCGGCATCGACGTCAGCTCGTTCAGCACGACCAACCAGATCGTCAACACCGGCACCATCACCGTCGGCGCCAACGGCACGGGTATCATGCTGAGTGGCGGCGGTAGCGTCTTCAACTCCGGCACCATCGATGCCGGCGCGTCCGGTGCCATCGCGATCGATTTCTGCGGATGCGGCAGCAACACGCTCACCCTCGGCCCCGGCAGCGTCATCAACGGCCAGGTTCTGGCATCCGGAACCGACACCTTCCAGCTCGGCGGCACCGGCAAGGATACGTTCAATCTCGACCTGATCGGTGTTGGCCTCCAGTACGACGGGTTCTCGACCTTCAACAAGGTCGACAGCTCGACCTGGACCGTGACAGGCACCGGCAATCAGGATTGGAACGTGCTCGGCGGCACGCTGATGCTCGCCGGCACCATCAACGGCACCGTGTCCGTCGCCACCGGCGGTACCTTCGGTGGCGTCGGCACGGTCAGCACGATCACCGTGAATGGCGGCACACTGGCGCCAGGCAATCCGACCGGGACGCTCACCGTGTCCGGCGACCTCTCGTTCACGAGCGCGTCGAGCTACATGGTGCAGGTCTCGGGCGCGAGCAACGGCCTTGCGGTCGTGACCGGAACGGCGACGCTTGGCGGCGCTACCGTCGTCGTGGTTCCGACCGGCTCGATCGCGAAGCACTACACGATCCTCAGCGCGGGGACGCTGCCCGATACGTTCAATCCCGTGGTCGTGGGGCTATCGCCGAACCTGCATGCGACGCTGAGCTATGGCCTCAACAATGTCGACCTTGATCTCGCGCTCGGCTATGGCGGCGGCCTCAACATCAATCAACAGAACGTCGCCAATGTGCTGACGAACTATTTCAACAGCGGCGGCAGCCTTCCCGTGGCGCTCGCCAATCTCTCGCCGGCCGGCCTCACACAGGCTTCCGGCGAATCGGGCACCGGCTCGCAGCAGACGACCTTCAACGCGATGAACCTGTTCATCAGTCTGCTGACGGACGTGTTCGGCACGGGGCGCGGCGGTGCACCCGGCGCGACTCCGTATGCGGACGACGCAAGCGCGAATGCCTATGCCGCAACTGGCAGGAACGCTCGCGACAAGACCACGCGCGATGCCTTCGCTTCGATCTACCGCAAAGCACCGGTTGCGACGTTCGAGCAGCGCTGGGACGTGTGGGCGGCCGGCTATGGCGGGTCGCAGGCCACCGACGGCAACGCCGGCCTCGGCTCCAACACCACCAGCAGCAGCGTCTATGGCACCGCCGTCGGCCTCGATTACCGCTTCTCGCCGTCGACGATCGCCGGGTTTGCGCTTGCGGGCGGCGGCACCGGCTTCAACGTCAACGGGCTCGGCTGGGGCCGCTCCGACCTGTTCCAGGCCGGCGCCTTCGTTCGTCACACGGCGGGGCCTGCCTATGTCACGGCCGCGCTGGCCTACGGCTGGCAGGACGTCACGACAAACCGCATCGTCACCGCTGCCGGCGTCGATCAGTTGCGTGCGCAGTTCAACGCCAACGCGCTGTCGGGCCGTATCGAGGGCGGCTATCGCCATGCCTCGCAGTGGATCGGCCTCACGCCCTATGCGGCGGTCCAGGCCACCATGTTCAGCCTTCCGAGCTACTCGGAGTTCGCTGTGGTCGGCAGCAATGTCTTCGCGCTGAACTATGCCGCCAAGGACGTGACCAGCACCCGCACCGAGCTCGGCCTGCGCGCGGACAAGTCATTCGCCGCAGCCGGCGGCCTGATGACCCTGCGCGGCCGCGTCGCCTGGGCGCATGACTACAATCCGGAGCGCAGCGTCGGCGCGGTCTTCCAAACGTTGCCGGGATCGGCATTCGTCGTGAACGGTGCCGCCCAGGCGCGCGATTCCGCGCTGACCACGGCGGCGGTGCAGATGAACTGGATGAACGGCTGGTCTGCGTCGGCGACCTTCGAGGGCGAGTTCTCGAAGGTCTCCCGCTCCTACGCCGGCAAGGGCGTCGTCCGCTACGCTTGGTAGGGATCTATCGCTTCGGCTGCGGAGGCTTGCGCGGTGGGCGCGGGGCCGCGGCGGGCGTCGATATCCCGCTCATCTTGTTGGCGGCTTCGCTGACGTCGAGCAGCGAGCGGCGGATGTCCTCGAGATAGCCGGCCGACTTCTTCTTCATGGTGTTGGCAAGCTCGTGCAGTCCCTTGATCTTCTCGAACAGCTCGTCGGCCTTGCCGTCGACGAAGCCGGGCACCACGCCCTCGATCTTCGTGACCGCCTTGTCGAAGCCCGCGAAGGCGCTGTCGACCTTGGCCATGACGGAATCGATATCGCTGCCCTTGCTGCGGAGATCGGCGGTGTAATCTTCGAACGTGCGCAGGCCTTCCTTGATGGCGGGAGCATTGCTGACGATCGTGCGGTCGACGCTATGGAGCGTCTCGACGATGGATTCTGCGTCGCTGAGATCGGCGGTCAGGACGGGGACGCCGTCCGAGTCCAGCGGCACCGGTGGCGCGGAGGGAGCGCCTCCGATCAGGGAGATCGCGGCGACGCCGGTGAGGCCCTGGAACTCGATGCCAGCAACGGTGTCCTTGCGGATCGGCGCGGTGTTGTCGAGCATCACGAGGGCCACGATCCTGCGCGGGCTATCCAGCTTGATCGACAGGATCTGGCCCGCCGGGACACCGTCGAAATTGACCGGCCCGCCGCGGCGCAGGCCGCTGGCGGACCCGCCCTCGAACACCACGCGCAGCTGGCTGCGGCTCTGGATGGTGCGCCATTTCTGCACGCCGAGCACGCCGCCGAACGCCACGGCGATCACCGCCAGCGTCGCCGTTCCGATCACCAGATTGCTCGCACGTGCCATACGGGGAGGTTTTACGGCCAAAGCAGGGAAGTTGGAAGGAGGCCGCGATGTTACGTAGGGCGGGTTAGCGAAGCGTAACCCGCCGTCCTCGCCTCTAGCCGTGCAAGCTGGCGGATTACGCTGGCGCTAATCCGCCCTACGGGCCACGGCGCCTCAATGTCCCGCCGCGCGCTTTGCCGCAGCATTGTTCAGCACGATCAGGGCATCGACGGCGACGCCCGTCTTGGCGTTGATCAGGAACGGGTTGATGTCGATCGAGGCGATCCGGTCTCCGGCATCCGCGATCAAATTGGACAAGCCGACCAGCGCCTTCACCGCGGAGGCTTCGTGCAGGGCCAGCTTGCCGCGATAGCCGCGCATCTTGATACCTGCCTTGGTCCGGCCGATCAGGAGCCGGGCCTCGGCCTCGTCCAAGGGCGCGCCGGCGAGCGCAACGTCCTTCATCAGCTCGATGTCGATGCCGCCGGTGCCGAACAGCACGACAGGCCCCATCTCGGCATCCAGCGAGGCGCCGACCACGAGCTCGAGCTCGGCCTTGACCTGCTGCGCGATCAGGATGCCGTCGAGCCTGGGTTTGCCCTTCAGCTTCGCGACCCGTGCCGTGATGTCCGCGAACGCCTTCTTCACCTCGGTCGGGCTGTTCAGGTTCAACACCACGCCGCCGATGTCCGATTTGTGCAGGATCTCCGCGCTGACGACTTTTGCTACGACCGGAAAGCCGATCTGCTTGGCGATCTTCACCGCCTCCGCCGCCGTCTGAGCGATCGCCTCCTTGGAGATCGGGATGCCATAGGCCTTCAGGAGCTTCTTCGAGGCGACCTCGTCGAGCGCAGCGCCGCTCGCCGATTTGAGCGCCTTCTCCAGCACGGCGCGCGCGGCAGGCTTCGAGCTCGAGACGATATCGGGCACCTCCTTGCGCAGCTTGGCGTAGTCGAGCAGCGACTTGATCGCGGTCACCGCCCGGTCCATGCCCTGCATCGCCGCGAGATGCGGCAGCGATTTGCGCAAGGTTTTGGTGAACTCGGTGAAGCCGATGGACATCGCGCTGATGTAGATCACCGGCTTGCCGCCCTCGCGCGCCATCTCGTCGACGATGCGCAAATTGCGTTCGCGCAGCTCATGCGGCGCCTTGGGCAGCTCGGCATCGACGATGACGATGTCGATATCGGGGTCGTCGATCATCAGCTTGATCGACTTCATGTAAACGGAGGGATCGACCACCGCGGCAAAGCCGGCATCGAGCGGATTGCCGACGATCGAGCCCGGTCCGAGCATTTTGGCCAGTTCGGAGCCGACATGCGGGCTGAGCGGCGCGAAGTTCAGGCCTTCCTTGTAGAAGGCATCGAGCAGCATTCCGCGCTTGCCGCCCGACAGCGTAACGGCGGCGAGGCGGTTGCCTTTGGGCACCGCCGCGTGAACGAAGCATTCGGTGGTCTCGATCAGCTCGTCGAGCCCGCCGACCCGGATCACCCCTTCGCGCGTCGCAACGGCGTCGAACGTCTCGATCGAGCCCGCGAGCGCGCCGGTGTGCGCCATCGCCGCAGCACGGCCGCCCTCGGAGGCGCCGAGCTTGAGCGCGATCACGGGCTTGCTCGCGGCGCGCGCCGCCTTGCAGGCATCGCGGAACGCCTTGGTGTTGCGAACGCCCTCAAGGTAGACAACGATCACCTTGATGCTCGGATCCTCGGCGAAATAGCGCATCAGGTCCGGCGTCTCGAGTCCGGCCTCGTTGCCGGTCGTTACCATATAGCCGACACCGACACCCCGATCTTCCAGCGCCTGGCGGATCGCCATGACGATCGCGCCGGACTGCCCGGCGATGGCCACCGCGCCCTGTTCCATGGTCACGACACGGTCGTCGATATTGGTGAAGAGCTTCTCGCCGGCGCTGAGATTGCCGAGGCAATTCGGGCCCGTGACCGCAAGTCCTGTCTCGCGCACCGCCGCCTGCAATTCGGCGGCGAGCTTCTGGCTGTCCTCGTCCTGCAACTCGCTGAAGCCGGAGGTGACGATGGTCGCCGACCGCGCGCCGGCCGCTGCGGCGTCGCGGATCACCTGCACGGCAAAGCGCGCCGGCACCAGCACCAGAACGTGATCGGGCTTTTCAGGGAGGCTCGCAAAGTCCTTGAAGCAGGGGACCCCCCAGATGGTTTCGCGCTTGGCGTTGACCGGATAGAGGCCGCCCTCGTAGCCGTACTTGACCAGGTTATTCCAGATGCGTTCGGCGTAATTGCCGGGCTTGTCGGTTGCGCCCACCAGCACGATGTTGAGCGGGTGCAGCATGGCGTGGATGCCCTTGACGATGTCTCCGGCGTCGGGCGATGGAGACCATGGGCGTTGTGACACCGATGCAGCCGGCACTTGAGCTTCCATGCGCGTTCCTCGCCTCTTGTTCTTGTTGCAATGCGCTGTCGTGCGCCGGTCTGGTGCCTCATCGCGACGGGCTCCATGCCGCGAGGCGGAATGGCAAGCCTTGACGACAAGACTTGTCGATGAGGCTAGCATCACGAGACTTTTGGCGAAAGTGCGAACGACCAGGCAAGATGCTACGCAATCGTAGCGCTCATTCTCTCATTGGTGATCATGCCGATGCTGTCCATCGTGATACCGACGCTCGATCGTCCCGACACGCTTCGCCACGCGCTCGCGACCATGGCGTGCCAGCCTGCGCAAGCAGATTGCGAGTTCATCGTTCAGAACAATGGCGGCAACCCCGCTATCGCGAAGATGGTTGCAGACCTCCAGGACGAGCGCTTCAAATATTTTGCCAGCGACACCGTGCTAACCATGACCGACAATTGGGAGGCGGCGCTCGGCCGTGCCTCGGGCGAGTACATCACCTTCCTCGGCGATGACGACGGGCTGATGCCCTATGCCTGTGCCACGGCATCGGACATGCTCTCCAGCCGACAGATCGATCTCCTGAGCTGGAGCGCCTACAGCTACTACTGGCCGGGCTATTACCACCCGGCGTTCCGCAACCGGTTGCTGGCCGAGATCGACCTGACCTCGTCGGTAAAGCGCGTCTCGTCGCGCGCCGAGCTGGCGCGCGTCTTCGGCTTCCAGGCGCACTATGCGCATCTGCCGATGATCTACAATTCCTTCGTCCGCCGCAGCGTCATCGATCGGATGCGTGCACTCGGAGGCCGCTACTTCATCGGCCTTTCGCCGGATGTGGCGTCCGGCATCGCCAACGCTGCGCTGACGGACAGCTTCGTCCGGCTGTCGCGGCCGCTGAGCATGGCCGGATTTTCGCAGCACAGCACCGGCCACGCGCTGTTCTTCGAGACCACCGACCTGCTCGAAACGCCGCGCGGGGCGCGCGATTTCGGACCCGTTGACGGCGATCCGGAGCTCCCCGATCTCAACGCGCTCCAGCTCTTCATCGCCAGGGACATGCTCGTCCTCAAACGTCTGCTGCTGGCGGATGACGACGACGTGCGGCTCGACTTCAAGGCGCTGGCACAGGCGCTCGCGACCGACATCAATAGCCGCCCGCCCTTGTATGACAGGACCGTGCGGACCATCGGCGAACTCGCCCGCACGCACGGGTTCGACGTCGCTGACATCGTCATCCCCGCCCGCCTTGCGGATCGGCCGCCACCACCCGGCCAGCGTGTCCGCGTCACCGGACAGAACCATGTGGTTTACGAGCTGGACGGTTCCGTGCTCGGGCTCAATTCGATCGCGGATGCCGTGCGCGTGATCGCGCAATTCGTTCCGGATCAGGAGCCGTTCGATCCGGCTGCGCTGGAGCCCCCGGTGTCCGCGCCCGTCCTCGGCGCCGAGCAGCTCGAATTCGCGCGTGGTGGTGCGGGTGTCGCGGCGTTGATCGAGGGGTGGAGCGAGCCGGAGCAATGGGGCACCTGGTCCGTCGCCAGGAATTGCGTGCTCCGCTTCGCCGTCCACCCCATTCCGTCACGACCGGTCGCGCTCGTGCTGGCGTGCCGGGCGTTCGTCTCCGACGGAAATCCACAACTGCACGCGGTTTGCCGCGTCGGCAACGGCGTGCAGCAGCAATTGACGTTTTCGAAAGAGGCCTTCGCGGGCCAGCGCAGGTTGATGCTCGATCCCGCCGCGATTGCGGCCGACGGGACGCTGACCATCAGCCTGTCGCTCTCCGATCCCCGCTCGCCCGCCGATCTCGGATTGAGTTCCGACGCGCGGCCGCTCGGCATCGGCCTCGAGCGGATCTGGCTCGACGACGATGTCGGTGCGTCAGGAGGGCGCTGATCGCCGCGGGCTCAGTACCTCAGCAGGCTCAGCTTGTGGGCGTAGTGGAAGGCGAGCTGCCGCGTGAGATAGGGTGCGATGGCGCGGCGGATCTGCATCTGTGTCGGATCGAAGCCGAGAACGCGCCGCCGCAAGATGCCCATCTCCCGGACGCCGATCGCATAGGTTGATGCCGTCTTCTGGGCGTCATGGATTCGGAAGCAGGCGAGAAATCGCGGCAGCCGCACGAACTTGAATCCCGCGGCCTGTGCCCGCAGGATGAAGTCCCAATCCATCGCATAGTGGAAGCTCTCATCGAGCGGCCCGATCCTGTCCCACACGCGCCTGCGCCAGAACATCGTCTCCTGCGGGATGTAGTCGGCATATTGCAGCGCGCGTCCGTCATGGGGCGGCAGCACGGCGCGGCCGACCTCGAGCCCCTCGCGATCGACGAAGACGCGATGGCCGTAGACGACGTCGACATGCGGGTGCGACGTGAAATAATTGGCGACATAGGCGAGCGTCCCGGGCAGCAGCATGTCGTCGCTGTTGAGATAAGCCATGATCTCGCTGTCGACGCCGGCGAAGCCGAGATTGATGGCGTTCGACTGCCCGTTGTCAGGTTCGCTCTTCCAGCTGATGCTCGCGCCGCAACGCTTCAGGAGATCCGTCGTGCCGTCGATCGAGGCGCCGTCCTGAACGTGATAATACAGGTTCGGGTAGTTCTGACCGACGATGCTCTCGATCGTGGCGCCGAGATATTGCGCTTGGTTGTAGCTCGGCGTGACCATCGCGATCCGCGGTGCATTCTCGGGAATCGAGGGTGCTGGCGGAAAAGATGTCAGATTGAGCAGGCGCGGCGGATATTGCTCGAAGGTCCAGATCGGCGGCCGCCGCCACAGGCTCCGGAGCGAGGACCGTCTCTGCCCGGCGGCGATGAGATCCTGATTCCTTTCCAGGAGCGCGACGCGATTTTCGAGCTGCTCCAATCGCTGTTCGAGGCGCTGCCTGAACTCGTCGTCCATTATCGCTCTTTCAGAAATCGCAACGTACAAAATCAATGGGCCAATCTTACAGCGCTCCGGGCGGTGGCGCCAGAAGTCCGGGCCTGTCCGGCGTGATTTGGGAGGTTCGATCGACCCTGGACGGCCCCGATTGCGAACGGCTATTCACCCGTTTCGATCAAGGTGGCATGCAGGACATAGCGCTCCGGGCCGGATGTGACGGCGTCGAACGGCCAGCAGGTTGCAAGCGCGAGCTCTCTACTCTGCGTTGAAGGATCGATGCCCGGCGCGTCGGAACGGACAACGTCCGCATGATCCGCCCGGTAGCGGTACTGCTTGCCATCGCGGCGGGTGATCTCAATGACGTCTCCGATGGCAACGTTCCGCAAGAAGCGGAAATGTGTGTCACGATGTGCGGCGTATACGGCAACTCCGCGTTCTCCGGCGTCAGCCGTTTGGGGGATATGGCCTGGTCCGAAAGCAAGTGCCTGGCCGCTGACACCTTCCAGCACGATTGCGCTGGCGCCGATCCGCTTCACCTCGATCCGGGCCACCGGCCAGGTGTCGGCCCATGACCACGGCTTGATCATTTCGCCGGTCGCAAGGCTTCTGTCGAAGGCGCGCTCCAGCAGCACTTGCGCGAGCCACGCCTTGGCATGGATGTAGACCCCGTCACCGAACAGGATGAGGCCGATCAGGGCGAGAACCAGAGGAGATAGCAGGCGGGGCATTGTGTTTCCCTTCCGTCATTGCGAGCGACGCGAAGCAATCCGGGCTGTCTCCTGAGCGGCAGCCTGGATTGCTTCGTCGCTTCGCTCCTCGCAATGACGTTGAGAAAAAGGCGCGCGCGGCCGTTGGGTACGGGACGGGCGACCGCGCGCGCTAACAGAGGAGTCGGGGTGCTCCTCTCTCAAGCGGCGTTGGTGAGCAAGAGCCGACGCCGGTTGAACACGAACAGCAACAAGGCGATCACGATCAGGACGAAGCCTCCGATCATCTTCAGCTCGGCCGAGGTTGCCGTCTTGGGCAGGCGGATCGCATCGGGCGCTGCAGGCGTCGCGCGCCGCGTGGCCGGTTGTGTGCTCGCATCCGCGTGGCGTTCACGTAGCTGCGGCGCGATCTGCGGCCGTTCGCCAAACACCTTCTCGAAATCCCAGCCGGCCGGCAGGTTGATCGGCAATTCGCTGAGCTTGAGCGACGCGCCTTCGGGGCGGCTCGGCGTCTTGTCGACGGCGACAAGGCTGGTCAGGCGCGTGACGATCTGATGGTCGAGCGCCAGCATCAGGATCGCCTTGTCGGCCGCCTCAGGCGCGAGCTCCCGCATGGCGCGTGCCACTTCGGCGTCACCGATCTTGCGCTTGGCCCAGAGTTTCGACAGGCCCTTGCCTTCGGCGGCATTCTGCAGCGGCAGCGTCACCGACCACGGACGGTCGCCGACGCGTCCCCTGATCTCGAGCGAGCCTGCGAGCTTGTCGAGCCTAGCCGCCAGCACCAGCGGCTCGTCGCGATAGACGTCGGGGATGATAGCCGGGGTAACGTCGGCCGTGGCCTCGGAGAATTTTGCGGTGAGGCCGGTCACGGCCGGGTTTTCGAGCTTGGCGAACAAGCCGCGCATGCGCTCCTCGACCTCCTCGACGGAACCGATATGGGTGAAGGCCCCACGGCCGAGCTCGGCGGCGCGGGTCATCAGATAGGTGTTGGGCGCCGACCCGATGCCGACCATGAAGACACGCGAGCGGCCGCGCATCGCCGTGATCGTTTCGAACAATTGCTGCTCGTTGCCGATTGCGCCGTCGGTCAGGAATACGACCTGCCGGACCATGCCGGTGTCGCCGAGCTTGTCGGCCAGCGCGGCGCGCATCGCCGGCACCATCTCGGTGCCGCCGCGCGCCTGCAAAGCGCTCACGAACGAGGTCGCCTCGCCGACATGCGCAGCATCCGCCGGCACGGACGCGGGAAACAGCATGTCCATGGTGTCGTCGAAACGGATGACGTTGAAGCGATCGGCTGGCTGAAGACGGGAGAGCGCGTAAGTGAGGCTCGCCTTGGCCTGGACGATCGACGTGCCGCCCATCGACCCCGAATTGTCGATCACGAACACGACCTCACGCGGCAGCGGCTTTTGCGTCGTCTGCTCGGCGCGGGGCGGGGTGACGAAGGCAAGCAGATAATCGGCATCGCCGACATGTTCGCGGAACAAGCCGACCGACGGCGCCTTCTCGGCGGCAGGCTTCCAGGTCAGCTCGAAGTCGCGGTCGGCTGGGACGACGCCGTCGGCGAGCGTGACGACGCGCGTCTTGCTGTCCGGGCTCTCGATCGTGACCTTATGGTGGTGGCTCGTGACCTCGCCAAGCGCAAAACCGGCCTTCAGGCGCACCGTGATGCTGGTCGGATTGACCGGCGCAGACTTGGCGGGGTCCAGCACAGGCGGCGAGATGCGGTCACGGTCTGCGACCGGGTCCGACGTCGCCGCGCCCCAACCCGACCCGTCCTTGCGGAAGTCGACGCTCTGGACGATCGGCGCCGGATTGTAGCGGGGTCCGACCACCAGCGGCAGGCGGAGCGAATATTCGTTGCCGGATTGATGGACAGGCTCCTGATACTCGATCTGCACCAGCACGGTTTCGCCGGGGCCGATATTGGCAACCGAATTGGTGAAGATGTTCGGCCGTTCCTGCTCGGTGAGGGCGGCCCTCTGACCGGCGCGGCGCGCCTCTTCGTAGATCACGCGTGCCTGCTGCCGCTCCTTGATGTCTCCCACGATGACGCGATCGCCGACCACCATCTTCAGCGTATCGACGGCGCCGCCGGTCGCGAGCGGGTAGACATAGGTTGCCTCGACCCAATCCTGGGTCGGGTTACGAAAAACCTGAGTGATCCGGGCGCGCAAGGTCGGGCCGGAAACGGTGATGTCGACGTCGATGCCGAGGCGGATCGCCTCGGTGTAAGCGCCGTCGTCCTTCAGGAGCAGGCTTCCGGACCTGGCCGCGCCGGGCTGGAGCAGGCTGGCCTGCTCGGTCGTTGCCGACCAGCTCGTCCCGAAGCTGACGAGCAGCGCTACGAACGCCATCAGCATCACCGCGATGCCCTGCGCGAGAAGAAACAATCCGAGCTTGATCAGCCCCTTCAACAGGGGGTGCTCTTCGTTGTCGGCTGCGTCGTAGGTGTCCATTGACCTGCTCCCAAAAGGACGTTTGCTGGCTCCGAGCATTCGCCGGGAGGGGCCGATGTCGCGAGCAGAATGATCGGCAATGTTCCGCCACGCCCGGCCGGGTGCGCCGTGCCCGAGGGGGCCATGTGCGGTTTTGTGCTGGTTTGTCCGGCCTGCTAGAATGGCTGTGCTGGAAGCGGGGCCCACGATGCAGATGCAGGACAAACTGACCGACAGGCAGCTTTCGGACGAGCAGAGCCGCGAGATCGCCGAGACCATTCGCGAGGAACTCGCCAGGCGCCGGATCTCCCGGCAGACGCTGGCCGAGCAGGCCAAGCTCAGCCTGTCGACGCTGGAGAAGGTGCTCGGCGGGCGGCGGCCTTTCACGCTGGCGACGACGGTCCGGCTGGAGCAGGCGCTGGGCGTCTCCTTGCGCAAAAATCCCGTCGTGCTGGCGCCTCAGCCCGCCAGCGATGTCGCTCCCGACAGTCTCGGCTCCTACGCGCATCGCGCCGTGACCTGGCTCGAGGACGTCTACATCACGTTGCGGCCGTCCTTCGGCGACAAGGATGCGATTTTCGCCTACCGCACCGAGATCGTCTGGGAGCCGAAGGTCTCGTCACTGGTCTTCCGCGAGGGCGATCGGACCGATGCCGCTTACGAGCATACCGGTGAGGTCGCCGTTCCCCATCAGTCCGGATTCATCTACCTCGTCATCATCAAGCACGGCCAGCATCGCGTGATCACGGTGTCTCGGCCGACGGTCGCCGGCGAGATGTACGGAATCATCTCGACGCTGCGTGCAGGCCCTGGTTCGCAGCTCACACCGATCGCGGCGCCGATCGCCTACGTGCCCCTCAGGAACATCCCCCAGCCGTCCCTGGGGCGGGTTGCGCCCGATGATGACAATCATGCCTTGTATCGAAAGCATCTGCGCCGCACGGTTGATGAATCCTTTGCGCTGTTTTTGACGCTATAGTCCGCGAGAAATAGTCCTGCTGCGGCTTCGCATGTGTCTATAAGGATCTGCCATGCAGGACGCGCCCGCGCGAAACGACGGCGGAACTCCGCTGTTCTCCATCATCATCCCGCTCGAATATCACCGCGGGCAATGGGAGCAGTCCTGGCTCGGCTGGACCTCGCAGACCGCGGACAAATCGCTCTACGAGATCATCCTGGTCGTGCCGCCGGATTTCAAGACGCGAGAGGAGTTGGAGGCGCTGGCCGCCGACAAGGCCCGTATCGAGTTCACCGAGTCCGAACATGACATCGGGCTGTGCGCATTCGGCGCCACCAAAGCCCGCGGCCGCCATCTGTTCTTCACCGAATCGCACTGCTGGCCAGAGCCCAACGTGATCGAGCTGTGCATCCGCGCCATCGAGGCTCATCCCGACTGGGCCGGCTTTTCCTGCCATTCGGTCCCGATCTGCCACAACCGGTTGTCGGTGGCAGAGGCTGCGATGTACCAGGCCGACATCGAGTTCGGCATGAAGCAGCATCCCTGGCGCAAAGTGCTCGATCAGTGCTTCGTGACGCGGCGTGACGTCTATTGGGAATGCGGCGGCCTGCGCGAGGAGCTCGGCCACTTCGCCGAATGGGTGCTGGCTGCGGCGTATCACGCGCGAGGCTATGCCATTGGTTATCTGGAAGAAGCGCGCTTCCATCATTATTACATCGGCGAGATCGGCGAGCTGAAGACGTTCACGCTCGATTTCGTGCAGGGCGAGATCCGCTATCTCGGCGAGGCACGCCGCGATCCCGGCAGCGAGCTGCTCGACGTGCCGGTCGAGTGGAGCGAGCGGGACAAACGCGATGCTTCGCTCGCCCGCCACGCATTGAATGCGCTCTTGCGTTACAGCCTTGCGGGCCGAGGCTGGAAGCGGCCCGATGAGAAGCTGCGCGCCTTCCGTCGCTGGGTGGCGCCGGCGCTGCTCGGCGATCTTCCCGCGCGCGTCTCCGCGCGGCTGGCGGCATTAGGAGCGCGCGCCGTGCTGTCCCTCTTGACGATCGTCGGGGCGAGCAACGCGATCGAGCGATGGCTGAGGCGGTACATCGCCTCGCTGATCCGGCTTCAGAGGCTCGACTGCATTCATCGCCTCAGACAGGTTCCCATTCCCACTGCCGGCCCGCTTGGCGAACATGTCATTGCACAAGTGGGATTCCACGAGATGGAGGTGTCGGCTGGTCGCACCTTCCGTTGGAGCGAGCCGCAGGCTGCCCTTCGCATCAGCGGACGTCCCGGCCGCAACACGGTCTGCATTCGAAGTCCCGCTCTCCGTGCCTCGCTGGAGAGGATCGGCGCGTATTTCTATCTCGATGGCGCGCGCGTCGACCCGGCCGCGATCGTGATCGGTCGTGACAGCTACACGCTGGAGCTCGATCTGCCGTCATCCGGCACGGCGATCCTTGCATGGATATGCCCGCCATTCAGTGGCAGTGGCGATGCACGTCATCTCGGTCTGGCCGTGATGTCGATCGACTTGGAACGGAAGCGCGAGCCGGGCGATGCAAATCCCTTTCCGGCGGCCGTCGCGACGGGATGAAGGATTTGTCGGTCCGCAGGCAAGAAGAATGGCGGCCTCGCAGCCGCCATTCGGTATCTTGCGGCGCGGCAGGGGCGCCTCAGCCGCCGGTTTCGGCGCTGATGATGTCGCCGAATAGCTCCCACTGGCCCTTCTTGAAGCGCCACATCTTGAGCTGCTCGATCGGTGCGAAATCGTTGGCCGAGGTGTTGATCTTGATCCCCGGGATCAGCGTATCTGGCGTGAAGTCTTTCAGGCTCGCAGCCTGCTTCATCACGTTCTCACGCGTGAGATTGTCGCCTGCCTGCTTCAGCACCTGAACCATGGTCTGGGCCGCCGCATAGCCGTAGACGAGGTTCGCATCCGAGATGTTCGCGCCCGGCATGTACTTGTCGATGAAGGCCATGAACTTCTTCATGCCCGCGTCGTCCTTCCACTGCGGATCCGACGCGTCCTTCAGGTAGCCGGCGGACAGCACGCCCTCGGAGGCCTCGAGGCCGGCGGGCTTCATCACCGCACCAATCGAGACCGAGACGTCGGTCATCAGATGCATCGGCTTCCACTCGAGCTCGGCGATCTTCTTGATCGCCTGAGCCGCGAATTTTGGGGTGGCGATGTTGACGAAGACATCGGCGCCGGTGCCCTTGAGCTTGACGATATGGGCGTCGATCGACGGCTCCGACGTCTCGTAGCTCTCTTCGGCCACGATCAGCTTCGATGCCTTGTCACCGAACACGTCCTTGATGCCGGCGAGATAGTCCTTGCCGAAATCGTCGTTGGCATAGAAGATCGCGACCTTCGCGTCCGGCTTCTCCTTCAGGATGTACTTGGCGAAGATCTGGGCTTCGACCCGATAGCTGGGCTGGAAGCCCATGGTCCACGGAAAGTTCTTCGGGTCGTTCCACTTGCTGGCGCCGGTGGCGAGGAAGAGCTGCGGTACCTTCTTGGCATTGTGATATTTCTGCACGGCGGTCTGCGTCGGCGTGCCCAGCGCGTTGAACACCAGGAACACTTCGTCGCTCTCGATCAGCTTGCGGACCTGCTCCACGGTCTTGGGCGGCGAATAGCCGTCATCGTAGGAGATCCAGTTGATCTTGCGGCCGTTGATGCCGCCCTGATCGTTGATCATCTTGAAATAGGCTTCCTCGGTCTTGCCGATGACGCCGTAGGCCGAAGCGGGGCCGGAATAGGCCTCGACATTCCCGATCTTGATCTCGGTGTCGCTGGCGCCTGTATCGTATTTCTTCTGCGCCTGGACGCTCTGGGCCGAGAGCAATGTCAGGGCTGCCGCCGCCGCGAGCAGGGAGAGTTTCTTGTTCTTCATGGAAATTCCTTGGGTTTCTTGTGGGTTGGCAGGCACTTCAAAAAGAAAGGCGCCCGCGAGGGGCGCTCTGGTCAGGCGTTGGCGACCTTCTTGTCGACCTCGGAGGCCACCGAGAACGCCTTGCGCAAGGTCGGCTTGTGAATCTTGCCGGTAGCGTTGCGCGGCAGCGCGTCGACGAAGCGGATCTGGCGCGGGCATTTGAAGCGCGCCAGATTGGCCATGCAGTGCGTGAAGACATCGGCCTCGGTCAGCTTCTGCCCTGGCTTGACCGCGATGATGGCAAGGCCGACCTCGCCCCATTGCGGATCCGGGATACCGATCACGGCGGCTTCGGCGATCGCATTGAGCTGATGCAGGACGTTCTCGACCTCGGCCGGATAGACGTTCTCGCCGCCGGAGATGTACATGTCCTTCCAGCGGTCGACGATGTAGTAGAAGCCCTCTTCATCCATGCGCGTTGCGTCGCCGGTGTGCAGCCAGCCGTCGGTGAAGGAGGTCTTGTTCGCCTCCGGCCTGTTCCAGTAGCCCGGCGTGATGTTGGGTCCCTTGACCCAGAGCTCGCCGAGTTCGCCGACATCGGCATCGCTGCCGTCGGGGCGCACGATGCGCACTTCCGTATGCAGCACCGGTTTCCCGGCGGAGCCTGCCTTGCGCGCCGCATCCTCGCGATCGAGCACCAGCACGGCCGGCGAGGTCTCAGTCATGCCGTAGCCCTGCTGCAGGGCGACGCCGCGCGCTTCCCACACTTTGAGCAGCGGCACCGGCATCGGTGCGCCGCCGACACCGCCGACGATCAGCCGGCTGAGATCGGTGGTCGCGAAGGCCGGATGCTGCGCCATGAACTGGTAGATCGCGGGCACGCCGAAGAACACGTTGATGCCCTGCGCGGGATCGTTGATCAGGCCTAGCGCGGCGCCGGGATCGAAGGCGCGCATGATCATCACGGTACCGCCGGCGTGCAGCACGGGATTGGTGTAGCAATTCAGCCCGCCGGTGTGGAACAGGGGCAGCACGGTGAGCAGCACCGAGGCCGGCCCGATGCAGGCGGGGCCGCCGAGATTGACGCAATTCCAGAAGGTCATGCCATGGGTGATGGTCGCACCCTTCGGATGGCCCGTCGTGCCCGAGGTGTACATGATGGTCGAGACATCATCGAGCGTGACCTCTTCGGCGCGGTCGAGCGGCTTTGCGGCGGCGATGCCGGCCTCATAGGACCCGCCGGGGCCGAGCAGCAGGCTCTTGGCGATGCCGCAGAGCTTCGCGACGCTGAGCGCCGTCTCGGCCAGATCGGTGTCGTGGATCATCACCTTCGGCGCGCAGTCAGCCGTGATGAACTGGAGTTCGGGGACGGTGAGGCGGGTGTTCAGCGGCACGAAGATAGCACCAAGCCGCCCGCAGGCGAATTGCACCTCCAGCGTATCGGTGGTGTTCAGCGCCAGCACCGCGACACGGTCACCGCGGGAGACGTTGAGCGTGTGGCGCAGGAACGAGGCGAGGCGCGAGACGCGGGCATCGAGCTGCGAATAGGTGAAACGGCGCTCGCTCGCGAGGTCGATGACCGCGACCTTGTCAGGCGTGCGGCGGCCATGATGGACGATCCAGTCGTAGTAGCGAACGGCCAAGAATACCTCCCTCGGCGCACCATGCCCGGCATGGCCCTGGGGCCAGCCGGAGTCTGTGCAGCAACGTTTTTTGCGCCAGAGTTGGCCTGCGAGCGGGGAAAATCGTCTTGCGTTGAGTTGCTGGCTTGCAGCCTTTCCCGAAGCGCCGGCTCCTGTCAGCCACTGCGCGCAAGTGAACCGGCCATGTTCCAGCGATGGTAGCCGAAGCGAATCCGGCTGCGAGACGAAAGCGATGAAGAGCCCGTTTTATACCGCCGAGCACGATGCGTTTCGCGACGTGATGCGACGCTTCGTCGACAAGGAGATCGCGCCGTTCGCCCATGAGTGGGACGAGGCCGGTGAATTCCCGCGCGGGCTCTATCGCAAGGCCGCCGAGATCGGTCTGTTGGGCCTGGGATTCCCCGAGGAATATGGCGGGATCGCCGCCGATCAGTTCATGAAGATCGTGGCCAGCCAGGAGCTCGCGCGTGCCGGCGCCGGCGGCGTCAGCGCCAGCCTGATGAGCCACACCATCGGTTCGCCGCCGATCGCGCGGGCGGCACGGCCCGAGGTGAAGGCGCGCGTGCTGCCACAGGTGCTGGCAGGCGAGAAGATCTCCGCGCTCGCGATCACCGAGCCGGGCGGCGGCTCTGACGTTGCAAACCTCCGCACGAGGGCGCGGCGCGACGGCGATCACTACGTCGTGAGCGGCGAGAAGACCTTCATCACCTCGGGGATGCGCGCCGATTATCTGACCGTCGCAGTGCGTACCGGCGGCGAGGGTGCCGGCGGAGTCAGCCTGCTCCTGATCGAGGGCGATACGCCGGGCCTGTCGCGCACCAAGCTGAAGAAGATGGGCTGGTGGGCCTCCGACACCGCGACCTTGCATTTCGACGAATGCCGCGTGCCGGCCGAAAACCTGATCGGGGAGGAGGGCCAGGGCTTCAAGATCATCATGCAGAATTTCAACAGCGAGCGCATGGGCATGGCGGCGGGCTGCACCGCCTTCGCCCGGGTCTGCCTCGACGAGGCCATCGCCTATGCCAAGGAGCGCAAGACCTTCGGCAAGCCGCTTGCCCAGCACCAGGTCATCCGCCACAAGATCGTCGACATGGCGCAGAAGGTCGCGGCAAGTCAGGCGATGCTGGAGATGCTGGCCTGGCGGCTCGAGCAGGGCGAGAGCCCGGTCGCGGAAATCTGCATGATGAAGAACCAGGCGACGCAGACCATGGCGTTCTGCGCCTCCGAAGCCGTGCAGATCTTTGGCGGCGCCGGATTCATGCGCGGCATCAAGGCCGAGCGCATCTACCGCGAGGTCAAGGTCAACGCCATCGGCGGCGGCACCGAGGAGATCATGAAGGATCTGGCGTCACGGCAGATGGGGTTGTGACTTCGCGCTGCGCGCGCCCGGAATGACGAAGAGGAAGAAATGCTATTCACCGCCGACCACGACGACATCCGCCGTTCCCTGCAGAAATTCATCGCCAATGAGATCAATCCGCACGTCGATGAATGGGAAAGGGCCGACATCTTCCCGGCGCACGAGCTGTTCAAGAAGATGGGCAGCCTCGGCTTCCTCGGGCTAAACAAGCCGGTCGAATTCGGCGGCTCCGGCCTCGATTATTCCTATGCGCTGATGATGGCGGAGGAACTTGGCGCCATCACCTGCGGCGGCGTGCCGATGGCGATCGGGGTGCAGACCGACATGGCGACGCCGGCTCTGGCGCGCTTCGGTTCGGACGAGGTGCGCCGCGAATTCCTCGCACCCTCGGTCTCGGGCGATTTCGTCGCCTGCATCGGCGTCTCCGAGCCCGGCGCGGGCTCCGACGTCGCCTCGATCAAGACGCAGGCGCGCTCCGATGGCGACGACTACGTGATCGACGGCGGCAAGATGTGGATCACCAACGGCACGCAAGCCGACTGGATCTGCCTGCTCGCCAACACCGGCGACGGGCCCGTTCACCGCAACAAATCGCTGATCTGCGTGCCCATGAAAAGCAAGGGCGTCACCATCGCGCGAAAGCTCGACAAGATGGGCATGCGCTCGTCGGACACGGCGCAGATCTTCTTCGACAATGTCCGCGTGCCCAAGCGCAACCGGATCGGCGAAGAGGGCAAGGGCTTTACCTACCAGATGATCCAATTCCAGGAGGAGCGGCTCTGGGGAGCGGCGGCCTGCCTGAAGTCGCACGAATACATCATCGACCAGACCATCGAATACACCCGCAATCGCAAGGCCTTCGGCCAAAGTATTCTCGACAACCAGGTCGTGCACTTCAAGCTCGCCGAGATGCAGACCGAGGTCGAGCTGCTGCGCGCGCTGATCTATCGCGCTGCCGAGCAGCTGGTCGCGGGCGAGGATGTGACAAGGCTCGCGACCATGGCCAAGCTGAAGGCCGGCCGGCTCGGCCGCGAGCTCACCGATGCCTGCTTGCAATATTGGGGTGGGATGGGCTTTACCAACGAGACGCCGGTCAGCCGCGCCTATCGCGACAGCCGCCTGACCTCGATCGGCGGCGGTGCCGACGAGGTCATGCTGATGGTCCTGTGCAAGATGATGGGCACGCTGCCGGGGAGTAAAGGAAACGCCAGATGATCACGCTCTATCATTGCGACGCCGCGCGCTCGTTCCGTCCGCTCTGGATGCTGGAGGAGATGGGGCTGTCTTACGAACTGAAGATGCTGCCGTTCCCGCCGCGGGTCTTTGCCAAGGAATATCTGGCGCTCAATCCGCTAGGCACGATTCCATTCCTGGTCGACGGCGAGACCAAGATGACGGAGTCTTCGGGCATCTGCCACTATCTCGGCATCAAGCACGGGCCGACGCCGCTGATGGTCGGGCCGGAAGATCCCGCCTATGGCGCGTTCCTGAACTGGATGTATTTCAGCGATGCCACGTTAACCTTCCCGCAGACGCTGGTGCTCCGATACACCCAGCTCGAGCCGGAGGAGCGTCGCAATCCGCAGGTCGCAACCGACTACGCAAAATGGTTCCTGGGACGCTTGCGCGCCGTTGAGGCAGCGACCGCGAATGCCGAAACCTTGTGCGCAGGACGTTTCACTGCCGCTGACATTGTCATCGGCTATGCCCTCCGGCTGGCCGACAATATCGGGCTCGCCAAGGATTTTGGGCCAAATGTCGCAGCCTATTGGGCACGCCTGCAGCAGCGCGACGGTTTCAAGCGTGCCGTTGCTGCGGAGCAAAGGGCCGGCGCCGAGCAGAATGTTGCACCGCGCGTGAGGGCGTGAGCCTTCACACGTCGGGAACTACAGACCCGCGATGGTCCCGGACGGCTCGCCGCCGTCCTGGAATGCCAACGCTTTGCGCTCCATGACAGCGCTATCGCGTCGTGACAGCGCCCAAATTTCGGCTAAGGTGACCTCCGTCCGCAGCGGCCAGAGAGCCGCGCGAGGAGGACCCCAATGGAAGATAAAGGTCGCGAATCCGACCATCTCATGCTGATCACGCCGGAGCGGGTATTTTACGCCGGCCTGCTCGGACGGCCCCGGAAGCGAACCCCCGGTTGCTGCCATGTCTATGTCGCGGTGAAGGGCAGCCTGCATCTCACGATCGATGACACGCTTGCCACCGGCGAGCTGTTCGTCACCCTGCCGAACCAGCGACACTCCATTGCCAGCGATTATCGCACCGCCATCAGCGTGACGTTGGAGCCGGAGAGCATGCCGGACGGCGTGATCGAGGCCTTGGCCGAGCGGCTGCGGGGGCCGGACAAGGCCGCCTATGCCCGCAAGATCCTGGCCGCCTACGCGCTGCTCCGCCAGCGCCGCTATGGCGACATCACCACCGCCGAGTTCGACGAGATGTGTTTTGGCGAGGCGCTGCCGCGCCGCGTGCTCGATCCGCGTGTGACCCGCGCCGTCGCCCGCATCGAGCGTTTCTCCGGTGAGCCGGTGACGGCCGACACTTGTGCGGCGGAAGCAGGCCTCTCGGCCTCGCGCTTCCTGCATCTGTTCAAGGAAGAGACGGGCATCTCCTTCCGCTCCTTCCGTGCCTGGAAGCGTGCGCGGCATTTGCTGCACTTCGCCAATCAGGATCTCAACCTCGCCCATCTCGCGCAGGACATCGGCTATCCCGACTCCACCCATTTCAGCCACTCGATCCGCCGCTTCTACGGATTGAAGCCGCGCGCGATCTTCGTCGGCTCGCGCGATCTTGCAATCTATCGCAGCACCGAGACGGTGCGGCTGGCGGAAGCGAGTTAACTCCGCTCGTTATCCTTGGTAGGGCGGGTTACGCTTTCGGCTAACCCGCCCTACGATTCGTCGTTTTTCCCAGCTTCTCCGCGCAAGAAGCCGCATGCCGCCCATCACATGATCGCAATCGTTGAATTCTCAACGTGCGAGATATCATTGGCATGAGCGACAAGGCCGTCATCACCTGCGCGCTGAACGGCGTGCTCACCGACCCCAAGCAGCACAACGTGCCCGTGACGCCCGAAGAGATGGCGCGGGAGGCCAAGGCTGCGTTCGATGCCGGCGCGTCCATCATGCACATCCATCTGCGCCAGCAGGCGCCGGGCAAGGGGCACCTGCCGTCCTGGGAGGTCGCTGTCAGCAAGGAGATCCAGCAGGCCATCCGCGAAGCCTGCCCCGGCGTCATCATCAACCACACATCGGGCGTGTCAGGTCCGAACTACTCCGGCGCGCTCGACTGCATCCGCGAGACCAAGCCCGAGATCGCGGCCTGCAATGCGGGCTCGCTGAACTATCTGAAGGTGAAGTCCGACAACAGTTGGGCCTGGCCGCCGATGATGTTCGACAACGCGGTCGAGAAGGTGAAGGACTATCTCGACGTCATGAACGCGGTCGGCACCATCCCCGAGTTCGAATGCTTCGACGTCGGTATCGTCCGCTGCGTCGGCATGTACCACCAGGTCGGCATGTACAAGGGGCCGCTCGAATATAACTTCGTGATGGGCGTCGCCTCCGGCATGCCCGCCGACCCTGAATTGCTGCCGATCCTGATCAAGCTGAAGCGTCCCGAGGCGCATTTCCAGGTCACCGCTATCGGCCGCGAGGAGATCTGGCCGCTGCATCAGCGTTGCGCCGAGCTCGGCGGCCATTTGCGCACCGGGCTGGAGGACACCTTCTATCTCGCCGACGGCAAGAAGGTGACGTCGAACGGCCAGCTGATCGAGGCCATCGCCGCCTGCGCAAGGCGTGCGGGCCGCGAGATCGCGAGCCCGGCGGAAGCGCGGAAGATATTTGGGACGAATCGCTGAATATCACTGTCGTTCCGGGGCAATGCGAAGCATCGAGCCCGGAACCTCGATATTCCGGTGTCAGGCTTCGCGTGCCCCGGAATGACGATCAAGGTCTGTCATGTCCACCATCGAAAACACCATCTCCCCCGGCAGTGCCGCCTACCACGCCAACCGCGACGGCATGCTCGGCCTGATCGACCGCATGCGCGCGCTGGAAGAGCGCACGCGCGCCGCATCCGCCGCGGCCAAGGACCGCTTCCACAAGCGCGGCCAATTGCTGCCGCGCGAGCGCGTCGCGCTGGTGCTCGATCCCGGTGCGCCCTTCATCGAGCTCTCCACGCTCGCCGGCTACATGTTCGACGTGCCGGATGCCGGCAAGAGCGTGCCTGGCGGCGGTGTCATCGCCGGCATCGGCTTCGTCTCGGGTATCCGCTGCATGGTCAGCGCCAGTGATTCCGGCATCGACGCCGGCGCGCTGCAGCCCTTCGGCCTCGACAAGACGCTGCGGGTGCAGGAGCTGGCGCTGGAGAACAGGCTGCCTTACGTGCAGCTCGTCGAAAGCGCCGGCGCCAACCTCCTGCGCTACCGCGTCGAGGACTTTGTCCGTGGCGGCAACATCTTCCGCAATCTGGCGCGGCTCTCGGCGGCGGGACTGCCTGTCGTGACCGTCACGCACGGTTCCTCGACCGCCGGCGGTGCCTATCAGACCGGCCTGTCCGACTACATCGTGATGGTGCGCGGCCGCACGCGTGCCTTCCTCGCGGGCCCGCCGCTGCTGAAAGCGGCGACCGGCGAAATCGCGACCGAGGAGGAGCTCGGCGGCGCCGAGATGCACACGCAGGTCTCCGGCCTCGGCGATTATCTCGCCGAGGACGACCGCGATGCCCTTCGCATCGCGCGCGAGATCATGGCGGCGCTGGAATGGGAGCGGCCGGGCCGGACGGCGCGGGAGTTCAAGCCGCCGCGCTACGACCAGGACGAGCTGCTCGGCATCATGCCGATGGACCACAAGCGCACCGTCGACATGAAGCAGGTGATCGCCCGCATCGTCGATGATTCCGACTTCACGGAGATGGCGCCGAATTACGGCCCGGCCACCGTCTGCGGCCATGCCCGCATCGAGGGCCAGGCGATCGGCATCATCACCAACAACGGGCCGCTCGATCCCGCCGGCGCCAACAAGGCGACGCATTTCATCCAGGCCTGCTGCCAGACCCGCACGCCGATCCTTTATCTCAACAACACCACGGGCTACATGGTCGGCAAGGCCTATGAAGAAGCCGGCATGATCAAGCACGGCTCCAAGATGATCCAGGCGGTGACCTCGGCCACGGTGCCCCAGATCACCATCTATTGCGGCGCTTCGTTCGGGGCCGGCAATTACGGCATGTGCGGCCGCGGTTTCCATCCGCGCTTCTGCTTCTCCTGGCCCAACGCCAAGACCGCTGTGATGGGCGGCGAGCAGGCGGCCGAGACCATGGCGATCGTGACCGAGGCGGCTGCGGCGCGGCGGGGCAAGCCGATCGAGAAGGACAAGCTGGACGCGATGAAGGCGCAGATCATCGGCGTCTTCGACGGCCAGATGGACGTGTTCTCCACCAGCGCGCGCGTGCTCGACGACGGCGTGATCGACCCGCGCGATACCCGCGCGGTGCTGTCCGAGGTGCTCGCGATCTGCCGCGAGGGCGATGCGCGCACGCCTCAGCGCATGCAGTTTTCGGTGGCCCGCCCATGAGGAACGGATCAGTGCAGCACCGGCTGTTCTTCAAGGTCCTGGTCGCTAATCGCGGCGAGATCGCGCTGCGCGTGATGCGAAGCGCGCGGCAGCTCGGCCTCGGCGTCGTCGCGGTCTATTCCGATGCGGATCGCGATGCGCTGCATGTGCGCCAGGCCGACCAGGCCGTGCGCATCGGCGAAGCCTTGCCGGCCCAGTCCTATCTCAACATCGCTGCGATCATCGCCGCCGCCAAGGCGAGCGGCGCGGATGCCGTTCACCCCGGCTACGGCTTCCTCGCCGAGAACGAGGATTTCGCGCAAGCCTGCAAGGATGCCGGCCTCGTCTTCATCGGCCCGTCGCCGCAGGCGATCGAAACGATGGGCAACAAAGCCGGTGCCAAGGAGATCATGAAGAAGGCCGGCGTCCCCGTCGTGCCAGGCTATCAGGGCGCCGATCAGGGCGACGAGGTCATGCTCGCCGAAGCCAAAAAGATCGGCTTCCCCGTGATGATCAAGGCGGTGGCCGGCGGCGGCGGCCGCGGCATGCGGCTCGTGCCCGACGCCGCGTCGTTCCCGGATGCGCTGCGCAGCGCGCGGTCGGAGGCGAAGGCGGCGTTCGGCGATCCCACCGTGATCCTCGAACGCGCCATCCAGAATCCCCGCCATATCGAAATCCAGGTGTTCGGCGACAGTCATGGCAACGCCATCCATCTCGGCGAGCGCGACTGCTCGGTGCAGCGGCGGCACCAGAAGCTGATCGAGGAGGCACCGTCGCCGGCGGTCACGCCGGAGCTGCGCGCTAGAATGGGCGAGGTCGCGGTCGCCGCGGTGAAGGCGCTGCGTTACGAGGGCGCCGGCACGCTGGAATTTCTGCTCGATGCCAGCGGCGAGTTCTACTTCATGGAGATGAACACGCGTCTTCAGGTCGAGCATCCGGTGACCGAGGCGATCACCGGCCTCGATCTCGTCGAGCTGCAGTTGCGCGTTGCGCGCGGCGAGCCGCTGCCGGTGAAGCAGCAGGACATCAAGTTCTCCGGCCACGCCATCGAGGTGCGCCTGTGCTCGGAAGATGCCGCGCACGATTTCATGCCGCAGTCCGGCCGCATGGCGCGCTGGCAGGTGCCAGACAACATCCGCGTCGAGCACGCGTTGCATTCAGGCTCGGAGATCCCGCCGTTCTACGATTCCATGATCGCGAAGGTGATCAGCCACGGCGCCACGCGCGAGGAGGCGAGGGGACGGCTGATTGTCGGCCTGGAGCAGCTCACCGCGTTCGGCGTCACCACAAACCAGTCGTTCCTGATGTCGTGCCTGCGTCATCCCGGTTTTGCCAAGGGCGAGGCGACGACGGCGTTTATCGGCGTGCACCGCGACGAGTTGCTGGCGCCGCGCGCGGACGCGGCATTCGATACGGCGCTGGCGGGCCTGCTGCTCTACGTCACCAATCCCCGCGCGCCGTCCTGGCAGAGTGGCCGGAGCCTGTCGGCAACGTTCCCGCTGCCGGCAAAACTCGAGATCGCGGGCCAGACGCTCGACCTCGAAATCACCCGCGAGCGCGACGGCAGCTACATCGTCGCGACAGGCGATCGCCAGGACAGGTTTGAGATCGAGCAGCTCGACGCCGATACGGTCCGCTTCCGTCATGACGGTGTGATGGACAGCGCAAGATTCCTGCGCGATGGCGACCGGCTGTATGTGCAGCATCGCGGTACCCCTCTCGCAATCGCCGATGTCACGCTCGCCGCGCCGAAGTCCGCCGCAAGCAACGGCGGCGACGGCAAGGTCCGCGCGGCCCTGAACGGCCGCGTCGTCGCCGTCCTGGTCAAGCCGGGCGATCGCGTGACGGCTGGTCAGCCCGTGATGACACTTGAGGCGATGAAGATGGAGCACGTCCACAAGGCCGGCATCGACGGCGTGGTCGCCGCGATCGACGTTGCCGAGGGCGAGCAGGTGACCACGGGCAGGATCGTGGCGGAGATCGGCGCCGGCTAGCGCAGTATCGGGGCAAAGACGCAAAGCGCGGTGCCGCGACCGCCCCGCAGAGAGGGACTACCCTCTCGATCCGGTGGTGCCCTCGGGGGACCGCGGCCTGCACTTATGCCTGTCCGTCTTGGGGTCGCAAGGAAACGTCTTTTGGACCTTGTCGATCATCCAGAGCATGACCGGGTTGCCGGGGTTCACCGGGTGATCGGATGAAGGGCTTTGTGCGGACGGCATCGGCGCGGCCGAACGCGCGCTGGCCGGCACGGGGCCGATGCGGGTCGAGACGGCGGTGCCGGTCGACATGGTCCGGCCGTCGGGGGCCAGCGTGTAGTTCCAGCTGCCGAGGCTGTTGGTGTAGATCAGGACGTTGCCCGAGCAGGTCCAGGTCCCCTGCACACAAGCCGGATGCTCGCTGCACAGCGCGCGGCCGTCGCGCAAGACGGACCCTCGGTTGCCGCTTCCCGAATGGCGCCATTCGCCGACGAATTTGGAGGCGCAGCTGGCGGGCGGAGCGGCGAAGGCCGAAGACGCCATCAAGGCCAGCAGCACGGAAGCGATCAACGATCTCGTAGCGATCATAATCATCATAATAACGCCTCCCTGGAAAACGCCGATCTAGCCCGGGCGGGGTCACGTTCTCAACTGGTCGGCCGGAACAGGATTAACCGGCTAGCACAGCACGGCGATGGAGCTGCTGTTCGCGATCTCTCCATGGGAGGACGCATGGCGCGCTTCGACTTGCCCACCTTTGATGCTTGATCCCGATCAAAGGGAAAAACCCAAGTCATTACAATGAGATTTGAACGAGGGCCCAGACGCTCAAAATGTACCTTGAACATTGCTCACGTCGCGTCTACTAATATTGAACATTGTTCAATTCGAGGTTCACATGTCTCGCGCCGACGGTCACGCCGCAATACAGGCTTTAACCCGCCGATTCTCGTTTGCCGCACCACAGCCACGCGAAAAATATCTGATCGGCGCAGTCTCGGCGCTGGTGTTGGTGACGCTCCTCGCGCCCGCGCTGCCCGCCGCCAACTGGCACATCCCGCACTTCATCGACACTCGCACCTGGCTCGGCGTGCCCAACGCCGGCGACGTGCTCAGCAATCTCGCGTTTCTCGCGATGGCCGTCTGGGGCTCGGAGCGACTGCGCGCGCGCCACGACGCACCCGTGGGCGCAAGCTGGTTCTTCGTGGGATTGATCCTCACGTGCTTGGGCTCAGGCTTCTATCACCTGGATCCCGACATGCCGCAGCGGCTCGTCGCCGATCGTCTTGGCATGGCGGTCGCGTTCGCGGGCTTTCTAGGTATCGCCGCCGGTGAGCGCATCAGCGTGCGTGCCGGTGAAGCCGTGCTGGTCCTGATGATGATTGCGGGCCTGCTGGCTGCCTGGGTGGCACGCGAAAATCTCACGCCATGGGTGGTCGTGCAGTTCGGCGGCATGGCGCTCGCCGTGGGACTGGCATTGACGCGTCCTCGACCCGGCGCGCTCGGCGTGCCGCTCGGCGGCGTGATCTTCTTTTATGTGCTCGCCAAGCTTTTCGAACTGGGCGACGAGATCGTTTTCGAAGCGACAGGGCACTTCGTCTCGGGCCACACGCTCAAGCATCTGGCTGCCGCGCTGGCGGCCTGGCCGGTGATCCGCGCGTTGCGGCATGATCGGCAAGCGTAGGGCGTAACCCACCACTTTTCGTTGCGTAATGGCAAAGTTGGTGGGTTACACTGACGCTAATCCACCCCACAGGTCTACAGCGCCGCGTTGCTCCGACCCGTCCCGTCGTTGAGCAGACACGCCACCTGATGCCCGTCGCCCGCGTCCAGCAGCGCCGGCCGCTCGATCTTGCACCGGTCCATCGCGAACCGGCAGCGGGTGTGAAACGCGCAGCCGGGAGGCGGATTGACCGGGCTCGGCACGTCGCCATCCACCAGCGGCGCGAGCTTCTTCGCCAGCGGATTGGCGACCGGCACGGAAGCGAGCAGGGCCTGCGTGTAGGGATGCCTGGGATTGCGGAACAGCTCGTCCTTGTCGGCGATCTCCACGATGCGGCCGAGATACATCACGGCGACGCGATGGCTGATATGGGCGACCACGGCGAGGTCGTGCGCGATGAAGAGATAGGAGAAGCCGTGCTGCCGCTGCAGGTCGATCAACAAATTGATCACCTGCGCCTGAATCGAGACGTCGAGCGCGGAGACCGGCTCGTCGCAGACGATCAGGCGCGGCCCCAGCGCGAGCGCCCGCGCGATGCAGATGCGCTGGCGCTGGCCGCCGGAGAATTGATGCGGGAAGTTGCGCATCTGGTCGGGCCTGAGGCCCACCTGCTCGAACAGTCTTGCGACGCGCGCTTCAAGGTCCTTGCCGCTCGCGAGCCCGTGCACCGCGAGCGGCTCCCCGACGATGTCGCCGGCGGTCATGCGCGGATTGAGCGAGGCGAACGGGTCCTGGAACACGATTTGCATCGATCGGCGGTGCGGGCGTAGCGCCGCCTTGGACAGATGCGTGATGTCCTCGCCGTCGAGGCGAATCTGCCCTGAGGTCGGCTCGACCAGCCGCAGCACGCTGCGCGCCACCGTCGACTTGCCGCAGCCGGATTCGCCGACCAGCCCGAGGGTCTCGCCGGCCTGAAGGGAGAACGAGACGCCGTCGACCGAGTGCACGGTGCCGACCTGTCGGCGCAGCACGCCGGCGCGCACCGGATAATATTTCTTGAGGTCGGTGACCTCGAGCAGTGCCCCGGTCATGCCACCTCCGCGACTTCTTCCGCGCGCCAGCAGGCCGCGAGGTGGCCGCCACCCCAATCCGCCAGCGGCGGATATTCGGCCTCGCAGCGCTTGATCGCGAGCTTGCAGCGCGGCGCGAAGGCGCAACCCTTCGGCAAGCGGACCAGTGACGGCACCGTGCCGGGGATTTCGTTCAGCCGCGCCGGTGCGACGATGCCGGGCGCCGGCACCGCCGGAATCGAGGCCATCAGCCCGCGCGTATAGGGATGCTTCGGCGCGGCGAACAGCGCCTCGACGCTGGCTTCCTCGACTTTCCGCCCCGCATACATCACGATCACGCGTTGCGCGGTCTGCGCGACGACGCCGAGATCATGCGTAATCAGCACGAGGCCGGTGCCGAGCTCTTTCTGAAGGTCGAGGATCAGCGCCAGGATCTGCGCCTGGATAGTGACGTCGAGCGCGGTGGTCGGCTCGTCCGCGATCAAGAGCGCCGGCCGGCAGGCCAGTGCCATCGCGATCATCGCGCGCTGGCGCATGCCGCCGGACAGCTGATGCGGATATTCCTTCGCGCGTCGCGCCGGTTCGGGAATGCGCACCAGGCGCAGCATCTCGACGGCGATGGTCTGTGCCTCCCTGGCCGGGATGTTCCGGTGCAGCCGCACGGCCTCGACGATCTGATCGCCGATCCGCATCACCGGATTGAGCGAGGTCATCGGCTCCTGGAAGATCATGGAAATGCGGTTGCCTCTGACGGCGCGCATCTCCGCCTCATTCAGCGCCAGCAGATCGGTGCCTTCGAGCGTGACGGAGCCGCCGACGATGCGGCCGGGCGGGTCGGGCACGAGGCGCATCAGCGACAGCGCGGTGACGCTCTTGCCGCAGCCGGATTCGCCGACGATCGCCAGCGTCTCGCCGCGCTTGACGGTGAAGGAGACGTCGTCGACCGCCTTGAACAGCCCAGAGTTGGTGAAGAACACCGTCTTCAGGTTCTTCACCTCGAGCACGAGATCGGATTTGTCCGCCATCAGCCGCGTTGCCTCGGATCGAGAATATCGCGCAGCGCGTCGCCGAACAGATTGGCGCCGAACACGGCGAGGCTGATGGCGATGCCCGGGAAGATCACCAGCCACGGCGCCGTGCGGACATATTCGGCGGCGGATTCCGACAGCATGCGGCCCCATGACGGATAAGGTTCGGGAATGCCGAGACCGAGGAAGGACAGCGAGGCCTCGGTCAGGATGGTCGAGCCGAGCTGGGCGGTTGCGAGCACGATCAGTGGGGCCAGCGTGTTCGGCAGCACGTGGCGGAGCGCAATCCGCACCTCGCTCATGCCGATCGACTTGGCGGCCTCGACGAAGGGCAGCTCGCGCAGCGCCAGCGTGTTGGCCCGGATCACGCGTGACACCGTCGGGATCAGCGGAATGGCGATGGCGATGATGACGTTCGGCAGGGACGGACCGAGTGCCGCCGTCATGATCAAAGCCAGCACCAGCAGCGGCAGCGCCTGAAGCACGTCGGAGACGCGCTGGAAGACGAGATCGACCCAGCCGGACAGATAGCCCGACGTGAGCCCGACGATGACGCCGATCGTGCCGCCGAGGGCGGTCGAGCCGATGCCGACCGCGAGCGAGATCCGCGCGCCATGGATGATGCGGCTGAACACGTCGCGGCCGAAGGAATCGGTCCCCATCCAGTGCGCCCAGCTCGGCCGGGCGAGCGCGCTCGCGGAATCGACGGTCAGTGGGTCGTAGCGCGCGATGAAGTCGGCAAAGATCGCGGTGAACACGAACACACCCATGATGATGAGCCCGGCCGCGCCAAGCACGTGCCGCTGCGCCAAAAACAGCACGCGCCGCCATCCACCGGTGGCATGCGCGCCGGCGCGCCGCAGTTCGAGATCGTAGTCGATTGCGGCCAAACAGCTCTCCTAATCCGTGTACCTGATCCGCGGGTCGAACACCGCGTAGAGCATGTCGACGATGAAATTCGCGACCACCACGACCACGGCGATGAACATCACCAGGTTCTGCACGATCGGATAGTCGCGCCAGCGGATCGCCTCGACCAGGAAGCGCGCGACGCCGGGGATGTTGAACACCGTTTCGGTGACGATCAGGCCGCCGATCAGGAACGCCGCCTCGATGCCGATCACGGTGATGACGGGCAGGATCGCGTTCTTCAGCGCGTGCTGATAGTTCACGGCCGTCTCGGAGGCGCCCTTGGCGCGCGCGGTGCGGATGTAATCCTGCCGCAGCACCTCCAGCATTGAGGACCGGGTGATGCGCATGGTCAGCGCCGCGCTGCGGAAGCCGACGGCGGCGGCCGGCACGGCGTAGGTCGCGAACGCCTCGAGCCAGGTCTTCGGGTTTGGATTGAAGATCGGTATCTGGCCGAACATCGCGACCGCCGCGGTGAGGATGAGCAGGCCGAGCCAGAACGAGGGCAGCGACAATCCGCTCAGGCTCACCACGCGCAGGGCGTAATCGAGCCGCGTGCCCTGCTTGACTGCGCTGATGACGCCCAGGGGAATGCCGATCGAGGCTGAGAACAGCAGCGCGAGGCCGGCCAGCTTGGCCGTGATCGGGATCCTCGGCAGGATTTCCTGCAGCGCCGGCTTCTCGGAAACATAGGAATAGCCGAGATCGCCGCGCAGAAAACCGCTGATCCAGTGCCAATATTGCACGATCATCGGCTGGTCGATGCCGAGCTCCTTCTCCAGATTGGCCTTGTCGGCGGGATCGACATAGCCGGCCGCGGCGAACAGGATGTCGACGATATTGCCGGGCACGATGCGCAGCAGAACGAAGATGACGACCGAGATCCCGAACAGGGTCACGAGCATCAGGAACAGGCGTCGCACCAGATAGGCAAACATCCTTCGCCCTCCGCGAGCCGTTAATCTTCAGCCAGGCGTGCTACTTGTCGAGCCACACGTCCTCGTAGCGAAAGCCGTTATAGGAGCTGTTCGACATGATCGTGACGCCCTTGACGTAAGGCTGCCAGCAGGTGCCGGCCCGCGCGTGGAAGATGATCGGGCGGGCGACATCCTCCTGCAGCTTCTTGTCGATCTCCCACACCAGCGGCTTGCGCTTGGCGATGTCGATCTCCTGCGATTGCACGTCGAACAGCTTCTCGATCTCCTTGTTGCAGTAATTGGTGTAGTTCCGCTCGGAGCCGCAGGAATAGTTCTCGTAGAAGGACTGGTCGGGATCGTCGACGGAATTGCCGGTCAGATTGAGGCCGAGCATGTAGTCCTTGCGCGCGACTTTCGGGAACCAGTTCGCGGTTTCCACGACGTCGAGCTCGCCGTCGATGTAGATGCTCTTGAGCTGGTCGATCAGGATCACGGCGGGGTCGCGATATTCCGCGAGATTGCGGGTCGAGACTTTCACCGCAAGATGCTTGTCGGGGCCGTAGCCCGCCTTCTGCATCAGCTTCTTCGCTTCCTCGCGGTTCGCCTTCACGTCCTGGCCGTAGCCCGGAATGGTCTCCAGCCTGTCCTTCGGCATGCCCCAGATGCCTTGAGGCGGCGGCAGCATGGTGCCGCCGATATCGGCCTGGCCTTCGAACAAGATGTCTATGAAGGCCTTGCGGTCGAGCGCAAGGGACACCGCCCGGCGAATATCGATGTTGTCGAACGGCGCGGAGGTCGAGTTGACGATGATGTTGGTCGAGACATTGGTCGGCTCGACGACGCAGGTCGCGTTCGGGGCCTGCGACTTGATGTCCTTCAAGAGCGGAATCGTGATGTGCGTCGGGAATGTCATGTCGAACTTGCCGGCGACGAAAGCGAGGATCGCGGTCGAGCGGTTCGTGATGATGGTATACTCGACGCCGTCGAGATAAGGCAGGCCCTTCTTCCAATAGTCAGGATTTCGCGTCAGCTTGATCGATTCATTGGCCTTGAACTCGACGAATTTGAACGGCCCGGTCCCGATCGGATGGGTGCGCATGTCCGCCGGAGAGACGTGGCAGGGATAGACCGGCGTGTAGCCGGACGCGAGCATCGCCAGCAGCGAGGGTTGCGGCCGCTTCAGGTCGAAGGAGACCTCGAAATCGCCATTCGTCGTGATCTCATTGACTTCGTTGTACCAGGCCTTGCGCGGGTTCTGCCGCAGCTTCTGCTGCGATTTGCCCATCAAGAGATCGAAGCTGCATTTGACGTCGGCCGACGTGAACGGCTTGCCGTCGTGCCATTTGACGCCCTGGCGCAGCTTGAATGTCAGCTTCTTGTTGTCGCCGCTCCAGGACCAGCTTTCGGCGAGCTCGGGCCTGAGGGTGTCAGGGCTGTTCTGCGCGATGTGCTGGTCGTAAATGACGAGATTGTTGAAGACCCCCATGAACGGCACGTTGACCGAATAGGTCGCGCCTTCGAGGATCGAGGCGTTGGCCGGACTGTCGCGGTGATACATCCGCAAGGTTCCGCCCTGCTTGGGCTCGCCGGCGAGCGTGGTGGTTGAGGTTGTCAGCACAGATAGCGCCGCCGTTACGGCGAGCGCCCACACGCTCCGCATGCTCATCCTCCCTGGACATCGGCCTTTTGCGGCCTGTTTGACCGGACGATAGCACGCAAGCCGAGCGAGGCAACCCCGATAGCGCCTCATGCCGCCTCGACAATTCGGATGACGGAGGCTGCAGGGGATTTCATATCTCACAATGTGAGAGTGCAGGTGCGAAGAGATGGGTCCTGTGCTGCGTGCAGAAGTTGCGCGCCGGGACGACAGCGAGTGGAGCCGCGCCCTCACACGATCCTTGACGCCTTGTTTCCCCAGTACCGGTCCCGCAGCAGGCGCTTGTAGAGCTTCCCGGTCGGCAGCCGCGGCAATTCCTTCTCGAAATCGACCGAGCGCGGCACCTTCTGCCGCGACAGCGATTTTGCGCAGAACGCGATCAGCTCTTCGGCCAGCGCCGCGTCCGGCACGACATCAGGCATCGGCTGCACCACCGCCTTCACCTCCTCGCCGAGATCGGGATTGGGCACGCCGAATACGGCGGCATCGGCGACCTTCGGATGGGTGATCAGCAGGTTCTCGCATTCCTGCGGGTAGATGTTCACCCCGCCGGAGATGATCATGAAGGTCGCCCGGTCGGTCAAATACAGGAAGCGGTCTTTGTCGACATAGCCGACATCCCCGACCGTGCTCATGCTGCCGTCGGCCGAGCGCGCCTCCCTGGTCTTCTCAGGGTCGTTGAAATATTCGAACGGCGATCCCGTCTTGAACCAGACCTGGCCCGGCGTCCCGGTCGGGCACGCCCGCATGTTCTCGTCGAGGATGTGGAGATCGCCGAGCAGCACCTTGCCGACGGTGCCGCGGTGCGCGAGCCATTCCTCGCTGTTGCAGGCGGTGAAGCCGAGGCCTTCGGTCGCGCCGTAATATTCGTGGATGATGGGTCCCCACCATTTGATCATGTCGTCCTTGACCAGAGCAGGGCAGGGCGCGGCGGCGTGGATCGCGATCTCGAGCGAGGACAGGTCGTAGCGCTTGCGCACCTCTTCCGGCAGCTTCAGCATGCGCGAGAACATCGTCGGCACCAGCTGGGTGTGCGTGATGCCCCATCGTTGGACCAGCTCGAGATAGCGCTCGGGATCGAAACTCTCCATGATGATCACGGTGCCGCCCATGCGGATCGTGAGGTTCACGGCAGCTTGCGGCGCGGAATGATAGAGCGGGGCCGGCGAGAGGTAGACCATGCCCTCACGGTAGTGCCAGAGCTTGGTCAGGAAATCGAACAGCTGCAGATTGTGCTTCGGCGGCTCCTCCGGCAGCGGCCGCAGGATGCCTTTCGGCCGCCCGGTCGTGCCGGACGAATAGAGCATGGCGGTGCCGAGCCATTCGTCGGCGATCGGCGTCGCCGGCAGACCAGCGGTCACCTCCGCAAGGCCGACGATGCGCTCGCTCTCGCCGGGGCCATCGGCGACGATGCAGAGCTTGATATCCGGGCAGGCCTGGATCGCCTCGCGCGCGATGTCGAGCTTGGCCACCGACGTGATCAGGATCTTCGACTGGCTGTTGACGAGCAGATAGGCGAGCTCGCCCGGCGTCAGGAAGGAGTTGATGCAGGTGTAGTACAGCCCGGAGCGCTCGCCCGCGCCGCAGGCCTCCAGGTAACGCGAATTGTTCTCCATGAAGATCGAATAATGGTCGAGCCGCCTCAAGCCGTGCTTGCGGAACAGATGCGCCAGCCGGTTGCTGCGCGCCTCCAGCTCGCGATAGGTGACCGCCTCGCCGGTGGACGCCATGATGAAGGCGGGCTGCAGCGGGCGCAGGCGGGCGTGTGTACCTGTGTACATCGATCCTCCGGTTCAGATCATGCGGCGAGAAGCAGGATTTCGCGCACCTGCGCCGGGCCTTCGATCTTGCGCGGATTGCGCGGGACCCAGGGCGTGCGCATCGCCTGCTCGGCGATCGTCTCGAAATGCTCGGACGACACATGCACCTCGGCGAGGCTGCGCGGCATGCCGAGCGAGCGGATGAAGGCGTCGAGCACGTCGGCGGCGTTGTGGCCGGGAAAGCCCATGGCGGCGGCGACGATCATCTGCCGCTCGGCATTGTCCTGCGCATTCCAGCGCATCACCGCCGGCAGCATGATGCAGGAGGTGTAGCCGTGCGGCACGTCGAAGGCCGCGCCGAGCACATAGCCGATGCCGTGGCTCGCGCCCATCGGCACGCCGGCGGCAAGGGCGCCCATCGACAGCCAGGTGCCGATCTGCGCGTCCATCCGCGCGTCGAGGTCGGAAGGGTCCGCCTTCACCCGCGGCAGCGCGTCGGCGAGCATGGCGAGCCCCTTCACCGATTGCGCGTCGGCATAGGGATGCGTCTCATGCGAGCAGATCGCCTCGACGCAATGGTCGATGGCGCGGATGCCGGTCGACAGGAACAGCCATTCCGGCGTGTGGACGGTAATGGCAGGGTCGAGGATGGTGGCACGCGGCACCGTCAGCGGATGCCGCAGCATCTGCTTCACATTTGTGCTGCGGTCGGTGACGCCGGCGATCGCGCTGAACTCGCCCCCGGCGATCGTGGTCGGCACGCTGATCTGCCGCACGTGAGGGGCGATCATCTCGGGCGCGACGCCCTTGCGGACGCGGATGCGCTCGATGCCGTCGATGTCGGTGATGCCATTGGCAAGGCAAAGCTGCACCGCCTTGGCGCCGTCGGTGATCGAGCCGCCGCCGACGGTGACGATCAGATCAGCTCCAGCCTCGCGGGCTGCATTTGTGGCCGCAATCACCGCCTCGCGCGGCGTATGCGCCGGCATGGCGTCGAACAGGCCTGCGCAGCGGGAGCCCAGCGCCTGTTTGATTGTCTCGATTTCGTCGGTCTGGCGGTTGAGCGTGCCCGAGACCATCAGGAAGGCGCGGCGCGTTCCCAGCCGGTCCATCTGCGCGACAATGGCGCCGGCTGAGGGATGGCCGAACACGACCTCCTCGATCGCGCCGAAAACGACACGTCCCTGGTGCACGCCTGTCCTCCCGGACAATTTGCCTTGTTTTTGTAGGGAGAGCTTAGCCGAGCCCATTGCGGGCGTCATGCGCGAAGACGCTGGCCATCGCCACGCGCGAAGCCGGCTATCGGGCTGTCAACCCGCCATCCGGCCAGGGCGTTCGTCCGAGCATTGCGCGCACCGCGGTCTTGAAGAGTTCATCTTTGCCACCCATCTTGTGGCGCCCGCAGGTAGAGGCGTACCCTGCATTTTCTGCGGCTTTTGCACGAGGACTGGCGAGGACTTGGGATGAGCGGACCGGATGGAAGCGAGCGGTTTGTCAAAAAGCACGATCTCGTTCTGGCTCGACTGGGCGCAATCGCCGCGTTTGTCGGTGCGACTTTCGCGCTCACCGGTTGCGGGCAGCCGGCCTCGCAAGGCGCTGCTCCCCCGCCAGCGCCCGTGACCGTCGCCCAGCCGGTCAAGCGCACCGTCACCGATTGGGACGAATTCACCGGGCGCTTCGAGGCGGTCGAGGAGGTGCAGGTGCGGCCGCGCGTCGGCGGCTTCGTCAACTCGGTCGAATTCCAGGATGGCGCCATCGTGCGTCAGGGCGATTTGCTTTACGTGATCGACCCGCGCCCGTTCGAGGCGGTGGCGACGCAAGCGGAGGGCCAGCTGTCGGACGCGCGCGCCAAGGTGGAGCTTGCCAAGCGCGAGCTCGATCGAGGCCTCAGCCTGGTGCAGAGCAGCGCCGTCTCCGAGCAAGCCGTCGACCAGCGCCGTCAGGCCCTGCAGGCGGCACACGCCGCCGAGATGCAGGCCGAGGGCGCGCTGAAGGCCGCCAAGCTCAATATCGAGTTCACCCATGTGACGGCGCCGCTGACGGGCCGCGTCAGCCGTCATCTCGTCAGTCCCGGCAATCTCGTGCAGGGCAGCGACAGCGGCACGTCGACATTGCTGACGTCCATCGTCACCCTTGATCCGATCTATGTCTATTTCGACATGGATGAGGCGACCTTCATCAAATACAGCAAGCTGTGGTTCGAAGGCCGGCGCCCGAGCTCGCGCGACACGGCGAACCCGGTGCAGGTGACGCTCGCCGGCGAAACCAAGCCGTCGCATGAGGGCACCATCAACTTCCTCGACAACCGGCTCGACGTCTCCACCGGCACGCTACGCAGCCGCGCGGTGATCAAGAACACCGATCTGTCGATCCTGCCCGGCCAGTTCGGGCGTGTCAGGCTGATCGGCAGCGCGCCCTACGAGGCGCTGCTGATTCCGGATGTTGCCGTCGCGACCGACCAGTCCCGCAAGATCGTGTTCGTGGTGAAGCCCGACGACACCGTCGAGGCGCGTCCCGTGGTGCTCGGGCCGCTGGATGACGGCCTGCGCGTGATCCGCGAAGGGTTGAAGGCGGAGGACCGCGTCATCGTCAACGGCATCCAGCGCGCCCGCGTCGGCGCCAAGGTCGCGCCGCAGAGCGCGCCCGCCGGTGGCAAGCCGGGTGACAAGTCATGAATCTCGGCCGTCTCTCCATCAACCAGCCCATCCTGGCGATGGTGCTGTCGATCGTGCTCCTGATCGTCGGCGCGCTCGCCTACACCACGCTGCCGGTCTCCGAATATCCGCAGGTGGTGCCGCCGACCGTGGTCGTCACCACGCAATATCCCGGCGCCTCCGCGCAGACCGTGTCCGACACGGTCGCAGCGCCCATCGAGCAGGAGATCAACGGCGTCGAGGACATGCTGTATCTCTACAGCCAGGCGACGTCGAACGGCCAGCTCACCATCACCGTCACTTTCAAGCTCGGCACCGATCTCGACAAGGCCCAGGTGCTGGTGCAGAACCGCGTCGCGATCGCGCAGCCGCGCTTGCCCGAGGAGGTCCAGCGCAACGGCGTTACCACGCGCAAGAACTCGCCCGACATCCTGATGGTCGTGTTCATGCTGTCGCCCGACGACACGTTCGACCAGCTCTACATCTCCAACTACGCGCTGCTCCAGGTCCGCGACCAGCTGCTGCGCCTCGACGGCGTCGGCGACATCCAGATCTTTGGCGCGCGCGACTATTCGATGAGGCTGTGGCTCGACCCTGACCGGATCGCCAATCTCGGCCTGACCTCGGCCGAGGTGCTGGCGGCGATCCGCGCCCAGAACGTGCAGATCGCGGGCGGCCAGATCGCCGAGCCGCCGATCGCCGACCGCGCCTTCCAGCCGAACCTGACCTTCACCGGCCGCCTGAAGGACCAGAAGCAGTTCGAGGACATCCTGATCAAGGCCGGCTCCGACGGCCGCGTCGTGCGGCTCCGCGACGTTGCCCGCATCGAGCTCGGGGCGCTGGCCTACTCCACCAACAGCTTCCTGCTGCGTAAATCCGCGGTTGCGATGCTGGTGACGCAGCGGCCCGGGTCCAATGCGCTCGCCACGGCGAAGAACATCAACGACACCATGACGAGGCTCAAGGAGAGTTTCCCCAGAGGTCTCGACTACAACATCGGCTACAATCCGACGGAGTTCATCGCGCAGTCCGTCCACGAGCTGATCAAGACCATCTACGAGGCCATGCTGCTCGTGGTCATCGTGGTGCTTGTGTTCCTGCAGGGATGGCGGCCCGCGATCATTCCGATCATCGCGATCCCGGTGTCGCTGGTCGGCACATTTGCGGTGATGGCGGCGCTCGGCTTCTCCATCAACAATCTCACGCTGTTCGGCCTCGTCCTCGCCGTCGGCATCGTGGTCGACGACGCCATCGTCGTGGTCGAGAATGTCGAGCGGCATCTCGAGCACGGCATGAGCCGGCGCGACGCCGCGCTGAAAACCATGGAGGAGGTCGGCGGCGCGCTGGTCTCGATCGCGCTGGTGCTGTGCGCGGTGTTCGTGCCGACGGCGTTTCTCGGCGGCATTTCCGGGCAGTTCTTCCAGCAATTCGCCGTCACCATCGCGGTTGCGACCGCGATCTCCTGCTTCTGCTCGCTGACGCTGTCGCCGGCGCTGGCCTCGCAGATCCTCACCCCGCACGAGGCGAAGCGGCCGCCGGCGAGCTGGAATGTCGTCGCGCGGGCATGGGGCGCCTTCACCGGCGTGTTCAACCGCGTGTTCGACCGGCTGGCGCACGGCTATGCCGGCCTCGCCAATTTCGTGATCCGGCATTCGGTCCTGATGCTGCTGATCTACGTCGTGCTGATCGGCAGCGCCGGCTGGCTGATCGCGACCACGCCGCAAGGCTTCATCCCGGCGCAGGATCGCGGCTACGTCATCGTGTCCGTGCAATTGCCGGGTGCGGCCTCGCTGGCGCGCACCACCGAGGTCGTGCGCGAGATCGAGCGGATCGCGCTGGATACGCCGGGCATCGTCCGCGTTGCCGCCTTTGCCGGCTTCTCCGGCGCGACGCGCACGCAGGCCGGTAACGCAGCGGCTCTGTTCCCCGTGTTCGACGAGCCCGAGGCGCGGATCAAGAAGGGATTGTCCGCGAACGCCATCACGGTCGAGCTGCGCAAGCGCCTGTCCGCGATCCAGGGTGCTTTCATCATCGTGATTCCGCCGCCGGCCGTGCCCGGCATCGGCACCGGCGGCGGCTTCACCATCCGCATCCAGGATCGCCAGGGCCGCGGGCCCGAAATGCTCGCTGCGGCCACCGACGAGCTTGTCGCCGCGGCGCGCAAATCGCCCTCGCTGCTCGGCCCCTCGGTGTTCTCGCCGTTCAGCGCCAACACGCCACAGCTCTTCGTCGACATCGACCGCACCAAGGCGCAGAAGCTCGGCGTGCCGATCTCGAACATCAACGACACGATCCAGAGCTATTTCGGATCGACCTATGTCAACGACTTCAACCTGTTCGGCCGCACCTATCACGTCACCGCGCAGGCCGACTTCCCGTTCCGGAAGGAGCCCAGCGATCTCGCGCGCCTGCGCACGCGTAACGCCTCCGGCGACATGGTGATGCTCGGCAGCGTGGTCGAGTTCAGGGATGTCTCGGGTCCCGACCGCGTCGCGCGCTACAATCTCTATGCCGCGTCCGAGCTCCAGGGCGAGCCGGCGCCGGGCACCAGCTCGACCACGGCGCTCAACGCCATCAAGAAGCTGGCGGACGACACCTTGCCGAGCGGCTTCACCTTCGAATGGACGGACCTCTCCTATCAGCAGATCACCGGCGGCAATGCCGGCCTCTACGTGTTCCCGATCTGCGTGCTGTTCGTCTATCTCGTGCTCGCCGCGCAATATGGCAGCTGGACCTTGCCGTTCGCGGTGATCCTGATCGTGCCGATGTGCCTGCTCGCCGCCACCATCGGCGTGCGTCTCATGGGACAGGACGTCAACATCCTCACCCAGATCGGCTTCGTCGTGCTGGTGGGGCTAGCCGCAAAGAACGCGATCCTCATCGTCGAATTCGCGCGCGACATCGAGAACGAAGGCAAGCCGCGGCTGGAGGCCGTGATCGAGGCCTGCCGGCTGCGCCTGCGGCCGATCCTGATGACCTCCTTCGCCTTCATCCTCGGCGTGCTGCCGCTCGTGGTCTCGACCGGCTCGGGCTCCGAGATGCGACAGGCGGTCGGTGTCGCCGTGTTCTTCGGCATGATCGGCGTCACCCTGTTCGGCCTGTTGTTCACGCCGATCTTCTATGTGGTGGTGCGGAACCTGGCGGAGGGGCGGAACGAGGGGAAGAAGCCAGAGATGGTGGCCCCTTAAGCGTTGGTGATGACCCCTCGCGTTCCCTCTCTTACGGTGTCGTCCTCGCGAAGGCGGGACCCATAACCCCGGGGAGACGTGCGGGGCGAAATGGGTAACCACGGGTCTTCGCCGAACCACTTCCTGTGGTTCTCGCGACGCGCGCAAGCGCTCGCGCGGAGGCCCCGGATCTTCGCTCCGCTCGTCCGGGACGACAGCGGCTATTTGGCGCGCAGAATCCCATACTAACGACCAACTTGAAATGGATGGGCAGGGCCGGGGTTCTTCCCTAATATCCGCGCGATTTCAAAACAGAAAACTGCTGGGAGCTAACAGATGAAATCAGCACTTTTGGCCGCCGTCGCAACCTCTGCTTTGGTGCTGGCGGCGCCGGCTGGCGCGCAAGGCGTCAAGATCGGCATCCTCAACGACCAGTCCGGCGTCTATGCCGATTACGGCGGCAAATGGTCGGTCGAGGCGGCCAGGATGGCGATCGAGGATTTTGGCGGCGAGGTGCTCGGCCAGAAGATCGAGCTGGTCACCGCGGATCACCAGAACAAGCCCGACCTTGCGGCGTCGATCGCGCGGCGCTGGTACGACGTCGAGAACGTCGACATGATCACGGAGCTCACGACCTCCTCGGTCGCGCTCGCGATCCACGAGCTGTCCAAGGAAAAGAAGAAGATCGACATCGTCGTCGGCGCCGCGACCTCGCGGCTGACGGGCGATGCCTGCCAGCCCTACGGCTTCCACTGGGCCTACGACACCCGCGCACTCGGCGTCGGCACCGGCGGCGCGCTGACCAAGGCCGGCGGCGACACCTGGTTCTTCCTCACCGCGGACTACGCCTTCGGCTATGCGCTGGAAAAGGACACCAGCGAGATCGTCACCGCCAATGGCGGCAAGGTGGTCGGCTCGGTGCGCGTGCCGCTGAACTCCTCGGACTTCTCCTCCTTCCTGCTGCAGGCGCAGAGCTCCAAGGCCAAGATCGTCGGCCTCGCCAATGCCGGCCTCGACACCACCAACTCGATCAAGCAGGCGTCCGAATTCGGCATCGTCTCCGGCGGCCAGAAGCTCGCGGGTCTGTTGATGACGCTCGCCGAAGTGCACGGCCTCGGACTGCAGGCCGCACAGGGCCTGGTGCTGACCGAAGGCTATTACTGGGACGTCAACGACAAGAGCCGCAATCTCGGGGAGCGCTTCCTCAAGCGCACCGGCCGGATGCCGAACATGATCCAGGCCGGCACCTATTCGGCGACGCTGAGCTATCTCAAGGCAGTCAAGGCCGCCGGCACCAAGGATCCCGATGCCGTCGCCAAGAAGCTGAAGGAGCTGCCGGTCGACGACGATTTCGCGCAAGGCGGCAAGGTGCTCGAGAATGGCCGCATGGTCCACGACATGTATCTGTTCGAGGTCAAGAAGCCGGCGGAGTCGAAGAAGCCCTGGGACTATTACAAGCTGCTCGCCACCGTCCCCGGCGACAAAGCATTCTTCACCGCCAAGGACAGCGGCTGCCCGCTGACGAAGTGAAGCTCTCTCGTGCCCCGGACGCATCGCAGCGCGTAGCGGTGCGATGCAGAGCCGGGGCCCATCTCTCCGCACAGCGTGCCGCCTGCTGGGTCCCGGTTCAGCGGCGCAGCGTTATACGCTGCACCGCGCCCGGGACACGAGCAGGTGTGATGCCATGCTTCACTTCACCAGCCGCAACACCACCGCCCCCAGTGCGCCCGCCCACAGCGCCATCGCGGCGACGCCCTGGATCATGAAGCCGGGACCGCGCTTGGCCGCCGCCTTGGAATAGCCGATGAAGTAGACGACGCGGCCGACGATCCAGACCGCGCCGAGTCCGGCCGCGGCGGCATCGCCGATATAGACCGCGAACAGCCAGAGCGCCGGCAGGACAATCGGCATCCATTCCAGCGTATTCATCTGGATGCGGAAGGCGCGCTCGAAATCCGGATGGCCCGACATCGCCGGCACCTTGACGCCGGTCCTGGTGCGCGAGCGGGAGACGTTGATGGCGGTGAAGAAATAAAATGCGATCGCCAGCAGCGTGACGAGGGCGGTGAGGTGATACATCGCGGAAATCCTTTGACGAGGTCGCGGCTTCAATACCCGGTCAGCTCGAGATAGCCAACGCCGTCATGGCTCCCGGCAAAACTGATCGGTCCCTCCCAATAGGAAAAGCCGGTGCCCATCCAGGCCCTGGGATTGAGCGGCCTGCAGAGGATCGAGAACGAGCGCGACGGGATCGCGATCTGCCATTCCACCGGCAGCCCGCGTCCCGCGACCTGCGCGGTCGCTTTCGGAATCATCTGGATGTCACCGCCTGCGATCATCTGCGTCTCGCCGGCGGCGCTGATCCAATTGCCGAACGGATAGTCTTTGCCGTCCTTCTGCCGCAGCCGGTACAGCATCAGCTTGTCGCCGGACGACAGGTGCAGCGACAGCCAGTCCCAGCCGGTCTGGTCAGCGTCGAGCGGCTGGCTGCTCCATTCGCGGTCCATCCAGGCTTGCCCTGAGACGGTGACCGGCTTGTCGTCGATGGTGAGCGTGCCGCGCGCGCGGTAGAACGGCTGGCTGTAATAATAGGACGCCTGCCCGCGCTCCGATTTGCGGCTGTAGCCGTGATCGCCCTGCAGCACCACGGGACGGTCGGCTTCCAGCGTCAGGGCGTAGCTGAAATCCGTGCTGGACGCCTTCAGCGTCAGCGGTGCCAGGGTGCGATCGTCGGCGTGCTCAAGCCCCTTCATCTCCCAATCGTCGATCCAGGCTGCAAACGGTTTTTCCGTGACCCCTGCTTGGCCCACACCACCACGTGAAAAGACTTCGTTGAAGCGATGGGTGTCGGCGCGCGTCACCGCCGCATGCGCCATCCATATCTGCCGATTGGCCCAGCCTTCGCCTTGCGGACCCGGCTGTGATGCCTGGCGGAACAGCGTCCATTGCAGGCCGCACGCCGCACCGCTGCCATCGACGAGATTTGCCGTCAGATACCACCACTCGATGCGAAACTCCGGATGCGGCCCGTGATCGGCCGGAAATGCGAATGTCTTTCCCGGCGTCACCTGTGCAAAGCCGTCCGCGGTCTCGCCGAGGCCGGCATAGCCTTGCGCGCCGGCGCGGCGTGCGAGCGCCAGCGCGGCGATGCCGCCGGCGAAGGCGCGGCGCGAGATGCGATCAGCGCTCATTGGCGAACACCTTGACGAGGCTGGCCGGCTGCATCCGTGCGAGCCGCACGACCGGCAACAGGGCCGCGAGCAACGAGGCCAGCAGCGCCACCGCGACGAGCCCGATCAGCTGCGCCGGAAACACATGGAAAGGCAGCCGCCAGCCGAATGCCTTCACGTTGACGATCGCGATCAGGCACCACGCCACCAGGAGGCCGAGCGGCACGGCCAGCAGCGATGTGAACAGCGCGACCGACAGCGTCTTGGTCAGTTCGATCGCGGCGAGGCGCGGCCGCGTGATGCCGATCGCCCATAGCGGCGCGAGTTGCGGCAGGCGGGAGTTCGCCAGCGTCAATAGGCTCGTGAACAGCGCGATGCCGGCGACGCCGAGCGTGAACGCATTCAGCGCGGACGTGACCGCAAAGGTGCGGTTGAAGATGCGGATCGATTCTGCCTTCACCGTCGCCTGGTCGGCAACGCTGCGGTCGTCGAGCGCAAACTGCTTCTGCAGCGCCGCGACCAGGCCGGGGATATTCTCCCTGGCAACGATCAGGCCCATCCGCGTCTGCGGCGTCTGGGGAAACTGCCGCATCAGCGCCGCGACATTCACCGCGAGCTGTCCCTTGGGATTGCCGTAATCGGCATAGATGCCGACGATGTCGAGCTCCCAGGTCCCGCCAGGTGCCGGCACCTCGACCACGTCGCCAATGCGCACATTCAGGCGGCGGCTGAGCTGCTCGCTGATGAAGGCGGCATTCCCCGGCACGAGCCGGGTCCAGGCGCGGGGCGCGGCGTCCAGCAGCGGCCAGCGCTCGCGATAGAGTGCATGATCGGGCAGGCCGAGCAGCTCCACCGGCTGGCCCTGGACCTGCGCTTCGGCGCGGCCGCCCGACAGGATCGCCTCAACGTCGCTGCGCTGCTTCAGCCAGTTGCGGATCTCCGTGCCTTGCGCGTTGTCGGAGGCGCTGATGTAGACGTCGGCGGCGAGCCGTCCGTTGAGCCAGCCGATGAAGGTGCGGCTGAACGTCCCCACCATGGTGGAGACCCCGACATTGACGGCGAGGGCGAGCAGGAGCGCCATCAGCGCCAGCGACAATCCCGAGAGCTGCTGCCGGCTGTCCGCCCAGAACCACAGCGCCAGCGGTTTTCGCGCGGCACGTTGGCCGGCCAGCAGGAGCAGTTCGAGGAAGGCCGGCAGGATCAGGGCCGCGCCGAGCATCAGGGCCGCCAGCACGCCAAAGCCCGCAATCAGCGATTCGCCATAGCGCAGCAGCAACAGCGCGACCGCGAACACGGCGCAGGCGGCCAGGCTCTGCAGGATCAGCCAGCGGCGCTGCCGCTGCTGCCAGGCATGTGGCTGGGCCGTTGCCAGCACCGGCATCCGGATCGCCTTGATCAGGCTGGTCGCCGCCGCGACGAGCGCACCCGCAATGCTGATGCCGATGCCGGCGAGCCACCATTCGGGCCGCAAGCTGAGCTGCCCGGGGATTTGCGCGCCATACAGCCCACGCAGAGAGGCCGCGACATCGGGCAGGAGCACGGCCGCGATGAAATAGCCACAAACAAGCCCGATCAGCCCGGCGATGAGGGCCAGCGCCACCAGCTCGACCACCAGCACGCTGTTGACGAGCCGCGCCGAGGCACCGCAGGCGCGCAAGGTGCGCAGCATCGGCAGCCGCTGCTCGAAGGCGAGGCCGACGGCTGAGTTGACGATGAAGAGGCCGACGAAAAACGACAGCAGGCCGAACGCCGTGAGGTTGAGATGGAAGCTGTCGGTGAGGTGCTCCAGCTCGGTCTCTGCGCTCGGCTCGATCAGCTGCAACTGATCGCCGACAACGCTGGCCAGCGGCGCGGGCTTGCTTCGTGGCTTGCCGATCAGCAGCCGCGACACCTGGTCCGGCTTGTTGAGGAGACGCTGCGCCACGCCGATATCGACCACCAGCACGTCGGGCACCAGCTGCGGCAGCACGCGCAGCGGCGGCAATGTTGCGCCGTCGCTGGTCGGAGGCGCCGCGCCCTCCTGCTCCCGCAGATCGCGCAGCGTTTCCCGTGCCACCAGCGTCTGGCCCGGCGGTGCAACGAAACTGCCGAGATCCGCGGCACCAAGGCGCGGCGCATTGCCGACATCGACCGGGAGCGTCACCGGCTCGATGCCGAGCAGCCGCACCGAGCGGCCGTTGATCTGGACCCGGCCCTCCAGCGCCGGCGACACCGGCCAGCCGGCGCGGCGCAGCTTGACGAACAGGTCCTGCGAGAAGGTTGCGGCATGCGGCGCGACCAGCATGGCCGTGCGGCTGCCGCCGAACGTCGCCGCGGCGCGGTCATAGGCGGTGCGGGCCTGCTGGTTGATGGCCTGCACGCCGCTCCACAGCGCGGTCGCCGCGATCAGCCCGATCAGCAGCGTCGCGAACTGCATCTTGTGACGTCGCCAATGGCTGAGCAGCACCGCGAGAATCCACAGCGCGCGTCTCATGCGATCCGTCCCGCATGCAAGGTCAGGTGGCGGTCGAGCTGAGCGGCCAGATGCAGGCTGTGCGTTACCATCAGGAAGCCGCAGCCGGTGCGCGCGACGAGGTCGCGCGTCAGCGCCAGCACATCCTCGGCGGTGTCTTCGTCCAGATTGCCGGTCGGCTCGTCCGCCAGCAGCAGCGACGGCTTCGTCGCCAGCGCTCGGCCGATGGCGACCCGTTGCTGCTGACCTCCGGACAATTGCTCGGGATAGCGCTTCAGAAGAGCGCCGAGCCCGAGACGTTCGGTCAGCTCGCCGGTCCAGGCCGCATCATGACGGCCCGCAATCCGCGCCTGAAAGATCAGATTGTCCGCGACCGACAGGCTCGGGATCAGGTTGAATTGCTGAAACACCAGGCCGATCCGGTCGCGCCGCAAGCTGGCGCGCCCCGCGTCAGAGAGCTTGGTGACCTCGGCGTCTCCCAGCCGGATCGAGCCGCCATCGGCGGCATCGAGCCCCGCGATCAGGTGCAGCAGCGTGCTCTTGCCGCTGCCAGACTCGCCGGTCAGCGCGACGCGCTCGCCGTCGGCGAGGTCGAGATCGACGCCGCGCAGCACATGGACCGGTTCGCCGGCCGAGGAGAAGGTCTTGGAAAGATTACGGATGCTCAGCACGATGAATGGCGCCGGACGGAATTAGCGGACTTGTTGCGTAGCACACTTGCTCCAGAAATGCCGGGTTGCGTTGGTCTCGAAGCCGTTGTTAGCTCCCAAGACGGCCAAATCAAAAAAGTGCCAAAAAGACATGCGGGGAGAACGATGAGCGCTCAGGGAACGCCTGATACGGCGGGCAGCACGGCGGGGAACTCCAAGGCTTCGGCAAAGCCGACGCCGAAGGGCGCCTGGACCGTCACTTTTCTCCTCTTTCTCTTCATGGTCGTGAACTTCGCGGACAAGATCGTCGTCGGCCTCGCCGGCGTGCCGATCATGACCGATCTGAAGCTCTCACCGGAGCAATTCGGCCTGCTCGGCTCCTCGTTCTTCTTCCTGTTTTCGATCGCCGCGATCGTGGTCGGCTTCATCGTCAACAAGGTGCCGACGCGCTGGGTGCTGCTGGCGCTCGCGGTGGTCTGGGCGCTGGCGCAATTTCCGATGGTCGGCACCGTCTCCTTCACGACGCTCCTGATCTGCCGCATCGTGCTGGGCGCCGGCGAAGGCCCGGCCTTCTCGGTCGCCGCGCACGCGATCTACAAATGGTTTCCCGACGAGAAGCGTACGCTGCCGACCGCGATCCTGTCGCAGGGCTCGGCCTTCGGCGTGATCCTCGCCGTGCCCGCGCTGAACTGGGTCATCGTCAATCATTCCTGGCACTATGCCTTCGGCGCGCTCGGCGTCGTCGGCCTGATGTGGGTTTGTGCCTGGCTCGCGCTCGGCAAGGAAGGACCGCTGGAGGACACGCAGGTCCTGGCCGCGACCGAGTCGAAGATTCCCTATTTGCAGCTTCTCACCTCGCGCACCTTCATCGGCTGCGTCGCGGCGACCTTCGGCGCCTATTGGGCGTTGTCGCTCGGCCTGACCTGGTTCACGCCGTTCATCGTCAAGGGGCTCGGCTTCTCGCAGAGCCAGGCCGGCTTCATCTCGATCCTGCCCTGGGTGTTCGGCGCCACCATCGTCATTCTCACAGGATGGATCTCGCAGGTGATGATGGCGCGCGGCTACAACACCCGCGCGGCCCGCGGCGTGCTCGGCTCGGTGCCGCTAGTGATCGGCGGGCTGATCCTGGCGATGATGCCGCATGTCCAGGGCGCGGGCCTGCAGATCGCGCTGCTCGTGGTCGGCTCGGGCCTGTGCGGGGCGATCTATGTCGTCTGCCCGCCGATGCTCGGCGAGTTCACGCCGACGTCGCAGCGCGGCGCGATCCTCGCCATATACGGCGCGCTCTACACGCTGGCCGGCATCGTCGCGCCGGCCGTGATGGGGGCGATGATCCAGCGTGCCGGCAGCACGATCGACGGCTACATGACCGGCTTCACCATCAACGCCGTGATCATGGTCGGCTCCGGCCTGCTCGGCCTGCTGCTGCTCTGGCCGAACACGGAAAAGGCGAGGTTGAGCCGCGGTGCCGCGGCGCAAAGCGCCGAGCTGAAGGGCGCGGTGACGCTGACGTAAGAGGGCGCCTCACACGTCGCTGTCGTCCCTGCGAACGCAGGGACCCATACCGCGTGATCCCTCGGTTACGATAGATCGCAGTACCGAACCGCGATCCTCCAGCACACCGCTCCCTGTTGTTGTGAGTCCCTGCGTTCGCAGGGACGACACTGAAAGTGAGGCGCTGCGCGCCTCACAACTCCACCTAGTTCATCCCCTTCGCGCCCCGGATCAGCTTCCCCGGCCGCCGGCCGGTGGCCTCGCCGTGCCGCCGCGTCACCACGCCCGACACGATCGTGGCATCATAGCCGTCGACATCCTGCAGCAGCCGTCGCCCGCCGACCGGCAGATCGTAGTGCACCTTGGGCGGATGCAGGTGCAGGCGGTCATAGTCGATCACATTGACATCGGCCTTGTAGCCGGGCGCAATCAGCCCGCGGTCGGTGAGGCCGACCGACAGCGCGGTCTTGCGCGACTGCGCCGCGACCACGAACGGGATCGACAGCTTCTCGCCGCGCGTGCGGTCGCGCGTCCAGTGCGTCAAGAGATAGGTCGTGAAGCTCGCATCGCAGATGATGCCGCAATGCGCGCCGCCGTCGGACAGGCCCGGCACCGATTGCGGGTCGATCAGCATCTCGCGCGTGGCGTCGAGATTGCCGTCGGCATAATTGAGGAACGGCACGTAGAGCATGCCGCGGCCCTGGTCCGACAGCATCGCGTCATAGGCGAGCTCCTCCGGCTGGCGCCCCCGCTTGCGCGCCTGCGGCCCCAGCGCGTTCTCCGGCGGCTGCTCGTAATCGGGGGGATCGCCGAGCAGGAACATCTTGTCGTAATTGGGCCGGAAGAACAGCGGATCGTCGGTCGCGGTCGCCGTCTCGCTCAGGATCGCCTTGCGCACCTCGGGTTGATGCAGCCGCGCGAGCCTCTCCCCAAGCGGCAGATGCGCGATCGCCTTGTAGCTCGGATGGGTCTGGAACGGGTTGCGCGACAGCTCGAGGCCCAGCAGCAGGCCGACCGGGCGCGCCGCGATCTGCGCGGTGATGGAAAGGCCGCGCCTGGCCGCGGCGTTGATCTCGTCCAGCGTCTGGCGCCAGCGGTTCGGCGCCTTGTCGTTCTGCGTGATCGAGAACGAGATCGGGCACTTGGTGGCATCCGCCACCCGCAGCATCGTCGGCAGGTCTTCGTGGATGGTGGAGAGATCCAGCACGAATTGCAGCACGCTGCGCCCCTGCCGATGCATGGCGCCGGCAATTGCAGTGAGCTCGTCCTCGCCGGCCTTCAGCGTCGGCGTAAAATCGCCGGTCGAGGTGCGGTGGTTGAGCGTGCGCGAGGTCGAGAAGCCGAGCGCGCCCGAGCGCACCGCTTCGCTCGCGAGCCTTGCCATCGCGGCATTGTCTTCCGCGGTCGAAGGATCGCGGCGCGCGCCGCGCTCGCCCATGACATAGACCCGCAGCGCGGCATGCGGCAACTGCGCGCCGACGTCGATGTCGAAATCGCGCTTGGCGAGCCAGTCCATGTAGTCCGGAAAGCTCTCCCAGGCCCAGGGAATGCCGGCGCTCAGCACCGGCTCGGGAATGTCCTCGACGCCTTCCATGAGCTGGATCAGGCGGGTGTGGTCGGCGGGCTTGCAAGGCGCGAAGCCGACGCCGCAATTGCCCATGATCGCGGTGGTGACGCCGTTCTGCGACGACGGCGTGATGTCCTGGCTCCAGGTGACCTGGCCGTCGTAATGCGTGTGCACGTCGACGAAGCCCGGCGTCACCAGCTTGCCGCGCGCGTCGATCTCTTCGTGTCCCTTCGAGGCGACCTTCCCGACCTCGCTGATCTTCCCTCCGGTGATGGCGACGTCCGCCTCGAACAGCTCGCCGCCGCGTCCGTCCGCGACGGTGCCGCCGCGGATCACGAGATCAGGGGTGCTCATAGTGTTTCTTCCCGAATGGTTGTTTTGCTTGGGCGCATTTTCAGGCGCGCCTGCGCAGTGTCAACCGCGGGGAAGTGCGCTCAGGGTTGCGTCGCCGCGTTGGCTTCCCGCTTCCGCTCCGTGAACGGCGACAGCACCACGGTCGCGACCATGAAGATCACCGACGCGCCGAACACCCAGTGCGGTGCGCCCTGGTCCATGATCCAGCCGAACAGCAGCGGCGAGACGATGCCGCCGAGATTGAAGCCGGTGGAGACGATGCCGAAGGCGCGGCCCGCTGCGCCCGGGGGCGCGGCGTTGCGCACCAGCATGTCGCGCGAGGGCGCGATCACGCCGGAGAGGAAGCCGGCGAGCGTCATCGCTGCGGTCAGGATCCAGCCGGGCAGCGTCACGAGCGCGATCAGCAGCACGATGGCCGCGTTGACGGCAAAGCAGGCCGCCGCGACATAGCCGTGGCGTTCGGTATGATCGGCGAGGAAGCCGCCGGCGAGCACGCCCGCGGCGCTGGCACCGAGGAAGGCCGTCAGCATGACGTTGGCCGCCGAATAGGACGTCCCGTAGCCGCTCATCAGCGCGACGACACCGAAATTGTTGATGCCGGCGACCGACAGGCTGAGCAGCATGAACAGCGCCGTCAGCGTGATCAGCGCCGGGGTGATGACGGCTTGCTTCGGCGCGTTCGCAGCGCCGGGCTTCTTCTTGCTGGCGCCGGCGTCGGGAATGTTCATGCTGAGCAGCAGCAGCGCCACCAGAATGCCGATCGCGCCGGACGCGATCAGCGCGCCGACGCCGCTGGACATCGTGACGAGGCCAGCCACGATCGCGGGCGCCACCGCGCCGCCGAGAAAGCCGGCAAAGGTGTGGATCGAGAAGGCGCGGCCCATCCGCGCCTCGTCCATGTGCTCGGCGAGGATCGCGTAATCCGCGGGGTGATAGACGCTGTTGGCGAGACCCAACAGCACGGCGCAGGCGATCAGCGAGACATAGCTGAGATGCAGGCCAAGCAGGATCAGCGCGCAGCCGCCGAGGGTCAGCCCGATCAGCAGGATCTTGCGCGCGCCAAAATGGTCGACGAGATAGCCGGTCGGCGCCTGCGTCAGCCCCGACACCACGGCGAACACGGTGAGCGCGAAGCCAAGCTCGATATAGCCGACGCCGAGCTGCGCTTTGAGGAACGGGAACAGCATCGGCAGGACCAGCAGATGGAAATGGCTGACCCAATGCGCGATCGAGATTCCCGTCAGCGTGCGCAGCGCGCTGTCCGCCTTGCCTTGCTGCGGTGCGGCGAGAACGTCGACCATTGCAGTTCCGTTTCACTCCCGATGGAGGCGGAAACTATCGGGGAGAGCGGTTATTTGTCCATGAACGCGGGCGCATGGCAGGTAGTGCGGGTGGCGACGACAGCGGAGTTTGAGGTCACCCCTCACAACGGCTCGTCGTCGACACCGTAGCGATCGCGTTTGGGCGTTGCGATGTCGCCGTCCTCGTAATCGTCGTCATCGAGAGAAGGCGAGGGGAGCTTCGCCTTGTTGTCTGCCGGCTTCTTCCCGACGGTGTTCTTCTCGGCGATTTTGGGCGGCTCGCCCGGTTTGCAAATCTTGGTCATGGCTGGTCCCGGATGGTGATGCTGCACCCGATCCTACCCTGGAAATATGAGCGGTCCCTGACCTAGCGCAAGGACCGCGCGTGGCGATGGCCAAGCCCGTCAATGCACGAGCGGCCCGCCTGCCTTCTTCCAGGCATCCACGCCGCCGGCGATGTGCGCCGTGTTGGAGAGGCCGGCCGCCTTGGCGGCCGCCACCGCCATCGCTGAGCGCTCCCCAAAGGCGCAGAAGAACACCACGCGGCGTCCCGTCGCGGCCGCGACCTCGCGCAGCATGCCGCCGGGCTTGAGGCTGTCCTCGACGGACGGATAGGGCGTGTGCAGCGCGCCTTCGAGCATGCCGTGCTTGGCGCGCTCGTTGGCCTCGCGCAGATCGACCAGGAGGATGTCGGGCCGGCCGAGCGCACGGATCGCCTCGACGGCGCTGAGCGCGCGGCCTTCCTTCTCCAGCTCTTCCTGATGCAGGCCGACATGCATATTGGCGGGCACCGCCACGTCCATCATCTTCGGATTGGGCAGCTTCAGATTGGCCATCAGCTCGATATATTCGTCGACCGAGCGCACCTGGAGGCGCGGGTTGTAGCGTTTCTCCTCGCCGATCGTGGAGACGGTGTCGCCCTTGTAGTCGTGCGCAGGGAATACCATCGTCTCATCAGGCAGCTTGAGCAGCCGGTTGAAGATTGAATCGTATTGTGCGCGCGACGAGCCGTTCTGGAAGTCGGTGCGACCGGTGCCGCGGATCAGCAGCGTATCGCCGGTGAAGACGCGGTCGCCCATCAGATAGGAGTAGGAATCGTCGGTGTGGCCGGGCGTGTACATCACGTCGAGCGACAGGCCCTCGATCGTCACCTTGTCGCCGTCGGCGACCCGCATCGCCACGACGTCGGCCTTGGTCTGGTCGCCCATCACCGTCATGCAATGGGTGCGGTCGCGCAGCTCGGCGAGGCCGGTGACGTGGTCGGCATGCAGATGGGTATCGACCGCCTTGACGAGCTTGAGGTCGAGCTCGCGCAGCAATTGGCAGTAGCGGTCGACCTTCTCCAGCACGGGATCGAGGATCAGCGCCTCGCCGCCGGGACGGCTGGCAAGGAGATAGCTGTAGGTGCCCGAAACGCTGTCGAAGAGCTGACGGAAGATCATGGCAGGAGGTCCGGCAGTGGAACTGATAGTCGAGGATTCTACTACAACAGGGGTCGGAGAGAGAAGTATTTTGCTGCGAGGCGAGCAAAATATGGAAGATTATTGTTGTGTGCTGTCGTCGCCCCCAGTGCGCAATTGCGCACAGGGGCGGGCGATCCAATCGTCCAGAGGCCGAGATGGGATACGGAGGTGCTGCGGAGGACTGGATTCCCGCCTGCGCGGGGAATGACCCCGAATGGGGCGTTACACTGTGGGGACGGTCAGACAGCCCTACGGCCGCACCAATGTGTACCCGTTCTCCGCCAGGAACAGGATCTGCCCGACGCCCACCTGCACCGGCGTCGCCGCGGGAATGAACTCCGGCCGCTTGCCTGTCTCGCGCTCGATCGTATCCACCGTGTTGAGACAGATGTCGAAGCGCACGCCTTGCGCGATCAGGCTTTCGACCTGCTTGCGACGCTCGTTGCCGGACAGCAGGAGATCGATGCCGGGGCCGAACGCCACCACTTCGACCGCGATCTTGTCGGGGTCGTAGGCCTTCAGCAGGTTGTTGGCGACGCTCAGCACCAGCGCCTGCTTCCTGGCATCGCCGTCGGAGAGCTGCAGCACGATCCTGTGCTCGGCGAACGGCTTGTCCTGCAGCGGTACCTGTTGTGCCGAGGCCGGCGCGACGGCGGCGAAGGAGAGCAGCGCCAGCATCAGCGCGGAGAGGATCTGCGCGCGCCTCATCCCTGTCCCGTAATGCCTGGATTGTCTTCGACGCCCCTCAGCGTGACGCCGGAGCCGAGCCGTTCCGGAAACATCCGGCCCGAGCTCAGATATTTGCCGACGACGTCCCACACCGGAGCGCCTTGCCGGCCGGTGACCGAAGCCCAGCCCGCGACCTTGTAGCGGTGGCTGGCGCCGAGCGCCTTGCCGCTATTGAGCTTCAGCTCCGAGATGCGGCTGCCGATCGCGGCGTTCGGCGTGCAGGTGTAGCTGAGCCCGCCGGCGCGCACCATGTCGCCGCCCTGCTGGTAATAGGGATCGGTATTGAAGAGGTTGTCGCAGATGTCTTCCAGCACGTCCTTGATCTCTGCGCCCGTCATCTCCTGCACATAGGTCTCGGGATAGGTGATCGCCGTCTCCGCGAGCAGATCCTCCATGGTCAGAGCCTGGCCGGACAGCGCGGTGACGCCCCAGCGGAATCCCGGCGACAGCGCGATCTCGGTGTCGAGCTCGGCGCGCAGCGCGGTGCAAATCAGCTCGTCGACCGGTCCGGAGAAATTGCCGCGGCGATAGAGCAGGCGGTCCGGCGTTGCGATCTTCGCCGACCAGTCGGCCACATGCGGTGCGCGCAGCCGGCCGATCAGCTCGGCCATTGCGGGGTCGGGCTTCAACAGCTCGGAATAAACCGGCAGCAGATGGTAGTGCACGTCGCTGACCTTGCCCTTGTCGATCGCGAGATCGAGCACGGCGAGGAATTTCCCGTTGGAGCCGGCATTGGTGACGAGCGTGGTGCCGCCGGCGTTCTTCACTGGCATAGGCTGCGGAACGGCATCATGGGTGTGGCCGCCGAGGATGACATCGATCCCGGTGACGCGGCTTGCGAGCTTGAGGTCGACATCCATGCCGTTGTGCGACAGCAGGATGACCGCATCGACCTTCTCGGTGCCGCGCAAGGCATCGACATGCTTCTGCAATTCCTCCTCGCGGATGCCGAAGGTCCAGTCCGGCGTGAACCGCTTGGGATGCGCGATCGGCACGTAAGGGAAGGCCTGACCGACGATCGCGACGCGGTGGCCACCGATCTCCCTGATCATGGATGGCTTGAACACGCGCCCACTGGCCTTGTCGAAGGCGGCGGCGTCGTTGAACGCGGCCTCCTCGGTCAGGAAGACGTTCTGAGCCAGGAACTCGCCCTTGAAGCGCTCGAGATTGTCGCGCAGCACCTGCTCGCCATAGGTGAATTCCCAATGGCCGGTCATCGCTTCGATGCCGAGCAGATTGGCAACCTCGACCATGTCGCGGCCCTGCATGACATTGGCAAGCCCGGTGCCCTGCCAGAGATCGCCGCCGTCGAGGAGCAGCGAACGCTTCTCGCCGACATCGGCACGCAGGCGGTCGACCAATGTCTTTAGATGGGCAAATCCGCCGAGCTTGCCGAAGCGGCCTGCCGACTTCTCGAACTCGACGCAGGTGAAGGCGTAGGCATCTGCGCTGTCGGAACGGATGCCGAAACGGTCGAGAAAGGCGCGGCCGACCAGATGAGGCGGCCGCCCGGCCATCTCGCCGATGCCGATATTGATGCTGGGCTCGCGGAAATAGACCGGGTTGAGCTGCGCATGCGTGTCGGTGATGTGCAGGATCCGCGCATTGCCGAACCGCTCGAGGTCGTAAAGGCTCACGGCCTCGGTGCCCCGCGCAAGCCGCGGCAGGCTGAGCGATGCGGCGGCAAGGCCGGCAGACTTCAGGAAATCGCGGCGGCGGATCGCCATCCAAAAATTCTCCGCGCCCTCAGTGATCGCAAGGCTGTTGCACCGGAGCGTTTTCGAGCGAAGTGGATACCGCTTCGCGTGAAGAAAACGCGTCAAAAAGAAGCTCTAGCGAACAGTCTAGCGGATTTCCATCGCCTTCCAGGCTTCTTTTTCGGACGTCGCCTGGAAGATCGACGCCTTTGCCAGCGCCTCGGCCTCTTTGGCCGCGGCGGTGGCGCGGTCGAAATCGCCGCCATCCGCCGCTTTCTTGGCCGCGGCCAGCGCAGAGACGGTCACGGTCCACTGGTTGCGCAAGCCGGCAGCCTCCTTCGATGCGGCTTCGGCGGCGGTGTAGGCCGCCTTGTAGTCCGCTTCATTTGCCGCGCGCGCCGTGGCCGCGAGGCCGAGCGCGAGCAGCATGGCCAAGGCAAGTGTCCGCTTCATGGCCGCGCTCCCGGGCCCGAAATCGGCAGGCCGTTGGCGACGTAGGACAGGAAATATTCGACGTCGCGATACTCATCCGCCTGCGGCTCCAGCGGAACCGCGCGAGTCTGGCTGTTGCAGGTGACGAAGCGGCGGCTGGTCGTGCCCATGCCGCTCCATTCGGAGCGGTAGATCGGCATCGCGTTCAGGATGCCGAGCGCCGGCGCCAGGATCTCGGCGCGGATGCGCTCGCCCGGGCTCTGCACATGGCAGCTCGCGCAGGAGAAATTCATCTGGCCGCGGCGGGTGTAGAAATAGCGCTTGCCGTTTTCGAAGGCTTCGAGCGCACGCGGATCATCGGGGATCTTGATGTCCATCGGCTTGCCGCGCGACGTGTAGGCCATGTACGCGGTGAGCGAGGCCATCTCGTCCTTGACGTAGGAGTAGGGCGCTTCCCCATTGGCTTCGCGGCAGCGGTTGAGCGCGAGCTCCAGCGTGACGACCTTGCCTTCCTTCGTGTCGAAATAGGGATAGTTCTGGCGGATGCCGACGCCGCCATTCGGGAAGCAGTCGGCATAGGTCCTGCCGTTCTTGAACGGCGTCGCGAACATCTCCTTGCCGGCATCGAGCGCGAACTCGTAAGGCGGGAATTCTTCCTTCTCCTGCCATTGCCGCTTCAGATCGGCGTTCATGGAATAGGGACCGTTGACGAAGTCCTCGTGCTTCACATCAGGAAACTTCTGGAAGAAGAAGTTCTGGAACGCCTTGGCGTCTGCGACGGGATCGACCTTGTCGGCCGCGACGACGCGCGGAGAGGTGAGGGCGAACGCGACGAGCGCGGCGCTGAGCGAGCCAAGCAGCAAGGAGGTGCGGGTTTTCATCACGCGATCTTCGCGGTGGTCGTATCCGACGCACCCTTGTTGTCGGTCCAGGAGATCTTGAGCTCGTCGCCCTTCTTGGCGCCCTTGAAGCTGAACTTCACATAGGGGTCCTTGGAGACCGCGGTGCCCCAATCGGCGACGAAGACGTCCTTGCCGTTACATTCGAATTTCAGCTGCTGGATGTAATGCGCGGGGATCAGTTCGCCGGCGGGATTCTTGACGAGGCCGGTATCCATGGGGTGCTGGATCAGCGCCTGCACCTCGGTGATGTCGCCGTTGGATGTTGCGCGCACGCGAATGCTTGATGCCATCGGACCGATCCTCCTAGCCGCCGCAGCCGCCGACGGTGACCTTCACTTCCTTGGTCGCGCTGTAGAGCTTGCCGTCCGCCTCGACGATGGCGACCAGTTTGGTGGTCTTGGCCATCTTCAATCGGTTGGCGACAGCAGGAATCGTGCCCTCGGCGATCTTGTAGGACGCCGCGAGCGCGTATGGGTTCTCGGTTACGAAGAACGAGATCGAGCTCACCTTGTCGAGCGTCGTCGTCACCGACACCGGCACCACGCCGCCGTTCTCGGCGATCTCCGGCGCATCCAGCTTGACCTTGTCGGAGGGCTCGGCGGTCTTGCCATAGAGCGCCTTGATCGCATCGGCCTCGTTCTTCTGCTTGAAGGCCTCTTCCGGATATTTGTCGTTGGCTGCGGCACGCGCGGGCGTCGCGAACGGCAGATTGCCGAGGCCGAGCAGTGCGACGGAGGCCGCGCCCTGAAGGATCAGGCGCCTCGTCGCAAGCGGGCCGGTGGTCGTGGTCATCTCAAATCTCCTGGGCAGCCGGCCGTTACAGGGTCTGCAGGAAATCAACGATCGCGCTGATCTCCTGTTCGGTCAAAATCCGGTTCCGGCCGAACGGCGGCATCATGGTCTGCGGATTGCGCTTGGTCTCGTCGAAGATGATCGCGGTGAGCTCGTTTCGATCGGGATACTTGGCCTTGAGGTCCTTCAGTTCCGGGCCGATCGTTCCCGGCAGGTCGCCGCCCTTGATGACGTGGCAGGTCAGGCAATTGCCCTTGCCGCGGTCGAAAGCGAGCTTCTGGCCGTCGGCCACAGCGGATTGCGCCTGCGCCGGGGCCACGGAAGCGGCGGCGGCGAAGGCCAGCGCCACCAGGATGGCAGGCTTGCAAGGAATGGCGGTCAAGGCATCGTCCCGAGCGTTATGTCGATGATCTCGTTTGTGGAAATACAGGCGTTCCAAAGCACAAAGGGCACCGCCTGACAATCAAGACTATGCACGCAGCAAAATGGAGTTAATATCCTGCGCATTGCAACCGATGAGATAGTTCGTTCATCCAGCGGGTTGGCGCTAGCAAATTATTCTAGGGGCGTTTGGCCCTTAGGCCTTCGTTGTTGTTTCACATATTTTGGGGATCTCGCTTGGCTGAATATGTCGTCGAATTTGGCAGGGATGGTGGGCGGGTCGAGTCGGACGGGCGGCTCGATGCGCCGGCGTTCCATCGCAATCACGTGCCGATCTGGGCGGCGCTCGAAAAGCACCTCGCCGGGTTGACCGGCAACGTGGTCGAGCTCGGCAGCGGAACCGGCCAGCACGTGGTCCATTTCGCCCGCCACACGCCCGGCCTGATCTGGTGGCCGAGCGACCTCAATCAGCGCCATCTCAGGAGCATCGAGGCCTGGCGCGTGTATGCGGGCCTGCCGAATATCCGCCCGCCCCTGCGCATCGATCTTACCGATCCCGACTGGTGCGTGGAGATGAAGAACGGGCAGGCACCGACGAGTCTTGCCGCCGTGTTCTGCGCCAATGTCATCCACATCGCGCCCTGGGCGGTGGCCGAGGGCCTGTTCGCCGGGGCCGGCCGCTATCTGCGTCCCGACGGCAAGCTGTTCCTCTACGGCCCCTTCAAGCGCGACGGCAAGCACACCGCGCTCAGCAATGCGGTGTTTGACACCTCCTTGCGTGAAGGTAATCCGGAATGGGGCGTCCGCGACGTCAGTGACGTCGAGGCGCTCGCGAAGGCGACAGGCCTCCGCCTCGTCGATTCCACCGACATGCCCGCGAACAATCTGACGCTGGTGTTTGCGCGCTAGCTACGTGGGAGGTGCGCTCCCTCACACGCCGTGCTTCGCACGTCGACCTCTCCCGCAAGCGGGAGAGGTGCCCCACCCGCGACGCTCGCGTTTACGCATCAAGCGGCCGTCAGCCCTCACCATCCCTCCACCCGATTTTCTCCTTCAAGAACCGGAAGCCTAGCACCTCGAATCCCGCACGCTCCTTGTTGTCCTTGCCGTAGCCGTGACCGCCGGCGGCCGGCTCGTAGAACCAGGCCTCGTAGCCCATCGCCTGCAGCTTCGCCGCCATCTTGCGCGCGTGGCCGGGATGGACGCGGTCGTCGCGCCGCGTGGTGGCGATCAGGATCGGCGGATAGGGTTGGTCGGCCTTCACGTTGTGATAGGCCGAGTAGGTCTTCAGCCACTCCCATTCTTCGGGCTTGTCGGGGTCGCCATATTCCGCGATCCAGCTCGCGCCCGCGAGCAGCTTGGTGTAGCGGCGCATGTCGATCAGCGGGATGGTGCAGAACAGCGCGCCGAAGCGCTCGGGATAGCGCACCAGCATGTTGGTGATGAGGATGCCGCCGTTCGAGCCGCCTTGGGCTGCGATGCGCTTCGGCTGCGTCACGCCGCGGCGGACGAGATCGGCGGCGACCGCGGCGAAATCGTCGTGCGAGAGCTTCTTGCCGGCGAGCCGGCCGGCGTCGTGCCAGCGCGTGCCGAACTCGCCGCCGCCGCGCAAATTCGCCTGCACCGTCGTACCGCCGCGCTCCAGCCACAGCTTGCCGAGCGAGGAATTGTAATACGGCTTCACCGCAAGCGCGAAGCCGCCATAGGCGCTCATATAGACCGGCGCATCGCCGGTCTCCTTGGCCGGGCCGGTCTGCACATAGGGAATCCGTTCGCCGTCGATCGATATTGCTTCGTGCTGCGTCACCACGAGCCCGTCGGCGGTGAAGGTCTTCGGCGCCTGCTTCAGCACGGTCGGGCTGACGACACCGCGTTCGAGCAGCAGCAGCGAGGGCGGTGTGAGCGGATCCTGCACATTGGCGAGGAGATCGCCGTTGCTCTCGCTGGGATGACGATCGAGCGCCCAGACGTCGACGACGCCGATCTCGGGCAGGCCAGCAAGCGTCTCGCGGCGCCAGCCGGCGGCCGACGGCGTGCAGATCTCGAAGTGCGGGCGCAGCTCGTCGAGGATCGACAGCACGAGCTTGCCCGCGGCCCAGAACAGACCCTGCAGAGCGCGCCGCGGCGCCGGCTCGAACAGCACCGCGAAATCGCGGCGGCCGGCAAGGAACGCCGAGAGCGAGATGCCGAGCACGGTGTCGGTAGCGTAGGTCCGTCCCTCGACCTGCCAGTCCTTGCGCAGCTTGATCGCGAACCAGTCGCCATGGGCCTGCATCCAGACGCCGGTCGGCAGATCGAGCTTCGTCATGCTGCCGGCCGCATCGCGCAGCCAGATCGCGCCATTGAAGAAGTCGATCTGGTCGACGATCCACACGCGCGGCTCGGGCCCGGTGTCGTCAGTGCTGCCATAGATCACCATGTGGTCGGCGGTGGTCTCGATGATCACCTCGGCCTGATCGACAGGCTGGCCGCGCCGCCACAGCCGCACGGTCCGCGCATAGCCCGAGCTCGTCGCCATGCCCTCGCCATGGGCGCTCGACAGCAGCAGCGTGTCGGCATCGAGCCAATCGACGCCGCCCTTGGCCTCCGGCAGCGTGAAGCCGTTCGCCACAAAGCTCTTCGTCCCGAGGTCGAATTCCCGCAATGTCACCGCGTCGCTGCCGCCGCGCGACAGGCTCAGAATGGCCCGCGAGCTTCCCGGCGTCGTGGCGATGCCGCTCAGCAGCCAGTCCTCGCCCTCGCTCGCTGCGAGCTTGTCGATGTCCAGCATGGTCTCCCACGCAGGAGTTGCCTTACGAAACTCCGCAAGCGTCGTCCGCCGCCACAGGCCGCGCGGATTGACGGCGTCCTTCCAGAGATTGTGCAGATCATTGCCGCGCCGGGTGACATAGGGAATGTTGTCCGGCCGATCGTAGATCGCCGCGAGCACATCGCGGTCGTGCTCGTAGGCTTTGCCGCCGAACGCCTGCAGCGTCAGCTCGTTCTGCCGCTCGACGAAATCGAGCGCCTGCTTGCCCTCGATCTCCTCCAGCCACAGGAAGGGATCGTCGTCGGGAGCGTTGAGCGTGGGCCTGTCGTCGACGGTCATGAGCGAAACTCCTGGAAGTCGCGGAGAATAGGATTTGATCGAGCGCAAGCCGTCAAGCGCGCGGGCCCGCTATCATCCAGCCGATTGCGCCACAGGCATGGCCTGCGCCCGTTTGCGCCGGTTGCCCGCCCAGTTGCGTCCCTCCATAGTGCCCGGGAATCAACCAAGCCCGTTGGGCGGAACAGCCGATGCTTGACGTGACTTCAACCCACGAGATCGCCGACGACGCCCGCGCGCGCGCCAATGTGGTGCGCCTGGCCGCCGCACAGGCGCTGACCGGCGCCAACTCGGCAGTGATCTTCGCCACCGGCTCGATCGTCGGCGCGACGCTGGCACCCGACATGTCGCTCGCGACCGTGCCGCTGTCGATGTACGTGCTGGGACTCGCAGCAGGCACGCTGCCGACCGGCGCGATCTCGCGCCGTTTCGGCCGCCGCGTGGCCTTCGTCATCGGCACGGGCCTCGGCGCGCTGACCGGGCTGCTCGGCTCGTTCGCGATCCTGCACGGCTCGTTCGCGCTGTTCTGCCTCGCGACCTTCCTCGGCGGCCTCTACGGCTCCGTCGCACAATCCTATCGCTTCGCCGCCGCCGACGGCGCCAGCGCGGCCTACCGGCCCAAGGCGGTGTCCTGGGTGATGGCGGGCGGCGTATTCGCCGGCGTGCTCGGTCCGCAGCTCGTGCAATGGACCATGGATGTCTGGCAGCCTTATCTGTTCGCCTTCAGCTTCCTGGTGCAGGCCGCTGTGGCGCTTGTCGCGATGGGCATCGTCGCCGGCGTCGATATCCCGAAGCCCGCGCCGGCCGATCTGCATGGCGGCCGGCCATTGCTCACCATCGTGACCCAGCCCCGCTTCATCGCCGCGGCGCTGTGCGGCGTCATCTCTTATCCCATGATGAACCTGGTGATGACCTCGGCGCCGCTCGCCATGAAGATGTGCGGCCTGTCCGTGTCCGATTCCAATTTCGGCATTCAATGGCACATCGTCGCCATGTACGGGCCGAGCTTCTTCACGGGCACGCTGATCGCCCGCTTCGGCGCGCCAAAGGTCGTGGCCGCCGGCCTGCTGCTGGAAGCCGGTGCTGCCGGCATCGGACTCTCCGGCCTCACGGCGATGCATTTCTGGGCGACGCTGGTCGTGCTGGGCGTGGGCTGGAATTTCTCCTTCATCGGCGCCTCCGCGCTGGTGCTGGAGACCCACCGCGCGCAGGAGCGCAACAAGGTGCAGGCCTTCAACGACTTCCTGGTGTTCGGCATGATGGCGATCGGCTCATTCTCCTCCGGGCAGCTGCTCGCCAGCTACGGCTGGTCGGCGGTGAACCTGGTGGTGTTCCCGCCGGTGATTCTCGGTCTCGTCGTGCTCTCGTTGGTCTCCTGGGCCCGCCGCCGCAGGGCGCGGCTGGAGACCGCGATGGGCGAGTTCCCGGACGCGGTGTGAGCTGGCAGGAGGTTGTCAGCAGCGTTGACAGTTCGATCGCCGTCGAAGTGATTTTCGGACGCTCGGTTGTTACGTGATGCTTGTCATGAACAGCGAGCGCGAAAGCACGGCGCTCGCGGGGGAATGAAAGACCGGCGCAAATGCTCGACAATCCCCACACCGCCGCGCCCATCGACGAATCCTCCCTCCGTTACGAAGGCTGGCGCATCGTCGCGGTCTGCTTCCTGCTCGCGACCTTCGGCTGGGGGCTCGGTTTCTACGGCCAGAGCGTCTATGTCGCCGAGCTGCAGCGCGCGCGGGGCTGGCCGACCACGCTGATCTCCTCCGGGACGACGTTCTTCTATCTGTTCGGCGCGCTGCTCGTCGTCTTCGTCGGCGAAGCCGTGCGAAAATATGGTCCGCGCTTCAGCCTAGTCGCCGGCACGCTGGCGATGGCGGCAGCGAGCGTCGCGATCGGCGCGGTGCGCGAGCCGTGGCAGCTTTATCTCGCCGATGCCGTGCTCGCCTTCGGCTGGGCCGGCACCAGCCTCGCCATGATCACCAACACGATCAGCCTGTGGTTCGACCGTAAGCGCGGCATGGCGATCAGCCTCGCGCTCAACGGCGCCAGCTTCGGCGGCATCGTCGGCGTGCCGCTGCTGGTCACCCTGATCGGTCATGTCGGCTTCGCCAGCGCGATGTACGCCGCGGCCGGCGCCATGCTGGTGCTGCTTCTGCCGGTGATCCTGCTCGTCGTCGGCCGGCCGCCCGCGTCCCACGGCCGGCACGCGGCGACGAAGACGAAGGTGCAATCATCGGCGCAGATCCGCGCCTGGGCGCTGCGTGACGTCGGCTTCCTCTCGGTGACGATTGCATTCGCGCTCGTGCTGTTCGCGCAGGTCGGCTTCATCGTGCACCTGATCTCGTTCCTCGATCCCGTGATCGGCCGCGAGCGCGCCGCGGTGGCGGTCGCGGTGCTGACCGCGATGGCGGTGGTCGGCCGCGTGCTGTTCTCGCTGGTGATCGACCGTCTCAACCAGCGCCTCGCCTCGGCGCTGTCGTTCCTCAGCCAGGCCGCGGCGCTTCTGGTCGTCATCAACCTGCACAATGATTACGTGCTGATCGCGGCCTGCGCATTGTTCGGCTTCTCGGTCGGCAATCTCATCACGCTGCCGTCGCTGATCGTGCAACAGGAGTTCGACAGCGCCGCGTTCGGCGTGCTGATCAGCCTGAACACCGCGATCAACCAGGTGACGTATGCGTTCGGCCCCGGCGTGGTCGGCGCCTTGCGCGACTGGTCCGGTGGCTATGCGCTGCCGTTCTATCTCTGCATCGCGCTGGAGCTGGCGGCCGCGGCGTTGATCATGGTGCGGGGAAAGCAGGTCCAGTAGGGCGGATTAGCGAAAGCGTAATCCGCCAACTTCGTTTCGCATGTGCTGGAGCGCGGCGGATTACGCTTCGCTAATCCGCCCTACGGCATCAGGCCTCCCGCGCCGCCAACAACCCCTCCACGTCCAGCCGCTTGGTGAACATCGCAAGCCTGCCGTCCGCTCCGAACGGCCATTGCTCCCTCGGCTTGTCCCAATACAGCTCGACGCCGTTCTCATCCGGATCTCGCAAATACAGCGCCTCGCTGACGCCGTGGTCGCTGGCGCCGTCCAGCGCGATGCCGGCCGCGAGCACCCGGTGCAGCGCATCGGCCAGCGCTGGCCGCGTCGGATAGAGGATCGCGGTGTGATAGAGCCCGGTCGTTCCCGGCGGCGGCGGCGAGCCGCCCTTGCTCTCCCAGGTGTTGAGCCCGATGTGGTGGTGATAGCCGCCGGCCGAGATGAAGGCCGCACCGGATCCCATCTTCTGCATCAGCTCGAAGCCGAGCACGCCGCAATAGAAGCCGAGCGCACGATCGAGATCGGCGACCTTGAGGTGAACGTGGCCGATCCTGGTGCCGGCGACGACGGCTGGGCTTTGCGACATGTGAATGCTCCGTTGATGCACTCCACATAGGGTGGACCTCGGGACACTGCTATTGGCCTATCCTGAAACCCAGCGTTTCCTGATGCGCAATTGCGCATCAGGATAGGCAATCAAGCCAGCTCTTTCACCTCGCCCTCGGGCAGCTCGAACTCGAAGGTGTTCAGCGTCATCGACACCATCGTGTAATAGCCGCACAGGCCGATCACCTCGACCACGCCGCGCTCGCCGAGCAGCTTCACCGCTTCATCATAGAGGCCCTTCTCGACGCCGTGACCCTCGTGCAGCGATTTCGCGAGATCGTAGATCATCTTCCCCTTGGGGTCGTCGAACTCGGGCGTGCGGCGATCGCGGATGGCGTCGATGATTTCAGGGGCCATGCCGCCCGCGAGCGCGAGGCGCTTATGGGCGTACCATTCGTAATGCGCGGTCCAGTGCCGCGCTGTCACCAGGATCGCGATCTCCGAGAGTTTTGCCGGAAAGATCGTGTCGTAGCGCAAGACCTCGCCGAGCCGCGTGGCGTGGCGGGCCATGTCGGGACTGTTCAGCCAGGCCATCATCGGCGCCGGCGGCTTGCCGCGTTTGCCGGCAATCGACTCGTCATAGGTCTGGCGCTGGCTCTCGTTCATTTCGCCAGGCGAAAGAAGTTTCAGGCGCATCGTCGTTTCCTCTTTGTTTTCAAGCACCGTCTTGGCCGCGACTATAGCGGAATGCGGGCGCGCGGAAGTGGTTGAATTCCGCAGGAGCTTGGCCCAGAGTCGTGCCCAACAAGTCGATTTGATTGATGGAAACGACCATGAGTGACACTGACTCCACCGAGCTCGAAACCTTCCGCAGCGAGACGCGCGCCTGGCTGGAGGCCAATTGCCCGCCGGAGATGCGCAAGCCCGCGACCTCGGATGCCGACGTGTTCTGGGGCGGGCGCAACGCAAAATTCTCCTCCGAGCCGCAGCGCATCTGGTTCGAGCGCATGCGCGACAAGGGCTGGACCGTGCCTGATTGGCCGAAGGAGTATGGCGGCGGCGGCTTGAGCGCGGCCGAGCACAAGGTGCTGCGCGCCGAGATGGCGAAAATCGGCGCGCGTCCGCCGCTGTCGAGCTTCGGCATCTGGATGCTCGGGCCGGCGCTCTTGAAATACGGCAATGAGGCCCAGAAGAAGGAGCATCTGCCGAAGATCGCGGCCGGCGAAATCCGCTGGTGCCAAGGCTATTCCGAGCCGAATGCCGGCTCCGATCTGGCTTCGCTGCAGACCCGCGCCGAGAGCGACGGCGACGATTTCGTCATCACGGGCTCGAAGATCTGGACCTCCTACGCCAATTACGCCGACTGGATCTTCTGCCTCGTCCGCACCGATCCTACGGCGAAGAAGCACGACGGCATCAGCTTCATCCTGTTCGACATGACCTCGAAGGGCGTGACGACCAAGCCGATCCTTCTGATTTCCGGCTGTTCTCCGTTCTGCGAGACCTTCTTCGACGGCGTCCGCGTGCCGAAGTCGCATGTGGTCGGCACCGTCAACCGCGGCTGGGACGTCGCCAAATATCTGCTGCAGCACGAGCGCGCGATGATCTCAGGCATGGGCGAGCGCGGCGTCGGCCGTCCGCTCGGCCAGATCGCGGCGGATTCCGTCGGCACCGATACGCAGGGCAAGCTCGACGATGCCATGCTGCGCGGAAAGATTGCCACCTTCGACGTCGATGAAGCCGCACTCGCGGCCTGCGCCGAGCGCGCGGTCGATCTCGCCAAGGCGGGGCAGGCGCATCCGGCGTTTTCCTCGGCGATGAAATATTACGGCACCGAGCTCAACAAGCGCCGCTACGAGATCCTGATGTCGGCCGGCGGCGTCGATGCGCTGGAATGGGAGAGCGAGCGCTCCAGGCAGGGCGCTCGTCCGCGCGCCTGGCTGCGCACCAAGGCCAACTCGATCGAGGGCGGCACGACGGAGGTGATGCTCGGCATCGTCGCCAAGCGCATCCTGGATTTGCCGGGGGCGTGAGCCTTTCCGTCGCTCCGGGGCGGTCCGAAGGATCGACCCCGGAACCTCGAGATTCCGGGTTCGATGCTGCGCATCGCCCCGGAATGACACCAACAATATGCGTCACGCGATATTAGAGACTTAAGCACCATGGCCCTCGTCCTCACCGAAGAACAATCGATGCTCCGCGATAGCGCGCGCGGGCTGATCAGCGACAAGGCGCCGGTGTCGCACCTGCGGCATCTGCGCGACAGCAAGGACCCCACCGGCTTCTCCAAGGAGCTCTGGCATTCCTTCGCCGAGATGGGCTTTGCGGGCCTGCTGGTGCCGGAAGAATTCGGCGGCAGCGGCCTCGGCGTCATGGAAGCCGGAATCGTGATGGAGGAGATCGGCCGCACCTTGATGCCGTCGCCCTTCCTCGCGACCTCGGTGGTCGCGGCCTCGGCGCTGACCCGCGGCGGCAGTGCCGCGCAGAAATCGGAATATTTGCCGAAGATTTCGAACGGCTCGCTGCTCGCCACGCTCGCGATCGACGAGGGCGCAAAACATCGTCCGCTGCAGACCAGCCTGCAGGCCGTGCGCGCCGGCAACGGTTTTAAACTTTCCGGCGCCAAGGCGCTGGTGGTCGACGGCCACGTCGCCGATCTCCTGATCGTCGCCGCGCGCACGTCCGGCGCTGCCGGCGAGCGGGACGGCCTGACGCTGTTCCTGGTCAACCCCAAGGCCAAGGGCGTTGCGGTCGAGCGTACCATCATGGTCGACGCGCACAATGCGGCGCGGATCGAGCTTTCCAATGTCGAGGTCACCGCCGACAGCGTGCTCGGCGAAGTCGATCAGGCGGCCGGCCTGCTCGAAGGCGTGCTCGACATCGGCCGCGGCGCGGTCGCCGCCGAGATGGTCGGGCTCAGCGAGGAGGTCTTCAACCGCACCGTCGAGTACCTCAAGAACAGGAAGCAGTTCGGCAAGCTGATCGGCGAATTCCAGGCGCTGCAGCACCGCGCCGCCGAGCTCTATGTCGACATCGAGATCACCCGCGCCGCCACCATGAAGGCGCTGCAAGCGCTGGACGCCGATGTCGCGAAGGCGGCCTCAGCCGTCGCGGTCGCCAAGGCGAAGGCCGGCACCACCGCCACGCGCGCGGTGCAGGAAGGCGTGCAGATGCACGGCGGCATGGGCATGACCGACCAGTTCGACATCGGCTTCTTCATGAAGCGCGCCAGGGTCTGCGAGGAGCTGTTCGGCGATGCCAATTACCACACCGAGCAGCTCGCACGGGCGCGGGGGTATTGATCGGGAACCTGTAGCCCGGATGGAGCGAAGCGAAATCCGGGATTCTGTCCGCGAGACTGCCCCGGATTTCGCTACGCTCCATCCGGGCTACAGGCCTTCGCGAGGATGGAAGCTCGCGCCCCGTCATTGCGAGGAGCGCTTGCGACGAAGCAATCCAGAATCTTTCTGCGGAGGCAGTCTGGATTGCTTCGCTACGCTCGCATGACGCGGCTGGATCGCCGCCTTACCTCATCGGCGGTGCGTACTGCACGCCGCCGGCGTTCCACAGCTGGTTCATGCCGCGCGGAATCTTCAGCTTCGACTTCTCGCCGATATTGCGCTCGTACATCTCGCCGTAATTGCCGACGTGGCGGATGATGCGGACGACCCAGTCCTTGGTGAGGCCGAGCTGCTCGCCGTAATTGCCCTCGGTGCCGACGAGGCGCATTACTTCCGGCTTCTTCGACTTCAGGGCTTCGTCGATGTTCTCCGAGGTCACCCCTAATTCCTCCGCGTTGATCATCGCGTAGAGCGTCCACTTCACGATCATCATCCAGTCGTCGTCGCGCTGGCGCACGACCGGAGCGAGCGGCTCCTTGGAGATCATGTCCGGCAGGATCATGTGGTCGCCGGGCTTGGTCAGGTTCAGCCTGAGCGCGTAGAGCTGCGAGACGTCGGCCGAGAGCGTGTCGCACTTGCCGCTGTCGTAGGCCTTCACGACGTCGTTGAGATTGTCGAGCTTGACCTCCTCATACTTCATGTTGTTGGCACGGAAGTAGTCGGAGACGTTGAGTGCCGTTGTTGTTCCGCTCTGCACGCAGACCTTGCTGTCCGCGAGGTCCAGCGAGGTTTCCTTGTTGCGAGCGCGAGGCAGCATGAAGCCGACGCCGTCGTAATAGGCCACGGCCGGGAAATAGAGGTCATAGTCGAGCTCGCGCGCCATGCTCCAGGTCGAGTTGCGCGAGAGGATGTCGACTTTCCGGCTCTGCAATTCCTTGAAGCGCTCGTTGGCGTCGAGCGGAACGAACTTGGCCTTGCCGGGATCGTTGAAGATCGCCGAGGCCACCGCCCGGCAGAAATCGACGTCAAACCCGGTCCAGTTGCCCTTGTCGTCGGGGATCGAGAAGCCCGGCAGGCCCTTGTTGACGCCGCACAGCACCTCGCCGCGGCGCACGGTGCGCTTCAGGGTGCGGGTGTCGTAGAATTCGTAGATGATGGCCAGAACGGCGACCAGCACGGCGACCGCGAGCCCGATCAGCAGGCCGCCTCGAAAAGTGCGCATCATGTTGCTCTCTCGAAAAATCGGGAAAAGGAATTGGGAGGAGGGCGCAGAGCATGATCCCCGGGGATCATGCTCCAACGATAGCCTTACAGTTCAGGCTTCTGACGGATGACGACCTTGGTGCCGACAGGCACGCGGTCGTAGAGATCGGCGACGTCGTTGTTGACGAGACGGAAGCAGCCTGAGGACACCTTGGTGCCTATCGTGTCGGGGCGGTTGGTGCCGTGGATGCGGTACACGGTGGTGCCGAGATACATGGCGCGGGCGCCCAGCGGATTGCCGGGGCCGCCGGCCATGAAGCGCGGCAGATAGGGCTGGCGCTGGATCATCTCCGGCGGCGGCGTCCAGTCCGGCCACTCCTTCTTGTTCGTGATGGTCACGAGGCCCTGCCACTGAAAGCCGTCGCGGCCGACGCCGATGCCGTAGCGGATCGCTCGCCCGCCCGGCTGCACCAGATAGAGATGCCGTTCGGCGGTCGATACGATGATCGTGCCCGGCGCCTCGGTGGTGCGGAAATAGACGACCTGCTTCTGCCATTCCGGCTCGAGCTGGTAGCCGTCGTCGGCGACCAGGCCCGGCTCGTCGCCGCGGTCAGGCTGCTGGGCGAAGGCGGAGGGCGTGGACAGAATGAGCCCCACCGCAGCCATGAACATCCCGGTCAGGCGACGAAAATCCGTCATCTCAAGCTCTCCCCGCTGCCACAGCGCAAATCATTCAGAAGCATCAAACCTGAGGGGCAGGTTCATGGCAAGTTGATGGCGCGCCGCCCTGATATGTCACGAGAATGCCTATGGTTTTTTAACGGTGCCGGGCAATGCCACAAACAGGGGATGGCGCGAAAAGCTTAGGTCGCGGCGGCAACGGGGCTGCGCTCCCTCCCCCGCTTGCGGGGGAGGGCCGGGGAGAGGGTGTCTCCGCAACGGGATTCTCCCCCAGAGGAAAGAACCCTCACCCGCGCGACCTCTCCCGCAAGCGGGAGAGGCTCAGACCGAGCCCGCGTTGATGTTTACATCGACCATCGTCATCGGAAGCCAGTCAGATCTTGTTGCTCTCCGCCGCGATCCCCAGCCGCCGCACGATCTCCGCCCCCACCGCGCGCGCCTCCACCCGCGAGCCGATCCGCGGGCTGCGAAACCTTCGCCCCGAATGCAGTCGAATCACGACGATGCAATGCTCGTCCTCGGACCGGCCGCGGCGCTCGACCGTGATGGTCTTCACGTCGGGTCCTGCGATGTGGTCGGCGCGCGGCGTGCCGTCGCCCCACAGCCGTTCGACGCGGATGTCGCGCTCGCGGATGATCCAGAGCGCGCCGGTGAGGAGGTTGGCATAGCGATGCACGGCGAACGCCGCGAGCACGCCGAGCGGCAGCAGCAGGATGTCGACATGGCTGGGCGGCCATCCGCGCCAGAGCTTATAGGCGTAGGGCACGGCGGACAGAGTGACGACGATCAGCGAGACGATCCTGATGTCCCGCGTGGGAAACGCCTCCAGCGGCTCGCCGAGATGCATCTCCGGATTGCTGGCATCGAGCGGATTGACGGGCTCCTCGACATTGGGAACCTCGAACTGCGCCGCGATCCGGGCCACGGTGTCGCGCACATGCGTGACGTCGGAGATCGGCGGCGACGTCAAGCGCTCTCCCGAGGCCAGCGTGAACACGAGTTGAAAGCGCGCCTTCACCCGCTTGCTGCCGGGAACCTGCAACGCCGTGATGTCGTCTTTCGCGACGACCCGCGTGCGCAGCCTGCCGAACGGACTTTGCCGCCCGATCAGGATCTCGTTCGCCGTGATGATCCACACCACCGCCGGCGCGATCATGATGCCGACGACGAATCCCGCCCCGATGAGCAGCGCCACCACCGATATGATGATTTCCAGGGTGTCGTGCGTGAACAGGCCCGGCGTGAAGCACAGCGCAACGGCTGCCGCGAAGCCGGCTACGACCAGCCGCTGCGCGATCGAAGAGCCTTCACGAAGGCGGATGTCGGGAGCGGTCGTTGTGTCGTCCATCGCGGGCGGCTGATTCCGATGCCGCGAACCTCCACGGACGGGTCCGTGGAGTCAAGCAACAAGGGCGACAACCGAAACCCGCCGCGCGGCGTCCGTGCGGCATCAGCTGCTGGCGTTCAGCAGCTTGGCCACGGTGCGGTCGATCTCGTCATAGCGGCCTTCGCCGGCGTGCTGGAACACGATCTTGCCGTTCTGGTCGATGATGTATTGCGCCGGCCAATATTGGTTGCGGTAGGCGTTCCAGGTCTTGGAATCATTGTCCTGCGCCACCGGATAGGTGATGCCGTGGCGCTTCAGCGCGGCCTGCACGTTGGAGGCCGAGCGCTCGAACGGGAATTCCGGCGTGTGCACGCCGACCACGACGAGGCCCTTGTCCCGGTACTTCGCATAGAGCTCGGTGACGTGCGGCAGCGTGTTGACGCAGTTGACGCAGCCATAGGTCCAGAAGTCGACCAGCACGACCTTGCCGCGGAGGTCGGCCATGCTCAGCGGCTTGGAGTTGAACCAGTTGTTGATGCCGGCGAAGTCGGGCGCCGCCTGTTGGCTTGCTGCGGCGACGGTGATCGGCACGGCGGGCGCGGCTTCGTCGCAGAAGCCGGGGATGACGGCGCCGGTGGCAGTGAGGCCGACAAGTGCAGCTGAGACGGCGAGCAGTTTGAACGTCATGGGCGAGTCCTCCGGTGAAGATGAGGGATTACAGGCCGATCTGGCCGGTCGGGTAGAAGCCGGTGAGCCACGCCACGATCAGCGTGTCGTATTGGAAATAGGCGGCGAGGGCGAAGGCGATCACGACGATTCCAAAGCCCTGCTGCAGGCGTGGGGTGATCCGCGAAAGGCTGCGCACGCGGGTGGTCGCGGCCTGTCCGCCATAGGCGATCGCCAGCATCGGGATCGCCGCGCCGATCGCATAGGCGATCAGCAGCGTGCCGGCCCAGGCCAGATTCTTCGAGGTCGCAACCAGTGTCAGGATCGAGCCGAGCACCGGGCCGGCGCAGGGCGTCCAGACCAGGCCCAGCGTGGTGCCGAGGATCAGCCCGCCGAGCGCGCCCTCGCGTGGCGCGCCGCCTGCGCTGCCGAGATCGAGCCAGCCATTGAGCCGGATCGACAGCCATTCGAACGGCGCCGGCCATAGCATCAACAGGCCAAAGCCGAGCAGCAGGATCGCGGCGGCCTCGCGCAGCACGTTCGGATCGAAATCGAACAGCCGCGTCAGTGCGCCGAGCAGCAGCGCGACCGCCGAGAACGAGACGACGAAGCCGAGCGCGATCATCAGGGGGCGCAGCCGACCGTCGCGCCCGATCGAGGCGCCGAGCAGGATCGGCAGCATCGGCAGCGTGCAAGGCGCGGCGATGGTCAGGATGCCGGCAAGGAGAGCGAAGAGCAGTTCGAGCATGGCGCACTCGCGAGGAAGATCACGAGGGCAGTTCGGGCGCGGTGGGGTGGTCGTTACGCACCGTCACGCCTTCGTGACGGGGGTCGAATCTCGGCCATGACGATGCGGAAGCAGCCGTGGCTTCCAGCGTCTGCGACCCCCAAACACAAAACGACCCGGAGGGGGGCATCCCGTCCGGGTCGCTGGAGGTCCTTGGGAGGTTTAAGCAAAACCGTATGTGAGCTTTATAGGGAGGAAGTTTTTCCGCCTGATGTTGTGCTTTGTTTCAATTGTTTCGTCGGCGGTAACACTTCCGTGTCCCGGGGCGGGGCCGCCTGGCGGGCCCCAACCCTTTGAAATCGTTGGCCTCAGGCGGCGAAACGCTCGACGCCGGCGCCTTTAAGCAATTCGGCCAATTGCTTGCGGGCGTAGAACATCCGCGTCTTCACGGTGCTCTGGGGGATGCCGATGATCTGCCCGACCTCCTCCACCGACTTCTCGTGGTAGTAGACAAGGTTGATGATCTCGCGATGCGCGGGCGACAGCTTCTGCACACAGGCGCGCAGGATGGCGCTGGTGTCGCTGCGGTCGAGCGAGGTCTCGGGCGTGTCGTTGCCATCAGGAATCTGGCGCACGTCCTCCTGGTCGATGTCCTCGAAGCGGCGCTGGCGCATCGCGGTCAGGGCCTTGAAGCGGGCGATCGAGAGCAGCCAGGTCGAGACCTGCGAGCGGCCCTGGAACTGGCCGGCGGTCCGCCACACGTCCAGAAACACCTGGCTGACCAGGTCTTCCGCCGCGGTGGCGTCGCGCACGATGCGCAGGATGAAGCGATACACCCGCACATTGTGCCGGCAGTAAAGAATGTGCATGGCCGTCCGGTTACCGTCGGCAATGCTTTCGAGGAGCATGTCGTCCGAGGTCGCCTGAGCGGCAATGATGCTCTGGCTGGCTTGGGCGTTGATGGCGATGACGTTCCGCATGGACTTGGCTCCCCGTAGCGCCGCAACCGAACGGCGTTTCCTTGGACCAAAGTGTTAATGAGCCAACGTTTCGGGACGTCTGCACGAAAAGCGGAAAATGGTTTCGTGCGCCGCCAAATTGTTTCGTCGAAGGGGGCGCGACGAAACATTCGGGGCAAAAAGTCGTGGAATTTCAATGTACGGAAAATACGGGGGGTGGGATTTGGCGGCCCTGAGCAGTCGGGAACGTATTTCCGGGTCTTGCGTTCAGTCGCGCTGCACCCACCGATGTCGTTCCAGATGGGCGCTCCGCGACGCTCCATCCGGGCTACGGCACCGCGCTCCGCCGCCCGCCCTCTACGCCTTCTCGCCCTGCGGCGAGAACAGATAGCCGCCGCCGCGGATGGTGCGGATCACGGCCGGCTTGGCCGGGTCGGGCTCGATCTTGCGGCGGATGCGCATGATGCGCAGGTCGACGGCGCGGTCGAAGGCTTCGGCGTCGCGCGCATTGGCCAATTCCAACAGGCGCTCGCGCGACAGCACGCGCTTGGGATTGGCCGCGAACACTTTCAACAGCCCGAATTCGGATGCGGTCAGCGGATGCTCGTTGCCCTCGTCGTCGCGCAAGGCCTGGGCTTCGAGATCGAGCCACTTGGTCCCGAAGCGTACCAGCTGCTCCTTGTCGGACTTCGCCGCCGCCTCGGGCGCGGCGGCCTTGGCCGGCGCGCTCCGGCGCAGCACCGAGCGGATGCGCGCCATCAGCTCGCGCAGCTCGCACGGCTTTGCCACGTAATCGTCGGCGCCGAGCTCGAGGCCGACGACGCGGTCGATCGGGCTCGCGGTCGCCGTGAGCATGATGACCGGCACGTTGATGCGGCTCTTGAGGTCGCGGATGATCGAGAGGCCGTCCTCCTCGGGCATGTTGAGGTCGAGTACGACGAGATCGGGCATGCTGCCCTGGATCGCGGCGCGCAAGCTCTTGCCGCCGTCGCACAGCGTCACGGTGAAGCCGTGCATCTTGAGATAATCGCCGACCATCTCCCGGGCCGGGGCTTCGTCGTCGACGATCATGATGTGCTGGCTTTGGGTCATGGTCTCTTGATCACGGCATTTCGGTCGCGGGGAGGGTGATGGTGAAGGTCGAGCCCTTGCCGGGCCCGTCGCTGTCGGCGGTCACCTCGCCGCCGTGCATGTCGATGATGCGCTTGACGATGGAGAGGCCAAGCCCCGTCGAGCTCTCGCCGGCGGTCGGCTTGGCCGACAGCCGCTGGAACCGGCCGAACAGGCGGCCGAGATCCTCCGGCGACAGGCCGGCGCCCTCGTCGCTGACGCGGACGATGGTGTCGCCGCCCTCATGGCTGACGGCGACGTCGATCTTGCCGCCGATCGGCGAATATTTGATGGCGTTGCTGATGAGATTGTCGATGGCTTCGCGGATGCGGTCGGTGTCGCACATGGTGACGATGTTGGCCGGTGCGATGACGCTGATCGCCTGCTGCTTGTTGACGGCCAGCGGCTGGTTGGCCTCGGCGACCTCCTTGACCAAAGCGGCGACGTCGACCGGCTCGCGGCGGATGGTGATGTCGAAGGCGTCGGCCATCGCGTCCGAGATCAGGTGGTCGACCATCGTGGTCAGCCGCTTCGTCGCATCGCGGATGTGATCGACCTGGGCGACCACGCCGCTTTCCGAGGCGCCGGTCGAGATCAGCTCCTTCAGCATCTCGGTGCGGCCGAGGATGACGCCGAGCGGGTTCTTCAGATCGTGGGCGACGGTGCCCAAAATCTCGTTCTTGAAACCATTGGCGCGCTGCAGCCGCAGCCATTGCGCGGAGAGGCGGCGATTGGCCTGCATCAATGCGCGGGTGCGCTGGGCGACGCGGTCCTCAAGCTGGGTGTTGGCGTCCTGCAGCTGCTGGTAGAGGATGACGTTGTCGAAGGCGATCGAGAGCCGGGAGGAGAAGATCTCGACCAGCGAGCGGTCGGTCTCGGACAATTCGCGCTCGGCCTGCAAGAGCACCACGACCTCGCGGCCGGATCCGGTGCGCAGATAGATCACGCTGCGATGGTCGGCGAACTCGTTCTTGCGGCGCTGGAACGCCGCCTCCACCATCTCGCGCAGATCGGGGTCGAGCGCCTTCGACGTCGTGGTGCCGATGAAGCGGCTGTAGCAGCCGCTGCCGGCGAGCACCGAGAGCTCGGGGTCGATGCCGCCATTGTCGCGCAGGACCAGGATGCCGGCGCAGTCGACGTTGAGCAGCGAAGCGAGCTGGGTCAGCACGCCCTCGGCGAGCCGCTGCATCGACTTGAAGTCGTACAGCGTCGACGCCGCATCGATGATGATCTCGAGCCCGCGCCTTGTCTGCACCATGCGCTCGAGCTGCTGATAGGAGCGCAGCGCCGCCGTCAGCGAGGTGAACAGCTTGTCGGCGGTGAGCTCGGTCTTGGCCTTGTAGTCGTTGATGTCGTACTGCACGATCACGCGCCGCTCGGGCGCTTGGCCGGGCTGGCCGGTGCGCAGGATGATGCGCACGGTCTCGTTCTTGATCTCGTTGCGGATGAACTCGACCAGCTCGAGGCCGGCGACGTCGGTCTCCATGATGACGTCGAGCAGCACCGCGGCGATGTCGCCGTGCTCGGCCATCAGCTTGCGGCCTTCCGCCGCGGAATAAGCCGACAGGATCTCAAGGCTCTGGCCGTTCAGGCTGTAATCCGAGAGGGCAAAACGGGTGCCGTCATGCACCGCCGGATCGTCGTCTATGACGGCGATCTTCCATTTCCGGGCGTTGCTATCCTCCGACGCGGTACCGGTGTCGTCGATCAGGTGGAGGACATCGTCCTGTTCGGCCATTGAGAAGTCCCGTCGCTTTCTGTGCTTTGCGCGCCGCCCTTGGCGATGCGGGGCATGATAATGCGAAAAGTAGTGCCTTGTCCCAGCTTGGATTCCAGCATCATGCGGCCGCCGAGCTGCTGGGTGACGAGGTTATAGACGATATGCAGGCCAAGTCCCGTGCCGCCTTCATTGCGCCGGGTGGTAAAGAAAGGGTCAAAGGCCTGGCGCTGCACGTCCGGGGTCATGCCGGCCCCGTCGTCGGTGAAGCTGAGCTCGATGTCATCCGCCCCGCGCGGCCGCGCCGAGATCGTGATCGTGCCGGCGCGCCCGTCGGCGAAGGCGTGGTTGGCGGCGTTGAGGAAGAGGTTGGTCAGGATCTGGCCATAGGAGCCCGGATAGCCGTCGAGCAGCAGGCCCTCGGGCACGTCGACCGCGAGCGTGATCGGCGAGCGCTTCAGGACCGGCCTGAGGCTTGCAATGATCTGGTCGGTGGCCTCGCTGAGCGAGAATTGCCGCCGCTCGGCATGGGAGCGGTCGACCGCGACCTGCTTGAACGACTGGATCAGCTCGCCGGCGCGCTGCAGGTTGGCGACCAGCTGCTGCGAGGCATCGCGCGAGGACTGCACGAACTCCTCCAACTGCGAGCGGCGCAAGCCGCCCTCGCCCTTGAGCTGGGCCTCGAAGATCTCGGTGCGGCGGGCGAAGCTGGAGGCAACGGTCAGGCTGATGCCGATCGGGTTGTTGACCTCGTGGGCGACGCCGGCGACGAGGCCGCCGAGCGCCGCCAGCCGTTCGGCGTCGATCAGATTCTGCTGCGCGGTATTGAGCTCGAGCAGCGCGCTTTCGGCCTTCTCCTTGGAGGCGCGCAGCTCGTCCTCGGTCTGGCGCTTGGCGATCGCGTTCTCGCGGAACACCTCCACCGCGCGCGCCATCGCCCCGACCTCGTCGCGCGCCTTGGTGCCCTGCACCTCGCGGTCGAGATCGCCGAGCGTGATCGCGCGCATCGCGGTCATGATCTGCTGCAGCGGCAGCCGGATCGACAGCGCGATCATCACGCCGGCGGTGAGGATGATGCCGAGGAAGATCACCGCGATCGACAGCACCCGCCGTGAGATATCCGCCAGCGTGCGGTCGAACGTCTCCTGCGCCTTCTGCTCGCGCTGGCGCATCATGGTCGAGAGGTCGTCGATGGCGCCGATCGCCTCGGCCTGGCTGGCGTCGATGGTGTTGCGCAGCAGCTCGGTGCGGCTCGCGAGCTGCTCGGAGAGTTTTGCAAAGCCCTCGCGCAGCGCGGCGGTGCGGGCCCCGAGCCGCTGCAGCGCCATGCGCTGGAGATCGTTGTCGGCGAGATCGATCATCACGGGGATGGTCTTCTCGATCGTCTCGGTGTTGCGGCGGGCGTCATCGGCCGCGCCCGTCGACAGCGACAGATAATAGGAATTGGCGGCCACCAGCATCGCGGTGAAGGCCTCGCGGGATTTGCCGAGCGAGGGCCAGATCAGCGCGTCGCGATGGCCGGTGGCGCCTTCGATGATGGAATAGAGGCCAGCCATGTCCCGGGCCGGACCCTGCACCTGCTCCTCATAGGTCTTGGCGATGGTGGCCTGCACACTGCGCAGCTCGCCGAAGCCGTTGAGGAAGCGGTCGGTGGTGCGCTCCAGCTCCTCGACCGACCCTGACAGCATCGGGTCCTTGGCGGCGCGGTTACTCAGCGTGCCCAGCACCGCCTCGCGCAGCAGCAGGATCTCGGCGAACAGGTCCGGGCTCGGCTGGTTGATGTAGCGGTGGATCAGATTGTGCAGGCGTCCGGTCTCGCTTTCGAGCAGCGCCAGGATGCGGTCGGATTCGCGCACCTGGCGGACGTCGTCCCAGGCCGAGCCCAGCACCTGCGCGCCGTTCCAGATCATGGCGACCAGCACCACGACCACGGCGGAGTTCAGCGCGGCGATCGACAGGATGCGCCAGCGGATCGGCACCGCCCGCAACACGCCGACGAGACGCGCGCGCAGCCGACCGATCGGGCCGGCCGGCCGCTCCGCGTGCTCGTGATGTCCAAGTGCAGCCAACGCGGCTCACTCCACCTTGCGAATGCGTTCGATCAGCGCGGCCGCCGCGGGATCGCGCCCGGCCTTGGCATAGATCGCCGCCATCGCGTCCTCGAACGGCTTGCGGTCGATGTCCCTGATGATGGTGACGCCGGCCTCCTCTGCCTTGCGTTGCGACTGCTCCTCGAGGTCGCGCCATTTCTCGCGCATGAACCGGCTGGAGCGCTGCGCGGCCTCGCGGAAGATCTTCTGGTCGTCCGGCGACAGGCTCTGCCAGGCCTTCAGCGAGATCACCAGCACCTCGGGGCTCATCGTGTGCTCGGTCAGCGTGTAGTGGCCGGCATGCTTGTAATGGTCCGTCGTCACGAAGGATGGCCAATTGTTCTCGGCGCCGTCGACCAGATGATTGGCGAGCCCGGTCAGCACCTGCCCATAGGGCATCTCGACCGGCTCGGCTCCGAGCGCGCGGATCATCTGGCTCATCAACTCCGACTGCTGCACCCGGATCCGCAATCCCTTGAGATCCGCGATGCTCTTCACCGGGCGGACACCGTTGTAGATCGAGCGCGCGCCGGAATCGTAAAAGGCGAGCCCGACGAAGCCGTAGGGCTCGAAACTATCAAGGATCTCGCTGCCGACAGGCCCGTCCAGCACCTTCTGCATGTGCTCGATGGACCGGAACAGGAACGGCATGGCGAGCACGTTCATCGCGGGAACGAAGTTGCCGATCAGCGCCACATTGGTCCGGTTGAGGTCGATCGCGCCGACCCGGGTCTGCTCGATGGTCTCCTTTTCCTCGCCGAGCTGACGGGAGTGGAACACCTTGATCTCGTGACGGCCCTGGGTGCGCTCGGCGATCAGGGCGCCCATGTAGCGCAGCGCCTGGACGGTCGGGTAATCCTCGGTCTGGGTATCGGCTGCGCGAAATTCGCGCGCAACGGCGCCCGTCGCCCGCATGCCCATCGAGACTGCGGCGAGCAAAAGCGCGACGAAGATTACCCCGGTCCGCGAGAGTTCGGCACGGTTTAGCACTGGCACACTCAACCCCTCAGTGGTGGAGTCTATGGCGGGGGCAAAAGGTTCAATGCAATCTAGCAGATGGTCGGGGGAAGACCATCCCGCCGCGGGGGCTGGGATCGATTGTGCGGCGCGGCCGTCGTTCATTCACGGTTGAAACCGGCTATGCCGCGCCTTAAGCAGGGCGGCCGCCTTGTCGACCGCGGCGTGGGAAGAGCCATCGCAATGCCAGCCTTGCGCGTTCTACGAATCGTCGCCGCCCTCGCGGCCTTCTCATCGGCTTTCTCATGGGCTGTCCCTGCGGGCGCCGCGACCGACATCGCGCTGTGGCACGCGATGTCCGGCGAGCTCGGCCGGCAGCTCGAAAAGCTCGCCTCCGATTTCAACGCCTCGCAGTCCGATTACCGCATCGTGCCCGCTTACAAGGGCAACTACACCGAGACGGTGACCGCCGCGATCTTCGCGTTCCGTTCGCGCAGCCAGCCCGCCATCGTCCAGGTCAACGAGGTCGCCACGGCCACCATGACCGCGGCCAAGGGCGCGATCTATCCGGTGTTCACTTTGATGCGCGATCAGGGCGAGCCGTTCTCGCTCGCCGACTATTTGCCGGCGGTCTCCGGCTATTACACCGACGCGGCCGGCAATCTGTTGTCGTTCCCGTTCAATTCCTCGACGCCGATCCTCTACTACAACAAGACCATGTTCCGCGACGCCGGCCTCGATCCGGAGGCGCCGCCGAAGACCTGGCCGGCCCTGGGGCTCGCGGCACAGCGCCTGCGCGACCGCGGCGCTGCGTGCGGCTTCACCACGTCCTGGCCCTCATGGATCCATGTCGAGAATTTCTCCGCCTTCCACAATCTGCCGGTGGCGAGCCGGGCGAACGGCTTTGCCGGGCTGGATGCGGAATTGACCATCAACAATCCCACCCTGGTGCGCCACGTCGCCCAGCTCGCCGAATGGCAGAAGACCAAGGTGTTCGACTATGGCGGACGCGGACAGGCCGCCGAGCCGCGCTTCCAGAACGGCGAATGCGGCATCTTCATCGGTTCCTCGGCCACGCGCGCCGACATCAGGGCGAATTCGAAATTCGAGATCGGCTACGGCATGATGCCGTACTGGCCCGACGTGAAGGACGCGCCGCAGAACTCGATCATCGGCGGCGCCACGCTGTGGGTGCTGCGCGACCGGCCGCGCGAGGAGTACAAGGGCGTGGCGCGGTTCTTCGCCTATCTGTCGCAGCCCGGCGTGCAGGCGGCCTGGCACCAGAACACCGGCTATCTGCCGATCACCCGCGCCGCCTCCGAGCTGACGCGCGCGCAAGGCTTCTACGAGCGCAATCCGGGCTCGGCGATCTCGTTCGAGGAGATCACGCTGCATCGGCCGACGGAGAATTCGAAGGGCATCCGCCTCGGCTCCTTCGTGCTGATCCGCGGCGCGATCGAGGACGAACTGGAGCAGGCTTTTGCCGGCCACAAGAGCGCGCAATCAGCCCTCGATTCCGCCGTCGAGCGCGGCAACAAGCTGCTCCGCCAGTTCGAGCGCGCCAGCCCGGACCGGTAGCGTGGAGCGATTGAACACCGCTGCAGCCGCGCGGGCGGTGCGCTCCCTCCCCCGCCTGCGGGGGGGGGGGTTGGGGAGAGGGCTCTCTCCACAATGGGACAATCCCCTGGAGGAGAAAGCCCCCACCCGGCGCTTCGCGCCGACCTCCCCCGCAAGCGGGAGAGGTGCACCGCCTGCTCGGTTCGCACTGAATCAATGACGCTCATATCGTTGAGCTATCCCAAATGATCTCCGCTCCATTGCAGGGGTTGCCGGACCTCCCCGACGCCGAAAGCTTTCGCGGCTTTCGCGCCGCTCCCTCACAATGGCTGCCGATCGCGCTCGACATCGCGCGCAGCCATGGTCTCGATACCAGCACGCCGCATGTGTTTGTAACCGGCACCAATCTCGTGGTCGGGCTTGGCGAACAACTGATCCTGAAGATCTTCCCGCCGCTGCTCCGCGCCCAGTTCGTCTCCGAGCGCGGTTCGCTTGCGCAGCTCAAAGGCCGTCTCGATCTGCCGATCCCGGAGATCGTCGCGGAAGGTGAGCATAACGGCTGGCCCTATCTCGTCATCACGCGGCTATCAGGCGCGCTCGGCTCGGAGGTCTGGCCCTCATTGCCGGAAGCGCAGAAGGAGCGTGTGCTGCGCCAGATCGGCGAGACCATCGCCGCCGTGCAGCGCGCGCCGCTCGGCCCGCTCGCGCAGATCGAGCCGCGCTGGGACGATTTCATGCGCGGACAGATGCGGGGCTGCCGCGCGCGTCATACCCGTCTCGGCCTCGCGCCAAAATTCCTCGCCGGCCTCGACGATCTCCTGCGCGATGCGGAAAAGCTGATCCCCATGGACGCGCCGCCGGTGATCCTGATCGGCGAATACATTCCCGAGAATTTTCTGCTCGCCTGCGATGATGACCAATGGTCGCTCGCCGGCCTGTTCGACTTCGGCGACGTGCTGGCGGGATGGCGCGACTACGACCTGCTCGGCCCCGGCGCCTTCATGGCGGCGGGCCGGCCGGGGAGGGTGAAGAACCTGCTCGAAGGCTTTGGCTATCCGAAGCCGGATTTCGCGCTCAAGCGCCGCCTGATGGCCCTGATGCTGCTGCACCGCGCCAGCGACCTCAACAGCCACATCTGCATCGAGGGCTGGCAGGAGAGGGCCGATGATCTCATCGAATTGCAGGAGCTGATCTGGGCCACCTGATCGCGCCAACGGCCCTGATTAGAAGGCGGGCGACTGTTGGTCATCGCCTATAAAGTGAGCAAATCCGCATCTTTGTATGCAACGTGAAGAGCCGAGGCGAAGGTCGCACATAGGTCAAAATCTAAATTTTTGTTTTAATTCAGTTACTTAGATCGATCGTAAGCGCTTTTTAACCCTTGGCACGAACCTTGCGAATCCAGTTCCAACCAAAACCTTTTGCGTTGGAGCCATTTCATGAAGCGCCGCGATTTCCTCAAGTCCGTGTCCGGATTGGCCGCCGGAGCGGCGCTTCCGGCGATGCCGTCCGTGATCTCCACCGCCTATGCCGACGCCCGCTCGGAGACGCTGCTGATCGTCTCGGAGGGCGGACCGAACAATCTCGACATCCACGGCATCGGCACCAACGTGCCCGGCTACGAAGTGTCCTGGAATTGCTACGACCGCCTGATCAGCCACGAGATGAAGGTCGGCCCCGGCGGCGTGCCCTATTACGACCGCGACAAGTTCAAGGGCGAGCTCGCCGAGGACTTCAAGATCGACGACATGTCGGTCACCTTCAAGCTGCGTAAGAACGCCAAATTCCACGACGGCACGCCCGTCACCGCCAAGGACGTGAAATGGTCGCTCGACCGCGCCGTCAGCGTCGGCGGCTTCCCGACCTTCCAGATGAGCGCGGGTTCGCTGACCAAGCCCGAGCAGTTCGTCGTGATCGACGATTATACCGTGCGCGTCGACTTCCTGAAGAAGGACAGGCTCACGATCCCCGATCTCGCCGTGATCGTGCCCTGCATCGTCAACTCGGAGCTCGTGAAGAAGAATGCGAGCGAGAAGGATCCCTGGGGCCTCGAGTTTACAAAACAGCAAACCGCGGGCTCCGGCGCCTACAAGGTGACGAAGTGGACCGCCGGCACCGAAGTCATCATGGAGCGCAACGACGATTGGGCGTGTGGTCCGCTGCCGAAGATCAAGCGCGTGATCTGGCGCATGGTGCCGCAGGCCGGCAACCGCCGCGCACTGCTGGAGCGCGGCGACGCCGACATCTCCTACGAGCTGCCCAACAAGGACTTCCAGGAGATGAAGGCGAACGGCAAGCTCAACGTGGTGTCGCTGCCGTTCTCCAACGGCATCCAGTATATCGGCATGAACGTCACCAAGCCCCCCTTCGACAATCCGAAGGTGCGCCAGGCCGTCGCCTACGCGCTGCCCTACCAGAAGATCATGGACGCCGTGATGTTCGGCCTCGCCAACCCGATGTTCGGGGCGCCCAAGGACAAGCCGACCGAAGTCGCCTGGCCGCAGCCGCACAAGTTCAACACCGACATGGACAAGGCGAAGGCGCTGCTGGCTGAGGCGGGTTATGCCAACGGCTTCGAGACCACGATCTCGTTCGACCTGAATTTCGCAGGCGTCAACGAACCGCTCTGCGTGCTGGTGCAGGAATCTCTCGCACAGATCGGCATCAAGACCACCATCAACAAGGTGCCCGGCGCCAACTGGCGCACCGAGTTGAACAAGAAGGAGATGCCGCTCTTCACCAACGTGTTCTCGGGCTGGCTCGATTACCCCGAATACTTCTTCTACTGGTGCTATCACGGCAACAATTCCGTCTTCAACACCATGAGCTACAAGTCGGCGGAGATGGACAAGCTCATCGACGGCGCTCGCACCGCGGCCGCTGCCGGCGACAAGGCCGCCTACGATGCCGACGTGAAGGGCTTCGTCGATCTCGCCTTCACCGACATCCCGCGCATCCCGCTCTACCAGCCCTTTGTCAACGTCGCGATGCAGAAGAACATCAGCGGCTATCAATACTGGTTCCACCGGAGGCTGGACTATCGCGCGCTCGTGAAGGGGTGAGTAACAAGTAGAGCTAGGCACCGCATATGGCGTTCAGAAGCTTATCGGCTTGCTCCGTTCGCCTCTCCCGCTTGCGGGGGAGGCCGACGTGCTCGGAGAGCGCGGCGGGTGGGGGCTCTCTCCACACGAAGAATCCCTATGCTGAAGCACCCCCACCCCAACCCTCCCCCGCAAGCGGGAGAGGGGGCGCAGTTCGACCTGTTGCGTCATCTCCTCTCATCAGGAGCATCCCATGCTGACCATGATCGGCAAGCGCCTGATGTTCGCGATCCCCTCGCTGATCGGCGTGGTCATCGTCACCTTCCTGCTGACGCGCGCGCTGCCGGGCGATCCCGCGGCCTATTTCGCCGGTCCCGCCGCAACCAAGGAAGCGGTCGAGCAGATCCGCAAGAAACTCGGCCTCGACAAGCCGCTGATCGAGCAGTTCTTCCGCTACACCAACGATCTCGCCCATGGCGATTTCGGCAACTCGTTGACGACCGGCCAGCCGGTCGCGGCCGAAATCCGCAACCGCTTGCCGGCCTCGGCCGAGCTGACATTGCTCGGCCTCATCGTCTCCATCGTCATCGCCATCCCGCTTGGCGTGCTTGCGGCAACACGGCCGGGATCGTGGGTCGATCATCTCTGTCGCATCACGACGACAGCGGGCGTCTCGCTGCCGGTGTTCTTCACCGGCCTCGTGCTGGTCTACGTCTTTTATTTCCGGCTCGGCTGGTCGCCCGCGCCGCTCGGGCGCCTTGACGTGTTTTACAGCGCGCCACCGACGGTGACGGGCTTCTATCTGATCGACACCTTGCTCGCCCGCGACCTCGAGGCGTTCCGTTCCGCGCTGAGCCAGCTCATCCTGCCGGCAACGACGCTTGCGATCTTCTCGCTGGCTCCGATCGCGCGCATGACGCGCGCCTCGATGCTGGCGGTGCTGGCATCCGAATTCGTCCGCACCGCGCGCGCCAGCGGCCTGTCGCCCGCGACCGTGATCGTCACCTACGCCTTCCGCAACGCCATGCTGCCCGTCATCACCACGCTCAGCATGGTGTTCTCGTTCCTGCTGGGCGCCAATGTGCTGGTCGAGAAAGTGTTCGCCTGGCCCGGCATCGGCTCCTATGCGGTCGAAGCGCTGATCTCGTCGGACTTCGCGCCGGTGCAGGGTTTTGTCCTGACCATGGCGGTGATGTACGTGCTGCTCAATCTCGTCATCGACATCCTTTACGGCGTGATCGATCCGCGCGTGCGGCTGGAAGGGTAGGGGGACTCCATGAGCTCCGTTGCGCCTGCTGTTGAACCCGTCGGTCCCGCCCGCACGTCAGGGCTTACCGCAATCCTCGAACAGACCCGCTACGTTCTGAGCGAGAACAAGGTCACGGGCTTTGCCTTCGCGCTATTGATCCTGATCCTCGCGGCCGCGATCTTCGGCCCCTATGTCGTGCCGTATGATCCGCTCGCGTCGGACACCGCTGCTGCGCTAAAACCGCCCTCCGCCGCGCACTGGTTCGGCACCGATCAGCTCGGGCGCGACATCTTCAGTCGCGTCGTCGTGGCGACGCGGCTCGACACGTTCATCGCAATCGCCTCCGTCGCGTTGGTGTTCTTGATGGGCGGCCTCGCCGGCATCGCGGCCGGTTACTTTGGCGGCTGGACCGATCGCATCGTCGGCCGCATCGCCGACACCATCATGGCCTTTCCGCTGTTTGTGCTCGCCATGGGCATCGTCGCCGCGCTCGGCAATACCGTGCAGAACATCATCCTCGCCACCGCCATCGTGAACTTCCCGCTCTATGCCCGCGTAGCGCGCGCCGAGGCCAATGTCCGGCGCAACGCCGGCTTCGTGCAGGCCGCGCGCCTCTCCGGCAACGGCGAATTCCGTATCCTGCTGGTGCACATCCTGCCGAACATCATGCCGATCATGATCGTGCAGATGTCGCTGACCATGGGCTATGCCATCCTCAACGCCGCCGGCCTTTCCTTCATCGGCCTCGGCGTCCGCCCGCCGACGGCGGAATGGGGCATCATGGTCGCCGAAGGCGCGGGCTTCATGGTGTCAGGCGAATGGTGGATCGCGCTCTTCCCCGGCCTCGCGCTGATGATCGCCGTGTTCTGCTTCAACCTCCTCGGCGACGGCCTGCGCGACATCGTCGATCCCCAGCGGAGGACGTAATGGACAATTTCTGTCCAAAATTCCGTAACGATTCCAACGCCATTCTACTGTGCATGGGGTTGTTTTCGGGTTTCTTGATCGGCAGGCCCGCATGAGCGCCCAGCCCCTGCTCGACGTCCAGGACCTCACCGTCGAATTCACCACTCGCCGCGGCATCGTCAAAGCCGTGCAGCACGTCAACATTTCCGTCGCCAAGGGCGAGACGCTGGCCATTGTCGGCGAGTCCGGCTCAGGCAAGTCGGTGACCTCCTATGCGGTGATGCGCATCCTCGACCGTGCGGGCCGCATCGCCGAGGGCTCGGTGATGTTCTCCGGCATCGACGTCAAGGCCGCGAGCGAAGACCAGATGCGCGATTTGCGCGGCCGCGAAGTCTCGATGATCTTCCAGAACCCGCGTGCGGCGCTGAACCCGATCCGCAAAGTCGGCGACCAGATCGAGGACGTGTTGCGCACCCATGTGCAGCAGGCCCAGGTCGCTGACCGCGGCGAGAAGGCGATCGAGGCGCTGGAGCAGGTCAAGATCGCCCGCCCGCGCGAGCGCTACCACGCCTATCCGTTCGAGCTGTCGGGCGGCATGTGCCAGCGCGTCGTCATCGCGCTCGCGCTTGCCTGCAATCCGCAGCTGCTGATCGCGGACGAGCCGACGACCGGTCTCGACGTCACCACGCAGAAGGCGGTGATGGATCTGATCGTCGAGCTGACGAAACGCCGCGCGATGTCGACCATCCTGATCACCCACGATCTGGGCCTCGCCGCCGCCTATTGCGACCGCGTCGTGGTGATGGAGAAGGGCCGCGTGGTCGAGACCGCTGAGGCCGCAGACATCTTCGCCAACCCGCAGCATCCCTACACAAAAAAGCTGATGCGCGCGACGCCGCGGCTCGGGGTGAGCTTGCGGGATTTGTTGCCGGAGGAAGAGGGTGCCGCGCCCGCGGTGCCCGCCGAGTCGGCCCCGGCCGCCGCAGCGAGTGCAGAGAGCCAGAAGCCCCTCCTCCTCGTCGACAAGCTCGTCAAGGAATATCCCCGCCAGGGCGCTACCGCCGTGCTCGGCAAACTGTTCGGCCGCAAGCCGCCCGTGGAGCCGGACGTCTTCCGCGCCGTCGACGGCATCAGCTTTTCGATCAGCCATGGTGAGAGCGTCGGCCTCGTCGGCGAATCCGGCTGCGGCAAATCGACGACGTCGATGATGGTGATGCGCCTGTTGGACCAGACCTCCGGCCTGATCCAGTTCGACGGCGAGGACATCTCCGGCATCGCGCCATCAGCTTTTGCCCGGATGCCGCAGCGAAGCCGCATCCAGATGGTGTTCCAGGATCCGACCGACAGCCTCAACCCGCGCTTCACCGCCGCCCGCGCCATCGCCGACCCGATCCTGCAGCTTGGCGACATCAGGGGACGCGATGCGCTGCGCGCGCGCTGTGAGGAACTGGCGACCATGGTCGGCCTGCCGCACAATCTTCTGGACCGCTTCCCGCACCAATTGTCCGGCGGCCAGAAGGCCCGCGTCGGCATCGCCCGCGCCATCGCGCTGCACCCGAAGCTGGTCATCCTGGACGAGCCGACGGCGGCGCTGGACGTTTCGGTGCAGGCGGTCGTGCTGAACCTGCTTCAGGATCTCAAGGCGCGCTTAGGTATGAGCTATCTGTTCGTCTCGCATGATTTGAATGTGGTGCGCTTGCTGTGCGATCGTGTCATTGTGATGCGGACGGGACGGATCGTCGAGGAGGGCTCTTCCGAGCAGGTGCTCGGCGATCCCCAAGACGACTACACCAAGGAACTGCTGACGGCGATCCCGCATCCGCCGTTGCCGACACATTGATTGCTGGGACGCGTGATGGCCGAACCGTTGGACGATTATATCGACGCCTTATCGAAAGCGCTGGCACTGCCGGTCGAGGAAACCTGGCGGCCCGCGGTGCGCGCCAATCTCGAAGTCTCGCTGCGGCTTGGCCGCATGGTCGACGAATTCGCGCTGCCGGACGAGACCGAGCCGGCGCCGATCTTCACGGCCTGATGCTGCCATGACCAGCAAGCCAGAGATGACGGCCGCCGAGATCGCCAGCGCGGTTGCGACCCGCAAAATGTCCGCGCTCGATGCCACGGAAGCCGCGCTGTCGCGCATCAAGCAGCACGACGGCATCCTCAATTCCTTCACCGATATCACCGCCGATCGCGCCCGCACGAAGGCACGCGCGGTCGATGCCGACATCGCCGCCGGCAAGGACGTCGGCCCGCTCGCCGGCGTGCCCTTCGCGGTGAAGAACCTGTTCGATGTTGCTGGCCTGCCGACACGCGCAGGCTCGAAGATCAACCGCGACCGCGCACCCGCCAAGCGCGATGCGACGCTGATCGAGCGCATGGAAGCCGCCGGCGCCGTGCTCGTCGGCGCGCTCAACATGGGCGAATACGCCTACGACTTCACCGGCGAGAACGTCCATGACGGTCCCTCGCGCAATCCGCATGATACGACGCGCATGACCGGCGGCTCCTCCGGCGGCTCGGGCAGCGCCGTCGGCGGCGCGCTGGTGCCGCTTGCCCTCGGCTCGGACACCAATGGCTCGATCCGCGTGCCGTCCTCGTTCTGCGGCATCTTCGGCCTGAAGCCGACCTATGGAAGGCTGTCGCGCGCGCGCTCGTTCCCCTTCGTTGCGAGTCTCGATCATCTCGGTCCGTTCGCACGCTCCGCCGCCGATCTCGCGCTCGCCTATGACGTCATGCAGGGCCCGGACACGGAGGATAGCGCCTGCACGACGCGCGGGCTCGAGCCGACGCTGCCGCTGATCGCCAATCCGGTCTCGGACCTGCGCATCGCGATCGCCGGCGGATATTTCCAGAAGAACGTGTTCCCGGAAGCCGTCGAAGCGGTCAGCCGCGTTGCCAAGGCGCTCGGCGCAACGCAAGTCGTCGACGTGCCCGAGGCGGCGCGCGCTCGCGCCGCGGCCTATGTCATCACCACCACCGAAGGCGCCTCGCTGCATCTCGATCGCTTGCGCCAGCGCCCGAACGATTTCGATCCGGCGGTGCGCGACCGGCTGATCGCCGGCGCCATGGTGCCGGCGCCGCTGGTCGACCGCGCGCAGAAATTCCGCCGCTGGTACCGCGCGCAGCTCGCCGGGATCTTCAAATCGGTCGATGTGCTGCTGGCGCCGGCAACGCCCTGCACCGCGCCAAAGCTCGGCCAGGTGAACTTCAACCTCGACGGCGTCGAGCTGCCGATACGTGCCAATATCGGCGTTCACACCCAGCCGATCTCCTTCATCGGCCTGCCGGTGGTGGCAGTTCCGGTGCCGCTCGAGCCGCTGCCGATCGGCGTGCAGATCATCGCCGCGCCCTGGCGCGAGGACATCGCACTCCGTGTCGCCTACGCGCTGGAAAAGATGGGCGTCGCCGCCGCGCCCGCGCCAAGGGGACTTTGAGAGGAATTTGAGATGGAGATCGATCTCCCCGACGTGATCGCGGAAGTCAGAGCCGCGTTCGACCGTTATGAGCAGGCCCTGGTCAGCAATGACGTCGCCGTGCTCGGCGAGCTGTTCCGCAACGATCCCCGCACGCTGCGCTATGGCATCGGCGAGAACCTCTACGGCTATGAGGCGATCTCGGGCTTCCGCGCCGCGCGCTCACCCGTCGGCCTCAATCGCCGCACTGCCAGGACGGTCATCACCAGCTATGGCCGCGACACCGCCGTGGCCTCCACTCTGTTCTATCGCGACACGGCGCCCGGCAAGGTCGGCCGGCAGATGCAGACCTGGGTTCGTTTTCCCGAGGGCTGGCGCGTCGTCGCCGCCCATGTCAGCATCATCGACGAGCCGAAAGAGGCGTGACCGCATGACGCTCGACGATCTTCCGCCAAGCGCCGTGCCGGCCGAACCGGTGGTGCCGCGCGTCGACCGGGCGCAGCCCAGCGTGCACAAGATCACGCGCGCCGAGGAGCTGCGCCTGCAGCTCGCGGACGAGATCGTGCGCGGCGCTCTCGCCCCCGGCGCGCCGCTGGACGAGACCGACATCGCGCGCCGCTTCAACGTCTCGCGGACGCCGGTGCGCGAGGCGCTGCGCCAGCTCGTGGCAAGCGGCCTCGTCGAAGCGCGCGCCCATCGCGGCGCGGTGGTGGCGCAGCCGTCGATCGAGCGGCTGAAAAGCATGTTCGAGGCGATGGCGGAGCTGGAAGCGCTGTGCGCCGGCCTCGCCGCCGAGCGCATGGCAGCGAGCGAGCGCCATGGCCTCGAGGCGATCCACGAAGAGCTGCGCGTGCTCAGCTACACCGGCAATCCCGATCGCTTTCACGAGGTCAACGAGCGCTTCCACAACGCGATCTATGCGGGATCGCAGAACGGCTACATCGCCGAGATCACGCTCGCCACCCGCGTCCGCGTGCAGCCGTTCCGCCGCGCCCAGTTCCGCAATCTCGGACGCCTCGCCAAATCCCAAGCCGAGCACGACCGCGTCGTCGTCGCCATCATGCGCGGCGACAAGCAGGGCGCCGCCGCCGCGATGCGCGCGCATATCGAGCTGGTGCGCGGCGAGTACGAGATCTACGCGGTGTCGGTGTGATGTGTGCACGTGTCCCGGACGCGGTGCAGCGCCATAAACGCGTTGACGCGCGTCTTCGACACGCTATGGCGCGGCTCCGCAGAGCCGGGACCCATCTAACCGTCTTGCAAGCTGCCCTATGGGTCCCGGTTCAGCAGCGCACCACTGCGTGATGCGCTGCGCCCGGGACACGAGACTACCTAGGCCTTCGCAGCTTCCGCCATAAACTTCCGCCAGCCGCCATACGCCGTGATGTCGCGCGCCTCGCCCAGCACTTCCGGCTCGACGAGAAATCCCTTCACGCTGCGGCCATCGGCGAGGCGCACCGTGCCGATCGCCATCGGAGATGGAATTGCGTTGACGAACTTGCCGAAAGCGGACGGCGACAGGGACCAGATCTCAACTTCGATCGCTGCGCCGTTACCGGCTGCAACCCGCAGCATGCCCGGCTTCGGCGGCGTGGTCTGAAGCGCGAAGAGCTTGTAGTCGGGTGCGGTTTTGGTCGCCTCGATCAGCGTGGCATTCAGCGCCGTCAGTTCACCGTTGAGCGCCATGCCGGACAGATGTGCACCGACGACCGCGATCGGGATCTCGTCGCCGCTACTTGCCAGCAGCGGCGCGAGCGGTGCCTGGGCCACGCCCTTCGCTCCGACGGTCAATTTCGTATCCGCATGGAACATACGCCCGATGCTCGCGAGCAGCGCGTCATGTCCCGCCGGCGCCAGCAGCGTGATACCGAACGGAATGCCGTCGGCGCGCATCGATGCCGGCAACGCCAGGCCGCAGAGGTCGAGCAGGTTGACGAAATTGGTGTAGGTGCCGAGCCGGCTGTTGAGCTCGATCGGGTTGGCGAGCACCTGCGCGGTCGTGTAGGCCGTCGGCGCAGTGGGCAGCACCAGTGCGTCGATATTGGCAAACGTCCGCTCGGCGATCTTGCGCAGGCCTTGCAGGCGATACAGCGCCGAAAATGTCTCCGCCGCTGTCAGCCGTGCGCCGGCCGCGGTGATCTCGCGCGTCACTGGATGAATCGCATCCGGCGCGGACGCCAGCAGGTCCTTGATCACGAGATAGCGCTCGGCGACCCACGGGCCCTCATAGAGCAGCCGCGCCGTCTCGTAGAACGGCTCGAGGTCGAACTCGACCAGCGTGGCGCCGAGTGCGGTCCAGCGCTTCAAGGCATCGGCGTAGGCGGCCTCCGATGTCTTGTCGCCGAAGAAGATCAGCTGCCCGTTGCGCGGCACCCCGAGGCGCAGGTTTGCGGGAAACGGCGTGATCGGCTGAAGCGGCCGGTCGCGCGAGAACGGATCGGCCGGGTCCGGTCCCGCCATCACCGACAAGGCGAGCGCAGCATCATCCACCGTCAGAGCGAAGACCGAGATGCAGTCGAGCGTTCGGCAGGCCGGCACGAGACCGGCGTTCGAGATCATGCCGAGGCTCGGTTTCAGCCCGACGATGTTGTTGAGCATTGCCGGCACCCGTCCGCTGCCTGCGGTATCGGTGCCGAGCGACAGCGGCACGAGACCGGCGCCGACGGCGACCGCGGAGCCCGAGCTCGATCCGCCGGGAACGAGATCCTCACGGACCGAATTTTTGGGGATGCCGTAGGGCGAGCGCACGCCGACGAGGCCGGTCGCGAACTGGTCGAGATTGGTCTTGCCGATGATGATGGCCCCGGCGGCACGCAGCCGCGCCACCGCGGTCGAGTCGTGCGTCGGCGTGGTGGAGAAGGCCGGGCAGGCCGCGGTAGTCGGAAAGCCGAGCGCGTCGATATTGTCCTTCACCGCGACCGGCACGCCGTAGAGCGGCAGGCCAGCGGCATCCGCGCGCGCGGGAAGCTGCTCGGCCTCCGCGACCGCATCCGCCTCGTCGCGCAGGCTGATGAAGATGGCGGGATCGTTGCGGTCACGGATGCGCTGATAGGTCCGCGCGATGGTCTGTGCCGGCGTCAGCGTGCCCGCGCGATGCGCGGCCACAATCGCGGCGATCGTTTCAGGCTGCTCAGCCCCCACCTCAGCCCTCATGGCGATAAAACTCCGGCAATCTGTCCTAGCTCGGAGCGAAGCAAGCGATGTGCCATTGTGTACAATGCCGTGGGCCGGACGAATGCTCAGGATATTATCGAGTAATCAATAGCTTGAGATTTACTCGACGGGTTCGCGGCGGCGCCCCGCGACGGGCATCTGCCCAAATCGTAGGCAACCCAGATCAGGTGAAGCCAGCGAGGATCCGGAGCAGCTGCACCCGGTTGTCCTTGCCGATCTTATCCTCGACATGCCGCTCGTGCTCGGCCGCGAGCCGCTTGAATTTCGCCAGTGCCGTCTCGCCCTGTGCGGTGAGGTGCAGCGCATGGGAACGGCGGTCCGCCTTCGACTTGGCCCGCTTGACGTATTTGCGCTGCTCGAGGCTGTCGAGCAGGTGCACCAGCCGGGCGCGCTCGATGCCGAGGCGCTTTGCCACCGCCATTTGCGACAGGCCCGGATTGGCGCCGATCAGCGTCAGCACCGAATATTGCGTCGGCCGGATGTCGACCTCGCCGAGCGTCTTGATGAAGTCCTGGAAAATCCAGATCTGGAAGCGCCGCACCGCGTAGCCGGCGTGCCCGACCAGCGCGTCGAGGCCAATCTCGTCGGCGGCATCGCGAGGCGCCGCGCCGTTGCGCTTGCGTGGGGCAGTCTGGGTTGCGCTGGCTGTCACATCGTATCTCCCGCCAGGTGGAGCTTAGCGCTTCAACGGCGTAAGCGAAAGATTGTTGTTGACGACAACAATTGTCATGCCCAACATTATGGTCAAAGCAGCCCGAACGAGGCTGCCGCCGATCCGTATCCGGACGGAGGAGGAAACCCATGACAGCCGCCCCACGCGGTGACGTTGCAGGCCTGTTCGCAACGCCGAGGACGCTCGCAGAGCATCGTCCCGATGGCAGCATCGTGTTGCGCTCGCCCGAACCCTTGGGCGACAGCGCCCGCTGCGTCGGCGACTGGCTGGAGCATTTTGCGCGGCACGCGCCGGATGCGATCTTCCTCGCCGAGCGCGGCCAGGTCGATGCGCCCTGGACCACGGTCACCTATGCCCAGGCGCTGCGCCAGGTGCGTGCGGCGGCGTCCTGGATCCTGGCACAGGGCCTCAGCGCCGAGCGCCCGCTCGCGATCCTCTCCGACAACAGCGTCGACCACGCGCTGCTTGCGCTTGCCGCCCAGCATGTCGGCGTGCCCTCGGCTGCGATCTCGCCGGCCTATTCGCTGATGTCGAGGGATTTCGAGAAGCTCAAGAGCATGATCATGCTGCTCGAGCCGGGTGCGATCTACGTCTCCGCGACGAAACCCTTCGCGGCCGCGCTGGCCGCCATCGCGCCGCTGCACAATGCGCAGATCATCAGCGGCAAGGCCGACGATGCCGATACGCTTGCCTTCAACGTCATCGCGGCAACGCCCGAGACGCCTGACGTCGCAAAGGCGTTCGCCGCGGTGACTCCGGACACGATCGCAAAATTCCTGTTCACGTCAGGCTCGACCGGCACGCCGAAGGCCGTCATCAACACCCAGCGCATGCTGACCTCGAGCCAGCAGGCCAAGGCGCAGACCTGGACCTTTCTCGAACCGGGCAGCGGCGATCTCGTCATTCTCGACTGGCTGCCCTGGAGCCACACCTTCGGTGCCAACCACAATTTCAATCTCGTGCTGCGCAATGGCGGCTCGCTCTATATCGACGGCGGCAAGCCCGCGCCCGGGCTATTCGCGACCTCGCTCGCCAATCTGAAAAGCGTGATGCCGACGGTCTATTTCAACGTGCCGCGCGGCTTCGACATGCTGGTCGCGGCGCTACGCGGCGACGAGGAGCTGCGCCGCCTCTTCTTCAGCGAGGTGAAATTCGCCTTCTATGCCGGCGCCGCGCTGCCGCAGAATCTCTGGGATGCCATCGAGGAACTCTCCATCAAGACCGTCGGCCGCGCGCTGCCGATGGTCTCGGCCTGGGGCTCGACCGAAACCTCGCCGCTGGCCACCGACTGTCATTTCCTCGCCGAACGCTCCGGCAATATCGGCGTGCCCATCCCCGGCACTGAGCTGAAGCTCGTCACATCAGGCGACAAGCTGGAAGTGCGCGTGCGCGGCCCCAATGTCACGCCGGGCTATTGGAAGGAACCGGAGCAGACGAAGCAGGCGTTTGACGACGAGGGCTTCTATCTGATCGGCGACGCGGTGAAACTCGCGGATGCCGAACGGCCGGAGCGCGGCCTGTTCTTCGACGGCCGCGTCGCCGAGGATTTCAAGCTCAACTCCGGCACCTGGGTCAATGTCGGCACGCTGCGCGTCGCCGGCATCGCGGCGCTTTCGCCGCTGGCGCAGGACATCGTCGTCGCGGGCCATGGCGGCGACGAGGTGCGCTTCCTGGTGTTTCCGAACATCGGGGCCTGCCGCACGCATGCCGGCCTAGGCGAGACGGCCGAGGTGAACGAGGTGCTCGCCCACGACAAGGTGAGGACCGCGATTGCGCAGGGCCTCGCAAAGCTGAAGCAGCAGGGTCCCAACTCCTCCGGCCACGCCACTCGCGCGCTGCTGCTGGCCGAACCGCCGTCGGTCGACGGCGGCGAGATCACCGACAAGGGCTACATCAACCAGCGCGCCGTGCTGACGCGGCGTGCGGAGGCGGTGGCGCGGTTGAATGATGATGCGCCGGGCGCGTGGATTGGGTTGCCGCGTGAATAGCTATCTCGTCGCTCAATCACTCTCGTGCCCCGGACGCAGCGCAGCACGCCGGCGATGCGAAGCATCGTCCGGTGTGATGCGCTGCAGAGCCGGGGCCCATCGCCCCTAGCATACGCCGCCGCATGGGTCCCGCTCTGCGCAGCAGCGTTTCACGCTGCAGCGCGGCCGAGACACAAGGAGCCACACTTCCCACTAAGTCAGGCACCCTGCCGCAATATATCTCCGATTCTTTTGTTGCCTAAGCAACTAATTTATGCGAACCGTTCCGGGGAGCGATGACGGCGGGGAAAACTGCCGCGTCCGGTCCTGGAGGAAACGATGCTCGGCCCGCACGGTGCCGTCGGCAAACGACGGCGCATGCCTGGATGTGACGCAAGGTGGCGCCTGGTGCGCGGCCCGTCAGGCCTCAATGCTGCCGGTGACCGCACCGAGATTTTCGTGCAGCCGGCGCAGCAGATCGATCAGCACCTCGCGCTCGTCCTTGTTGAGGCAGGACAGCAGCCGCCGTTCGCGCTCGAGCGCGGCGACGATCACCTTGTCATGCGTGGAGCGGCCCTTTGTCGTCAGCGCGATCGAATGGGTGCGACCGTCATTCGGGTCGGTGCGGATCGAGACCAGCCCGCGCTTCTCCAGGCCCGCCAGCGTCCGGCTCACTGGTCCCTTGTCGAAGCCGATGACGTGGCAGATGCGCGAGGCTGGAATGCCGGGCTCGATCGCCAGCAGCGACATGATCCGCCATTCCGTGACGTTGACGCCGAACTCCCGCTGATAAAGCGCGGTCGCGCTGTTCGAGAGCTTGTTGGCGATGAAGGTGACGAACGCCGGAACGTAACGGTCGAGATCGAGCGTCGGTCCCGCGTCGGTGGGCGCTGGCTTTTGGCGGGATCGGGTCAAGGACGGCGGCATGGCGGGATTCGGACTCGCGGCGGGTCAAACGACCTAAGGGCATGCGCCCGCCTTTCACAAGATCAAAATGAGGGAGGACTTCAATGAGCGCACCCGGCTCGGCTGTGTCAGGCGTTCCGCATCTCGACGTCGATCCCTTCGACATGAATTTTTTCGCCGACCCTTATCCCACGCATCAATTGCTGCGGGAGGCGGGACCGGTGGTCTATCTCGACAAGTGGAACGTCTACGGCGTGGCGCGCTATGCCGAGGTCCATGCGGTGCTGAACGATCCCGCGACCTTCTGCTCCAGCCGCGGCGTCGGCCTGTCCGACTTCAAGAAAGAGACGCCGTGGCGGCCGCCGAGCCTGATCCTCGAAGCCGATCCACCTGCACACACCCGTACCCGTGCCGTGCTGTCGAAAGTGCTGTCGCCGACCGCGATGAAGCAGGTGCGCGACCGTTTTGCCGCCGCGGCCGAGGACCGGGTGGACGCGCTGCTGGACAAGCGCAGCTTCGATGCGATCGCCGATCTCGCCGAGGCCTATCCGCTCTCGATCTTTCCGGATGCGCTGGGCCTGAAGCCGGAGGGGCGCGAGCATCTGATCCCCTATGCCAGCGTCGTGTTCAACGCGTTCGGCCCGCCGAACGAGTTGCGCCAGCAGGCGATCGCGCGCTCGGCGCCGCATCAGACCTATGTCGCCGAGCAGTGTCAGCGCGACAATCTCGCACCCGGCGGCTTCGGGGCCTGCATTCATGCGCAGGCCGACGTGGGTGCCATCACGGCCACCGAGGCGCCGCTATTGGTGCGCTCGCTGCTGTCGGCCGGCCTCGACACCACCGTCAACGGCATCGGTGCCGCCGTCTATTGCCTCGCGCGCTTCCCCGAGCAGTGGCAGCGCCTGCGCGATGATCCGACGCTGGCGCGCAACGCTTTCGAGGAGGCCGTGCGGTTCGAGAGCCCGGTGCAGACTTTCTTCCGCACCACCACGCGCGATGTCGAGCTCTCGGGCGTTCGGATCGGCGAGGGCGAGAAGGTGCTGATGTTCCTCGCCGCCGCCAACCGCGATCCCAGGCGCTGGGACCAGCCCGACAGCTACGACATCACGCGCCGCACTTACGGCCATGTCGGCTTCGGCTCGGGCATCCACATGTGCGTCGGCCAGCTCGTCGCCCGCCTCGAAGGCGAGGTGATGCTGACGGCGCTGGCTCGGCGCATCGCGAAGATCGAGATCACCGGCGAGCCGAAACGCCGCTTCAACAACACGCTGCGCGGGCTCGACAGCCTGCCTGTCACCATCACCCCGGCCTGACGAGGAGCCTTGATGCCCGCCATCATTTTCATCCATCCCGACGGCAAGTCCGATCGCGTCGAGACCTCGGGCGGCGAGAGCGCCATGCAGGCCGCGACCCGTCACGGCCTCGACGGCATTCTGGCGGAATGCGGCGGCAACGCCATGTGCGCGACCTGCCACGTCTATGTCGATGAAAGCTGGCTCGCGCGCCTGCCTGCCATGGCCGACGACGAGGACGCATTGCTCGACGGCACCGCGAGCGAGCGGCGGCCGAACAGCCGGCTGTCCTGCCAGATCAAGATGACGCCGGAGCTCGACGGGATCGTCGTGAAGCTGCCGGAGCGGCAGGTCTGAATGTCCGCGCCGGCAGCACCGGCGCGTCAACGCATCAACAGGGGAGGGAACCATGAAGCATTTGAAGTGGACGCTGGCGCTGGCCGCGAGCCTAGTCGCCGGCGCGGCGAGCGCCGAGATCTCGGACAATGTCGTGCGTGTCGGTGTGCTCAACGACATCTCCGGCATCTTCCAGGACACCAACGGCATGGGCTCGGTGGAAGCCGCGCGCATGGCGGCGGAGGATTTCAACGGCGGCGGCAAGAACATCAAGGTCGAGATCGTCTACGCCGACCACCAGAACAAGGCCGATGTCGGCAACGCCATCGCGCGCAAATGGCTCGATGTCGAAGGCGTCGATGCCATCGTCGACGTGCCGAATTCAGCCGTAGGCCTGTCCATCAACACGCTGCTGCGCGACAGCCGCATGACGTTCCTGGCCTCCTCGACCGCAAGCTCGGATCTCACCGGCAAGGCCTGCTCGCCCAACACCATTCAATGGGTCAACGACACCTGGGCCACGGGCAACACCACCGCGGCTGCCATGATGTCGCGCGGCGGCAAGGACTGGTATTTCCTCACGGTGGATTACGCGCTGGGCAAGGGCATCGAGGCCGAGGCGCAAAAATACATCGACGGCCATGGCGGCAAGGTGTTGGGCTCCTCCAAGCATCCGCTCGGCACCTCGGACTTCGCCTCATTCCTGCTGCAGGCGCAAAGCTCGAAAGCGCAGGTGATCGGCCTTGCCAATGCCGGCGGCGACACCATCAACGCCGTGAAGCAGGCCGCCGAGTTCGGCATCCAGCAGAACGGACAAAAGCTCGTCGCCTTCCTGCTCTTCATCAACGACGTCCACGGCATGGGCATCAAGGTCGCGCAGGGCCTGCAACTGATGGAAGCCTTCTACTGGGACATGAACGACGACACCCGCGCCTTCGCAAAACGCTTCGCCGCGCGCCCCGGCATGAACGGCAAGATGCCGAGCGGCAACCAGGCCGGCGTCTATGCCTCGACGCTCGCCTATCTCAACGCGGTTGCCGCCATCGGCAGCGACAACGCCAGGGACGCCGTCCCCGAGATGAAGAAGTTTCGAGGCAAGGACAGGCTGTTCGGCGACACCATCATCCGCCAGGACGGCCGCGTGGTGCATCCGATGTATTTGTTCGAGGTGAAGAAGCCGGAGGAGTCGAAATATCCGTACGATTATTACAAGCTGGTTTCGACGATTCCGGCGGAGCAGGCGTTTCGTCAGCTGGCGGAGGGCGGGTGTGAGCTGGTGAAGTAGCTGCAGCAGCGAGCGCTGCTGCACCCTCTCCCCTTGTGGGAGAGGGTGGCTTCGCAAAGCGAAGCCGGGTGAGGGGTTCTCTCCTCACGGAGGATCTCGCGAGTTGAGAGAACCCCTCATCCGACGCTTCGCGCCACCTTCTCCCACAAGGGGAGAAGGAAGAAGGTTACACCACCTTGCTACTCCCCTGCGTGATCAACCGCGCCGCGCGCTGATCTCGCGCGTAGATCCAGAGCCAGCTCAACGCGACGCTGAGGCGGTGGCGCAGGCCGATCAGGAAGTAGATGTGGGCGATGCCCCAGATCCACCATGCGATCGCGCCGCGCAGCTTGAAACGGCCGAAATCGATGACGGCGAGCCGCTTGCCGATCTGGGCGAGACTGCCGGCGTGCTTGTAGCGGAACGGGCCGGTCGCGGCTCCACGCAGGCGGGCCTTGATGGTCTCTGCGACGTGACGGCCCTGCTGCTTCGCGGCCGGCGCGATGCCCGGCACCGGCTTGCCCTCCCAGGCGTTGATGCTGACGGTGTCGCCGATCGCAAAGATCTCGGGATGGCCGGGAATCGTCAAATCTGCCTCGACCTGCACGCGTCCGGCGCGGTCGGCGGGTGCGCCCAGCCATTCGGCGGCGGGCGAGGCGCGGACGCCGGCGGCCCAGATCCTGGTCTTGGCTTCGAGCAGCTTGCCGCCGAACACGACGCCCTCGCGGTTGATCTCGGTGACGGCCTGTCCCAGCACGACCTCGACGCCGATCTTCTCCAACGACGCCTGCGCATAGACCGAGAGGTCGTCGGCGAAGCCCGCGAGCACGCGCGGCCCCGCTTCGATCAACACGACGCGCGCTTTGGTCGTGTCGATGTTGCGGAAATCGCCGGGCAAGGTGTGGCGCGCCATTTCGGCGATGGTGCCGGCGAGCTCGACGCCGGTGGGGCCGGCGCCGACGATGACGAAGGTCAACCGCGCGGCGCGCTTCTGCGGATCGGTCTCGCGCTCGGCGCGCTCGAACGCCACCAGGATGTGACGGCGCAAGGTGGTGCCGTCCTCGAGCGTCTTCAGGCCCGGCGCCCATTGCTCCCATTCGTCGTGGCCGAAATAGGCGTGACGCGCGCCGGTCGCCAGCACCAGCGTGTCGTAGGGTACCTCGCTGCCGTCGTCGATCAGCACGCAGCGCCGTGCCGCATCGACGCCGCTGACCGTCGCGAACAGCGTCGTCACGTCGGGCCGGTCGCGCATGAGATGGCGGATCGGCCAGGCGATCTCGCTGGTCGCGAGCGAGGCGGTAGCGACCTGGTAGAGCAGCGGCTGGAACAGATGATGGTTGCGGCGGTCGATCAGCGTGATCTCGACGCCCGCGCCTGCAAGCCGGTAGGTCGCCTCCAGCCCGCCGAAGCCGGCGCCGACAATGACGACGCGATGGGGATGTGCGGCCATGATACGTCCTCGAATCTCGCTGCTGCCTCTTCCTCATTTAAGTGCGGATCGGGGGCCGCGGTCCAATAGAGGTCATCAATCGCGACATAGGCGGGGTGTATCGTTCCGGCGCGGGAAAACGCCGCGGCTCCGGACCGGCCTCAGGCCGGCCTCGGTCGAAGTGAGTAGAATTATATTTCTTGCCATCCGCGTTGGGGGCGAAATATGGTGCAGGAGTGGGCGCTGAGCCATTGGCGGCGCGACGGATTTTGCGTTCAATAGAGAAGGCCCGGGGCGGCGATCACCCCGCTTGCGGGCTCAATCATAAGGAGGGGAGTGATTATGAGGACGGCATTCTGGCTGGCGGGCGCAGCGGCGCTGGTGCTGGCGAGCCCGGCTTTCGCCGGCGACACCATCAAGATCGGTTTCGTCTCGACCTTCAGCGGCCCGACCGCCGTGATCGGCAACGACATGCGCAACTCCTTCGAACTCGCGCTGGATCACATGGGCCGCAAGATGGACGGCAAGCCGGTCGAGGTCATCTACGAGGATGACGGCCAGAAGCCCGATGTCGGCAAGCAGAAGACCGAGAAGCTGGTGCAGTCGGACAAGGTCGATTTCATCGTCGGCTATATCTGGTCGAACGTGCTCCTGGCCTCGCTGAAGACGGCCGTGGATTCGCAGACCTTCCTGATCTCGGCCAATGCCGGTCCGTCGCAGCTCGCCGGCGAGCTCTGCTCGCCTTACGTGTTCTCGACCTCCTGGCAGAACGACCAGACGCCGCAGGCGATGGGCCTCTACATGAACCAGAAGGGCGTCAAGAGCGTGTTCCTGATCGGCCCGAACTATGCCGCCGGCAAGGACATGCTCGCGGGCCTGAAGAACACCTTCAAGGGCGAGATCAAGGGCGAGGAATACACGGTCTGGCCGAGCCAGCTCGATTTCTCCGCCGAACTCTCCAAGGCGCGCGCCTCGGGCGCCGAGTCGATCTTCGTGTTCTATCCCGGCGCGGCCGGCGTGCAGTTCCTCAATCAATATGCGCAGGCTGGCCTGAAGAGCACGATGCCGCTCTACACGGCGTTCACCGTCGACGAGCTCTCGCTGCCGCTGCAGAAGGAGAACGCGCTCGGCGTGCCCGGCGCGCAGGAATGGGTCAACGACCTGCCCAACGAGCAGAACAAGCGTTTCGTCGCCGACTACCGCAAGAAATATCCCGGCCTGCGCCCGACCTATTACGGCGCACAATCCTATGACGCCGCCCAGCTCATCAACAGCGCGGTGGTCGCTGTGAAGGGCGACACCAGCAAGAAGGACGCGATGAAGGCCGAGATGGAGAAGGCCAACTTCAAGTCGCTGCGCGGCGCGTTCAAATACGGCAACAATCACATCCCGGTGCAGAGCTTCTATCTGCAGGACGTGGTCAAGGACGCCGAAGGCCAGCTCGCGCTGAAGACGGTGGCGACCATCGTGGAGAACGACCAGGACCGTTTCCACGACAAGTGCAAGATGAAGTGAGGTCGTAGCTCCAAGTGAAGTGGCGCGAAGCGCCGGAGGGGTTCTCTCCACTCTTGCAATTGCGAGTGAGGAGAGAACCCCTCGCCCGTCTCGCCGCTAGCGCCGCGAGCCGCCCTCTCCCACAAGGGGCGAGGGAAACAAGAGCCTACACCCTCGGCATGCTCGCGGGTCGCACTTCGCGGGCCTGCGCTGCGAGCCTGATGCCGGCGTTCGCCGCGCCAAATCCCTGATAATTCCTGCGCTCGACGATCTCGAAAAAGAACCGCTCGTCGAAAATGTGGGTGTAAACCTGGAAGAACTCGCCGTCGCCCTCGCGGTCGTAGAGAATGTGGTTGGCGCGCAGCTGCGCCATCAGCTCCGGGGCGAGATCGTATTTGGCTTCGATGTCGTCGTAGTAATTGGCGGGGATGTCGAGAAAATCCGCTCCCCGCGCCCGCATCTCCGCGACCGTCGCAAAGATGTCCCGGCACGAGAACGCGACGTGCTGCACGCCTGATCCGAAGAACTCCGAGATGAAGCGCGCCGGCAGCGTGCGGTTGGCGGAGGAGCCGTTGAGCACGAAGCGCAGGCTCTGGTCGGCGTTGACGATGGCCTGGCTCTGCACGAGGCCCCTGGGATCGGCGATCTCCATCTGCGGCAGCCGCTTCAGGTCGAGGATGCCCGTGTAGAACAACAACCACGACAGCATCTCGTCATAGGGCATCGACTGCGCGATGTGATCGACCGCGAGCAGGGCGTCCGCACTCGCCTCGCTCGGCACCGGCTCGAAATCGGTGTCCCAGTTCTTGCCGGCCTGATCCAGGAAATACAGCAGGCTGCCGCCGACGCCGTGGATCGCGGGAATCTCCAGCTCGCCCGGTCCGACGGGCTGGTAGAAGGTGCGCGTCTTCAGCATCTCGGCGCGCTGCATGGCAAGGCCCGCATTGTCGACGTCGAGTGCGATGGCGCAGACCCCGGGGCCGTGGGTGACGTAGTGGGAATGCGCAAAGCCGTCGGTCTCGCTGTTGATGACGAGCTCGACCTTGCCCTGCGACCAGCGTTCCACCGCCTTGCTGCGATGCTGACCGGTCTTGCGGAAGCCGAGTTGCGAGAACAGCCGGGCGAGCTCGCCGGCCTTGGTCTCGTTGACGGCAAACTCCACGAAGCCGGTGCCGCGGCTCCTAGCCTTTGGCGCCAGCGGCTCGGCGGCGAATTTCGGCCAATCCGGCGCAAGCTGGTCCTCCAGCAGGATCAGCGAGCGCAGGCCGTCGAGCGCGGTCTGCGCAGCCGAGCCGGCGCGGAATTGGTCGTTGAAGATCTCCAGCGACAGCGGTCCGGCATAACCGGTTGCCGCGACCGCCGCCATGAATTCACCGACCGGCAGATCGCCCTGGCCGGGGAAGGAGCGGAAGTGCCGACTCCAGGACAAAATGTCGAGTTCGAGCTTCGGCGCGTCCGCGAGCTGCACCAGGAAGATCTTGTCGCCGGGAATCGAAGCCATCGCACGGACCGGAAAGCCCGGCGCGAGCGCGTGGAAGCTGTCGAGGATGATCCCGATCGCGGGGTGATCGGCGCGCCGCACGATCTCCCAGGCATCGCGGTAGTCGTTGACGTGGCGGCCCCAGGCCAAGGCCTCGTAGCCGACGCGCAAGGACCGCTTGGCCGCGCGCTCGCCGAGCTCGCGAAAATCGTCGGCGGCGCGGTCGATGCCGCCAAGCGAGGCGGGCGAGACGTTGGAGCAGATCAGCAGCAGATCCGTGCCGAGCTCCTGCATCAGATCGAACTTGCGCTCCGCACGGGCAAAATTGCGCGCCCGCTGCGGTTCGGGCATGCCCTCGAAATCGCGGAACGGCTGGAACGCGCAGATCTCGAGATTGAGATCCTTGCAGAGTTTTGCGATGTCGCGCGGGCCGGCGCCGAACGACAGCAGGTCGTTCTCGAAAATCTCGACCGCGTCGAAGCCCGCGGCCGCGATGGCGCGGAGCTTCTCGTCGAGAGCGCCGGAGAGGGAGACGGTGGCGATCGAGCGTTTGTTCATGCTGCCTGCTCCATGATCCGGCTTGGCGAGATCTTTTGTCCGGTGCGCGCCGCTTCGCTGACGGCCTCGACGACGGCGAGCGTGCCCATGGCGTCCTCGACCGAGATCAGCGGCTGCTCGCGGCCGGCGATCACGGCCTGGAAATGCCGGAGCTGCTCGACGAGCGGATCGTAAGCCGAGAGTGCGACGGGCTCGCGAACCAGCGGCGCGTGCCAGCCGGGATCTTGTCGATACGACCACAGCTCCATGGTCGGCACCGACAGCGAACCGTTGGTGCCGGCGAAGACGTAACAGGGCTGGTCCTGCTTGGGATAGGCCGCATTCTCGCCCGCGGTCAGCTCCCAGCTCCACGGCGCCGGCGTCGCGTCCGACACCGTCACGGTTCCGAGTGCACCATTGGCAAAGCGCAAGAGCAGGGCGGCGGTGTCCTCGACCGCGAAGCCGCGCGCCTTGTTCGACGTCAGCGCCTGCACCTCGACGATCTCGCCGCAGATGAAGCGGAGATTGTCGATATCGTGGATAAGGTTGATCAGCAGAGGCCCGCCGCCCGCCTCACGCCGCCAGGCCATTTCGAAATAGTCGTCGGGCTTCTTCAGCAGCCACAGCCCGACCACGGCGGTGAGCTGGCCGAGCCTGCCGCTGGCCACCGTTTCGCGGGCCGACTTGATGATCGCATTGTGCCGCCGGTGGTGGCCGACCAGCATCGGAACGCCGGTGCGCCTCACCGCGGCGCAGAGGCGCTGCGCGGAGGCGACCGTCTCGGTCACCGGCTTCTCGATCAAGGCCGGCACGCCGGCTTGCGCGCAGTCGAGCGCCATCGGCAAATGCAGATTGTTGGGCGAGGCGATGACGAGGCCGTCCGGCTTCTCCTGTGCCAGCAACGCGCGATGGTCGGGATAGCAGGGCAAATTGTGCGCCAAGGCAAAGTCCTTCGCGGCGGGCGAGGGATCGGCGATGCCGGCCAGCGCGCAATCCGGCGACGCCTCGATCAACTCGATGTGGCGGCGGCCGATCAGGCCGGCGCCCGCGACCGCAATGCGCATTCGCGCGCTCATGCCGCGCTCTCCTCCATGGCGCCGCCCAGGAAGAGCTGGCCGATGCGCGGATCGTTCAGGATGCGCCTGGCGTCGTCGACCATGCGGGTCTGGCCGAGCTCGAGCACGATGCCGATGTCGGAGATCTCCAGCGCCGAGCGTGCGTTCTGCTCGATCATCAGGATGGTGACGCCGCGGTCGCGCAGGCTTTTGAGGATGTCGAAGGTCTGCTGCACCATCAGCGGCGACAGGCCGATCGAGGGTTCGTCGATCAGGACCAGCTTGGGTTCGAGCAGCAGCGAGCGGGCGATCTCGAGCTGCTTCTGCTCGCCGCCCGACAGCGTCGAGGCCTGCTGTGTCGACTTCCGCCGCAGCGCCGGAAACAGATCGAGCGCTGCCTCGATCCGCTTCGGCAGGTCGAGGCCCTTGCCGGCGGCGACGCCGCCGAGCTCGATGTTGTGGCGCACCGACAGCTCGGGGAAGATGTTGCGGCCCTGCGGCACGTAGCAGATGCCGGCATTGAGCAGCGCACGTTGGTTCAGATTGGTGACGTCGCGGCCGGCGAAGCTGATCTTGCCCTCGCGCAGCTTGAGCAGGCCGAAGATCGCCTTGAACACGGTGGATTTTCCGGCGCCGTTCGGGCCGATGATGGTGGTGATGGTCGCCCGCGGCACGCCGAATGTGGTGCCGTTCAGGATGGTCATCTTGCCGTAGCCGCCGACGAGATTGTGAACCGAGAGGATCGGGTCGCTCATGGTCAATGTCCCAAATAGGCTTCGATCACGGCGGGGTTCTTGCGCACCTCGCCGGGGCGTCCCATCGCCAGCACCTTGCCTTCCGCCATCACCATCACGCGCGAGCACAGCGACATCACGAACTCCATGTTGTGCTCGATCACGACGAAGGTCGCGTTCTTCTCGCGGTTGATCGCAACCAGTCTTTCCTTGAGGTCCGCCAGCATCGACGGGTTGACGCCGCCGGCGGGCTCGTCGAGCAGCACCAGGCGCGGGCCGCCCATGAAGGCCATGGCGGCATCGAGCAGTTTCTGCTGGCCGTAGGAGAGTCCGCCCGCCGGCTCGTCGGCGAGATGGTCGAGCTTGAAGAAGCCGATCATCTGGTTGGCGGCGTCGGTCAATCCGGCGTCGGAGCGGCCGACCAGGCGCGAGGCCATGCTGCCCTGGTGCTCCTGGCCCGCGAGGATCAGGTTCTCGCGCACCGAGAGCTTCGGAAACACCTGCAACAGCTGGAAGGTGCGGCTGACGCCGAGCTTGTTGAGCTCGGCAGGACGCAGGCCGGTGACGAGCTTGCCGTCGAGCTTGACCTCACCGCCCGACGGCGTGAGCTGGCCGAGGATGCAGTTGAACAGGGTCGACTTGCCGCAGCCATTCGGCCCGATCAGGCCGAGGATCTCACCTTCCCGCACCTCGAAGGAAACGCCGTCGACGGCGCTGATGCCGCCAAAGTTCTTCTTGATGTCGGTGACTTCGAGGACCGCACTCATTGCGCCGTCTCCAGGCGGGATTTTGCGACGGCGCGCAATGCGGACGCCGCCTTGGTGCGGCGTTCGGCGAGATAGCGATCGAGGATGCCCAGGATGCCGGTGGGCGACCAGATCAGCAGCAGCATCACCGCCACCGCATAGAGCATCAGATAGTAGCCTTCGGTGAAGCGCAGCCATTCCGGCAGCAGCACCGCGATCATCGCGCCGAGGAACGGGCCGAAATAGAAGCCCGCGCCGCCGACGATCACCATCATCAGCAAGTCGAGCGACAGCGACAGGTTGAAGGGAACGGGGTCGATATATTGCGTCAGCGGCGCATAGAGCGCGCCGGCGATGCCGCCGAGCGCCGAGCCGATCGCGAATGCCATCAGCGTGTAGCGCCGCGTGTCGATGCCGAGCGATTGCGCGCGCAGCGGATTTTCGCGCAGCGCCATGAAGGCGCGGCCCCAGGGCGAGCGGATCAGCCACCACACCGCGAGTGACACGATCGCGAGCGCGCCGAGGCAGACATAGTAGAAGGGGAGGGGCTTGTTGGTCGCGAAGCCGAAAATATGGGGACGCGGGATGTTGGAGATGCCGTAGATGCCGCCGGTGAGCCAGCTCTCGTTGCGGAACACCAGGAAGGCGAGGGTGGAGAAGGCCAGCGTGACGAAGGCGAGATAGTGGTGCTGCACGCGCAGCGCGGGATAGCCGAGCACCCAGCCGACCGCGAAGCTCAAGACGATCGCGACCAGGATCGCGGCGGGCAGCGGCCAGCCATGCGTCGTCATGATCGCCGCGGCATAAGCGCCGATGCCGACGAAGGCGCCCTGCGCCAGCGAGACCTGGCCGGCATAGCCGAGCGTGAGGTTCAGCCCCATCGCGGCGATGCTCATCACCGCCCATTGGCTGAGGATGAACAGGCCGTAGCGGTTGAAGTTCATGGGGATGATGATCAGGCCGGCGATGACGGCAAGGCCGAGCGCGATCTTCAAGGGCTTGGCGAAGCCGGTCATACCGTGCGCTCCTCGGCGCGGCCGAGCAGGCCCTGCGGCCGGAACAGGATGACCGCGATCAGGAAGATCATCGGCACGGCGGCGCGGTACTGCGTCGAGACATAGGCGGCCGCGAGATTGTCGAGCACGCCGATCAGGAGGCCGCCGGCGATCGCGCCGCGCACCTGGTTGAAGCCGCCGACGATGGCGGCGATGAAGGCAGCCTGGCCCAGCACCTCGCCGGAGGAGAATTTTGCGAGGTAGATCGGCGTGATCAGCAGCGAGGCCAGCGCCACCAGGAAGGCATTGATCAGGAACGTCAGCAGGATCATGCGCTCGACGGGCACGCCGATGATGCGCGCCACGGTCGGATTCTGTGCTGCCGCCTGCATCTGGTGACCGAGCGAGGTGCGGTTGAGCAGCGTGGTCAATCCGAGGACGGTGAGGATGGCGACGACGAGCACGCCGATGCTCTGCAGCGACACCGCGTGGCCGAAGATGGAGACGTCACCGGTCGGCACGATCGAGGGGAAGGGCGAGGCCTCCGCGCTGAAGAACTGCTTGACGGCTTCCTTGAGGCCGATGGCGAGCGCCATGGTCGCAATCGCCAGCGGCAGCACGCCGTGGCGCATCATCGGGTCGACCAGCAGCATCTTGAAGGCGAGCCCGAGCAGGATCATCGAGAGCAGGATGCCGAGGATGATCGCGAGCCAGAACGGGGCGCCGGCGTGCATCGCCGCCAGCATCAGGAACGCCGGCAGCATCACGAACTCGCCTTGCGCGAAGTTGATGGTCTGCGAGGTCTGCCACAGCAGCGTGAAGCCGACCGCGACCAGCGCATAGATCGCGCCGGTGGCGAGCCCTGCGACTAGAAGATCGAATAGGTTGGACATGGGTTCTCTTTGAGCCCGAGTGAACTCGACGCGAATTCTGGTCTATCGCTCCCTCTCCCCGTAAGAACGGGGAGAGGGAGAAGAAAGATCTCCCCGCTCGCGGGGAGAGGCAAAGATCACTTCACCTTCGGCAGCACCTGCTTCACGACCTGCTTGCCTTCGACCACCTCGACCAGAAAGCTCTGGCGATCGATGTCGCCGGTGTCGCTGAAGGTGACGTCCATCAGGATGCCCGGCTCGTCCGCGGCCTTGATGGTGAGACCGTGCAGCGTATCGGCGAACTTCTTCGGGTCGACCTTGCCCATCTTCTCGGTGGTGGCCTTCACCATGTAGACGGCGAGATAGCCCTTCAGGCCGTTGTGATCGGGGACGTAATTGTACTTCTTGGAGAACTTCTCGCGGAATTGCTTGACGAGGTCGACTGGCGCATCGGTGGTGAGGCCGACATGGCCGCGGGCGCCGTTGGCGGCATCGCCCGCGAGTTCGATCACCTTCTGGCCGATCAGCGTGGTCTCGCCCATCAGCGGCGCGGTGACGCCCTGGCGCTTCAGCTCCTTCAGGATGCGCGCGCTCTCTTCTTCGTTGAGATAGACGAACACGGCATCGGGATTGGCGGCCTTGATCTTGCCGACGTCGGCGGCGAAATCGGCCTGCCCGGCTTCAGTGGAGAGGTCGGCGACCACCTTGGAGCCGAGCCGCTCGAGCTCCTTGATGACGACGTCGCGGCCGCCGCGGCCGAAATCGTTGTTGACCCAGACCACCGCGACGGTCTTCGCCTTCATGTCGTCGTGGATGTATTTTGCGACCTTCGGCATCGAGGATTGCTGGCCGAAGGAAGTGCGGAACAGAAACTTGTTGCCTGCCTGCGTCAGCTCGGCGGCCTCGCCGCCCATGATCTGCGCGATGCCGGCTTCGGCCGCCAGCGGCGCCGTCACCTTCACCGAGCCGGAATAGCCGGGCCCGAGCAGCACATAGGGCTCGGCATCGAGGGCCTTCTGCACCTGGGCGCGCGCCACGCCCGGGTTAGACTGCGAGTCGGCGTGGGTCACCTCCAGCTTGCGGCCGAGCACGCCGCCCTTGGCGTTGATCTCCTCGATCGCAAGGTCGATGCCGTTCTTCCAATTGGTGCCGACGGTGGCGCCGCCACCCGAGAGCTCGGCGACGTCGGCGAGCTTGATCGCCTGGGCAAGGGCGCTCGTTGCAGTCAGGGCTGTCAGCAGCGCGCCCACCAGTAGCGTTGATTTCATCGTCCTCTCCTCCCGTTTCAAATCTTGCAAGCGGCCTTGTGCCGGCCGCTTTGCCTCAAGCTGCCTGATAGGCGGCGTTGCGCGCAGCCATCACGGCGTCGAAAGCCTCTCCCATGACTTCGGTCGATGGGGCAAGGCCGGTGAACAGTTCGAAGGCGTCGGCGGCCTGGTAGATCGCGAGCTCGCGACCGGTCATGATCCGAGCGCCTTTCTCTCTCGCTGCGGCAAGCAGCGGTGTGATCAGCGGCGAATAGACGGCGTCGGCGACCCACAGGTTTTCGCGCAGGAGCGAAGCCGGCACCGGGGTGTCCCGGTTCGGCAGCATGCCGACCGGCGTGCCGTTGACGAGGCCGGTTGCGCCGGCAAGTGCGTCCTCCACGCTTCGGGCCACCCGCGCACCACCGTGCGGGGCCAGCAGCGTCGCAAGTTTTTCCGCTCGCGCCGGCTCGCTGTCGAAGATGCGGAGGTCAGCCACTTTCAGGTTCGCCAGCGCAAAGGCGATCGCCTTGCCGACGCCGCCGGTGCCGATCACGGCCACCGCGTTTCCAGTGCGCGCCAGCAGCGGTGCGACGGCACGCGCAAAGCCGGTCGTGTCAGTGTTGTGGCCGATCAGCCTGTTATCCCTGACGACGACGGTGTTGACCGCGGCCATGGTCGCCGCAGTTGGCGCCAGCTCGTCGAGCAGCGGGGCCACCGCTTCCTTGTAGGGAAAGGTGACGTTGACCCCGGCAAAGCCGAGCCGCCGCACGCCTTCCAGCATCATGCGAAGGCCGGCCGCATCGGCGCCGGCGACCTCGATGAGCTGATAGTGCCCGCGCAGGCCGAGCGCCTCGGCGGCACGTTCATGCATGGCGGGCGACGCGGAAGACGCGATCGGCGCGCCGATCAGGCCGGTGAGGAGCTTCTTGCTGGCGGCGGATCCGCGCGTCGACATGGTTCGCTATCGTCTCGTTGAGAGCTTTCGGTCCCGGTCATTAGCGGAGAACCCCGCGCAATTCCAAGGGGCGTCAAAGGGGCTTCCGGTCTGACGATAGCCTTTCCCCTGCCTAACACAATTACCCTTTTATCCGATAAACCTAACATCATGTTATTTCTTCCGCCCGCGCGCCGGTGCGGCCTTGCCGGGACCGCCCGGCACGGCCTTGCCGTTGCCGCGCGACGGCTCGACCGCACGCATCTCGGCGCGCAGCGCCTCGATGAAAGACTCGGCATGGAGCGACAGCGGCGCGCCGCGCTTGACCGCGATGTAGGTGTCGAAGCGCGTCGGCTCGGTGATCTTCAGGAGCTCGATCCCGGGATAGCCGCCATGAGCTACGGTGAACTGGTCGATGATGGCGATGCCGAGCCCCGCCTTCACCAGCGCGCAGACCGTGGTGCCGAAGCGTGCGCGGATGGTGATGTTGTAGTCGAGCCGGTGGCGCGCGAAGATCTCGGCCATGATCCGGCCGTAAGGGTCGTTGGGATCGATGCCGATCAGCGGATAGCGGGTGATCTCGGCGGCCGAGACCTGCTTGCGGCCGGCGAGCTCATGGCCCGGCGGCACGATACAATACAGCTCGCCCGAGGCGAGCGGCATGAAGTCGAGCGCGGAATGCTCGAGCCGGTAGCTCATCGCGACGCACTCGCCGCGGCCGAGCATGAGATAGTCGATGGCCTCCTCGAGCTTGAGGATGTTGATGTCGATGCCGAGGTCGGGATAGCGGCGCCGGACGCGCTCGATCGCTCGGGGCACCATCACCTGCGAGATGCTGGGCACCGAGCCGATCCGCAATTCGGAGAGGCCGCCACGACCGATCTTGGAGATGATCTCGGAGAGGTCGTCGACCTTCTTGTAGACGCCGTTGATCTGCTCGAAGATGTTCTCGGCTTCCGGCGTCGGGAAGTAGCGTCCGTTCTGGCGCTGGAAGAAGCGGATGCCGAGCGAGCGCTCGGTGTATTTGACGAGGCGGCTGATCCCCGGCGCGGAGACGTTGAGCAGCTTTGCCGCGCCGCCGATCGTACCCGTCACCATCACGGCACGGATCACTTCAACCTGGCGCAGCGTCATCATGCTCTTGGCATCCGAAAGAGGATCGTGGCGGCGATCATCTCACGAGAGCATCGGTGTCATCCAGCGGCAAGTGCGTCGCTGTGGAGAGCGAGCCGCTCTCGCGTTCCCGGCGCGGAGTCAGGACCCAAAAGGCCAGAGAGGAGGTTGCGGACGGGTGGGCCCCGGCTCTGCAGCGCGTCGTCGAAGAGACGCGGCGCTGCGTCCGGGGGCACGTGGGCTCGTCGCCTTCTCAAATGGGAGGAGAGTAACTTCGCGGCCAGATTGTTTCGACAGCGCGCTCAAATGGAAGGGCGGCGGCGCGCGATCTGTCGCAGGGTCGCTTACCGCAACTGCGCTCTAGCTCGCCGGGCCCTCGGGCGAGACGCTGTCGGCCAACTCCGCACACTCGCTTTGCAGCACCTTGCGCGCGAACTCGATGATCTTCTGCTTGTTTGCCGTTTCGCGGACGGCGAAAAACACGCGATTCAATTCCAGGCCGAGCACGCTGTTGAGGGCGATGTCCTCGTCTTCCATCGTGGTTTTCCCGCTTCGGACGCGTTGAGGTGTATCGTGAGGTCAATTCTGCCACAAGTAGTTTAAATCTTCAGGCCGGATGCGCTCCGGGAAACTACGGTCGCAGCAGATTTGAGGCCGCGCCCAAATACGTGCTATATGGCGAGGGCCAAGGTCAGGAAACGTACCGATGTCCGCCGTTGATGCCGTTGATTATGGCCGCGAGGCGCTCGACTTCATCGAAGGGCTCGGAGCCTATACCAAGGTTCCGGACGCGATGAATGCGCTTGAGACGGCTTTCGGCCGCTTCGGTTTCGAAACCATCATCGTGACGGGATTGCCGAATCCCGACCAGCGGTTTGCACAGATGGTGCTCGCCAAGCGCTGGCCGGCGGGCTGGTTCAGCCTCTACACACAGAACAATTACGACCGCTTCGATCCCGTGGTGCGGCTGTGCCGGCGGTCGGTCAATCCGTTCGAATGGTCGGAAGCGCCCTACGATGCCGACCTCGAGCCGAATGCGGCCGAGGTGATGAACCGCGCCACCGACTTTCGGATGTCGCGGGGCTTCATCGTGCCGATCCACGGCCTCACCGGCTATGAAGCCGCGGTGTCGCTTGGCGGCGTTCATCTCGACCTCAATCCGCGCAGCAAGCCGGCACTGCACCTGATGGCGATGTACGGCTTCGACCACATTCGCCGACTGCTCGAGCCGGCGCCTTATCCGTCGACGCGCCTCACCCCGCGCGAACGCGAGGTGATCTCCTGGGCCTCGCAGGGCAAGTCGGCCTGGGAAATCGGCGAGATCCTGCACATCACGCAACGCACTGCCGAAGAGCATCTTGCAACCGCCGCGCGCAAGCTTGGTGCCGTCAATCGCACGCATGCGGTCGCGCTTGCGATTCGGAGCAAGATCATCGCTCCCTGAGCGCCGTACTGGGAAATTTCCCAATACCGAACCCGGCTGTTTTCGCAGACTCTGCTCCCATTGAGGCTGAATGGGGGTTTTTATGATTCACGCAATTTCTGCGGTAAATCGCCACCTCTATGAAGACGTGATTGAGCAGCATTTCCGGCTGCGTCATGAGGTCTTCGTCGAGGAGCGGCGCTGGGAGACGCTGCGCAGGCCGGATTGCCGCGAGATCGATTCCTACGACGACGAGGATACCGTCTATCTGCTCGCGCTGGAGGGACGGCGGGTCATCGGTGGTCACCGGCTCTATCCCACCACCAAGCCCTCGATGATGAGCGAAGTGTTCCCGCATCTGGCGTCGGTTCGCGGCTGCCCTGCGGATCCGCTGATCTGGGAATGGTCGCGTTATTTCGTCGTGCGCGATCGCCGCGATGGCGCGCTCAATCTGCAACTGATGGCCGCGGTGCAGGAGTTCTGCCTCGCGCAAGGAATCGCGCAGGTCAGCGCGATCATGGAAACCTGGTGGCTGCCGCGCTTCCACGAGGCCGGCTTCGTGGTGACCCCGCTTGGCCTGCCGGCGCTGGTGGAGAACGCATGGACCATGGCGGCCACCATCGATATTCGTCGCGAGACGGTCGACGCCCTGCACGATCGTATCGGCATGGCTTCGGTCGTGCGCCAGGACGGCCCGCATCTGGACGCCGTCGCCCGTGCCAACCTTTGCGGCGCTGCAGCCGCGCAACGAAAGAGTGCCTGAGATGTCGAACATGATGCGGGACAGCCAGATCATGGCGCAGACCAGGGACGAGACTCTCGGCTACATGTCCGACATTGCGCTGGAACTGGCGCAAATGGCGGAAGACACCGGATTGGCGACGCTCGCCTATCTGTTCCGGATGGCGGCGCTGGAGGCCTCGACGGCCAACAGCGTGCTCGCCGAACCGGATGACCTCCCCCAGCAGATGACGTCGCACTAGACGCATCCAGGGATCCGACAGATTGCGGCACCCTCCTCCGGCAACGGGGGAGGGTGATCGCATTCATGCGACAGAGGTCGTCATGGCCGGGACAAGCCTGGGCATGACGACGTGCGGCAGGTTGCCCCAGCCCGGCGCGGCAGCCTTCTTGCAAGGTCATTTTGCAAGGTCATTCTGATCGCATGCATCGGCATGCAACAAAGTGCATGTTTGGTGTCGAATCGCTCTTGCCTCGGAACGATACTGCCATTACCCATTTTTCCGCCTTGATGAGGCGGGGGGAGCTCTTTCACTGATGGCGACTGTGTTCGAACATCGGCGCGCGTCCGTATGCGCCTGAAAGAGTCCTGATGCTGCTCGTCGTCGAACAGTTCCTGAACGGATTGCAGTTCGGCCTGCTGCTGTTCCTGCTCGCCGCCGGCCTGACGCTGGTGTTCGGGATCATGGATCTCGTCAACCTCGCGCACGGCTCGCTCTACATGATGGGCGCCTATTTCGCCGCGACCTTCGCGGCGTGGACCGGCAGCTTCCTGCTCGGCGCGCTGCTGGCGCTGGGCGCGACGCTGGTGCTCGGCATCGTGCTCGAGATGAGCGCGCTGCGGCATCTCTATGGCCGCGACCATCTCGACCATGTGCTCGCAACCTTCGGCCTGATCCTGTTCTTCAACGAAGCCGTGCGGCTGATCTGGGGCCCGGCGGGCCTCGCGCTGCCGCTGCCGGCCTGGCTCACGGTGCCGGTGCCGATCCTGCCCGGCATTCACTATCCCGCCTATCGCCTCGCCATCATCGTCGTGGCACTGCTGGTGGCGCTCTTGCTCTATCTCGGCGTGATGCGCACCCGCATCGGCATGCTGATCCGGGCAGGGGCCTCCAACCGCGAGATGATCGGTGCGCTCGGCATCAACATCAAGCTGCTCTACACCCTGGTGTTCGGCCTTGGTGCGGCGCTCGCCGGATTGGCCGGGCTGATGCAGGCGCCGATCCTCACCGTGCAGATCGGCATGGGCGAGAACATCCTGATCCTCGCCTTCGTCATCATCGTGATCGGCGGCATCGGCTCGATCCGCGGCGCGTTCCTCGCCGCGATCTTCGTCGGCATGATCGACACGCTCGGCCGCGCCTTCCTGCCCAATCTGCTCCGGCAGATCTTGAGCGGCGCCGCCGCCTCCACCGCCGCGCCCGCGCTGTCCTCCATGCTGATCTATCTCCTGATGGCGATCGTGCTGGTGGTGCGGCCGGAGGGGCTGTTTCCGGCCAATCGCCGATGAAGAGTTTGACTGCGAGCAAGGCCGTCACGGCCCTGATGCTGGCGGGCCTCGTGCTGCTGCCGCTGTATTCGCAGCTTAGCGGCAACATCTTCATCCTGACGCTGTTCACCCGCATCATCATCCTGGCGCTGGCGGCCGCGAGCCTCAACCTCATCATGGGTTTTGGCGGCATGATGAGCTTCGGCCACGCCGCCTATCTCGGCATCGGCGGCTACGCGGTCGGCATGCTCGCGCAGGAAGGCGTAGGGTCCGGCTTCATCCAGTTTCCGGTCGCGCTGGCGGCCTCCGCCATCTATGCGCTGGTGATCGGCGCGCTCTCTTTGCGCACCCGCGGCGTCTATTTCATCATGATCACGCTGGCCTTCGCGCAAATGGCCTATTACGTCGCCTCAGGCCTTGCGCGTTACGGCGGCGATGACGGCCTCACCGTCTACAAGCGCAGCGACTTCTCCGGGTTGATCAACCTCTCGAACCGCACGCAGTTCTACTATCTCTGCCTCGCCTGCCTGCTCGGCGTCGTCTTCCTGATCTGGCGCATCGTCAATTCGCGCTTCGGCCTCGTCGTCCAGGGCCTGCGCTCCAACGAGCAGCGCATGCAGGCGATCGGCTTTCCCGCCAAGCGCTACAAGCTCGTCTGCTTCGTCATCTCAGGGACCATGTGCGGGCTCGCCGGCGCGCTGCTCGCCAACAACACCGATTTCGTCAGCCCGGCCGTGATGTACTGGACCCGCTCCGGTGACCTCATGGTGATGGTGATCCTGGGCGGCATGGGCACGCTGTTCGGCCCGATCATGGGCGCGGTGGTGTTCCTGCTGCTCGAAGAGTTCCTGTCGCAGATCACCGAATATTGGGCGCTGATCATGGGCCCGCTGCTACTGCTGATCGTGCTGTTCGGCCGCGGCGGCATCATGGGCCTGCTCGGGAGGGCTGGCCGTGGCTGAACCCCTGCTCCGCGTCGAGAAGCTTGTGCGCCGCTTCGGCGGCATCATCGCCACCGACAACGTCTCGCTCGATGTCGCGGCGGGCGAGCTGCACGCCATCATCGGCCCGAACGGTGCCGGCAAGACCACGCTGATCAGCCAGCTCACCGGGCATCTGGAGCCGCATTCCGGCAGCGTCTCGCTGGCGGGGCGCGACATCACCTACTTGCCGGCCTATCGCCGCTGTGCGCTGGGCCTTGCCCGTTCATTCCAGATCACCTCGCTGCTGCTCGATTTCACCGCTGCCGACAATGTCGCGCTGGCGGCGCAGGCGCATGCCGGCACCTCGTTCCGCTTTTTCGCCGATGCGCGCAAGGAGAAGGGTCTGCGCGATGCCGCCCATGCCGCGCTCGATCGCGTCGGTCTCGCTCATCGCGCCGATGTCCTGGTCTCCAAGCTCAGCCATGGCGAGCGACGCCAGATCGAGCTTGCGGTCGCGCTCGCCAGCAAGCCGAAACTGCTGCTGCTCGACGAGCCGATGGCCGGCCTCGGCGTCACGGAATCCCAGGGCATGGTGAAGCTGCTGCAGGAGCTGCGGAAAGAGGTCTCGATCGTGCTGGTCGAGCACGACATGCCGGCGGTGTTCGCGCTGGCCGACCGCATCTCGGTGCTGGTCTATGGCCGCGTCATCGCCTCCGGCGATCCCGCCGCGATCCGGGCCAATGAAGACGTCAAGCGCGCCTATCTCGGCGACCAGCATGTGGTGACGCATCATGGCTGACACGCTGCTCGACGTCGACGGCATCGAGACCTGCTACGGCCTCTCCCAGGTGCTGTTCGGCCTGTCGCTGTCGATCAAGCCGGGCGAGATGGTCTCGCTGATGGGCCGCAACGGCATGGGCAAGACCACCACGATCCGTTCCATCATGGGCCTGACGCCGGCGCGCGCCGGCGCGATCCGGTTTGCGGGCACTGAAGTACGGCAGCTGCCGTCCTACAGGATTGCAAAACTCGGCGTCGGTCTCGTTCCCGAGGGACGCCAGATCTTCCCGAACCTCACCGTGCGCGAAAATCTCGTGGCGGCCGCGGCCGATCGCTTCGGCAGCTCCAATCCCTGGACGCTGGCGGCGATCTACGTGCTGTTCCCGCGCCTCGCCGAGCGTGCCGCCAACATGGGCAACCAACTCTCCGGCGGCGAGCAGCAGATGCTCGCGATCGGCCGCGCGCTGATGACCAATCCGAAGCTTCTGATTCTGGACGAAGCGACCGAGGGCCTCGCGCCGCTGATCCGCGAGGAAATCTGGCACTGCCTGTCGCTGCTCAAGAGCCGCGGACAGTCGATCCTGGTCGTCGACAAGAACGTCGACCATCTCGCTCGCATCTGCGATCGTCACTTCATCATCGAGCGCGGCAAGACGGTGTGGAGCGGCACATCCGACGAGCTGATGGCCGAGCCGGATCTCCAGCACAAATATCTGGGCATCTGAGCGCGCCAGTTTCGAAGCTCTCCAAACTGAGCGCAGAGGTCTTGAGTACGCCGCCGCGGGCCGTCAATGTCGCCGCGTAAGCGGATGCGATGCGGGACTTTTACGATCACATTGTCGGACGGCCTCAAGACGACGTCATCGGTGCCGCACAGCGAGGGTCTTCCGCTCAATGGCTGGATTTCCCGGGCTGCGTGTTCGTCAGAGGTGAGTTTCGCGCCGGTCTCGACGGGCCCGCGATTGTCGCGCCGGGCCTGTTCATTTCCGTCGCGTTCGACGAGAGCGCAAGCCGCGGCATTCTGACGCGCGCAGCCGGGGAAAGGCAGATGACGGCCATTGCCGTGCGCGAAGCCGTCGCTGCGGGACATTCGGTTCGGTGTGACGAGCGTCCTGCGATCGGCCTGGCGCTCCCGCAGGCCTCCATCGACGAGCTCGGACTTGGCGACGCGTTTCGCGCGCTGTTCAGGGATGACGCCGCGGGCGCGGCCACGGTATCGCTGACGGTGTCGGCGCGCGTGCAGGCCGTTGCGGCGGAAATGTTCTCGCCGCCGGTCGGCGGAAGCGCCGCGCAGTTGTTGCTGTCGGCGCACGCCGCCGAGATCGTGGTCCACGCCTTGTTCGGCGAGCGCGGCCGGATCGCGGTTGATCCCGCCGCCGATCTCCAGCGCACACGCCTGCAATCGGTCAAGCAGCGGATGGATGCCGATCTCGCCCATCCCTGGAGCATCGACGAGCTGGCGCGGAACGCGGGGCTGAGCCGCCGCTCCTTCAACCAGAAATTCCAGATGGCGTATGGCGAGAGCGCGATCGACTATTTGCGGCGCCAGCGGCTTGATGCCGCACGCGAGCTGCTGATTCATCAGCGGTTGTCGGTCACCGAGGCGGCCTATCGCGTCGGCTACGCGCATCCCGCGAATTTCGCCACCGCGTTCCGCAGGCGCTTCGGCCACTCGCCGAGTGGCTGCCAGTAATTTTGCACTGAACTGCACCGAACTTGAAAGCCTCCAAGCGCGATCAAAGGTGATTTGCGCGCGCGCAAAGGCGGCGCACGTCCCGATCTGGTTACACCCGGGTTCGAACACGGAACTCGGGGACGATGATGACGCGGAATGACGGGCAAACGCCCGGCTGGGAACGAATGGTGAGAACTGGTCTCGGCGCGGCCGGTTTGGGAATAGTCCTTCACGCGACGCCCTCGGCGGCACAGACCTCCGGGACCAATTCGACGTCGACGGCGGCGACATTGCCTCCCGTCACGGTGGAGGCACCGAACCAGGCGCGTCCGCGCGCCCAGTCTGCCCAGCGCGCCTCACAATCGCAGCGTGGCCGCGTCGCGTCGCGGCGCAGTTCCGAGGGCGCGCAAGCCGGAAACACGCGCGAGGCTGGTGACAGCAGCGGCAACGCGTCGAGCGAGCGCAGCTATGTCGCAAGCGGCAGCTCGGCCGGCACGAAGACGAACACCCCGTTGCTGGAGACGCCGCAGTCGATTTCCGTCGTGACCCGCAAGGAGCTCAACGACCGCGCCGTGCAGACGCTGACGGAGGCGGTCGGCTATCAACCGGGCGTCCGCATCGATGCGTCCGGCTACGATCCGCGCTTCGACGCCATCTCGATCCGCGGCTTCGACATCACGTACAACGGCATTTATCTCGACGGCTTGCGTCTCGTCGGCGCCGGTCTCAGCGTGTTCAAGACCGAACCCTATGGCGCCGACAGCATCACCGTGGTGCGCGGGCCGAGCTCGGCCCTCTACGGCCTCGGCTCGCCCGGCGGACTGATCGACCTGCAGAGCAAGCTGCCGACCAGCCAGCCGTTCCACGAGGTGCAGACGCTGTTCGGCGACCGCGAGCGTGCGCAGGGCAATTTCGATTTTTCGGGGCCGATCGATCCCAACGGCCAGTTCTCGTATCGGCTGACCGGCGTGGTGCGCGACGCCGACGTGTTCGTGCCCGGCGGCAAGGACAATCGCACCTATGTCGCTCCGGCCGTCACCTGGAAACCGGATCAGTCGACGACCCTGACGATTCTCGGCGCTTACCAGAAATCGAAGACGCCGGGGTCCATGTTCACCTATTCTTCGGGCACAGGGACCGCGACGGACATCTTCACGGGCAGCCCCTCCTACAACTCGCTCGATCAGGAGCAGGGACGCGTCGGCTATTTGTTCGAGCATGCGTTCAACAATGCCGTGACCGTCCGTCAGAAATTCCGCTATGTCGACGTCGACGCGGTCACTCGCTATGTCGGCTTTCTCGGCGCTCCCGTGAACAACGTCGTCTCGCGCTATACCGGCTATGTCCACGACACCCTGCAATCGGCCATCATGGACAACCAGGTCGAAGCAAAACTCTCGACCGGTCCCGTGCAGCACACGCTGTTGGTCGGCACCGACTACACCGCGTCGAAATTCAACGACAAGCAGGGCTTCGGCTTCGGCGTCTCCGACCTCAATCTGGCCGCGCCGGCCTATGTGCCGGAATCGATTCCCGATCCCGCGATCTCGACCTCGACGCGGCAGCGGCAGACCCAGTCCGGCGTGTACATCCAGGATCAGGCCAGGCTCGACCATTGGATCCTGACGCTGAGCGGCCGCAGCGACTGGGTCAGCACCACCGGCGAGGATCTGTTCGCGGTGACAAGGCAGACGCAGTCCGACCAGGCCTATAGCGGGCGCGCCGGACTGACCTATGTGTTCGATTCCGGCGTTGCGCCCTACGTCGCCTATTCGACCTCGTTCTTTCCCAATCTCGGCGTCGATCCCTCAGGTGCCTTTTTCAAGCCGACCACCGGCGAGCAGACCGAGATCGGCATCAAGTATCAGCCGCCGGGGACGCGGAGCTTCATCACCGCTGCATTGTTCGACCTGATCCAGACCGGCGGCCTCGTGACGACGGGAACGGGCATCACGGTCCAGCGCGGCGAAATCCAAAGCCGCGGCTTCGAATTGCAGGGGCTCGCGAGCCTCGGCGGCGGTTTCGACATCACCGCGTCCTATACCTATCTCGACATGGTCACCAAGCAGGCCGGAGACAGCGCGTTGATCGGCAAGTTTCCGTCGGGCAATCCGCCGCACACCGCGACGCTGTGGGCGAACTATGCCATGCCGCTGGCAGGCCCGTTCGCAGGACTGAGCCTCGGCGCCGGCGCGCGTTACATGTCCTCGAACTATGGCGACGATCTCAACACGTTCAAGAACAGCTCGGTGACCCTGGTCGACGCGGCGCTGAAATATGATTTCGGCCAGGCGGCAAGGGAGCTGAAGGGGCTCACATTCCAGGTCAACGCCAAGAACCTGTTCAATCTGCACTACACGACGTGCCAGGTCGGATATTGCTACCGCGGAGCCCCGCTGACCGTCATCGCTACGCTCGGCTACCGCTGGTGAGTCTCTTCGCGAGGGGTGGGTTGCCTGAACCAAGGTCCGTGGCCCAATAAACCGGTGGCGCTGCAACTCGCGGACCACGCGGGTCGCGACAGAGGGGCATCGTCATCACCGCTAACTGGCCAATCCAGCTCACCCTAAATTCCCGCCGGGGAGCGCTAGCGCGCGAGCCGGTGTGTGCCGATTTCGATCAGCGTCGCCCGGCAAGACAAGCGATAAATCAGGCTGAACAATTGAGCAAACATGATCGAACTCCACTGTTGATCACGGCCATGATCGTAGACCCTGCGTCTTTCGGGCGTTTTTCGAGGCGCCGGAAAACGGCTTCGTCGGATGTGCCAGGATGTCGTCGGAACAGGGGGCGACGAAGTCGCTTCACAGGGGCGTGAGGGGGCAGCGCTCTCTATGCCCTCGGGAAGCGTCGGGTATCAAAACACCTCGAAATATTCGCGGTGCTCCCAGTCGGTCACTTCAGACAGGAAGCGGTCGATCTCGGCGTTCTTGATGTGGGTGTAATAATCGACGAATTCGGCCCCGAGCTTCTCGCGGAAGAAGGGATCGTCCTTGAGCGCACTGACCGCATCCCTCAGCGATTTCGGCAGCAGCGGCGCCTTGGTTTCGTAGGGCGTGTCGGCGGACGGGCCGGGATCGAGCTTGCGATCGACGCCGTCGAGCCCGGAGAGAATCTGCGAGGCCATGTAGAGATAGGGATTGGCGGCGGGCTCGCCGATGCGGTTCTCCAGGCGCGTGGCGGCATCGTTGGCGCCGCCGAGCACGCGGATCATCACGCCGCGATTGTCGCGGCCCCAGATCGCGCGGTCCGGCGCCAGCGAATAGGAGCGGTAGCGTTTGTAGCCGTTGATGGTCGGCGTGGTGAACAATGTCGAGGCGCGGGCATGGTCGAGCAGGCCGGCGAGCCAGGCCCTGCCGAACGCGCTGAGCGGCTCGGTGCCGTCCTTGACCATGAACTGGTTCTCAGCCGTAGCGCGCGACACGATCGACTGATGCAGGTGCCAGCCGCTCGCGAACACGTTCGGCAGCTTCGGGCGGCACATGAAGGTGGCGTGATAGCCATGGCGGCGCGCGATCTGCTTCACGGCGCTCCGGAACAGCACCATGTTGTCGGCGGGCTCCAGCCCCTTCCGCGGCGCGAAGGTGAATTCGCACTGGCTCGGCCCGAACTCGACCTCGACCGAACGCAGCGGCAGCCCGAGCGCGACGATGTCGCGGCGCAGAATCTCCAGCACCGGCTCCATCTGATCGAAGCGTTGCTCGGTCAGATATTGATAGCCGTGGCTGAGCAGGCTGACCGGCGGCGGCGTGCCGGGCTGGCCGGCGTCCTCGGGCCGCATATGCGCGTCGTCGAGCTTGAAGATGTGGAATTCGACCTCGAGCCCCGCGACGAAATCGTGGCCGCGACTGGCGAGCTCGTCGAGCACCTTGCGATAGAGCGAGCGCGTCGCGAACGGCACCGGGCGGCCGTCGCCAAAATAGAGATCGCACAGCACCCAGCCCGTCGCCGGCGCCCACGGCAGGATGCGAAACGTCGTGGGATCTGCGACCATCAGCACGTCGGCCGCGCCCTCCATCTCCCTCATGCCGAAGCCGCCGCCCGCGGTGAACACCGGAAACACCGTGCGGTGCGAGGTGTCCTTGGCGAGCATGGTGGTGGTGATCGAACAGCCGCTTTCCAGCGACGCGATCGCCTCCGAGGCGATGATGGTCTTGCCGCGCAGGATGCCGTGCTGGTCGGGGAAGGCGAGGCGGATGACTTCGAGGTTCTTGTCCTCGACGAGACGGCGCATGCGCGCCGCGGCGTCCTTCTGCTCATCCGACCACAGCGCATGACGCGCGACGAAAGTCACTTTGGTTGCTCCCTTGCTACCTGTCATTTCCGGGGCTCGCGAAGCGAGAACCGGAAACTCGAGACTCTCAGGTGCGCAATTGCGCACGATAGTTCGATGCTGGCGCATCGCCCCGGAATGACGGTGCTACAGACTACTCCGCCGCCGTCAGCTTGTGCACGTTGTCGGCGATCTCCTTCGGCACGGGCGCGGTCCAGGGCGCGCCGCGGCGGCGCTTGACGTCGACTTCCATCCAGTAGGTCTCCCAGCCCCGCGTCGGCCCGATGCCGTCCATGGTCGCCGGTCCCTGGATGCTGCGCGCATTGGCCTCGTCCAAAAACAACATCGGCTTCTCGCCGCCGCCGACCTTCTCAATCTCCTGCCGCAGCAGGCGGCGGTACTGCACAATCGCCTTGTCGCTCGAGCCGAGATGCTCCTTGGTGCGGTCCTGGATCGCGCCCATCGATTCCACCGCCCATTGGTCGTGGACGTTGATGTCGGTGCCCATGCCGGTATAGGTCGCGGTCTGCTGCTCGTGCGGATCGAAGCCGTAATCGTTGGCTCTGTTCTTGCGCGACTTGTAGTCGGGCAATTCGTAGAGCTCGAGCCGCTGTTCGCGCATCTTCTTCTTGTCGACCGGGTTCGCATAGCTGGTGAAGATCGCGTACCAGTAGCAGTTCTCGTCGTCGACCGGGACGTGCCACTGCGTGATCGTCATCTCCGTGCTCATGGGGATGATGAAGCCATGCGGAAACAGCTGGTTGGTAACGCGCACATGGGTGCGCTCCTCGTCGATCTCGCGCAGCGCGATCAGCCGCAGGCCGTATTCGGTGTGCTCGACATTGATGATCGGCCGGTCGTATTCGCGCAGGATCTTCGTCATCGGCAGATCGGAGCCGGCTGAAGCGCCGCGGAATTGCTTGCCATAGGCGGTGGAGGTGTCCTCGTCTTCGAAGAAGCGGTGCAGATAGGAAGCGTGCGCGGGATCGATGCCGACCTCGAGCGCCTGCAGCCAGTTGCAGGCCATGTGGCCCTTGAACGCGAACGTGTGGGTATCAGGTGCGACGAAGCAGTCGAGCTCGGGGAAGGCCGGCGGTTCGCCTTCGCCAAGATACGCCCAGAGGATGCCGCTCTTCTCCACCACCGGATACGAACGCTGCCGGATGTTCTGGCAGAGCTTTGAATCCTTCGGCTCGGCAGGCGTCTCGATGCACTGGCCGGTGGCGTCGAACAGCCAGCCATGGAAGGCGCAGCGCAGGCCGCCATGTTCCAGCCGCCCGAAGGCGAGGTCGGCGCCGCGATGGGCGCAGTGGCGATCCATCAGGCCGTAGCGTCCCGTCTCGTCGCGAAACAGAACGAGGTTCTCGCCGAGCAGTCTGACGGCACGGATCGGCCGCGAGCCTTCGAGCTCATCCACCAGCGCCGCCGGCTGCCAATAGCTCCGCATCAGCTTTCCGCACGGATCCTTCGGCCCGGTGCGGGTGATCAGGTCGTTCTGCTCCTGGCTCATCATGGCGTGTGCATCCTTGTGGAGTGGCGATTGTTCGCCTATTGAACGAATGGGCGAATTATGACATGCCTTGGATCAGCGGCAAGCACTATTTTGCAGGATTATCCCTCACCCATGCCCAAGCTGAAGCGAAGTGACACGGACGAGCGCGTGACGGATTTCGTCGAAGCCCTCGATCGCGGCCTGCGCCTGCTGCAATGTTTCGGCACGAACGCCGGTCCGATGACACTGAGCGATCTCGCCCGCGCCGCCGATCTGCCGCGCGCCACCGCGCGGCGCATGCTGTTCACGCTCCAGCGCGGCGGTTTTGTCAGCGGCGACGGCAAGTTGTTCTCGCTGACGCCGCACGTGCTGACGCTGGCGGCGTCTTACCTGCGCTCCAACCAGCTCGTCGCGGTGCTGCAGCCCGTGCTCGATGGCGTTGCGACCGCAGCGAACGAAATCTCTTCGCTAGCGGTGCTCGACGGCGATGACGTCGTTTTCATTGCCCGTGGCAGCCCGGCGCGGGTGTTCTCGGGCGGGCTGGAGATCGGCTACCGCCTGCCGTCCTTCTGCACCTCGGTCGGCCGCGCCATGCTCGGCCAGCTCGACGATGCTGAGCTTGCCGCGCGCCTGACGGCGATGACGCGGGAGGCACTGACGCCGCAGACGATGACGGATGCGAAGGCGCTGCTCGCGCGCATCGCCGCCGACCGCGCGCAAGGCTATTCCCTGGTCGACCGCGAGGCCGAGCCGCATTTCCGCTCGATCTCGGTCCCCGTCCGCCGCTATGACGGCGTGATCGTCGCCGCCATCAACATGGGCGCCCATGTCGATCGCGTGCCGGCGCAGGAATTGATCGATCGTTTTCTGCCGTTGTTGCGGAACGGCGCGGAGGCGGTGCAGTCGCGACTGCTGTAGCTGCGTTTCCGCTATGCCGGCAGCGGTTGTTCGCCGACCTTGGGCCAATAGGTGCCAAAGCTCCAGAGGCCGCCCTCCGGATCGCGCGCCGCGAAATCGCGGCTGCCGTAATCGGTCGTGTAGGGCTCCATCTCGATCTGCGCGCCTGCGGCTTTCATCTTCGCATAAAGCGCGTCGGGATCATCGACGGCCAGATAGACGGCGTCCGTCCGCCGGCCGCCGATGTCACCGACCTGTTTCGCATAGGCGTCGTCGCGATGGGCGCCCAGCATGAGGATCGACGATCCGAACGCCAGTTCGGCGTGAACGACCGTGCCATCCTTGCGGTACACCACGCGTTCGGCGAAGCCGAGAACGTCCTTCATCCATCCGATCATCGCCTCCGCATCCTTGCAGCGCATGGTGTGATAGAGACGCGGCGCTTCGTAGCCGTTCGGCTGATTCATGAAACTCTCCAAATTCGGTGCAAGACGTTCGGTGCGGGAAGCGGAGCAGGTCCCGACAACCCGCGAAGCCGACCCTAGTTCGGATCACGGCGGCCGGCTTGAACAAATGGGACTTGTTCGCGTCTCGCGCGCCCGGCGCTAGCCCCCGCCGTCGCGCATCAGGCGTGGATCGACGACATCGAGCCGCGCCGCCCACCCGGTCGGCGTCTCGCCGCTGAATATCCGGAAATCGCGTGCAAGATGCGCCTGGTCCGCATAGCCGGCGTCTGCTGCAATCGCGGCCCAGCCGCCTGTGCCATCTGTCCGGGCCAGCGCGCAGGCCCGATGAAAGCGCAGCATCTGGGCCAGCGTCTTCGGCGGAACGCCGATCTCATTGTGGAAGCGGCGCGTGAGATGCTTGCGGCTCCAGCCGATGTCGGAGGCGATATCGGCGATCCTGACCGCCCCTGCGTCTCGCCAGAGCGTCTCCAGGGCGAAAGCGACAGCCGGCGAGGGTTCATGTACGGCGCGGCGAAATACGAATTCTTCCACAATCGCGAATCGTCGCTGCCAGCCGGCGGCCTCGGCCACCCTGGCCCGGAGATCCTCGCCGTCCCGTCCGAGAATATCGTCGAGGCCGACCACGCGTGCGGTCAGGTCAGGCACGGCTCCGCCAAAGAAGCGATACGCCCCGAGCGGCGTGAAATCGATCTGGACGCATTCGGCGCGGCCGTCGGATTCGATCACGACCGGTCCGGGAAAGAGACCCGCCGCGAAACTCGGCCGGGCATCGGCACGATCCGGTTGCTGTCCGAGCGCAATGTGGAAGGGTGTTCCCAAATTCACCAGCAGAGGCAGCGCAAGCGGCGCGGCGTGCCGGAAGGCGGTTAGGCCGAGGCCGCGCTCGCGGTAGAACGAGATGCTGGAGACCAGGTGCGCAAGGCGTCGGGTGGCCGGTCGACGGATGACATCAGGAGGCGCGTCCATCGTGTGCTACCGTCCTTCCGCCTCGCGCTCCATGTCGCGGCCCGAGAGGTCCTCGCCCTGCATGTTGGCGTAGTCCCGCGCCATCTCGCGCATCAGGAATTTCGCCGGCACGTCGTGGTAGGTGCCGCGATCGTTGACATATTGCATGTAGGCGCGGCCCTCGCCGTCGAAGGGATGCAGCAGCGCATCGGTGTGACCGTCGAAATCGAGCGGCGCCACGCCGACCTTGGCGCAGAGCGTATCGTTGAACGTGGGCGTCGCCTTGCGCCAGGCGCCGTCGACATGCACCTCCGTAAAGCCATGCCAGGTGAAGATGTCCGTGCCCATGCTCGCCCGCAGCTTCTCGGTGGTGAGATGGTTCTTGACGTCCGCGAAGCCGACCCGTGCGGGAATGCCATGGACGCGGCAGGCAGCGGCATAGAGCGCGGCCTTTCCAACGCAATAGCCCTGGCCCGCGGCGAGCACGCTTGAGGCGCGAAAGGTCTCGGCGACGCGCATGCTGACGTAAGGATTATAGCGGATGCCGTCGCGCACCGCCTTGTAGAGCACGCTCGCCTTGTCGCGCGCGCTCGCATCCGCGCGCACGGCGCCTTCGGCAAATCGCTGCACGGCAGGATGATCGCTGTCGATGTACTCGCCGGGATCGGTGTAGAGGCGGCGGATCGTATCGGGGAGCATGTCGGTCATGGCGCCAGCTTAGCAGGCGATTTGCACGGAACTCAAATCACGCGATACACGGACTTTGCGCGAGGACGTTGCGTGTTCTCGACTTGCGTCGAGGCGCTGACCTTCCGTCTCACTACCGGTTGCGCATCCAGTCGGCGAGGCCGGACAGCGCCTTGTCGAGGTCCTGCCGCGCGGCGGCGTCGGTCACCGTCTCCTCCATCGCGCCGCGCATGCAGAGCATCCACGCATCGCGCTCGGCATCGCCGATGGCAAAGCCGATGTGGCGCTGACGCAACCGCGGGTGCCCCTTCTCGGGGGTGTAGAGGCGCGGCCCGCCGGTCCATTCGGTGAGATAACGCTTCAAGACGTCCCTGATCAGGCCGAGATCGTCCGCATGCATGGCGCGGATGATTGCCGCCTCCGGCAGCGTGTCCATGCGCTCGTAGAAGCGGTCGACAAGAAGGTCGATGGTGGCGCTGCCGCCGATCCGCTCGAACATGGAGGTGGTGACGTCGGTGGAGGTCATTTCTACAGCGCCACGCTCCGCAGGCCGAAGCTGCGGGCTTCGTTTTGCAGCACCGGCCGCACCGCATCGATCAGCCGTGCTGCGGCCGCATCGACGGAAAGCCCCGCCGTATCCACCACCGCCGTCGCGCGCGAATACAGCGGCTCGCGGCTGAGCAAGATGTTGCGCAGCTCGGCCATGGCGGAGCGATCATCCGCCATCGGACGCAGATCGCCCTGGCGGCGGACGCGGGCCATGTGCTCTTCGGGCTCGGCCTTTAGCCAGATCGTGTAGAACGAGGTCAGGATCTGGTCGAAGGTCAGCGGCTCGGAGACGATGCCGCCACCGGTTGCCAGCACCATCAACTCGTTGCGCGCCAGCAGCTGCTGCAGCGCCGCCTGCTCCATGCGGCGAAAGCCTTCCTGGCCGTACAGCGCGATGATCTCGGCGACCGAGAGGCCGTTCTGCTGCTCGACCTCCTTGTTGAGCTCCACAAAGCTCCAGCCCACCTTCTTCGCCAGCATCCGTCCGAGCGTCGACTTGCCGGCGCCGCGCAGGCCGATCAGCGCGATGCCGCAGAACGGCGCGCGGCGCGGCGCGGTTGCGCTGCCGCCTGCGAGCAAATCTTTCGCCTGCGCGATCTGCGCCGGCGTCGCCTTGCGCAGGAGATCGCGAAACATCTGCCAGTCCGGCGTCGGATCGGCGCTGGGTAGCAGGTCTTCGAGATGCGCGCCCATCGCGTCGGAGACGCGGCGCAGCAGCACGATCGAGACATTGCCCTTGCCGCTTTCGAGCTGCGCGATGTAGCGCTCCGAGATTCCTGATACCTTGGCGAGCACCTTGCGCGACATGCCGCGCAACGCGCGCATGGTGCGCACGCGCTGGCCGAGTTGTTCGAGGAAGCGGGATTCGGCGTCGGGACTGTCGGTCATGAGCCTTCTTTAAAAGGTGTCTTCTTGAAGGTTGTCCTGCGGCGCAATTTAATGAAACATAATGCCTGCTAGCATTGACAGCAAGCCGCTGCGGTGTCTTTCTATGAATTATAATTCTAAATTCGGGGGAGAAGTCCGTGAGCGAGGGATCCTACAACGCGGTGACCTGGCTGCTCGACCGTAACGTCGCCGAGGGCCGGGGCGACAAGCTAGCCTTCGACGACACCGTCTCGCGGCTCACCTATGGCGAGCTCCAGCAGCAGACCTGCCGCGCCGCCAACATGCTGCGCCGACTCGGCGTCCGCCGCGAGGAGCGCGTGGCGATGATCATGCTGGATACGGTCGACTTTCCGGTCGTGTTCCTGGGTGCGATCCGCGCCGGCATCGTGCCGGTGCCGCTGAACACGCTGCTGACGGCGGACCAATACGCCTACATCCTCGCCGACTGCCGCGCCCGCGTGCTGTTCGTCTCCGAGGCGCTCTACCCCGTCATCAAGGACGTGGTCGGCCGCATGCCCGATCTCGAGCATGTCGTGGTCTCCGGCGCCAAGCAGAACGGCCATAAGCAGCTCGCGGAAGAGATCGCGGGCGAGAGCGATCAGTTCACCACAGCCGCGACGCATCCGGACGAGCCGGCATTCTGGCTCTACTCGTCGGGCTCGACCGGCATGCCCAAGGGCGTGCGCCACATCCATTCCAATCTGCAGGCGACCGCCGACACCTACGCAAAACAGGTGCTCGGCATCCGCGAGAGCGACGTGTGTCTCTCCGCGGCAAAGCTGTTCTTCGCCTATGGGCTCGGCAATGCGCTGACCTTCCCGATGTCGGTCGGCGCCAGCGTGATCCTCAACAGCGAGCGGCCGACGCCGGCGCGCATGTTCGATCTGATGAACCGCTACAACCCCTCGATCTTCTACGGCGTGCCGACCTTGTTCGCGGCGATGCTCAACGACGAGACCATGAAGAGCGAGCGCGGCGGCAAGGCGCTGCGCATCTGCACTTCCGCCGGCGAGGCGCTGCCGGAATCGGTCGGCCATAGCTGGAAGAAGCGCTTCGGCGTCGATATTCTCGACGGCGTCGGCTCGACCGAGCTCTTGCACATCTTTCTCTCGAACGCGCCCGGCGACATCAAATACGGCTCCTCCGGCAAGCCGGTGCCGGGCTATGCGGTGCGGCTGGTCAATGAAGCCGGGCAGAACGTCGCCGACGGCGAGGTCGGCGAGCTCCTGGTCGATGCGCCCTCCGCTGGTGAGGGCTACTGGAATCAGCGCCACAAGAGCCGCCACACGTTCGAGGGACCCTGGACCCGCACCGGCGACAAATATGTCCGCGACGCCGACGGCCGCTACACCTTCTGTGGCCGTGCCGACGACATGTTCAAGGTCTCCGGCATCTGGGTCTCGCCGTTCGAGGTCGAGAGCGCGCTGATCACCCATCCCGCCGTGCTGGAAGCGGCTGTGGTGCCGGAAGCCGATCCGGAAGGCCTGTTGAAGCCGAAAGCCTTCGTCGTGCTGCGCCCCGGCGCGCCGACGGCAGAGCTGCAGGAGATGCTCAAGGAGCACGTCAAGCAGAAGATCGGCCCCTGGAAATATCCGCGCTGGATCGACGTGGTGGAGTCCTTGCCGAAGACGGCGACGGGCAAGATCCAGCGGTTCAAGCTGCGCGAAGGGGCGAATTGAAATCGCAGATGCCATGTCGGGCGGGCACCGCAAACGCCGCTGGACGACTGAGTGCGCGGAAGCGCCTTCTGCTCATTGCGAAGAAAAGTGACGCCATGACCAATCTTTTCCCCACCGGCTTCCTCAGCATCGACGGCGCCAGCCTCGAATACAAATGGCTCGCGCCGCAAGCCGCGGATGCACCCACCATCGTCATGCTGCATGAAGGCCTCGGCTCGGTCGGGCTCTGGGGCGATTTCCCGGAAAGACTTCAGCAAGCCACCGGCGCCGGCATTTTCGCCTATTCGCGCGCGGGCTACGGCCAGTCGAGCCCGGTCACGCTGCCGCGGCCGCTCGATTACATGCAGCGCGAAGCGCTCGACGTGTTGCCGAAAGTGCTCGACGCAATCGGCTTCAAGCGCGGCCTTCTGCTCGGCCATTCCGACGGCGCCTCGATCGCGGCGATCTATGCCGGTTCACACCAGGATCACCGCCTTCAGGGCGTTGCGCTGATCGCACCGCATTTCATCGTCGAGGACATTTCGGTGACATCCATCGCGGCGATCAAGACGACGTTCGAGACCGCCGACCTCAGGGCGAAACTGGCGCGCTGGCACAAGGACGTCGACAACGCCTTCTACGGCTGGAACGGCGCCTGGCTCGATCCGGAATTCCGCGGTTGGGACATCTCCGAATACCTCGCCTATATCCGCGTCCCCGTCCTGATCCTGCAGGGCGCGAACGACCAATATGGGACATTGCGCCAGCTCGAAATCGCCCGGGAAGAGTGCTATTGTCCGGTCGATATTAAAGTCATTTCAGAGGCGGGCCATTCCCCGCATCGTGAAGCGCCGGGGGCGACGCTTGACGCGATTGAGCAATTTGCAAAAGCGGCCCTGCGCGACGATCAGGGACTTCAGGTGCACGCCGCATGACCATGCGGAGGCACATCCATGAATGTGCCTTCACATGTGACCGGTCCGTTGCCATGGCCGCAATGGGCCCATGTGCCGGGCGAGACCGGCGCGTCCGATGCCGATTCCGACACGCTGGACATGGCCAAGGCGCTGGTGCCGTCGGCCTTCCGCGGCCACGTGCCGGCGCGGCATCCGGCGCTGCGCTACGGCCTCGCGCTCAACGACCGCGGCTATTTCTGGGAGGCGCAGGAGGTGCTCGAGGCGGTGTGGGCCGCGGCGCCCCAAGGCGGCCGCGAGCGCGTTCTGCTGCGCGCCTGCATCCACATCGCCAACGCGAATTTGCGGCTGCGCATGCAGAAGTCGCGTTCGGCGGCGCGCCTGTTCGGCGATGCGCTGGCGGAGCTGCGCAGCTTGAACTCGCGCAAGGCGGCCACGGGCGGCGACGGCTTCGTCGAGAGTTTTCCGGTCGTGGCGCTGATCGCGCAGCTGGCGGCCAAGCTCGACCGTCCAAGCCTCTCCAAGGCGGATTGTATCGCACTCGGAGCGACCGTGCGGTCTTAAGCCCTCCATGAAACAAAATGCATGTGATCCCTGTTAAGGGCTAGACGCGACCGAAAAGATGCACTATTGTGCATCTAACGCTACGGCGAAAATGCATAATCAAGCTCAGGGATGACCCATGGCCGGGGAAGATCGGCGCCTCGCAGGCGGCGCGACATTCATCGATTTCCAGACCGAACCGTCCCGCTACAAGCACTGGAAGCTGGCGGTCGATGGCGACGTCGCCACGCTGACCATGGACGTCGACGAGAATGGCGGCCTGTTCGAAGGCTATCTGCTCAAGCTCAACTCTTATGACCTCGGCGTCGACATCGAGCTGGCGGACGTGGTCCAGCGCCTGCGCTTCGAGCATCCCGAGGTGAAGGTCGTGGTGATGCGCTCGGCCAAGAACCGCGTGTTCTGCGCCGGCGCCAACATCCGCATGCTCGCGGGCTCCACGCATGCCCACAAGGTGAACTTCTGCAAGTTCACCAACGAGACCCGCAACGGCATGGAAGATTCGTCCGAGAATTCCGGCCAGCGCTTCATCACCGTGGTGAACGGCTCCGCCGCCGGTGGCGGCTATGAGCTGGCGCTCGCGACCGACCACATCATTCTCGCCGACGACGGCGCCTCTGCCGTCGCGCTGCCCGAGGTGCCGCTGCTCGCGGTGCTGCCGGGCACCGGCGGTCTCACCCGCGTCGTCGACAAGCGCAAGGTGCGCCGCGACCACGCCGATTTCTTCTGCACCATCGAGGAAGGCGTGAAGGGCAAGCGCGCCGTGCAGTGGCGCCTCGTCGACGAGATCGCGCCGAACTCCAAGCTCGAGGCCAGGATCGCCGAGCGTGCCAGGGAATTCGCGGGCCAATCCAAGCGCAAGGGCAGCGGCAAGGGTATCGCGTTGACGCCGCTCAAGCGCGTCATTGACGAAAACAGCATCCGTTACGGCTTCGTCACCGTCGACATCGACCGCGCCGCCCGCATCGCCACCATCTCGATCAAGGCCTCCGAAGCCGCGCCGCCCGCCGACATCGACGGCATGATGGCGCAGGGCGCCTCGTTCTGGCCGCTGCAGGTGGCGCGCGAGCTCGACGATGCCATCCTGCATCTGCGCATCAACGAGCTCGAGATCGCCATGCTGGTGTTCAAGAGCCATGGCGACCGTGCTCATGTGCTCGCAGCCGATGCCTTCCTCGAAGCCAACAAGGCGCACTGGCTGGTCAACGAGATCAGGCACTACTGGAAGCGCGTGCTCAAGCGCATCGACGTCACCTCGCGCACGCTGGTGACGCTGGTCGAGCCGGGCTCCTGCTTTGCCGGCACGCTCGCCGAGCTCGTCTTCGCCGCCGACCGCTCCTACATGCTGATCGGCACGCGCCAGGGCGACAACCGTCCGCCGCCGTCGATCGAGCTCTCCGCGATGAATTTCGGCCCCTATCCGATGAGCCATGGCCTGACGCGGCTGCAATCGCGCTTCCAGGCCGATCCGTCCGACGTCGAGCGCGCGGAAGCCACGCTCGGCACCAGCCTCGACGCCGAACAGGCCGAGGAGCTCGGCCTCGTCACCTTCGCGCTCGACGACATCGACTGGGACGACGAGGTCCGCGTGTTCCTGGAGGAGCGCGCCAGCTTCTCGCCCGACAGCCTCACCGGCATGGAAGCGAGCCTGCGCTTCGTCGGCCCCGAGACCATGGAATCAAAGATCTTCGCGCGCCTCACGGCGTGGCAGAACTGGATCTTCCAGCGCCCCAACGCGGTCGGCGAGGAAGGCGCGCTGCGCCGCTACGGCAGCGGCCAGAAGCCGAAATTCGATATGACGCGAGTGTAACCACCTTCGTGTCCCGGGCGCGCTAAGGCACAAAGTGACGCTGCGCAGAACCGGGACCCAGACGGACCAGACAATAGGTCCCGGCTCAGCAGTGCGGCACTTCGCGCCGCACTGCGTCCGGGACACGAGACCGATCAAGGAGCACGGCCATGAACATGAACATCATGAACGTCGACTACTCGACCAAGATTCCCAACAACGTCAATCTCGCCGAAGACCGCCAGGTGCTCAAAGCGCTGGAAGGCTGGCATCCCGGCTACATGGATTGGTGGAGCGATATGGGGCCGGAAGGCTTCCAGGAATCGCTGGTCTATTTGCGCACCGCCTATTCGGTCGATCCGCGCGGCTGGGCCAAGTTCGACTATGTCCGCATGCCCGAATATCGCTGGGGCATTCTGCTTGCGCCGCAGGAAGAGAACCGCGTCGTTCCCTTCGGCGAGCATTATGGCGAGCCTGCCTGGCAGGAAGTCCCGGGCGAGCATCGCGCCATGCTGCGCCGCCTGATCGTGATCCAGGGCGACACCGAGCCGGCTTCGGTCGAGCAGCAGCGCCATCTCGGCAAGACCGCGCCCTCGCTCTACGACATGCGCAATCTGTTCCAGGTCAACGTCGAGGAAGGCCGCCATCTCTGGGCGATGGTCTATCTGCTGCAGAAATATTTCGGCCGCGACGGCCGCGAGGAAGCCGATGATCTCTTGCGTCGCCGCTCCGGCGACGCCGACGCGCCGCGCATGCTGGGCGCCTTCAACGAGGCGACACCGGACTGGCTGTCCTTCTTCATGTTCACCTACTTCACCGACCGCGACGGCAAGATGCAGCTGCACTCGCTGGCGCAGTCCGGCTTCGATCCGCTGTCGCGCACCTGCCGCTTCATGCTGACCGAAGAAGCGCACCACATGTTCGTCGGCGAGACCGGCATCACCCGCGTCGTGCAGCGCACTTGCGACGCGATGCGAGAGGCCGGTATCACCGATCCCACCGACATCGCGAAAGTGCGCGCGCTCGGGGTGATCGACCTGCCGACCATCCAGAAGAAGCTGAACCTGCACTACACGCTGTCGCTCGATCTGTTCGGCTCGGAAGTCTCGACCAACGCGGCCAATGCCTTCAACGCCGGCATCAAGGGCCGCTATCACGAGACCCAGATCGAAGACGATCATCAGCTCAAGAACTCCACCTATCCGGTGCTCAAGCTGATCGACGGCGAGATCAAGCTGGTCGACGAGCCCGCGCTGACCGCGCTCAACATGCGCCTGCGCGACGATTACAGCCAGGACTGCGTCAAGGGCATGCTGCGCTGGAACAAGGTGATCTCGACCTCGGGGTATCAGTTCCAGCTCAAGCTGCCCAACGTCGCCTTCCACCGCCACATCGGCGAGTTCAAGGACGTGCATGCGACGCCCGACGGCATTTTGATCGACGACGCCACCTGGGCCAAGCGCAAGGACGAGTGGCTGCCCTCGACCGCCGACGGCGACTTCATCACCTCGCTGATGCAGCCCGTCACCGAGCAAGGCAAGTACGCTTCCTGGATCTCGCCGCCGAAAGTCGGCATCGACAACAAGCCGGGCGATTTCGAGTACGTGAAGATCGAGTCGTGAGGAGCGGCGAATGGTGAATGGCGAGTAGCGAATAGAGAACGAGTGTCTATTCGCCATTCGCTACTCGCCATTCGCATTCAAGCCTACCCCGCGATCTCCAGCCCCGCATTCGCATACACCACGCCGCCGTCGACCGCGATGGTGTTGCCGACCACGTAATCGCCGGCGCGCGAGGCGAGATAGATCGCCACCCCCGCCATGTCCTCGTCGCTTCCGATGCGCCGCGCCGGGATGCGCTTGGCGACTTCGTCGGAATGGTCGCGCGCGGCGCGGTTCATGTCCGACTTGAAGGCGCCCGGCGCGATCGCGGTGACGTTGATATTGTCCTTGATCAGCTTGGTCGCCATGCGCCGCGTCAAATGGATCACCGCAGCCTTGCTGGCGGCGTAGGAATAGGTCTCGCTCGGATTGACGAAGATGCCGTCGACCGAGGCAATATTGATCACCTTCGCCGGACGTTCCGCGCTTGCGGCCGCGCGCAACGGCTTCGCCAGCGCCTTGGTCAGGAAGAACAGCGACTTGACGTTGAGGTCCATCACCTTGTCCCAGCCGCTTTCGGGGAATTCGTCGAATTCCGCGCCCCAGGCCGCGCCCGCATTGTTGACGAGGATGTCGAGCTTCGGCTCCAGCTTGATGATCTCGGAGGCGAGCCTCTCGCAGCCCTCGATGGTGGAGATGTCGATCGGCAACGCGATGCATTCGCCGTCATATTGCGCGGTGAGCTCCTTTGCGGTCGCCTCGCACGGTCCGGCCTTGCGCGCGGTGATGTAGACCTTTGCGGCGCCGGCGCTGAGAAATCCCGCCGCGATCATCTTGCCGATGCCGCGCGAGCCGCCGGTCACCAGCGCGACGCGGCCTTTGAGCGAAAACAGGTCGTTGAACATGAGGCCTCCCTTGGTTTGGCGCTGTTTTGGGCGGGGAGGAGAGGGGAGTCAAGGAAGGGGCTGATGATATGCGAGTGTGGCGGGAAGGCGCTTCGACTCACTCGATGTCGTCCCCGCGCACGCGGGGACCCATAACCCCAGGGAGCAGTTTGCGAAGATTCGTCGATCGGGACTGCGACCAACCGAGATCGATAAATTCCGCGGTATGGGTCCCTGCTTTCGCAGGGACGACGGCGGGGGATTGGAGCGCGCCTACGCCGCCGCGATGCGGCGGAAGCCGTTCCACATCGCGGTCGCGGCGCCCGAGGTCAGCACCGGCAGGATGCGAGCGTCCTGGTAGTTGCCGTTGAGCGAGACGCGCGGCAGCGCCGTCATCTGGCCGGCATTTTCGGCGAACAGCATGCCGGGCCGCGTCGTCACCGCGGTCTTGAAGCCGGCCGTCGCGGCCAGGCCGAATTCGCGCGTGCCCGCGGCCTCGCGGTCACCATAGGGATAAGCGAGATGCAGCACGGGGCGCTCGAGCGCCTCTTCGATCCGCGCGCGGCTGGTGGCCAGCTCCTGTGCGGCGATGTCTTCCGCCTGCTTGGCGAGATTGCAATGGCTGACGCTATGCGCGCCGATCGTGACCAGCGGATCGGCTGCAAATGTCTTCAGCTCGGTCCAGGACAGGCAGAGGCTGCGGCACAGCGCGGCCATGTCGACGCCGTATGCCGTGCAGAGCGCCTCGATCTCTCGCTTGAGGTCATGCTCGCCCGGCAGCGCGCGCAGCCAGTCGTGCAGGCGGTCGTACGCGGCCTGCTTGGCCGCGGGCGTCGTCGCATCGAGCCGCAGTGCAGAATGGCCGATCTTGACGTCGATCTGCTCGGCCTTGGCGATCACGGCCTCCAGCGCCTCCCACCACAGCCGTCCGGTCCCTTCGGCAAAATCGCTCGCGACATAGACCGTCAGCGGTGCGTTGAATTCGCGCAGCACGGGCAGCGCATGGTCCAGATTGTCGCGATAGCCGTCGTCGAAGGTGAAGGCGGCGAAGCGGCGGTCGAACCGGCCCTGCACCAGCCGCTCATGCAGCTCGTCCATGGTGACGATGTCGATGTCGCGCGAGCGCAAATGGCACAGCGTCGCGCGCAGGAATTCGGGGGTGACCTCGAGATGCCGGTTCGGCTGGAACGCGGCCTCGCTGGCCGGCCGCACGTGGTGCAGCATGAAAATAGCGCCGACGCCCGACAAAAGCGGGCGCAAGAGGTGGTGCGCCCCGCTGAAGTAAAGTGCTCCCAGCCCGGCGCGGATGACGTTGTTACGCAGTTGTTTCATGACCGGCTGGCGGACTCTGGCATTCCGCTTTCAACTTACGGAAGAACCCTTGAAGAAAAAGTTATTCCGATTGTCCGACCCGTGCCCCCGGCAGGGCGCCATTTCCGGTTTGACAGCCTGCCAAGGGTTTGTTTTGTCTCCGTTTCCAGAGTTCGGGTCGTCGAATGCAGAAGCTTTTCAGGTGGGCCAGCAAATGGTGGCCGGGGTTGATTCCCCTGGCCGTCATGTGGGGATTTGCGGCCTGGAATAATACCTTACCGGTCGAAGCCGACCTCTCGGCCCGCAGCTCGGCCGCGCTGAAAGGGACCGTTCTGGACAAGACCCGGATCGCGGTCGACGGTCGCGACGTCAGCCTGGTCGCCGACGCCTTCTCCGAGGAGGGGCGCCGCGATGCCGTGACGGCGGTCGAAACCGTCCCCGGCGTGCGCCTGGTCGACGACCGGACTCGCCTTGTTCCCGAAGCCCAGCCGTTCGTCTGGAACGCCGAGCGCGACGTGGTGCGGGTGACGCTGTCGGGCTCCGCGCCCCTGCCGGCGATCAAGGGCCGACTGACCGAGGCAGCCCGCAAGGAGGTCGGCGGCGCCGAGGTGGCCGACCAGATGGGCCTGGCGCGCGGCGCGCCGCCGCGCTTCGAAGCGGCCGCGATGCTGCTACTGGACCAGATCGGCAAGCTCAAGGACGGCAAGATCACGATCACCGACACCAAGGTCAATCTGTCGGGCATGGCGCGCGAGCTCGGCGGCCGTGAAGCGATCGCAGCCGCGCTGAAGAACCTGCCCGAGGGCTTCTCTGTCGCCGCCAACGACGTCAAGGCGCCGCCCTACATCTTCCAGGCCTACAAGGACCCGGTCGCCGCAACCGTGACGTTGACCGGCTACGTCCCCGACAACACCATCCACGCGGCGATCGCGACCAGCGCCGCGCGAAAATTCTTCACCGAAAAGGTCGTCGACAATCTCAAGGCCAGCCTCGGCGCGCCCGGCTCGTTCAACACCGCCGTGGTCGCAGCGCTCGGCGCGCTGTCACGACTGTCGACCGGCACGCTCGTTGTGTCCGATCGCGAGGTGAAGCTGTCGGGCGATGCCCTCTACGAGGGGGCCGCCAACGACATTCGTGCAGGCCTCGGCAAGGACTTCCCGAAGAACTGGCAATACAAGCCGGAGATCACCGTGAAGCCCGCGGCAGGGCCGGTCGACGGCACCGTGTGCCAGCAATTGTTCACGGACCTGCTGGCCAAGGGCAAGATCCGCTTCGCGCCCAAGCGTGCCGACATCGATCCGGATTCCGCCGCCATCCTCGATCATCTGATCGAGACGGCGCTGCGCTGCCCCACAACGAATGTCGAGGTCGCCGGACACACCGATGCGGATGGCGAGGACGGCTTCAACCGGGCTCTCTCGGAGAAGCGCGCGCAGGCGGTGATCGACTATCTGGTCAAGGCCGGCCTGCCCGCCAGCCGCTTCACCGCGGTCGGCCATGGCAGCACGCAGCCCGTTGCCGGCAACGACACCGACGACGGCAAGGCGCAGAACCGCCGCATCGAATTTCTGGTGAGGTGACGATGCCCTATCTCGTCTCGTTCCATCTGGGTTGGCTGATCGGCTCGGTGCTGCTCGGCTTCTGCATGGGCTGGATCTCGGTGGTCCAGCGCGGCAACGGCACATCGAAGGTGACCGCGCGCTGGCTCGCCGCGCTCGCCGCGGCCCTGGTCGCGGCTTCGCTCGCCCATGTCGTCCCCGGCCGCTTCGGCTATTGGCTCGACCTCGGCCTGATCATGTTCGCCTGCTACCTCGTCGGCTGCACCATCGGCGCCTGGCTGCGCGACCGCGTGGTGGCGCGCAGCATGCGGGCCGGCTAACCGCCGCCCCAGGTTCGCCCTCCGATCGGCACGCCACGAAGCACGCGAAAGACCCGCTTGACAATAATACGTACGTACGTATTATTTCGTTATGCCCAAGCCTTCGCTTAAAGACGCCATCCTCGACGCCGGCCTTAAGGTCATGTTCCGGACCGGCTATCACGGCACCAGCGTGCGTGATGTCACCGCAGCGGCGGGTGCCCCGCAGGGCTCCTTCACCAATCATTTTCGCTCCAAGGAGGCGTTCGCCTCGGAGGTGCTGGATCGCTATTTCGAGATCACGAAGGGATTGGTGGCGGAGGCTCTGGATGACGCCTCGCTGACGCCGCGGGCGCGGCTCAAGCGCTATCTCGACATCATCACCGGACGGCTCGAGGCCGACGGTTTTGGCCGCGGCTGCCTGATCGGCGATCTCAGCCTCGAGGCGGCCGGCAGCAGCGAGATACTGCGCACCCGTCTTTCCGAGATATTTGCCGAGTGGCGCCTGCCCTTCGCGGCCTGCATCAGCGAGGCGCAGCGCAGCGGCGAGATCGCTTCCGAATTCGAGCCTGAGGAGCTTGCCGACTTCCTGCTCGCCTCCTGGCAGGGCGCGATCCTGCGCATGAAGGTCGACCGCACGCCCCAGGCGCTCGAGCGTTTCAAGACCATCGCCTTCAAAACCGTCTTCAAGGAGTCGACATGAGCCAGCAAGCCGAGATCCAGATCCGCACCGTCGCCGTGCTGGGGAGCACGATGGCATATCGTGAGGCAGGCCCGAAGGACGCGCCGGTCGCGCTCTTCCTTCACGGCAATCCGACATCGTCGCATATCTGGCGAAACATCCTGCCGTTGGTGTCCCCCGTGGCGCGTTGCATCGCGCCCGACCTGATCGGCTTCGGCCAGTCCGGCAAGCCCGATATCGCCTACCGCTTCTTCGACCACGTTCGTTATCTCGACGCGCTGATCGAGCAGCTCGGCATCGCCTCGGCCTATCTCGTTGCGCAGGATTGGGGCACGGCGCTGGCATTTCATCTCGCCGCGCGCCGGCCGGCCTTCGTGCGCGGCCTCGCCTTCATGGAGTTCATCCGGCCGATGCCGACCTGGCAGGATTTCCACCAGGTCGATGCCGCGCGCGAGACGTTCCGCAAATTCAGGACGCCGGGCGAGGGCGAGGCCATGATCCTGGAGGCCAACGCCTTCGTCGAACGCGTGCTGCCCGGCGGCATCATGCGCACATTGAGCGAAGAGGAGATGGCGCCGTACCGCACGCCGTTTCCGACGCCGGAGAGCCGCCGTCCCGTTCTTGTGTTCCCTCGGGAATTGCCGATCGCCGGCGAGCCCGCCGATGTTGCTCAGGCGCTGCAATCGGCGCATGCGTCGCTGAAAGCGTCCACATATCCGAAGCTGCTGTTCGCAGGCGAGCCGGGGGCCGTCGTCGCTCCAAGATTTGCCGAGACGTTCGCAGCCTCGCTGCAGCACTGCGCGCTCGTCCGCCTCGGGCCCGGCCGGCATTACCTTCAGGAGGATCACCCCGACGCGATCGGCCGCTCAATTGCCGGCTGGATCGCCGGCATCGAAGCAGTACGTCCCCAGCTTGCGGCCTGACGGAGGACGCGATGTCGATTGTCTGGGCTGACGACCTCGCCGGGATCGACTGGGACGAGCTCTCCGAGCTCTATCGCATTGCCCCGCTCGGCAACAAGAAGCCGGGCGATCTTGCGCTGGTGTTCGGCAACAGCATGTTTCGCGCCTTCGCCAGGGAGGGTGGCCGCCTCGTGGCCGCAGGGCGCGTGCTGGCCGACGGCCGCGACTGCGCCTATCTCTGTGATATCGCCGTGCACCCGGACTGTCAGGGGCGGGGTCTCGGCCGCGACATCATCGAGCGTCTGCTTGCGCATTGCCGCGGCCATCGCAAGATCATCCTCTATGCCGTGCCGGGCAAGGAGGGGTTTTACGAACGCCTGGGCTTCTGGCGGATGACCACGGCCATGGCGATCTTCGAGGATCAGGCCGCAGCCCATGGCCGCGGCTATTTGACCGCGCCTTGAGGCTGGGCACGGGAGGCCGCGACCTTCCGGCGCATCGGACAACCCGTGAACGAGGCCGGGATTGCCCCCTCTTTCAACAGGGGGGCGCCGTCCATAGATTGATTTCGGCTTAAGGCGTGACGGAACAATGTGCGGCCGAAATCATCAAAACTTCACGGCGTCTGCGCAGGATTGCCAGGGAGATTCGCGTCAAGCCTTGCCGCCGAAGGCGTCAAACCGTGCATCAGGAGCCCATAACCCTGCCTAAAATATTGAAGGCACGTGTTTTTGTTCGAATTGGCGAATTCCACTCCGCCCGAAAACGCGCTAGTGGAGGGGCGGGGGGCATGCGCGATGCCGGAGCCGGCGGCGAGGGGTCGTCGTGTGCCTGTGCGCCGTCCTGTCCGCCGGCCGTTCTGGCCGCTGAAGCGTTGTTCGAGGTCTAGATGCTGGAAGCCATACGCAGGGCGACATCGTTTCTGCGCGAGAAGCAAATCCTGCATAAGCTTGGCGTTGTGATCAGCGTCGCGGTCATCGGCATCGCTTGCTATGTGCTCTACCACATGCTGCGCGGCATCGATTTCAACGAGGTCCTCGAAGCGATCAAGAGCACCGAGCCGAGCCAGATTGCGATGGCGGCGCTGTTCGTCGCCGCGGGCTATTTCACGCTGACCTTCTACGATCTGTTCGCCGTGCGCGCGATCGGCCACGCCCATGTGCCCTATCGCATCAACGCGCTTGCGGCCTTCACCAGCTATTCCATCGGCCACAATGTCGGCGCGTCCGTCTTCACCGGCGGCGCGGTGCGCTATCGCATCTATTCGGCCTATGGGCTGAACGCGATCGACGTCGCCAAGATCTGCTTCCTCGCCGGCCTGACCTTCTGGCTCGGCAATGCCGCCGTGCTCGGCCTCGGCATCTCCTATCATCCCGAGGCCGCCGCCTCGATCGATCAGCTGCCGCCATGGCTGAACCGGACGCTGGCGCTGGCGATCATCGCGGGGCTGGTCGGCTACGTGGTCTGGGTCTGGACCCAGCCGCGCGTGGTCGGCCGCGGGCCCTGGACCGTGGTGCTGCCGGGCGGCCCACTGACGCTGCTGCAGATCGCGATCGGCATCATCGATCTCGGCTTCTGCGCGCTCGCAATGTACGTGCTGGTCCCGGACGAGCCCAATCTCGGCTTCGTGGTCGTCGCGGTGATCTTCGTCTCGGCCACCCTGCTCGGCTTCGCCAGCCATTCGCCCGGCGGGCTCGGCGTGTTCGACGCCGCCATGCTGGTCGGCCTCTGGCAGATGGACCGCGAGGAGCTGCTTGGCGGCATGCTGCTGTTCCGCGTCCTCTATTATCTCTCGCCCTTCGTCATCTCTGTAATCTTGCTGACGTTTCGCGAAGTTATCATCGGCGCACGATCGAAGCGCCTGCAGCAGGCGGCGCTCAAGCTCGACCCCGGTCCGGCGCGTGAAGCCGCCTACGTGAGAGAGCGTAGCGACGGCGCCAAATCTTAGGACCAGAGTCCAGGACAGGCCCTTTAGGAGAAGTCCGCCCCGATGGCGATCGACGCCCCATCTTCTCCCTCCACCCAGCCCTGGTCCGACCGGCTGCGGCACTCGACGATCATCCTGATCGCCGCGGCGCTGGCGCTGTCCGTCATCGTCTCGCTCGGCGAATTGTCGGTGCTGCACGCCGCGATCGTGTTCCTGTGCATCGCCGCCGCTGCGCTGATCCCGTGGCGCCTGCATGATCCCGCCGCGTCCCGCGACGACGTCAGGCGCATCAATCCGGTCGAGAGCGCGGCGGTGGCCGCGGTCGTCGCCGGCATGCCGGATCCGGCGGTACTGCTCGACCGTGCCGGCCGCGTCATCCACCTCAATGCCGCCGCCGCCCAGCTCGCGCCGGCGCTGCGCCGGAACGAGCTCGCCCAGTTCGCGCTGCGCTCGCCGGAGATCATCACGGCGCTGCGCGAGGCGATCGCGACCTCCGAGCCGCGGCGCGCGACCTATCTCGACCATGTCCCGGTCGATCGCTGGTTGGAGCTCACGATCACGCCGGTGCCGGTGCCGACCAGCTTCGGCGGCACCGACAAATGCATGCTGATGACCTTCCACGACCAGACGCCGCTGCGCCGGGTCGAGGAGATGCGCGCCGACTTCGTCGCCAATGCCAGCCACGAGCTGCGCACGCCGCTGGCCGCGCTGTCGGGCTTCATCGACACGCTGCAGGGCCAGGCCAAGGACGATCCAAAGGCGCGCGAGCGCTTCCTCGGCATCATGCACAACCAGGCCACCCGCATGGCGCGCCTGATCGACGATCTGTTGTCGCTGTCGCGGGTCGAGCTGTCGGCCCATGTCCGCCCCGACACCCTGGTCGATCTCTTGCCGATCATCCGCCAGGTCGCCGACGGGCTCGAGCCGCTGGCGCGCGAGCGCCAGGTCGAGGTCGAGATTCATCTGCCGGATGGGCCGGTGATGATCGCGGGCGACCGCGAGGAGCTGCTCCGCCTGTTCGAGAATTTGATCGAGAACGCGCTCAAATACGGCGCCTCTGGCGGACGCGTCATCGTGTCGCTGACCTCCGCCGCGGCCACTGACGGAACTCAGGAAATCCGGATCACGGTGCGCGATTTCGGCCCCGGCATCGCGCCCGAGCACCTGCCGCGGCTGACCGAGCGGTTCTACCGCGTGGACGTCGGCGACAGCCGCTTGCAGGGTGGAACCGGGCTCGGATTATCGCTGGTGAAACATATCCTTAACCGCCATCGCGGCCGGCTTTTGATCGAAAGCGTGCCCAAGCAGGGCGCTACTTTCACCGCCTGTTTTCCCCAGATCAAGACTCCCGCATCGACCTGAAACGCGAGCGATTTCAGTTGCTTGCTGGTGTCATCCGACTGTCACGAAACCTTCGTAAAAGCACAGCCGACCGCTCCTAAAGGGGGCGGCGCGGGGAGCGCGATCGGGCGCGGATGGCGCTTCGCTCCCCCCAATGGAGACCAGCATGAATTTCCTCAGAACGATCGTCGCTGCCGGCTTGGTCGCCGCATCGACGACGGTGGCGCTTGCCGCCGACATCACCGGCGCCGGTGCGACGTTCCCGTTCCCGATCTATTCGAAGTGGGCTGACGCCTACAAGAAAGAGACCGGCAATGGCTTGAACTACCAGTCGATCGGTTCCGGCGGCGGCATCAAGCAGATCCAGGCCAAGACCGTGACCTTCGGCGCCAGCGATGCGCCGCTCAAGGCCGAGCAGCTCGAGAAGGACGGCCTCGTGCAATGGCCGACGGTGATGGGCGCCATCGTTCCCGTGGTCAACCTCGAGGGCGTGAAGCCGGGCGAGCTGGTGTTCGACGGCGAGACGCTGGCCAACATCTATCTCGGCAAGATCACCAAATGGGACGACGCCGCGATCAAGAAGCTCAATCCGAGCGCGAAGCTGCCCTCGGAAGCCATCACCGTCGTCCGCCGCTCGGACGGTTCGGGCACCACCTTCAACTTCACCAACTATCTCTCCAAGGCTAGCGCGGACTGGAAGAGCAAGGTCGGTGAGGGCACCGCGGTCGAGTGGCCGGTCGGCGTCGGCGCCAAGGGCAATGAAGGCGTGTCGGGCAACATCAGCCAGACCAAGAACTCGATCGGCTATGTCGAGTACGCCTATGCCAAGCAGAACAAGCTGACCTACACCGGTCTCGTCAACAAGGCCGGCAAGCTGGTGCAGCCCACCGTCGAAGCCTTCCAGGCGGCCGCCTCCAACGCCGACTGGGCCAAGGCGCCCGGCTATTACGTCATCCTGACCGACCAGCCCGGCGAGAAGTCGTGGCCGATCACCGCGGCGACCTTCATCCTCATGCACAAGTCCGCGACCGACAAGGCGGCCTCGCAGGAAGCCATCAAGTTCTTCCGCTGGGCCTTCAAGAACGGCGGCAAGGCGGCTGAAGAGCTCGACTACATCCCGATGCCGGACAGCGTCGTCCAGCTGATCGAGAAGACCTGGGCTGCCGAGATCAAGAGCTAAGCGCTCTCCTCTCGTGTCCCGCACGCGCTGCAACGTGAAACGTTGCGGCGCAGAGCCGGGACCCACAAACGCTAGGCCCCGGATCGGCGGCGCACCGCTACGCGCTGCACCGCATCCGGGGCACAAGACCAACAAAAAAGTGTAGTCTTTGGTACAGGGGATCGGCGTGGCAGAAATGGCCGTTCAGAGCGATGTAATCGACGACGCCGGACCGTATGACCGCGCCAAGGCCTTGAGCGCGTTCAAGCTCGGCGACGTCACCTTCTACTGGATCACGCGGCTGTCCGCGATCTCTGTGCTGCTCATTCTCGGCGGCATCATCATCTCGCTGATCGTCGGCGCGTTCCCGGCGATCAAGGAATACGGCCTCTCCTTCCTGTGGACGCAGCGCTGGGCGCCGTCCGCCGATCCGCCGGTGCTCGGTGCGCTCGGGCCGATGTACGGCACGCTGGTCACCTCCTTCATCGCGATGCTGATCGCCATTCCCGTCGGCCTCGGCATCGCCATCTTCCTCACCGAGCTCTGCCCGCAATGGCTGCGCCGCCCGATCGGCATGGCGATCGAGCTGCTCGCCGGAATCCCGTCGATCATCTACGGCATGTGGGGCTTCTTCGTGCTGGGGCCGTTCCTGGCCAACACCTTCCAGCCCTTCATGATCAGGATCTTCGACGGCGTCCCCGTGCTGGGCGCGATCTTCGCAGGTCCCCCGTCCTATCTCAGCCTGTTCAACGCCGCGCTGATCCTCGCCATCATGGTGCTGCCCTTCATCACCTCGATTTCGGTCGACGTGTTCAAGACGGTGCCGCCGGTCCTCAAGGAAGCCGCCTACGGCGTCGGCTGCACCACCTGGGAAGTCGTCCGCAGCGTGGTGATCCCCTACACCCGCGTCGGCGTCATCGGCGGCGTCATGCTGGCGCTGGGCCGCGCGCTCGGCGAGACCATGGCGGTGACCTTCATTATCGGCAACTCGTTTCGCATCTCGTCGTCGATCTTCGCCCCGGGCACCACGATCTCGGCGGCGATCGCCTCCGAATTCGCCGAGAGCGACGGCCTGCATCAGTCCGGCCTGATCCTGCTCGGCTTGCTGCTGTTCGTGCTGACGTTCTTCGTGCTCGCGGCGGCGCGGCTGATGCTGATGCGGCTGGAAAAGAAGGCGGGGAACTAGCGCCATGAATCCGATCTATTCACGCCGCCGCCGCAAGGATTTCATCATCCGCGGTCTTTGCTTCGCGGCCGCCGCCTTCGGTGTCACCTGGCTCGCGCTGATCCTGATCACGCTGCTCTACAACGGCGTGGCGGGCCTGAACGTTCAGCTCTTCACCGCAGACACGCCTCCGCCCGGCTCGACCGAGGGCGGCCTGCGCAACGCCATCGTCGGCTCGATCATCATGACCGTGCTCGGCGTCGGCATCGGCGCGCCGCTCGGCCTGTTCGCCGGCACCTATCTCGCCGAGTACGGCCGCAACGACAAGCTGACCTCGGTGATCCGCTTCATCAACGACATCCTGCTCTCGGCGCCCTCGATCATCATCGGCCTGTTCATCTACGGCGCGGTGGTGGTGCCGATGCGCGGCTTCTCGGCGATCGCGGGCGCGCTGGCGCTTGCCGTGATCGTGATCCCGGTCGTGGTGCGCACCACCGAGGACATGCTGCTGCTGGTGCCGAACCCGCTGCGTGAAGCCGCCAGCGCGCTCGGCCTGCCGCGCTCGCTGGTGATCAAGCGGATCGCCTATCGCGCGGCGCGCTCCGGCCTCATCACCGGCGTGCTGCTGGCCACCGCGCGCGTCGCCGGCGAGACGGCGCCGCTGCTGTTCACCGCGCTGTCGAACCAGTTCTTCAGTCTCGGCCTGGACAAGACGATGGCGAACCTTCCAGTCACCATCAACAACTTCGTGCAGAGCCCCTACGCCTATTGGAAGCAGCTCGCCTGGAGCGGCGCCCTGCTGATCACCCTGACCGTGCTTGCCCTGAACATTGGCGCCCGCATCATCGGCGCCGAGAGGACTGCAAAATGAGTGAAATCTCTGTTTCCGTCAGCGCGCCGAGCGTTCACCCCGGCTCGCAGCCGCTGCCCGAGGCGCCAGCCAAGGTCACCGCGCGCAACCTGAATTTCTACTACGGTGAGCACCACGCGCTGAAGAACATCAATCTGACGCTCGGCGCCAATCGCGTCACGGCCTTCATCGGCCCGTCGGGCTGCGGCAAGTCCACGCTGCTGCGCATCTTCAACCGGATGTACGACCTCTATCCGGGACAGCGCGCCACCGGCCAGCTGTTGCTCGACCACACCAACATCCTCGATCCCAAGCTCGACCTCAACCTGCTGCGCGCCCGGGTCGGGATGGTATTCCAGAAGCCGACGCCGTTCCCGATGACGATCTACGAGAACATCGCCTTCGGCATCCGCCTCTACGAGAAGATCTCGAAGTCCGAGATGGACGACCGGGTCGAGAAGGCGCTGCGCGGCGGCGCGCTGTGGAACGAGGTCAAGGACAAGCTCAACGCCTCCGGCCTGTCGCTGTCCGGCGGCCAGCAGCAGCGCCTGTGCATCGCCCGCACCGTCGCGGTGCGGCCTGAAGTGATCCTGTTCGACGAGCCCTGCTCGGCGCTCGACCCGATCTCGACCGCCAAGGTCGAGGAGCTGATCCAGGAATTGTCCGAGAACTACACGATCGCGATCGTCACCCACAACATGCAGCAGGCGGCGCGCGTCTCCGACAAGACCGCCTTCATGTATCTCGGCGAGCTGATCGAGTTCGACGACACCAGCAAGATCTTCACGTCGCCGAGCGATCGGCGTACGCAGGATTACATCACCGGCCGGTTCGGCTGAGGAGACGCAACATGGGTTCTGAACATACCGCAAAGGCTTTCGACACTGACCTCCAGGAGCTCACCCGCCTGGTCGCCGAGATGGGCGGAATCGCCGAGCGCATGATCGTCGATTCCGTCGGCGCGCTGATCCGCCGCGACGTCGCGCTCGGCCAGCGCGTCGTCACCATCGACGCCGATCTCGACGCGCTGCAGAAGCGCATCGAAGAACGCGCCGTGCTCACTATCGCCCGCCGCCAGCCGATGGCGGTGGATCTGCGCGAGATCGTCGGCGCCATGCGCGTCGCGACCGACCTCGAGCGCATCGGCGACCTCGCCAAGAACATGGGCAAGCGCGTCGCCGCGCTGGAGACCGACTTCCATCCGCTCAAGCTGTTCCGCGGCCTCGAGCACATGACCGACCTCGTGCAGCAGCAGGTCAAGTCGGTGCTGGATGCCTATGCCGCGCACGATCTGCCGGCGGCGATGGCGGTGTGGAAGGGCGACGAGGAAGTCGACGCGATCTGCACCTCGCTGTTCCGCGAGCTCCTCACCTACATGATGGAGGATCCGCGCAACATCTCGTTCTGCATCCATCTGATGTTCTGCGCCAAGAACATCGAGCGGATCGGCGACCACGCCACCAACATCGCCGAGACCGTGTTCTACATGATCGAGGGCCAGGCGATCACCGACAAGCGGCCGAAGGGCGACATGACGACCTTCGCCACGACGGTCCCGAATACCTGAAGACTTGATATCCGAAGACCTAAGGAGCGACGACACCATGGGCGCACGCATTATGGTGGTTGAGGACGAGGAAGCTCTCACCGAGCTTCTGCGTTACAACCTCGAAGGCGACGGCTATGACGTCGAGACGGTGATGCGCGGCGACGACGCCGACACCCGCCTCAAGGAGCACATTCCCGATCTGATCGTGCTCGACTGGATGCTGCCGGGCCTCTCCGGCATCGAGCTGTGCCGGCGCCTGCGCACCCGGCCCGAGACCAAGCAGCTGCCGATCATCATGCTCACCGCGCGCGGCGAGGAGAGCGAGCGGGTGCGCGGCCTTGCGACCGGCGCCGACGACTACATCGTCAAGCCGTTCTCGGTGCCGGAGCTCTTGGCGCGCGTGAAGGGCCTGCTCAGGCGCGCCAACCCCGAGCGGCTCGCGACCGTGCTGGCCTATGGCGACATCGAGCTCGATCGCGACAAGCGCCGCGTGGCGCGCTCGGGCCGCCCGATCGATCTCGGCCCGACCGAATATCGGCTTCTGGAGTTCTTCCTGGAGCATCCCGGCCGCGTGTTCTCGCGCGAGCAGCTGCTCGACAGCGTCTGGGGCCGCGACATCTATATCGACGAGCGTACCGTCGACGTCCATATCGGCCGCCTGCGCAAGCTGCTCAATCTCGGCCGCGAGCAGGACCCGATCCGCACCGTCCGCGGCGCCGGCTACGCGCTGGATGATCGCTTTGCGAAGGCTGAGCAGACGTAGGACCTGCTTCCGTAATCCAACAAAAAGCGCGCCAGCTGACGCGCTTTTTCGTCTCGATGCCTAAGACCGTGTTTACCGCGGGCCCGGCTTCGCCGGTGCGCGCCGGCGATCCGCTGCCGGCTGATACGCCACGCGCGAATGCTGGGCGCAGTAGGGCAGGCCGGACAGCGCCTTGCCGCCGCAGAAGAAGAAATCCGGGCTCGAGGGATCGCCGACCGGCCAGTGGCAGGTCGCCTCGTTGAGCTCGAGCAGCGACAGCCGCTGGCTCATCGGCACCACGTTGTCGTAGGTGACCGGTTCGGCCTCGACTTCGACCTCGAAGGCCTGCGCCAGTGCGGTGTTGCCGCGCGCAATGGGGCGGGTCACCCGCATCATGTGCTGCGCCGGGCGTGCCTTGCGCGGCCGCGGCGCGGCCGACGAAGGGCTCTTGGCGCGGCCGGACAGGCCGAGCCTGTGCACTTTGCCGATCACGGCATTGCGGGTCACATTGCCGAGCTCTGCTGCGATCTGGCTGGCCGACAATCCGGCCTCCCAGAGCTTTTTCAGCTGCTCGACGCGATCGTCGGACCAGGTCAAAACCGTCATTGCACCCTTTCCCTCGCTGCGCTTCTGCCATCCTGGCGGTCCGTGCGGCGAATGCCTAAGCCTCAAAAACCCGTGCCGTCAGAATCCCTTAAGGCTCGCCGGGCGCGCTACTCGCGCCCGAACGTTTACGCCGGTACATGAGGACTCTTGGGATCAGAACTGCTGCACGAGATGTCGTATCTGACAGCCCAAACGCTACAATATGGCGTGACTCACGCGCAAGAGTCCGCCGACTCGCTTCCACATGTTCCGTGGTGTAAAACCCGCAAAATCGCCACCGCAAGACTACGGAATCTGCGTTTCCCGAGGCTTTCGGGCGGCATTGACACCCGTTTCACCAGGCCTAAGATAGTCCCGCGTGCCGCCCTTAAAAGGCGGCACGTTTCGTTTTCCGGGCCGGTCAATGGTGCGTTGCGCAATGCACGCCCCACACCGTCCGCAACATCAAGTGACCGTCATGACTAACAGCGTAGCCCCGCATTTGCTCCCCGTTTTCGCCAGGGCCAACCTCGGTTTTGAGCGCGGCGAAGGCTGCTGGCTGATTGCGACCAATGGCGATCGCTATCTCGATTTCACCTCGGGCGTTGCTGTGAACGCGCTCGGCCACGCCCATCCCGCGCTGGTCAAGGCGTTGCAGGAGCAGGCGACGAAGCTGTGGCACATGTCGAACCTGTTCCAGAGCCCGGACGGCGAGAAGCTCGCCGCGCGCCTGTGCAACGAGAGCTTTGCGGACTTCGTGTTCTTCTGCAATTCCGGCGCCGAGGCGCTGGAGGGCGTGATCAAGCTGGTCCGCCATCATCACTTCTCCAAGGGCCATCCGGAACGTTACCGCATCATCACCTTCGAAGGCGCGTTCCACGGCCGCACGCTGGCGACCTTGGCTGCGACCGGCTCTGCAAAATATCTCGAAGGTTTTGGACCGCCGATGGACGGCTTCGACCAGGTGCCGCATGGCGACCTCGAAGCCGTCAAGAAGGCGATCGGCCCCAACACCGCCGGCATCCTGATCGAGCCGATCCAGGGCGAGGGCGGCGTGCGGTCGGCACCTCCCAATTTCCTCAAGGCGCTGCGCCAGCTTTGCGACGAGAAGGGGCTGCTGCTCGCCTTCGACGAGGTGCAGACCGGCATGGGCCGCAGCGGCGATCTGTTTGCCTACAGGCGTACCGGCGTGACGCCTGACGTGATGTCGCTGGCCAAGGCGCTCGGCGGCGGCTTCCCGATCGGCGCGGTGCTGGCGACCGCGGATGCGGCGGCCGGTATGGGGCCGGGCTCGCACGGCTCGACCTTCGGCGGCAATCCGCTGGCGATCTCCGCGGCCAACGCCGTGCTCGACGTCATGCTCAAGCCAGGCTTCTTCGACCACGTGCAGAAGATGTCGCTGCTGCTCAAGCAGAAGCTCGCCTCCGTGATCGACCGTCACCCCGACATCGTCAGCGAAGTGCGCGGCGAGGGCCTCCTGATCGGCATCAAGGCCGTCGTGCCCTCGGGCGATCTCGTGGCCGCCTTGCGCGACGAGAAGCTGCTGACCGTCGGCGCCGGCGACAATGTCGTGCGCTTCCTGCCGCCCCTGATCGTCACCGAAGCCGAGATCGAGGACAGCGTCATCAGGCTCGAGCGTGCCTGCTCCGCATTGGCGGCCGGCCAGACCAAGCGGGCAAGCTGATGAGCAAGTCCCCGAAGCATTTCCTCGACATCAACGAGCTCCCGCTGTCGGAGCTCAAGCGCATGCTCGCGGCGTCAAGCGCCATGAAGGCCAAGCAGAAGGCGCAGCAGCCGGTGCGGCCGCTCGAAGGCAAGACGCTGGCGATGATCTTCGAGCGCCCCTCGACGCGGACGCGGGTGTCGTTCGACGTCGCCATGCGCCAGCTCGGCGGCGAGCCCATCATGCTCACCGGCGCCGAGATGCAGCTCGGCCGCGGCGAGACCATCGCCGACACCGCGCGCGTGCTGTCGCGCTATGTCGACGCCATCATGATCCGCATCCTCAACCACGATGCGCTGCTGGAGCTCGCGGCCAACGCCACCGTGCCCGTCATCAACGGCCTGACGCGGCGCTCGCATCCCTGCCAGGTGATGGCCGACCTCATGACCTATGAGGAGCATCGCGGCCCGATCGAGGGCAAGACGGTGGCCTGGACCGGCGACGACAACAACGTGCTGGCGTCCTGGGCGCATGCCGCCGAGCGCTTCAAGTTCCAGCTCAATGTCGCGACGCCCCCGGAGCTCGCGCCGAAAAAGGCGATGCGCGACTTCATCAAGTCGACGGGCGCGCCGATCATGCTCGGCACCGATCCCGAGGCCGCCGTGAAGGGCGCCGACTGCGTCGTCACCGACACCTGGGTGTCGATGGGCGACAAGGAAGGCGAGCATCGCCACAACGTGCTCAAGCCCTATCAGGTCAATGGCAAGCTGATGTCGCTGGCCAAGCCGGATGCGCTGTTCATGCACTGCCTGCCCGCCCATCGCGGCGAGGAGGTCACCGATGAGGTGATCGACGGCCCGCAATCGGTCGTGTTCGACGAGGCCGAAAACCGCCTGCACGCGCAGAAAGGCATTCTGGCCTGGTGCTTTGACGCGGTGAAGTAGCTTCTTGTAGCTCGGATGGAGCGCAGCGAAATCCGGGTTCTCAACGCGCGGAAAGATCTCCCGGATTACGCTGCGCTCCATCCGGGCTACGCGAGCCGTCGTTCCGTGAGGAATGCGGGCATGCCTCTTTCAATTTGCATCGACCGACCCCAGATAATGCGCCATGGTTTCCCAATCCCCTGACATGAAAGCCGGGCCCGAAGGTCCGGTTCGCGCGCCATCTTCGATTCCGATCGATGACGCCGTGCTGCCCTACGAGGTCGATGCGCTCGACGTACGCGGCCGCCTTGTGCGGCTAGGCCCGGCGCTCGACGACATTCTCACCAAGCACGATTATCCCGCGCCCGTGGGCAAGCTGCTGGGCGAGGCCATCGTGCTGACCACGCTGCTCGGCTCGGCGCTGAAATTCGAGGGCCGCTTCATCCTGCAGGCGCAGACCGACGGTCCGGTGTCCTTCCTGGTGGTGGACTATCAGGCGCCGGATCGCCTGCGCGCCTATGCGCGCTTCGATGCCGCGCGCCTTGGGGAAGCCCAGAAATCTGGCATGGATTCCGGTGCGCTGCTCGGCCACGGTCATCTCGCCATGACCATCGATCAGGGCCCTGACATGAGCCGCTACCAAGGTCTGGTCGCGCTCGACGGCGGCACCCTGGAAGACGCCGCCCATGAATATTTCCTGCGCTCCGAGCAGATCCCGACGCGCGTGCGCCTCGCGGTCGGCGAGGAGTGGCGCTCCGCCGATGGCGGCAAGCATCGCTGGCGCGCCGGCGGCATGCTGATGCAGTTTCTGCCGAAGGCGCCGGAGCGCGCGCGGCAGGCCGATTTACATCCCGGCGATGCTCCTGACGGCATCGAGGTGCATGCCGTCGCCGAGGACGATGCCTGGGTCGAGGCACGCTCGCTGATCGAGACCGTCGAGGACGTCGAGCTGATCGATCCCGAGCTCTCCGGCGAGCGGCTGCTGTTCCGCCTGTTCCACGAGCGCGGCGTGCGCGTGTTCAATCCGATGGTTCTCAAGGCACAGTGCTCCTGCTCGCGCGATGCGGTCGCTTCGATGCTCCAGAGCTTCTCGCCGGATGATCGTGCTGCGATGGTCAAGGACGACAAGGTGGTCGTGACCTGCGAGTTCTGCAGCTCGGTGTATCAGTTCACCCCGCACGAAGCGGGCGTGGAAGACGCGTAGCGAGCTCTCCTAGGGTGGGCAAAGGCGCATTTGCGCCGTGCCCACAAGCTCTCTCGGTTGCGAACGATACGTGGGCACGCCTTCGCTCTTCGAGCTACGGCGGACAAGTCGCTTTGCCCACCCTGCGGCACCTGCGAAACCGGCCCCTTAGTTCAACACCCGCTTGCTGTCCGGGCTGTCCAGCGAAAACGCCGGCACGTCGATCTCGAAGCGTTCGCCGCTTTCGCTGACCATCTGGTAGCGGCCGGTCATGAAGCCGGAGGCGGTCGAGAGCGGGACGCCCGAGGTGTATTCGAAGCGCTCGCCGGGGGCCAGGATCGGCTGCTCGCCGACCACGCCCTCGCCCTTCACCTCCTGCTGGCGGCCGGAGGCATCGGTGATGATCCAGTGCCGCGTCTTGAGCTGCACGGTCTCCTCGCCCGAATTGGTGATGACGATCGTGTAGGACCAGAAATAGCGGGAGCGGTCGGCCGACGACTGCTCCGGAACAAAGTTCGGCTCGACGGTCACTTCGATGTGGCGGGTCACGGCGCGGTACATGGCTGCCACCATACCGAAATCGGCCGCCGGAACCAAACGCCGCGGCCGGGTTTGGCGACATCGTCCCGCCAGAATTCGAAGGGAATGACACCCCTGAGGGAAACCCCCGCAGGACATCCCCTTGCAGGGAAACACCTTCGGGAGACCCCCATGTGATCCGGCCGCTTTGCGAGAGTGCGACCGGACCGGTACACTCCTTCAGGCGTCGCGATTTGCGGAAGGGTTTTTGCGCCCCGATGACCATTGCCGACCAAGTAACGGGATCGACGATCGCGGGAACCGCCAAGCCTGCAGACAGTAGGCCTGCGGAGGCGAAGCCGCGCCTGCGGGCGCCGGCCATCACGCTGCCCGCAATCGGCGAGCGCGAGCTCCGGCTCGACCTGTTCCGCGGGCTCGCGCTGTGGCTGATCTTCATCGACCATCTGCCGCCCAGCCTTTTGACCTGGTTCACGATCCGCAATTACGGCTTCAGCGACGCCACCGAGATCTTCATCTTCATCTCCGGCTACACCGCCGCCTTCGTCTATGGAAGGGCGATGCTGGAGAGCGGTTTCGTCATCGCCACCGCGCGCATCCTGCGCCGGGTCTGGCAGATCTACGTCGCCCACGTCTTCCTGTTCACGATCTTCCTCGCCGAAATCTCCTATGTCGCGACCAGCTTCGAGAACCCGCTCTACACCGAAGAGATGGGCATCATGGATTTCCTCAAGCAGCCCGACGTCACCATCGTGCAGGCGCTGCTGCTGCGTTTCCGCCCCGTCAACATGGACGTGCTGCCGCTCTACATCGTGCTGATGATGGCGCTGCCGCTGATCCTGTGGTCGATGAAATGGCGGCCCGACGTCACGCTCGGCCTCTCGGTCGTGCTCTACGCGGTGACCTGGGAGTATGACCTTTACCTGTCGGCCTATCCGAACGGCTTCTGGGCCTTCAACCCCTTCGCCTGGCAATTGTTGTTCGTGTTCGGTGCATGGTGCGCGCTCGGAGGTGCGCGACGCATGTCCCGTATCCTGGCCTCGCCGGTGACGATGTGGATCTCGATCGCCTATCTCGTCGCGGCGTTCTACGTGACGCTGACCTGGTACGTGCCGCAGCTCTCCCAGTTCATGCCGAAGCGGATCGAGCAGTGGATGTACCCGATCGACAAGACCGATCTCGACGTGCTGCGCTTCACGCATTTCCTGGCGCTGGCGGCGCTCACCGTGCGCTTCCTACCCCGGGATTGGCCGGGCTTGAAATCGCGCTGGCTACGACCATTGATTCTATGCGGGCAGCACTCCCTCGAGATTTTCTGCCTCGGCGTCTTCCTGGCCTTTGCCGGCCATTTCATTCTCGCCGAAGTCTCCGGCGGGGCAGCCATGCATGCGCTGATTAGTCTCTCCGGGGTGCTGATCATGTGGGGCGTGGCCTGGGTGATTTCGTGGTACAAGCGCGTGGCTGACAAGAGCGGTGCGAAAACCAAAAACGCCGTCGGCAACGCCGATCTGGCGGGAGGGGGCTGATGAAGGCGAAGGTTCTCCTGAGCCTGATCCTGCTATGCGGTAGCCTCGCCGCGCCTGTGGCGCGCGCGGGCGATGCTGCGCCTGCCGTACCTGCCGCGTGCGAATTGCCGTCCTATTTGCTGACCAGCGAAAGTCAGCTTCCCAAGGTCGCCGACGCCGTCAAGGCCGGCAAGCCGCTCGAGATCCTGGTCATCGGCAGCCGTTCGACCACGATTCCGTCCTCGGAGAGCAGCTCCTATCCCGCGCGCATGGAGGCGATCCTCAAGGACAAGCTGCCGGCGTCGGAGGTGGTGCACGTCTCCGTAGAAATACAGAGCAAGAAGACGGCCGAGGAGACCGCCTCGACCTTCGTTAAGCTGATGGAAGCAAAAACGCCTACTTTGGTGGTCTGGCAGACCGGGACCGTGGACGCCATCCGATCCATCGATCCCGATGAATTCCGCAGCGCCGTGACCTCTGGGGTTGTTGCGTTGCAAAAGGCAGGGACCGACGTCGTCTTGATGAATTTGCAGTACAGCCCGCGCACCGAAACGATGATCTCGGCCCAACCATTTCTCGATAATATGCGCGTGGTGGCCCAGGAGCATGATATTCCGCTGTTCGACCGTTTCGCGATCATGCGGCAGTGGAATGACCAGGGTCAATTCGACCTGTTCAGCCCGTCCCGCGGGCCCGAGCTGGCGAAACAGGTTCATGATTGCCTCGGCCGGGCGTTGGCACAGTTCGTGATCGACGCTGCCCATCTGGAGCCGGCCCAGCAGCAAAATTGAGGTCTAGCGTTAATGAGTTCTCTTCGCCCTTTTTGTCTGACGGCATGGCTGACCGCGCCTGCGGCAGCAGCGCTGTTGTTGCTGGCGCCGGCCTCGCAATCGCATGCGCAGACCGCACAGGCGACGCCCGCGCCAGTGCAATCGGCTGATCCCGCCCCCACCTCGCCCTCGCAGACCACCGTTGCGGTGACCTCACCGGAGCAGCGCGGCGTCACGTCGCGCGCCATCGACAAGGTGAAGCAGGTCGCCAAATCCGCCGCCGATATTTTCAGCCGCGTGCCTTGCCTGCCGCCCAAAGACGCGAACAAGGGCGGCGCGAAGGCGATGGGCTCGCTGCCGCATGTCGCGGGCAAGCTCGTTGCGGGCAAGCCCGTCCTCATCGTCGCGTTCGGCTCGTCGTCGACCGCAGGCTTCGGCGCCAGCTCGCCGGAGTTCAACTATCCGAACCGGCTCGCCGCGCAGCTGCGCCGGCACTATCCGACCGCGGACATCACCGTCGTCAATGCCGGCGTCGGCGGCGAGGACGCGCCCGAGATGATGAAGCGCCTCCAGACGCAGGTGATCGACGTGCATCCGGATCTCGTGATCTGGCAGGTCGGCACCAACGCAGTGCTGCGCAATCTCGATCCCGGCGAGACCGCAAAACTGGTCGAGGACGGCATCAGCCGCATCCAGGCCGCGGGCGGCGCCGACATCGTGCTGGTCGATCCGCAATATTCGCCCGCCGTCAACCAGCGCAAGGAGAGTGCCGGCAAGATGGTGCACCTGCTCGGCAAGGTCGCCGAGCTGCGTCACGTCGGCATCTTTCCGCGCTTCGAGGTGATGCGCGACTGGCACGAGAACCAATCGATCCCGGTCGAGAGCTTCGTCATCGCCGACGGCCTGCACATGAACGATTGGGGCTATGCCTGCTTCGCGCAGCTGCTCGGCGACGACATCATCCGCTCCGTCGGCCAGATCAGGCTCGGCGTGAACGTGCCGGCGGACGTGCGGACGTACCGGCCGATGTGAAAAGACGGCGCGTAGGGCGGGGTTAGCCCTGTAGATGCGCGAAGCGCATCTGCTCGGCGTAACCCGCCATTGTCTGTCTGTGCGGAAACGGAAGCGGCGGGTTACGCCTTCGGCCAACCCGCCCTACCAAGCGATCACGCCTTCTCCAGCGCCGCCGTCAGATCCTCGATCAGATCGTCCGGATGCTCCAGGCCTGCCGAGAAGCGGATGAAACCTTCGCCGATGCCGAGCGCGGCGCGGTCTTCCGGTTTCAGGCGCTGATGCGTCGTGGTGGCCGGATGCGTGACGAGGCTCTTGGCGTCGCCGAGATTGTTCGAGATCCGCGCAAGCTTCAGCTCGTTGAGCACGCGGAACGCGGCAGCCTTGCCGCCCTTGACCTCGAAGCCGACCAGCGTCGAGCCGCCGCGCATCTGCTTTTTCACCAGCGCCGCCTGCGGATGATCGGCGCGTCCGGGATAGACCAGCCGTGCGATCTTCGGATGGCTCGCCAGCACCTCGGCGATGCGCGAGGCGGTATCGGTCTGCGCGCGCACGCGCACGCCCAGCGTCTCCAGACCCTTGAGCAGGACCCAGGCGTTGAACGGCGAGATCGACGGCCCGGTCTGGCGCATGAAATTGTGGATGTGTTCCGCGATGAAGGCTTCCGAGGACAGGATGATGCCGCCGAGGCAGCGGCCCTGGCCGTCGATATGCTTGGTCGCGGAATAGACCACCACGTCGGCGCCGAGCGCGAGCGGGCTCTGCCAGATCGGCGTTGCGAACACGTTGTCGACCACGAGCCGCGCGCCGCCCTTGTGCGCGATCTCGGCGATCCCGGGAATGTCGAGCACATCCAGCGTCGGATTGGTCGGGCTCTCCAGGAAGAACGTCTTGGTGTTCGGTCGCAATGCGCGCTGCCACTGGTCGAGGTCGAGCCCGTCGACCAGCGTGGTCTCGATGCCATAGCGCGGCAACAAGTCCTGCACGACGTAGAGGCACGAGCCGAACAGCGCCCGTGAGGCCACCACGTGATCTCCGGCCTTGAGCGGCGCCAGGATCGCGGTCGTCACCGCGGCCATGCCTGTCGCCGCCGAGCGGGCGGCTTCGGCGCCCTCGAGCTCGATCATGCGGCGCTCGAACATTGCGATGGTGGGATTGGAGTAGCGCGAATAGATGAAGCCCGGATCCTCGCCCTTGAACCGCGCCTCGCACTCCTCGGCGCTGTTGTAGACGTAGCCCTGGGTCAGGAACAGCGACTCCGACGTCTCGCCATATTGCGAGCGCAGGGTGCCGGAATGGACCAGGCGGGTTTCGGGGCGGTAAGCAGCAGGCGACTTCGACATAGGACCCTCCGACATGACCGTCTCGTCGAAGACGGTCACAAAAAAACCGGCCTGGATATCTCCACGGGCCGGGATCACAGAGGTCCCCGGCCTGTTTAGCGACTTATTTAACGTGGCTGCAAGCCGGCCGGCTCAAATCACCACGGGATAAGTGATGCTCATATTCCGCAATGCCCTTTCCGTCAAGGCGTCCATCGGATAGCCGTAAAAGACTTGTATTTCCGGCATGTCCGGATGCAATTGACCCCTGATGAGGACCCCCGGTTGACGTTCACGGTCGCGCCCGACGCCAATGGTATCCTGCCCGACCGCATGATCGCGGCGATGGCGGAGGCGGGGCTCATCCTGCCCGCCTATGATTTCGTCGAGAGCCAGATCCAGCCGGCGAGCCTCGATCTGCGCCTCGGCGACATCGCCTATCGCGTCCGCGCCAGCTTCCTGCCCGGTCCCGGCTCAACCGTCGCCGAGCGCATCGACGAATTGAAGCTGCACGAGTTCAGCCTCGCCGACGGTGCGGTGCTGGAGACCAACTGCGTCTACATCGTGCCGCTGCTGGAAAGCCTCGCGCTGCCGCCGGAGATCGTCGCGGCCGCGAACCCCAAGAGCTCGACCGGCCGGCTCGACGTCTTCACCCGCGTCATCGCCGACGGCACCCGCCGCTTCGACATGATCGGCGCCGGCTATCACGGTCCGCTCTATGCCGAGATCAGCCCGAAGACGTTTCCGGTGCTGGTCCGCGAGGGCTCGCGCCTCAGCCAAGTGCGCTTCCGCACCGGCGATGCCATCCTCAACGCCGACGAGCTCGACGGCCTGCACGCCACTAAGCGTCTCGTCGATGTCGACGATGCCGATCTGTCGGGCGGTGTCGCTGTCTCCGTCGACCTCTCCGGCGAGAAGGCGAGCGGCTTCGTCGGCTACCGCGCCAAGCGCCACACCGGCGTCGTCGACGTCGATCGCCGCTCCGGCTACGCGGTGGAAGATTTCTGGGAGCCGATCTCGGCCCGTCCCGACGGCAGCCTGATCCTCGATCCCGGCGAGTTTTACATCCTGGCGTCGAAGGAAGCCGTGCAGGTGCCTCCGGACTACGCCGCGGAGATGGTGCCATTCGATCCGCTGGTCGGCGAATTCCGCGTGCATTATGCCGGATTCTTCGATCCCGGCTTCGGCTATGCCGGCGCCGGTGGGCTGGGCTCGCGCGCCGTGCTGGAGGTGCGTTCGCGCGAAGTGCCGTTCATCCTCGAGCACGGCCAGATCGTCGGTCGCCTCGTCTACGAGAAGATGCTGGCCCGCCCCGACGCGATGTACGGCCAGCGCATCGGCTCCAATTACCAGGCCCAGGGCCTCAAACTATCGAAGCATTTCCGGGTGTAGCGCGATCCTGTAGCCCGGATGGAGCGCAAGCGTCATCCGGGACAGTCTCGCTTGTGGCACGATCCCGGATTGCGCTCCGCTCCATCCGGACTACGAGGTGACGAGATGAGCAATCCATCCGAACTCGACGCAAAGATTGCCGAGAACGTCGCGGACGCGCTGATCTATTCGGATCGGTCCGGCACGATCATGCGGTGGAACGGTGCAGCGACGGCCCTGTTCGGCTTCACCGCCGCGGAAGCGCTCGGCCAGAATCTCGACCTGATCATTCCCGAACATCTGCGCGCCGCGCACTGGAAAGGTTTCGAGGCCGCGCTCGCGAGCGGCAGCGTGAAGCTTGCGGGCAAGCCGACGCTGACCCGCGCGCTGCACAAGAGCGGACGCAAGCTCTACATCGAGATGACGTTCGCATTGGTGCGGGATTCCGGCGGCAACGTGCTGGGATCAGTGGCGATGGCGCGCGACGTCACCGAACGGGTCGAGCGTGAGCGCGCAGCCAAGACGCCGCCGCAAACTTCGTGATGCGGAATTGGCGGGCGCTCGCGCAGGGCGCCCTGCGCGGCCGTCATGTTGCCTGCCGTGGGGTGCGGTGACACACTCGATCGAAATCATGATCGGGAGTGAACATGACCGCCGTCTCAGACGCCGCGCAGGAAGCCCAATGGAAGCGCTGGCGCGCGGTTGCCGAGCTCTATCACGCCTACTTCACCGGGCTCATCCTCACCGTCGTCACGCGGCGCGGCACGGCTGACGCCGCCGAGTTCGTCTTCCGCGTGTTTCGTCGCCAGCAGCAGGAGCGCTTCCTGCCGGGCCTGAAGAAGCTCGGGCTCGATCATCTGCCGCCGGCGGTCGCGGCCGCGCAATATCATTACCTCTCCAACTGGATCGGCGGCGTGTATGTCGAGTACATGTATGAGAGCGACGCCAAGGCCTGGATCCGCTATCCGCCGCCGCGCTGGATCTGGAAGGGCACCGCGATCTGCGGCGTGCCGGGCGAGGTGTCCCGTGCGATGCTGCGTGGCTGGCACGCCAACAATGGCGCGGCCCTCGGAGATCTCAGGCTCGGTTTCGTCTGCACCAAGCAGAGCGTCGACGGCCAGGACGGGCTGGAGGGCTACTACCATCAATACGATCACCCGCTCGAGCTGGACCAGCGGCTCGTGTTCGCGCGTCACCTGGAAGCGCCCTTGTTCGATGCGAAGACTGCGCCGGCGCTTCCCGTGGCGAGCTGGCCGAAGCCGCGCTTGGAGAAGGCCTATCGCAACTACGCGATGGAATATGTCCGCACCGCCGCGCCCGTGATGGTGCAGCTGTTCGGTCCCGAAGATGCCGGCTATCTGCTGCACCTCACCGGCAAGTTGATCGGCATGCAATATTTCGACGAGGTCGCGGCCGCGCTGGCCATGGGCCGCGGCGGGGCGAGTGAATTCGCCTCGTTCCTGAACGCGCTGTTTGCTGCGCAGGACGACACGGCTGAGAGTACGACGTCTGAAGGCAGCTTCGAAATCCGCCAGCAAAGCTGGAAGCTGATGGACGACGTCTCGGACTATCATCCCGCTTGCGCTGGGGTGCTGGAGGGATTGTTCGAAGGCTTGGCTGCGGGATGCGGGCGGCATATCGGCGTGCATGTGCGCCCGGCGGCGGGCGGTCGTCCGCCGCTGGTCTGGACGATCGATTAGCTCCACCTATTGAAATACGCCGCCGCAGGGCACGCCTGCATCCGGCGCAGGAGGAATCGCTCCGTGCCGTGCTAACAAGGACGCACCGCGCCCTGTGCGCGAACAAATTTATTGGCACGCCTGTTCATTGCCGCGCCGCAAAGGGCGCCCGTGCTCCGGAGAGGACATGTCCGACATCGCCGAAATCCCGGTCGATGAGCAAGAGCGTCCGCTGCCGCCGCCGCCGCGGCCGGTGCGAAGCGCGCTGACCGACGGGCCGATCCTGCGCACGCTGCTTGGCCTTGCCTGGCCCAACGCGATCGCGCTCTCGGCCGGCACCTGCACGGTGATCGCCGAGACCTCCTATATCGGCCGGCTTGGCGTCGAGGCGCTGGCGGCGATGGCGCTGGTGTTCCCAACCATCATCCTGACCATGACCATGTCGGGCGGCGCCATGGGCGGCGCGGTGGCCTCCGCCATTGCACGCGCGCTCGGCGCGGGCGACCGCGAACGCGCCAGCACGCTGGCCGCGCATGCGATGCTGATCGGCATCAGCTTCGGCCTCGTCTTCATGCTGGGCATGCTGATCTTCGGACCCAAAGTGCTGGAAATGCTCGGCGGCCGCGGCGACGTGCTGACGCATGCGATCGCCTACACGCAGGTGTTTTTCGGCGGCGCCGTGCTGCCCTGGCTGCTCAACACCATGGCCGGCGTGCTGCGCGGCACCGGCAACATGAAGCTGCCGTCGTTCCTGATCCTCAACTCCGCGGCCTGGCAGATCGTGCTCGGCGGCACGCTCGGCCTCGGACTCGGGCCGGTACCGCAGTTCGGCATGCGCGGCGTCGCGGCCGGCGCGCTGATCGCCTACACCATGAACATCTGCATCATGGGCTGGTACCTGTTCTCCGGGCGCGCGCGCGTCACGCCGAAGCTGCGCGGCCTGCGCATTCAATGGACGATGTTTTTCGACATCCTGAAAGTCGGCGCCATCGCCTGCTTCTCGCCGCTGCAATCGGTGCTGACGATCTCGATCTTCACCCACATGCTGGCGAAGTTCGGCACCACGATCCTCGCCGGCTACGGCATCGGCGCGCGGCTGGAATTCTTGCTGACCTCGATCGCGTTTTCGTTCGGCATAGCCTGCGTGCCGATGGTCGGGATGGCGATCGGCGCAGGCAATATCGCGCGCGCCCGGCGCATCGTCTGGATCGCCAGCGCGGCCGCCTTCGTGGCCGTCGGCGCACCGGCCTGCCTCGTTGCGATGTTCCCCGACCTCTGGATCAACATCTTTACCGACAGCGCGGCCGTGCGTGCGGCGAGCCACCAATATCTCGCGACGGTCGGACCGTTCTACGCCTTTTTCGGCATCGCCACGGTCATGTACTTCTCCTCGCAAGGCGCGGCCAAGGTGATCGGCCCGGTGCTGGCGCAGACGGCGCGGCTGGTCTACATCTCCGGAACCGGCTGGTGGCTGTCGACGCATGACGCCACCGCGCAGAGCTTTTTCTGGCTGGCCGCGAGTTCGATGGTCGTGCTCGGCCTGCTCTCATCCTCCAGCGTCCTGCTGACGCGCTGGGGGCCGCGCGCGAGCAAGCCTGCGATCAGGCCAGCTTTGTCCGGTGCCGCAGACTAGCGGCGCTTGTGGCGGCGATGGCCGCTGCCGCCGCCGACATTGGCGAGCCGCATCAGCTGCGGGATCATCGCCATCATGTCGCCGCCACCGGAACCACCGAGCATGCCCATGATGTCGCCACCCCCGCCGAAGCCGGCCGGCATGGCGCCGCCGCCCATCGGCGTGTAGCCGCCGTAATTGGGCGCGCCGAAGCCGCCGCCGAAATTGCCGGCGGGCAGCCCGCCCAGGCCTCCGCCGCCCATCATGCCACCGAGCCCGCCGCCGCCGTTCTCCATCATGCGGCTCATCATCGGGCCCATGGTTTGCATCATCATGGCGAAGCGGCGCTTGCCCATCTTCGCCTTCATCATCTCCAGCATCGGGGCCATCTGGGTCATCATGTCCTCGCCGCCGGCGCCGCCGCCGAACCCTGCGAGCTGCGCCCTTGCCGGCGTGCTCGCGACGGAAAACAGCAGCAGCACGGCGGCCGCCTGGCAGATCACCTTGTCCGCACCTCTCATGGCATGCTCCTCGCGTGCGCAGCGCCGCCGGGAGAGCGGAGCCAACCGGACGCACGCGGGCATGATTGCGGGCGGCGAGGGCGGAGCTCTGTGAAAAACCTCACAGAGCGCGGTCAGGCCGCGGCAGGCGGAAACGCCTTCTGGATGGCGATGACGGCATCCCTGGTCTGACCCTGAACGTAAGGTGCAAGCTCGTTCGGCAGCATGTCGATGATCCAGAGGAGCCGACACCTCATCTCGCCGTCGGCGATCACCTGCACCGAGGCGCTGTAATGCTTCAGCCGTTCGTTGCTGATGGCATAGACGAGGCGCCGCCGCGCGTCGTCGCAATCGACCAGCACTTCGCGTGCCACCGAACCGTTGGCGAAGGTGACGATGCGCGCGTCGCCGTCGAGCGTGCAGGCCGTGACGAAGCCGGGCGCCAGCCGTTCAGGCAGCGCACCGAAGTCGCGCACCGCGTCCCAGACGTCGTGCGCGGGGGCGGAGAGGGGGATGTCGTTGTGGATGGAGGCCATGGAAATTCCCGTTGTTGGGGTCATTCCGGGGCGCGCGGAGCGCGAACCCGGATTCTCGAGATTCCCCGGTGCGCAATTGCGCACCTGAGGTCTGGTGCTTCGCGCCATCCCGGAATGACGGCGCATGTGGCACCTCAAGTCGCGCCTCACGTACAAACCGCCTCGACATTATTGCCGCCGGGGTCGATCAAAAACGCGGCGTAGTAGGTCGGACTGTAATCCTTGCGTGGTCCGGCGCCGCCATTGTCGCGGCCGCCGCTCTTCAGCCCTTCGCTGTGGAACGCCTTGACCGCGTCATGGCTCCCGGCGCGAAACGCAATGTGCGCGCCGTCGGCCTTGCGGCCCTTGTTGAGGTGCAGCCACAACGCCGGCGCGCCCTGCGGCCCGAAGCCGGCATAACCCTCGCCGCTCGAGCACAGGACGTAGCCGAGCGGCGCCAGCACCGCGGTGTAGAAGCGCGTCGCGGCGTCGAGATCGGCAACGCGAAGTCCGATGTGGTCGTACATGGTCGTCTCCATTTGCAATGCGCGCCGCAAACGGCGCGCGCCGGAGACGAACCTAGTCGGCACGAGGCGGACGATTCTTGGAGAATCTTGCGCTTGGCATTCGGCTAACTCGCCCGCGCCTCCGATTGCCACCGGATCACGCGTTTCAGGTGATGGACCTGAACCCACATGTTGGTTCCGATCACACTCACCGTTGCGACGATCAGCGCCGTCAGCTTTTGCGGGTCATGCAGGGCGAGAGCGAGCAGGAACGCGGAGAACGCCGCCGTGACGCCGAAGCTGAACCAGAGCCCGATGAAGCGTGGCGCAAACCAGGCCGGCCGACCATCGGTGCCCCACTGCATCGGAATCCTGCGCGAGGTGATCTGACGGCCGTAGTAGATGGCGCAGCCGGCGATGAAGGCGAGGCCGACGGCAAGCGCGACCAATGTGGCCGCAATCACGTCATTCGGAGCATTGTTCATCTGCCGGCTCGCCGCACTGAAAGAGCGCCTGTTCGCTCTGTGGTTGTAGTATCGCGCGGCGTGCGATAAGCCCAGTGCGACGCGGCCGTCTGGTCAACAGACTGTTACCCCGCAGGGCGGCGGACCTGTCTCAGTTGAGGACGAGGCGTTCGGCGAAGATGCTGCGCGCGCCCTTCGAGGCCTGGCGGAATTTGGTCGGCGAGACCCCGGCAGCGCGATGGAAGGTGCGGACGAAGTTGGAGAGATCGCCGAAGCCGACGTCATAGGCGATTTCGGTGACCGCGATGCCGTCGTCAGCGAGCAGCCGCGCCGCGTGCCGCAGCCGCGAGCGCACCAGATATTGATGCGGCGTGACGCCGAGCACGCTGGAGAACAGCCGCAGGAAATGGAACGGGCTGAGGCCCGCCTGCTTGGCGGCCTGTTCGAGATCGACCTCGTCATGCGAATTGTCGTCGATCCACAGCGCGGCCTCGACGGCGCGGCGGCGGTCACGCGCATTGGGCGTGGCCGGCTTGCGCGGCTTGCCCGAGATGACATCGACGAAGCGGCCGGCCAGGATCTGGCCGACTTCATCGAGACCGATGTCGCTGTTGCCATCTGCAGCCGTCTGGGCGAGTTCGCCCAGCACCATCAATTCGGGCAGCGGCGGGGTGGCACCAATCCGCCAGATCTCGCGCCGCCCGTGCAGGGCATCGACCATGTCCTCGCTGAAGAAGAATCCCAGGCAGACATCGCCGCTGACATGCTCGTGCGTGCAGGTGTATTCCTCGCCGGGCGCGCCGACCAGCATCGAGCCTGCCACCAGCTCGAAGAAGCCGGCGCGGCACCGGCAGCCGAAGCTGCCCGAGCGGACATAGGCGATGGAATGCCCGGTGCGGCATTCGGCAAAGGGCGTGTCGTCCGGTCCCGCTTCGCAGCGGAACTCGCAGACCGTGATCGATTGTGTCGTCAGCAGCGTGGTCGCGTCCATGCCGCCTATCTAGGCATGATCCGGACAAGTGTGTAGCGGTTGTCCGACAAGATCATGCCCAAAAAACCAAAGTTAAGGTGCGATCGAGATCGCGCCTTAGCCAGGCGCGCGCGGCGGAGCAACGGGCAGCAGCACCTCGAACAGCGTCTTGCTGGCGACGGGATGGGCGCCCTCCAGCGCCAGCAGCCGCCGCTTGGAGATCACCCCGCCATAGGGCGAAAGCCGGTCGGCGTAATTGCCGGCCTCCAGCACCCGGTGGCAGGGCACGATCAGCATGTAGGGATTTTTCGCGATCGCCTGCGCCACAGAATGCCCGGCGCCCGAAGCGCCCAGCGCCTTGGCGACCTCGTGATAGGTCCGCGTCTCGCCGCGCGGAATCGAGCAGGCGAACTCGTAGACCCGCCGGTTGAAGCCGGACACGCCGCCGGCATCGAGGCTGACCTCGGAAAAATCGGGATCGCCGCCTTGCAGCAGGGCTGTGATGCCCTCGATCGCAAGCTCGGCATTTTCGGATGCCCGCTGCTCGCGCGCCTCGGGATGGGCCTGGAAGATGCGGCGGCGGGTGTCGATCTCCCGCGCCTCCGGCAATTGCACGGCGACGACGCCAGTGCCGCTCCAGATGATGCCGCAGCGGCCTATGGCCGTGTCGAATATCGAATAGCCACGCCCCACCATGCACACGCCCCACTCAGTGCACGTCTCTCCCCAGACATCCGATCATAACACCGCCACAATCCGGCGCACCTGGAATCTTACTGGGGCGTTAACAACCGCCCGGCCGGGCGCGCCAAACCGCTTGGCGGAAGGCGCCGTCTCGGCTAATCAAGAGGCGCGCGGCCTCGCGCATCCGCGGGCGTAGTTCAATGGTAGAACGGCAGCTTCCCAAGCTGCATACGAGGGTTCGATTCCCTTCGCCCGCTCCAAGCCCTTAGTTCGACAGGCTTCGCAGAAACTCCACGATCGCCGCGTTGACCTCCGCCGGCCGCTCCTGCTGCGTCCAGTGCCCGCAGCCGGGCAGCATCCTGATCTCGCGCAGCTGCGGCACCCATTGTTTCATGTTGGCGAGAAGCTCGGTGCTGCCGGGGAAAGCGAGGACCATGTCGTGGTCGCCCGCGATGAAGAGCGGGGGCACCGTCACCCTCATGCCCTCGAAGGCCGCCATCAGTTCCCAGTTGCGATCGATGTTGCGGTAGTAATTGAGCGGTCCGCGAAATCCGCTGCGGGCAAACTCGGCGCCGTAGTGGTCGAGGTCGGCGGCGCTCAGCCATGACGGCAGCGGCACCTGCACCTTCGGCAGTATCCCGTCCTTGCGCGAGACCATGCCGGCGCCGACGGTCCGCCCCTGACGCTCGGCATTGGCGCGGATCGCCGCCGCTCCCTCGCCGGAGCCGCCATAGAGCATGGCGCCCAGTGTCGCGCGCGGATCACGTTCGAATTCGGCTTCGGCGACACCCGGCTCCTGGAAGTAAAGCTGATAGAACTGCGAATCCGCCGTCTGCGGCATGACACTCGTCGGTCGCACCGGACTCCGTGGCCGATAGGGTACGCTGAGGATGGCGGCGGCGCGAAAGCGATCCGGCCGCAGGCGCGCCGTGTGCCAGGCGATCGTGGCGCCCCAATCATGCCCGACGATGACGGCGTGTTTCGCCTCGAAGGCGTCGAGCACGCCGACGAGATCTCCGACCATGTGGAGGATCGTATACTGATCGATCGCCTCAGGCCGGTCGCTCTTGCCATAGCCGCGCATGTCGGGCGCGACCGCATGGTAGCCGGCCGCTGCCAGCGCGTCGAGTTGGTGGCGCCAGGAGTACCAGCCTTCCGGAAAGCCGTGGCAGAGCAGGACCATTGGCCCCTCGCCCTGCTCGGCGACGTTGAGGCTGATACCGTTGGCCTTGATCGTCCGCTGCGTCGGCTCGCCCATGTCATCGCCTCCCGGTCATCGCGGCTGGCGTATCCTAATCCGCCCTGCAGGCTGCGCAAAGATTCTAATATGTTAGCCTCTCGCTCTCGGCACGCCCGCCTTGCCCGCCTTAAGCTCATCTTGCCCGGTGGAAGCGGTCCCTGCGCCGGGTGATGTCGGGATGAGGGCCATGGACCAGCAGAAACTCGACCGTGCGATCGGTCGCCGCTTGAAGACGCTGCGGACGCAGGCGGGGATGACGTTGAACGAACTTGCAACGCGCTCCGGTGTCAGCCGAGCCATGATCGGGCGGGTCGAGCGCGCGCAGAGCAGCGCCACGGCTGCGCTGCTCGGCAGGCTGTGCGCCGCGCTCGACGTCTCGCTCAGCGACGTCGTCGCGCTCGCCGAGAAGCCGCCGGAGCGCCTGATGCGGCTTGCCGACCAGCCGCACTGGCGCGATCCTGACAGCGGCTATCGAAGGCGGCACGCCTCGCCGACGGACGCGGCGAGCGGCATCGAGATCATCGTCGTCGACCTTCCGGCCGGCGCGCGGGTGCCGTACAGCCCCTGGGGCCGCAACGCCTTCACCCAGCAGCTGTTGATGCTGGAGGGCGCGATCGCCGTGTACATCGACGCCAAGACGGTGCGCCTGCGCGAGGGCGACTGCCTGGATTTCGACGTGATGCGCGCGGTGACCTTCGAGAACGAAACCAAACAGGACGCGCGCTACGTCATCATCACGCGGCGCGGCGCCTCCTACGGGAAGATGTGATGTCGCTGATCGTACGGGACGCTACGCTGGACGATGCCGAGGATATCCTCGCCATCTACAATTACGCCGCGCTCAACACCACGGCGGTCTGGACCGACGGTCCATCCGATCTGGACTCGCGGCGTCAATGGATTTCCGCGCGACAGGACGCCGGCTATCCCGTGCTGGTCGCGATGAAGGGCAGGGATGTCGTCGGCTTCGCCTCGTTCGGCGATTTCCGTCCCTTTCCCGGCTATCGTCACACCGTGGAGAATTCCGTTTATGTCGACGAGCGGCACCACAGGGCGGGGATCGGCCGCAGTCTTGTCGCCGCATTGATCGAGCGCGCCACCGCCATGCACAAGCATGTCATGATCGCCGGCATCGACGGCACCAACGCGGCTTCGATCGCGCTGCACGCCTCGCTCGGCTTCGCGGAGGTCGCGCGCATGCCGGAGGTCGGCTGCAAGTTCGGCCGCTGGCTCGATCTCGTCTTCATGCAGAAGCAGCTTGCAAGCGGCGTGAGGCCCTGACCATGCAGATCCGGACCGGCGACACCTTCGATCCCCGCGTCATCGCGCTGCTCGATCATCACGTCACGGCGGCGCGGGCGCAGACCGCGCCGGGCAGTGCGCATGCGCTCGATCTCGCCGGTCTTCGTGCCAGCGACGTCGCGTTCTGGACCGGATGGGACGGCGAGCAGCTGGTTGCCGCCGGCGCGCTGAAGACGCTCTCGGCAACCCATGGCGAGGTGAAGTCGATGCACACGCTCCAGACCACGCGGCGACGCGGGTATGGCGGCCAGATGCTCCGCCACATCATCACCGAGGCCCGCGCGCGGGGCCTGAAGCGGCTCAGCCTCGAGACCGGCTCGTGGGACTATTTCAAGCCGGCGCATGCGCTCTACCAGGCGCATGGCTTCGTTCCCTGCGGTCCGTTCGAGGGCTATGCCGAGGATCCCAACAGCCTGTTCCTGACGCTGGACCTGCTCGAGGGGTGACTGCCGGACCCAAGACTCGAGCCGGCAACAATCGCATTGCTGCCCCTCAAAATGAGTTGCGTACCTCAAAACACCTCTGCTAGCCTTCAGCCATGGCCGAGACCCTGACCACGACGGTGCTGACGCTGAAGGACATCGCCCGCGAGGCGGGCGTCAGCCTGGCGACGGTGGACCGCGTCCTGCACAACCGGCCCGGCGTGCGGCCCGACACGGTGCGGCGCGTCAAGGCGGCGATCGAGCGCAATTCGTTCCAGCCCCACGTCGCCGCCGCCGAACTCGCCCGCAGCCGCGCCCGCCGCTTCGCCTTCGTGATGCCGTCGGGGCCGAACCCGTTCATGCAGCAGATCGAGGCCTATCTCGGCGAGATGTCCGCCTGGCTCTCGGCCCGTCGCCTCAGCGTGGAGACCGTTACAACCGACGTGTTCGATCCATCGGTGCTCGCGGCCTCGCTGGAGGCGCTGTCGGGCGATTGCGACGGCGTCGCCGTGGTGGCGCTGGATCACCCCAGCGTTCGCGCCGCGATCAACGACCTCGTCGATGCCGGCACCAAGGTGGTGACCCTGGTGTCGGACGTGCCGTCGTCGCGCCGCCACCATTATGTCGGCATCGACAACATCGCGGCGGGCCGCACCGCCGGCGCGCTGGTCGGAAGGCTGGTCGGCCAAAAGTCCGGCAAGGTTGCGATCGTCGCGGGCTCGCAGGGCTTGCGCGACCATGCCGAGCGAATTTTCGGCTTCAACCAGGTGATGGCGTCGGAATTCCCCGATCTCAGCGTTCTGCCCGTGCTGGAAGGGCGCGACGAGGATGGCCGCTCGGAACAGGTGATGGCGCGGCTATTGGCCAAGCATGCCGACATTGTCGGCCTTTATAACGTCGGCGCCGGCACGCAAGGCGTCGCCAAGGCGTTGAGCGATGCCGGCCGCGACAAGGTGGTGTTCGTCGGTCACGACGTCACCGTGCTGACGCGCCGCCTGCTGCTGCAGGGCGTGATGGATGCCGCGATCTCGCAGAACCCCGGACATGAGGCGCGCGCCGCCGTGCGCGTGCTGCTCGCGCTCGCCCGCGGCGAGCCGATCTTGCGCGAGCAGGAGAAGATCAGGATCGACATCGTGATGCGGGACAATCTGCCCTAGCGGCAGCCGGCTATCGAACGGGCCGTGACGGAAAGCGCGACGTCAAGATCGCGCATCGCAATGGACAATGAGGAGGACGATTTGTATCTCGGACTGGACATCGGCACGTCCGGCGTGAAAGCGGTGCTCGTGAGCGAATCCGGCGCGATCCTCGCGACGGCAACGCGCGAGCTTGCGCTGTCGCATCCGGCGCCGCTGTGGTCCGAGCAGGACCCCGATTCCTGGGTCGATGCGACCATCGGCGCGGTCGACGATCTCGCCAGCCGCCATCCGCGCGAAGTGGCGCAGGTGGCCGGCATCGGCCTGTCCGGCCAGATGCATGGCGCGACGCTGCTGGACGAGGACGGCAAGCCGCTGCGCCCCGCGATCCTCTGGAACGACGGCCGCTCGCAGGCCGAATGCGCCGTGCTGGAGCGGCGTTGTCCGTCGCTGCCTGCGATCGCCGGCAATCTGGCGATGCCCGGCTTCACCGCACCGAAGCTGCTGTGGATCGCGCGGCACGAGCCGAAAATCTTCGAGCGTGTCGCAAAGGTGCTGCTGCCCAAGGCCTATGTGCGTTACCGCCTCACCGGCGAGATGGTCGAGGACATGTCCGATGCTGCCGGCACGCTGTGGCTCGATGTCGGCCAGCGGCGCTGGTCCGCCTTGCTGCTGCACGCCACCGGGCTCGATCTCCACCACATGCCGCGCCTGGTCGAGGGCAGTGCGGAGAGCGCCGCGCTCGCGCCGGACTATGCGCAGCGCTGGGGCATGAGGAAAGCCGTCGTGGTCGCGGGCGGCGCCGGCGACAACGCCGCGAGCGCGATCGGGCTCGGCGCGATCGCGCCGGGAGATGCGTTCCTGTCGCTGGGAACGTCCGGCGTCGTGTTCCGCGTCACCGATCGCTTCGCGCCGGCGCCGACGTCGGCCGTGCATGCCTTCTGTCATGCGCTGCCAGGCCTCTGGCATCAGATGGGCGTGATGTTGTCGGCCGCGGCGTCGCTCGCCTGGCTCTCCGGGGTGATGGAGACGCCCGCCGCAGCGCTCTTGGCTCCGCTTGGTGAATCTGTCGATGCGCCGAGCCCGATCAAATTCCTGCCCTATCTCGACGGCGAGCGCACGCCGCACAACGATGCCTCTGCCAGCGGCGCCTTCGTCGGCCTGCGCGGTGCGACCGGTCGCAGCCAGATCGTGCAAGCCGTGCTCGAAGGCGTCGCCTTTGCCGCGCGCGACAATCTGGCGGCGCTCAGCGCGGCGAGCGGGCCGATTCCCGAGCTCGATCTCGTCGGCGGTGGCTCGCGCTCGCCATTGTGGGCACAGATCTGCGCCGACGTGCTCGGCATTCCCGTTCACCGGGTCGAAGAGGGCGAGATGGGCGCGGCGCTCGGCGCCTCCAGGCTCGGCAGGCTCGCTGCGACAGGCGAGAGCGCCTCGGCGGTCTGCACCCGCCCGCGGCGGCTCGCGACCTTCACGCCCCGCGCCTCCGTCGCCGCGGCCTATGACGAAGCCTATCGGCGATGGCGCGCGCTCTATCCCGCATTGAAGGAGACGAATTAAGTGAACGCGTCAGCCAAATTCTTCGATGCAAGCGCACCCGTCGCCTTCGCCGGCGAGAACGCGGGACAGGGCCCCGCTTTTCGCTGGTACGATAGGGATCGCATGGTCCACGGCCGCCGGCTCGAGGATCATTTGCGCTTTGCGGTCTGCTATTGGCATTCGCTTTGCTGGCCCGGCGGCGATCCGTTCGGCGGCGAGACGTTCCTGCGGCCCTGGCACCACGGCACGGATGCAATGGCGCAGGCGCGGGCCAAGGCGGATGTCGCCTTCGAGCTGTTCCGCCTGCTCGATGTGCCCTACTTCACCTTCCACGACGTCGACGCGGCGCCGGAAGGAGCGTCGCTCGCCGAGTCCGTCGCCAATCTCAACGCCATCGCTGATCTGTTCGAAGCGAAGATGGCATCAGCCAAGGTCCGCCTGCTCTGGGGCACCGCGAACCTATTCACGCATCGCCGCTACATGGCGGGCGCTGCGACCAACCCGGACCCAGAGATCTTCACCTATGCCGCCGGCCAGGTCCGCGCCGCGCTGGAGGTGACGCACCGGCTCGGCGGCCAGAACTATGTGCTGTGGGGTGGGCGCGAGGGCTACGAGACGCTGCTCAACACCGATCTCAAGCGCGAGCTCGACCAGCTCGGCCGCTTCGTCGCGCTCGTCGTCGAGCACAAGCACAGAATCGGTTTCAAGGGCCCGATCCTGATCGAGCCGAAGCCGAAGGAGCCGACCAAGCATCAGTACGACTTCGACGTCGCCACCTGCTACGGCTTCCTCGAACGCTACGACCTGCTCAAGGACGTCAAGCTCAACATCGAGCAGAACCACGCCATCCTCGCCGGCCATTCCTTCCATCACGAGGTCGCGCTCGCCGAGGCGCTCGGCGTGTTCGGCTCGCTCGATATCAACCGTGGCGACGACCTGCTCGGCTGGGATACCGATCAGTTCGCGATGAACGTGCCGGAGCTGGCGCTGGTGTTTCACGAGATCCTGAACCGCGGCGGCTTTACTTCGGGCGGGCTGAATTTCGACGCAAAAATCCGGCGGCAGTCGATCGATCCCGATGATCTCATTCACGCCCATGTCGGCTCGATGGATGCGTGCGCGCGGGCCTTCCTCGCCGCCGCCGACATGCTCGATGCCGGCGCTCTCACCGCGCCGCTCGCGAAGCGGTACGAAGGCTGGTCCGGTCCCGAGGGCCGGGCGATTCTCGGCGGCCAGCGCTCGCTCGCCGACCTCGCTGACCGCGCGCTCCAGCCCGGCTTCGATCCGCAGCCGCGCTCGGGTCGGCAGGAATATCTGGAATCCCTGGTCAATCGTCATGTCTGGAGGAGCGCTGATGGCACAGGTTGATGCGACACCGGTCCTCGAGCTCACCGGCATCGGCAAGGAATTCGGCGCCATCCGTGCGCTGCACGGTGTCGATCTGCAGGTCCAGCCCGGCGAGGTCGTCGGCCTGATGGGCGACAACGGCGCGGGCAAGTCGACGCTGGTCAAGATCATCGCCGGCAATTTCCGTCCCAGCCATGGCGAGATCCGTTTCGCCGGCAGCGCGGTCCATTTCAGCCGGCCCGTCGACGCCCGCGCCGTCGGCATCGAGGTCGTCTATCAGGACCTCGCGCTCGCCGACAATCTGACGGCTGCCGCCAACGTGTTCCTCGGCCGCGAGCTGAAGCGCAAGTTCGGACCCATCGCTCTGCTCGACCACAAGGCGATGGCGGCGAGAGCGCTGGAGCTGTTCGGTGAGTTGCGCTCGGAGACGCGCCCCGACGATCTCGTCAAGCAGATGTCCGGCGGCCAGCGCCAGGCGGTCGCGATCGCGCGTACCAGGCTCTCCAATGCGCGGCTCGTCATGATGGACGAGCCGACCGCAGCGATCTCGGTGCGTCAGGTCGAGCAGGTGCTCGGGCTGATCCACCGGCTAAAGGAGCAGGGGGTTGCCGTGATGCTGATCTCGCACCGCATGCCCGATGTGTTCGCGGTGTGCGATCGCGTCATCGTCATGCGCCGCGGCGAGAAGCGCGCCGACAAGCCGATCCACGAGACCTCGCCGGAGGAAGTCACCGCTCTCATCACCGGCGCGAAGGAGGCGGCGTGATGGCCATGCCCATGGAATCTCCCATCAGCTTCACCAATGTGGGCCGGATCAAATGGTGGCAGCGCGGCATCTTCGCCTCCCAGACCGGCTATGTGCTGCTCGCACTCGCGGTGCTGCTGGTGATCATGCATTTCGCCAGCCCGTACTTCTTCACCCAGGGCAACATGCAGAACGTGGCGAAGAACTTTTCGTTCATCGCCGTCGCGACGCTCGGCGTCACCTTCGTGATCATCACCGGCGGCATCGACCTCTCGGTGGGATCGATGATGTGCTTCTCCGCCATGATCACCTCGATGGTGATGACCGAGCTGTCGGCGCCCGGCTCGCCGCTGGTGCACATGGCGGCTGACGGCAAGACGGTGCTGGCCAACGTGCCCGGGCTGATCCTGCTTGTCTCGGTCCTTGCCGGGCTCGGCGTCGCGCTGATCGCCGGACTCGTCAACGGCTTCTGCATCGCCGTGCTCGGCCTGTCGCCCTTCGTCACCACGCTCGGCATGCTCTCGATCGTGCGCGGCCTCGGCTATGTCGTCTCCAACGGCCGCGGCAGTTTCCCGGGCGGGCCGGATGCCGATTACTTCTACGCCGCGACGTCGGGCGACGTGCTCGGCGTCCCCGTGCCTTTCATCTATCTCGTCATCCTTGCGCTGACGATGGCGGTGGTGCTGCATCATAGCGCGTTCGGCCGCCACGTCTTCGCGCTCGGCGGCAACGAGAAGGCGGCCGAACTGACCGGTATCCCGGTCGTGCGGGTGAAGATCGAGGTCTATGTGATCTGCGCGCTCGCCGCGGGCCTGCAGGGCATCATCATCTCCGGCTGGCTCGGGTCGGCGCCGGCCAACATGGCGACCTCCTACGAGCTCAACGTGATCGCGGCGGCCGTCATCGGCGGCGCAAACCTTGCGGGCGGCATCGGTGGCCCGCTCGGGGCGATCGTCGGCTGCGTGCTGCTGGAAGTGATCCGCAACGGCCTCGTGCTGGCGCAGGTCTCCTCCTATTGGCAGCAGACGCTGGTCGGCGTGATCATCATTCTGGCCGTGCTGGTCGACCGTATCCGTTCGCGGATGAGCTGAAATGACGTCATCTCGGGAAGGCAAACAAAACGCCGCCTGTCCGCTTCCCGGACGATCTTCGAAAAGGACGGGCACCAAACAAGGGTGGAGGAGACAATGAGGAAACTGCTTCTGGCCGGCATCGCCGTTGCGATGATGGCGACGCCGGCATTCGCCGCGAACTACCGCTTCGTCATCGTGCCCAAGGCGATGAACAATCCGTTCTTCGATTTCGCGCGCGACGGCTGCCTGAAGCGCGCCAAGGAGCTCGGCAATATCGAGTGCATCTACAAGGGACCGGTCGAGCACGAGCCGGCGACGCAGGCGCAGATCATCCAGGACTTCGTCACCCAGAAGGTCGACGGCCTCGCCATCTCGGTCGCCGACGTCGCGGCCATGACCAAGTCGATCGAGGCGGCGACCGCCGCCGGCATCCCCGTCATCACCTTCGATGCCGATGCGCCCGGCTCCAAGCGCATCGCCTATATCGGCACCAACAACAAGGAGTTCGGCGTCGCGCTCGGCAAGGAGCTCGTGAAGATGCGACCGGACGGCGGCAAGTACGCCATGGTCTCGGGCGGCCCCGGCGCGAAAAACCTCGCCGAGCGTGTCGACGGCGTTCGCGAGGCGCTGAAAGGCTCGAAATGGACCGAGGTCGCGGGTTCCCCGACCTTCTGCAACGACGATCCCGCGCTGGCGGTGCAGCAGATGACGGACATGCGCACCGCAACGCCCGATCTCGCCGCCATCGTTCCCATCGGCGGCTGGCCGATGTTCGCTCCCGAGGGCTTCAAGGCGTTCGCGAGCCGGAACAAGAAGGACATCGATTCCGGCAAGTTCACGCTGGTCGTCGCCGATACGCTGAAGATGCAGCTCGAACTGCTGCGCGACGGCTATGCCAATGCGCTGGTCGGCCAGCGTCCGTTCGAGATGGGCGAGAAGGCGATGGACACGCTGCTCGCCATCAAGAAGGGCGAGAAGGTTCCGGAGATCGTCTACACCGGCCTCGATCTCGTGACCAAGGACAACGTCGCGCAAATGTTGAAGTAGGAGCGTCCGCCAGCCCCGCGCTCCTGCGTGCCTCCCCCGCTTGCGATTTCCGCAAGCGGGGGAGATGATCTGGATTGTTGGAATGAAGACTGGCGGAAGACAATGGGAATGAAACATTCGCGGCTGGGCCCGCTCGACGTCACCTCACTCGGGCTCGGTTCCGCGCCGCTCGGCGGATTGTTTAGCCCCGTCAGCGACGCCGATGCGGAAGCGACGATTGCGCGCGCCTGGTCGGCCGGGGTGCGCTTCTTCGACACCGCTCCGCTCTACGGCTTTGGCCTCGCCGAGCGGAGGCTAGGGGCCTTCCTGCGGCAGCAGCAGCGCAACTCCTACGCCATCTCGACCAAGGTCGGTCGCCTGCTGCGCGCGCCGGACGGCAGCGCCGCCGAGGACGAGCACTACAAGGGCACGTCGCGCGAGCGGCCGGTATTCGATTTCAGTTATGACGGCGTGATGCGGTCGGTGGAGGAAAGCCTTGGCCGCCTCGGGCTCGACCGCGTCGACGTCCTCCTGGTGCACGATCCCGACGATCACTATGACGAGGCCGTTAGCGGAGCTTTCCGCGCGCTGCAGCGGCTGCGCGCTGACGGCACGGTGAAGGCGATCGGTGCGGGCATGAACCAGTCGGAGATGTTGACGCGTTTCGCCGAGGCCGTGCCGGTCGACTGCTTCCTGGTCGCCGGGCGCTACACGCTGCTCGACCAGGGCGCGCTGGATGCGCTGTTTCCAGTCTGCACCGCGAAGCGCATCGGCATCCTGCTCGGCGGTATCTACAACAGCGGCATTTTGGCCAATCCGCATACCGCCGCGAAGTTCAATTATCAGGACGCCGATGCCTCGCTGGTGGCGCGGGCGCTGGAGCTCGATGCGCTCTGCCGCAAGCACGGCACCGAGCTGAAGGCGGCCGCGCTGCAGTTCTGCATGGCGCATCCGGCGGTCACCGTCGCCGTGATGGGCGCGCGCAATGCCGCCGAGGTCGCCGACAACATCGCGATGTCCGAGAAAACGGTGCCGCTAGCCTTCTGGCGGGAGCTGCGCGCGCGAAACCTCGTGGATGCCCGCGCGCCGCTGCCGGGCGCTGCATAAGCCATGATCATCGACGCACATCAGCATTTCTGGAATCCGGCACGTGCCGACTATCCCTGGATGGCGGCGGACGAGCTTACGCCGATCCGCCGCGCGTTCGGTCCTGCTGATCTCGCGCCGCTGCTGCAGGCGAACGGCATCGATGCCACCATCGTGGTGCAATGCCGCTCAGCACTGGAGGAGACCGAGGAATTCCTGCGCATCGCGCATGAAACACCGTCGGTGATCGGCGTCGTCGGCTGGGCCAACCTGACGGACGGCGCGCTGGGCGACACGCTGCAGCGGCTGCGCGGCTTGCCGGGCGGGGACAAGCTCGTCGGCATCCGCCACCAGGTGCATGACGAGGCCGATCCCGATTGGCTGTTGCGCGAGGATGTCCAGCGCGGGCTCACGGCGGTGTTCGCGCATGATCTCACCTATGATCTCCTCGTCCGCAGCCGCGAGCTGCCCGCCGCGATCGCAACCGCGCAGGCCTTCCCGCAAGCGCGCTTCGTGCTCGACCACGCGGCCAAGCCGCCGATCGCTGATGGCGGTAGCTCCGAGTGGTTCGACCGCATGAGGGCGTTCGGGGCCTGCGGCAATGTCTGGTGCAAGATCTCGGGCCTCGCGACAGAAGCGGTCTGGAATGACTGGGATGCGGAGCGCTTGTTTCCATTCGTCGCGCACGCCGCGAGCTGTTTCGGCGAGGGCAGGCTGATTTTCGGCTCGGACTGGCCGGTGTGCCTGCTTGCGGGCAGCTACGGCGAGATCAAGGGCGCGTTGGAGGCCTGCCTGGTGAAGCTTGGCCCGGAGGTGCGGGACAAGGCTTTTGGCGTGAACGCCGCGCAGGCGTATCAATTGGCGATCGCGCGTTAGCTGTGCTCACCTTATTTATTAGAGAGTGGGCAATCGCATTTGAACATTCAGCCGAGGCCGTCATGGCCGGGATGAGCCCGGCCATGACGGGTGAGTGCTATTCCGACATCGGCTTGTCGGAAATATCCCAATCCTTGCCGGTGAAGGAGGAGATGAACAGCGTCTTCATCGGCGTGTAGTCCTCGGCCGTGTAGTCGTAGGTGACGCCGTCGAGGAAGTAGGGCGAGTGGAAGCCCTTGAGGTTGGACGCCTGCTTCAGCACGTTGGCGCGGGTAAGGTCGTCGCCGCAGCGGCGCAGGATCTCGCCCATGGTGACGGCCTGGCCGTAGCCGGCGAAGGCGATGGTGTTGTCGGGATCGATCGCCGGCGTGTATTTCTTGCGCAGTTCCTCGAACGCCATCACGTCGGGATCCTTCTCCCATTTCGGCAGGCCGACCTCCTTGTTGTAGCGGATGGCGACGATGCCGGTGGCGTTCTCGAGGCCCGCGGCATTGAGGATCGAGCGGCCGGTCGAGCCGGCGGACAGCAGCTGCAGCGGCTTCCAGCCGAGCTCGGCGACTTTCCGGATCGACTGCGACGACGCCTTGCCGGTGGAGATGTTGTAGAAGACGTCGGCGCCGGACTTCGAGAGATTGATGAGCTGGGAATCGACGGTCGGATCGGTCAGATCGTAGGTCTGCTCCATGATGACCTGCGCGGTGCCGCCGGCATCGGCCAGCACCTTCTTGAACGGACCGAGGAAGTCGCGGCCGAAATCGTCGTTCTGGTAGAGAATGCCGACCTTTGCGTTCGGCTTCACGGCGACGACGTGCCGCGCCAGGATGCGCGCCTCGGTCGGATAGAGCGGCAAGCCCGCCATCGTCCATTTGAACTCTTTCGGATTGTTCCACTTCGACGCGCCGGTGTTGAGCAGCAGCTGCGGTACGCCCTTGGAGTTCAAATATTTGTGCACGGAGGTCTGCGGCGCGGTGCCGAGCGAGCCGTAGAGCGCGAGCACCTCTTCCTGCTCGACCAGGCGCCGCGTCGCCTCGACGCATTTCGGCGCGCTGTAGGCATCGTCCATGGTCAGGAACTTGACCTTGCGCCCGTTGATGCCGCCCTTCTCGTTCAGCATCTGGAAATAGGCCTCGCCGATGCGCCCGAGCACGCCGTAGAGCGAGCCGGGGCCGGAATGCGGCACGGTCTGGCCGATCTTGATCTCGGTGTCGCTGGCGCCCGCGTCGTATTTCTTCTCCGCGGCCCAGACATAAGGCGCGGGCAAGGTGGACGCGGCGATGGTGGCGAGCGCGGCGGCGCTGAAATCGCGCCGCGATGGATTTTTCGTCATTATTGTTTTCTCCCTGGTGCGCGCATTGTGCTGGGAACGCAGCATGGCTCGCAAGTGGGAAGTCGCAGCTTTGCGACGCAATGACGCTTAAATCGCCGGGCTTAGCGCCTAGACTCAAGTTTTCTCGGCGACGACGACAAGGCCGCGCACCGGCTCGTTGTTCTCGATGCGCGGCGAGGCCGGCTCCAGCGTCAGCAGCTTCAGGCCAGCCCTGGTGATGGCGGCGCGCACATATTCCGCCGAGTGGGCATAACGCAGGCCTTCGCCGAGCACGATGCCGCTGCCGTCATGCGTCTCCAGCGTGAAGGCGAGCACGCCGCCCGAGACGAGTACGCGCCTGGCTTCGGTCAGCACCGGTGCGAGATCGGAGAGATAGACGAAGGCATCCGCGGCGACGATGAGGTTCGCGCATCCGTCATTCTTGGTGCGCAGTCCCTCGATCATGTCGGCGACTTCGAGCTCGGCGTAGAGGCCCGTGGCGCGCGCCTCCTTGATCATGCCGGGCGACAGATCGATGCCGATGAAATGGTCGACCTGTTTGGCAAAGGCGGCGGCCGCGAGGCCGGTGCCGCAGCCGAGATCGATGGTGCGCTTGAAGAAGGCCGGCTTCTTGGCGGCGACGCGCGCCGCCAGCACCGCCTTGAAGATGATGCTGGGGGCGCGGTAGCCGAGATCGTTGATCAGCGCGTGCTCGAAGCGCGGCGCGTATTGGTCGAACAGTGCCTGCACATAGGCTTTGGGCATCTCCGCCATCTCGGCGTCGCCGAGCCGCATCAGGTGCAGGCCGGCGCCGTGCTGGTCCCCCGGGTCGCACCTCCGCGCTTCGCGAAACGCCGCGATGGCCTTGTCACGCTCACCGAGCTGCTGGCGGATCTCGCCGAGCGTGAACCAGGCCGAGGTGAAGTTCGGCGCGAGCTCGATCGCCTGCTCGATCAGGTCGGCGGCCGCGGGCAGATCGCCCTTGAGCTGGAGGTCGCGCGCGAACTCGAAGCGGCGGTCGGCCATGAGATCGCCGGAGGTCAGGAACAGGCGGAGCGGCATTAGGAACCAGGGCAGGCGGTGATGAGTAGAAGATGTGTCGTGGCAACCTATATAGCAGGCATGCGTCCCCAAGACATCCTGTTGCCAGCTGCTGCCGGCCTGTGCTGCAAGCCCGGCGGCTTCCATATCGACCCTGTCCGCCCTGTCGAGCGGGCCGTGATCACCCACGGCCATTCCGACCATGCCCGCGCCGGCCATGGCGCGGTGCTGGCGACGCAGGAAACGCTGGACATGATGCGGCTGCGCTATGGCGAGAATTTCGCCGGATCGACGCAGGCCATCCGCTATGGCGAGGAGATCCGGCTCGGCGACGTCAAAGTGAAGTTTCACCCGGCCGGCCATGTGCTGGGCTCGGCGCAGATCGCCGTCACCTGCAAGGAGACCTGCATCGTCGCCTCCGGCGATTACAAGGACGCGCCTGATCCGACTTGCACGCCGTTCGAGCTGGTGCCGTGCGACGTCTTCATCACCGAAGCGACGTTCGGCCTGCCGGTGTTCCGGCATGGCGATGCGGCGGACGAGGTGAAGAAGCTGCTCGCTTCCGTCGCGCTGTTTCCGGAGCGTGCGCATCTGGTCGGCGCCTACTCTCTCGGCAAGGCGCAGCGCGTCATCAAGCTGCTGCGCCAAGCGGGCTATGACGCGCCGATCTATCTGCATGGCGCCATGGAGACGATCACGCATTACTACCAGAGCCGCGGCATCGATCTCGGCGAGCTCAGGCCGGCGAAGGGCGTCAAGAAGGCCGCGCTGGCCGGCACCATCACGCTGGCGCCGCCCTCGGCGACATCAGACCTCTGGACGCGGCGCTTTCCCGATCCCGTCACCGCGTTCGCCTCGGGCTGGATGCGGGTACGCGCCCGGGCGCGGCAGCGCGGCATCGAGCTGCCGCTGGTGATCTCCGACCATGCCGATTGGGATGGCCTCACCGCCACAATCGGTGCCACCGGCGCCGGCGAAATCTGGGTCACCCACGGCCAGGAAGATGCGCTGGTGCATTGGTGCCGCAGCAAGGGCCTCAAAGCGCAGCCGCTCGATCTCGTCGGCTATGGCGACGAGGAGGAGAGCGAGGCGCCGGCCGCAGGCGAGGCCGACGCATGAATCGCTTCGCCGAACTGCTCGACCGTCTCGCCTACGAGCCCGGCCGCAATAACAAGCTGCGGCTGCTCACCGGCTATTTCCGCGAGGTCGGCGACCCCGACCGCGGTTACGCGCTGGCCGCGCTGACCGGCGCGCTCAGCTTCAAGCACGCGAAACCGGCGCTGATCCGCGACCTCATAGCGTCGCGGACGGATGAGGTGCTGTTCGGGTTGAGTTACGATTATGTCGGTGATCTCTCGGAGACGGTGGCGTTGATGTGGCCGAAGGCCGAGCTTGCCGCGCACAACAATCCACCGCCGCCAACCCTCACCGAAGTCGTCACCACGCTGCGCACGCTCGGCAAGACCGAGTTGCCGAAGCAGCTCGAGCGCTGGCTCGACGAGCTCGATGAGACCGGGCGCTGGGCGCTGTTGAAGCTCGTCACCGGCGCGCTTCGCATCGGCATCTCCGCGCGCCTCGCCAAGACCGCGGCGGCCGCGCTCGGCGACAAGGATCCGCATGAGGTCGAGCTGATCTGGCCCGGCCTCGCACCACCCTATCTCGATCTGTTCGCCTGGTTGGAAGGCCGCGGCGACAAACCGGTCAACCGCGATCCCGCGCCGTTCCGGCCGGTGATGCTGGCGCATGCGATCGAGGACAGCGATTTCGCCGCGCTCGATCCCGCTGACTACATCGCCGAATGGAAATGGGACGGCATCCGCGTGCAGGCGGTTGCGGGGCGCGACGAGCATGGCCACATCACCGCGCGGCTCTATTCGCGCACTGGCGAGGACATCACGGGCAGCTTTCCCGATCTCGTGCCGTCGCTGCGGCTGCCGGGTGCGATCGACGGCGAGCTATTGATCCTGCGCGAGGGCCGCGTGCAGAGTTTCAACGTCCTGCAGCAGCGGCTCAACCGCAAGGTTGTCTCGCCCAAGCTAATCAAGGAATTTCCGATCCATCTGCGCGCCTACGATCTGCTCGGCGACGACGAGAACGATCTGCGCGAGCTGCCGTTCGCTGAGCGGCGCGAGCGGCTGGAGGCCTTCATCACAAAACTCGACGATCCCCGCATCGATCTGTCGCCGACCGTTCCCTTCGCAAGCTGGGAAGCATTGACCGCCGCGCGCGCCGATCCCGCGAGTGCCGGCGCCGGTGAGGACGCGGATGCCGTCGAAGGCGTAATGCTGAAGCGGCGCGATGCGCCCTACCTGCCGGGCCGTCCGAAGGGCCAATGGTGGAAGTGGAAGCGCGATCCTCACATCATCGACGCCGTGCTGATGTATGCGCAGCGCGGTCATGGCAAGCGCTCGTCCTATTATTCCGACTACACCTTCGGCGTCTGGACGGCAGGCGAGGGCGGTGACGAACTGGTGCCGGTCGGCAAGGCCTATTTCGGCTTCACCGACGAGGAGCTGCTGCAGATCGACCGCTTCGTTCGCCGCAACACCACGGAGAAATTCGGTCCCGTCCGCCATGTCGTGCACGAGGGCGACAAGGGGCTGGTGCTGGAGGTCGCGTTCGAAGGCCTGCAGCGCTCGCCGCGCCATAAATCCGGCGTTGCCATGCGCTTCCCCCGCATCAGCCGCCTGCGCTGGGACAAGCCGCCGAAGGAGGCGGACCGGCTGGAGACGCTGGAGCGGATGCTGAAGGCGGAGGCGGCGGAGATTGAGGTGTGAGGCGCGTGATGAGCCGGCTCGACTGTCGCCAAGGCGGAGGTGCGCTCCCTCTCCCGCTTGCGGGAGAGGCTAAAGAGCCCGCGGCGAGCAGCGTATCACCATCGAATTCGCCCGCTCGCCCGAATTAAACTCCCGTAACCCGATTGACGCGCCCTTGCGGGTTCCCCATCTGCCTCGCCGTGCCCTATAATGGGGTCGAATCCGCTTGAGGAGTTTGCGATGGTCCAAGACGTCAGAGATTTGCCGGCCGGCCGCAGCGATGGCCTGAACCGCTTTCTCGGCGGCTCGCCGCTGGCCGTCGCGTTCCGCCTGGTCCTGCTCTCGATCCTGGTCGGCGTCGTGCTCGCCGCGATCGGATTCGATCCTTGGAACATCATTTATAGCATCCGCCTCTTGTTCCAGCGGCTGTGGGATCTCGGCTTCGACACCATCAACTGGCTGTGGCGCTACTTCCTGCTTGGCGCGGTCATCGTGATCCCGATCTGGCTGCTCTCGCGCGTGTTCGGCGCGCCGCGCAGCCGGTAAGGAATTGGGAGTCCGCAGCCGATGCAACTCCGTTTCGTCGGCTGCGGCGACGCCTTCGGCTCCGGCGGCAGGCTCAATACCTGCTTCCATATATCGGGGCGCGAGGCCAACTTCCTGATCGATTGCGGCGCGTCGGCTCTGCCGGCGCTGAAGCGGCTCGAGATTGATCGCGCCGACATCGACCTCATTCTCATCACGCATTTCCACGGCGACCATTTTGCCGGGCTGCCGTTCCTGCTGCTCGACGCCCAATTCTCCCGGCGGACGAGGCCCCTGACGATCGCGGGCCCGCAAGGCATCGAGCGGCGGCTGCGTGACGTCATGGAGGCGCTGTTCGAGCACTCATCGAAGACAAAACAGCGCTTCGAGCTCGATGTCGTCGAGCTCGCGCCCGGGCAAAGCCGGACATTCGGCACCGTGACGGTGACGCCGTACCCCGTGGTGCACGGCGAGTCCGGCGGCCCCTTCCTCGCCTACCGCGTCGAGGCCGAGGGCCGCACGCTCGCCTACAGCGCCGACACCGAATGGACGGAGACGCTCATTCCGCTGGCGCATGGCGCGGACCTTTTCATCGCCGAAGCCTATATGTACGAGAAGGTGGTCAAGAACCATCTCAGCCTGAAGACCCTGGAACAGCATCTGCCCGCCATCGGCGCAAAACGCCTCGTCCTCACCCATATGAGCGACGACATGCTCTCGCGCCTGGACGATATTGCGCATCTCGCCGCCGAAGACGGCATGGTCCTCGTATTCTGAGATGCACGCGCCCGTTCCCCCCAAAATCGGCTCCCGCCAGGTGTTCGCCATCGCCGGTCCTGCGATGGTGGCGAACCTCACCACGCCGCTGATCGGCATTGTCTCGACCACGGCGATCGGACGGCTCGACGATGCCGCGCTGCTTGGCGGCGTTGCGATCGCGTCGGTGATCTTCGACTGCCTGTTCTGGCTGTTCGGCTTCCTGCGCATGAGCACGCTCGCCTTCACCGCGCAATCGCTGGGCGCGGGCGACACGCGCGAGCCCGCCGCGATCCTGGCGCGCGGCTTCATCGTCGCCGGCCTGATCGGCGGCGCGCTGATCGTGCTGCATTGGCCGCTGGCCGCGGTGCTGCTCGACCTCATGGGCGGCAGCGAGGGGGTGACGCGGGCCGCACAGACCTACTTCAAGATCCGGATCTGGTCGTCGCCGTTCGCGCTCGCCAATTACGTCATCCTCGGCTGGCTGATCGGCCAGGCCCGCGCCAACTCGGCCTTGCTGCTTCAGGTCGTCATCAACCTCGTCAACATGGCGGCGACGATCCTGCTGGTGCTGGTCTACGATGCCGGCATCGCCGGTGCCGCGATCGCCGCGCTGGTGTCGGAAGCGATCGGGTTCGTGCTCGGCGTGCTCGTCTGCCGCCATTATGCCGCGGGCGGCTTCGCCGTGCCCACCGCGACCCTGCTCGACCGCGACAAGCTGTTGCGGATGCTGGCGGTGAACTCCGACATCATGATCCGCACCGGTGCGCTGATCACCGTGTTCTTGTTCTTCACCGCCAAGGGCGCGCAGGCCGGCGACGTCACGCTGGCGGCCAATTCCGTGCTCAACAATTTCCTGTTCATCAGCGCCTTCTTCCTGGACGGCCTGGCCAATGCCGCCCAGCAGCTCTGCGGCCGCACCCTCGGCGCACGCGATGCAAAAGGTTTTGCCGCCTCGACCCGGCTGGTGCTGCTCTGGGGGCTCGGCTTCGCCATCGTCGTCGCGGTGCTGTTCGCGCTGTTCGGGCCGGCTCTGATCGATGTCATGACCGCGAGCGAAGACGTGCGCCGGGCCGCGCGCGAATTCCTGCCCTTCGTCGTGCTCGCGCCGATCCCCGGCGTGTTCGCCTTCGGCTTCGACGGCATCTATATCGGTGCGACCTGGGCGCGCGAGATGCGCAATTTGATGCTGGCTTCGCTCGCGATCTTCCTCGCCACCTGGTGGGCGCTGCAATCGTTCGGCAATGCCGGCCTGTGGTGGGCGCTGATGGCCTCCTACCTCTCGCGCGGCGGCTTGCAGGCCGCGCGCTATCCGGCGCAGTTCCGGGCGACGTTCGCGAAATCGTAGCTTGGGTGTCCCGGAGGCGTTGCAGGTGAAACGCTGCTGCGCAGAGCCGGGGCACGAGAGTGGCTTACATCCCCGGCCAGTCTTCCGCCGTCAGCGTCGCGGCATCCGCGCCGACGATCTCGGACAGCGAATCCCGCCCGGTGCGGAGCAGCGTCGAGGTGAGGTCGCGCTTGATCTCGTCGACGAGGCCGAGGCCCTTGTAGACCAGCGACGAATAGAGCTGGATTAGGCTCGCGCCCGCGCGGATCTTGGTCAGCGCGGCGCCGCCCGAATCCACGCCGCCGACGCCGATCAGCGGGAAGGCGCCCTCGACTCGCACATAGGTCTCCGCGACCATCCGCGTCGACAGGCGGAACAGCGGCCGGCCGGACAGGCCGCCTTGCTCCTTGGCGCGCATCTGCTCCCGCAGCGTACTCGGCCGCGCGATCGTCGTGTTCGACACGATCATACCGTCGACCCGGCGCGAGCGCGCGACCTGCACGACGTCGTCGAGCTGGGCGAGGCTGAGATCCGGTGCGATCTTGAGCAGCACCGGCGTGTCGCCGGCCTTCTGCCTGACCCGCTCGCGCGCGTCGATCACGCGCGCGAGGAGATCGTCGAGCAGCGCGCCTTCCTGAAGGTTGCGCAGGCCCGGCGTGTTCGGCGAGGACACGTTGACAGTGAAGTAGCTCGCGACCGGCGCGAAGGTCTCGATCAGCGTGACGTAATCGGCGACGCGATCGGGCGAATCCTTGTTGGCGCCGACATTGACGCCGACGATGCCGCCGTGCTGTGCGCGCGCGGCCAGGCGGCGCAGCGCGGCGTCCGCGCCGTCATTGTTGAAGCCCATGCGGTTGATGATGGCCTCGTCGCGCTCCAGCCGGAACAGCCGCGGCCGCGGATTGCCGGCTTGCGGCTTCGGCGTCACGGAGCCGATCTCGACAAAGCCGAAGCCGAGCCGAAGCAGCGCGTCCGGCACCTCCGCGCTCTTGTCGAAGCCGGCGGCCATGCCGATCGGGTTGGGGAAGTTGAGCCCGAAGGCGCGCATCGCGAGCTTGGGATCGTCCGCGCGCGGCTTGATCGGCGGCAGGAAGCGCAGGCCCTGGATCGCGAGCCGGTGCGCGTCTTCCGGATCGAGCCAGCGCAGCACCGGCAGGGAAAAGGCGTCGAAAGCGCGGATCACGGGGTAAGCTCCGGAACGTCGTGGCCGCCGTCGGAGCGGATGTTGAGGTTCATCACCGCGATGACGGCGCCGAGATCGAGTTCGCCATAGAGATGCGGAAACAGCTCCTCATTGCGCGATCGCTCCCAGCGCAGTTCGCTGCCGAGCGCGTCGCCGTCGACCTCGACCAGGAACAGCGCGCGCTGCCCGAAATAGTGCTTGCGCAGGGTCTCGGGAACCTGGGCGGCGGTCGAGAAATGGATGAAGCCGTCGCGCGTATCGTCCGCGCTGCCGAGGTAGACACCCTGCCGCTCCGCCTCACGCCAGGCCGAGGCCGGACAGATTTTGTAGATCTTGACCACCGCTTGCGCAGCCCTGTTTGCTCTTTGAGTCTTTTGGGTTTTTTCGTCTATTGCGGGTCCTCAAAAACCCCGGCGCGACCGTAAAGGCCGCCCCTGCCGAACTCAAGACCTCAGGCCATGTCCGTTCCGAGGAAATCGGAACGGGGCTGCAGATTCTTGTTTTGGCGCGTTTTCTCGTCGCGAGCCGGTACCGGGCTCGCTTGCCTCTTGCGCGAAAAACGGAAAACCGGTTGATTTGAGGACAGTTTTCCTGAGTTGCGACGGGCTGGACCTTCCATGGTCAGACAGGCCAAAGCGCAGAGGATGCTGACTCACGACCAGATCTGGGTCGCGCTGGATCGGCTGGCGGCCCGCGCCGGTCTGTCGCCGTCCGGCCTTGCCAAGCGCGCCGGGCTCGATCCCACCACCTTCAACAGGTCCAAGCGCGTCACCTCTGACGGCCGCGAGCGCTGGCCCTCGACCGAGTCGATCGCAAAAGCGTTGGCGGCGACCGACTCCTCGATCGACAGCTTCGCCCGGCTGATCGACGATGATGCAGGCGACGGCCGCTCGGTCCCGATGCTCGGCTTCGCGCAGGCCAGCACGAGCGGCGCCTTCGACGAATCCGGCCTTCCCGCGGGAAAGGGCTGGACCGAAACCGCGCTTCCCACCACAGAGAACAGCGACACGTTTGCGCTGGAGATTTCCGGCGATGCGTTCGCCCCCGTTTACCGCGACGGCGACATCGTCCTGGTGTCGCCGGGCGCGCCGATCCGCAAGGGCGATCGCGTGGTGGTGAGAAGCAAGGCGGGTGAGGTGACCATCGCAACGCTGAGGCGCCGTACCGCGAAGGCCCTGGAACTGCAGTCGCTCGATGCGTCACCGGCCGGACGCACGATGGCCGTCGGGGAGGTGGCGTGGATCGCGCGGATCGTGTGGACGAGCCAGTGAGGGTGCTCGTCGTCAGCGCAAGCTCGGCACGAGCCAGCGAAACAACGCCACGGCCGCTACAGCGCCCAGCATTTCCGCGATGAGGAAGCCGGGGACGTCGATCGGACGAATTCCGGAGAAAGTGTTGGTGAATGCGCGCGCCAGAGCGACTGCTGGATTGGCAAAATCCGTCGCAGTGAACCAGAAGCCGGCTCCAATATAGGCGGCGACCGCGCCCGCAAGAGCGGTGGGCCGCACGCGCGAGCAGGTCCACACCATTCCGATCAGGCCAAACGTGATCAGGAATTCGCTCAGCCATTGCGAATGACTGCTGCGCAGATGGGATGACAGCGCGTAGAGCGGCATGTCGAAAATCGCGTCAGCGATGGCGACGCCGGCGATGGCGCCGGCCAACTGGGCTGGCACATATAATCCCGCGACGCGCGGCGCGATGTCGCCGCGAAATGCCAGTACCAGCGAGATCAGTGGATTGAAATGAGCGCCCGACAACGGCGCGAGCCAGACGATCAGGGCGTAGAGCGCTGCCCCCGTCGAGAGCGCATTTGCGAGCAAGGCCAGAGCGATATTGCCTGCGGCCAGCCTCTCGCCAAGGATACCGGAGCCCACGATCGCGATGAGGAGGTAGGCGGTGCCGAGTCCCTCTGCCACCAGTGACCGCGCGAGGGAAGGTCTGTCATTGCGACCACCGGCATGACGCAACTCGCTCACTGCATCCACGAAGCGCCTCACAGCACTTCGAAGATCTTGTAGGCGACCGCGCCCTCGACGAGATAGCCCTTGCCGACACAGACGATGTCGTTGAGCCAGGCGTAGCTCTGCGAGCCGGTTTCGAACAGCGGATTGGTGCGGAAGTAATATCCGGCGGGATCGACCTTGGTGCGCCGCGCGGGATCCGCCATCTCGGCGCGCAGAGCCTGCGGCGTCACCCAGCGGCCGCCATACGTCATGTAGATCAGCTCGCCATCATGCGTCCGCAGCGACAGGCGGACATCGAGCGTCATGGTGCCATCGGCGCGAAACAAGGCCCAGTCGCCGCCGCCCTGCAGAACCTCGCCGCGCAGGCGCGGGCCTTCGAACGATCCCTTGGCTGCACGGAACAGCACGCGCTGCCCGACGGGACCGGCACCGAAATTGAGGCGGGGATCGAGATCGACGACGATGTCCAGGAGATGCCGGGTCTCGAGATCGCCGACGGATTTGAGGCGGGGATCGGCCATGGTCTGGCACTCCTTGATTGTCTCGGATGGACGTCTTGAATGGAATGTGCCGGCTAAGCGGCCTGCGTCGCATCGCCGAACAGCTTGCGCCTGACCGTGTCGGTCGAGAGGCCGGATTGGGCGCACAGTTCGGAGAGATCGAAGACGAAGCGTTCATGCGCGATTTTGTCGTCGCGAAAGGCGAAGGCGATGAACACGGGCAGCTCGGCGCGGCGTCCGTTGGGCTCGCCCCCGAAGCGGTCGCCCGTCATAGTCATCCGGGCGGTGCCCCAGCAGATCAGCGTATCGGCGGAATTGGCGTGGCCGTCGAGCGTGACGTGATAGTCGGGGAAGGACTTGAAGAAGCGCGTCAGGATGCGCTCGTTTTCGGCGAGACCTTGCACCCTGGTGCCGAAGGCCGGCGTCTCCAGCAGCATGTCCGGATGCAGCACCTCCAGCGCCGCAGGAACGTCCTGCCGGCTTTTCGCAATCGCCAGCCGTTCCGCCAGCTCGAACATCCGCCTGCCGTCCATGGGGCCGCCTCACAACATTCTATATGTCTAATACATACATCGTGTATGTTATATGCGGTTTGATACCGACGCGTCAAGCATTAGGTTGCGCGCGATGCGGGCGAAGGATCCTCCAAAGAGCCGTCGGGAAGAGTACAGCGAGGCCACCAGGCAGGCGCTGCTCGATGCCGGACGCGAAGCGTTCGCCGCCAATGGATTTCAGGCGGCGGGCATGGAGGCGATCTCGCGGGCGGCGCGGGTCACGCGCGGTGCGTTCTACCATCACTTCGAGGACAAGAAGGCGCTGTTCGACGCCGTGGTGGTTGCCATGCAGCGCGAGGCGGCCGCCAGGATCGAGGCCGCGGCAAGGGGCGAGCGCAAGATCTGGGACCGTCTCAGCGCCGGCATCGACGCCTATCTCGACGCCTGCGAAGAGCCGGCCTATGCGCGCATCGTCATCCAGGAAGCGCAGGCCGTGCTCGGCGAACCGCGCTATCGCGAGATCGAGGAGACCTATCCGACTGCGCTCCTGATCGCGACGCTGCGGGCGCTGAAGCGCGATGGCGAATTGAATGCGGAGGATGTCGATCTGCTCAGCCGGATGATCGACGCGATGATCTGCAAGATCGGGCTATTGCTCCCCTACGCGGAAGATTCCAGGAAGCTGCGCAGAAACGGACAGAAGATCGTGGCGGCGGTATTGGAGACCTTCCGCAACAAGACGTGAGCCTTCCTGATCCCTCCGATCGCCATTGCGACTCACCGACCCTCTCGCATAGGTTGCGGCCGATATTGCCGGCCCAGCTTTATCTTAGGGGAATACGATGAATCGCCGTCATGCCTTGAAGGCCCTCGCGGGTCTCGCGCTCTGTCCGCTGTGCAAGCCGGCCTTTGCCGCCGAAGGCGCGCATTGGAGCTATGAGGGCGTCGGCGGCCCGGCCAAATGGGGCGATCTCGACGCGGCCAACAAGGCCTGCGCGGTCGGCCTGCAGCAATCGCCGATCGACATCGAGGGGACGATCAAGTCGCAATTGCCGGTTCTGAAACTGAATTGGGGCAAGAGCGCCGACACCATCGTCAACAACGGCCACACGATCCAGCTCAATTTCGCCGAGGGCAGCACGTTGATGCTCGGCGACGTCAAGTACAAGCTGCTTCAGGTGCACTTCCACCGGCCGAGCGAGCACATGATCGGCGGCAAGAATTTTCCGATGGAGGCGCATTTCGTCCATCGCAACGAGGCCGGCGGGCTCGCCGTGGTCGGCGTGCTGATGGCCGAGGGCAGGCCGAACGCGACCTTCGGCAAGATCGTCAAGACCATGCCGGCGGCGGAAGGCCCGGCGGTGAAGGCCGATGCCAGCATCGATCCGCACGCCATGCTGCCGCAAAAGCTCAGCTATTTCCGCTATCCCGGCTCGCTGACGACGCCGCCGTGCTCGGAGGTGGTCGAATGGCTGCTGCTGACCACCCCGATCCAGGTGTCGGCCACCGACGTCGCCGCATTCGCAAAGCTCTATCCGATGAATGCGCGCCCGGTGCAGAAGGACAACAGGCGCTACGTGCTGAGGTCGATCTGAGCGGGAGTCCGTAGCCCGGATGGAGCGAAGCGCAATCCGGGACGGCTCGTGCTCTGGTGAGAACCCCGGATTTCGCTTCGCTCCATCCGGGCTACACCTGCCTCACGCGCTCCTTGCCAGCGCCCCGTCGATCATGTTGACCGCGTTCTGCACGCCGTACACCGCGACGAAGGAGCCGAAGCGCGGGCCCTTCTCCTGGCCGAGCAGCACCTGGTAGAGCATGTTGAACCAGTCCAGCGTGACGCCGGGGCGGCCGTCCTTGCCCTTCTTGACCTGGTCGAGGAACGGCTCGCGGCGGCCGATCTCGTAGACGACGTTCTGGATGTCCTCGGCCGAGGCGTCGGGCGCAAGCTGCGACAGCGCATCGCGCAGATCCTGCAGCGCCGCGCGCTCGGTGTCGGTGGGCACGCGGAACGTCTTCGTCGGCGCAACGAAATCGCGATAATAGTTGATGGCATAGCCGACCATCGCATCCAGCTTCGGATGCGTCTGCGGGCTGACGCCCGGGCGGTAGCGGCCGATGAAACCCCACAGCGTCTCGGCATTCTCCGCGTTCGACGACGACACCAGCGTCAACAGCAGCTGGAAGGTGACGGGCATGTCGCTCGTCGGCGGCTTGCCGTTGTGGATGTGCCAGACCGGATTGCCGAGCTGTTGCTTGCCGTCCTGCTTGGCAAAGCCGTCGCTGAACTGCTGATAGTCGTCGACGTTGCGCGGGATGACGTCGAAATACAGCCGCTTGGCCGCCTTGGGCTCGCGGTACATGAACAGCGACAGCGATTCCGGCGAGGCATAGCGCAGCCATTCGTCGATGGTCAGGCCGTTGCCCTTCGACTTCGAGATCTTCTGGCCCTTCTCGTCGAGGAAGAGCTCGTAATTGAAGCCTTCGGGCGGCGTGGCGCCGAGCGCCCGCGCGATGGCGCCGGAGAGCTTCACGGAATCGATCAGGTCCTTGCCGGCCATCTCATAGTCGACGCCGAGCGCGACCCAGCGCATCGCCCAATCGGCCTTCCACTGACACTTGACGTTGCCGCCCGTCACCGGCGTCTCGACTTCCTGGTTGGTGTCGGGGTCGACATAGGTCACCGTGCCGGCCGCGACGTCGCGGCGGATCATCGGCACCTGCAGCACGACACCACTGGTCTTGCTGATCGGCAGGAACGGCGAATAGGTGGCGCGACGGTCGGGGCCGAGCGTCGGCAGGATGATGTCCATCACCTTGTCGTAGGCGGCGAGCATCTTGAGCAGCGTCGCGTCGAAGCGGCCCGACGTGTAATAGTCGGTCGAGCTCGCGAATTCGTAGTCGAAGCCGAAATGATCCAGAAACGCGCGCAGGCGCGCGTTATTGTGCGCGCCAAACGACGGATGTTCGTTGGAGAACGGATCCGGCACCCGTGTCAGCGGCTTGCCGATGTGCGCGGCCAGCATCTCCTTGTTGGGGACGTTGTCGGGCACCTTGCGGAAGCCGTCCATGTCGTCGGAGAAGGCCAGCAGGCGCGTCTTGATCTTGTCCTCGGTCAGCACGCGGAAGGCGTGCCGCACCATCGAGGTGCGCGCGACCTCGCCGAACGTGCCGATATGCGGCAGGCCCGACGGTCCGTAGCCGGTCTCGAACAGCACCTCGTCCTTCGGGCTCTTCTTCAACCGCGCGACGATGGCCTTGGCCTGCTCGAACGGCCAGGCGTTGGATTGTTCGGCGAGCGCACGCAAATCGCTCGGGCTCATGCTGGGATCGATAACGGACATCAAGAAGGGCCTCCGGGCCGCGGAAAATAGCGATTTCCGGGCAGAATGCAAAAGAACGGTTGTTGTCATTCCGGGTCTGGTCCTTCGGACCATCCTGGAGCGACAGTTCAACAATCTCGGGATTCCGGGTTCGCGCTTCGCGCGCCCCGGAATGACGATTGATGGTCAGAACGGGCTCACCGAAAAATACCGCAGCCACAGGTCGGTGTAGCGGCCTTTTTCCCAGACGCGGAACAGCGCCCAGTTCAGGGCCTGGCGCAGCACGTCGTTGCCCTTGCGCACGGCGATGCCGATGCCTTCGCCGAAGAAGCGGCTCTCGACGAAGGGGCCGCCGGAGAAGGCGCAGCAATCGCCGGAATCGGTGCCGTTGATCCAGAACGCGAGCGAGATGGCGTCGCCGAAGATGAAATCGACCTCGCCCTTGCGCAAAGCTGCGCGCATCGCATCGTCACTGGGATAGGGATGCAACTCGGCATCGGTGAACATGGCCTTGAGATAGGCTTCGTGCGCCGAGCCGGCGATGACGCCGACCTTCTTGCCCTCGAGATATTCGGGGCGGATCTCCGGCATCACCGCGTCCTTGCGCGAGGCGAAGCGCGCCGGCACGCGGTAATAGGGATCGGTGAAATCGACGCGGGCGCGCAGCTGCGGGCTCACCGCCATCGAGGCGATGATGGCATCGCCCCGGTTGGAGGAGAGCGCGTCGACCAGCGTCTCGAAGCGGCGCATCTGCACGGTGCAGGTGACCTTGATCTCCTCGCACAGGCTGCGGGCGAGATCGACGTTGAAGCCGGCCGGGTTGCCGTCGGCGCCGGTGTAGTTGAATGGCGGATAGTCAGTCTCGGTCAGGAAGCGGATCACGGTCAGGCGCGACAGGTCGGGCCGCTCGGGGCGCCGCCGCGGGTCCCAGAACCCGGGCACGGCCTGTGGGGCCGCCTGGCGCGCGACCTGCGGCGTGGCCTGGGGGGCCGCCGGGGCTTGCTTGGCGGGAGCCTGGGCGTTCGCGACGGGCGGGCCTGCGAGCAGGCACGCGGCCACGACGAGCCCGGTCAGCAAGCCACGGGCAGATTTGGACGATTTCGCCTGTTGCGATGGAGCCATCGGCCGGAAATGAACGAATTTCGTAGGGATCGGAGGGCCTTATAGACCATCCCGGCGGGAAGGCGAGCCGAAATGCGGGATAGGTGAAGGTCGTCCGCCGTCATGCCCGGGCATCCACGAACTTTCCGACCGCCCCGAGAACGTGGATGGCCGGGACGAGCCCGGCCATGACGACGTGGAATGCCTCGCTCGGCCCTCAGAGATACTTCTTCAAATCCGCCGCCGCCTCTTCCGGCGTCCGCTTCAGATTGAACGGGGAGACGAAGCGGCCGTCGCGGTCCATCAGGTAGATCAGCGCGGTGTGATCCATGGTGTAGTCGCCGTCCTTGGTCGGGACCTTCTTGGCGTAGACCCGGTAGGAGGTGACGACCTTGGCGGTCTCGGCGGGATCGCCGGACAGGCCTTCGAGGTGCGGATCGAAGCTCGACAGATATTCCTTCATGGTCGCCGGCGTATCGCGCTCGGGATCGACCGAGATGAAGACGGCGTTGACCCTGTCGGCATCCTTGCCCAGCGCGCGCAGCACTTCCGAGATCTCGAACAGCGAGGTCGGGCAGACGTCGGGGCAATGGGTGTAGCCGAAGAAGATCAAGGTCGGCTTGCCCTTCAGGTTCTTGTCGGTGACGGCCTTGCCGTTCTGGTCGGTGAGCTGGAACGGGCCGCCGATCGCGGCCGGCTGCGCCACCTTGCTGACCCCGCCCATGGCCCAGAACATGATCAGCAGCCCGACGACGAGGCTTGCGGCGAAGGCGGTCGCGATCACCAGCGGACGGGTGGCGGAGCTCATGAGCGGAAAACTTCCTGTCGCGGATCAGAAGCAGGCGGCGAAACCGGTCCTGATCATTTCGAAGAACATCTGCGTGCCGTAGTGGAACCACAGCGCCAGGGCGCCGAGCACGAGCAATCCGGAGGTCGCCGCGCCCGCCCACAGCAGCACGGAAGGCGTCCGGCCGGCAGTGGGCGAATTGTCCTGTAGCGGATGCGTCGGGTGCACTGGTTGAGCCATGACAACGATCGGGGGGGCGAAGGCCCCGGTTCCAAGCTCTCAGATAAGCTTTGGCCCGCCAGCGGGCAAGCCACGGGCGGGCCGGAACGGTTTCGTCAGGCTGAGAGGGTCAGTGCAGGAGCTGGCCCCGGGCAGATTCGATCTGGTCCGTTTGCGGGAGAGGACGCCGCGCCGGCTTGATGGTCGAGGCCTGCGCGTCCAGGTAGCAGGGCTTGTACATGGCCTGGAGCTGCCTGCCCTTCAGGAAGAGCATGTGCGGGGTGAGGCCGCCGCGCTGGCTGATCCAGCGCTTCACCTGCGAGGGGTACATCGCATAGAGCATCTGGGTCGCCTCGGCATTGGTGACGGCCCGGCCATTGCTGCCGAAATCCCAGGCTGCGTGGAAGCCGAGCGTCGCGCTCGAGGTCACGCAGATGCGGTCATGCGGGATGGCGCCAAGGACGATGGTGCAGGCGGATGCACAGAGGCCGTCGATGATGACGGTCTCGCCTGATTGCCTGAGGTCCTGGTACTTGTCGACGTAGGTTCCAATCCGCCCACCGCGGTCATCCGCGATCCGAACCACCGCGTGAGAAGCCCCCATGCCAGCGATCAGCAGAACCGCCGCAAGCAACCCCGTCAGAAACTTCATTGGCCCCCGCCCCAGTCGAATTCGAATCTGCGTGTCAGGTGGTGATGCACGGCTAGCGTCCGTCGTAACCGAGGTTTTGTCTAGGCAGGCCGGCTGGCTCAAAACAAATTCAAATCCAGTGTTGCGTCCGCGCTGCACTCGAAGGGTCTCTATCCCAAAGTGGAACAAGTTAACGATGTCTTGCGCGCCACGCCCTTGATCTCAGTTACAACCGCTGGCTTCAATCCGGGCGATTACAGGGGGGAACTCATGGGGACGAACTTGGAGGGGGACATGCATGGCTGAGGAAACGGACGTCATCGTCGTCGGCGCGGGACTGTCGGGCCTCGTGGCCGCCACCGAGATTGCCGACGCCGGCAAGCGCGTGATCGTGGTCGACCAGGAAGGCGAGCAGTCGATCGGCGGCCAGGCATTCTGGTCGTTCGGCGGATTATTCCTGGTCGATTCGCCGGAGCAGCGCCGGCTCGGCATCAAGGATTCCTTCGACCTCGCCATGCAGGACTGGATCGGCGCCGCCGGCTTCGACCGCGACGAGGATTTCTGGCCGCGGCAATGGGCCGAGGCCTATGTCGCCTTCGCGGCCGGTGAGAAGCGCGCCTGGCTGCGGGCAATGGGCCATCGCATCTTTCCCGTGGTCGGCTGGGCCGAGCGCGGTGGCTATGACGCGATGGGCCACGGCAATTCGGTGCCGCGCTTTCACGTCACCTGGGGCACCGGGCCCGGCATCGTCGAGCCGTTCGAGCGCCGCGCGCGCGAGGCGATGAAGAGCGGCCGGCTGAGCTTCAGGTTCCGCCACCGCGTCGACGCGCTCTCGATCACTGACGGCACGATGGATGGCGTCAGCGGCGCCGTGCTCGCCCCTGATAACGTCGAGCGCGGCAAGAGCTCGTCGCGCAACGTGGTCGGCGAGTTCGCGCTGAAGGCGCAGGCCGTGATCGTGGCGTCCGGCGGCATCGGCGGCAATCACGAGCTGGTCCGGCAGAACTGGCCCAAGCGGCTCGGAGATCCCCCGAAATTCATGATCTCCGGCGTGCCCGAGCATGTCGACGGACGCATGATCGGCATCACGGAGACAGCGGGTGCGCGGCTGATCAACCGCGACCGGATGTGGCATTATGTCGAGGGCATCCAGAACTGGAATCCCATCTGGCCGCGCCACGGCATCCGCATCCTGCCCGGCCCCTCCTCGATGTGGTTCGACGCGACGGGCACGCGGCTGCCGGCACCGCTGTTCCCCGGCTCCGATACGCTCGGCCAGCTCAAATACATCATGTCGACCGGCTATGATTATTCCTGGTTCATCCTGACCCAGAGCATCATCAAGAAGGAGTTTGCGCTGTCGGGCTCCGAGCAGAACCCCGATTTGACCGGCAAGAGCTGGCGCATGACGATCAAGCGCGCCACCAACAAGGGTGCGCCGGCGCCGGTGGAGGCGTTCAAAAGCCATGGTGTCGACTTCATCGTGCGCGACAAGATCGAGGACCTCGTTGCGGAGATGAACAAGCTTGCCGGCCGCGACCTCCTCAAGCTCGAGCATATCAGGATGCAGATCGAGGCGCGCGACCGCGAGATCGCCAACCCCTACGTCAAGGATGCGCAGGTGATGAACATCCACAATGCGCGCCGCTATATCGGCGACAAGTTGATCCGCACCGCCTCACCCCACCGGATCCTGGATCCCGCGCAGGGGCCGCTGATCGCGGTCAAGCTCAACATCCTCACCCGCAAGACGCTCGGCGGCTTCGAGACCGATCTCGACTCGCGCGTGTTCGGCGGCGAGGGCAGCGTCATTCCCGGCCTCTATGCGGTCGGCGAGGCCGCCGGCTTCGGCGGCGGCGGCGTGCATGGTTATCGCTCGCTCGAAGGTACCTTCCTCGGCGGCTGTCTGTTCTCGGGCCGCAATGCGGGCCGCGCGGCGGCAAAGGCGGTCGGGTAGGTCATGCGGCATTGGATGCTGCGCATCGGCGCGCTGGTTGCGGCATTGGCCGCCGCATCGCCGGCAGCGGCCGAGACGATCGACGTTAACGGTGCGAAGCGTTCCTACACCGCGCAGCTGCCGGCCAGGAAGCCCGCACCGCTCGTCATCGTGCTGCATGGCAAGACCCAGCGCGGCGCCGACATGATCTCGCGGACGGCTTGGCCGCAGGTCGCAAAGCGCGAGGGCCTGGCCGTGGTCTTTCCCGACGGCCTCAACCATGCATGGGCGGATGCACGAACCAAGGCGGGGCCCGCGCTTAGCGGGCCGCCTCCGGGCACCGACGACGTCGCCTTCATCGCAAAGCTCGTCGAGAAGCTGGTGGCTGACGGGACGGCCGATGCAAAGCGCGTCTTCGTCGCGGGCATCTCCAATGGCGGCGCCATGGCGATGACGCTGGCTTGCGCCCGCGCTGATCTGTTCGCGGCCGGCGCCAGCGCGATCATGAACCTCACCGACGAGGCCGCCGTCACCTGCCATCCGTCACGGCCGCTGCCGATGCTGCTCATGAACGGCACGGCCGATCCGCTGGTGCCTTACGAGGGCGGACGCGGATCGAGCTATTATGCCGCAGACGGATTCTGGTCGACCGAGGAGACATTGGCGTTCTGGCGCAAGCTCAATGGCTGCGAGACGGGGGACGCGGCGGCGGCCGATCTGCCTGACAAGACTCCTGCGGATCAATCCACGGTCACCCGGATCACCTCGCGCTGTCCTGCAGGCCACGACGTCGTGCTCTACCGCGTCAATCGTGGCGGCCATCGCATGCCCGGGTCTTCTTTGGATGCCCGCTTCCCCAGGGTCGCGACGAAGATGCTCGGGCCGCAGAACAGCGACATCGACGGCGCCGAGACGATCTGGGCTTTTTTCAGTCAGTTTCCGTAAGTGCCGCATGTGCGGCGGTGACGCATGCACCGCAGATAACGCATGCGTGCCGGGGGTGGCACCGCGAAGGGCTCTGGGCTAGACAGGGCCGCCATTCCAGTGAGGAGATCCGCAAATGAGCATCGAGCGTTTCGAAACCGGCCCGCGCATGAGCCAGGTCGTCGTGCACGGCAACACCGTCTATCTCGCCGGTGTCGTCGCCAACAAGGCCGCCGGCGAAAGCGTGACGAAACAGACCCAGGACATCCTGGCGACCATCGACGGCCATCTCGCCAAGGCCGGCACCGACAAGTCGAAGCTGCTCTCGGCCACGATCTACATCACCGATATGAAGACCTTCGGCGAGATGAACGCGGTGTGGGACGCCTGGGTCTCGCCCGGCAACACCCCCGCGCGCGCCACCGTCGAAGCCAAGCTGGCGGCGCCGCAATACACCGTCGAGATCATGGTGGTTGCCGCGAAGTAGTCTTCACGAGCAATTCGCATGCGATGGGGAGCGCGATGACGAGATCATCGCGCTCCTTTTTTGCGCAAAGATGACCCGCGAGGTAATCGATCCGCGCGCGCGAACCTTCGATAGTCAGGGACAGCCGATCACGGCCCCATCGAAGGAGAGCACCATGACCGACCCCGTCACCATCGCCCGCCGCTACATCGAGCTCTGGAACGAGCGCACGGCCGGCCGACGCCGCGAGCTGCTCAGCGAGAACTGGACCAATGATGCGAGCTATGTCGATCCCCTGATGAAGGGCGACGGCCGCGACGGCATCGAGGCGCTGATATCAGGCGTGCAGCAGCGCTTTCCCGATTTCAAGTTCAAGCTGATCGGCGAGCCCAACGGCTACGGCGACCACATCCGCTTTTCCTGGGGACTTGGTCCCGACGGCACCGACAGCCCGATCAAGGGCACGGATTTCGCCGTGCTGAAGGACGGCCGGATCAGGAGCGTGACCGGATTTCTCGATCAGGTGCCGGCCGGGGCGTGAGGCTGCTGGCCCTCCCTTGTACGGGGAGGAACACATTCCGGCTTTCACAAGAGGACGTCATGCCCGGGCAAAAGCGCGAAGCGCGTCTCGCGCTAGATGTCCCGGGCATCCACGTTCTCGGTGCGCCGTCAGCAGGCGTGGATGGCCGGGTCAAGCCCGGCCATGACGATGTAGAGACCTGCTCGCCTCGAATCGGCAGTGCGTACGCGAAGGCCCGCCCCCCTCGACGAAGCCATCGCCACGGCCTACCTGTCATGGTGTGACCCGCCGTATCCCTAGAATTCAGGCCGAGCCGGCCGTGCTGCTGCCTGGCCGCTTCCAGCAATGGTTTGCAGGCCGGGGCTGGTCGCCGCGCGCGCATCAATTGGCGCTGCTGGAGAAGGCGCGCGAGGACGCCAGCGCCCTGTTGATCGCGCCGACCGGCGCCGGCAAGACGCTGGCGGGATTTCTGCCGACGCTGGTGGAGCTTTCGACGGAGGCGGCTGAGCGGAAGGCGGCTGAGAAGCAAAGCCTCGTCTCCACCGGCCGCGGCGTGCAACGTTCCGGCGGCCTGCACACGCTCTACATCTCGCCCCTAAAGGCGCTCGCCGTCGACATCGCGCGTAATCTGGAGCGGCCGATCGCGGAGATGGCGCTGCCGATCAAGGTCGAGACCCGCACCGGCGACACGCCGGTGTCGCGGCGCCAGCGGCAGCGGCGCTATCCGCCCGATGTGCTGCTGACGACGCCGGAGCAGCTTGCGCTGCTGTTGTCGTCCGACGACGCGCCGTTCCTGTTCTCGTCCCTCAAGCGCATCGTGCTCGACGAGCTGCACGCGCTGGTGACCTCCAAGCGCGGCGATCTGCTCTCGCTCGGGCTTGCACGGCTGTGGCGGCTGGCGCCGCAGATGCGCGCGATCGGCCTGTCGGCAACGGTGGCGGAGCCGGAGCAACTGGCGCGCTTCCTGGTGCCGCAATCCGATGGCCAGGAGCGGGCAGCCGACATCGTCGTCGCCGGCGGTGCCGCGCCGCCCGAGGTGGAGATGCTCGACACGCGCGAGCGCCTGCCCTGGGCCGGCCACAGCGCGCGCCATGCGCTGCCTGAGATCTACGAGCTGATCAAGGCGAACAAGACCACGCTGGTCTTCGTCAACACCCGCAGCCAGGCCGAGATGCTGTTCCAGAATCTCTGGAGTATGAACGACGACGGCCTTGCCATTGCGCTGCATCACGGCTCGCTCGACGTCGCCCAGCGCCGCAAGGTCGAGGACGCGATGTCGGCAGGACGCTTGCGCGGCGTGGTCTGCACCTCCTCGCTCGACCTCGGCGTCGACTGGGGCGATGTCGATCTCGTGGTCAATATCGGCGCGCCCAAGGGATCCTCGCGCCTGATGCAGCGGATCGGCCGCGCCAACCACCGCCTCGACGAGGCCTCGCGCGCGGTGCTGGTGCCCGCCAACCGCTTCGAAGTGCTGGAGTGCCGCGTTGCCATCGATGCCATCGCCGAGAACGCGCAGGATACACCGCCCTTGCGCACGGGCGCGCTCGACGTGCTGGCCCAGCATGTGCTCGGCTGTGCCTGCGGCGAGCCGTTCCTCTCCGATGAGCTCTATGCCGAGGTACGCACCGCAGCGCCCTACGCCGAGCTGTCACGGCAGGATTTCGACGACGTCGTCGATTTCGTCGCCTCCGGCGGCTACGCGCTAAAGACCTATGAACGCTTCGCCCGCATCAAGCAGGACAAGGAGGGGCGCTGGCGCGTCGCAAATCCCAAGGTGCGGCAGAGCTACCGCATGAATGTCGGCACCATCGTCGAGGACGACATGCTGAAGGTGCGGCTGGTGCGTTCGCGCGGCGGCGGTGCGGGAAAGGCAGGCGGATCGACCGGCGTGATCGCGCGCGGCGGCCGGTTGCTCGGCGAGATCGAGGAAGCCTTCATCGAGGGCCTCAGCCCCGGCGACACGTTCGTGTTCTCCGGCGAGGTGGTGCGCTACGAAACATTGGTCGAGGACCAGGTCTACGTCTCGCGCGCGCATGACAAGGACCCGAAGGTGCCGTCCTATATGGGCGGCAAGTTTCCGCTCTCGACCTATCTTGCCGAACGCGTGCGCCGGCTGCTCGATGACGGCCGCGCATGGGGCGGCTTGCCGGAGCAGGTGCGCGACTGGCTGTCGCTGCAGAAGGATGTCAGCAAAGTGCCTGCGGTGCGTGAGCTGCTGGTCGAGAGCTTTCCCCGCGCCAACAAGCATTATCTGGTCTGCTATCCCTTCGAAGGCCGCCTCGCGCATCAGACCCTCGGCATGCTGCTGACGCGGCGGCTGGAGCGCGCCCGCGCGCGGCCGCTCGGCTTCGTCGCCAATGAATATGCGGTGGCGATCTGGGCGCTCGGCGATCTCTCCTTCATGATCCGCGACGGCCGGATCGATCTCGACGCGCTGTTCGACCCCGACATGCTCGGCGACGATCTCGAGGCCTGGCTTGCCGAATCCGCGCTGATGAAGCGCACCTTCCGCAACTGCGCGATCATCTCCGGCCTGATCACGCGCCGGCACACCGGCGAGGAGAAGAGCCGCCGCCAGGTGCTGTTCTCGACCGATCTCGTCTATGACGTGCTGCGTAAGCACCAGGCCGATCACGTCCTGTTGCGCGCCGCGCGCGCCGATGCTGCCACCGGCCTGCTCGATTTGCGCCGCCTCAGCGACATGCTGATGCGCATCCAGGGTCGCATCACGCTGCGGGAACTCGACCGCGTTTCTCCGCTGGCTGTCCCCGTGATGCTGGAAATCGGCCGCGAGTCAGTTTATGGCGAGGCTGCAGACGAGCTTTTGGCCGAAGCCGCCGACGAGCTCGTCAAAGAGGCGATGGATAGAAGCGGGTAAGACGTGACGACAGGCGCGCAGGTTTCAGGGGATGTCGACGACATGCGCGTGTCCACAGTCACCGTCAGCGATGTGACCTTCGCCGCCGATCTCTCCGGCGCGCTGTTCTGGGAGGAGCAGCGCCTGCTCGTCGTCTCCGACCTGCATCTGGAAAAAGGCTCCAGCTTCGCCATGCGCGGCGTGCTGCTGCCGCCTTACGACACGCTGGCGACGCTGAGCCGTCTCGCTGCTGTCATCTCCCGCCATGATCCGCGCACCGTGATCGCGCTCGGCGACAGCTTTCACGACCGCACGGCGCACGAGCGATTGTCGCCAGATGATCGCGAGGCCGTCGCCGCGCTGCAGGCGGGGCGCGACTGGATCTGGATCTCCGGCAACCACGATCCGATGCTGCCGCGCGATCTCGGCGGCACCGTCGCCGAAGAGGTCGCCATCGGCCCGATCACGTTTCGCCACGAGCCGACCGGCGCACACGGCGAGATCGCCGGCCATCTCCATCCCAAGGCGCGCGTCTCCGCGCGCGGCCGCTCCATGGAGCGCCGCTGCTTCGCCTCCGACGGGATGCGCGCGGTGATGCCGGCGTTCGGCGCTTATGCCGGCGGCCTCAGCATTCGCGACGCCGCCTTCGCCAAGATCTTTCCGGCCAATGGCTTCGTCGCTCATCTGCTCGGCGACCGCCGCGTCCATGCCATTGCGGCCTCACGCTGCTCTTGAACCGGCCAAATAGGACAGCACTACGGTCGGTAGTTATCCGGAATCGCCCAAGCGCTTTGCCGGCTCTAACGTCACGCTTGCCGGGGCTGGCATTTCTGATCCCGAACAAGATTGTAACCGGCAAGGGGCCGCTGCGAGGCGGCCCCTTTCGATTCCGGCGCCCAGGCAGGCCAGCGGGGATCATGATTGATTCCAGAACAAATTAAGAACACTTTAGCAAGTCTTTGATATATCATTGTGATTCGGCGCGTTGCCGACACAATATCTAGCGTCTGTCAGACTTTGCGAGGACTAGATGTCCACCATCGCCTTCGATCAATTTGCCCTCACCCGGATCGCCGATTTCGCGCGCTCGCTGTCGCGGCTGCATCAGGCAGCACGGCGCCAGCGCATCGACGACGACCAGTTCGACCGCGAGTTCAACGCGGTGTGCCAGTCGATCTGGGGCTACACCATCGACGACGTCAGCGACGATCTGTTTTCGACCGAGGATCATCTGTTTCTCGACACGCTGGACGAAGCGCAGGCGCGCATCTTCGCGGCCGAGCAGGGCTACGACCTTGTCGGCGACCAGGGCATGCTGACCGATTGGTGGGGTTTCTGCTGGATGATCCTGGCCGAGAAGCGCGGCCTCCTGACGCCGGACAACCGCGCCGCCGCGCGCGCGGCGATCGAGGAGAAATATCTGGCCGCGCCGAACGTGATCGGGGTGATCATCGGGAGGTGATCGCCGTGCCCCGGACAAAGCGCATCGCTTTGCGCTGCGCCGCCGTCCGGGACACGAGAGCTACTCCAACCCCGCCCGCTTCGCCGGCTTCTGCGCCGTCGTCTTCGGCACTGTCACGCTGGGCAGCGGCTCGCGCACGATCTCCGCGGCGGGCGTATCCGCCGACACCGTTTCCGCGCGCACTGGCGCCACTTTCATTTCGCCGAGCCGCGCGCGGACCTGGGCGGTGAGGCCAGGATAGGAGGCGACCGGGGTGAAATCCGCAGCCTGGTCGTTGCCGACGCGGATGCCGGTATAGGCGACGAGCCCGTCGGTGGTGGCAATCACGTCACCGGCTTTCAGCGAGGAATCCAGCGCGAGATCGACCGGGGCAAGGCCGACCGGCTCGCGGCCGTTGCAGGTGCAATCGGCGCGCAGCGCCTTGCGATAGGCGAAGGCGTTCTCGCTGTCGGCGTAGCGCTCGCCGGTCTGCGAGGCGGCACCGTCGATCGAGGAGCCGAAATAGACCTTGGTCGCGCTGGCGGGACAGAACGCCTGGCACATCTGCGCCGGTGAGGTGAGGCCGCGCATCAGCGGAAAATATTTGCCGTCGCAGCTGCGCACGCAGAAGGCAGGTCCCGAGCCGCCCGCCGCCGCCGCGCGGGTCGGCGGCACATATTGCGGGTTTGCGGCGTTCTGTTGCCCGGTGAAGGGATCGGCGTAGGAGCTCGCCTGCTGCGGCACCTCGCGCTGCGGACGCTGCTGCTGCATGCCGCCGAAGAAGAAGTCGAACAGGCCTTCGGCCGAGACCGGGGCGGGAGCCGCAAGCAGCGGTGCTGCGAGGGTGGCCGCCACAAGCATCGCGCGACGCCGCCGGCGCACATGGGACAGGACTGTACGCAACGCTCACTCCACCCGACGCTACTGAACCGGCTGGGACCTCAGGGATCTCAGCACATGATTCACCATAAGGCGGGATGGTAAATGAGCGGTTGAGGGGGGAGTGGTTCGGAACAGGGCGAGGTTTCGTCATGCCCGGGTCAAGCCCGGCACGACGGCGGAGAAAGCTCTGCCGTCTTACGCCTTCAAGAACTCCGAGGCCTTGTACAGCGAGCGGAACGGCAGGCCGGCCGAGCCGAACGTGTCGGTGGCGCCTTCCTCGCGATCGACCATGGTCAGCACCAGCACCACTTCGGCGCCGGTCTCGCGTACGGATTCCACGGCCTTCATCGCCGAGCCGCCGGTCGTGGTGACGTCCTCGACGATCACGACGCGTTTGCCTGCGAGCGTCTCGCCCTTGGGCAGGCCCTCGATCGCGAGCTTGGCGCCGTGCTCCTTCGGCTTCTTGCGCACGAAGAACGCCGCGATCGGATGGCCCTTGATCCAGGAGATCTGCGCCAGCGCGCCGGCCAGCGGCACCGCGCCCATCTCGAGGCCGCCGATGAAATCGAGATTGTCGTCTTTCAGCGCCTCGTAGGTCAGCTCGGCGAGCAGGGTCGCTCCCTCCGGGTCGAGCATGGTCGGCTTGAGGTTGAAGTAGAAATCGCTCTTGCGGCCCGACGCGAGCGTCACCTCGCCGCGGCCGAAGGAGCGCCGGCGGATGATTTCGAACAGGCGGGCGCGGGAGGCAGATTTCGACACGGCGGTCCCTCGAACAGCTTTTTGGAGGAGGCGGAATTTATCCGCGACGGCTGCGACATTCCAGAGGGGGCGTCCCTCGTCAACAGGGATCGGCCATCCAGGCCTGCCGGTTGTGGGGCTGCGACCTTCTGGAGTAGTTGAGAGCCCGGATCGGGCACGACGCCTGCCTGGGGAAGGAAACGGGAATGACCGTCGAGCTGCACACCTGGAACACGCCGAACGGCCGCAAGATCTCGGTCGCGCTGGAGGAGATGGGCCTGCCCTACAGGGTGATCCCGGTGAACATCACCAAGGGCGAGCAGATGGCGCCCGAGTTCCTCAAGCTGTCCCCGAACAACAAGATTCCCGCGATCGTCGACCCCGAGGGCCCGGACGGCAAGCCTGTCAGCATCTTCGAGTCCGGCGCGATCTTGCTCTATCTCGGTGAAAAGACCGGCAAATTCCTGCCGAAATCGCTCGCCGGCCGCGTCCCCGTCTACGAATGGCTGATGTGGCAGATGGGCGGCTTCGGCCCGATGCCCGGGCAGGTGCATCATTTCATCGCACTCGAGAACGAGCAGGACCGCGCTTACGGCCTGAAGCGCTACATGGCGGAGACGCGCCGGCTCTACGGCGTGCTCGACCGACGCCTGGCGGACCAAGACTTCGTCGCCGGCGACCTCTCGATTGCCGATTTTGCCATCTTGGGCTGGGCCTGGCGTCACCCTCGCCACAAGGTTGACCTGGCCGACTTCCCCAACGTCAAGCGCTGGTATGAGGCCCTGATGGCCCGTCCGGCCGTGAAGCGGGGGATGGACGCGAAGCTGGATTGAGGTTTCTCCTGCCTCGCCCCGCTTGCGGGGGAGGCAACAACCGCCTCACACCTTTTTCGCTTCCACCGCCATCCGCAGCGCGAGCCCGGCCAGCACCGTGCCCATCAGCCAGCGCTGCACCAGCATCCAGCTCGGCCGGCTCGCCAGGAACAACGCGATCGATCCGGCGGCCAGCGCGATCATCGCGTTGACACTGACGCTGATCGCGATCTGGATCGCGCCCAGCACCACCGACTGCGTCAGCACGCTGCCGGCGGCGGGATCGATGAATTGCGGCAGCAGCGCCAGATAGAGCATCGCGATCTTCGGGTTGAGCAGGTTGGTGACGAAGCCCATCGCGAACAATTTGCGCGGGCTGTCGATGGCGAGCTTCCGGACCTGGAACGGCGAGCGGCCGCCCGGCTTCACCGCCTGCCAGGCGAGCCAGAGCAGATAACCCGCGCCGGCAAAGCGCAACGCGTCATAGGCAAAGGGAATGGCGAGCAGCAGCGCGGTGATGCCGAACGCCGCGCACAACATGTAGAACACGAAGCCGAGCGCCACGCCGCCGAGCGAGACGATGCCCGCCGCGGGCCCTTGCGTGATCGAGCGCGAGATCAAATAGATCATGTTCGGTCCCGGCGTCAGCACGAGACCGAGGCAGACGAGGGCGAAGCCGAGCAGGGCGGAGGTGTGGGGCATGGGCGAACCGGTGCGGGAGACGCAGCGGTTCTAATATGCAAGGTGCGGCGGAGCCATCGCGCAATTGCTCGGAGGACAATACAAGGCCTGCTGTTTCAGGCGCCCTCTCTGCTGCACTTTGCCGCGATCGGGGCGCGGCCTTGACCACGAAATTGGATGACGAAGATTGGCCAACTCGGCCCATGCCATGTCCGGGGCGAGAGCTCGGGTCTTCGTTGCAATGCGAAATTGTCAGTCACATAGCCCACATCCGATGCGCCCCAAATTCCCGTCGGGTTGAGTATATCCATGGGGTTTACCTGAACGGGCATCTGAGTGTAACATTCAATCCGCAGGAGGACAGAAGCACTCCATGAAGCCGCTGATCAAATGCGTCGGTCGGATTTTTCAGTTGGCTGTTCGGCGCTCGGCATGGCTGGGGGCTGCGGCCCTCCTGGGGGGTACTCCCGCGCAGGCCGCCTCACCTCCTTTTGAGCCAGCTGCTTCAAAGTCGATCCCAGAGCGAGTTGCGGCCGTGCGCGAGCGCATGGCGCTGGAAGGCTCGAAGCCCGGCAATCCGGTGTTCTATCGTCTGAGCCAGTTCTTCAATTTTCCGAACTTTCCAAACTTCAACAACTTTCCGAATTTCCCCAATTTTCAGAACTTTCCGAACTTTCCAAATTTTCCAAAATTCTAGCCAAGAGCTTTCAAATGCGGACTGCCTTAGTGCCCCGTCCGTCGATCGAAATGCTGGTCCTGCAGTCGACGCCGTTCTGTAATCTCGACTGCTCATATTGCTATCTGCCTGACCGCAATTCGAAGCGCAAAATGTCGATGGCAACCGTCGAGCGCACCTTTGAGAAGGTGTTCAGGAGCCCGTTCTTGTCGGGGCACCTCACGGTCCTTTGGCACGCCGGCGAGCCGCTGGTTCCCGGTCCCGCATATTACGCAGATGCGTTTGCGGTCATCGAGCGGCTGCGTCCCGCCGACTTAGTCGTCAGCCATAGCATCCAGACCAACGCCACTCTCCTGAATGAGGAATGGATTGATCTCTTTCGCGCCCATGACGTGCGCGTCGGCGCGAGCATTGACGGTCCGCCGGAGATCAACGATCGCAACCGTAAGACGCGTTCGGGCGGGGGCAGCTTCGAGCAAACAATGCGTGGCATTCGCTTGTTGCAGGAGCACCGTTATCCATTCCATGTGATCACTGTACTGACGCAGCAATCGCTCCAGCAGCCGCAACAACTATTCGACTTCTATGTCGCCAACGGGATTGAACGTATCGCCTTCAATGTTGAGGAGATCGAGGGGGTTCACGGCACCTCCTCTTTGTCTGGCGAGGGCGCCGATCGGAACGTCCGCCGCTTCTACGAAACATTCATGGCTCTGACAGAGTCTACCGGCGCCAAGATCGAGGTGCGCGAATTCGTTGGTGCATTCGATGCGATCGCCAGGCCCGAAAGCGCTAGCTACGGCAATCCGCTCGCCGAGCCGCTCCGTACGTTGTCCATTGGAGCCAACGGCGAAATCAGTACTTTCTCGCCTGAACTCCTCGGCTACGCCAGCCCACGTCATGGCCATCTTGTTTTCGGGAATATCCACGAGCACGAGATCGCGGATGTGCTGCAGGATCCCACCTTCCTCGCGGTGAGCGAGGAAATCGCGAGCGGGCAGGCCAGCTGCAGAACGAGCTGCGAATATTTTTCAATCTGTTTGGGAGGATCGCCGGCCAACAAGCTGTTCGAGAACGGAAGGTTCGACAGCACTGAGACGCTATTTTGCCGGCTGAGCAAGAAGGCAGTTATCGATGTCGTATTGGGACGTATGGAAGCAGAACTTCATCTCGCTCTATGAGCGGTTGAACGCAAGTCTGCAATCCACCACCGGAATCCTGACGTCAAATCCATTGGCCGTGCTCATCTTGATTGCCGTGGTCGCCGCAGGATCAATCGAGGCATATCGACACCGGTTGAAGCTGACCAGCCTGCTGGAGAACGGCAGGGACGGCAAGATCATCGTCAACAGCCCGACAGTCTATACGCGCCAACGTTTGGTCAATGACCGTCTGGATCAGGCGCGATGGCTCAGGAAACAGCTTGATTATACCGAACTGGACAAGCGCGAGTCCGAATTCAGGAGCATCGACGCGATTCATAAAGTGGCCAGTGAGCAACGCGCGACCATCAGCGGCGGCGTATCGCGATCGCCATCGACTGATGATGTGTCAAAGAAAGAAGATGCCAACTCGAAGAAGGATCAGCCGGATATAGCGGTCGAATCCACCACGATGTCGCAATTTCGCGCAAAAAATGCGTATCGGGAGGAAGTCAGATCAGAGATCACGCAGACGGAACTCGATGATAGGCATGACATCAAGGGCAATACCATCTTTCGGCTGACGTTCGACACGTCAATAGTTGCCAGCACCAAGCGAGGTTCTGTTGCGGCCATCGTCGTGAGGTTGAGTCATGATCCCGAGCATGAGCAGGCGACTTGGATCAAAAATCTGTACGAAAAGGATTACCAGGATCTCTTTGAGGAGTGGGCGACCAAATTCCAAGACAATATATCTTCGTCTATGGAAAAAGTAGCGCAGTCAATTGACTCCGCGTTTCCCGACCAGCGCCTGCGACTGCTGTTCAACGATTTTTTGCTGCGACGTGTCTGTCAGTTTGCTCGTGGCGATGTGGACCTGCGCAAAGGTCCGTTGCCTTGCCGGGCTGGCGACAGGGAGAAGGCGGAGGAGTTGCTTGCATCTTATACGGCGCGGCGTCTTGCGCTGCTGCGCGATACCAAAGACAAGATATTCTGGGAGTCTCTAACAAATCTTAGAGATAACCCGAGTCTAATATTTCCGAATGTTTCGAGGGAATCGTTCATCGCCTCCGCAGCCAATATTTGCGTCAACAGCAACGGGGCCAATTCGATCGAAATTTGGCGATTGGGAATAAAGCCGGCGCAGCAAATGCAGACCGCCGGCGGTTCGCAGCAAAGTTCGGGAGCGCAAGATGCAAGCTCCCCAAATCCATCCGGGGTGTCACTCAATTCCGGCTCAAATCTGTCTCTTACGCAAATAGGCTGCCCGTTCTCCGACAGCCTTAGAGAGCGCCTCGTCTCGGGCGTGATGTTGTACGAAAAGCTCTTTGCAATTGTGTCGCTGAAGAAGCAGGATAAACAGGACGAGCAGTCCGGGCAGAAGCAGGGCGAGCAGACTGATTATGGCAATCTAGCCAGACTGGTGGCTGGTGATCTCCTCGACTGCAATGTGATCGAGGATTGCTTTGTCACTCCGCGTCGGCTCAGGTGTTTCTCGGCGGATTTTCTCAAATCAAAGCTTGACGAGTTCGCGAATCCTTCAGCTAGGCGTCTGAGGCGCATCGGCAGTTTCCTGACATTGCGAGTGGTTGGGCGTGAAACGGTGGATTGCAATCTCGCGGTGTCTCCCTTTCCAAAGGAGTTTGAGGCGGAGGCAAGTCCGGCATTGCTGGCTTCCAACCCGCCATATCTCCAGGCATTTGTAGAGGCGCTGAACGAAGGTACGGATGCGTTCGCGTACAGCGTGACGCCGAAGAATCTCTCCGAGAATATCTCGACAAGTGCTGAAACCCGAGATGCCTATGAACTGCTCATGAGGGCCGAGGGAAAGGGAGTCGACTTCGCCAACTTTCTGAATAAGCGGTCCCGTGACTACCGAGCCATAGTGTCCCATCCGATCGTCGTCGGATTCGGCGCCTCCGACTACTCGTCAGCGACCACGCGGGGCTCCTCAATTCGGGACGTCGATTTCGGCTGGATCGTGGCCGGGCGGATGACCGAGGATGACACATTCGAGCAGATCGATGGGCAATACCCCCTTTCTGCTTTCATTTCGGTCCCTGGATGGTGGCAGACCGTCAAAGTATCGATTGCAACGTGCTGGCTCAGCCGAAGCGATGTATCCGAACTCGCGCCAATTCTCTCGGCGAAGAATATATGTCCAGGCATCGAGGCTGCGAACGACAATATTCCCGTTCGCCTACCGGCGGCCGTACCCGAAATATCTCACAAGCTAGGATTTGACGTAGTAAGGCAGCCGTCCATCTTCAATCCGAAGCAGCAAGAGTTGATCGTCGGGCAGGCTGGCGCTTTGCTGATCGAGGGACAGAGACTTTGGCGGAGCACGGAAGTCACGGCAGGCGCGCAGCGTGCTGACAAGATTACGATCCTGCCAAATATGGAAGGGATCCTTGCGGAATTCGAATGCGTGCTGCCTCCATCCGGCGACCGAGAGGTGTTGACGCGTCAGTCGGTCGACGCCGACCAGACGGTCACGAATGATCTCGTGCGCGTTTGGACCAGCGAAGGGGTGGCCGAACCGTTGCCCGTGAGGTTTATCTGGCCGACGAAGGTGGCCGGCAAGCACCAGAAGGTAGCTTGTGACCAGAGAAGTTCGGATCAGCCAGGTAAGTCGAAATCAAAAACCGACCTTCCCAGCGGTGCCGGCGTTGCTCCAGGCGCACCACCGTCCTAATGCGCCTCGTCCCAGTTGTTCGCCGCGCGCGCATCCACATGCAGCGGCACCGAGAGCAGCACAGCCGGGAACGGCGCGTCCTGCATCACGTGCTGCACGACGGGCAGCGTCGCCTCGACCTCGGCGTCCGGCACCTCGAAGATCAGTTCGTCGTGCACCTGCAGCAGCATCTGCGCCGACAGCTTCTTGGCGGCCAGCGCGTCCTCGACCCGCGTCATGGCGCGGCGGATGATGTCGGCGGCGGTGCCCTGAAGGCGGGCGTTGATCGCGGCACGCTCGTTGAAGGCGCGCACCGAGGCGTTTGAGGCCTTGATATCAGGATAGTGGCATTTGCGGCCGAACAGCGTGGTGACATAGCCGTGGCTGCGGCAGAAGTCCCGCGTCTCGTCCATGTAGGCGCGGATGCCGGGGAAGCGCTCGAAATACTTCTTGATGTAGGCCGAGGCTTCCTCGCGCGCGATGCCGAGCTGGTTGGCGAGGCCGAAGGCCGAGATGCCGTAGATGATGCCGAAATTGATCGCCTTGGCGCGGCGGCGGATTTCGCTCGGCATGCCCTTGATCGGCACGCCGAACATTTCCGACGCCGTCATCGCGTGAATGTCGAGGCCGTCGCGGAACGCCTGCTTCAGCACGGGAATGTCGGCGATCTCGGCGAGCAACCGCAGCTCTATCTGCGAATAGTCGGCGGAGACCAGCTTGTGCCCGGGCGTGGCGATGAAGGCGCGGCGGATTTTCCGGCCGTCCTCGGTACGCACGGGGATGTTCTGCAGGTTCGGCTCGTTCGACGACAGCCGGCCCGTTGTGGTCGCGGCCAGCGCGTAGGTCGTGTGCACGCGATGGGTCTGCGGGTTGACATAGGTTGGCAGCGCGTCGGTGTAGGTCGATTTCAGTTTCGAGACCTGGCGCCACTCCAGGATCTTCTTCGGGAAGTCGTGGCCCTGCTCGGCGAGCTCATCCAGCACTTGCGCGGTGGTCGACCATGCGCCGGTCTTGGTCTTGGTGCCGCCTGACAGTCCCATCTTGCCGAACAGGATGTCGCCGATCTGCTTGGGGCTGCCGACATTGACCGGCTCGCCCGCGATCTCCTGGATCTCGGCCTCGACCCGCGCTGCGGTCTGGGCGAAATCGCCTGACAGACGCGACAGCACCTGGCGGTCGATCGAGATGCCGCGCCGCTCCATGCGCGCAAGCACCGCGACCAGTGGCCGCTCCAGGGTCTCGTAGACCGCGGTCATGTGCTCGGCGACGAGGCGCGGCTTCAGCACGCGCCAGAGCCGCAAGGCGACGTCGGCGCCCTCGGCCGACAGCGCCGCGGCCTTGTCGATCGGCACCTGGTCGAAGGTGATCTTGCCCTTGCCGCTGCCGAGCAGCTCGTTTTCCTTCAGCATGGCGTGGCCGAACCAGCGCTCGGACAGCGAGTCCAGTTCCTGCGAGCCCCGGCCGGCATCGAGCACGTAAGAGATCAGCTTGGCGTCGTCGGTGTTGCGCAAAATGATGCCGTGCTGCGCGAGCATCACGGCGGCGAATTTGACGTCGAAGCCGATCTTGAGAATGCCTGCCGATTCCAACACCGGCCGCAGCGCTTGAACCGCTTCTTCGTGCTTGACCTGGTCAGGCGCGAGACCGGCGTCGAACAGGCCGGCACCGCCGCCGGACTGCTTGTGCGCCAGCGGTACGTAGCAGGCATCGTTCGGCGCCAGCGCCAGCGCGATGCCGCAGAGATCGGCCTGCATCGGATCGATGGAGTTGGCCTTGATCTCGATCGCGACATGGCCGGCTTCATGAATGCGCGCGATGAAGGCGCTGAGCTCCCTCGGCGACTTGATCGTCTGATATTTGCTGCGGTCGACCGGCAGCTTGCGCATGGCCTCTTCACGCGCGGCAGCCAGCGAGACCGGCGCGCCCTTCAGGCTCGCCGATTTGTCGCCCTTGTCGCCGCCCGTCGGGCCCGCCGCAGGGGCCGAGAAGAGATCGCCGGAATCCCCTGATGGCTTTGCTTTCGCCGCGCCATCGCCGCCCCGGGCGCTGCTGCTGTTGCTCGCATCGGCGTCGACATTGGCGGGATCGATCTGCGAATAGTCGGCGACGCGGCGCGTCAGCGTGGTGAACTCCATCGCCTTGAGGAAGGCGATCAGCTTGCGCGCGTCGGGCTCGTGGACGGCGAGGTCGTCGAGCGGCACGTCCAGCTTCACCTTGTCGTCGAGCAGCACGAGCTTGCGCGAGATCCGCGCCTTCTCCGCGTTCTCGATCAGCGCCTCGCGCCGCTTCGGCTGCTTGATCTCGCCGGCACGGAACAGCAATTGGTCGAGGTCGCCATATTCGGTGATCAGTTGCGCCGCGGTCTTGATGCCGATGCCAGGCACGCCGGGCACGTTGTCGGTGGAATCGCCGGCCAGGGCCTGGACCTCGACGACCTTGTTCGGCGGCACGCCGAACTTCTCGATCACCTCGGGGATGCCGATGCGGCGGTCCTTCATGGTGTCGTACATCGTGACGCAATCGGTCACGAGCTGCATCAAATCCTTGTCGGAGGACACGATGGTCGCGCTGGCGCCGCGCTCGCAGGCCTCGCGCACATAGGTCGCGATGAGGTCGTCGGCCTCGAAGCCGCCTTGCTCCAGGCAGGGCAGGTCGAAGGCGCGCACCGCTTCGCGGATCAGCGCGAATTGCGGGATCAGATCGTCGGGCGCCGGCGGCCGGTGTGCCTTGTATTCGGGGTAGATCGCGTTGCGGAAAGTGACCTCGGACTTGTCGAAAACGATAGCGAGGTGCGTCGGCCGGTTGTCGGCGGGCATGTCACGCAGCAGCTTCCACAGCATGTTGCAGAAGCCGAGCACGGCGTTGACCTGCAGCCCGTCGGACTTGCGGTTCAGCGGCGGCAGCGCATGGTAGGCGCGGAAGATGTAGGAGGAACCATCGACCAGGAACACGTGGTCGCCCTTGCCGGCGGCCTTCGCCGCAACCGGTTTGGCAGCAGCTGGCGCGGCGGCCGCCTTGGCAGCAGGCTTATCGGCGGCTTTCGGCGTGGCTGACTTGGTGTCAGCCTTGGCGGGGGTCTTCGGGGAGGTTTTTGGCATGGCCGCAATGTATGAATTTTTGCGGGCTTTGACAGCCTTGAGTGGGGGATTTTTGGGCGGATTCACACCTCTCGTCGTCCCCGCCCCCTGCGCAATTGCGCACTAGGCAGGGACGACGGCGAGAGTGTGGCTACTCCGCCGCCTGCAACCGCACGCCAGCCTTCTTCGGCGCGATCCAGAACGCGTCCGGCCGCTCGAACAGGAAGCGCGCGTTGAGGCGCAGCGCGATCTGCCAGATCGCGAGCGCGCCGAGCACGCCGGCGACGGTGACGATCAGCGACATCGTGCCGATGTCGGAGATGATTCCGCTGCGCAGCAGCAGCGTCCGTGTTGCCGCCATCGGCAGGAAGAAGGCGAGATAGATCACGATCGAATGCTCGCCGCAGAAGCGCAAGGCGTTCATCCAATTTGCACGCGCGAGCAACGTGCCCATCGTAATGATCGCGCAGGCGCCGGCAAAGCCGAGCAGCAGCGAGACGATCGCCCATTCGCTGACGCCCCAAGCGACGAGGCCGGCATTCACCAGCGCCCAGGTCGCGAGCGCCGCGAGCGCAAGCGCTGGATGCTTCCGTGCGCGATCCGACAGCGCGAACACGTAAGGCGCGAACAGATAGCCCGAATAGAAATAGACGAAGCGCGCGGAAAATTCGTCGATTGTGGTCCAGCCGGTCGTGATGCGGGCCGTCTCCAGCGCGGCGGCAATGAGCCAGATTGCGAGGGGCGGGATCTTGCGTGTCAGTTTTGTGACGACGAAGAAGATCGGCAGCAGATAGATGAACCACAGCGTGCCGAACGGCTCGATGAAGGATTCCAGATACAACAGGCCGGCGTGGTGCCAGCTCGTCTCGGCGGCGAAAGCGGGCGCCTTGAATCCGAATTGGATTGTCACCCAGACGACATAGAAATAGGCGAAATGCACCACTTTGCGGTCGAGATAGGTGCGCCAGTCGCGGTCGATCACCAGCGCCAGGAACAGGCCCGAGATCAGGAAGAAATCCGGCATCCGGAACGGCTTTGCGAAGGCCACGGCGACATGCATGAAACCGGTCTCGCCGGCGGCGAGCTCGACCCCCAGGACCGAATGCATCATCACGACCATGATGATGCAGATGCCCTTGGCGTAGTCGACCCAGTCGACACGTGCGGCAGCCGTGGCCTCAACGCCTCCGCCGCCTGCGATTGTGCCTGATGGTGCCATGGTGTCTCTTTTCGAGGCGTGTTCCGCCCCGTCCTGTTCGGGGGTGGGTCAGTGTGGGGCCGCTACGGTTTCCCACTTCTTTACCGATTCACTTCCCGTGCCGGTTTTTTCGCTGCGGACTGTTCCTTCCCCGCGAGAAAATGCTAAACCGCCCCGCGCCGGGGTTTCATTTTCGTTAACCAATCTAAAAACAGGGATTTTCATGCGTATCGCGATGATCGGCACGGGCTATGTGGGACTGGTGTCCGGAGCTTGCTTTGCCGATTTCGGTCACGACGTCACCTGCGTCGACAAGGACGAGAAGAAGATCGCGGCGCTCCATCGCGGCGAGATCCCGATCTATGAGCCCGGCCTCGACGAGCTGGTTGCGACCAACGTGAAAGCCAAGCGGCTCGACTTCACCACCGACCTGAAGAAGCCGGTCGCAGAAGCCGATGCCGTCTTCATCGCGGTCGGCACGCCGTCGCGCCGCGGCGACGGCCATGCGGACCTGTCCTACGTATACGCCGCCGCGAAAGAGATCGCGCGGTCGCTTTCCGGCTTCACTGTCGTGGTGACGAAGTCGACCGTGCCTGTCGGCACCGGCGACGAGGTCGAGCGCATCATCCGCGAGGCCAATCCCAACGCCGACGTCGTGGTCGCCTCCAATCCAGAGTTCCTGCGCGAGGGTGCGGCGATCCGCGACTTCAAGTTTCCCGATCGCGTCGTGGTCGGCACCTCCGACGAGCGCGGCCGCAAGGTGATGGGCGACATCTACCGTCCGCTGTCGCTGAACCAGGCGCCGCTGATGTTCACCGCGCGCCGCACCGCCGAGATGATCAAATACGCCGCCAACGCGTTCCTGGCGACCAAGATCACCTTCATCAACGAGATCGCGGACCTGTCAGAAAAGGCCGGCGCCAACGTGCAGGAGGTCGCGCGCGGCATTGGCCTCGACAACCGCATCGGCACCAAATTCCTGCATGCCGGTCCCGGCTTCGGCGGCTCGTGCTTCCCGAAGGACACCAAGGCGTTGATCAAGATCGCGCAGGACTACGACGTGAGCTTGCGCATCGTCGAATCCGTGCTGGCCGTGAACGAGAACCGCAAGCGCGCGATGGCGCGCAAGGTGAGCCAGGCGCTCGGCGGCAATCTGCGCGGCAAGACGGTTGCGGTGCTCGGCCTCACCTTCAAGCCCGACACCGACGACATGCGCGATGCGCCGTCGATCCCGCTGGTCACAGGCCTCATCGACATGGGCGCGACGGTCAAGGCGTACGATCCCGTCGGCATGGAGCAGGCCAAGGGCGAGCTGCCTGACATCACCTATTGCGAGGATGCCTATTCCTGCGCGCAAGGCGCCGACGCGCTCGTCATCGTCACCGAATGGGTGCAGTTCCGCGCGCTCGATCTCGACCGGCTGAAGAGCGTCATGGCGCAGCCCGTCGTCGTCGATCTGCGCAACATCTACCGCCCCGAAGAGATGGAAGCCGCCGGTTTCACCTACGACAGCGTCGGCCGTCCGCCGGTACAGGGCTGATGATTCTCGATCGCGGATGATTCCGTCATGGCCGGGCTTGCCCCGGCCATCCACGTCTGTTTCTAGTCCAGGACGTGGATGCCCGGCACAAGGCCGGGCATGACGACCGGATAGATATTTGCCCCGCAATTTCGACACGCCCCTCCCGATCGATGCCGTGCTCGACGATTTGTCGCGCACGCTGGAGGCGCATAATGCCGCCGTGCTGGTGGCGCCGCCCGGCGCCGGCAAGACCACGCGCGTGCCGCTCGCCCTGCTCGATGCCCCCTGGGCTAAGGGCAAGAAAATCATCGTGCTGGAGCCGCGCCGTATCGCGGCGCGTGCCAGCGCCGACCGCATGGCCAAATCGCTGGGCGAGCGCGCTGGTGAGACCGTCGGCTACCGTGTCCGCTTCGGCTCCAAGATCTCGCGCGCGACGCGCATCGAGGTGGTGACCGAGGGCATCTTCACCCGCCAGATCCTCGACGATCCCGAACTGTCAGGCATTGCCGCCGTCCTGTTCGACGAATTTCACGAGCGCTCGCTCGATGCCGATTTGGGCCTCGCGCTGGCCCGTGATGCGCAGACCGGCCTGCGCGAGGATCTGCGCATCCTCGTGATGTCGGCGACGCTCGACGGCGCGCGCGTCGCAAAGCTGCTCGGCGAGGCACCCGTCGTCGAAAGCGAGGGCCGCGCCTTCCCGGTCGACACCCGCTATCTCGGCCGCAAGGCGGATGCACCGATCGAGCGGCAGATGGCCGATGCAATTGCATCCGCGCTGCGCGCCGACAGCGGCTCCGTGCTGGCCTTCCTGCCGGGCGCCGCCGAGATCCGTCGCACCCAGAATTTTCTCGGCGAGCGCGTACAGGATGCATCGATCGAGATCGTGCCGCTGTTCGGCGCGCTCGATGCCGCCGTGCAGGACCGCGCCATCGCGCCGGCACCCAAGGGCACGCGAAAAGTGGTGCTGGCGACCTCGATCGCGGAGACCTCGCTGACGATCGAAGGCGTGCGCATCGTGGTCGATTCCGGGCTGGCCCGCGTGCCGCGCTACGAGCCCGACATCGGCCTGACGCGGCTCGAGACCGTGCGTGCCTCCCGTGCGGCGGTGGACCAGCGCCGCGGCCGCGCCGGCCGCACCGAGCCCGGTGTCTGCTACCGGCTCTGGGACGAGCCGCAGACCGCGTCGCTCGCGCCCTACACCCAGCCGGAAATTTTGAGCGCCGACCTGTCCTCGCTAGTGCTCGATCTCGCGCAATGGGGCGTCGCCGATCCCGCCGCGCTGTCGTTCCTCGATCCGCCGCCGGCCCCGGCCTGGAAGGAAGCCAAGAGCCTGCTCTCCGAGCTCAACGCGCTCGATGGCGACGGCCGCATCACCGCGGAGGGAAAAAGCCTGCGCGCGCTGGCGCTGCCGCCGCGGCTGGCGCGCATGATCGTGGATTCGCATCGCGCCGGCGAGGGCGAAGCCGCCGCGGAGATCGCCGCCATCATCACCGAGCGCGGGCTTGGCGGCGACAGCGTCGACCTCGAGCATCGGCGCGACCAGTTCCGCCGCGATCGCTCACAGCGCGCTTCAAGCGCGCGCGACCTGGCGCGGCGCTGGGCCTCGCAAGTGGCGGCGTCGGAGAAAGCGGGGCCGCAGGAGGATCTTTCGACCGGCCTGATGCTCGCTTATGCGTTCCCGGACCGCGTCGCACGCAATCGCGGCAATGGCAGCTTCGTGCTCGCCAATGGCCGTGGCGCGGCCGTCGAGCAGACCTCCTCGCTCGCCCGCGCGCCCTATATCGCGATCGGCGAAATGACGGGCACGGCGGCCAGCGGCCGCATCCTGCTCGCCGCGCAAATCACGGAGGGCGATATCGAGCGGCATTTCGCCGAGCATATCGAGAGCGCCGACGAGATTTCCTTCGATCGCGGCGCGATGGCGTTGCGCGCGCGGCGCAAGCGCGTGTTGCATGCGATCACGCTGTCGGAAGCCACGCTCGCGGTCTCGCCATCGGAGGACACCGCGCGCATCCTCGCCGATGGATTGATCGCCGCTGGTCTCGACCGGCTGCCCTGGTCGAAGGCCGCCAAGCAATGGCGCGACCGCGTGATGTTCTTGCGCAAGGCCGAGGGCGACAACTGGCCCGATCTGTCGGACGACGGGCTGATCGCGCGGCGTGACGACTGGCTGGTGCCCGCGCTCTACGACAAGATCGCGCTGAAGGACATTTCCCCCGGCGATCTCTCCGACGCGCTGATGGCGCTCTTGCCCTGGGAGATGCGCACGCGGCTCGAACGCGAGGCGCCGACGCATTTCGAGGCGCCCACCGGAAGCGTGCTCGCGATCGACTACGAGGCGGAGCAGGGGCCAACGATCGCGGTGCGGCTGCAGGAATTGTTCGGCCTCAACACCCACCCCTCGATCGCGGCCGGCAAGGTGCCGCTGGTGCTGGAACTGCTGTCGCCGGCCCAGCGCCCGGTGCAGGTGACGCGTGATCTCCCGGGGTTCTGGCGTGGCAGCTACAGTGCCGTGCGCTCCGACCTGCGCGGCCGCTACCCGCGCCATCCCTGGCCGGACGATCCGGCCAGCGCAGTGCCGACCCGCCGGGCGAAGCCGCGCGGGACGTGAGAAACACGCCGGCCCATTAACCCTCCGCTCATCCTTTTCGTCAAAATAGCAGCGCTCCGGCTGCGGCCCCGCTCGCGGACGGACGCCTCGCGTGGTGAAATCGGGCTTTCGGCTCGGAAGTGGTGTAATGCGTAACATTATGATCTTCGCGGCCGTCATGATCGGCCTCGGCACCTTCATGGCGCAGATGGCGGACAAGATGAGCTCGGCGTCCGCCACGTCAGCGCCGCGCACCACGATTGCCGTTGCGGCGACCGCGCCGGCCGGAGGCCGCAGCCTCGCCATTTCCCGCGACGGCCGCGGTCATTTCCAGACCGAGGGCCGGATCGAGGGGCAGCGCATCGGATTCATGGTCGACACCGGCGCCTCCGTGGTTGCGCTGAATGAGACATCGGCGGCCCGCTTTGGTCTTCGTCCCTCGCGCAGCGAGTACAACGCCACCGTCTCCACTGCCAACGGCACCATCAAGGCCGCGCGCACCCGCATCGCCATGCTCGATGTCGGCGGCCTCATCGTGCGCGACGTCGATGCCATGGTGCTGCCCGACGCGGCGCTGTCGGAGAACCTGCTCGGCCTTTCCTTCCTGTCCCGCCTGAAGCGCTTCGAGTATGCCAACGGCCAGATGGTGCTGGAGCAATAGATTGGCTCTGGGCCGGGGAGGCCTCCCTTAAGGCCAGTCTGGGTGCTATATTCCGCCCATGGACAGGCCCGACCCGATTACCATCCTGCGACAGTCCGAGCACGCCCTTCGCGAGCGGGGCGTTTTGCATGCCGCGTTGTTCGGTTCGGTCGCGAGGGGTGACAATCATCCCGGCAGCGATATCGACATCATGGTCGAGATCGATCCAGACGCGCGGATCACTGTCTTCGACTACGTCGAGCTCAAGGAATACATCTCCAATCTGTTTGATGGCCCGGTTGACGTCGTCAATCGCGACGGTCTGAAATCATACGTTGCTCCTGCCGCGACGGCCGATGCTGTCTATGCCTTCTAATCGCATCGACGGGACCCTGCGGGACATCTTGCATCACATCGATTTGGCAGCCGAGTTCGCCGGCACGGCAGATCGCCAGGCATTCGCGGCGGACCTACGGGCGGTCTATGCTGTAACGCGCTGTCTGGAGATCATTTCAGAAGCCTCTCGCCGTCTGCCGGAGAAGCTGAAAGAAAGGCCCCAGCGATCGCATGGAGACAGATGGCGGCGGCAGGCAATGTCTATCGCCACAACTATGAAGATGTTGCAGCACATCTTGTGTGGGAGACTGTTCAGCAGGCTCTGCCAGCTCTCAAGGCAGTCGTCGAAGAGGAGATAGCACGGCTGCAGAGTTAGCCCATTCCGGTCATACATTTGGTGTCGCCTTCGCGGTAACGTTTCTTCGTTACCAAACTGCCGCAATTATCGGCCATAAGCCTGCATTCCCGCCTTCCGCCGCGGCCCGGCATTCGCTAAGGCTGCCTCAATTCCTGCCCCCATTCACGAGACCGTCTCAATGTTCCCGAAGCCGAAATCCGTATTGTTGCCCAACACCTACGCCTTCGAATCCGAACCGATGGTGAAGCCGACGGGCTTTCGTGAATACGACGCGCGCTGGTTGTTCCAGAAGGAAATCAACCTGATGGGTGTGCAGGCGCTCGGCATGGGGCTCGGCGCGCTGATCGCCGAACTCGGCGTCAAACAGGAGATCGTCACCGGCCACGATTTCCGCGGCTATTCGGCCTCGATCAAATACGCGCTGATCTCCGGCCTGATGGCCGCGGGCTGCAAGGTGCACGACATCGGGCTCGCGGTGACGCCGATGGCCTATTTCGCGCAGTTCGATCTCGACGTGCCCGCGGTTGCGATGGTCACGGCCTCGCACAACGACAACGGCTGGACCGGCGTGAAGATGGGCGCCAACCGTCCGCTGACCTTCGGCCCCGACGAGATGACGCGGCTGAAGGAAATCGTGCTCAATGCCGAATTCAAGAACAAGGCGGGCGGCTCCTACCAATTCCACGAGAATTATCCGGCGCGCTACATCGCCGATCTCACCTCCCGTCCCAAGCTGAAGCGCAAGCTCAAGGTCGTCGCGGCCTGCGGCAACGGCACAGCGGGCGCGTTCGCGCCGCAGGTGCTGGAGGCGATCGGCTGCGAGGTGATCCCGCTCGACACCGAGCTCGATCACACCTTCCCGAAATACAACCCGAATCCGGAAGACATGGAGATGCTGCACGCGATCCGCGATGCGGTGCTGCATCACAAGGCCGATGTCGGCCTCGGCTTCGACGGTGACGGTGACCGCTGCGGCGTCGTCGACAACACCGGCGAGGAGATCTTCGCCGACAAGGTCGGCGTGATGCTGGCGCGCGACATGTCGGCGATCCACAAGGACGCGCATTTCATCGTCGACGTGAAGTCGACCGGCCTGTTCGTCACCGATCCCGTGCTGCAGAAGCAGGGCGCCAAGACCGACTATTGGAAGACCGGCCATTCCTACATGAAGCGCCGCACCAACGAGACCGGCGCGCTCGCGGGCTTCGAGAAGTCCGGCCATTTCTTCTTCAACAAGCCCTATGGCCGCGGCTATGACGACGGCCTCGTGTCGGCGATCGCGATCTGCGACATGCTCGACCGCGCCCCCGGCAAGTCGATGGCGGATCTGAAGGATGCGCTGCCAAAGACCTGGTCGTCGCCGACCATGTCGCCGCATTGCGCCGACGAGACCAAATACGGCGTCATCGACCAGGTGGTGAAGCACTTCGAAGGTCTGCAGGCCAAAGGCGCCAAGATCGGCGGACAGTCGATCCGCGATCTCGTCACCGTCAACGGCGTACGCGTCACGGTCGAGGACGGCAGCTGGGGCCTGGTCCGCGCCTCCTCCAACAAGCCCGAGCTCGTCGTGGTGGTCGAGAGCCCGGTCTCCGAACAGCGCATGCACGACATGTTCGAGATGGTGAACAGCGTGCTGCGCACCCATCCCGAAGTCGGCGAGTACAATCAGACGATCTGATCGTTCGCGCTCAGCCTCCCGGCGGCCCGAACAGGGCGCGCAGCTTCGCGCTTGCGCCGCCCGCTTTCCAGGCGTCGCCCAGCATTGCGATCCATTCGCCCAGCGCGATCCGGATCGGGTTGAAGGACGGGGTGCCGCCGACCAGGCCGAAACGGAGCGGTTGATCCGTGGGACGCTCGGCAAAGGTGCCGAACAGGCGGTCGAACACGATCAGGATGCCGCCGTAGTTCCTGTCGAGACATGGCTCGTTGCAGGCATGATGTACGCGATGATGGCTCGGCGTGTTGAGCACCCATTCGAGCACGCCGAGCTTCGGCGTGAAGCCGCTGTGGATGAAGAACTGATAGAGCAGGTTGATCCCGAGCATCGCCACGATCGCGAGCGGGTGAAAGCCGATCAGAGCCAGCGGCAGGAAGAACAGGAAATTGCCCGAGATGTTGCCGGTCCAGCCGAGCCGGATCGCCGCCGTCAGGTTCAGTCGCGTCGTCGAGTGATGCACCGCATGGGTCGCCCACATCCAGCGAATCCGATGCGAGGCGCGGTGCTGCCAATAGTACAGAAACTCGCTGCCAATGAATAATCCTGCGAGCGCAGGCGGAGCGGTCTGCTCGAAGTCGAACAGCCGGTGTTCGTACAGGAAAGCGAACGGCACGGCGAGAATACCGGCCTCGATCGCACGGAGCAGGTTCTGTCCCAGCGCGACGCCGAACGAGGCGACGCTCTCGCGCCAGTCGTGGGTGTCGTGGTGTGCGAGCCGGCCGATGCCATATTCGAGCAGCATCAGGCCGATCGCAGTTGCCAGGATCACACGCCGAATCGTCGGATCGAGCAGGAGAGAAGCATAGGCCACGACGTCCTCCTATTTCGGGGCGACGCCGGCGCTGACGGCGCCGTCCCGCAGCGCTTGCGCGCGAGGCAGCGCCTGTGCGCAGGACGAGGTGAGCTGGCCGGCATGGGATTGCAGGCAGGCCAGGATGCGTCCGCCACCCGGCGCGACGTTGCTGCAAAGGCCCTCATAATCGGTACGGCAGGCCTGCATGACGGTACGCGCTTCGTTGCGCATCTGCGGCGTGATCTGCGTTTGCAGCTGGCTCTGGGCCCATGCGGAGGTCGAGGCGCCGAGGACGACGATGGCCGCAGCTTGCGGCAGGGCACGGACGATTGATGTCATGGTGCTGATCCTTTCTGGTCTGTTTCGATGGACCGTCGCCGCCCCGGGGTAGATGCGGCGACGGTCCGCCCGCTCAGCGCGAGACCGTGCCGGTGCGGGTGTAGGTGTTCCCGGCAGGACCGGTGCGTGTGGCGCTACGCGTGCAGCTGCCATTGGCGCAGCTGCCGCTCACGGTGACGCTCGAGGTGCCGCGCGGCCCGCTCGCCGTCGCCGACCGCGTCCAGGCATTGGCATCGGCTGCCGCGGCAACCGAGAGGGTGCCGATGACGAGTGAGGTCAGGAAGAACTTGGTCATGGTCGTCGTCTCCTTGTGGGGGCTGCCGTAAGCGGAGCCACGGGAAGAGACTGGTCGGGCCGCGTCTGCGGCGCATTGCCGGCACGAAACGATTGTTATGGCTTTGTCGGCCTCGTGTAACACTATGTAACAAGAGGGCCCGCGCCCTTGCTTGACGCCGACCGTTGCCCACAATGCGGTCATGAACACGCAAGCAGCCACGATTCTCATGGTGGAGGACGACCCGGAGATCAGCCGCCTCGTCGCCGACTTCATGCGGCGCGAGGGGTTCGAGATCGCCTGCGTCGCCGACGGCAAGGCGATGGACTCGATGCTCCAGCGCCTGCGGCCCGACCTCGTCATCCTCGATCTGATGCTGCCGGGCGAGGACGGGCTTTCGATCTGTCGTCGCTTGCGGGCGGACGATTCGCTTCCGATCCTGATGCTCACCGCCAAGAGCGAGGAGATCGATCGTGTCGTCGGTCTCGAAATGGGCGCCGACGATTATCTGACGAAACCGTTCGGGCCGCGCGAGCTGCTGGCGCGCGTCCGTGCCATCCTCCGTCGTGCCGGCGGGGCACCGGTAAAGCCTCTGCTTCGGCGCTTTGCGTTCGACCGCTTCGTCATCGATCTTGATTCGCGCAGCGTCGAGACCGTCGAGGACCCGATCGCGGCGCTGCAATTGACCAGTGCGGAGTTCGATCTGCTCGGCTGCTTCGTGCAGCGCCCGCGCCGCGTGCTGACCCGCGACCAGATCCTCGACTGGACGCGTGGACGTTCGGCCGAACCGTTCGACCGCACCGTGGACATGCTGATCTCGCGGCTGCGCAAGAAGCTCGACGGCGCCAGTCCCGGCTCCAACCTGATCACAACGGTGCGCAATGGCGGCTATCTCTTCACCACGAACGTGAAGCAGGTGTCGTGATGCTGCGCGTGACGCTCGCCGCCCGGCTGGCTCTGATCGGACTGGTCGGATTCACGGTGGTGGTCACCGTCGTCCTGGCGATCTTCTATCGAACCACGGTGCACGAAAACGAGCTGACGCGGCCTTCACCGGCGCGGCTCGATGCGCTGGCAACGCTGCTCGAGCGCATGTCCGGCGACGCGCGGCAGGCCGTTCTCGATGCGGTGTCGTCGCCGCAATTCATGGCGCGGATCGTGCCGTCGGGCGCGCCGGTTGCCGGCGAGACGCCGCCGCAGCAGGCACAGTTGCGCGAGACCTATGCAGCCGGCCTTGCGGGCCGCGCGGTGGAGATCGTATCTCCGCCCGATCATCGCGCCAGCCGTCTGTTTCCCCGTCTCGCACGGCTGATGGCCAATGCCGTCGAATTCCGCATCGGACTGCGCGGCGGCGATCTTCTCATCATCGATGCCTATACCCGCCTGCCGGTGACCCCGTTCGGCCTGCCCGTCGGCTTTGGCGCCGGCCTGTTCGGCTCGATCGTGGCGCTGCTGGCGCTGATCGTCATGCAGCGCGAGACGCGACCGCTGGCGCAGCTCGCCGCGGCGGTCGATCGGGTCGATCTGTCGGCCGATCCTCCGACGCTGCCGGACGCCCGCCGCAGCGCGCCGGAAATCCGCGCCGTCATCGCCGCGTTCAACCGCCTGCAAGGCCGCCTCGCCGAGATGTTGCGTGCACGCATGACGCTGGTCGGGGGCATCGCCCATGACGTCAGGACGTTCGCGACCCGGCTGCGGCTACGGGTCGAGCACATCGCCGACGATGCCGAGCGACAACGGGCGGTCGCCGACATCGACGACATGATCCGGCTGCTGGACGATGCGCTGCTGTCGACGCGGGCCGGCGCCGGCGGCCTGTCACAGGAAATGGTCGAGCTCGCTGCGCTGATCGGCGTCGAGGTGCACGACCGGCGCGTTCAGGGCAAACCGGTCGACCTGGTGACGGACGAGCGCGGCCGGAATGCCGTCGTGCTCGGCGACCGGCTGGCGCTGCGGCGGATCTTTGCCAACATCATCGACAATGCGCTCGCCTATGGCCACGCTGCGCATGTGCGAGCCGCGACGAAGGACGGTGCCTTCCTCGTGTCGATCGACGATGAAGGGCCCGGCATTCCCGCCGATCAACGCCAGACCGTGCTGGAGCCGTTCCATCGGCTGGAGAAGTCGCGCAATCGCGCGACCGGCGGCGCGGGCCTCGGCCTCGCGGTGGTGCGCAGCCTGGTCGAGGCCCATGGCGGAACGATCGAGATCGCCGCGACCCCGGGCGGAGGCACCCGCGTCAACGTCGCGCTGCCGGTATTTCGGCCGGCGTGAGACTCAGGCCGCCACCACCGCCGGGATCGGCAGCGCCGTCACCGACTTGATCTTCTCCATCGCGAAGCGCGAGGTGACGTTCTTCAGCGGCACGGCGCTGATCAGCTTCTTGTAGAACACGTCATAGGCCTGCATGTCCGCGACCACGACGCGCAGCATGTAATCGACGTCGCCGGCCATGCGATAGAACTCCATCACCTCGGGCATGGCGCTGACGGCTTCGGCGAACCTTTTCAGCCAGGCGTCGGAATGGTCGGAGCTCTCGACCGACACGAACACGGAGATGCCGAGCCCGATCTTGTTCTGGTCAACCAGGGCAACCCGCTTGATGATCACGCCGTCGGCCTCCAGCCGCTGGATACGCTTCCAGCAGGGGGTCGAGGACAGGCCGACGCGGTCGCCGATCTCGGCGACGGACAGCGAGGCATCCTCCTGGAGTACCATCAGGATTTTGCGGTCGATGGCATCGAGGCGGCGGCTGGTCTCGGGGATCTGGACGGCGACATCAGTCATTTGAAGAACGTTGTTCCATTTCAGGGGCTGATTTCCCTGATATAGAGAAAATCTTTCCACAGCAAGCCCATAATCTCGGCGCGACAGTGGAGCTGCCCCAGGGTCAGCTGCGCAAAAGCTCTTCAATTTCAACACGTTGTGGGGCGGCCTGGCCACCGCCATGGCGGGTGCATTTCAGCGCTGCGGCGGCCGCGGCGAATCGCAGCGCCTCCCGGACCTCCGCGCCCTCGGCGAGGCGAAGCGCGAAGGCGCCATGGAAGACGTCGCCCGCGCCGAGCGTATCGACCGCCTCGACCGGGAAGGCCGGGGTCTCCTCCAGTTCGCCTGTCTCGTTCAGCCAGATCGTGCCGCGCGGGCCGCGGGTTGAGGCGAGGAAGGCCGGCGTCAGCTGCGCGAGGCGCCTCAAGGCCTCGCCGTCATCTGTGATACCGGCCGTCTCCTGCACCTGTTCGCTGGCGAACAGCAGGTGCGAGGCGGAGATCAGCAGGCCGTCCTGCAACGACATCGCGCGGTCGACGCCGACGATGACGGGAATGCCGCGCCGGCGTGCTTCGGTGCAGAGGGAGATCGCGAACTCCGCACAGCGGCTCTCGACCAGGACAGCCCGGCAGTCCTCGAGCAGCGTGTCGTCATCGGGCAGCTTGACCGTCCACAGCGCGGGATCGCGATAAATCGTCAGCGTCCGCTCACCTGTCGCGTCGATGATGATGGCAGATACGGGCGTGCTCACATCGGGCATGCGCACGATATGGCTCGCCTCGATGCCTTCGGCGGTCATGCGATCGAGGATAAAGCCGCTCGACATCTCGCGCGCATCTCCCATCGGTCCCGTGAACGCGGCGCGGCCGCCAAGTCGCGCGACCGAGATGGCGGCATTGAGCGCATTGCCGCCGCAGATCTCGGCGAGATGCGTGGCGTTGGCCTTGCTGCCGCGCGCGGGAACGGCCTCGACCCGAAAGGTGAGGTCGCGCACGGGAATGCCGATGCAAAGGATGCGCGGCGCGGCCTTCGGTAGCGCCATCGGCGGTCAGCTCTTGTCGTGGACCCAACGGCCGAGCAGGTGGTGGGCGATGGCGAAGGGATGCGGGCCGGCGAGCCCGTCCGGATGCGTCCGCGTCAGCATCAGGGCGGCCTCCTCGCGCGTGAACCAGCGCGCGTCCTCCAGCTCCATGCGGTCCACGACGATGTCCTCGCTCACGGCCCGCGCGCTGCAGCCGATCATCAGCGACGACGGATAGGGCCAGGGCTGCGTCATGTAATACTGCACGTCGGTGCAGCGAATGCCGGATTCCTCCAGGATCTCGCGGCGCACCGCGTCCTCGATGGTCTCGGCGGCCTCGACGAAGCCGGCGAGGCAGGAATACATGCCGGGGGGAAACTGCTTCTGGCGGCCGAGCAGGCACTTGTCGCCGGAGGCAACGTGCATGATCACGACCGGATCGGTGCGCGGAAAATGCTCGGCCTTGCACGCCGGACAGTCGCGCTTCCAGCCGCCTTCCTTCATCGCGCTGCGCGCGCCGCAATTGGCGCAATAGCCGTGGCGCTGGTGCCAGCTCACCATCGATTTCGCCATCGCGATCGCCGAGAGCTCCTCGGGCGGGATCGCGCCCTGCATCGCCATGCCGCGCAGCTCGGTCACGGTGTAGTCCTCGGGCCCCACCAGCTTCTCGGCGGCGGCCTGCGCCAGGCCCATGCCGAACACCGCGGCGCCGTCACGCAGGCCGAGAAAGATGGTGCCGGGATTGGCGCCGCACTTCAGGGCCTCGTCGATCGAGAGCAGCGCGCGAATCTTGTCGCCCTCGCGCTTGACCAGCAGCGAGTCGCGATAAACGACATAGGCGCGTGAAGTCGGCTTCTGTTCCATCGCGAACAGCTTCTCATCGTCGCGGCGGAGATGCGCGGCGCGATCGAGGATGTTGGTGACGAAGGCGGGCTGTCCTAGCGGAAAGGCGTCGAATGCTGACATTATATTCTTTCAACCCAACCAGATCTTGCGGCGAAGCGCGCTGATGAAATTCTGAACTTCTGCCGCGTCGTGCGCCAAGGGCGGCATCACGCCCCAGACCGGCCGCGGCCAGGCGGCATCGCTGGTGCGGCGCGCGATGATGTGAACGTGAAGCTGCGGCACGAGGTTGCCGAGCGCGGCGACATTGAGCTTGTCGCATTTGGTGATCTCCTTCAGGGCGCGCGAGACGCGGGAGATCTCGGTCATCAACTGCGCCTGCTGCACCTCGTCGAGATCGATGATCTCGACCGCATCGGGGCGCCGCGGCACCAGCAGCAACCAGGGATAATGCGCGTCCTTGATGACGAGCACCTTCGACAGCGGCAAATCGCCGATGTCGATGGTGTCCTCTTTCAGGCGGGAGTGCAGCGACCAGGCGGGATCAGACATAGGTGTTTCCGAATGCCCGATGGGATCGGGCTTGTTCGGCACGAGCATACGATAGGCAGTTGGCAAGGGGAAGGTTGGCGGCTCCGCTGCTTACGCATACACGATCGTCGTCCCGGACAAGCGTCAGCGCAGACCCGGGACGACAGCTGAGTTCGTCGCGCGACCGGCGGCTCACGCCTCCGCCAGCACCCTTGCGTTAGAACGAACCGAGGCTTCGCTGACGCGGATGCCGAGGCCGGGCCCGTCGGGCACCACGACATGGCCGCCGCGATTGGCGATGCGCTCTTCCAGCACGTCCTCGGTCAGCACATGATGCGGCATGTAGAACTCGCAGCCGAGCGAGATGCCCGGCGTTGCCGCGATCAGCTGCGTGCCGGCGGCCAGCCCAATGCCGCCCTCCCACAGCGTGCCGCCATAGCCGGGCAGGCCGGCGATGTCGGCGATGGCCATGATCGCCTGCGCCTCGAACAGGCCGCCGGCCTTCATCAGCTTGATCGAGACGGCGTCGGCCGCCTCGCGGCGTACCACCTCCATCATGTCGCGGCGATCGAAACAGCTTTCGTCGGCGAGAACGGGCGTCTCCAGCGCGGCGGTGAGCTGCGCCATCACGTCGAGATATTTGCGCGGCACCGGCTGCTCGATGAAGGTCGGAACGAACGCCTCGACATCGCGCAGGATTTTTATCGCGCCGAACGGTGCCAGCGCCTGGTTGTAGTCGACGCGCAAGTCCACCTTGTCACCGAATTCCTTGCGGATCGTCTCGAGATGATCGAGGTCCTCGCGATGCGATTTCACGCCGGTCTTGACCTTGTAGATGAAATTGCCGTCCGGAACCATTTTCCGCATGCGCTCGAGGTCCGCAGCGAAATCCGGATCGGCGATCGAGAAGGAGAGGGGAATGGTGTCGCGCACGCGGCCGCCGAGCAAATCGGCGACCGACAGCCCCGACGATTTGCCGACGATGTCGAGCAGCGCCATCTCGACCGCGACTTTTGCTTCCGCGTGTCCGACCAGCGCGCGGTCGAGCTCCGCCATCAGCGCGCGGATGCGGCGAACCGGTTTGCCCAGAACAATGGGCCGCAAATAGATGTCGAGCGCGGAGAACGCGGCCTCAGGTGTTCCCGTGAAGACCTCCCACGGCGCCGCCTCGCCCCAGCCGACCACGCCGTCGCTCGAGGTCAGCTCGATCAGCACGCGTTTCACGGTGCCCTTGACGTTGCCGACGCCCTGCAGGCGGGCCATCTTGATCGGGCTCTCGATCAGGAACAGCCTGATGCGCTCGACGGTTGCTTCGCTCATGTCAGGCCTCCATTGACGTGCCAGACCTGGCCGGTGACGTAGGACGCCTTCGGTGATGCCAGGAAGGCGATGATTTCTGCGACTTCCTCCGGACGGCCGCGGCGGCGCATCGGGATCAGCGCTTCGGTTGCGGCGATCTGCTCGGGCGAAAGCCGGCTCTCGCTCGGTCTGTCCTTGACGATGAGGCCCGGCGCCACCGCGTTGACGGTGATGCCGTCGCCCGCGAGCTCGATCGCGGTGAGGCGCACCAGCGCTTCCAACGCGGCGCGGCTCGCGGCGGTTGCTGCGAAGGGTGCGAACTCCGGACGGATCGCATGCGCCACGAAGGACGATACGGCGACGATGCGCGAATCCTGCCCCGTACGCAGTAGCGGCAGCGCGGCCTCGACCATGCGCGTGAACGCCAGCGCAGATTCATCCATGGCCTGGCGGAATTGATCCGCCGGCGTGCCGATCGCGCTGCCGCGGCGGGCGTGGCCGCCGACCAGAATCAGTCCGTCGAGCCGGCCGAAGGCGGCTTTCGTTGCAGCGATGGCTTCAGTGACGGCTGCTTCCTCGGCGAGATCGCCGAGGCATTTTGCAACAAGGGCGCCCTTCGCTTCGGCTGCCGCAGCGGTGGCGTCGAGACCTTCGGCGTTGGAGCGTGTGTGCAGCAGAAGCGCCGTGCCGGGGACGGCAAGCAGCTTTGCCGTCGCACGGCCGATGCCGCTGGCGGCGCCGGTGATGAGATAGACTCGGTTGATATCGGACATCACGATGCCGGTGTGGTCGGCGGCAATGCGCCGGTGCGGTGGAAATGGCTGAGGAAGGCGCGCGTTGCGGCTTCCATTGGGTTGTCGATCACCTGCCGCGCGGGGCCTTCCTCGACGACGATTCCGTCGCGCATGAAGATCAGGCGGTCGGCAACCTCGCGGGCGAAGGCGATCTCGTGGGTGACGATCACCATGGTCATGCCTTCGGACGCCAGTTGCTGGATCACGTTCAGCACCTCGCCGACGAGCTCCGGATCGAGCGCCGAGGTCGCCTCATCAAACAGCATGACGTCAGGCTCCATGGCGAGCGCGCGTGCGATCGCGACGCGCTGCTTCTGGCCGCCCGAGAGCGTCGCCGGATACTGGTCCGCCTTCTCCGCAAGGCCGACCTTGGCGAGCTGCGCCCGCGCAAGCTTCTCGGCATCGGCCTTGGCCATGCGCCGCACCGTGACCGGCCCTTCCATCACGTTCTGCAGCGTCGTCATGTGCGGAAACAGGTTGAAGTGCTGGAACACCATGCCGGTGGTGGCGCGGAATTTTGCCAGCGTCTTCACGTCCGGGAGTTTTGCGCCGTCGCCGAAGGCAAAGCGCGTGTCGCCGACGCGCACGCTGCCGCCGTCGGGTACGACCAGCAGATTGATGCAGCGAAGCAGCGTCGATTTGCCTGATCCCGAGGGTCCGATCAGCGCGACGACGCCGCCCTTGGCGACGTCGAGATTGATGTTCTTCAGGACCTCGTTGCTGCCGAAGCTCTTGCGTAAGGCTCGGATCTCTATCTTTTGCGTCTCGCTCATTCGCTCACCGCCAGTCGCTTCTCGCCGCGGCGGACGAGGATGGTGAGCGGGATCAGGATCGCCGCATAGGCGACTGCGACCGCGGTGTAGGTCTCCAGCGGCCGGTAGCTGTCATGGGCGGCGACCTGGCTCTGGTAGACGAGGTCGGGCACCGCCAGCACCGAGACCAGCGAGGTGTTCTTGAACTGGATGATCGACTGATTCATCAGCGCCGGGATCATGCGCTTGATCGCCTGCGGCAGCACGATGCGCCGCATGCTCTGTCCCGGCGTCATGCCGAGCGCGGCACCGGCTTCCGACTGGCCTTTGTCGATCGAGATGATGCCGCCGCGAATGATCTCCGAATAGAACGAGCCGCCATAGAGCGAGAGCGCCAGCGCAGAGGCCGTGATCGGCGTCATCTCGACGCCGGCGAGGATCGGCAGCGCATAATAGAACCAGATCAGCTGCACCAGGAGCGGCGTGCAACGGAACGCTTCGATGAAGGTGAGGGCGAGAAGGCGCACGGGCTTGAAGCGTGACAGGCTGCCGAACGCGCCGAACAGGCCGAACACCAGGCCGAGCACGACGATCACCACGGTAAAGCCGACGGTGACGCCAAGCCCGTTGAGAAAGAGCCAGCGATAGCTCCAGAGGATGCCGAAGTCCCACTGATACATGCGTGCTTAACTCAATCGTGGGTGCCGTTTGCACCGTCATTCCGGGGCGCGACGAAGTCGCGAACCCGGAATCCAGAGATTGTAGCGCGAGATCCCGGGTTCTCGCTTCGCGAGCCCCGGAATGACGGGTGAAACTTACAACGACACGCCCGGCGGAATGTCCGCTTCCGTCACGCCTACCAACTCCATGTTGGTGATGATCGCGTTGCGGATGAAGCCGAGGCCCTTGTTGAAGTCGATCCAGGTGTTGACGTAGTCGCGCCAGGTCTTGTCGGCCTCGCGGCGGAAGCCGGCATTGGACGTCGTCGCAAAGATCGGGGTCGGCAGCACGAGCTGGCCGAGCGAGGGGTTCTTCTTCAGCACGGTCAGCGACAGCATCGTGATCAGGCATTGCGCGTCGACGCGGCCGGTCTGCAGCGCGGCGGTGGCGTCGTCGGCGGTCTTCAGCCGCGTGATCTGCGCCTTCGGCGTCAGGCGGCTGACGACCTGGTCGTGCGAGGAGCCCTGGTCGACCGCGATCTTGATGTCGGGCGAGTTCAACTCCGCCCAGCTCTTCGGCTTGAAGTCCTTCTTGCAGAGGATGGCGAAGGCGTTGTTGAAGACCGGCACCGAGAAGTCGATCACCAGCGCGCGCTTCGGGGTCGGGTTGAGGCCGAAGAAGATGTCGATCTTGTTGGCCTGCAGATCGAGCACCGAATTGCCCCAGGTGGTCTCGGTGATCTCGAGCTCGGCCTCCATGTCGTCGGCAAGCCCCTTGGCAATGTCGATGTAGAAGCCCTTCCACTGGCCGCTGGACAGATCCTTCATGTAATAGGGCGCGCCGCCGCCGACCGCGCCGATCCGCATCTTCTTGGTCCGGCGGATGCGGGCGAAGGTCGATTCGTTCGGCTCGGCGGTCTGGGCCACGGCGGGCGCGGCCAGCGCAGCCGCGGTCATCGCGCCAAGTCCGACAATCGATGCAACATCACGACGTGTAACCATTGGGATCACTGCTCTTCTGGTTGGACGGGTTCCGTCAGCGTTCTTAGCAAGGTGGTCCCATCGGCGAAAGCACAGCCTATCGGCTGGGCAGGCCGGCAATTGCCCGGATGCTGGGCAGGACCAACCTGATCCGGGCGATACCCGCTTGCTTTCCGGCTCCTTTGGCCCCAAATAGGGACCGGGAGATTGGCGGTGGACGAGCCACTCGCCAACCGGGTCAGGTCCGGAAGGAAGCAGCCCTAACGAGGTCCGGATCGGGTCGCTCGTCAGTCTCCTACCTGTTTTTCGAGCGAACCAGCGCCGGCGGCACCAGCCGCCAGCGCGCTCCTTTCCGCAAAAGCCGGCCACGAGACATTTCATTGCGGATCGACTGATGACCGACGCTGGCGCCCCTCCCAACCCCGATAGCGCCGGCCCGGCCGGCAACGCGCCGTACCGGGTGCTTGCGCGCAAATACCGCCCCTCCAGCTTCGACGATCTGATCGGCCAGGAGGCCGTGGTCCGCACCGTTTCCAATGCGTTCGAAACCGGGCGCATTCCGCAGGCCTGGATCCTTACCGGCGTCCGCGGCGTCGGCAAGACCACCACCGCGCGCATCCTGGCCCGCGCACTCAACTACGAGATGCCGGATGGTTCGGTGAAGGGGCCGACCATCCACATGCCGACGCTGGGCGTGCATTGCCAGGCGATCATGGAAAGCCGGCACATGGACGTGCTGGAGATGGACGCGGCCTCGCACACCGGCGTCGACGACGTCCGCCAGATCAACGACAGCGTGCGCTACGCGCCGGCCAGCGCCCGCTACAAGGTCTACATCATCGACGAAGTCCACATGCTGTCGACGGCGGCGTTCAACGCCTTCCTGAAGACGCTGGAGGAGCCGCCGGAGCACGCCAAATTCGTGTTCGCGACGACCGAGATCCGCAAGGTTCCGGTCACGGTGCTGTCGCGCTGCCAGCGTTTCGACCTGCGCCGCGTCGAGGCCGACGTGCTGATGAAGCACCTTGCCAATATCGCCACCAAGGAAAACGTCGAGATCGAGCCGGAGGCACTCGGCATCATCGCGCGCGCCGCCGAGGGTTCGGTGCGCGATTCGCTGTCGCTGCTCGACCAGGCGATCGCGCATGCGGCAGGCACCGTGAAGGCCGATGCGGTCAGGCAGATGCTGGGCCTCGCCGACCGCACCCGCGTCATCGACCTCTTCGCGTCGCTGGCACGCGGCGACATCGCGGCTGCTTTCAAGGAGTTCCGTGATCAGTACGATGTCGGCGCCGATCCCATCGTCGTGCTCTCGGACCTCGCCGAATTCGTCAATTTCGTCACCCGCGTGAAGATCGTGCCGGCGACCGCCGACAACGTCGCCTATGGCGAGACCGAGCGCGTGCGCGCCAAGGAGTTCGCCGCGAAGATCTCGATGCGCGTGCTGTCGCGGATGTGGCAGATGCTGCTCAAGGGCATCGCCGAGGTGCAGGCCGCGACGCGTCCCGCCGCCGCCGCGGAGATGGTGCTGGTGCGCATCGCCTATGTCGCCGACCTTCCGACACCCGACGAAGCCATCAGGATGCTGGAGCAGAACGGCGGCGGCTCGCCGGTCGTGAGCGGCGGCAGTGCTGCGCGCAGCAGCGCGCCGGCCGCGCCGATGGCCTCCGCAGCGCCGGTTTCTGCCGCGCCTGTTCGCATGCCGACATCGTCGCCATCAGCGTTCGGCGGTGGCGCCCGGCCGCAGATGGCCGCGCCCGCCCCGGATCCGCAAGGCGCCGCGCCGCAACTGCGCATCACGAGCTTCACCCAGCTCGTTGCGCTCGCGGGCCAGAAGCGCGACCTCATGACCAAGGGCGCGCTCGAAGGCGACATGCGCCTCGTCCGTTTCGAGGAGGGCCGGCTGGAGGTCGCGCTCGAGCCCAACGCCTCCAAGACCATGATCTCCGAGCTCGCAAAGAAGTTCGAGCAGTGGACCGGCCGGCGCTGGACCATCATCGTGTCGAACGAGCAGGGCCAGCCGACGCTGCGCTCGGTGAACCAGGCTGCCAAGCAGGAGCATGCGCGTACCGCTGAGGCCGATCCGCGCGTGCAGGAGGTGCTGTCGCGTTTCCCCGGCGCGAAGGTCGTCGAGGTCCGCAGGCTTGCCTCGGAGACGCCGGAAACCAATATAAACACCGACTATGGCAGTGATGATCCGCCCGACGGTTCCGACGCCGACGACGATCTCTGAGCCGACCTTTTCAAGGACAGACACCGATGGCTGATTTTCTCGGCATGATGAAGCAGGCGGCGCAGCTGCAATCCAAGATGCAGGAGATGCAGGAGCAGCTCGCCAACGTGGAAGTCGAGGGCATCTCCGGCGGCGGCCTCGTTGCCGTGCGCATGACCGCGAAGATGGACGTCAAGGCTGTCAAGATCGATCCCTCGCTGATGAAGCCGGAAGAGCGCGAGGTGCTGGAAGACCTGCTCGTCACCGCCATGGGCGATGCGCGCCGCAGGGCGGAGGCTGCGATGCAGGAGAAGATGCAGGCTCTCACCGGTGGGCTCGGCCTGCCGCCGGGGCTGTTCGGCCAATAATATGGGCGCTGTTGCAGGTCCTGAAATCGAGCGGCTGGTCCAGCTGCTCGCCCGGCTGCCGGGCCTCGGTCCGCGCTCGGCGCGGCGCGCCGCGCTGCATCTGATCAAGAAGCGCGAAGCGCTGATGATGCCGCTGTCCTCGGCTCTGCAGGTCGCGCTCGACAAGGTCGAGGTCTGCAAGACCTGCGGCAACATCGACACGCAGAATCCCTGCACGGTCTGCACCGATCCGAAGCGCGATCCATCCATCATCGTCGTCGTCGCCGACGTCGCCGACCTCTGGGCGCTGGAACGGGCCAACGCGACCCAAGGGCGCTATCATGTGCTGGGCGCAACATTGTCGCCGCTCGACGGCGTCGGCCCGCAGGATCTGACCATCGACGCGCTGGTTGCACGCGCGCATGCGGCCGAGGTGCACGAAATCATCCTGGCGCTGAATGCGACGGTCGACGGCCAGACCACGGCGCATTACATCACCGACCTGCTTCAGGACGCCAATGTGAAGGTGACGCGGCTCGCCCACGGGGTTCCCGTCGGCGGCGAGCTTGATTATCTCGATGAAGGTACGCTATCGGCAGCGATGCGGCAGCGGACCCTGTTCTAGCCATCCCATAGATCTCACGGAACGGACGACATGACGAAACTCTTCGCCACACGATTGGCATTGGTCGCGACGATGGCGATGCTGGTGACCCCGGCCATCGCCGCGCAGCAGGGTGACGACACGCCGCCGCCGTCCAAGCCCGGCAAGCCGATCAATACCGGCGACGTGCTGTCGGGCGAGCTTAACGCGATGAAGGTGCGCGACGTCAAGAAGGCGGGCAAGCGGATCGCGATGTACCAGATCACCTCCGAGCCGCGCCGCCTGCCGGCGCCGAACGGGCTGTGCAATCTGGAGACCGGGCCGGAGACCTTCCAGCTCGTCACCTCCAGCGACGCGCAGGCCACGCAGCTGAAATCGTTCGTCGGCAAGGAAATCTCCGTGAAGGTCGACGAGATCGCCTGCGCCAGCGATGCCGGTCAGATGAGCGAAGCCGTGATCACGAAGTGGAGCATCATCAGGAAGCAGTAGGCTTCGATTCCGGTGTCATCGTCCGTGAAGGCGGGCGATCCAGTACGCCGCAGCTTCTCGGTCAATCACAACTGTCTCGGAGTACTCGATGCCGCGCCTTCGCGGGGCATGACAGCGAGTGGCGGCTACACCCTCACCGGCCCGAGCGCCTCGAAATGCCCGCGCCTCTGCAGCCAGGCCAGCAGAATCAGGCTCGGGATCGCCACCAGCACGCAGATCACGAAGAACAGCGGCCAGCCGGTCGCAGCCGCCACGAATCCCGCGCCTGACGAGAGATAGGTCCGCCCCACCGCCGCGAGCGCGGTGAGCAGTGCATATTGCGTTGCCGTGTGCAGCGGGTTCTGACACAGCGCCGAGAGATAGGCGACGAAGATCACGGTACCGATGGCGCTGGTGAAATTCTCGGCGCAGATGGCGAGCGCCAGCGCCCATTGATTGGTGCCGACGATGGCGAGCCAGGAGAAGGTCAGATTGGCCAGCGCCTGCACCACGCCGCCGATCCAGAGCGATGCCGCAAGCGGATAGCGCCGCGCGACGAAGCCGCCGGCAAATCCGCCGATCAGGGTCGCGGCGAGGCCGACGCCCTTCACGATGGCTGCATAGTCGTTGCGGGTGAAGCCGAGGTCGATCACGAACGGCGCGGTCATCGTGCCGGAGAAAGCGTCGGTGAACTTGAACAGCACGACAAAAGACAGCGCGGCGAGCGCGTCTTTCCTCGACAGGAACTCCGAGAAAGCCCCGATCGCCGCGTGCAGCACGCGCGCGAACGCAGTCTCCGTTTTCGTCGCGGCTTCAGCCCGCTCCGATTGCCCGGGCTCGGTTGCGGCCAGCGCCGTGATCGTGCCGATCAGCACCATCGCCGCCATCACCACATAGCCCCACATCCAGGCCGATTGCCGCGGAATGCCGGTGCCCTCGAAGCCGGAGACGATGAACAGCGCGCCCGCGGTCGAGACCAGCATGCCGATCCTGTAGGCGGCGACGTAAGCCGCCATGCCGGCGGCCTGCTCGCTCTCCGGCAGGCTCTCGACGCGGAAGGCGTCGACCACGATGTCCTGTGTCGAGGACGTGGTCGCCACCAGCAGCGCGCCCAGCGCGACGTAGAACGGCGAGCGCGCGGGGTCGGTCATGGCCAGCAGCAGGATCGCGACGATCAGCAAGAGCTGCGAGAACAGCAGCCAGCCGCGCCGCCGCCCGAACGCGCGGGTGAACAGTGGCACATGCAGCGCGTCCACCAGCGGTGCCCACAGGAATTTCAGCGTGTAGGGCGTGCCGACCAGCGCGAACAGCCCGATGGTCTTGAGGTCGACCCCGGCCTCGCGCATCCACACCAGCAGCGTCGAGCCCGACAATGCCAGCGGCAGGCCGGAGGAGAAGCCGAGGAACAGCACGATCAGCACCCGCGGCTGCAGGTAAACGGCAAGACTATCGCGCCAGGAGGTCGCAGGAGCGGCGGCGGGGGAGGTCGCGTCGGGTGCGGTCATGGGGCGGTGTTAGCAGATTCTGGCCGTGATGCCTCTGCTACAAAACTCGTCATGCCCGGGCTCGTCCCGGGCATCCACGTTCCCGGTGCGGCTGGAAGGTCGTGGATGGCCGGGACAAGCTCGGCCATGACGGTGTGGGCTCTACTCCCCCGCCTGAAGCTTTCTCGGGAACAGCTCCGGCGCGCCGGTTGCCACCAGCCGCGGGCCTTCCGCCGCATCGCTCTTGCTGAAATCAAGCTCCTCGATGCGGCCTGCGCGCTTTTCGATCTTGTCGGCGGAGATCAGGATCTGGCGGACGTCCTCGTTCGCATCGGAAAAATGCTTCTGCAGTTTGACCACGCGATCCCTGAGACGACCCAGGTCGTCGCCGAGCTTGATCACTTCGGTCTGGATCTGGTCGGCGGCATCGCGCATGCGCGCGTCCTTCATGATCTGCTGCATCACCTGGATTGCCAGCATCAGCAGCGAGGGCGACACCAGCACGACGCGGGCGCGGTAGGCCTTCTGGATCACGTCGTCGAAGCCGTCATGGATCTCGGCGTAGACCGATTCCGACGGCACGAACATCAGCGCCATCTCCTGGGTCTCGCCGGTGACGAGATATTTTTCGGCGATGTCGCTGACATGCTTCATCACGTCGCCGCGCAGCCGCTGCGTGGCAACGCGCTTCTCCTCGTCGGTGCGGGCGTCATGCAGCGCCGTCATCGCCTCCAGCGGGAATTTCGCGTCGATGCAGAGCGGGCGCTGGTCGGGCAGGAACACGACACAGTCGGGCCGCTTGCCGGTCGAGAGCGTGAACTGGAACTCGTAGGCCCCCTTGGGAAGGCCATCCTGGACGATCGCCTCCATCCGCGCCTGGCCGAAGGCGCCGCGCGATTGCTTGTTGGCGAGTACGTCTCGCAAGGTCGTCACCTGCGTGGTGAGATCGGTGAGGTTCTTGTGCGCGCTGTCGATGATGCCGAGCCGCTCGTGCAGTGCGCGCAGGCTCTCCATGGTGTTGCGGGTCGAATGTTCCATGGACTGGCCGACGCGATGGGTCACCGAATCCAGCCGCTCGTTGACCGCCCGCGCCATCTCGGCCTGGCGTCCCGCCAGTGCCTGGGTCATGGCGTCGACCCGGCCGGAAGACTCGCTCTGGGCGCGCAGCACCTCGCTCAAGCGCTCCTCGAGCTCGTCGGCCCGGATCGCATGTGCCATCGCGAGTTCCGCGCCGCGCCGGCCGGACCGCGCGATGACGATTGCGATGGCCACCAGCAGGATGAGGACGAGGGCCCCGAAGCCGATCAGCGCATCGACGGTGCGCACCGGCCATTCGCCCAGCATGAAAATGATCTCGTTCATGGCGCCTTGTAGCCGATTCGCCGGGCTTTAGCGAACGAAGGGAGAACGTACGCGGTTAATGGTCCCCTAATTTTTATGGTTAACAAAAGACGAAGTTTTATGGTTAGCGAGGGGTTAACAGGGTTCCTGGCCGCATTGACCGCATCCGGCCTGGGGCTTAAATCGCGGCCATGGCCCTCAGAGAAATCATCATCCTGCCCGACAAGCAGCTGCGTCTGGTCTCCAAGCCGATCGAGAAGGTCACCTCGGAGATCCGCAAGCTTGCCGACGACATGTTCGAGACCATGTACGACGCGCCCGGCATCGGCCTGGCCGCGATCCAGATCGCGCAGCCGCTGCGGCTGATCACCATGGACCTCGCCAAGCGCGACGAGAACGGCGAGACCAAGCCGCTGCCGCGCGTCTTCATCAATCCCGAGATCATCGCCTCGTCCGAGGAGCTGTCGGTTTACGAGGAAGGCTGCCTCTCGATCCCCGAATATTACGAGGAGGTCGAACGCCCCGCGAAAGTGCGCGTGCGCTTCACCGATCTCGACGGCAAGGTGCACGAGGAGGACGCCGAAGGCCTCTACGCCACCTGCATCCAGCACGAGATCGATCATCTCAACGGCGTCCTGTTCGTCGACTATCTGTCGAAGCTCAAGCGCGACCGCGTGATGAAGAAGTTCGAGAAAGCCGCCAAGCGCGCGGAATAAAGCGACACGTCTCCAGCCGTCATGGCCGGGCTTGACCCGGCCATCCACGCCTTGCTTCCTTCTCGGCCAAGAACGCGGATGCCCGGGACAAGCCCGGGCATGACGGAGAACCAGAACTCTCACCCGAACGCTGCCACATGCCCCTTCGCCTGATCTTCATGGGCACGCCCGATTTCTCCGTGCCGACGCTGCTCGAGCTCGTCGCGCACGGCCACGAGATCGCAGCCGTCTATACCCGCGCGCCGAAGCCGGGCGGGCGGCGCGGCCTGCAATTGCAGCCGACCCCGGTCGAGGAAGCCGCGCGAAAACTCGGCGTGCCCGTGCTGACGCCAAAGACGTTGAAGACCGAAGAGGCACTTGCCGAATTCCGCGCGTTCGAGGCTGATGCCGCTGTCGTGGTCGCCTACGGCATGATCCTGCCGCAGGCGATCCTCGATGCGCCGAAACTCGGCTGCTACAATCTGCACGCCTCGCTGCTGCCGCGCTGGCGTGGCGCGGCGCCGATCAACCGCGCGATCATGGCCGGCGATGCCGAGAGCGGCGTCATGGTGATGAAGATGGATGTCGGCTTGGATACCGGCGACGTCGCCATGGCCGAGCGGCTTGCCATCACCGACGGCATGACCGCGCTCGATCTGCATGATCGCCTGTCGCGGTTAGGCGCCGATCTCATGGTGCGCGCGATGGCCGCGCTCGCCCGCGGTGGGCTCCAGCTCAGGAAGCAGAGCGAGGAAGGCGTCACCTATGCCGCCAAGATCGACAAGGCCGAGGCGCGGATCGACTGGAGCAAGCCGGCGCGCGAGGTGCTGCGTCACATCCACGGCCTCTCGCCGTTCCCCGGCGCCTGGGCGGAGCTGGAGAATTCGCGCGTCAAGATCCTGCGCTGCGAGCTGGGACAAGGCGCGGGCGAACCGGGCGCGGTGCTCGACGATCAGCTCACCATCGCCTGCGGCGAAGGCGCGATCCGCATCATCGAGCTGCAGCGCGAAGGCAAGGGCCGGATGCAGGCCGCGGACTTCTTGCGCGGCACGCCGTTGAAGGCGGGAGCGAGGTTCAACTAGTCAGCGATGCCCCGCTACAAGCTCACCATCGAATATGACGGCGCGCCGTTCTTCGGCTGGCAGATCCAGGACACGCTGCCCTCGGTGCAGGGCGCGCTGGAGGCGGCCGTGAAGGCGATGACCGGTGCGGATTTGCGCGTGCACGGCGCCGGCCGAACCGATGCCGGCGTGCATGCGCGCGGCCAGGTCGCGCATGTCGACGTCGACAAGCCATTTCCGCCGGGCCGTTTTCGCGACGGGCTCAATGCGCATCTGCGGCCGCACCCGGTCGCGGTGCTGGAGGCCGAGATCGTGCCTGATAGTTTCGAGGCGCGCTTCTCGGCGGTGAAGCGGCACTACCGCTATCGCGTCATCAACACCCGCGCCAATCTCGCCCTCGACATCGGCCACGCCTGGCGCGTGCCGCGCAAGCTCGATGCCGACGCGATGCATGCGGCGGCGCAACGCTTGCTCGGCAAGCACGATTTCACGACGTTTCGCGACACCGAATGCCAGGCCAAGTCGCCGGAGAAAACCCTCGACCAGCTCGACGTGACGCGTGATGGCCGCGAGATCATCATCGTTACCTCCGCGCGCTCGTTCCTGCACAGCCAGGTGCGCTCGATGGTGGGCTCGCTAGTCTGGGTCGGCGAGGGCCGCTGGACCGCGGATGATCTCTCCGCAGCGCTTGAAGCCCGCAACCGCGCCGCATGCGGCATCGTCGCGCCGCCGGACGGGCTGTATCTGATGAAGGTGGATTATTAGGGCCTGATACCGCCACGGATGTTATGCCCGGGACAAGCCCGGCATGACGGCGGAGGGCTGGGCGATATAGGGGCCTACCCAAAATACCGCGTCAAAATCCCGCGATAGACCTTCGTCAGCTTCTCCAGATCGGCCACCGGCACGCGCTCGTCGACCTGGTGCATGGTCTGGCCGACCAGGCCGAACTCGATCACCGGGCAGTAGCTCGAAATGAAACGCGCATCCGACGTGCCGCCTGACGTCGACAGCTCCGGCTTGCGCCCGGTCACTTCCTCGATCGCGGACACCGCGAGATCGGTGAACGGGCCGGGCTTGGTCACGAACACGTTGGAGTTCGAGGGCTCCCAGACGATGCGGGCCTTGATGCGGTTGCCGCAGGCCTTGGCGAGGCGCGTCTCGACCAGTTCGCGCAAGCTCGCCTGGGTGTGGTTGTCGTTGTAGCGGATGTTGAATTTGGCGCGGGCCTCGCCCGGAATCACGTTGTTGGCCTTGTTGCCGACGTCGACCGAGGTGAATTCGAGATTGGACGCCTGGAACTGCGCGCTGCCATGGTCGAGCGGCTCGTCGCTGATGGCGACGATCAGCCGCGAAATATCCGGCACCGGATTGGAGGCGCGATGCGGATAGGCGACGTGGCCCTGCACGCCGTCGACATAGAGCGTGCCGGATTGCGAGCCGCGGCGGCCGACCTTGATGGTGTCGCCGAGCGTCTCGACATTGGAGGGCTCGCCCAGCACGCAATGATCGAATTTTTCGCCGCGCTCTGCCGCCCATTTCAACAGCTTGATGGTGCCGTTGATCGAGACGTCTTCCTCGTCGCCGGTGATCAGGAACGAGATCGAGCCCGCCCCGTCGGGGCGCGGCTTGCCGCCGTTGGCGGCCAGATGCTCCAGGACCGCCGCCACCGAGCAGGCGATGCCGCCCTTCATGTCGACGGCGCCGCGGCCGTGCAGGACGCCGTCCTTCACTTCGCCGGAGAACGCGCCGACGCTCCAAGCGCTCTCATCGCCCGGCGGCACCACGTCGGTGTGGCCGGCAAAGGTGATGTGCGGGCCTTCGGTGCCGATCCGCGCATAGAGATTGTCGACGTCGGCGGTACCTTCCTCGCTGAAGGTCACGCGGTGGCAGGTGAAGCCTGCGTCGCCCAAGGCTTTTTCGAGCACCCCGAGTGCACCGGCATCTTCAGGGGTTACCGAGGGGCAGCGGATGAGATCGCGGGCAATGGAGAGAGCATCGGTCATGCGCCCCGCTTAACATGCATGCCGCCGGGTGGGCTAGCACTGGGCGGGACAATTTCGAGCTCGCGGCTCTGGTCCCAGCCTTTCGCAGCCGGCGTTGCGGGCGTGGAATCGTTCTCGGTTTCGGCCAGCGGATCGGGGCCGAACCGGTTGGTACCCGACGTGCCGGGCACGATGAACATCTCGACGAAGCCCCACAGCCAAAGTGCGTAGCCGGCCCAGTCGAGCGGAGCGAACGCCGGAGGCAGCCGGTTCGAGAGGTGAAGCAGCAGGTTGGGGAGGAAAAAGAAAAGCACGATCCACCAGCCGCTCCTGCCGCGGTCGTGGAGCCGCTTGATCGCGGTCGCCAGATAAATCCAGAGGAATAGCGGCGTGCCGAAGCCCTTCAGGATCAGCGTCACGCGGTCGGTCGAGGCCAGCAAATGCCAGGCGCCGGGATCGACCACCCGAAAGAGGTCGTCGAGCCCGAAGTCAAAGTCGAACTCGATGCCGAGCCTGGCTGCGGATCTGGTTCCGTCGAGAAGACCGATGACGGGACTGAGGTTCTCCAGCACCGCCGCCAGCAGCGCGACGATCAGCAGCGCCTGCCACATCAGGGCGCGGTTGATGCGGCCGTCGAAGCGGAAGAGGTACGAGGTCCAGTCCATGGCGAAGGCTCCGGCGGAAAGGGGCCGCCCGGAAATTGGTCGCGATGGAGGCAGAGGGGGTTCGATACAGGATCAGGCCCGTCGCCCTTCGAGGGCCGCCGAAGAGGCGGCCACCTCAGGGTGACGGTTGGGGAATAGCACTCGTGGCGCAGCTCAGTCCCGCAGCAGCTCGTTGATGCTGGTCTTGGAACGCGTGCGCTCGTCGACGCGCTTGACGATGACGGCGCAGGCGGTGCTGGGGCCGATCTGGCCGTTCTTCATCGGCTTGCCGGGCAGCGCGCCGGGCACCACTACCGAATATTCGGGGACCTCGCCCATGAAGATTTCGCCGGTCTCGCGGTCGACGACCTTGGTCGAGGCGCCCAGGAACACGCCCATCGCCAGCACCGCGCCCTTGCGCACGATCACGCCTTCGGCGACCTCGCTGCGCGCGCCGATGAAGCAATCGTCCTCGATGATCACGGGCTCGGCCTGCAGCGGCTCGAGCACGCCACCGATGCCGGCGCCGCCGGAGATGTGCACGCGCTTGCCGATCTGCGCACACGAGCCGACGGTCGCCCAGGTGTCGACCATGGTGCTCTCATCGACATAGGCGCCGAGATTGACGAAGGACGGCATCAAGACGACGTTCTTGGCGATGAAGGCCGAACGGCGGACGACCGCGCCCGGCACCGCGCGAAAACCGGCGTCGCGAAAGCGGTTTGGGCCCCAGCCTTCGAACTTCGAGGGCACCTTGTCCCACCAGCTCGCCTTGCCGGGACCGCCGCCAATGACGTCCATGTCGTTGAGGCGGAACGAGAGCAGCACGGCCTTCTTCAGCCATTGATTGACCTTCCACTTGCCGTCGGCGCCGCGCTCGGCAACGCGCGCCTCGCCCTTGTCCAAGGTCTCCAGCGCCTGGTCCACGGCCTCGCGCACCTCGCCCTTGGTCGAGGTCGAGATGGTCTCGCGCGCGTCGAAGGCGCTGTTGATGGTGGATTCGAGGGCTGCAAGGGACATCGGGATTTCCTCTGAGAAACGGGAATTTTGATGGATTGGGGCGCTTTTTCGGGATTTGGAGGAGCGGAGTCAAGGCATACTCCACTGTCGTCCCGGGCTCGCTTCGCGCCCCGGGACGACACTATTCGTGGGACAGCCTGCCCAAAAACCCCGTCAGATCATCCGTGACGTGATCGACATGGGCGGCGTCCCGGCCCTCCAGTTCCCAGTCTTCCCGCACCACCTCCTTCGTTCCATCAGGCACCACCAGCACGGTGGTCATGCCAAGCTGATGCGGGACGGTGAGGTTGCGGGCGAGGTCTTCGAACATCGCGGCCCGGGTCGGGTCGACCGAATGGTCGGCGAGGAATTTCCGGTAGGTCTGCGCCGCCGGCTTCGGTTCGAACTCGGCGGCAATGATGTCGAACACGCCGTCGAAATGCGAGCCGAGCCCAAGTCGTGCCAGCACCGCGTCGACATGGTCGACCGAGCCGTTGGTCAGGATCAGCTTGCGCCCCGACAATTTTGCGATGGCTTCGCCGAGCGCCGGGTTTGGCTCCAGCGGCGAGTGGTCGATCTTGTGGACGTAGGCGAGATAGTCGTCGGCGGAAACGCCATGCAGGGTCATCATGCCGCGCATGGTGGTGCCGAAGCGCCGGTAATAATCCTTCTGGATCGCCCGCGCTTCCTCGGGGCCGACATTCAGCCAGTTGCAGACGAACTCTCCGATCCGCGCATCGACCTGCTGCCACAGATTGACGTGATGCGGATAGAGCGTGTTGTCGAGGTCGAACACCCAGGTGTCGACATGGCTGAAGGTGCGGGGTGGATTCATCAAAACCCTCTCGATCACGGCACCGCAAAGCGCAGCGTCTTGCCGCCGCTCGACATATCGACCGCGCCAAATCCCGTCGCCGCGAAGCCGCGCGCGCCGCAATCAGTCTGCTCGTTGGTCTCGAACTTGGTCTCGCGCGTGCAGAGCTGCCTGTCGCCGCCCCAGTTCAGCGGCCGGTCCTTCAGCTTGACGGCGCGGTTGTCGGCGTCGACGGCTTCCGCGAAGCTGAAGATCTGCTTCGGGGTGCCGGTCACATCAGGATGCAGGCAGGTCTTGGGATCGATGCGGTACCAGCCGCGGCTGGTCACGGACTTGCCGTCGTCGGTCGCGATCGCCGCCATCACCTTGTGCGGCGTGTCGTTGCACCAGGTGAGGCCGGTTGCAGACGGCGTCTGCACCGCATCGACCATGGTCTTGAAGAAGTTCGGCGAGCCCACGACGTCCGACGACAAGCCGCGGCTCTTCAGGAACGCGGCCAGCGCGCCTTGCGTCTTCGGCCCGTCGACGCCGTCGATCGGCGCGGCATCATAGCCTGCGATCACCAGCAGCCGCTGGATGCCGGCAAGGCGCGCCTGCTCGTCGTCATATTCGGAATCCTCGGCGAGATAGGCAACGAGGTTGCCGTCGGCGCCTTGCGTCGGCGTCACCTGCGTGAACGCGGCCTGGGCCTGGCCGCTGCGGCATTGCCGGGCCGCCGCAATGACGAAATTGTCCTGCGCGACACAGAGCGTATCGCTGCCGCTCTGCGGGATCGGGGAGGCGCCATAGACGCCGAGCGCGCGGGCGTGCAGCAGAATGCGGTCGGCGGTCAGCGTCCCCTGCACCACCACGCGGCAGGTGGCGGGATCGATCCTGAACCAGCCGCGCGTCGCGGTCGCCGCCTTGTCGTCGATACCGATCGCAGCCTCGACCACATAGGACATGCGGTTGCAGATCTTGAGGTCGGCGAAGGCGGGGGCGGAGGAGAAGAAGAACGAGACGGCCGCGGCCGGCAGCGTCATGAGGAAGCGGGTGAGGGCAGAGCGGCGGCGTTGCTTCGCTCCCGATCCGTCAGGCCCGGGCAAAAGCGCGGAGCGCATCTGGACGGGCAAGTCCCGGGCATCCACGTTCTCGGTGCGGGCCGAAAGATCGTGGATGGCCGGGACAAGCCCGGCCATGACGGCTTTCGTTTTTTGCTTCCGCATCACTTGTGGATCAGCGTGCCCGTGCCCTGGTTGGTGAAGAGCTCGAGCAGCACCGCGTGCTGCATCTTGCCGTCGATGATGACGACGCCTTCGACGCCCTGCTCCAGCGCGTAGATGCAGGTCTCGACCTTCGGGATCATGCCGCCGGAAATGGTGCCGTCGGCGATCAGCTTGCGGGCGTCCTTCACCGACAATTGCGGGATCAGCTTCTTCGACTTGTCGAGCACGCCCGGCACGTCGGTGAGCAGCAACAGGCGCTTGGCCTTCAGCGCGCCGGCGACCGCACCGGCAAAGGTGTCGGCGTTGACGTTCAGCGTCTGGCCATCCTTGGAGGTCGCGAGCGGCGCCAGCACCGGGATCAGCTCGTAGCCGATCAGCTGGTTGAGCAGCGTGAGATCGACCTTCTCGGGGTCGCCGACGAAGCCGAGATCGATCGCCTTCTCGATGTTCGAGCCCGGATCGATGATGGTGCGCGTCGTCTTCGACGCCTTCACCATGTTGCCGTCCTTGCCCGACAACCCCACGGCCTTGCCGCCGGCCTCGTTGATGTAACCGACGATCTGCTTGTTGACGGAGCCGGCGAGCACCATCTCGACGATCTCGATGGTCGCGGCGTCGGTGATGCGCAGGCCCGCTGCGAATTCCGATTGAATGCCGAGGCGCTTGAGCATGGTCGCGATCTGCGGCCCGCCGCCATGCACCACGACGGGATTGATCGCGGTCTGCTCGAGCAGCACGATGTCGCGGGCAAAATTCTTCGCGGTCTCCTCGTCGCCCATGGCATGGCCGCCATATTTGATGACGATGGTTTCCTCGTCATACTGCTGCATGTGCGGCAGCGCTTCCGACAGTATGCGGGCCTGGTCGAGCGGGGAGATGTCGGTCATGTCGCGGTCTCGCTGGCGGGACGGTCGGTGCGCGTTCTATCCGATTGGCGGGCGGGGCGCAAAGTGTGGCTGGCATGCGATCTCGTGTCCCGGACGCGGTGCGGCGCGTAGTGCCGCGCCGCTGAGCCGGGACCCAGAAAGCAGTATGGGCCCGGTTCAGCAGCGCACCGCTAAGGCGCTGCGCTGCGTCCGGGGCACGAGACTTATTTTCTTGCCACCACCGCCGCCAGCGTCACCGCCAGCCACCCCGCGATCATCACCGTTCCCCCCGTCGGTGCCGCCATCGGAAACAGCGCATGCCCGGCATATTGCCGCAAGCTGAGATCGCCCGCGAACAGCGCGGCGCCGATCACAAAGCCGAACGCGGCGGTGAGGCCAATTCCGCCGTGCAGAAGGCCGCGCGCGAGCAGGGCGGTGGTCGCAAGTATGGCAGTTGCATGAAACAGCAGCATGGCGCTGGCCGTGGCGAGCCGGCTCGCATCCGCGCCGTGGGCGGAGACCGCGGCCAGCGCGACGCCGGCGGCGCCCATCAAACCGGCAAGCCCAATCAGGAGGCGATGGGCCGCCACTACTTGCTCCGCTCTTCCAAGAGCTTCGCCATCGCGGCGCGCAAGCTTTCCATGCCGGTCGAGCTGCGTGACGATGTCGCGAGCACGTTCGGGAACGCGGCGGGATGTTTGGCCAGTGCGGCCTCGGTCTCGGCGATGCGCGCTTGCAACTCGGACGCCTTCACCTGGTCGGCCTTGGTCAGCACGATCTGGTAGCTGACGGCGGAGCGGTCGAGCGTCCCCAGCACTTCGAGATCGACGTCCTTGATGCCGTGGCGCGCGTCGATCAGCACGTAGACGCGCGCGAGGCTGGCGCGTCCGAGCAGGAATTTGTGGATCAGCTCGGTCCAGGACGCGACCTGGCTCTTCGGCGCCTTGGCGTAGCCGTAGCCGGGCATGTCGACGAGACGCAGGTCGGTCTTTCCGGGGACCTCGAAGAAAATCAGCTCCTGGGTGCGGCCCGGCGTGTGCGAGGTGCGCGCCAGCGCGTTGCGCCCCGTGAGCGCGTTGATCAGGCTCGACTTGCCGACATTGGAGCGGCCGGCAAAGGCGACCTCCAGCCCCGCCATCGGCGGCAGCGTCTGGATCGAGGGCGAGGCCCAGATGAACTGCCAGTCGCGGGCGAACAGCTTGCGCCCGGCCTCGATCAGCTTCGCATCTTTGTCGTCGTTCTTCTCGTTCATGAGAAGGACCTATCCTCTCGTCATGGCCGGGCAAAAAGCGCGAAGCGCGGCTTTCCAACCAAATGTCCCGGCCATCCACGTCTTGTTACTGGACAAGCTTCCAAAACGTGGATGCCCGGGACAAGCCCGGGCATGACGATGTGGAGGCATTTGCACCCGTATGACGGGGCACACTCGCGTGAGACTTACGTCGCCTTCCTCGCGAACGTCGCCTTGAGATTGTCGAACAGCTCCACCTTCACGCCGTTGCGGCGCATGATGTAGCTCTGCTGGACCACCGAGAGCAGGTTGTTCCAGGCCCAGTAGATCACGAGGCCCGCCGGGAAGCCCGCCAGCATGAAGGTGAAGATCAGCGGCATCCAGTTGAAGATGATCTGCTGCGTCGGATCCGGCGGCGTCGGGTTCAGCTTCATCTGGAACCACATCGTGATGCCCATGATGATCGGCCAGATGCCGAGCGCGAGGTAATGGCCGAACACCGGAATCGTGGTCGGATCGAACGGGATCAGCCCGAACAGGTTGAAGAGGTTGGTCGGATCCGGCGCCGAAAGGTCCTTGATCCAGCCGTAGAACGGCGCGTGCCGCATCTCGATGGTGACGAACAGCACCTTGTAGAGCGAGAAGAACACCGGGATCTGGATCACGACGGGAAGACAGCCGGCGACCGGATTGATCTTCTCCTTGCGGTAGATCTCCATCATCTCCTGCTGCTGCTTCACCTTGTCGTCGGGGAAGCGTTCCTTCAGCGCCTGCAGCTGCGGCTGGACCGACTTCATCTTCGCCATCGAGGCGTAGGACTTGTTCGCCAGCGGGAAGAACAACAGCTTCACGATCACGGTCACGAGCAGGATCGAGATGCCGAAATTGCCGAAGAAGCGGAAGAAGAAGTCGAGCCCGATGAACATTGGCTTGGTGATGAAGTAGAACCAGCCCCAGTCGATCAGGAGATCGAAATGGTTCAGGCCCAGCTCCTTGTTGTAGCCGCCGTGGCCGGCCAGCGGGAAATTGAGGCCGACGACGCCAGCTTCCTTGGCGCCGGCGAACAGCCGCGCATTCGCGGTCGCGGTGCCGCCGATCGCGACGGTGACGGGGTCGAGCAGGTAATCGGTCTGGTAGGTGTGAACGTTGCCTGATGGGTTCGACGAGAAGCGCGCCTGAAGCTGCGCGCTGGTGTCGGGCAGCAGCGCCGAGGCCCAGTACTTGTCGGTCATGCCGAGCCAGCCATTGGTGGCCTTGAAGTTCACCGACTTGGCTTCGTCGATCTTCTTGTAGGCATATTCCTGCAGGCCATCGAGATAGCCGATCAGGCCTTCATGCAGGATGTAATAGCCGGAGACTTGCGGTGCACCGTGGCGCGAGATCAGCGCGAACGGATAGAGGGTGACGGGCGCGTTGCCGACATTGCTCACCTCGTCCTTGACCGTGAAGAGATAATGGTCGTCGACCGCAATGGTGCGGCGGAAGGTGAGGCCCTCGCCATTGTCCCACTTCAGCACCACCGGCGTCGTCGGCGTCAGGCTGCCGCTGCCGTCCTGCTGCCAGACGGTCTGCGCGTCGGGCAGCTTCGCCGTCACGCCCGTCGCCGGCACCCAGCCGAACTCGGCGTAATAGGGTTCCGCGGTGCCCGAAGGCGAATAGAGAATGATCGGCGGCGATTTCGGATCGACCGTCTCGCGGAACTGCACCAGCGCGATGTCGTCGATGCGGCCGCCCTTCAATGAGATGCTGCCGGCGATCCGCGGCGTGTCGATCTTGACGCGCGGGCTGGCTGCAATCGCGGCATCGCGCGCAACGACCGGCTGGGCCTGGTTTGCGGCCGGTGTCGCCGGTTGAGCTGCGCCGGGCTGCGGCGCGGCGCCGGGCGTCGACGAGGCGCCGGGCGTCGCCGACGCGGTCGGCTGCGGGGTGCCCTTCTGAAGCTCGGCCTGGGCCTGCTGCTGGGCGCGCTGCTTCTCCATCGCCGGCACGTTGTAGAAATACTGCCAGGCGATCAGCACCAGGCCCGACAGAATGACGGCGAGGATGGTATTGCGGTTGTCGGTCATCATTCTCTCGTCATCAATCCGGTTTGCGGCTGGTCGCGGGAGTGGGGCCGGGTCTTGAGCCGTCGGTTTTCGGGCCGCGTCCCTTGTGCGTATGCCGCGCGGGCTTCGTGAACGCTATGCGAAGATCGTCGAGCATGGTCGTGAAGTCGCGCGAGAGCGCGTCCCTTCGTCCGACCAGCACATAATCATGATGGGGCTGCATCGACACCGGATCGAGCCGCTTCACGAGTTCGCGAAGCCGGCGCCGGATGCGATTGCGCTCGGGGGCGTTGCCGTTCTTTTTGGTAACGGTGAAGCCGATCCGGATCGGGCCGCCGTCATCGCGGGGACGGCTTTGCAGGACGAACGCGCGGCTGTTCACCCGCGCGCCATTGGCAACGGCGAGGAAATCCGCCCGCTGCCTCAGCCGATCCATGATGAAATCCCAAAAAGGGGGTCTGGCTCAGGCGCTCAGACGCTTGCGACCGCGGGCGCGGCGGGCGGCGAGAACCTTGCGGCCGCCGGCAGTGGCGAGACGGGCACGGAAGCCGTGACGGCGCTTGCGCACCAGTTTGCTGGGTTGATAAGTCCGCTTCACGGGTTTTTCTCCGCTGACCGGGCAATTTGCCTGTAGAATTGATGGTAAAGTCCGGAAGATGCGGCCCACAACGGACCCTTTTCGGCCCCAAGAGAGCCGCTCCCGGCGTCACACCGGGTCATCGCGGACAATTTGCGCGGCTTATAAGCGAGCGCCTTGTTTTCGTCAACGCCGCACAAGCGCGCGATTTTCGTGAATATCGCTGTTTGTGCGGGGTTTTTAACCCTTGAGGTGGCGGGTAGCGATATCAGCGCCTACATCCCACCTTGGCAGATTAGCGATCCGTAATTTGACCGGGGCCAGGGGCGGGCCGCATTCTCATATCCGCTAATCCTTCACCCGGCCCAATTCTTAACCCGGTCTAGGCAGCGAGGGCGATTCCGTGGCAGCGACAGACCTCCAGCCGGTCCAGGATCAGGACCAGCCGGACCAGCCGGCGGCGAGTCCCCGCGGGACGCGCGGGCTCGGGCTGTCGGGCAAGCTGTTGCTGCTGACGGTTCCCCTGGTGATGATCGCGGCCAGCCTGCTTTATGTCCCAGCCATCGCCAACTTCTGGGTCAACCGGCTCAACGATCGGGTCGCGGCGGCGAACACCGCGGCGCTGGTGCTGGATGCGGCACCGCTCGGCATGGTTCCCGATTCGCTGTCGCGCCAGATCCTGAAAAGCATCAATGCCCGCGCCGTCGCCATCAAGATGGGCCAGCAGCGCCGGCTGCTCGCGAGCGACAACATTCCGGCCGCCATCGAGCATGACATCGATTTGCGCGACATGACCGCATGGGAGGCGATCACCGGCTCGTTCCGGATGATGCTGGAGACCGGCAACCAGGCCATCCGCATCGTCGGGCCCGGCGTCGGCAATGCCCAGTTCATCGAGATCGTCACCGACGAATTGCCGCTGCGGCAGCAGATGTACCGCTTCTCCCGCAACGTCGTGGTGGTGGCGCTGATCATCGCGGTGCTGACCGCCGGCCTCGTCTATCTCGCGCTTCATTATCTCTTCGTGCGCCCGATGCGGCGGCTGACCGCGAGCCTGGTCGGCTTCCACGAGAACCCGGAAAGCTCGGCGGGAATCATCGTGCCGAGCCAGCGCAGCGACGAGATCGGGGTCGCCGAGCGCGAATTGTCGGACATGCAGCGCGATCTGATGTCGATGCTGCATCAGAAGAGCCGGCTCGCCGCCCTCGGCCTCGCCGTCTCCAAGATCAACCACGATCTGCGCAACCTGCTGGCTTCGGCCCAGTTGCTGTCGGATCAGCTCGCCAGCGTGCCGGATCCGCGGGTGCAACGCTTCGCGCCGAAGCTGGTGCGCTCGCTCGAGCGGGCCATCGCCTTCTGCCAGTCGACGCTGTCTTACGGACGCGCCCAGGAGGCCGCGCCCGACCGCCGCATGATCCTGATCGAGCCTGTCGTGCTGGAGGTGCGCGAGACCGCGGGCCTCGCCTCCGATGCCTCGATCGCCTGGGTCGCCGCCATCGAGCGCGGGCTGGCGATCGATGCCGATCCCGATCAGCTGTTCCGGGTGCTGCTCAACCTCGTCCGCAACGCCGCCCAGGCGCTGGAGAGCCACGCCTCCGGTGACAATGGCCCGCAGCAGATCCGGATCACCGGAAAACGCGAAGGCGCCGTCGCGATCGTCGAGGTCTCCGACACCGGTCCCGGCGTGCCCCAGAAGACGCGGGAGCATCTGTTCGAGGCGTTCCAGACCTCCGGGCGTCCCGGCGGCAGCGGTCTCGGCCTGGCCATCGCCGCCGAGCTGGTCCGCGCCCATGGCGGCGATATCCACCTGGTCGAAGGCACCATCGGTGCCACCTTCCGCATCGTGATCCCGGACCGCCCCGTGGAGCTGCTCTCCATCCGCAACGAGCGGCAGAGAGCGTAAGTCGGCCAGCGGCCGAGCGGGCGGCAATTTCATTCCTTCCGTCATTCCGGGATGGCCCCAAGGGTCGAGCCCGGAATCCATAACCCCGGCCGGTGGTTATGGATTCTCGCCGCTTCGCGTCGCCCCGGAATGACGGAGAGGAGAGATGAGTGAAAATCCGCGAAAATCTCCCCATCCCGGACCTTGCCAATCGGGACAAGAGCGGTTAGTCAGAGCGCTCTTTCGCACCCCCTCCGGCCCTGCCGGGGGCTGCGTCGCGGGTCCTGCCCGCGCTGTTTGCGAAACACGCGCCCGTAGCTCAGCTGGATAGAGCATCAGACTACGAATCTGAGGGTCGGACGTTCGAATCGTTCCGGGCGCGCCATTCTTCGCCGAAAGGTCAGGACAAAGCAGCATCTGGTCGCCAGACGGGCCCGAGACCGGATGGCTTCGCCGTGTGAGGAGCGGAATGAAGATATCGCAGGCGTTCAAGTTCGAGGCGGCGCATCGGCTGCCGAACGTGCCCGAGACCCATCGATGCCGCCGGCTGCATGGTCATTCCTACCGGGTCGAGGTTCAGCTGGACGGACCGGTCGACCCGCACACCGGCTTCGTCGCCGACTTCTTCGATATCGAAAAATCCTTCGCCGACATCATGGGCGCGCTGGACCACCACTGCCTGAACGACGTCAAAGGCCTCGAGAACCCGACCGCCGAGAATATCGCGATCTGGATCTGGGACCGGTTGAAGCCGAGCCTCTCACAGCTGTCGGCTGTTCGGGTCTATGAAACGGCGGATTGCTGGGCTGAATTCAACGGGCAGTGACGGACAGTCGAACGTTTCCGGCACGGCATTTCGATAGTACGTTCATCTGATGCGCACCATCGATCGCCTGCTCTCCTGTCTCGTTCTTTTCCTTGCTATCGCGGCTGCCCCTGCGCGCGCGGCCGAAACCTGCCCGTTCATCAGCGGCCAGGAGCTCGCCCGCGCGATGCCGGCGTTCAAATGGTCGCTGATCTCAAATCAGGACGGCCGCGGCTGCATCTATCAGGCCGGGCGCGGCGACACGATGATGCTCACCGTGTTCCGCAATCCCGACAAGGACCGCGCCAGGGAGTTGTACGCGACCTTCGTCAAGACACTTGGCGAACGCATGAAGCTGAGCGCCGTGGCGGGGATCGGCGAGGAAGGCCAGGGCGGAACGAGCGCCGCCGGCGCGGAGCGCCAGGAGGCCGCGGTCGTCGTCTTGTCCGGCGATTATATTCTCCAGATCACCGTCTATCCGATCGGCCGGCGTGCTGACGATGCGCTGCTCGGGCCGCTCACCGAGGCCTCGCGAATTGCCATTGCCAACGTGAGCAAGAGCAGCGAGCGGTTCGGCACTTGCGAGTGGCTCACGGCTGCCGATGCCGACGGCTTTCTCGACGCGAGCACGCTGACGGTGCAGCGCACCGGCGCGGGCAGCTGCATGATGTTCGATCGCGAGGCCAACACCATGACGGTCGCGGTGATCGCGACCTCGCGCGACACCGCCGCCGGCATGATGAAGCGCGCAGGCCCTTGCAAGCATGTCGCGATCCCCGATCTCGGCGGCGAAGCGTTCGGCGAACATTCCTGCACCAAGGGCAACGGCAACGCCGTCAACATCTTCGTCTGGAAGAACGGCAGGCAGGCATCGATCCTGTTCGCACCGGTCAAGCCGCACCCCGAGTCCGGATCGGTCGAGCGCCTGAAGGTGGTCGCGGCGCGGGTCTATGGAAAGTTGTAAGGGCGCCGATCGCTTCAGCCCGCCAGCACCTCCTTGCACTTCGCCGCAAACGCCTTGAGGTACGTGCCCATCTCGCTCGCTAGCGCATCGGACCGGTCGACATTCTGCAGGCTCATATTGAGGGCGTAGACCGGAAGCCCGTCCAGCACGATCGGCGTTGCGACGGCGAGAACGGCGGGCTGCCATGATACGGCGCAATATCCGTCGCGCTCGACGGCGCCGATCGATCTCCTGACCTCTGCCAGCAGCGCCTTGGTGGCGGCTGCGCTGCGCCGCTTGAACTGCTTCAGCAATCGCTCGCGCTCCGTCTCGGCAAGGCCGGCGAGGTAGGCGCGGCCCAGCGACGTCAGCTCCATCGGGACCTGCTGGCCGGCGACCACGTTGCGCAGCGCCGCGCGCGGGCTGTAGCGGATCGACTCCAGGTAAACCATCATGGTTCGATCCGCGGTCGCGAGTCCGACGTTCAGCCGGCGCTTGGCCGATTCGGCCCGCATCATCGGTCCGATCGCGTTGAGCACGGGCGATCCCGTCCGCATCGCGTGACCGATGCTGATGACGGATGCGGCAAGCCGGTAGGTCCTCTCGCTGCGGACTTCGTCGAGCAACCCGGAATTGACCAGCGTTCGCGTCAGCCGGCTGACCGTCGATCGCGGCAGGCCTGTTCGCTCCGCGATCTCGCCATTGCCGAGCGTATCGACACCGGGCCGGAACGCCCTGAGAATCTCGATGCCCCGCTCGAGCGACCGGTTGCCGTCAATCCCGCCCGCATATCTGCGCGCCTGCGCCACATCCAGCCTCCGTCGGCATTTCCACTTAGTGGAATTAGGGGGATGTTGCGGCAGGTGCAAGCCGCTATCACGACCGGGAGAAGAATGCCCGGCCGCAACTGGCTCGACGAGGAAACGGCACGGCCCGCACAGGCATTCGACATCCGCGCTGCGTCGCGGTGATCGATCCGACTCCAACCACGGAGCCTGCCATGTCCTATCAGCTCATGCCGTATCAGCTCATCGAATTTTCCGTCGAGGCCGGTGTCGCGACGCTCGCCTTCAACCGGCCGGAACGCCGCAACGCCATGAGCGACGAGATGCGCGCCGAATTCGCCGGCGCGCTCGAAACCGTCGCCCGCGACAAGGCGATCAAGGCCCTGGTGCTCACCGGGCGCGGCCAGGCCTTCTGTGCCGGCGGCGACATCAGCGGCATGAAGCGCCGGCTCGAAGCGCCGCAGGGCGAGGTCGCATTCAACGGATGGAGCCGTCAGCAGGGCGTGCATCACGTGCAGTCGTTGCTGCTGGGCCTTCCGAAGCCGACCATTGCCGCCGTCAACGGCGCCGCCGCGGGGCTCGGTGCGGACACCGCGCTGGCCTGCGACTTCGTCATGGCAACGGAACGATCGAAATTCACCTGGTCCTACATCAAGCGCGGTTTGATCCCCGACGGCGGCGGGCTGTATTTCCTGCCGCGACGGGTCGGGCTGGCGAAGGCCAAGGAGCTGATCTTCACCGGCCGCGTCGTCGAGGCCGACGAAGCGCTCGCGCTCGGCATCGTCGATCGCAAGGTGGCTTCGGCCGAGCTGCTGCCGGCCGCGCAGGCCTGGGCGGCCGAGCTGGCTCAGGGGTCTCCGACCGCTCTGCCGCTGAGCAAGAAGATCCTGAACGAGACCTTCGAGCATTCCGCGCACGACATCTTCAATCTCGGCAGCCAGGCGCAGGCCATTTGCTACACCAGCACGGAGCATCGCGACGCGGTGGCGGCGTTCCTCGCGCAATCCTCGTCGAAGGACTGAGCGATGAACGCGATCGAACGCCTGATCCGGCCGCGCAGCATCGCCATCATCGGCGCGTCCGCAGACCCCAGCAAGACGTCGGGGCGACCTGTGTCCTATCTTCAGAAGCACGGCTTTGCGGGTGCGATCTATCCCGTCAATCCCAAGGTCGCAGAGATCGGCGGCATCAAGTGCTACGCCGACGTCGCCTCGCTGCCTGATGTGCCCGACGTCGGCCTTGTCCTCGTCGGCGCCGAGCGCGCGCATATCGCGGTGCGCGAATTGTCCGAGCGGGGAGCCGCCGCCGCGATCGTTCTCGCCAGCGGCTTCACCGAGACCGGAGCGGAAGGTGCCGCGCGCCAGCACCAGCTCATGCAAGCCGCCGGATCGATGCGGGTCCTCGGGCCGAACACGATCGGTCTCGTCAATCTCACCGACAATATCGTGCTGTCGGCGTCGGGCGCGCTGGCGATGGACGACTTCCCGGCCGGGGGCATTGGGCTGATCTCGCAAAGCGGGGGGATTCTCGGCGCCATGCTGTCGCGCGCCGCGGCGCGCGGGGTCGGGCTGTCCAAGCTGGTGTCGACCAGCAACGAGGCCGATCTCGAGCTCTCCGATTTCATCGACTTCCTCGCCGGGGACGATGCGACCAAAGTCATTGCGCTCTATATCGAGGCGATCCGCAATCCGCTCCGCTTTCGTGAGGCGGTGCTCAAGGCGCGCCGCGCCGGCAAGCCCATCGTCGCCTTCAAGATCGGGCGATCGGAGGCGGGCGCGCAGGCGGCCGTTTCGCACACCGGCGCGCTGGCCGGCTCCGACCGCATGTACGACGCCCTGTTCCGGCAGCTCGGCGTGATCCGCGCCCGGACCTTCGAAGATCTGCTCGACATTCCCGCAGCCCTCAGTGCGGGGCGGAAGCTTTCCGGCCGGCGTGTCGCGATCCTCACCTCGACTGGCGGCGCCGGCACGATCGTATCGGACAGTCTCGGTGTCGCAGGCTTTGTCACACCCGCGCCCGATGCGGAGACGGCTGCGCAATTGCGCAGCCTGCAGTCGGGCTCGCATGCCAACCTCGATCGCAATCCGATCGACGTGACCCTCGCCGGCCTGCAGCCGGATCTGCTGCGCGGCGCCATCCGCATCGTGCTCGCAAGTCCGTCCTATGACGCGCTCATCGTCATTGCCGGCTCGTCGGCCGTGGGGTCGCCGGCCCTGATGGCCGACGCCATCCATGACTGCTTGCCGCTCAGCGACAAGCCGGTCATCGCCTATGTCAGTCCCCACGCGCCCGAGGTGGTGGCTGTGCTGACCCGGCGCGGCGTCCCCGCCTACACCTCGGCCGAGAGCTGCACTGCGGCGCTCGACGGGCTGTTGCGAGCCGCAATGCCTGAGCAGGTCCAGACATCCGCTTCGCCCCCGACCGCGGCGGATGCCAGCGGCTTCCCGGCGGGATCGCTCGATGAAGCCCAGGCCAAGGCGCTGTTCGCCCGGTTTGGGATTCCTGTCGTGGCGGAGAAAGTGGTCGCAACAGCGCGCGAAGCCGAGCAGGCGGCGCGCGGCCTCGGGGGCCGTGTCGTGCTCAAGGTCCTCTCGCGCGAGATCGCGCACAAGAGCGATGTCGGCGGCGTCGCGATTAACCTGACCACTGAAGTGATCGGCGATCGCCTGGCTGCGATGGCGGCTGAGGTCGAGGCCAGGGCCGGGAAGCGACCCGAGCAGTTCCTGGTTCAGGAGATGATCTCAGGCGGCGTCGAGATCATTCTCGGCATGCACCGTGATTCCCTGGGAACGGCAATCCTTCTCGGCATGGGCGGCGTCGCGGCCGAATTGTTCAAGGACACGACGATGCGTCTGCTTCCGCCGAATGGCGGCCTCGATCTGTCCGCGGCGCGCGCGATGGCGCGCGATCTCGTCACATGGCCGTTGCTGGATGGCTTTCGGGGCCGGCCGACATGCGACGTCGAAGCGCTCGCAGAAGCGGTGGTCGCGTTCTCGCGCATGGTTGCGCAGCTCGGGGATCGACTTTCCGAGGCGGAGATCAATCCGGTGTTCGTGCTGCCGGCGGGCCAGGGCGTGAAGGCAGCGGACGGATTGGTTGTTCTCAATGTCTGAACAAAGTGGGATGGAGCTCCAGATGGCCAGCAGCGGAAGCATCAATCACGACGGCGCGCGGCAGAAGAATTCCGTGCGGCGCCGGCAGAGCCTCGCCATCCTCGCCTGTGCGATCGTCGCGGGGCTCGGACTGACGCCGGCGCGCGCCGAATATCCCGATAAGATCATCAAGATCGTCGTGCCCTTCGCAGCCGGCGGCGGCACCGACATCATGGCGCGAACGACGGCGCAGGAGCTGCAGACGGATCTCGGCAAGTCCGTCATCATCGAGAACAAGCCGGGCGCCGGCACCATCATCGGAACCCAGACGGTGGCGACCAGCGAGCCCGACGGCTATTCGCTGCTGATGGCGACATTCGCGCACGCGGTCAACCCGAGCCTGTACAACAAGCTGCCGTTCGATCCGCACAAGGATTTCGCGGCGGTCTCGCTGATCGCGCGCTCCTTCAACATCGTCGTGGTCAACCCGGCATCGAAGATCAACTCGATCTCGGATTTGATCACGGAGGCCAAGGCCAATCCCGGCAAGCTCAATTTCGGCACGTTCGGCACCGGCACCTCGGCGCATCTCGCCGGCGAGCTGTTCAACTCCATGGCGAAGGTCAAGATGACGGCGGTGCCCTACAAGGGCGCGGCGCCCGCGATCAGCGATCTCCTGGGCGGCCAGATCGACGTGATGTTCACCACCGTGGCGAGCGCGGCTTCGCTGGTGGCCGCAGGTCAGCTCCGGGCGCTGGCCGTCACATCCGCCGAGCGCTCGGCGGCGTTCCCGCAGTTGCCGACCGTTGCCGAGGCCGGCGTGCCCGGCTACGCCGCCGAATCCTGGTACGGCTTGTACGCTCCGGCCAAGACGCCGGCGCCGGTGATTGCGCGCCTCAATCAGGCGATCGCAAAGGCGGTTCAGTCCGGTGCTTTCAAGAAGCTGGAGGCGAACGAAGGTCTCATCATGGTCGGCAGCACGCCGGAAGAACTCGACCGCTATGTCGGCCAGGAGGAGGCGCGCTGGCGCAAGCTGGTCAAGGACGCGAACATCGAGGTGCAATAGCATCGCAGGCGCGTTCGATCACCCTTGGGATGGGCCGCAACGTCTCTACCGTAGGCCGGCAGCCTCTCGCATCGCGGGGGAGGCTGCCGTCGTCTCTCATGCGTGCGTCACGGACAGGGGTGACGCAAACCGTCGTTACCCAGATAAGTTCCTGAGCCGGGGTCATAGGAGCGATAGCGCTGGGCGCAGTAGGAGGTCGCGTTGGCCTGAGCCTGGCTGCTGGCGATTGCGCCGCCGATGATGGCGCCGGCCGCCAAGCCGCCAAGGACGGCTGCGCCGTTCCCACCGTGGTGGTGCCCGTAATAGCCATGCCGATACCCATGTCCGTGCCAGTGCCGGTACTGCACTTGCTGCAAGCCGGAGTCAGCACCCGGATTCGCGATCGGCAGAGGCGCCGCAAGCACCGGTGATCCCGCGGTCGAGAGCATCGCTCCAGCGGCCGCGAGGGCGACGAAAGTTCTGCGCATTTTCATGTCGGGCTCCGTGTTGTTGAGGATGGGGAGCAACGGCCGCTTGTGCGCTCCGTTCCTTCAGCGCGAAACGAGCGACAGAGGGTCGCGGAACATGAATTGTTGGTAAGGATGCGAGCCCGAGATGTGGCTAGCGGTCCTCGCCGTCCCGCCGGCGGAAGGGATCGGCGACGTCGTCGTGGCCGCTGCGGCTGCTGAAGAACATCAGGGCCATCAGCCCGCAGCCGATCAGCAGGGAGAAGAAGGCTCCGAGGCCCAGCGCGATCCAGCCATGCTTGCCCATCTCGACGCCGCTGCTGGTTTCCCAGACTGAAAATCCCCAGACGCACGTCAGGATCAACAAGGCTCCGAGCGCAACCAACAGGGCGATCTGGCCGGCACTGATGTTCTTCATGATTGTTTTCGTTCCCGTGCCTGACGAGGTCAATTGCGAAGGGCGATGAGGCGTTTCGGACGACGTCGACCTCCGTGCCGCTCCGTGAGTTCGCCCCCTAGAATAGGCTAGCGAGCCCTGGAGGGGAGCTCGTTGTGCTACAGCAAGTTCCATCGCAGGCCGTCTGTCAAACCTGTGCAGGCGGGGCGCGCATCAAGGAGCGGCGCGCCCGGCTAACGCGAAAGAGTCATGCGCAGTCGGATCGGTCGTTCCCTTCCGGTTCGGAGACGGCAAGAACGGTCAGCCCTCTGATGCGCTTGTCCGGTGTCTCGAATGCGATGCGCTGTCCCACCGAGAGGCCGATCAGGGCCGCTCCGACGGGCGTCAGGATCGAGATCCGGCTGAGCGCGATGTTGGCCTCGTGCGGATAGACCAGCACGATCTCGCGGCTCGCACCCCTGTCATCGCGATAGGTCACTTTGGAGCCCATCCTGACCACGCCGCACAAGTCGTTCTCTTCCGCGACCGTCGCGCGGTCCAACTCGCGGGCCAGAAACTGGGCGACGCGGGGAAACAGATCCATGGTCGAATTCGCCAGCGAGCTGAGACGCCGCGATTCGTCTTTTGCGAGCTTGATCGGCGGCAGCGCGGGCTGGTCCCGCCGAATCTCGGCTTCGAAGTTCTGCATTTGGTTTCTCCTATGCTGCAGTCGGTCCAGGATCATCGTCGAGCGGCCGGCTGCGCCGACCTGCCGGAAAGAGCGGAACGACGTTCGGGCTTGATCGGGTGACGTTCAAAACCCTGACGACATTCAGGCAGCCGGCGACGAAGTACGGCATTTGATCGCCGACCTGCAGGCCGATCAAAGCCGCTCCCAAAGGCGTCAGGACCGAAATGCGGGCGGGATCCGACCAACATTCCTCGGGCCAGACCAATTGCACGATGCGACGCGGAACGCCCCAGTTCGTGCAAAAGGTGACCCATGATCCGACGATCACCCGCGAACGTAGATCGTCCCATTCGTCCGGCACGATGTCGGCGCGATTGATTTCCCCCAGCAGGAAAATTCCGTCCAAATCACCTCGTTGGGCGGCGCGGCGGGCAAGCTGTTCGAGCCGCGGATATTCAGATGCGACGAGCGCAATTTTCGGAAGAGGCAGCACGGCACACTCCTTCTGCTTCAAGACGACCTCTCAGGCAGAGGTCACGAAAGCTGGAAAAGAGCCCGGACGGCGCGAACACCGTCCGGCTAACCGCCTGCTTGGAGGCGGCCGGCGTGAAGACCGAAACGCGCGGTGCGCGCGTCTATGTCGACGACATATGCCATGACATTCCGACTATAGTGATTCATTCCGCTGGAAACATTGCGGCGAAACCGCACAGCCGCGAGCGATCGGATATTTGCAGCAAGCTGCGATTGGGCAGCGAAGCGAGCCTCACGTTCCGTGGCTCGGCCTTTCACCGCAGTCCTTGCTCGTCGATCAGGATGCGGTGAATCTCGATGCGCTGCGGCAGCTCGATCAGGAATTCCGCGTCGCGCGCGAGATGATGGACCTTGGTCGGCTCGCCCCCGGTGAAGGCCGTCATGGCTGCGATGTCCGCCCAATAGGAGATGGTCGTGAACCAGGTCTCCTCGTCGCGGTCCTCGCGTAATTGCTGCACACCGAGCGCGGTCTTACGCAGCGGCGGAATGCCCTCGGCCTGCAGATAGGCCTGGTAGGCGTCGGCGACATCGCGGCGGGTGCGACCTCGCCAGATGCGGGCGATGGTCGGTTTGGTCGGCATGGTGATCTCCCTTCGCGCCAACGCCGTGCTTCGCATCCGCGTTCCCCGCGCATTCATGTCACTGCTGCCAGCCGCATTGGAACCTGGCCGGGGCTCCGCGCCCCGCAAAGGCTCCGTCGTGCTCGGCGGGCGGCTGACCAAGCCGTCGCAGGACTTCCCATCATTGATCTGCAGCAATGATGATCTCGACCACCAATGCTAGAAGGACTCGCAAGTCGCGACTCACGGCTCCCCGGCCGGTCGCGGCCATCGCAACGCGCTTTGGAATCCGAGGGCTGAATGGGACGACTGCTGAATATCGTGACGCCGCTGCATACGGCGACCAAGCGCGACTACATGGGCCGTATGAACGACGACAAGATCGGCTGCTCGCTGAAAGCGCGGGAATACGAGGCCGATTATTGGGACGGCGACCGCCGCTTCGGCTATGGCGGCTACCGCTTCATCGAGGGGCGCTGGGCGCCGGTCGCCAAGGCGCTGATCGAGACCTATGGTCTGAAGGACGGCTCCAGCGTGCTCGACGTCGGCTGCGGCAAGGGTTTCCTGCTGTACGAGATGCAGAAGATCCTGCCGGGCTTGAAGGTCGTCGGCTTCGATATTTCCAAGCACGGGCTCGCCAATTCGCACGAGCAGGTGAGGCCGTATCTGTTCAACTATCGCGCCCAGGACGTCTATCCCTATGGCGACGACAGTTTCGACCTCGTCATCTCGCTCGGCACCTTGCACAATCTGCGACTGTACGAACTCGAGGCGGCCCTCAAGGAGGTCGAGCGGGTCGGCAAGAACAAATACGTCATGGTCGAGGGCTACCGGAACGTCGCCGAGTTGCACAATCTCGAATGCTGGGCACTGACGGCGGAGTCCATCCTGCACACCTCGGAATGGATCTGGCTGTACGGAAAGCTCGGTTACACCGGCGATTACGAATTCATCTATTTCGAGTGATCGGGCGCGCCCCATGGACATCAAGACTGCCAAGGCGGCTATTCTCGTCGAATCGGGCAAGCCGCTGATCGTCGACGAATTCACCTTGCCGGACAGGCTCGAACACGGCCAGGTGCTCGCGCATGTGCACACGTCGAGCATCTGCGGCGCGCAGATCAACGAGATCGACGCCGTCAAGGGCGTCGACAAGTTCCTGCCGCACCTGTTGGGTCACGAGGCGCTGGCCACGATCGTCGAGACCGGACCCGGCGTCGTGTCCTGCAAAGAGGGGGATACCGTCGTCATGCATTGGCGCCCGGGCAAGGGCGTCCAGTCCAACACGCCGGTCTATTCCTGGCGCGGCAAGCGGCTCAACGCCGGCTGGGTCACCACCTTCAATGAATATGCCGTGGTATCGGAGAATCGGGTCACCCCGGTTCCGGCTTCGATCGACCGCACCAGCGCGCCGCTGCTCGGCTGTGCCGTGACGACCGCGCTCGGCGTCGTCAACAACGACGCGCAGATCGCCATCGGCGAAGCCGTCGTCGTGTTCGGCGTCGGCGGCGTCGGATTGAACATCGTGCAATTTGCCGCGATGGTCGGCGCCTATCCCGTGATCGCGATCGATCGTCTCGACAACAAGCTTGAAATGGCGAGGCAGTTCGGCGCGACGCATCTCATCAACTCCGAAGCGGCCAAGGATGTCGCCGCCGAGGTTCGTTCCATCACCGGCGCTGACGGACCCGACAAGGTCGTCGAGACCACCGGCGTCAAGAATCTGATCGAGCTCGCCTACGAGATCACCGCGAAGAAGGGCCGCTGCATCCTCGTCGGTGTTCCCCGCGAGAAGGCCGAGATCTACACGCTGCCGCTCCATTTCGAGAAGGTGCTGAAGGGCTCGGAAGGCGGGCAATGCCAGCCGGCGCGCGATATCCCGCGGCTGGTTCGCCTGAGCGACGCCGGCAAGGTGAACTATCGCGGTATCGTGACACACGAGTTCGCACTCGACGGCGTCAACGACGCGCTGGACCTGATGCGCAGCGGCACGTCGGGGCGAATCCTGCTGAACATCAGCTGAGCGCGGCGCAGGCGCCGACGATATGTCGGCGCTGGCGCTGCAGCAGCCAGGCTGCAATCGCCATGTTCACGATATTCCAGGCGATGCCGTTGATCAGCGCCGACGCGTAGGAGCCGGTCGCATCATAGATCGCGCCGGCCATCCAGCCCCCAAGCGCCATGCCGGCGAGCGTGACCGAGATGGCGAGACTGATGCGAAAACCGGCTTCCCGCGCGGGGAATAGCTCGCGGATGATCACGGCGTAGCTCGGCACGATGCCGCCCTGCGCCAGTCCGAATATAGCCGACACCACATAAAGCGAGACCAGGCCGTTGAACGGCAGATAGAGTGCGAGTGCCGTGGCCTGCATCGCCGAGCCCAGCAGCAGCGTCGGCAGGCCGCCGATGCGGTTCAACAGCCAGCCGAAGAACAGACGGTTCGCCACACTGAAGCCGAGCATGACCGCCAGCATCTCGGCGCCGCGCGCGGAGCCGTAGCCGAGGTCGCCGCAATAGGCGACCAGATGGACCTGCGGCATCGCCATGGCGACGCAGCAGCATATGCCGGCGAGGGCCAGCAGGCCCTGGGTGACGGAAGGGGACAGGCCGATCGACTGCATCGTGTTGCTGCGGCTCGTCGCTTCGCGCGCAGCCGTCTGGGTCGGCGGCCGCCGCAGCAGCACCAGCGAGAGCGGCAGCATCGTTGCCAAACAAAACAGGCCGATGCCGACATGGGTCTGCCGCCAGCCGTACGAGGCGATGGTGTGCTGGACGATGGGTGGCCAGACCACGCCGGCAACGGAGCTGCCGGCCGTCGCCAGGGAAATGGCGAGGCCGCGGTGCCTGTCGAACCACAAGGAGACATCGGCCACCAGCGGCGCGAAGCTCGCCGCGCCGCCGAGGCCGATCGTGACGCCCGAGATCAGCGCGAACATTGGCAGGCTCGGCGCGAAGGCGGTGAGGACGTAGCCGAGGCTCATCAGGATCGTGCCGCCGGCGAGCGGCAGCAGGATGCCGAAGCGATCGGCCAGGCGGCCGACGACGATGCCGCCGATCATGAAGCCGATGATGGTGAGCGTGTAGGGCAGGGCCGCCGCGGCACGGGGCGCATTGAAATCGGCCTGCACTGCCGGCAATGCCACCACCAGCGACCACATGCCGACGCAGCCCAGCGTGCTGAGGGCCATGGAGACGGTGAGACGAATCCAGGAGTACGAATTTTCGATCGACGGCTTTTCAAGCGGCACTGGTTTCCTCGGGCTGCGCTAGGGTCGGCCCCGGGGTATCGCTCGCCGTCGCCGGCGACAAAGCAGGATTTCTCTTTTGTCGCGCGAGCGAAACTCATGCATCCTGCCGGTCTCCCCCCGCATCGTCCGGAGCCGGCCATGACGTATCTTCTGCCGCCACTCAATGCCCTGCGCGCCTTCGAGGCCGCCGCCCGTCATCTCAGCTTCAAGCAGGCCTCCCACGAGCTGCACGTCACGGCCGGTGCGGTCAGCCAGCAGGTCCGCCTGCTGGAGGAGCGGCTGGGGGTGCAGCTGTTCGAGCGCCGGACACGGCAGGTCATTCTGACGTCGGCCGGCGAGACTTATCTGGAGCAGGTCCGTCAGGCGTTTCGTTGCCTTGCCGAGGCCACCGCCGAGCTCAAGCCCGAGGGCGTCACTGCTATGCTTCATATCGGGCTTCACGCCAGTTTTGCCGTCGACGGGCTGCGGGCGCGCCTGGCCCGGTTCCGCCGCGCCGAGCCGCAGCTCGCCATCCGCATCAGCCAGCCGGCGGGGCTGCACGAGCTGCTCGAAGGCAAGGTCGATGTCGTGATCGCGGACAGGGTGCAGCGCTGTCCAGGCTACAAATGCGAGCCTCTGGAGCGCGGCTTCCTGATCGGCCCGCTCGGAACCGCCGATTGCCCGGAGATCGAGACCCTGCGGTCCTGCCTGCTTGGCGATGTCGAGCTCGAGCGCGCCACACCGAGAGTGTCGCTGGTCGCCGGCCCAGCCAAGCCGCGCACCATGACGGCTTCGCGCCGGCCGTAACCGCCGGTTAACCATGGATATTTACGGTGTGAAAAGCCTTTGAGCTATGACAGTCAGTTGATTTCGAGTCCAACCCCATGGCGTTCGGTAGCCGCGCATCTCCGCGAAGCATCGCCCCGACGGAGCCTGCGGCTTCGTGGGAAGCGCCGCGGGCTGCGAGGCCGAAGGCCGACGCCGCTGCGCCGGCGCTGATCAAGGGATCGCTGACCGTCTCCGGAGCACTCTCTTTCCTGCGCGAGAACGGCCGGCGCATTCTCACCCTGGCGCTGGCGCTGTTTGCTCTCGGTGTCATCGTTCTCATGGTTCTGCCGGTCCGCTATGCCGCGACGGCGCTGGTCGTGCTCGATCCCCGGGAGCTGCGCGTCACGACGGAGCAGGACGTTCTGCCGGGCATCGGCCAGGACGCCGCGGCGCTGCAGAGCCAGATCGAGATCGCCAAGTCGGACGGATTTCTCCGCCCCCTGATCGAGCAGCTCAAGATCGCCGAGGACGACGACATTGCGGGCGGTCACACCGACATGACGCGCCTGCTCGAAAAATTCCGCAGCCGCCTCGAGATCACGCGCCGCGGGCTCACCTACGTCATCGCGATCTCCTTCACTTCGAACCGCACGGAACGCGCTGCCTATTACGCCAACGCGATCGCCGAGGCGTTCGTCGCGAGCCAGGGCCGCGTCCGCACCGAGGCGACGGACGAGGCCGCCGACTGGCTCAAGGACCGGCTCAAGATATTGAACGAGCGCCTGCGCGCGTCCGAGGACGCCGTCGCCGCCTTCAGGCTCGAGCACAAGATCCTCAATGCCGGCAAGGATTCCACCACGCAGCAATTGCGGGTGACCGATCTCAACCAGCAGGTCTCCGCCGCGCGTCTTCGCACCGAGGAAGCCAAGGCGCGCTACGAGCAGGTGCAGCGCGATCTCAAGGCCAATGTCGAAGGGCCGGTGAAGCAGGATCTCCTCAGCATGCTGCGGGCGCAGCGCTCGACCCTGAACGACCAGATCGCGCAGAAGAAGGCGGTGTATGGCGACCGCCATCCCGACCTCGCGATCTCCTACAGCCAGCTCGCCGACATCAACCGGCAGATCGAGGTCGAGCGGAAGAAGAACATCGAAACCGCCAAGTCCGAATATGAAGCTCAGCTGGAGCAGCAGAACGCGCTGGAAAAGCAGCTCAAGTCGGTCGAGACGCAGATGCTGGTCGATGGCCAGGCCCTGGTGAAGCTGCAGGAGCTGCAGCGCGACGCCGACGCCAACCGCAACATCTACGAGCAGTTCCTGTCGCGGTTCAAGACCACCAACGAGCAGCGTCAGCTGCAGGCGTCGCAGACCAAGATCGCGTCACCCGCCATTCCGCCGCTGCGCTCGACACGCCCGCCGCTGGCGCTGCTGTTGGCGGCGCTGGCGATCGGCTCGCTCCTGACATCGACCGCCGCCGTCGCGGTGATGACGAGTCTGTCCGACCAGTCCGCGCTTGCTGAAGCTCCCATGCAGGCCGCGGCGAAGAACACGCGAGGCCGGCAAGCCCAGCCTCGAGTCCAGCCGCAAGTTCAGCCTCAAGCTCAACCTCCGGCCGCTGACGCAACCCGTCCCGAGGCGATGCCGCGGCTTCCGGTCTGGGCACGCATCCCCGATCTGGCACCGGGGACCGCGACCAACACCGTCTGGCAAAGGCCGATCGCGACCTCCGCCGAGCTCGATCTCAGTGCCCATCTGCGGCCGCTGCTGGAGCGGATCGATCGCGTGCGGGTGCGCGGCTGCAAGGTCGCCCTCGTGCTGTCGGTCGGCAAGAGTGCCGGCGGCAACACCGTCGCGCGCTCGCTGAATCGCGCCGCCGTGAACCGCGGCATGATGAGCGTCCTGATCCGCCTGCAGAGCGAATTCGCAGGTCACCAGCCGCCGGTGACCGAATGGAACGACGGCTCGACCACGGCGGGACTACAGTCGATCGACGAGCTGCTGAGCGCCGGCCGCAAGCCCGATGCGGGACCTGAGGACGATATCCGGGCGGAGTTCGACCTGATCATCGTCCACGCCGGCAATCTCGCCTTGCAGCCCGACGCGATCGCGCTGGCGGCTCATGCGGATCTGATCGTGCTGGTGGCGCGCGCCGGCGAGCTGGGATCGGCAGCGATGCGCCGGGTGACCGCAGCATTGTCGCGGTACGAGGCCGTGCCGACGGGGCTCGTCGTCAATCATGCGCCCGCGGGCTCGCAAGCGCCGCACCCCGAGGGCGGCGCATTGGGTCTTGCGGTCTAGCGATGACAGGCTCGCGCCGTCGTCTGCTGAGTGCTGCGATGCTGCTGTCGATCTGCTTCGGCCCGCCGGCCTTCGCTGAAACCTGCGTGCCCGTGCCGCAGACTGTCGCATCCGGCAGGCTCGCCGCATTGTCGCGCGGCTTCAATGCCGATGGCTGGATCAACGGCGAGGTGCCGAGCCGCGAATTGCTGCAGCAATTGCGCAAGTCGGGCATGAGCCATGTCCGGCTGCCGGTGCCGGCCGAGCGCGTGATGCCTCGTTTCGCATCGAAGGAAGAGCGCGAGATGACGCTCGGCGCGCTCGACAAGGCGCTGAAGCAGCTCACCGCGCTCGGCTATGCCACCTCCGTCGATCTTCATCCCGGCGATCGCTTCAATCGGGTGCACAAGGAGGATCCGGACGCGGCGCTGCATCAGATGCAGGAGGCCTGGGCCGGGCTTGCCGGAGTCATTCGATCCTATCCGGCCGAGCGCGTTTTCGCCGAGCTGCTCAACGAGCCCGATATCGACGCGGACAGATGGCAGACCGAGGTCGAGACGCTCGCCGCCTTCGTCCGCAAATTGCTTCCCGCGACCACGCTCATCGTCGGTCCGGTCAATTGGCAGCGCGCGGATTCGCTGCCGCGATTCCGCCCCTTGGCGGATCCTGACGTCGTCTACGCCATCCACTTTTACGATCCCATGGTGTTCACCCATCAGGCGCATTGGGATGCACAGGATCCGCTGCACGACATCATCGATCTGCCTTATCCGCTCAACGCCGGCGATCCCAAGGTTCAGGCGATCCGCCACGATCTGCAGGCGAGGGGCGCGACCAAGGCGCTCGGCATGCTCGATGTCGCGATCACAGCCGCCAAGGACAAGCCGACGGTCGACCGCTGGCTCGCGCCCGCGCTGCAATGGCAGCAGCAATTCGCGCGGCCGATCATCGTCAACGAATTCGGCGTGTTGAAAGCCGGCGCGCCCCGGGAAAGCCGGTTGCGCTGGCTGGCGGAACTCACCGCTTATGCCAGGGAGCATTGCTGGGGCTGGGCGCATTGGGAGCTGGCGCAGGGCTTTGGCCTGGTCGACCGCAGCACCGGCAGGCCCGATCCCGACGTGATGCGGGCGTTGCTCGGCGCGACCCGGCCCGGCCGGCGCTGATCGCCCGGCGCGGGCCGCTATCGTTAACGAATCCTTACGCATCGGCCCCTATCGTCACCTCCGCGCGTTGCAAAGGACGATCGATGAGCGCCGGGGACTTGACCCAGGATCAAAGCGTGCAGGCCGAGCCGTCGGCGCCGGCCTTGCGCGAGATGATCGCGATGTTCTGCATCGCCACGGCCACGATCGGCTTTGCGCCGGTCCTGCATCTGGCCAACCCGGCGCTGGCTATCGCTGTCGAAGTCCTCGTCGGCATCGCCATCGTTCTGGCGGTCCCGACCTATGCGCCGGCCATCGCGATCTTCGTGCTGTTCTTCCAGAACCTGTTCGTCTCGATCCTGTCGCCACTGGTGCCGCTGCCGTCCGATCTCGACTTCATCAAGGGCTACAATTTCCTCGTCTGCTCCGTCATGTGGCTGGCGACGTTCGGCCTCTACGTGCTGGGGCAGAGGAATCAGTCGGCTGAAGTGAACCGGATCATGCGCTGGGGTGTCGTCACTCTCGCCGTGGTGTCGGTGTATTTCGCGATCGGCTTCATTCAGGACGGACAGCCGGCCGCGGTCTATCTGCGCAACATCGTGCTGCCGCTGTTCCTGTTCCAGCTCTCGCTGCTGACGGCCGCGACTTACGAGGTGCGCATCACGCCGTTCCTGGTGACGCTGGCGGCCATGCTCATCCTGTGTGGGTACGTCGAGCTCGTGTTCCGCGATGCCTGGCTGGCCATCACCAACGGCTATACGTTCTGGGGCTTCGACGAGCTCAAGGCGACCCATTCGGGTGTCTGGGAGGCCCAGATGAGGGCCACCGGCAATGTGCCCGTCGATCTCAAGGACCGATTCAGCTTCGACTTTCTGAACACACCCTTGCTCGAAGGGTTCGGCTTGTCGAAGCTGCTGCGCATCAACGGTCCGAACATGCACCCGATCAGCTTCGCTTACGGGATCGGCTTTCTCGCCCTGTTCCTGTTCTCGGTGGGACGACCGCTGCTGGCCCTCGCGGCCTTGCCGCTGCTGGTTCTTTGCAGCGTGAAGGGCGCGATCATCGTGGTGATCTTCGTGGTTGCGGCCTGGATCGCGACCCGTCTGCTCGGCGCCGTGCTGACCTTGTTGCTCGGCTTTCTCGGCATGATCGCCTTCGCGGTTCTGGCGATCCGCCTCGGACTGCAGATCGGCGACTATCACGTCATCGGGCTGATGGGTGGTCTGGACGGGTTCGTGCAGAGACCCTTCGGCCGGGGCCTCGGCATCGGCGGCAATTTGTCGGACAGCTATTTCTCCATCGACTGGAGCGCCGCGCAGGCGGCCGGCACGATCGATGGCGCGGTCGAGAGCGCGATCGGCGTTCTCTTGTACCAGATGGGCATCGCCGCCTTCGTGCCGCTGGCCTTCTATTTCGCGGTCGCGCTCAAGGCCTGGCGCCTCTACGCCTCGTCGGGCTATTTGACGCAGGGTCTGGCCGGCTTCGGCGTCATGGTCGTGCTGCTCAACGGATTGTTTCAGGAAGAGGCCTTGTTCGCGCCGCTCGCGCTGGGGCTCATGCTCTCGCTCACGGGCCTCGTCATCGGCAGCCATGTGAGAATGCAGGCCGTCGCCAGCGAGGACGCGGAACGCGAGCCGCTCGCGGGCTACCAGCCCGTGACGTAAGCGGACGTTCAGCTCGACGCGCACCCGTTCAGGAACTTCCACTTTTTCCTGGCGTTGACCGACGGCCCGCACCAGCGGCCGATGCACACGATGAAGAACTTTTCCAACGCTGAATTCTCCCCCGAGGTGATCGAGATCATGACGACCGCCCTGGAAGCTGCGGTTGCCACCCTGCCGGAGCCGGTGCACGCCTCGCACGTCAACGCGCTCGCGGAATCCATCCTGCGCACGGCTGGTGCGGGCGAGCGCAACGTCGGGAATTTGCAGCGGATCGCGCTGATGGAGCTGCAACTGGCGCCGCGCAACTGATGAGGCCGATATGAAGACGATGCTTAAGACGATCCTTGCGGCCGCCCTTGCGCTGTCCGCCACCCCCTTCGTTGCCCGGGCCGACAGCTGGAGCAGCTACCGGATTCCCGAGTCGGGGACCTCCGTCGACATTCCCGTCGCGATTTTCACGGAAATGGCCGGCAAGCCCGACGGCTATGGCCAGCAGTTTCGCACGTCCGACGGCAGGGCCGATCTCACCGTCCAGGCCGTTTCCAACAGGCAGGGTCTTTCACCGGCGCAATTCCTGGCCAGGAAGGATCCGCCCTCCGGTATCGTCTATAAGCGGATCACGCCGAATTTCTTCGTGGTCTCCAGCATCAAGCGCGACAAGATCTGGTACGACCGCTGCAATTTTACGCGCGGCTATGTGCACTGTGTGCTGGTCAATTATCCCGCGGCCGAGAAGCGGCAATGGGACCGGGTCGTCACACGGATCAGCCACAGCCTGAGCGGCGGGTGAGCAGGCTCGAAGAAAAAAGCTGCCCGGTCGAGCCGGGCAGCAGGTCGTGAGGATTAGCGCGAGGTCGTTGACGTCGTCGACATGGTCGGCTTCGAGCCCGGCACATGCGACATCGTCTTGGTGGTCGAGCCGACCTGCTCGCCGGCCTTGACCTGGGTGCGCGTATGCGAGCGGCTGAACGTGCCGCCGTCATGGGCCTGCGCCCGGGCGTTGGAGTTCATCACGGGGCCGTTGCCCTTGTTCGTGCTGACGCCGGTCTGCGTCTTGCCGTCGACGGCCGCTGCGCTTCCGCCGGCGGCGATCGACGAGCCGGTATTGCCTGTCGCCGAGGTCGAGGTGCCGCCGGTGCCGACCGTGGAGGCGGAGGTGCCGCCCGCCGCGGCCGAGCCGGCGCTTCCGCCCGTGACACTCTTCTGGGCGAGAACCGGTGAAGCGGCGGCGAGCAGCAATGCGACCGCCGAGGTCGTAAGCAGGGTTTTCATGTTTCAATCCTCTCGGTGAATCTTATGGGGATGACGTCGAGATCGTGCAGCCGTTGACGGTGATGGTGCTGGCGCTGGTGGTGCCAGGACCGCCCGCCGTCGACGAGGAGCTTGAGACGCTGCCGCCGCCCGCCTGTACGTGCACGGACGATCCGCCCGCCGAGCTCGAGCTCGACAGCGAACCGCTCGACGCGGTTGATCCGGTGGTGCCTGAACCCGATGAGCCGACCGCGCTGATGCTGCCGTCGGCATGTTTTTCGACCGTGACCTTGCAGGTCTCGCCCGATGCCGTCTTGCCTGTCTTTTCCACGGTCGCCGCCTGAGCAGCGCCGGTCATCAAGGCCAACACTGCGATCGCTTTGATTGATCTGTTCATGCGAGTTCTCCTCCAACAAAGACGAAGGAGCGGCATCGCTGCCGCTCCCCGGTCAAGGCATCAATTCTTGTCCTTCTTCATCTCGTCCTTGTGGTGGCCTTTGCCCTTTTCCATGCCCATGTCGCTGGCGTGACCCGCAGACGAGCCGGCCGCGCCGACCGTCGAGCCGCTCTTGCCGTCGCCGGCCGACGAACCGCCGGTGCCGACGGTCGATGCGGAGTTGGAGCCGCTGCCCGCCGCCGAGCCGCCGGTGCCGACGCTGGACGAGCTCTTGCCGCCGCCGGCCGATGAACCACCGGTGCCGAGTGTCGAAGCCGAGCCGCTGCCTGAGCCGCTACCCGCCGCCGAGCCGCCCGTGCCCACGCTCGAGCTGCTGGTGCCGCCGCCGGCCGACGAGCCGCCGGTGCCGAGCGTCGAGGCCGAGCCCGACCCGCTGCCGCCTGCGGAAGATCCGCCGGTACCGACGGTCGAGCTGCTGGTGCCGCCGCCCGCCGACGAACCGCCGGTGCCGACGGTCGAGCTCGATTGCGCAACGGCGAGCGCCGTGCCGGCGAGCAGCGCGGCCGCAGCCGCAGAAAGCTTCAGGATCCTCATGTCGTTCTCCTCCAGGTTTTCAAAAACCAAATTGCCAAATCAGGCCCGGGATAAACTGGCAATCGCGCAAACGTTCCTGTGTCGGAAGACGCTGACACACAGATTCGTGCTCGTGCTGAGTTCCGCGGCGGCGCGGCCGCGCGCCGCGCTCGCTCATTCATTCGTTGTTCATCCGCGCTGAACGCTTGCGGAAACGAACGCGCCGTGCGCCGGGGCAGAGTTCAATTCTCTGAGAATGCGCCGACCATCACCTGGCGCTCGTAGGGCCGGCGGGCAGCGGTTGTACGCGCCGTTCGCTTCGCGCGAAAGCTCGTTGCTCGAACGGCGCTCGGCTGAGATGCGGGTGTGATCTTCGTTTCCGGCGTCTGCGGCGCCGCCATCGCAAACGCCTGGCTGGAATCGTCCCGCCGCTCGGTGGCAAGCAGGGGCGATGAGACCATGGTCGCGATCTCTGTGGACGTATCGAAGATGATCTTTTCGGGCCAGGCGCGTGCGGAGTGGATGCGGATGATGCTGCGGTCGACGCCGGGGCCTACGGAACTCTCGGCAAGCGGTGGCAGAGCGCGATCGAGTGCGAACAGCAGCGCGACGACGAATGCGCCTGCAAACAGAAAGTATCGAACGATGGGCATCAGGGAAGACCGCGGGGGGAATGAACAAGGTGCGATGACGCGGCGGGCCGCTCCTCCACGGCCCGCCGCTCGGGGCGTTAGTCGACCTCCTGGACGACCATGCGGGTCTCGGGATCGACCAGCATCACGTGGCTGCCCGAATAGACGTAGCGATACTTGGTGAGCGAAGGACCCCAGTCGCTCGGAACGGTCGCGAGCTCGACGTCGCGCGGCACCGGCGAGCCGATCACGATCTTCTCGCGCGTTTCGACGGGGCGGATCTTGTGCTCGGTGACGTAGGACCGGATCTTGGTGCGATATTCCGGCTCGATCTGCACCGCAGCGCCATGGCCGGCGCCGGTCGTGGTGACGACAGTGGTCTGGGCCATCGCGCTCGTCGACACGAGCAAAGCGGCGGCCGATATCAGTATGAATTTCTTCATCGCATTCTCCCTCGCCGCTGTGTGCGGCGCTGCAATGAACTCGCCATCTACCTGCCCGTTCCGCTGGCGAGGGAACGTTTGCCACTTTTTCCTGTTTTGATCGGTGGGAGCAGCTGATTGGAGGAGAGGAAAATGCCTGTGTTGATTCTCTGGGCCGTGCCCGCCATCCTGGTTGTCGGCGGCGGCATCTATCTCATTGGCCATATGCATTGAACGCGAAGGGCCCCGGTCTGTGACGGAAGAACCGGGGCCCGCGTCATCTGCCTGATTTGAAGTAGCCGAGGTTGCACCGACCATCATGCCGGTGGCAGCCTTTTTCGCGTTCGAGAGCAGCGGCTCGCCTTCGTAACGCAAGCTCACTTGTAATCTGCTTCACACGCAAACCCCGCCAATGACGTTAGATGAAGCAGGCCCCGCCTGCCGCGCGGCCCGGTTCGGAGCTGGCGATGATGGCTGCACTGGCAAGGGCAATATCCCGCGCGACGCGAACCAATGTCGACGTCGAAACTCTGAAGGTGCTGGCGATTTTTGCAGGCGCAGGCCTGCTGCTCTCCCTCGTTGCCGCGATGATCTACCAGCAGGCCGCGAACGCCGCCTTGTGGTGACATCACGGTCGTCGCAGCGCTTCGGCGAGCGAGCCGGTCAGATCAGGCGCACGAGGGACATCGCCCGGCATCATCGAATTGTCACCGTTTCGTCATTCGCTCTCTAACGATCGCTGGTCCTTTCGCCGCCCATGCGGCTGGCTAATTCGGCCTGCGAGAAGCCCTCCCGCAAGCGGCCCAGGGCGCGGCTCGCGTGAACAGGCTGAACGCACGGCAGTGCCTTAACGCCACCCCAACGCCGGCGCGACGTGCTTCAAAATCGCCTCGATCGCATGCGCGCAGTAATCGACGCCGAGCTGGTTCGGGATCGTCAGCAGCAACGTATCGGCTTCGGCGATGGCTTCGTCCTGCTTGAGCTGCTCGACCAGCACGTCAGGCTCCCCTGCATAGGAGCGGCCGAAGATCGCGCGGGTCTGCGGGTCGATGAAGCCGATCTGGTCCTCGCCGTCGCGCTCTCCGCCGAAATAGGCGCGGTCGCGATCGTTCATCAGTGCGAAGATGCTGCGGCTGACGGACACGCGGGGCTCGCGGGCGTGGCCGGCATCCTTCCACGCTGCGCGGTAGGTGCGGATTTGTGCGGCCTGCTGCACATGGAAGGCCTCGCCGGTCTCGTCGTTCTTCAGCGTCGAGCTCTGCAAATTCATGCCGAGCTTGGCCGCCCACATGGCGGTCGCATTCGAGCCGGCGCCCCACCAGATCCGCTCGCGCAGGCCTTGCGCATGCGGTTCGAGGCGCAAGAGGCCCGGCGGATTGGGAAACATCGGCCGCGGATTGGGCTCGGCAAAGCCTTCGCCGCGCAAGAGGTCGAGAAAGACTTCGGCGTGCCGCCGGCCCATGTCGGCATCGCTCTGGCCTTCGGCCGGCTGATAGCCGAAATAGCGCCAGCCATCGATCACCTGCTCGGGCGAGCCGCGGCTGATGCCGAGCTGCAGCCGCCCGCCGGCGATGAGGTCGGCGCTGCCGGCGTCCTCCACCATGTAGAGCGGGTTCTCGTAGCGCATGTCGATCACGGCCGTGCCGATCTCGATCGTGCTGGTCCTGGCGCCGACGGCCGCGAGCAGCGGAAAGGGCGAAGCCAGCTGCCGCGCGAAATGATGCACGCGGAAATAGGCACCGTCGGCCCCGAGCTGCTCGGCCGCAACCGCAAGCTCGATCGATTGCAGCAGCGTGTCGCCGGCGGAGCGGGTTTGCGATTGCGGCGAGGGCGTCCAGTGCCCAAAGGAGAGGAATCCGATCTTCTTCATGCGGGCAATTTAGGGATGATCGGAACAGTTTGCGAGACGTTGGCCGAGGGAAAGATGGCGACAATGCGTGTCGCCCGTAAGTGCCTCTTGAAGCAAGCAGGCCGGCTCGGCTGCTCGCGGAGTCCTCAGATTTCGCAGCGGGCCAAGTTCAGCGCTTTGAGCAAGCCGCCGAACGCCTTGAGCCGACAGGACTCGCTCTCGCTGGCGGCCTTTGCGCGCTGAACATTGGCTGTCCGCTTGACGACAGCTGCTTTTGGCTTGGGCTTGGGCTTGGGCTTGGGACGTTCGGCGCTGGCGACCGGCTTCGGCTTGTTTCGCTGACGGACGATCGGCGCCGGCGCGGACGAACCGACGTGGACGTCCTGCGGAGCAACGGGGGTGCCGACCGAAGTTGGCGCCATCGGCACCGCGCTGCTTACGGCGGCGACTTCGAGGCGATCCGCCTTCTCTAGCGCATCATGCGTAGCAGAGATGCCTATGCTTTCGGCAGGCGGCTGGATGATCGCGGCGGCGCGTCGCGGTGGGGCGCTCAGCTCCATGGCCGACAGCATTCCCACACTCAACAGGATGAGGAGGCCCAACAGCGCCATTCTCAGCATCACGCGCCTCTAACCCAAGTTAGCCCCCGCGGAAAATTCTCCGCGCCAATAAGGCAACTTTGACGGCGGCCGCCGACCTGCGGCGGATCATTTGCCGACAGGGTTAACGGCGGCGGTGATGATAGCTGGCGGGTCTTTCAGTTCGTCGAGTGGGAGCTGCGACCCATCGCTAGCGTTGACGCCGTGACGCTCCATGCCGGCGCAAGCCTGACCCGGGGGGCCGTGGCCGCGAGCGGTGATTATTTTTCGTTTTCTTCGGCTTGCTCCCGCTCCAGGGCACTGATCAGCTTCCCAATGCGCTGCGTGGTCGTGGGGCTTTTCGCAGCCCGCAGCAGGCGCTTGGATTGCTCTAAACGAGAAGCGATCTGCTCCTGGCGCGCCAATTGGTCTTCCATCATCTGTTGTCCTCCACAGAGGATGACGATTAGCAGGGCCAATGGTTCAGATCTGTTGCGTCAGCGCGCGTCGCTCCGCAGGATACCCGAGGCGCAGCAGCCACAGGAATGAGCAAGACCAAACGGCAGAGTTGAAAAACGGGAACAATATCTCGTTATGGTTGTTGTCATGCCGGATCCTCAGACGTGGCAGGGTCGACGACAAAAAGTCAGCAGAACAAAATGGTAGGACCTCTGTCATCCCTCGCGGCTTTCGTGCTCCTCGGAGCGTCGGTGATCGCTTTGCCGGCTTTTGCTCCAAAAGTGCAGGCGGATGAGCTTCAGGCACTGGCCAAAGGGGACCGGCTCGCAATCCAAGCCGCTTCATCGGATTGCTCAGCACAGGTCTGGCCGGACCTTACCACCTCCTGCTTGCGACACGCCGGTGCTGGAACGAAGATCCAGGAAGCTCGCCTCGTGACTGCCCGGCGATAGATCGGTCGTCCGTCAATCCGCTCGCCTGAGGGATCAGCCCAACCCTCCAGTGCTTCCGTCCGATCGACCTGGTCGTGATCGGACCGTCGCGCCGAGACGAGATACCGCTGACGCAGGCGAATTGGCTGGCCTTCTCCGCTCGAGAAGCGCAGCAATGGGTGCGGACGTCGGTCAAGGGCAATCGGCCTAGAGCATTGCGCGGGTGCCGAGACCGCTCGGGCCCGCCGAGAGAGAGCGAGATCACCATGTCGACAGATCCAATCCAGGTGCCGAACGTTCTCGTCGTGGAGGACGAGATGATCCTGCGGATGCGTGCGGTCGACATCGTGGAGGATGCCGGGTTCTGTCCCATAGAGGCGATCAATGCCGACGAGGCAATCTCGGTTCTGGAGTCCCGATCGGACATCTCGCTGCTGCTGACCGACATTCAGATGCCCGGCAGCATCGATGGCCTCAAGCTCGCCCATGCGGTGCACGAGCGCTGGCCCTCGATCAAGATCATTCTGGTGTCCGGCCAAGTGAAGCCGTCCGAGGCGGAACGGCCAGTGGACAGCAGGTTTTTCGGTAAACCGCTCAGTGTCGAGCAAATGATCACCGAGTTGCAGGCCATGGTCGGCGCGGGTGCTTTGCAGATCGTTCCGACGGCAGGCGACTGGACGCCAAGCAGGATATTTGACGCCGCGCGGACCGCTGCGCCCACCTCCCGGTCGGAGCAGGAGGCTTCCCTGTCTGCCGAGAACGACAGCCTTCGCTTGCTGCTCGAACAGGCCGAAATCGACGCACAGGCTATGATCGTTCAGGCCGGTATCGATGCCGAGCAGCGAAGCGCCGCAGACAAGTTGCAGAAGCTGATTCTCGGAGAGCTGCATCATCGCGTCAAGAACACGCTTGCCATGGTGAGTGCGATCGCGTCCCAGAGCTTCCGCGGAGCGCCGAGTATCGAGCATGGACAGAAGGCCATGGAGGGCAGGCTGCTCGCATTGGGGCGAGCCCATGATCTCTTGATGCAGGTGAGTTGGGCCGATGCGAGCCTGACCCACACGCTGAGTAGTGCAACGGAGCCCTACGACAGTCAGGGAGACCGACGCTTCCACTTCAATGGACCGGATATCCGGATTACCTCCGTCGCCGTCATTGCGCTTGCGATGACGTTCAACGAACTGTGCACCAACACCACCAAGTTCGGCGCGCTGTCGGTCCCGACAGGCCGCGTCGAGATTTCGTGGGCGATTGATGAGGCGAAGCAAAGGCTTCGCCTTGTCTGGACCGAAAGGGGCGGTCCCCCGGTCGAGCCGCCAACACGGCGGAGTTTCGGCACCCGGATGATGGGGTCTCTCGGTCAGCAACTGACCGGGCAGGTAAGCCTCGCATATGAACGGGACGGATTCGTTTACGCTTTGGACGTGCCACTCGGCTCGATCGCCACGGTCGCGTGAGCTGGCTTTTGTTCGAGCCGTGCGCGAGCTCTGTTGAAAGCGTCCTGGCTTCCTCAGCTGGGCCGGCGCTGCTTGGCTCGCCGATTGCCTGAGAATCAAACAAAAAGGCCGCGGTTTGCACCGCGGCCTGTTGAATCCACTCGCTTCGCCGCTCAGTAGGTGCCGATTCCGACACTTACGCCCGGAGCACGGAAGCCAACGCCGCTGCGTTCCTCATAGCCACGCCGCTCGATGTAGCGCTCACGCGGTGCATATCCGTAGGCATCGCGGCCTTCGCGGATGATGACGCGTCTTTCGCTGCGCTCGCGCCAGCACCGTCCGTCTTCGTTGCACACCATGCGAACGTTTTGAAGGTTGCTTTCCGGCGCGGACGACGTGCTGAGGGTAAGCGGAGCTGCCGAAGCAGCCGTTACCATGAGGGTGCCGGCTGCGGCCGCCAAGATTGTGAATATTCTCATGAAGTATCTCCTGAATGAAGCTTGTGTCAGTGAGCCAATGGACTCGAGGAACAATGGTTCCGTGAGCCCAAGAAGAAACTCCTGCGCGAAGAGAGTGTGTGTGTTCGCTTGGATCGGCTGCTTTCTTGAACACCGATGAATTCGATCTCCCGCAGATAACGCTTCGCAATCGGTTCATGTCCCGAGGCAGGATCGCTTCAGCGGTTGCATCCCTGCAGAGATGACAAAGCCGTGCCGCCTCACGCGTAGGCCACCCAACCGCGGAACGTGAAGCCGGTGTAGAACAGGGTCGGCTCGGAGAAGCCGGCCTCGCGCAGGACCGCCTCGTCCTGCGCGGGCGTGAGGATGTCCAGATGGTTGGTGACGGCGTCCCGCGCGGCTGCCGCCTTGTCGGGCTCGACGCCGGAGAAAGCGAGGAACGCGGAGTACCGCGACAGCCATCGCGGGCGTTCCTCCTCGCCGTCGGGCGCGCTCAAATGCGCGACCACGAAGGGCGCGCCCGGCTTGAGCCGTCGGCGGATTTCCGAGGCAATGCGGCGTCGCTCCGTGACGTCCACGAAGTGCAGGGTGAGCAGGCAGCTCGCACCGTCGAACGGCCCCTGCGGCGCGTCGTCGATATAGCCTTGATGAAGATGTGCGCGCGATGCGAGTGGGCCCAGGGTTTTCCGTGCGAGCGCCAGCATCGCCGCGGACGGATCCACGCCGTCGAAACGCCAGGCGGGCTGCGCCTGCGCAAACGTCTTCAACTCGAGGCCGCCGCCGGCGCCGAGCACGAGGATGCGCGCGTCGTCACGCGCGCGCTCGGCCAGCAGGATCGCCGCCATCGACAGCATGGAATTGTAGCCGGGAACGAAGCGCGGCGGTCCCTCGGTGTAAGTCGCCACGGCTTGCGGATCGGAGAACATATCTTGAATGCTGGTCATTGCGTTGTCCTTGGCTAGGCCGGCATCAGGCGTGATGTGCGCTGATGCCTTGAAGCTTGCGGGAGCCGAGGCGCTTGCGAAAATCCTCGCTCAGCATCGCCAGGGTCACCTCGCCGAGCCGCGACAGCAGCAGCGCTTCCGCATCGGCAAAGGCCTGATCGAGCGCGGCGTTGACGGCCTGCTCGACGAGGCAACCCGGCGCTTCCGTGCGGTTGCCTATCGCCAGGAGCGAGGGACTGCCAAGCGCGGCATAGACGTCGCGCAACGTCACCTTCGAGAGGTCGCACGCCAGCGTCCAGCCGCCGCCATGGCCTTTCTCGGAACGGACGTAACCGAGGTCGCGCAGGCCCGCCATGATGCGGCGGATCACCACGGGGTTGGTGTCCATGGCTTTCGCCAGCGTCTCGGACGTGAACGGGCCGGGGTGTTGCGTCATGTGCAAGAGTACATGGAGCACGCCGGACAGCCGGGAATCTCGTTTCATGTAACTTTATATGTTGCATGATGGCTCAAATGTCAATCGCTGCCGAGGCCCGATGACGTTCTCCCAATTTTGCTACGCGCTAACCCATTGATTCCGTTAATGCCGGCTACTGTGCATAGGGTTGTTTTCGGCTTTTTGTTTCGGCAGGCATGAAGACCGAGGCCGCCATGCCGATTTGTCACGGTGACGCCGTCGCGCGCCAGGACAACAATCAGCCAGGCACCGCGAGGACTTTTTGTCCGTCACCTCGCGCGGCGCCCGTTTTCATCCATCCATTTTTTTGGAGGCGCGTCATGCAGGTTTACAATGTGGTGAAATTCAAGGTGAAGCAGGGCGAGGAAGCTGCCTTCCTCGACGCGCACCGGAACGGCAAGGCGAAATGGCCGGGCCTCGAGCATGGCGTCATCATCAAGACCGGCGAGCAGACCTTCTGCCTGATCGGTACCTGGTCAAGTCAGGACGCGATGATCGCGGCGCGTCCGGCGATGATCAAGACGCTCGACAGTTTCAGGTCGGTGCTCGAGGACCAGGGCAACGGACGCGGCGTGACCGATGCGGTGTCGGGCGAGGTGGTGCTGGCTCTTTAGGAGCCGCGCCAACCGCTACTTCATGACCCGCAGGCCCTTGGTCGTGAACTTCTGCGCCTTGTCGCCCGGCCGCACCGGCCGCCGCGTGCCGGCGGCCTTGCCGGTGCCAGGCGGCTGGTGCGCGGGGACGAGCTGATGCGGCTGCGAGCCGATCAGGTCACGGCGCCCCATCTCGATCAAGGCCTCGCGCAGCACCGGCCAATTGTCGGGGTCGTGGTAGCGCAGGAAAGCCTTGTGCAGCCGGCGCTGGCGCAGGCCCTTGATCGCCTCGACCTTGTCGCTGCCGCCGTGGCGCACGCCGCGCAGCGGATTGACGCCGGTATGGTACATCGCGGTCGCCGTCGCCATCGGCGAGGGCAGGAAGGTCTGCACCTGGTCGGCGCGATAGCGGTTCTTCTTCAGCCACAGCGCGAGGTTCATCATGTCCTCGTCGGTCGTGCCCGGATGCGCCGCGATGAAATAGGGGATCAGGTAATATTTCTTGCCGGCGCGTTCGGCGGCTTCGTCGAACATCCGCTTGAACTTGTTGTAGGCGCCGATGCCCGGCTTCATCATCTTGTCGAGCGGGCCGCGCTCGGTATGCTCAGGCGCGATCTTCAAATAGCCGCCGACGTGATGGGTAACGAGCTCCTTGATGTATTCCGGGCTCTCGACCGCGAGGTCGTAGCGCACGCCGGAGGCGACCATCACCTTTTTGATGCCTTTGGTCTCGCGCACCTTGCGATAAAGCCTGATGAGGTCGTCATGCGAGGTGTTGAGGTTCGGGCAGATCTCGGGGAAGACGCAGGACGGCCGCCGGCACGCGGCTTCTACCTTCGGATCCTTGCAGGCCATCCGGTACATGTTGGCCGTGGGGCCGCCGATGTCGGAGATCACGCCGGTGAAGCCGGGCGTCTTGTCGCGGATTTTTTCGATCTCGCGCAAAATAGAACCTTCGGAGCGGTTCTGGATGATGCGGCCCTCGTGCTCGGTGATCGAGCAGAAGGTGCAGCCACCGAAACAGCCGCGCATGATCGTCACCGAGAACTTGATCATGTCCCAGGCCGGGATCTTCGCATCGCCATAGGACGGATGCGGCGCGCGGGCGTAGGGCAGATCGTAGACCGCGTCCATCTCCTCGCTGGTCAGGGGGATCGGCGGCGGGTTGAGCCAGAGGTCGCGGTCGCCATGGCGCTGCACCAGCGGCCGCGCATTGCCGGGGTTGCTCTCCCGATGCAGCACGCGTGAGGCCCGCGCATAGGCTTCCTTGTCCTGCTCGACCTGCTCCAGCGCCGGCAGCCGGATCACGGTCGCGCCCTTTTGGCGCGTCGCGCCCTCGTCGGCGGAATCGAGATCGTCGGCGTGCAGCTCGGTGTAATCCTCCGGGACTTTCCGGAACAGCGCGACGCCGCGGATGTCGTCGAGCGCGCGCGGCGCTTCACCCGCGGCGAGCCGCTGCGCGACTTCGACCACGGCGCGCTCGGCATTGCCGTACAGCAGGAGGTCTGCTTTGGCGTCGGCCAGCACCGAGCGGCGCACCTTGTCGGACCAATAGTCGTAATGCGCGATCCGGCGCAGCGAGGCCTCGATGCCGCCAAGCACGATCGGCACGTCCTTGAACGCCTCGCGGCAGCGCTGGGCGTAGACGACGGTGCAGCGGTCCGGCCGCTTGCCGCCTTCGCCGCCGGCCGTGTAGGCATCGTCGCTGCGGATGCGGCGGTCCGCCGTGTAGCGGTTGACCATGGAATCCATGTTGCCGCCGGTGACGCCGAAGAACACCTTTGGCTTGCCCAAGGCCTTGAACGGCTCGGCCGAATGCCAGTCCGGCTGCGAGATGATGCCGACCCGAAAACCCTGCGCCTCCAGCAGGCGTCCGATGATCGCCATGCCGAAACTAGGATGGTCGACATAGGCGTCCCCGGTCACCAGCACGATGTCGCAGGCGTCCCAGCCGAGCGCGTCCATCTCGGCACGGCTCATGGGGAGGAACGGCGCCGGCTTGCGCTTTTGGGCGTGCGCCATCAAGGGCTTTGCGGCGGTGATGATCTGGGTGTCCATGGGGCGTAGGCATAGGACTCCGGGCCTGCGAATACAACCGACGGGCGCGTGAAAGATGGCGGTTCCCGAGCCGCCCCATGCGGTGCGTTAACGGGTTCGCGAGCGCCTGCCGTCTCCTCCCCGACCCGCGGCGGCAGGTGTGTGACGCCGTCCACATACCGGCCGGCGCCGTCGCGTCATGGTCCCTCCAGTCCTCAAGGAGAGCCCCATGTTTCTGGTCGATGCGCTGCTGATCCTGGCGATGCTGTTTTTCCTGTTCCTGCCGATCACCGATCGTCGGACGGTGCGGATGAGGCTCTGCATGCTGTGCGCGCTGCTCGCGGTGTTCTCGGTCTCGATCACCCGCACCCCCATCGTGCCGGTTCTGCTCGCGAGCATCTCCGCGCCTCCCGGAATGGTGCGCGTGCCGCATATGCATATGGACGAGCCGTCGTCGGGGTTCTCACCGCGGCGGACATCGGATATCCGATTGATCCATGGGCAAGGGAACGGGCAAGGGAACGGGCAAGGAAACCGGCAAGGAAACCTCTGACGGCGGTCGTGACGCGAGCACCGGTGCATCACCGTCCACGCACGCCTGGCTTGGCGCGATCGCGCTGATCGGCTTCATCCTGGTGGCGACCGCGCAGGCCTCCAATCAGATTCTGGCGCGCGGACTTGCCGGCTCGGTCCCGCCCTTCGCGCTCGCCTTCTTCCGCTGGAGCATCGTCGCCATCGGGCTCGCGCCGATCGCGCTCAAGGAGATCCGCGATGGCCGCGTGCCGCTGGCCGGGAACATCTGGCCCATCCTCGCTGCCGGATTCATGGGCATGTTCCTGTGCGGCGGTCCGGTCTATGCCGCGGGCGTATCGACGACGGCGATCCACATCGCGCTGATCATGGCGCTGTCGCCGATCACGGTGCTGCTGATTTCGGCCCTGCGCGGCATCGAGCATGTCGGCCCGCTGCAATGGCTCGGCACGGCGCTCGCGCTCGCGGGGGCGCTGCTGATCATCTCCGGCGGCCATCCGCAGACGCTGATCGAGCTTCAGACCGCGGCAGGCGACGGCCTCGTCGTGATCGCCATGCTCGGCTGGTCCGGCTACACGCTGCTGCAATCGCGCGCCGCGCCAAAGGCCTCGCTGCTGGCACGCATCAGCCTGTTCTCGGGCGCCGGCGCCCTGTTCTCGCTACCGCTCGCGGCCATGGAGATGTGGGCGATGCCCGCTCAGGTCTTCAGCACAAAGGCGCTTTCGGCCTATGTCTTCGCCGGGATCGTTCCCGGCCTGCTCGCCTATGCCGGCTTTGCCTGGCTCGGCGGCAAGTTCGGTTCGGTGCGGACCTCGCTCGTGCTCTATCTCGGGCCGATCGCGAGCGCGCTGCTGTCTTTCGTCATCCTCGGCGAACCGCCGAAGCTGATCCATCTCTTCGGCGGCCTGCTGATCCTGGGCGGAGTCTGGGCCAGCCTGCGCCGCTAGTTCCATCCGCACGCGTGCCGGTTCATCCGCAGGAACCATCCGGTCTCGTGAACATTCTGATGGAGGTGTTGCGGCGGGCCCGGCTCGCGCGCGCTCGCAACGTTCGCCTTTGGCGCTGGGGGAGCTGTGAGTACAGTCATAGAGAACCTGCTGTTGCGGAAGCAGAAGCTCGTGGAGCAGCTCGAAAAGGCGCCGTCGGTCGAGGATCGCGACAAGATCGAGCACCAGCTCGAGCAGATCAACACCGCGCTGGATTTCCTGGACAGGCCGGGATCGAAGGACGCGAAATAGCCGCGCTCAATCCACCTCAGATGTCTCGACCTTCAAAGCCCTGGCATAGACCAGCCCCGAATTGGTGATGTGCGTGGTCATCAACTCCTCGAAGGCGGCGAGCTCGCCGCGCGCGAACAGATCGAGCAGCTTGCGATGCTCGTCGAACGAGGTGCGGGTGCGCACGTCGATCGGCGAGGTCAGATTGGTGCGGAGCGCGGCGACGCGCCCCGAGACCAGCTGATAGGATTCGGCGAGGTAGCGGTTGCCGCAATGGGTGAACAGCGCCTCGTGAAAGGCGGCATCGGCGCGGCCATAGGCGATGTTGTCCTTGGCCGCGACCGCCGGCTCCATCGCCGCGATCGCCTCGCTCATCGCGGCGATCGCACCGTCGCGGTCGTGGCGACATGCGAGCGCGGCGGCCTTGGGTTCGAGCGCGATGCGGAAGGTGCAGAGCGCACTGATATCTTCCGCACTCGGCGTAAAGACGAAACTGCCGACCTGCGGGCGGATCACCACGAGGCCTTGCGCCTGCAATTGGCCCATGGCCTCGCGCACCGGCGTACGGCTGACGCCGAAGGAACTCGCCACCATCTCCTCTGAGATCGCGGCCCCCAGCGCGAACTCGCCGTCGATGATCGCCTGCCGCAGCCGCTGCATCACCCGCTGCGACAGCGATTTCGGCGTATCGAGCTTGAGCGAGCGCATCTGCCTGTCTCAGACCACCTTGCCGGGATTGAGCAGCTGGTCCGGATCGAGCGCCGCTTTCAGCGTCCGCATCAGCGCGATCTCGGCCTCGCTCCTGGCATGTCCCAACCATTTCTTCTTGATGGTGCCGATGCCGTGCTCGGCCGAGACGCTGCCGCCGAGCTCGCGCACCAGTCCGTAGATGATCGCGTCCATCTCTTCCTTCGGCTGCTGCTCGACGGCAAGGCCGGTGACCCAGGAGACGAGATGCAGGTTGCCGTCGCCGATATGGCCGTAATAGACGCTTTCGCAGCCCTTGATGCCGGAGGCCAACGCCGCCTTGCAGCGCGTGGCGAACTCGTCCATCCGCGCCACGGCAAGACCGATATCGTAGGAGATGTGCGGGCCCAGCACCTGGCCGAACTCGGCGCAGATGTCGCGCACGCGCCAGAAGGCCTGCGTCTGCGCCAGCGATTGCGCCACGGCGGCATCCGCCAGCAGCCCGCCCTCCATCAGCTCTTCGAGCCAGGCCTGGAAGCGCGGCGCGTCGACGCTCTCGTCGGTGCCTTGCGCTTCCACCAGCACGTAGAGGCCCTGGTTAGCTGCGACCGGCGGCTTCACGCCGGCGCGGGTCGTGATCACGTCCCAATAGTCCGGCCACATCACCTCGAAGGCCGACAGCAGTGGGCCGAGCCCGCTGCGCGCCGCGCCGAGCAGCGCGACCACCGCGGCATAATCCTTCAGCGCGCACAGCGCGGCCATGGTCGAGCGCGGCTTCGGAAACAGTTTCAGCACCACGCGGGTGATGATGCCGAGCGTGCCTTCGGAGCCGATGAAGAGGTGCTTGAGGTCATAGCCCGCATTGTTCTTCATCAGCTTGTTGAGGCTGGTGATGACGGTGCCGTCGGGCAGCACCACTTCGAGACCGAGCACCAGCTCGCGCGTCATGCCGTAGCGGATTACGCGGTTGCCGCCGGCATTGGTCGAGAGATTGCCGCCGATCGCGCAGGAGCCGCGCGAGCCGAGGTCGAGCGGGAAGAAGAAGCCGGCCTCGTCCGCGGCCTTCTGGATCGTCTCCAGCGGCGTTCCGGCCTTCACCGTCATCGTCATCGACGCCGGATCGATCTCCTCGATGCCGGTCATGCGCTCCAGCGAGATCGCGACCCAGCCGGCCTCGGGCGAGGCGCCGCGGCACAGTCCGGTCAGTCCGCCCTGCGGCACGAACGGCAGATGCGCCTGCCGGCATGTCGCAATCGCATCGGCCACGCCTTGCGCGTCCACGGGGCGGATCACCGCCAGCGGCGTCTGCGGCAGGCTCGCGCTCCAGTCGTTGCAATTGCGCGCCGGCACGTCGGTGCCGATCAACACGGCGGCCGCGCCGAGCTTGTCGCGCAAGGCGCCGAGCAATTGGTCGGGTCGCCCGATGGGGGTCACCATGTTCATGCGAGACCTCCTCAATATTTGGCTGCGCCCATGCGCGCCGTGACGCCGGAAAGAGTTTGCGCGTGTCTTGTATGTAAGGTACAAGATGAAAAGTAAAGCAAAAACAAGGCCCGGCACAGCTCCGTAAGATCGTTAGAGATCAGAGGCTTAGGTCGGATCGAAACAAAGGGCAGTGTGATGACCGAGGCAATTCGCGGGTTCTGGGTGGCATCGGCGACGCCGTTGGCGTCCGACGGCAGCGTGGATTCGGCAAAGCTCGCGGCCCACGCCAGGCAGCTGTTCGGCAAGGGCGTCGACGGCGTCGTGCTGTTCGGCACCACGGGCGAGGGCACCTCCTTCAATGTCAGCGAGCGCATCGCGACCATCGAGGCCGTGCTCAAGGCCGGCATTGCGCCGGAGCGCATCGGCATCGGCGGCGGCTTTCCCGCCATCACCGACAGCATCGCCCTGACGCGCGCCGTGCTCGGCCTCGGCTTGCGTCACGTGCTGGTGCTGCCGCCCTATTTCGACCGCAGCGTCACGCCTGAAGGCATCGAGGATGTCTTTGCTGCGATCATCGACGGCGTCGCCGACGATCGGTTGCGCGCCTATCTCTATCACATCCCGCAGACGTCGGGCGTTGCGATCCCCACGACTGTCGCTGCTAGCTTGCGCAAGCGTTACGGCAAGGTGGTCGCGGGTCTGAAAGACTCCAGCGGCGACTTCAAGCAGTTCCAGGCATTCCGTGCTGCAGCTCCCGAGCTCGCCATCACCGTCGGCAACGAAGCCGATATCGCCCGCGCGATTGCCGCAGGCGGGGCCGGCACCATTTGCGGCATGGCCAATGTCGTGCCCGAGCTCGTCAAGGGAATGGTCGAGGGCAAGGATGTCGAAGCGCGGATGCAGGCTGCGATCGACGTCGTGCTGAAGACGGCCTCCTTCACTGCGACGTTGAAGGCGATCCTCGCGGCGCAGACCGGCGATGCCGCCTGGCTGCGCGTGCGCCCGCCGCTGCGCGCGTCGTCCGACGGTGCTGCGTTGAAGCGCAAGATCGACGAGTTGACGGCGCCCGCCACCGCGTAAAGGCGCAAAAATTCCGCCACACGCTGCTTCGCAAATTCGCGCGCAGCGTGCCGCCCTTGCTGCGGCATCAATCGGTGATTGCCATTCGGCGTGGATTTACGCTTAGAACGATTCAACACTAGAGCGATTCAAATCCGTCTACGGTTCTCTTCAATCGAGACGACTGTTACACGCGCACACTTCAATGTTCCTGAATTGAAGTGGAATGAAAGTGCGTGCCTCCGTGGATGGCCTGCATCTCGGCAGCCATCGTCTTCGCGCCGGCGAGAGCCGCGCAGGTCTTCTCATCGGTGCAGCGGTGCTGCTCGCATCTCCCCTCAACACGACGGCTGCGCAGGCCCAATCGGCGCTGCCGCCCGTCACGGTGGACGCGCCGGCGCCGCGGCCGAAACCGGCGCGCGCTTCGGATCAGTCTTCCCGCCGCACGCAGACTGCGGCGCGGCGCCAGTCGAATCGCAATCCTGCACCTGCTACGCCGACGCTCTCGGAGCGCGCCGCCGCGGACGCAGCCGCACAGCAGGCCGCCAAGCTCGGATACCGCGCGATGCCGAGCGCCACGACTTTGCGCAGCGGCGCCTCGCCGCTCGACACATCGCAGGCGGTCAACGTCGTGCCCGAGCAGGTGCTGAAGGACCAGCTGCCGCGCAACATCGACGACGCGCTCATCAACGTCTCCGGCATTACCCAGACCAATACGCTTGCGGGCAGCCAGGACGCCGTGATCCGCCGCGGCTTCGGCGACAACCGCGACGGCTCGATCATGCGCAACGGCATGCCGCTGGTGCAAGGCCGCAGCTTCAATCCCGCGGTCGAGAGCGTCGAGGTGCTGAAAGGGCCGGCGTCGCTGCTCTACGGCATCATGGATCCCGGCGGCATCGTCAACACCATCAGCAAGCGGCCCGAGCTCTACCAGCACGGCTCGGTCACGCTGCTCGGCTCGGCCTTCAGCGCTTCCAAGACCGGCGCCGACGGCCTGCTCGACGTCACCGGTCCGATCGGTGACCAGGGCCTCGCCTATCGTTTCATCGGCTACGGTGTCAGCGAAGATTATTGGCGCAATTTCGGCCGGCACCGCGAGCTGCTGGTGGCGCCGTCGCTGGCCTGGTACGGCCAGGACACCACGGTGCAGCTCAACTACGAGCATCGCGAGTTTATCTACCCATTCGATCGCGGCACGGCGTTCAATCCAGTGACCAAGACGCCGCTGGCCGTGCCTGCGACGCGACGGCTGGATGAACCCTTCAACAATACCTGGGGCACATCCGACCTGATGCAGGCATCTGTCGAGCACCGTTTCAACCAGGATTGGAAGCTCTACGCCGGCTACAGCTACAACACGGAGACCTTCAGCGCCAACCAGCTTCGCATCACCAATATTGACTTCACGACCGGCAGGGAGACGCGCAGCAACGATGGCACGGGAAGTTCGCTCAGCAACGTCAGCTACGGAACGTCCTATGTTTCCGGCAGCTTCTGGCTCGGCGACATGCGCAACGAGCTGGTGTTCGGCGGTGACGGGCAATATCGCACGATCTATCGCGACACCCTGATCCGGCAGACGACGCCCGCCTTCAATGTCTACAATCCCGTCTACGGGCTGATCGGACCAGGCACCACGGCGTCGAACTCCGACAGCGCGCAGACCGACAAGCTCGGCCAATGGTCGCTGTTTGCCCAGGACACCCTGCATCTGACCGAACGCTTCGCGCTGGTCGGCGGCATGCGTTACATGGACTACGATCAGATCGCGGGTCGCGGAAAGCCGTTCAACACCAATACCAACGTGTCCCAGGACAAGGTGCTGCCGCTCGGCGGCGCCATCTTCAAGCTGACCGACCAGATCTCGCTCTATGCGAGCTACACTCAATCGCTGAAGCCGAACTCGACCATTGCGCCGATCGGCGTGGTGATCGATTCCAACGTCCCTCCGGAAGAGGGCGTGTCATACGAGGCCGGTGTCAAGTTCGATCTGAACAAGCGCATCTCCGGCACGCTGGCGCTCTATGATCTCGACAAGATGAACGTGCAGACGACGAAGACGAACAGCGCGGGTATCGTCGAGCTCCACACCGTCGGGCGTGCGCGTTCGCGCGGCGTCGAGCTGGACGTCACCGGCAGGCTCACCGACAGCTGGGCCCTGATCGGCAGCTATGGCTATACGGATGCCCGCGTGACGGCGTCGGAAGATCCGACGCTGTATGGCAAGAAGCTGCAAAACGTCGCCTTGAACACCGCATCGCTCTATCTGGTCTACGACTTCGGCACCGCATTGCCCGGCCAGCTCCGCCTCGGCGGCGGCGCGCGCTATGTCGGCGACCGTCCAGGAGATTCCATCAACTCCTTCTTTCTGCCGTCCTATGTCGCCGCCGATATCTTCGCGACCTATGAGACGAAATATCAGAACACGCCTGTCATCTATCAGTTCAACGTCAAGAACCTGTTCGACACTGTCTACTATCCCTCAGCGGTCAACAATCTCAACGTCGCCATCGGCGATGCCAGGCGCGTCTCGCTGTCGGCGACGGTGAAGTTCTAGCCATGGCGGCGCGGCTGGGACACACGGTCAAGGCGGTCCTGTTTCAGGTCCACTCCGTCGCGGGCCTGGTCCTGGCGCTGCTGGTGTCCCTGATCGCGCTGACCGGCGCGATCATGAGTTTCGAGGACGAGATCGTCGATCATCTCAACGCCGGCATCATGCAGGTCACGCCGCGTCAGGCGCCGGCCTTGACGCCGGACGCGCTGGTGGCGCGGCTGAAGGCGGCGCAGGACCTCGGCAAGGTCTCGGCCGTCACGCTGTCGAGCGATCCGTCGGCGGCGGTCCATGTCCGCTTTGCGCGTGACGACCGGGGCGACCGGCCGACCTCGCTCTATGTCGATCCCATCGATGCGCGGGTGCTGGGCTCACCGCGCGGCGAGGCGTTCTTCGCGACGGTGCGCCGGCTGCATCGCTGGCTGCTGCTTCCCGGCGACGGCAAGGGCTGGGGACGTCCGATCACCGGCAGCATCGCGCTCGGCCTGATCGTCATGCTCGTCTCGGGCCTCGTGCTGCGCTGGCCGCGTCGCGCGGGCAGCGTGAAGATGTGGCTGAAGCCGAATCTCGGGCTGGGCGGCCGCGGCCTGCACCGGTCACTGCACACGGTGATCGGGACCTGGGTGCTGCCGGTCTATCTGACGATGGCGCTCACCGGGCTGTATTTCTCCTTCGAATGGTACAAGGACGGCGTGACCTGGCTGCTGGCGCGTCCACACGTCACCGCCGCGAAGATGCCCGCAAAGCCGCCGCCTGGCCGTGCCGAGCCTGCATCGCTGATCGGATTCGATCAGGCCTGGATGACGTTCCAGCGCGAGGAGGGCGACCGGTTCTCCCGGGCCTTGCTGACGCTGCCGGCGGGATCGGGCACGGCGATCCGCATCCGCTCGTGGGGCAAGGCGTCGCTGCTGGAGACCACGCGCGATGAATTCCGCATCGACGCCATCACCGGGCAACTGGTCTCCGCGGAGCGCTATGCCGACAAGACCTTCGGCGAGACGATCATCGCGGCCATCTACGACATCCATCGCGGTGCAATCCTGGGCTGGCCCGGCAAGCTCGCCTTCATGATCGCCGCGATCATGATGCCGTTGTTCTCGGTCACGGGCGTCCTGCTCTATCTGTCGCGCCGCAAGCTGCGCCGTCCGGCGCCGCCACCGCTCGGGCGGCTCGTTCCCGGCGAGTGAAGCTCAAGCGGGCCGGCGACAGCACGAAGGCAGATATTCCGTGCCGAGGTCGAGACAATCCCGGACTCGCTCATTGCCGACTAACAAGCTCTTGTCTGAACCGTCGCAGGATGGTTCGATCCCGCTTCCATCTTAAAGTGTCGGGAGGCTTCTGCGGCAATGTCTGAACGAGACGACCTTGAGGAAACGGCGCTACCTGCAGTGCTCGTCAGACGCAGCGATTTGCCCGTACCGCTGGCTCACCCCGCGCGAAGTTTCTTCGGTGGACTTCCCAAATTACCACCACACCTCGACTGGCCCGTGGCGGAAGTCAGGGCCGACGAAGCCTTGGAGATCGTTGCGCTGACATTCGTGGCTCAGATCGACTTGGCTGAAGTGCCTGGAACCGGCTGGTCGCCGCTCCCGCCCCGCGGCACGCTCTATTTTTTCTGCAGCTCCGTCTTTGTCGGCGAAGGACATCCGCCGTGCCGCGTCCTCTATAGCCCGGCCCACGGAGGGGCATATGCCGACCGCGCTCCACCGCCAAATCTGATGCCGCTGGCAGGGACCAATGGCGATCGTCAGGTCAGATGGCTCAATCCCGATCTCGATCTTCATTCCAAGGTCGAGTTTAAATATCCAATTTCATTCCTGCCGTTCCGCGACTTCTACTTCCACCAGGATGCCGTCGGAGGCGAACTCATGATCAAGGAATTATGCAAGGCGCTGGGTCCGGGCGAGCCGCCAGAGAATGATCTGCTTCAATTCCGAAGCGTGACCACATACGAAAAGGACGAGGACTGGCCTTTTAACTGGCTCCTGGTCACTCACGTGGTTCGGTCGGTTTTGTCCTACGTCCAGCGCGATCTGAAGTTCGGATACTTCGGCAAGCCGCTCGCCGACGAAGCAACCGTAGAGTTGAAGCGTCTTCGCACCAGTGCGATCGGATGGCTCGAGCGGTGCCGGGCGCTGACCCCGATGGATGATGTCGATCCAAACACGAAGGCGACCTTCAGATCGTGGTGGATCGACGTTGTGGGGGCCTACGAGAGAATGGACGGGCAGGTGCGCACGTATGCGGGTGAAATCGTGGACGACCTCGGCAATGCCATCAACCACACGATCCGAAGCATGGCGACCTCTGATGTCGACGCACCAGACGAAGCTCCTCTCAGCTACGTTGCGAATCTGGAGCGGCAGAATCTCTGGACGACCCCCAGCGTAGAGGACGGGCAACGCCGCCATTTCAGAACAGCGATTCATCAGATGCTGGGATATGGCAGCGGACCTCAGGATGCGACGGAGGAGCATCTGGAGGACATGTTGCTGCTTCAGATCAAGGGTGATCCGGCCTTCTTCAATTGGCACTCGGATATCGGCGGCGTGCTTCATTTTTGGATTGACCGCGATGCGCTTGCTCAACGCGACTTCTCGCACGTCGTTGCCACTTACGAATGCGATTAACTTGATCTCGACGCTTGTATCGCGTGCGCTAATATCGCTGGCCAATGCCGCCGCAATGGTCCAAAAGCTCACGGCTCTTCCCTCAAGGTTCACGCCATGAAGCTCCCGACCGTCGCCCCCGCCGATATCCGCCGCGCGCTGCTGCTGCGCGAAGAAATCGCGCTGCTCGATCTCAGATACGAGGCGGGCTTTGCGACCGGGCATCCTCTGTTCGCCGCCAACATGGCTGCCGACCGGATCGCGATCGAGGCCGAGACGAGGCTGCCGCGCAAGGACGTGGCGATCGTACTGTATGACGACGGTGAGGGGCTGGTCGCGCGAGGTGCCGAGCAGCTTGCCGCGCTGCGTTATACCAACATCAGCGCGCTCGAGGGCGGGCTGAAGGCCTGGCGCGCGGCGGGCTATGAGGTCTTCGAGGACGTCAACTCCTATTCAAAAGCGTTCGGCGAGCTGGTCGAGTCGCGCAGGCACACGCCGTCGCTCAGTGCCGACGAGGTGGCCAAGCTGATCGCGGACAAGGCTGACATCGCCATCCTCGACGTTCGCCGCTTCGAGGAATACGCGACCATGAACATTCCGGGCTCGGTCAGCGTGCCCGGCGCGGAGCTGGTGCTGCGGGCAGGGCAGGCCGCGCCCGATCCTGACACCACCATCATCGTCAATTGCGCCGGCCGCACCCGCTCCATCATCGGCACCCAGTCGCTGATCAATGCCGGCGTGCCCAACAAAGTGCGGGCGCTGCGCAACGGCACCATCGGCTGGACATTGGCGCGGCACACGCTCGACCACGGCGCCGACAGGCGCGGCGAGATCGGACCGTTCGAGGGCGGTCCGGCCAATGCGCGCGATGTCGCCTATCGCGCCGGCGTGCGCCACATCGGCGCCAGCGAGATGGCCGCGCTTGCCGCGCAGACCGGCCGCACGCTGTACCGCTTCGACGTGCGCGATGCGGAAGAATATGCGGCCGGCCATCTGCCGGGCTTCCGCCACTATCCGGGGGGCCAGCTCGTGCAGGAAACCGACATGGCCGCGCCCGTGCGCGGCGCGCGCATCGTCCTGACCGACGACAGGAGCGTCCGCGCCGACATGACGGCGTCGTGGCTGGCGCAGATGGGCTGGGAGGTCTATGTGCTCGAAGGCGGCTATGACAGCGCGCTCGAGCTCGGCGCGCCGCGCGTGCTGCCCAAGCCCGATCCGGCCAACCGCTACCGCCGTCCCTACGAAGGTACCGACGTCGCGGAGAAAGCGATGCAGGCCTATCTCGATTGGGAATATGGCCTCGTCGAGCAGCTGCGTCTTGACGGGACGCATGGGTTTTATGTGATTTGACGGCGAGCGAAACGACCACGGCGCACTGATATGTCCGCGCTGGTGGGATGCCAAGCGCATCTCGCGTTCCGCCATCTTCTTCCCGTATCCGACACCTATTGTGCTGCGCATCGTCGGCGGTCTATGTGCTCAGCCAAAGCTCATCATCCACGGAGACATCATGTCAGCCCCAGGCCAAAGCCCTGAGCGGAGCGCGAAGGCACTGTTGCTCGAAGGCGTCAATGATAGCGCTGTCGACCTTTTCAGGAGTGCGGGCTTCGCCAATGTCGAGCGGCTGACCAAGGCGCTGGACGGCGAGGATCTGCGCAAGGCGCTCAAAGGCGTGTCGCTGCTCGGCATCCGCTCGCGCACCCAGATCACCGACGAGGTGCTCGCCGCCGCCGACGGGCTGCTCGCGGTCGGCTGCTTCAGCGTCGGCACCAACCAGGTTGATCTTGCGGCGGCACGCAAGCGCGGCATTCCCGTGTTCAACGCGCCGTTCTCCAACACGCGCAGCGTCGCCGAGCTCGTGATTGGCGAGATCGTGATGCTGCTGCGGCGCATCTTCCCGCGCTCGGTGTCGGCTCATGACGGCGGCTGGGACAAGTCGGCGACCGGCAGCCGCGAGGTGCGAGGCCGCACCCTCGGCATCGTCGGCTACGGCAATATCGGCTCGCAGCTCTCGACGCTGGCGGAAGCGATCGGCATGCGCGTGATCTATTTCGACCGCACCGACAAGCTCCGCCACGGCAACACCGAGCCGGTCGAGCGGCTGGACGAGCTGCTGGCGCAGAGCGATGTCGTCAGCCTGCACGTGCCGGAGACGCCGGAGACCGCGGGCATGATCGGCGAGAAGGAGCTGCGGGCGATGAAGCCGGGCTCGTTCCTGATCAACAACAGCCGCGGCACCGTGGTCGATCTCGACGCGCTGGCGCGTGCCCTGCGCGACGGTCATCTCGCCGGCGCCGCCATCGACGTGTTTCCGGTCGAGCCGTCCTCGAACGCGGACCGCTTCAAGAGCCCGGTGCAGGGCCTCGAGAACGTCATCCTCACCCCGCATATCGGCGGCTCCACCGAAGAGGCCCAGGAGCGTATCGGTGGGGAAGTCGCGCGAAAACTGGTCGACTATTTCATCACGGGCTCGACCATGGGCGCGGTGAATTTTCCGGAGGTGCAGCTGCATCTGCGGCCCTCCGGCGCGCGCTTCAGTCACGTCCATCGCAACGTGCCCGGCATGCTGCGCCGGCTCAACGAGGTCTTCCTGCAGCGCGACATCAACATCGCCGCGCAATATCTGGAGACGGCGGGCGACCTCGGCTACGTCGTGCTCGATGCCGATCTCGGTGGCCAGGATTCCGCCGCGCTGCTCCAGCAGATCCGCGGCCTCGACGGCACGGTCGGCGCGCGGCTGGTGTTCGAGCACTAGCGTCCATTGACGGCTGCCCGGAGGTCGCATTGAATGCGGCCTCTGGCGGACTGAATAAGACACAAGGGATGGAAACGATGACGCTCACAACAGCGAAGCTGTGCGCATGGCTCGTGGGCGCTGCGGCCGCCCTGAGCGCGAACGCGGTGGTCGCCGCCACCCTGGCGGAGAATGCAGAAACAGTCTGCAAGGGCCTCAACGGCGGCACTGACGCCGTGAAGGTCGATTCCGCAACGCTGCAAGCACCGTCGCCGCTCGCTGTTGCCGAACGCGGGCCGACGCCGTCGGGGCGCGTTACGCCGGCCAGTCCCGCCTTCTGCAAGGTGCTCGGCCATATCGACCCCGTCGACCCTAAGGCGCCGCCGATCAAGTTTCAGGTCAACCTTCCCGTCGAGTGGAACGGGCGCTCGCTGCAATATGGCGGCGGCGGATTCAACGGCGTGCTGATCACCGGCCTTGCGCTGCCGCCGGCCTATCCGTTCGACAGACCGTCGCCGCTGGCGCGCGGCTTCGTCACCTACGGCACGGATTCGGGCCATGAGACCAAGCAAGGCGAACTGCCGCAGGTCTTTGCGCTCAATGACGAGGCGTTCGAGAACTTTGCCCATCGCGCCTACAAGCGGGTGCGCGACGCGGCTGTCGGGCTGATGGAGCGTGCTTACGGCAAGAAGCCCGACAAGATGTATTTCATGGGCTCGTCCGAGGGCGGCCGCGAAGGCCTCACCATGGCACAGCGTTACCCCGACGATTTCGACGGCATCTTCGCCCGCGTGCCCGTGATCAACTGGGTCGGCCTGCAGCACGCCGGCACGCGCTCGGGTCTCGTCACCATGGGCGCAGGCTGGATCAACCCGGCGCAGGTGAAGCTCGTCGGCGAGGCCGTGCGGGCGGCGTGCGACAAGGCCGACGGCTCCGACGATGCGCTGGTGCAGGATCCCGTCGGCTGCAAGGCCGCGTTCAAGGCCGAGACGCTGCGCTGCGCGGACGGAAAGACGGGCGATCAGTGTCTCACCGATGCGCAGATCAAGGCGATCGAGATCTTGCACGGACCTTACAAATTCCCGTTCGCGCTCGCCAATGGCCTCGACGACTATCCGGGTTGGGGCGTCTCGGGCGAGGACACGCCGGCGATCGGGCCGACCGGCGGCTGGACCGCGTGGTGGCTCGGCACCGCGCCGCCGGCCCAGCCGCCCGCGCCCAACAACGGCATCGCCTGGATCTACGGCGCCGGCGGCATCCAATATGTGTTCGCGCGCGATCCCAAGCTCGACGTCACGACCTACAAGGTGGAGGAGCACAAGGCGCGGCTGCTCGAAGTGTCGAAGCTGATGGATTCGACCGATCCCGATCTCAGCCGCTTCCGCGCGCGCGGCGGCCGGCTGATCATGCTCGAGCACATGGCCGATTATGCCCAGAGCCCCTATGCCGGCATCCGCTATTTCGAGAGCGTCGAGCGCAAGCTCGGCAAGGCCGAGACCGCCGAATTCGCGCGGCTCTACACCGCGCCCGGCGTCGACCATGTCGGCTCCGGCGCGCCGGCCAATGTCGACATGCTCAGCGTGCTGGTCGACTGGGTCGAGAAGGGCAAGGCACCCGGCGATCTCGAAGTCAGCGAGCAGAAAGTCGAGGCGCCGTCCTTCGCAGTGACCCGGGCGCTGCCGCTGTGCCGCTGGCCGGCCTGGCCGCACTACAAGTCGGGATCGGTGACCGAGGCGGCGAGCTTCACCTGCGCGCCGTAGTCAAACGGTTCGTTTGACAACCACCTCGCGCCCGGCTAAGTATTTCGCATGCGAAATAAAGCGGCTGGCGCGCGGCATCATCGGCTGATTTACCTGCTCAACGTCGCACAACGCCGCCTGCAACGCTGGATGGCTGCGCAGCCGGACAACGAAGTGACGCCGGCTCAAGCCGGACTGCTGTTCATCCTCGGCAAGCAGGACGGCGTCCTGATGGGCGAGGCGGGCGCGGCGCTCGACATGGGTCCGGCCGGCATTTCCGGCCTCGTCGACCGCACGGAGGCTGCGAAGCTGATCGAGCGACGGGTCGATCGCGAAGACGGACGCGCGTGGCGCATCTTTCTGACGCCGAAGGGACGCACCGCGCTGGCGCAGGCGAAAGCCGGCGCAGAGCAGGTCAACGCGGCGCTGACGGAGGGATTTACGGCGGCCGAGATCGACATCGTCGCGCGCTGGCTGACCAGCATTCAGGACAAGTTTCCAAGATCTTCAGAAACACGACATTCAGACCAAGGAGCAGATCAATGACCGAGCATGTCCGGATCGAAACCAATAACGGAATCCTCACCCTCACGCTGGCGCGGCCCGACAAGAAGAACGCGCTGACCGATGCGATGTACGGCAAGCTCGCCGACGCCATCGAAGCCGCCGAGAGCGACGCATCGGCCCGCGTGATCCTGATCCGCGGCGAAGGCGACATGTTCACCGCCGGCAACGACGTCGGCGAATTTGCCGCGGTCGCAGCCGGCAAGTCCGAAGGCAGCCGCAATGTCGTCCGCTTCATCCAGTCGCTGGCGCGCTGCACGAGGCCGCTGATGGCGGCGGTGCAGGGCCGCGCCGTCGGCGTCGGCACCACGATGCTGCTGCACTGCGACCTCGTGGTGCTCGCCGACAACGCGCAATTGTCGACGCCCTTCGTCAGCCTCGCGCTGGTGCCGGAAGCGGCGTCCAGCTTGCTGATGCCCGCGCGCATCGGCCATGCCCGTGCCTATGAGATGTTCGCGCTCGGCGAAACGGTGCCGGCGCAGGCCGCGCTGCAATGGGGCCTCGCCAACCGTGTGGTCCCGCTCGACAAGCTCGATGCCGAGGCGCTCGCGCTCGCCCAGCGCCTGGCCCGCCAGCCGGCCGGCGCTCTCACCGCCACCAAGCGCCTGATGCGCAACGGCGAGGCGCTGGTCACGCAGATGCAGGCCGAAGGCGAGCAGTTCGGCCAGCGCCTGCGCACCGCCGAAGCGCGCGAGGCGTTCACGGCCTTCGCCGAGCGCCGTCCGCCCGATTTCACCAAGGTCGCGTGAACGGCGGCCTGGCAGGCCGGCGATTAACATTTGATACAAGTTTAACGGAACTTTGGGATGTGCCGGTGCAGGGTGACCACTCGCGGAGAGTAGGTCCCCTGGCCATGTCAATCTTTAAGAAATCGGTAAGCAAGCTACTTCTTGTTCTGATGGCGCTTTTGGCCGTCGGCGCGCTGACCAGCACCGCGATCCAGATGTTCGGCGCGTTCGGCCGCTACAGCGACAGTCTGGAGACGGAACGGCTTGCGAATGCGGACAAGGCGATCTTCCACGGCGTGCTTGCTTTGCGTAACAATCGCGGTGATGCGCAGAGCGCGCTGCTCGGCGAGGATGATCCGCGTGCCAAGCTCGGTGCGGCCGAGAAAGCCGAGCAGGCCGGCTATGATTCCATCGTTGGAGCGCTCTCAACCGTCGAGTTCGCCCGCCGCGACGAACTCGCAAGCACGCTGAAGCAGCGCTGGAGCGAGGCCGCCCCGAAGTTCCAGCTGTTCTACGACGAGGCGAAGCTGCCGCGTCCCGAGCGTAAGATCGATCGGACCAATTCCTGGTACGATGCCGTCACGAAGGTCATCGACACCGCCAACCTTGCTTCCACCGCGGTGTCGAACCGTGCCTGGATGAACGATCCCTATATCGCGCGCATGATTCAGGTCCGCCGTTTCGCCTGGCAGGTCCGCGATCGCTACGGCATCCATTGCTCGTCCCTTCGCTCGAACGTCAACAGCAGCAAGCCGCTTGATGACGCCCAGAAGCGGTCGGTGGCGCAATGGGACGGCACCATCACGTCCGGCTGGGCAGGCATGGCCGAGTTGCTGGCTGCGCCCGACGCGCCGGCGGAACTGGTCAAGGCGGCGACGGACGCGAAGGCCAAGACCGACGGCGTTCTCAAGCAGATCAACGATCTCACGCGGAATTTCGACGGCAGCGGCAAGTCGGCGATGCCGCCTGCGGAATGGAACACGCTGTGCCAGTCGCCCTTCGCGTCCATCGTCGCGGTCGCCAACACGGCGCTCGACCAGTCGATCGCGCGTGCGGAAGCCGTTCAGACCAAGGCCCTCACCAATCTCATCGTGCAGTCGTTCGCGTTCCTGCTCGCGCTGGCCGTGACCCTGGCCGGCGTGTTCGTAGTGCGCACGCGCCTGATGCGCCCGGTGCGCGCCATCCTCGACGCCATCGCCCGCATCAGCGCGCACGATTATGCGACGCCGGTGCCGCAATCCCGGCATCCCGACGAGTTCGGCACCATGGCCGCCGCGCTCGAAAGCCTGCGCGAGAGCGCGGCGACTGCCGAGCGTCTGGGCCATGAGCGCCAATCGCAGCAGGCGCTGCAGCTCGCCCGCTCCGGCACCGTCGATTCCGCATGCCGCAGCTTCGACGATACGGTTCAGGCTGTGATCCAAAGTGTTGCGGCCTCGACGCGGGAGCTCGATGCCACCGCGACCGGCGTGCGCTCGCTGGTGTCGCAATCGAGCAGCCAGACCGCCGCGGTCTCCTCCGCCGCCGAGCAGGCCACCAACAACCTGGAGACCATCGCGGCGGCGACCGAAGAACTCTCCGCGTCCGTCGGCGAGATCTCGGCGCAGGTGCAGGCCAGCGCCCGCGAGGCCCGTGAAGCCGTATCGCAGGCCGAGCAGACCAACGCGACGGTCGAAATCCTCGACCAGACCGCAAGCCGCATCGGCGAGGTCGTGAAGATGATCAACGCCATCGCCGGTCAGACCAACCTTCTGGCCTTGAACGCCACCATCGAGGCCGCGCGTGCGGGCGAGGCCGGCCGCGGTTTCGCCGTGGTCGCCGGCGAGGTCAAGAGCCTCGCCTCCCAGACCGCGACCGCGACGGAAGAGATCTCGCGCCAAGTCGCGGAGATCCAGGGCGCGACGGGCCAGGCGGTCGCAGCCATCCGTTCGATCGGCGGCGCCATCGGCGGCATCGACGAGAAGATGACGGCGATTGCCGCCGCCGTCGAGCAGCAGCGCGCGGCGACCACCGAGATCTCGCGCAACTTCCAGCAGGCCGCGCAAGGCACCCGCGAGGTCACCGACACCATCGGCAGCGTCGCCAGGCTCAACCAGGAGACCGGCAACGCCGGCACGGTGTTGTCGGAATCCGTCAAGAAAATGTCGGCCGACGCCGATCGTCTTCGCGTCGCGGTCGAGGGCTTCCTGGGCGCGGTGAAGACCGCATAGTTCCGCCTCATCCTTCCATCCTGACGTCGTGCGTTCGGCATTGCCGCCGATCCGCGCGGCGGGTACATCTGTGCCGCCGCATCACATTTGCGGCGACAGACGTAAGACATCAGGGATGGAGAGTTCGATGCCGGTCACCCCACACAAGGCCCAGCGCCCCTATCGCGGCGTGTTTCCGGTCGCGCCCACCATCTTCGACGAGCGCGGCGAGCTCGATCTCGAGGGCCAGCGCCGCTGCATCGATTTCATGATCGACGCCGGCTCGAACGGCATCTGCATCCTCGCCAATTTCTCCGAGCAGTTCGTGCTCACCGATGCCGAGCGCGAGACCGTGATGCATGCGGTTCTGGAGCATGTCGCGGGCCGGGTTCCCGTGATCGTCACCACCACCCATTTCAGCTCGGCCGTCTGCGCCGCGCGCAGCAAGCAGGCCGAAGCGGCGGGCGCCGCCATGGTGATGGTGATGCCGCCCTATCACGGCGCCACTTTCCGCGTGCCCGAGAAAGGCATCGTCGAATTCTTCAAGGTGCTCTCGGGCGCGATCGACATTCCCATCATGATCCAGGACGCACCGGTGGCCGGCACGCCGCTGTCGGTCGAGCTGCTGGCGCGGCTGGCGCGCGACTTCTCCAACATCCGCTACTTCAAGATCGAGGTGCCCTTCGCCGCCGCCAAGCTGCGCAGCCTGATCGAGGCGGGCGGCAAGGACATCGAGGGCCCATGGGACGGCGAGGAGGCGATCACGCTGCTCGCCGATCTCGACGCCGGCGCCACCGGCGCGATGACCGGCGGCGGCTATCCCGACGGCATCCGCCAGATCGTCGATCCCTCTTTCGCCGGTGACCGCGAGAAGGCGAAGGCGGCCTATGAACGCTGGCTGCCGTTGATCAATTACGAGAACCGTCAATGCGGCCTGATTGCCTGCAAGGTCATGATGCAGGCCGGCGGCGTGATCAAATCGGACGCCGTGCGCCACCCGCTGCAGCCGCTGCATCCGGCGACAAGGGCGGGATTGCTGGAGCTGGCGAAGGAGCGCGATGCGCTGGCCTTGCGGTGGGGGAAGTAACGCCGCAGATCCCGCTGTCGTAGGGTGGGCAAAGCGACTTGTCCGCCGTAGCTCGCAGAGCGAAGGCGGAAGCGTGCCCACCACCTGTTGCCATCGAGAAAGACCGTGGGCACGGCGCTGCGCGCCTTTGCCCACCCTACGAAAGCCAAATGCGCCGCGCCAACTGGGCTAACGTGCCAGCGTCCACTCGCCGACGATTGGAAACCGGGCCCTTGCGTCGTCCTGCGTAGATCCGCATTTCGACCCGAGGGCGTCGAATTAGCGCGGTTCGACCAGTTTCCCCCGGCACGGCGATGACATATTGTACGTTCGCCAACCGGCCCGGAGCATCTCAAGACATCGCGTAACACCTCTTCATTATGCCGTTATCCCGAGCCAGGTTGGAGCGAACCGACAGAACAGGGAGGCAGTGCCATGACGATGAGGCCCGATCCCACCTTTCACGCATCGCCCAAGCTTGCGATGGAAGCACCTGCGGAGAACTTTGCCTACACGTTGCTGCTCAGTCCGGACTTCTCGAAGCCGGATGCTCTCGCGGTCATCGACGTCAAGCCGGGATCGCCGACCTATGGCCAGATCGTCCACACCGTGACGATGCCGAACAAGGGCGATGAGTTTCATCACTTCGGCTGGAATGCGTGCTCCTCCGCCTTGTCGCCGCTCGCCGGACATGCCTTCATCGAGCGGCGCTATCTCATCATTCCCGGGCTGCGTTCGTCGCGCATCTACATCATCGATACCAAGCCCGATCCGACCCAAGCCAAGATCCATAAGATCATCGAACCGGAAGAAGTCTTCAAGAAGACCGGTTACTCGCGGCCGCATACCATCCATTGCGGGCCGGACGGCATTTACGTCAGCACGCTGGGCGGCGGTGGCAAGGACGGCACCAACGGTCCTCCCGGTGTCTTCATCATGGATTGCGAGACGTTCGAGGTCCTGGGACGATGGGAGATCGACCGCGGTCCGCAGACGCTGCACTATGATTTCTGGTGGAATCTGCCGCGCGACTACATGGTGACGAGCGAATGGGCCTTGCCGCCGCAGTTCGAGAACGGGATCGTCCCGGAAGATCTGCTTGCGAACAAATATGGTCATCGTCTGCACTTCTGGGACCTTCGCGCCCGTCGCAACGTCCAGACCATCGACCTCGGTGCCAATCATCAGATGGCCCTGGAGGTGCGGCCGGCGCACGATCCGGTTCGCGAGTACGGCTTCGTCGGCGTCGTGGTCGACACCACGAATCTCGAAGCATCGATCTGGACCTGGTGGCGAGAAGGCGGGAAATTCCATGCGGAGAAGACGGCGACGATCCCACCCGAGCCCGCGCCAAAGGAGCAGCTCCCGCCGCTGCTTCAGGGGTTTGGCGCCGTGCCGCCGCTGGTGACCGACATCGATCTGTCGATGGACGATCGGTTTCTCTATGTCTCGTGCTGGGGTACGGGCGAAATGCGCCAGTACGACGTCAGTGATCCGCGCAAACCGAAGCTTGCGGGCTCCGTCCATATCGGCGGTATCGCGCGCCGCACCCCCCATCCGAATGGCAAGGCCTTTGCGGCGGGCCCGCAAATGGTCGAGATCAGCCGTGACGGCAAGCGCGTCTATTGGACCAATTCGCTCTATTCCACCTGGGACGACCAGTTCTATCCCGACGGCGTTCCGGGCGTGGAAGTCATGGCCAATGTCGGTCGCAACGGGGGCCTCGAGCTCGACAAGGATTATTTCGTGAGCTTCCCCGACGGATATCGTGCGCACCAGATCAGGCTCGAGGGCGGCGACTGTTCGACCGACTCCTTTTGCTACCCGTCGGTCTAGATGGGAACCATGCGAACCCGGCGCTCGGCTGGCTGTGGCTCGCGCTTGCTGCGAGCGGTCTCTACCACGGGATCAATCCGGGCATGGGATGGCCGCTCGCCGTGTCTGCCGGGCTCATGGACAAGAGCCCGCGCGCGCTCTTCCGTGCATTGTGGGCCTTGGCGGCCGGGCATCTCCTGGCAACATTTCTCGTGCTGCTGCCATTCGCGTTCCTGCTCGTGCTGGCCGAGTGGCAACGTCCGATCCAGATCGGTGCGAGCCTTCTCGTCATCGGCTTCGGCGTCTATCGGCTGATCGACCGGCGCCATCCGCGCGCGCTGGCACGAATTCCGCCGACGCAATTGGCGCTCTGGTCATTTGCCGTGGCCATTGCCCACGGCGCCGCCCTGATGCTCGTGCCGATCTATCTCGGGCTCTGCCGGGCCTTCGAGCTCGATGCCGGCCACGAGGCGGCGGGCGAGCTGATGAAGGCAAATCTCGGGATGGCGGTGCTGGTGTCCGTGGTGCACGTTGCCGCCATGGTCAGCGCCGGCGGGTGTCTGGCGTGGCTGGTCTACCGTTATCTAGGGTTGAGGTTCGTCTCGCGAAGCTGGTTCAATCTTGACGCAGTCTGGGCGACCAGCCTCGTCCTGGTTGGCGCGGTGGCGCTCGCCTTCAATCTCGTGAGCTGGCGCTGAGGTCCACTCGCGCCAATCGCCACTCGCCGATGATGCGAAACCGCGCTGTCGCGTCATCCTGCCTGAACAGCGCGATGCGGTCGATCTCGAGCTTCTCGATCTTCAGCGCTGCAAACCGCGCTCGCAGCATCTGAAGGATCGGCCCGCGCCGTTCCGCATCCAACCGCCCGGTCAGCGTCATGTGGAAGCGGAAGTCTTGCATCACGTAAGGGTAGCCCCAGCGGTCGAGATGGTCGCGCTGCCGTTCGTTCAGCTTGTCGGGTCTGCGCCGCGCGCGGTCTTCCGCCGTCAGCTCGGCGCGAAAGGAATCGAATTCGCGGACGCAATCGGCGGCGAGCTGCTGCAGCGCATCGACCGGCTCGGCCGGAATGACGGCGATGAAGCCGCTGATGGCATCCACGACCGGCCGGATCAGGGGGAGGGGCCGCGCCTTGCCGGCGAACGCCGCGCAGGCGGCCATCAGCTCGGCTTCGGTCTTGCCTGATGCCAGCGCCATCGGAGCCTTCAGCGTGCCGTGGAAGCCGTATTTGCGGGGATCGGCGCTGACGTCCCGCCAGTCCGGCACGACGCGCACTGCGTCCGTGGGAAAGGCCAGTTCGCTGCCGGTATAGGCATCATAGCCGAGCAACTGGGCGCCGAAGCGGGAGAGGGCGCTATCGCTGCCGGCGGCAAAATAGATCGCGTAGCGGGGAAAACCTGTCATTGCCTCAGCATAACCAATTTACGCCGCACCGACAGCCTCGCGCGGCGTCGCTGCCGCGGTGAGCAGCCGCGTCGCATCGGTGAGATGGACGAGCTTGCCGCCCGAGATCCCCGCGATCAGCCCCGGCCGCAGCGGCAAGCTGTCGTCGACCAGCAGGATGTCGGCGCGGCGGCCTTCGGCGAGCACACCGCGATCGACAAGGCCGGTCGCGCGTGCGGGCCCGGCGGAGACCAGATTCCAGGCCTCCGTCAGCGGCAGCACGCCATCGGCGGCGAGGCGGAACGCGGCGAGCAGCTGTGCGGGATAATAATAGTCCGACGCCAGCACCGAGCAGAGCCCCTTGGCGATCATGTCGGATGCCCTGGTCCAGCCGGTGTGGCTGCCGCCGCGCACGACGTTCGGTGCGCCGTAGACGATGGCGTCGCCGTGGCTCGCTGCCGCCCGCGCCGTTTCCTCGTTGATCGGAAACTCCGCGATGTCGGCGCCGAGCTCGCGAAACTGTCGGCGCATCGCCGGCGTCGCGTCATCGTGCGAGAGCATCCGCACCTCGGCCGCGCGGGCCGCGGCGGCCAGCCGCGACACCGAAGCGGGCACCTCGTCGGCGCGCGACGTCACGCGTTCGACCAGCCGGTCGAATTCCTCGCCCGACAGTCCGGTGCGCTCGACCATGCGGTTGCGCTTGCGCGGCTTGGCCATGTCGGCGACCGTGCCGTCCATGTGGTCATTGAAGGCGAACAGGTCGACGCGGCCTTCCATGAGCCACTGCGCGATCTCGGCTTCGGCCTCGAGATTGTAGGTTTCGTGCCTGAGATGGAAGCGGGTGTCGGCGGCGAATTGCGGGCGCTGCCGCTCGATCGCCTCCATCAGCCCGCGCGCATTGTCGCTGCTGCGCAGGCCCGGCTCCCACGAACAGGTCGCGGCGTGAAATACGGTGGTGATGCCGTTACTGATGGCCTGGCGGTCGCTGTCGGCGAGCGCGACGTCGATCGGGAAGTCGACGCCGGCGCGCGGCATCATCTGGCGCTCGAAGGCATCGCCGTGAAGGTCGACGATGCCGGGCAGCACCAGCAGGCCTCGTGCATCGATCGCCAGCCGCGCCCGGCCGCGGGAGGCGTCCACTTCTGCGATGTCCTGCCCGGACACCGCCAATGACGTTTCGACGATTTCAGTGCCGACCAGGGCCCGGCCGCCTTCAAGGAAAATGTCTGTCACGCGACCGCGCTTTGCTTGCTTGCAGGGGAAGCTGCCTGTGCTTCATACGTCGAGAGAAAATCTTCAATCCCGAGCTTGCGGAAATCGGGCAGCGCTTCACGCAATTTGTCGTGATCCCAGTTCCACCAAGCGAGCCTCGCAAGCCTTCCGGCGATCTCCTCGGAAAATCGCCGGCGCACGATGCGGGCCGGATTGCCCGCGACGATGGTGTAGGCCGGAACGTCCTTGGTGACGATGGCGCCGGCCGCAATCACCGCGCCGGTGCCGACGTTGCGGCCGGGCAGCACGATCGCGCCGTGGCCGATCCAGACGTCGTGGCCGATATGAACGTGATGCTGCCGCCGCCAGTCGAAGAAATCGGCATCGTCGCTCTCGCCTTCGAAATAGGCGCTGGACCGATAGGTGAAATGCGCCTGCGTCGCGCGGTGCATCGGATGATTGCCGGGATTGATCCGCGTCATCGCCGCGATCGAGCAGAACTTTCCGATGGTGGTGTAGGTGATCTGGGCGTCGTTCACGACATAGGAGTAATCGCCCATCGCCACCTCGAGCAGGATCGTGCGCGCGCCGACCTCGGTGTAGGCGCCGAGCCGGGTCTCGTGCAGCTTGGCCGAGGGATCGATGGTCGGCAGGACCGAAAGCGCTTTGGCGGCCATGGTGAATCCGAAATGCGAGGCGGACGTTCCTCTTCGAGCGGCTTGATGACGGTGTCATGACGCGGCGATGACAGGGGATGAGGTGTGTAGGATCGCCGCATCGCAACGCATCTGTCACACAAGTGTTAAGCGCCGGCGTTAGCGGTGGGCCCCAGCTAATCTGGAGCCTTGCATGCTGGTGGTGGATGGTCTGACGTGTCGCTTCGGCGCGAAAGCCGCGGTGGACGACGCCTCGTTTCAAATCTCCCCCGGCGGCTTCGTCGGTGTGATCGGACGGTCCGGCGCCGGCAAGTCGACCCTGCTGCGGAGCATCAACCGCCTGGTGACGCCGACCGAGGGACGGATCTTGTTCGACGGCATCGACGTCACCGCGCTGCGCGGCAAGGAGCTGCGGCAATGGCGGGCGCGCTCGGCGATGATCTTCCAGCAGTTCAACCTGGTCGGCCGGCTCGATGTCCTCACCAATGTCCTGATGGGGCGGCTTGCGACGATGCCGGCCTGGCGCTCGTTGTCGCAAACCTGGCCGGAGCAGGACAAGGCGCTGGCGATGTCGGCGCTCGAGCAGTTCGACATCGCTTCGCTCGCCGCGCAGCGCGCCGACCAGCTCTCCGGGGGGCAGCAGCAGCGCGTCGCGATCGCCCGTGCGCTGGTACAGCAGCCCGACATCATCCTTGCAGACGAGCCGATCGCCTCGCTCGATCCGCGCAACACCAAGATCGTGATGGATGCGCTGCTGCGCATCAACAAGCATTTCGGCATCACGGTGCTCTGCAACCTGCATTCGCTCGATCTGGCGCGCAGCTATTGCGACCGCCTGATCGGCATGGCGCAGGGGCGCGTGGTGTTCGACGGCGCGCCGTCCGCGCTGACCGACCACGTCGCCCGCGAGCTCTACGATCTCGAAGCCGCCGACGTCATGGGCGCGATGCCCGTGCCAGCGCCCGCTGGCGTGCCCGCGCTCGGAACGGCCGCGGCCGCCTGATCCATTCGTTTAGTTGCAAATCTTTGCGTCAACCGACCCCAACCGATGAAGAGGGTAACATGATCACTCGCAGACTGGTTCTCGCCGGCGCCGCCGCGCTTGCGTTCACGGCCTCCGCCTCCGCCGACGACTGGAAGGCCAAATATCCCGAGCTGACCTTCGCCGTCGTCCCGGCCGAGAACGCTTCCGGCGTCACCGAGCGTTGGGCGCCGTTCATGGGCTACCTTTCGAAGGAGCTGGGCGTGAAGGTCACGCTGCGCATCGCCAATGACTACGCCGCTGTCATCGAAGGCCAGCGCGCCGGCAACATCCACATCGCCAGCTACGGCTCGGCCTCGTTCGCGCGTGCCCGCCTGACCGGCGTCAAGACCGACGCCTTCGCCAACGACATCAACGCCGACGGCTCCACCGGTTACTATTCCGTGTTCTTCGTCAAGGCGAACAGCGCCTACAAGAAAATCGACGACCTCAAGGGCAAGAACCTCGGCCTCGTCGATCCCAACTCGACCTCCGGCAACAACGTGCCGCGCTTCGAACTCGACAAGATGGGCATCCACGATGCCGAGGGCTATTTCAGCAAGGTCGTCTTCACCGGCAGCCACGAGAACGCGATGCTGGCCCTGTCGCAAGGAACGGTCGACGTCGCGGCCAACCAGTGGACCACCGACGACGATTCGACGCTGGCGCAGATGCTGACCAAGGGCATGCTGAAGAATGCCGACGGCTCGGCGATGAAGAAGGACGACTTCCGGATCATCCACAAGTCCGCACCCATCATCAACGGTCCCTACGCCTACAATTCCGACCTGCCTGATGACGCCAAGGCGGCCATCGCGAAGGCGTTCTTCGATGCGCCGGCGAAGGACAAGGCGGCGTTCGATCGCCTCCAGGACGGCCAGAAGAAGGGGTTCAACCACGCCACCACCAAGGACTGGGATGGCACGATCGAGCTGATCAAGTTCGTCGACGCGCTGCGCAAGAAGAAGGCGTCCTGAGTATCGGGACAACGCACCTGAGCCGGGTCCCTGGACCCGGCTCTTTCTTTGACGGGACCATCTCAAGCCGATGACGACAGCGGTTTCGATCCTCCCCGCCCAGCAGCTCGCCGTGCTCGACGCCGCCTATCGCCGGGCGGTCGGGCGCAAGCGGCTCCGCCTGCTGCTGGGAATCGTGGTCTTCGGCGCGGCGCTGGTTCTCGCCGCGATCGGCGCGGAAGTGAATCTGCGTACGCTGTTCACCTATTTCGGCAATTTCGTCAGCTATTTCGACCGCATCCTCACGCTCGACAGCGGCCAGCGCGTCTGGACCGATGTCGGCGAGTGGCTGTGGGGCTGGCGCAAATGGCTGAAGATGCTGGGCGAGACCCTGCTGATCTCCTATGTCGGCACGCTGATCGGCGCGACTGTCGCATTTTGCCTCAACTTCTTCGCGGCCGAGAACACCTCGCCCGCGCCCTGGCTGCGCTTCTTCGTCCGGCGCCTGCTCGAATTCGCCCGCACCGTCCCCGGCATCGTCTTCGCGCTGGTGTTCGTGATCGCCTTTGGGCTCGGTCCGATGGCCGGCGTGCTCGCGATCGCGATCCATTCGACCGGCGCGCTCGGAAAGCTGTTCTCGGAGATCGTCGAGAACGCCGACATGAGGCCGGTCGAGGGCATCCGCTCCACCGGCGCCAGCTGGTTGTCCTGCATGCGCTTCGCGGTGGTGCCGCAGGTGACGGCGGGCTATGCCAGCTACGCACTGCTGCGCTTCGAGATCAACGTCCGCGAAGCCTCCGTCATGGGGTTCGTCGGTGCCGGCGGCATCGGCCAGGAGCTCGTCGTTGCCATCCGCAAATTCTATTATTCGGACGTCAGCGCCATCCTGCTTACCATCATCATCGCGGTTTTCATCATCGACATCACCACCGGCTGGCTGCGCGGCCGCCTGTTCGGCAAGGAGGCGCGGACGTGACGCCGCACGAGGTCGATCCGCGGGCGCTTCGCGCGCGCTATCCTGACGTATTCGACCGGCCCGCCTCGGCGCGGCTCGCCATACCCGCGATGATCGTCGCGGCCTTTGCGGTGCTCGTTTACGGCCTCGTCGATCTCGACTTCTCGCCGTCGCGATTCTTCGCGGGTCTCAGCCAGCTCGGCTGGATCACGGTGATGATGATCCCGCCTGATCCCGGCTCCTCGCTGCCGATCTATCTGAAAGCGCTCGGCGAGACGCTGTCGATCGCGCTGCTGGGGACGACGCTCGCCGCAATCTTCGCGTTGCCGGTCAGCCTGCTGGCGGCGCGCAACGTGGTGCCGTCGAACATCCTGCGCTTTCCGGTCCGTCGTTTTCTCGATTCGATCCGCGGCGTCGACACGCTGATCTGGGCGCTGGTGTGGATCAACGTCGTCGGGCTCGGCCCGTTCGCCGGCGTGCTCGCCATCGCCGTGTCGGATTTCGGAGCGTTCGGCAAGCTGTTCTCGGAGGCGATCGAAGGCTCCGACCAGAAGCAGGTCGAGGGCATCCGCGCCTCCGGCGGCAGCCCGCTGCACGAGATCCGCTTCGGCCTGCTGCCGCAGGTGATGCCTGTCATCGCCGGCCAGGTGCTGTATTTCATCGAATCCAACACGCGCTCGGCCACCATCATCGGCATCGTCGGCGCCGGCGGTATCGGCCTCCAGCTCGCCGAGCAGATCCGCGTGCTGGAATGGCAGAAAGTGTCGTTCCTGATCCTGATGATCCTGGTCGCCGTCGCCGCGATCGATTTCATCTCAGGCAAGCTGCGCTTTGCGATCATCGGGCGCAGGGCGGTGGCCTGAGTTCTTTCCTTCTCCCCTTGTGGGAGAAGGTGGCGCGAAGCGCCGGATGAGGGGTCTGTCTCCGCAAGTTCGGCGCGAGAGATTCGCTCACGGAGAGAACCCCTCACCCGTCTCGCCGCAACTGCGGCGAGCCACCCTCTCCCACAAGGGGAGAGGGGAAGAAGCGGTCACGTCACCCGTTCTCCACCAGAAACTCCACCCGCTCGGCCGCGAACCGCGAGTGCTTCGTCATCAGCGGCTTGCCCTGGAGATCGTGGTCGGTCGCGTCCACCACCAGGATCGGGCGTCCTAGCGCCAGATCCAGCCGTGCCGCGTCTGTGGCGTCCACGATGCCGGCGGTGATCCGGGTCGCGCCGCGGCGATAGTCGCGCACGCCGTAATGCGCCAGCAGCTTCGTCATCGATCGCGTCGCTGCGAACACGGCGCCCGCGCCGGGAAACAGCTCGGCCGAGAGCCAGGTGGTCGAGACACAGATCGGCGTGCGATCCGCGAGGCGGATCGCCTCGATGCGCACCAGCGGCGCGCCGGCCTTCAGGCCCAGCTCGCGCGCCAGCTCGCGGGTCGCGACATCGTCGGAGGCCTCGATCAACTGGCCGCGCGGCTCGCGGCCGCCGGCGCCGACGATCTCCGAGAAACGGGTGCGCGAGCGCAGGGGATAGGCGAGCTTCTGCGCTTCGACATAGGTTCCGCTGCCGCGCTCGGCGCGCACCAGGCCGCGCTCGGCGAGGGCCGCCAGTGCGCGTCGCACGGTATGGCGGTTCACGCGATAGCTTTCGGCGATCTCCATCTCGCCCGGCAATTTGTCGCCGGCCGCAAAGCGGCCGTCGGCGATGCCGCGCTCGATGCCGTCGGCAACGAGGCGCCACAGCGCAACGCCGGACGATGCGGTGTCTTGCATGCTCATATCGCCGGTCAGCCTAGCCCAGAAATCACGCTCTTGTCACGAAACAGTCATGGCGCTCCCGTATGAAGTTGTCTATTATCATAGACAACTTCGGCGCGGCAAGTTCTGTCAAAAGGTTCGGTGGATCGGGTGACCCAGCACAACAACCAGCAAGCCCAGCGCAAGGCCGCGATGGCCGTGCTGGCGCACGCGGAGGCGGGCGAGATCGCCGCCCGTCTCCGCGATTTGGGCCTGCCGGCCCATCAAGACCTGCGCGCGCCCGAAAACGGCCTCGTCATGCTGCGCGGCCGGGTCGGCGGTGACGGCGCGCCCTTCAATCTCGGCGAAGCCACGGTGTCGCGCGCGGCGGTGCGGCTTGCGAGCGGCGAGGTCGGCTTCGGCTACACGCTCGGGCGCGACGGTCAAAAGGCGCGGCTGATCGCGCTGTGCGATGCGCTGGTGCAATCCCGTGATTTCGGCGGCGCCGTGGAGCGCGACGTGATCGCGCCGCTGCGGGAGCAGCTCATGGTCAGGCGCCAGCAGGCAGCGGCCGAGACCGCTGCGACGAAGGTTGATTTCTACACCATGGTGCGCGGTGAGGGGTGAGATCATGACCACGATTGCGGAATTGCCGCCGGGGTTCGCCGACAGGGTGCTGTCGGCGCAATCGACTTTTCGCTCCGTCATGGACGCGATGGCGCGGCCCGGCTCGGTCCAGCGCATCGTGCCGGGAGCGGGGGCGCCCGAAACGATGATGCGCGGCACCGCCGCGATCGCGCTGACGCTGTTCGATCACGATACGCCGCTCTGGCTCGATGCGCGGATGGCTGAGAGTCTGGACGTCGTGAAATGGCTGAAATTCCACACCGGTGCGCCGATGGTGCAGGATTCTTCCATCGCGAGTTTTGCGCTGATCAGTGACGGCGCGGTGCTTCCTCCGCTCGAGCGATTCGCGCTCGGCACCAGCGAATATCCGGATCGCTCGACCACGGTCATCCTCCAGGTCGAGAGCCTCAACGCAGGCCGCAGCTTCGAGCTGCGTGGTCCCGGCATCGACGGCGCCGCGACATTGCAGGCCTCGATCAAGCCGTTCGACCTGTTCGAGCGCCTGCGATTCAACGCGCCGTTGTTTCCGCGCGGCATCGACGTGGTGCTGGTCGCCGATGACTCGGTGGTCGCGATCCCCCGCACCATTCGCGTCGTGAGCAAAGGAAGCTGAAGCATGTATGTCGCAGTCAAAGGCGGCGAACGCGCCATCGAGAATGCCCATCGCCTGCTCGCCCATAAGCGGCGCGGCGACCAGGACGTTGCGGAGGTTTCGCTCGACCAGATCTCCGAGCAGCTCGGCCTCGCCGTGGACCGCGTCATGAGCGAAGGCTCGCTCTACGACCGCGAGCTCGCGGCGCTCGCGATCAAGCAGGCACGCGGCGATCTGATCGAGGCGATCTTCCTGGTCCGCGCTTTCCGCGCCACGCTGCCGCGCTTCGGTGCGAGCGAGCCGGTCGATACCGGCGCGATGCGCGTGCAGCGGCGGGTGTCCTCGACCTTCAAGGACATCCCGGGTGGCCAGATCCTTGGGCCGACTTTCGACTACACCCACCGCCTGCTCGATCCCTCGCTCGCGCAAGGATTTGCGCCGGAGGCTCCGGCCACGGCCGAAGCCTCCACCGCGCCGACGCCGCGCGTGACCGACATTCTCGGCCGCGACGGGCTGATCGAATCCTCGCCGCAGGCCGAGGACGGCGCCGGCGTCGGCGATCTCACCCGCGAGCCGCTGAATTTTCCCGCCGACCGCGATCTGCGCCTGCAAAACCTCGCGCGCGGCGACGAAGGATTCCTGCTGGCGATGGGCTATTCCACCCAGCGCGGCTATGGCCGCAACCATCCCTTCGCCGGCGAGATCCGCTTCGGCGAGGTCGAGGTGGAATTTTTCGCGGAAGACGCCGGCTTCGCCGTGCCGCTCGGCGCGATCGAGCTGACCGAGTGCCAGATGGTCAACCAGTTCAAGGGCTCGGCGACCGAAGCGCCGTGCTTCACCCGCGGCTATGGCCTCGCCTTCGGCCAGAGCGAGCGCAAGACCATGTCGATGGCGCTGGTCGACCGCGCGCTGCGTGCCCGCGAGCTCGGCGAGGATGTGCGCGCCCCGGCGCAGGACGAGGAGTTCGTGATGTCGCATTCGGACAACGTCCAGGCGACCGGCTTCGTCGAGCATCTCAAGCTGCCGCATTATGTCGACTTCCAGTCCGAGCTCGGTCTGCTGCGCAAGCTGCGGAAAGAATTTGCCGATGCCCAGACGCCCGCTGCCATGAAGGAGGCCGCGGAATGAACGCGCCGGCCTATAATTTCGCCTATCTCGACGAGCAGACCAAGCGGATGATCCGCCGCGCGATCCTGAAGGCGATCGCGATCCCCGGCTATCAGGTGCCGTTCGCCAGCCGCGAGATGCCGATGCCCTATGGCTGGGGCACCGGCGGCGTGCAGGTCACGGCGGCGATCCTCGGTCCTTCCGACGTGCTGAAGGTGATCGACCAGGGCTCCGACGACACCACCAACGCGATCTCCATCCGCAAATTCTTCGCCAAGACCGCCGGCGTTGCCACCACCACGGCGACGGAAGAGGCGACCGTGATCCAGACCCGTCACCGCATCCCCGAAGCAGCGCTCGGCGAAAACCAGGTGCTGGTCTACCAAGTGCCGATCCCTGAGCCGCTGCGCTTCCTCGAGCCGCGCGAGACCGAGACGCGGCGCATGCATGCGCTCGCCGAATACGGCCTGATGCATGTGAAGCTCTATGAGGACATCGCCCGCTTCGGCCACATCGCGACCGCCTATGCCTATCCGGTGAAGGTGAACGCGCGCTATGTGATGGATCCCTCGCCGACGCCGAAATTCGACAATCCCAAGATGGACAATTGCCCGGCGCTGCAATTGTTCGGCGCCGGCCGCGAGAAGCGCATCTACGCGATTCCGCCCTATACGCAAGTGGTGTCGCTCGATTTCGAGGATCACCCGTTCGAGCCCTATCGCTTCAACGCGCCCTGCGCGCTGTGCGCGGCCGAGAATTCCTATCTCGACGAGATCGTCACCGACGACAAGGGTGGGCGCATGTTCGTCTGCTCGGACACCGATTATTGCGAGGGCCGTCAGGCCGCCGGCCATCACGGCAGCCTGAGTGCCGCGCCGTACAAGGAGAAAGCGCGGGAGGCGTCGAATGGCTGATCCAGACCTGCACGAGATCGACGAGCCGTTGCTGGTCGCGACGTCGCTCAGCAAGTCCTTCGGCCGCATCGCCGCGTGCCGCGACGTCTCGTTCTCGCTCTATCCCGGCGAGGTGCTGGCGATCGTCGGCGAATCCGGCTCGGGCAAGTCGACGCTGCTGCAGCTGCTGTCGGGTCAGCTCGCCGCCAGTGCCGGCCACGTCTCCTACCGAATGCGCGACGGTGTCGCGCGCGATCTCGCCACGCTGGGCGAGGCCGAGCGGCGCTTCCTGTTCCGCACCGATTGGGGTTTCGTTCACCAGGATCCGGCGCAGGGACTGCGCATGGCTGTCTCGGCCGGCGCCAATGTCGGCGAGCGGTTAATGGCGGTGGGCTGGAACCACTACGGCCGCATTCGCGACACCGCGTCGGACTGGCTCACCCGCGTCGAGATCGACACTGCGCGCATCGACGATGCGCCGCGCACCTATTCCGGCGGCATGCGCCAGCGGCTCCAGATCGCGCGCAACCTCGTCACCGGGCCGAGGCTGGTGTTCATGGACGAGCCGACCGGCGGACTCGATGTGTCGGTGCAGGCCCGCCTGCTCGATCTCCTGCGCAGCCTCGTCGCCGAGCTGAACCTCGCCGTCATCATCGTCACCCACGATCTCGCGGTCGCGCGCCTCTTGTCGCATCGCGTGATGGTGATGAAGGGCGGCCGCGTCATTGAGACCGGTCTCACCGACCAGGTGCTCGACGATCCCCGCGAGCCCTATACCCAGCTCCTCGTCTCCTCGATTCTGCCGCCATGAGCCTTTCGATATGAGCATTGCAATGACCGCCATGATCGACATCGCCGATGCCAACAAGACCTTCACGATGCACCTGCAAGGCGGCATCGAGCTGCCGGTCGTGCGCGGCGTGACCTTCCAGGTCAATCCCGGCGAGTGCGTCGTGCTCTCGGGGCCATCGGGCGCCGGCAAGTCGTCGATCCTGAAGATGATCTTCGGCAATTACCGCTGCGATAGCGGCCGCATCGGCATCCGCCATCGCGGCGCGCTGATCGATCTCGCCAGCGCCGAGCCGCGCCAGGTGCTCAACGTCCGCCGTGCCACCATCGGCTATGTCAGCCAGTTCCTGCGAGCGGTGCCGCGGGTGTCCACCATCGACGTCGTCGCCGAGCCGCTGATCGTGAACGGCATGGCCCGCGCCGATGCGCAGGCCCGCGCCGGCGAGCTGCTGCGTCGCCTCAACATCCCGGAGCGGTTGTGGCAGCTTCCGCCCGCGACCTTCTCCGGCGGCGAGCAGCAGCGCGTCAACATCGCGCGCGGCTTCATCTCGGACCTGCCGATCCTGCTGCTCGACGAGCCTACCGCCTCGCTCGATGCCGCCAACCGCGCTGTGGTGGTCGAACTGGTCGCTGAAAAGAAACGCCAAGGTGTTGCCATGGTCGCCATTGTCCATGACGACGAAATCCGCCATTTGATTGCCGACCGTATCGTCGACGTCACCAGCTTTGCCGCCGCCGCCTGAAGGACATGGACATGAACGCCCCGAAGGACATCGTGATCGCCAATGCCAGGATCGTGCTGGCGGACCGGGTGATCGAGCAAGGCTGGCTCGCCCTTGCCAATGGCCGCATTGCCGAGATCGGCGATGGGACAGCGCCAGCAGGAGCGGAGGATGCCGGCGGCGACCTCATCATGCCGGGCCTGATCGAGCTCCACACCGACCATCTCGAAGCCCATTACGTGCCGCGGCCAAAGGTGTTCTGGAATCCGGTCGCGGCCGTGATCTCCTATGACGGCCAGCTCGCCACGTCAGGCATCACCACCGTGTTCGATTCGCTCCGGGTCTGGCGCGAGGACGGCGCCGAGGAGGTGGACGGCCGTGCCGGCGTGCTGGCCGCCGCGATCACGACCGCGCGCGAGGCCAGCCTGCTGCGCGCCGACCATTTCCTGCATCTGCGCTGCGAGATCCCGATGCCGAGCGTGGTCGAGGAGGCCAGGGAGCTGATCGACCGTCCCGACGTCAAGCTGATGTCGCTGATGGATCACACCCCCGGCCAGCGCCAGTTCCGCGACGAAGGCAAGCTGCGCGACTATTACCGTGGCAAGAACGGCGGCAAGACCGATGCCGAGCTCGATGAGCTGTTCGCAAAGCGCTTCGAATATCAGAAGCAATACGCCGCCGCCAACATGCGCGAGATCGTCGCGCTGGCGCATCAGTACAACATCCCGCTGGCCAGCCACGACGACACCACCGAGGAGAACGTCGCGGATGCCGTGCGTGATCGCGTCTCGGTCGCCGAATTCCCGACCACGCTGGAGGCCGCGCGCGGCCTGCACGAGGCAGGCATCGACATCCTGATGGGCGCGCCGAACGTCGTGCGCGGCGGCTCGCATTCCGGCAACATCGCCGCGGTCGATCTCGCCCGCGAAGGCCTGCTCGATATCCTCTCGTCGGACTACATCCCGTCCAGCCTGCTGATGGCCGCGCTGCATCTGCCCGAGCATGTGCCGGCGATCAGCCTTCCGGCGGCGGTCCGCACAGTGACGAAGGCGCCCGCCGAGGCGGTTGGCCTCACCGACCGCGGCGAGGTCGCGGCCGGCAAGCGCGCAGATCTGATCCGCGTGCACGTCGCCGGCCACGTTCCCGTCGTCCGCAGCGTCTGGCGCGAGGGACACCGCGTCGCATGAGCCAGATCGCGGCCACGGCGCAGGGCGAGGCGGGGGCGATCGGCCCCGGCCGGCTCGTGCTCGTGGTCGGCCCCAGCGGCGCCGGCAAGGACACGTTGCTGCGGCTCGCGCAGGCGGCCTGCGCCGGTGATCGCGACATCGTCTTTCCGCGCCGTGTCGTGACGCGTGCCTCGTCGGCCGATGAAGACAATATCGCAGTCAGCCCGGACGAATTCCGCCGTGCGCGCGAACACGGCGATTTCGCCGTGCACTGGGACGCGCATGGGCATTCCTACGCACTGCCGCGCGAGATCAACGACGATATCCGTGCCGGCCGCACGGTCGTCGCCAACGTCTCGCGCACCGTGCTTGGCGCCTTGCGCCGGGCCTACGCCGATGTCGTGGTGGTCGCGATCACGGCCCCGCCGGAGGTCCTGGCCGCGCGGCTTGCCGCGCGCGCGCGGCAGAGCGATGGCGACATCGCGGAGCGTCTCACCCGCAGCGTCGATGACGCCTCGGCGCAGGCCGATGTCACGATCCTCAACGCCGGCAGCGCGGACCATCACAGCCGCGAGCTCGTGAGCGTCATCAGGAACCAAGGCCGGCAGGAATAGCCACTGCAACCAGGAGAACGGAATGACGGTGATCACGACGGTCGAGCAACTGGAAGCCATCTACGGCGTCACCAATGACGCCTCGACCGTGAAAGTCGCCGACCACGTCACCCCGCTCTACCGGATCTTCATCGAGAAGGCGCCGTTCGCCGCGCTCGCCACCATCGGGCCCGAAGGCATCGATTGCTCGCCGCGCGGCGATCTGCCCGGCTTCGTCCGCATCCATGATCCCAAGACGTTGATGCTGCCGGATCGCCGCGGCAACAACCGGGTCGATTCCTTGCGCAACATCGTGCGCGACCCAAGGGTGTCGCTGATGTTCCTGATCCCCGGCTCCGGCAACGCGACCCGTGTCAACGGCCGCGCCCATCTCTCGATCGATCCCGAGCTCTTGGCCTCGTTCAAGGTCGAGGGCAAGGCGCCGCGCAGCGTCATGGTGATGAAGGTCGACGAAATCTACTTCCAATGCGCCCGCGCCATCGTCCGCTCCGACCTCTGGAATCCCGACAAGCGCGTTGATCCCAAGACCCTGCCGACGCCCGGTCAGATTCTCGCCGAGATGAGCGACAACAAGGTCGGCGGCGACGAATATGATCGGATCTGGCCCGAGCGCGCAGCTGCTACGATGTGGTGACTGTCTTACCCTCTCCCCTTGCGGGAGAGGGTGGCTCGACGCAATAGCGGCGAGACGGGTGAGGGGTATCTCTCCATTCGCGCATCTCTCGCGATCGAGTTCGTGGAGAGATACCCCTCATCCGGCTCTTCGCGCCACCTTCTCCCACAAGGGGAGAAGGAAAGTGGAGATTGCCGCTTCGCCCCTCAATTGAACGCCATACCGCCGCTCAGCGCGATCGTCTGTCCGGTCATATAGGCATTGTCCACCAGCAGCATCACCGCCTTGGCCACCTCGTCCGCCGTTCCGAAGCGGCCGAGCGGGATGCGGCTGACGAGCTGGGGCTGGCCGCTCATCATGTCGGTCTCGATCAGCGATGGCGCCACCGCATTGACGGTGATGCCGTCCTTCACCAGCCGCGCCGCATAGCCTCGCGTCAAGCCCTCCATGCCGGCCTTGGATGCATTGTAGTGCGGTCCGATAGAGCCAGCGCCGCGCGCTGCGCCCGAGGAGATGTTGACGATGCGGCCCCATTTCCGCGCGCGCATCGAGGGCAGCACCGCCTGCGTGCACAGGAAGCCGGATTTCAGATTGACCAGGATCGTTCGGTCGAAATCCTCCTCGGTGAGATCCTCGATGCCGCGCGTGATGGCGATGCCGGCGTTGTTGACGAGGATGTCGATCGGTCCGAGCCCGCCTGTCACGCGTTCGACCAAGCCGGCCACGGCCCCGGCTTGCGAGACGTCGGCGGCAACGACGATGGCGCGGCCGCCCTGCTTGACGATCTCGCCTGCAAGCTGCTCGGCTTGGCCGATCTGTTCGCGGCAGTTGATCGCCACCGCCGCGCCTGATGCGGCCAGCGCGCGACAGACGGCAGCGCCAATCCCGCGCGAGCCGCCGGTCACGAGCGCGGTGCGTCCTTTCAAATCATGCGTCATCGCTGGACCTCCCGGTTCTTCTGTTCTGTAGGCTGCTGGAATCCTATCATAACGACTGCGTCCCCGCGTTGAACTCATCGCGAGATGAATCCAGTTGCCGGTGCTTGCCGCAGGAGAAGCGCTCCAGCGCCGTCATCGCAAATATGGATAGCCATTTCATTGACCAATCGCGCCGATCGCTCGATAGTCGCAGCATAGAAACTGCTCCTCGAGCCGAAGCCGCCATATGAGAACCGGTCAGCAGCGCAATCCGAACGACATGCATGCGTGCATGACGCGGCGCTGTTTCTCGGCGGCCACCGGCGCCTGTTGTTGTTGCTGATCGCCTTCCAGCAACAGCCCACACGACAAATCTCAAAACAGGAACGCCGGGACCTCGGCGAGCGAGCAGTCATGTCCCAAGCCCAATCGAACGCCTACATCATCGAGATCCACGACCGCGCCGCCGGCATCGTCACCAGAGACCAGCGCGGCTTCCGCTTTTTCTCCTCCGAGCGGCTGTTCGACAGTCTCGAAGGCCGCCAGTTCCGCTCGGCGCGGGAGGCTGAACGCGCCGCACGCGCGGTGCTCTCCGAGCGGGGCCGGCGTCTCAGTTGATCAGCTGCGGCGGCGCGCCCTGGTGCGTGCAGCCTTCTTTGCGGCGGTCGAGCGGACCTTGGCACCCTTGGTATGGCTGGCCTTGCGCGCGGCCGCCGAACGCGACGCGGCGCTTCGCCGGCTCGCGGCACGCTTGCTTTGCTTCGACAGCGCGCTCCGCGACGCGGTCGAGCGCGGCTCCTTCTTCAACACGCCTTCGACGGCGCGGGACACACGCGGCCTACGCTTCGGCGTGCGTTTGCCCTGGCCGACCTCGTAGGCATATTTGGCGCTGCGGCGCGTCGACTTTTTGGCTTTTCCCTTGCGCGGAGGCGGCAGGTCGACGCCGGCCCGGCGTGCTTCGGAGAGACCGATCGCGATGGCCTGTTTCGTCGAGCGGGCGCCGTGCTTGCCCTTGCGGATCCTGTCGATCTCGTCCTTGACGAATTCGCCGGCCTGCGTGCTGGCCGATTTGCCCGCGCGCTTGTCCTGCTTCGCTTTGCGGATCACTTCTTGTCTTGGCATGGGGTGAGTTCCCTCAACATGTACAGGGATGTCTCACCGCAACGCGCGAGAGGATCGATTGATCCTTTTCAGCTCCGTAAGGCCGCCAGCAGTTCGTCAGGGCGCTCGGCCATGATCATGTGGCCGGCGCCCGGCACCACGACGGTTTTTGCATGCGGAATCGCGGCGGCAAGCGCCTTGCCTGCCTTCGCCGGCGTCATCATGTCCCGCTCGCCGAGGATCAGCGTCGTCGGTACCTTGACCGTCGCGGCGGCGGCAAGCGCATTCGCATAGGCGTTGCAGGCCGACAGATCCCTGAACAGCACACCCGGCTCGCAAGCTTTCAACACGGCCTGCGCGCCGCCATGCATCCACAGGCCCGGCGCAAGGCTGCCGCCGAGCTCGGCGTTGAAGCCGAGGCCCCAGATCGACACCATGTCGTTGGCATCCTGCGAATTGGCTTCGGCGGCCTTCAGGAGATCCGGGCCCACCATCATGGTCGCGGCGGTGCCGATCAGGCTCAGCGCTGAGACCTTGTCGGGATGACGCGCGGCGGTCTCCAGCGAGATCAGCGATCCCATGGAATGGCCGATCAGATGTGCCTTCGCGGCGCCTGCAGCATCGAGCAGCGCCGCGGTCCAGTCCGCCATCTCGGCGATGCTGCCGAGCGAGGGGCCGGCCGAACGGCCGTGCCCGGGAAGGTCAGGCGCGAGCACGGCAAAGCCGTGATGGGCGAACCAGCGCGTGTGCAGCGCCCAGGTCGAATGGTCGAAGCCGGCGCCATGGATGAAGACGACCGCGGGCAGCGACTTGTCGAAGTCGCGGCCGCCGGTGGCGGCGAACACCTCGAGGCCGTTGACGGAGAGCTTCATGGTGTCAGACCTTCTGCGAGATGCGCAGCGCCTGCGCGAGATCGTCGATGATGTCGCTCGCGGTCTCGATGCCGACCGAGAGCCGCACCAATTCCTCGCCGATGCCGGCGGCCTTGAGCTGTTCGGCGTCCATCTGCTGATGCGTGGTCGAGGCCGGGTGGATCACCAGCGTCTTGGCGTCGCCGACATTGGCGAGATGGCTGATCATGCGCAGGCTCTCGATGAATTTGCGCCCTGCAGGCCGTCCGCCCTTGATGCCGAAGGAGATGATCGAGCCCGCTCCGCGCGGCAGGAGCTGCTTGGCGAGCTGATAATCCGTGTGCGTCTCCAGCGAGGGATGCAGCACCCAGTCGACCGCCTTGTTGGACTTCAGGGCTTCCAGCACGAGGTGCGTGTTCTGCATGTGGCGGTCCATGCGCACGCCCAGCGTCTCGATGCCCTGCAAGAGCTGGAACGCATTGGTCGGTGACAGGCAGGCGCCGAAATCGCGCAGGCCTTCGGTGCGCGCGCGCATGATGAAGGCCGCCGTGCCGAACTGCTCGTCGAAGACGATGCCGTGATAGCCGCCATAGGGCTCGGTCAGCACGGCGAATTTGCCCGATGCGCGCCAGTCGAAACGGCCGCCGTCGATGATCGCGCCGCCGATCGCGATGCCGTGGCCGCCGATCCATTTGGTCGCCGAATGCATGACGATGTCGGCGCCGAGCTCGATGGGACGGCTGAGATAGGGGGTGGCAAAGGTGTTGTCGATCAGCAGCGGAATCTTGGCATCATGCGCGATCTGCGCGACCTTGGGAATGTCGAGCACCTCGAGGCCGGGATTGCCGATGGTCTCGCCGATCACGAGCCTGGTGTTCGGCTTGATGGCGCTGCGGAATGCGTCGAGATCGCGCGGCTTCACAAACGTCGTGGTGATGCCGAAGCGCGGCAGCGTGTGCGCCAACAGGTTGATGGTGCCGCCATAGAGCGAGCTCGACGCCACGATGTGGTCGCCGGCGTTGAGCAGCGTGGCGATCGCCAGATGCAGCGCGGCCATGCCGCTCGCGGTGCAGATCGCGCCGACGCCGCCTTCGAGCGCGGCGAGCCGCTCTTCCAGCACGCCGGTGGTCGGATTGGAGATGCGCGTATAGATGTGGCCGGCACGCTCCAGATTGAACAGCGCGGCCGCGTGATCGGAATCCTGGAACACGTAGGACGTGGTCTGGTAGATCGGCACCGCGCGGGCCCCGGTCACGGGATCCGGATGCTGGCCCGCATGCAGGCTCAGGGTCTCGAAGGCAGGCGGTTTCGGCGCGGGCATACATGGCCTCGTTGGGTCGGTCGCGAGGCGGTCGTTTTGCCACAAAACGGCGCGCGGCGTCAGCCATTGACAGCGCGGGTTATCCCCCGATCGCCTGCTCGATGATCTTGGCCTCCCGCAGCAGGATCTCCACCACCTCCTGCTCGCGACGCGGGCCGAGCCTCGTCCGGACCGCGGAGACGGTCATCGCCGCGGCCGGCCGCCCATCCGGGGTCTTGATCCAGGTCGAGATCGACTTCGTGCCCTGCACGAGGCCGATCTCCCGCATGCCGTATCCCAGCCGCCGCGCGGCGGTGATCTCGCCGAGGACCGTCGCCGTGTCGGTCCGGTAAGCCTCGAACCGCTTCTCGTTGGCTGCGACGATCTTTCGCGCCTCCTGCGCCGGCATCGCGGCGAGGATGGCGACGCCCGCGCTGGAGACGCCGAGCGGCCGGCGCGCGCCGACCTCGATCGACAGCACCTGGATCGGATAGATGCCGATCCTGCGGTCGACGCACAGCGTATCGTTGCCGGTTCGTACCGTCAGAAACAGCGTGTCGCCGATCTCGGCGGACGCGCGCCGCAGCGAAGGATTGGCGGCGACCAGCAGCCGCGACGGCCGCGGCCGTGCCAGCGCCAGTTCCGGCACCTGGTTGCCGATCGCGTAACGGCCGCTGCGCTCGTGCCGTTCGACGATGCCTTCCTCGATCAGCACGTGGACGATGCGATGCACGGTGGGGCGGGTGAGACCGGTCGCCCGGATCACCTCGGCCAATGGCACGCCGTCCTCGCGGCCTGCGGCAAGAATACGCAGCACGGCGAGGGCGCGCCGGATCGCCTGCGCGCCCTGTCGCGGTACCAGCGTGCCGCGGCCGGCTTTCGCGGAATTTGTTTTGTCCATAATATGGACAAGAACGCCACAATTCACTCGACAGGACAAGAGCGCATCTGGAGATTGCGCCGCGATCGAGATGCCGTCCGCGTTTTCGTTGGGCGACACCAGCGGCATTCGACGTGGAATTGGAAGCGCTGCCGGGAGGTTAACATGAGATTAATCTGGATTGCCATAGCCGCCGCTGCCGCGATGCTGGCGGGGCCCGCGTCGGCCCAGCAATGGCCGGCGCGCAGCGTCAAGCTGATCGTGCCTTATCCCGCCGGCGGCAATGTCGACAGCGCCGCGCGCATCGTCGCCGACAAGCTTCAGGAAAAGCTCGGCCAGCCCTTCATCATCGAGAACAAGGCCGGCGCCGGCGGCATGATCGCGGGCGAAGCCTTCGCGAAATCGGCGCCCGACGGCTACACGCTGTTCGTCGGCGCCAATGGTCCGGTGCTGTTCGCGACCGAGATCAACAAGCGCGAAGCCTATCATTGGAAAAAGGACTTCATGCCGATCTCGACGATCTCGATGACGCCCTTGGTGCTCGAGGTGCATCCGTCGGTGCAGGCCAACACTTTCAAGGAATTCATCGAGCTCGCCAAGCGCGAGCCCGGCAAGCTGACGATGGCATCGCCCGGTCCCGGCACCACCAACCATCTGCTCAGCGAGCTGATGCAGGAGAACCTCGGCCTGCAATGGGTCACCGCGCATTACCGCGGCAACGCGCCCGCGATCAACGATCTGCTCGGCGGGCAGGTGCAGTTCGCCTTCGACCAGCTCACGGTCAGCCTGCAGCACATCAAGGCCGGCCTGTTCCGCGCGCTCGCCGTCACCTCACCGCACCGCCTGAAGTCGCTGCCGGATGTGCCGACCTTCGCCGAGCTCGGCTACAAGGACTTCGACGGCCAGACCTTCACCGGCCTGTTCGCGCCCGCGGGCACGCCGGCGCCTGTCATCGACAAGCTGCACGAGACGCTGGTCGCGATCCTCAGAGATCCCGCCGTGGTCGACAAATTCGAAAAACTCGGCGGCGAAGCCACGCCGATGACGCCGGACGAATTCAAGGCCTATCTCGAGCGCGAGGACGCCAAGTGGATTCCGGTCGTGCGCAAGGCCAACATCAGGGCGGATTGATCGATGCGGATCGATCCCGGCGAGCTCGGCGCGGAGCGCATCTACCGACTGATGACCGGCATCGTGGTGCCGCGCCCGATCGCGTGGGTCACGAGCCTGTCAGCCAAGGGCGTGCTCAACCTCGCGCCCTTCAGCGCCTTCACCTTCGTCTCGCAGAAGCCGCCGATGCTCGCCATCAGCGTCGGCCGCAAGGGCGCCGACTACAAGGACACCGCGCACAACATCCTCGACACCGAGGAATACGTCATCCACATCGCCGACACCCCGCTGATGCAGGCCTTGCACGACTCGTCGGTCGAGCATCCGCCTGAGATCAGCGAGGTCGCGCATCTCGGGCTCGAGACGATCGCGAGCGAGCAGATCAAGGTGCCGCGGCTTAGCCTTGCGCCGGTCGCGATGGAATGCCGTTTCCGGCAGTGCCTGGAATTCGGTGACGCCAAGAGCCGGCTCATCGTCGGCGAGGTCGTAATGTTTCACATCCGCGACGGCCTCGTGAATGACGGCAAGGTCGAAACCAAAGCGCTCGACCCCATCGCGCGCATCGGCGGCCCCCGCTACGCCCGGCTCGGCGAGATCGTGACGCTGAACACGGTGTTCCAGACTCCCAAATCGAAAGACTGAGCGCGCAGGCCCGTCACCGGCCAGGACGCCTCGACATCATCGGAGGAATGACAATGCGACTCCTGAGCTATCTCGTGGACGGAGAGCCGCGTTACGGCGCGGCCGTCGACGGCGGCGTGATCGACCTGACCAGGCGGATCGGCCGCGACTTCTCGGACGTCAGGGCGCTGATCGCGGGCAATGGGTTGGCCGATGCGCAGGAAGCCATCGCCGGACAAAAGCCTGACTACGCGCTGGACAAGCTCGTGCTGCTGCCGCCGGTGCTGGCGCCGGAGAAGCTCTGGTGCATCGGCGTCAATTACGCCGAGCGCAACGCCGAATATAAGGACAATTCAGACCTGCCCAAATATCCCAGCCTGTTCGTGCGCAGCATGTCCTCGATGACCGGCTCCGGCCAGCCGTTGGAGAAGCCGAAAGTGTCGGACCAGCTCGACTACGAAGGCGAGCTCGTCATCGTGATCGGGCAGGGCGGCCGGCACATCCCGCGCGAGAATGCGTGGTCCCACATCTTCGGCATGACGCTGTGCAACGAGGGCACGATCCGCGACTGGCTGCGCCACGGCAAGTTCAACGTCACGCAGGGCAAGAATTTCGATCGCTCCGGGAGCATCGGCCCGTGGATCGTCACGTCGGACGAATTGGATCCGCGCGGACCGCACGACATCACCACGCGCGTCAACGGCGAGGTGCGGCAGCAGGACACGGCCGAGCGGCTGATGTTCCCGTTCGACTTCCTGATCTCCTATCTCTCGGCCTTCGCGACGCTGAAGCCCGGCGACCTGATCGTCACGGGCACGCCGACCGGCGCCGGCGCGCGCTTCGATCCGCCGCGTTGGCTGAAAGCCGGCGACATCGTCGAGGTCGAGTCGAGCCGCATCGGTGTGCTCAGCAACATTGTCGCGACGGAACAGTAGACCATGCTGGATGCCGCCACGATCGAACGCCTTGCCGCGCGCCTCGACGAGGCCGAGCGGACCAAGACGCTGATCCCGATGTTCACGAAGGAGCATGCCGATTTCAGCATCGAGGATGCCTACGCCGTCCAGCGCGCCTGGACGAAACTCCAGCTCGGCCGCGGCCGCATCGTCAAGGGCCACAAGATCGGCCTGACCTCCAAGGCGATGCAGAACGCGGTCGGCATCTCGGAGCCCGATTACGGCGTGCTGTTCGCCGACATGTTCTACGCCGATGCCACGCCTGTTCCGTTCGATCGCTTCCATGCGCCGCGCATCGAGGTCGAGCTCGCCTTCGTGCTGAAGGCGCCGCTGCGGGGGCCCGACTGCACCATCTTCGACGTGCTCAACGCCACCGATTACGTCACGCCGGCTCTGGAAATCCTGGAGACGCGCATGCACCGCGTCGACCCCGAGACCGGCAAGACGCGCAAGGTCATGGACACGATCTCGGACAATGCGGCCAATGCCGCGCTGGTGCTCGGCGGCCGGCCGTTCCGCCCGATGGACGCGGATTTGCGCTGGATCGGCGCGCTCTTGTTCCGCAACGGCGAGGTCGAGGAGACCGGGCTTGCCGCCGGCGTGCTCAACCATCCCGCCAACGGCATCGCCTGGCTCGCCAACCGTCTCGCGCCGCATGACGAGCATCTCGGGGCTGGCGAGGTCGTGCTGGCGGGATCGTTCACGCGGCCCGTCGACATCCGGCGCGGCGACACGTTCCACGCCGACTACGGCCCGTTCGGCTCAGTGTCGTGCCAGTTCGTCTGAACCAACACATAAGAGGGAGCGCACAATGACAAGTCAAAAACGGCGCAAGAGCATCCACATCGGCGGCTTCAAGCACGTCAACCCGATCCCGAACGCCTGCCGCATCGGAAATCTCGTGATGTCGGGCGTCATCCTCGGCCGCGATCCCGCGACCAACGCGATGCCGGAGAGTCTCGACGCCCAATGCGCCAATATGTTCGCGCATATGAAGGCGACGGTGGAAGCCGCCGGCGGCACCACCGACGACATCATCAAGATGACGGTGTGGCTGAAGGACCGCGGCAACCGCGGCCCCGTCAATGTCGAGTGGCTGAAGATGTTTCCGGACGAGCATTCGCGCCCGGCGCGCCACGCGCTGCCGATGGACAATATGGATGGCGGCGCACTGGTCAGTTGCGACTTCACCGCCGTGATCGACTGAAGGAGTTTTGGCATGCCGACCTATCTGCCGTTCGATCCCAACCCGCGCCGCCCCAGCAAGGCGCCGCCGCCGAAGACCGTCGACAGCCAGTTTCACGTGCTGGGTCCGATCGAGAAATATCCGGAACGCCCCGGTGCGGCCTATCGGATGCCGACCGCAACCTGGGAAGCGGCGCTGCGCATGCACAGGGCGCTCGGCATCGAGCGCGGCATCATCGTGCAGACCACGACCTACGGCGCCGATCATGCCGTCGTGCTCGACGGCTTGGCCGCGATGGGCCCGAACTATCGCGGCTGTGCCAACGCGCTTGTGTTTGCGGAAGCGGACGATGCTTATCTTGCCAAGCTGCATGACGCCGGCGTGCGCGGCGCGCGCTTCAGCTTCCGTCAGGAACTCGGCGCCGTGCTGTCGGACGCCGATTTCGCCCGCGCCATCGCGCGCATCCGCGAACTCGGCTGGTACGCCAAGATCCAGCCGGAGAAGGACGGCATCATGTCGAGCGTCGCCAAATACGAGAATCTCGACGTCCCCGTGCTGATCGATCACATGGCCCGCCCCGATCCCGAGGCCGGCAGGAACGATCCGAATTTGGGCAAGATGCTGGAGCTGCTTGCCAAGGGCAATTTCTGGGTGATGCTGTCGCTCGGCGAAAAGACCTCGAAGACAGGCGCGCCCTACGACGACGTGATCCCGATCGCGCGCGCCTATATCGAGGCCGCTGTCGATCGCTGCGTCTGGGCCTCTGACTGGCCGCATCCGGTGTCGGTGAAGCAGCCACCGAACGATGCCGACCTGCTCGAGCTGATGTACCGCTACGTCGCGGACCAGGCCGAGCTGGAAAAGATCTTGGTGCACAATCCGGCGAAGTTGTTCGGGTTTGCGGATTAGGGCCCCAGAGGCCCGCAAGCGGGGGAGGGGCACCTTCGTCGGCGCCCGATTGCGCTCACGCCCCCGGCTGCGCCCCCAACCTCTCCCGCACCTCGGCCGCGATCTCGAACGAGCGCAGCCGTGCATCGTGGTCGTAGATCTGCCCGGTGGCGATCAGCTCGTCCGCGCCGGTCTCGGCGATCAACGCCTTCAGCTTCGCTTCGACCACATCGGGCGAGCCGACCGCGGAGCACGACAGCGACTGGCCGACCATGGCCTTCTCCGCCGGCGACCACCGCGCGTCCATGTCGTCGACCGGCGGCGGCAGCGGGCCCGGCGTGCCGCGGCGCAGATTGATGAACGCCTGCTGCAGCGAGGAGAACATCCGCCGCGCCTCATCATCGCTATCGGCGGCGAAGACATTGACGCCGACCATCGCATAGGGCTTGTCGAGCTGCGCTGACGGCTCGAAACGCGCGCGATATTCGCGCAGCGCCGGCATCATCATCTGCGGCGCGAAATGCGAGGCGAAGGCGAACGGCAAGCCGAGCATCGCGGCAAGCTGCGCGCCAAAGGTGCTCGACCCCAAAATCCACAGCGGCACCTTGGTCCCCATGCCGGGCACGGCGCGGATCGCCTGGTTCGGCTGCACCTCGCCGAGCAGCGCCTGCAGCTCCAGCACATCGTGCGGAAAGTTCTCGGAGCTCGTCGCGAGGTCGCGCCGCAGCGCCCGTGCGGTGAATTGGTCGGTGCCCGGCGCCCGCCCGAGCCCGAGATCGATCCGCCCGGGATAGAGCGATTCCAGCGTGCCGAACTGCTCGGCGATGATCAGCGGCGAATGGTTCGGCAGCATGATCCCGCCGGAGCCGACGCGGATCGTCTTGGTGCCGCCCGCGATGTGCCCGATCACCACGGACGTTGCCGCGCTGGCGATGCCGGTCATGTTGTGGTGCTCGGCCAGCCAGAACCGCTTGTAGCCCCAGCCTTCCGCATGCCGGGCCAGATCGAGCGAGTTACGAAACGCCTGCGCGGCGTCGCCGCCCTGTCGGATGGGCGCGAGGTCGAGCACGGAGAAAGGGATCATGAGGAATACCGGCGAGGAGGAACTGAGCCACCACATGTAGTGTCGGTGCGTAGGATGGGTAGAGCACTTGCCAAACCCATCATATTCACCGCTCCAAGCATCCTGGGAGGGGTGCTTAAGTGCCTCGCGCGCCCGTTCACAACACTGTTATTGCGACCTTAGGTGCCGTTCGTCGCAACTGGGAGTTTGGCGCCTGCTGTTGTAGCTTGGCGTAGCCATCGCACGGCGATCCCCGTGTCCCGGGCACGAGAGATCATCTTGCGGCGCGCGATCGCGCCGACCGCCAGGAGGAACCGATATGACCACCGTACTCAACCGCCGCAACCTGCTCGTCGCCGGCGGGGCGGTCCTGACAACCGGTATTGTGGCAACCGGCATGCCCGGTCTCGTTCTGCCCGCCCGCGCCGACGGCCTCGCTCCGACCGAGTCGATGTCCGGCGGCGCGAACAACTACCGCAAGGGCGCGGCGGTCGTGGAGCGGATCGGCAAGGGCGGTTTCTGGATGAGCGGCACCGTGCGCCGCGCCGGTGACGGCGCGCCGCTCGCCGGCCAGCGCATCCAGATCTGGGCGCACACGGTCGAAGGCCAGGAGCACGAGCCGCAGAGTCACGGCGCCACGCTCACCGACAAGGACGGCAAGTTCCGGCTCGAGATGCCGCAGATCATTCCGATCTTCGGCCAGCCGCATGGTCACCTCGCCTATGACAGCGGCGAGTTCAAGGCCGTCTTCCTGCGGCCGGTGATGCGAAGCGCCAAGGAAACCAGTCTCGAAGCGCACTTCGTACTGCAGCCGGCCTGACCGGGCCGGCGGATGACGGGGTGGAAGTCGCCGCGGGTGATCCTGATCTGGGTCGCCCTTGCCGTGGCCATCGGCGTGCCGACCGGGTTTGCAGCAACGAGCGAGCAGCTCGCCTGGCGCGGGCCGGTCTACATCCTCGCCGGTTTCGCCGGCATCGCCGCGCTCGGTCTCGTGCTGGTGCAGCCGCTGCTGATCGGCGGCTGTCTGGCGCCGCTGTCGGCCTATCGCGGCCGGCGTGCCCATCACTGGGTCGGCGGCGCGCTGCTGCTGGCCGTGGTGATCCACGTCGCCGGCCTCTGGATCACCAGCCCGCCGGATATGATCGACGCGCTGACCTACGCCTCGCCGACGCCGTTCTCGCCCTTCGGCGTCACCGCGATGTGGGCCATCTTCATCGTCGCGCTGCTCGCGTCCCTGCGCCGTCGCTTCGAGCTGCGGCCGCGCACCTGGCGCTTCATTCACATGCCGCTCGCGATCGTCATCGTCGTTGGCAGCGTGGTGCACTGCCTCCTCATCGAAGGAACCATGGAGATGGTTTCGAAGGCCGTGCTGTGCGTGCTGGTCGTCGCGGCCACCGCAAAGGTCATGATCGATCTGCAGGTCTGGCGAAAGCGACGGACGCTGCGCGGGGAGAGCCCGTAGTCCGGATGGAGCGCAAGCGTAATCCGGGACCGCTGTACCCGCGGCCGACAGCCCCGGATTACGCTGCGCTCCATCCGGCTACGTCGCACTGCTTGTCGCGGTTGGCGACGCGGCATATCCTCGCGCCATGACCGTCACGGCCCCCGATCTGAAAGCGTTCCTGCTCGCGACGCCGTTCTTCGGCGGCCTTCCGGACGGAAGCCTCGATCTCCTGATGTCGATGCTGGTCGAGCGCCGCTTCGAGGCAGGCAACACCGTGGTGGCGGAAGGCGAGCCGGGACGTTCGATGTTCATCGTCAAATCCGGCCGGCTCGCGGTGAGCAAAGGGACGCATACGGGCCGCGTCATCCCGATCTCCGTTCTGGAGCGCGGCGACTTCTTCGGCGAAATGACGCTGATCGAGATGCAGAACCGCTCAGCCACGGTGGTCGCGGAAATGCCGACGGTGCTGTACGAGCTGACCGCGAAAAATCTCTACGCCTGCTACAAGGCCGATATCCACGCCTATGTGATCGTCCTGCAGAACATCAACCGCGAACTGTGCCGGCGCCTGCGCCGCGCGGACGAGCGGTTCGCGAGGCGCGCGGCGGATAACGACAATTGATCACGCGTAGAGCCAGCGCTCCCGATGCGGCTACAGCAACGCCATCGAGTGCAGCGAGTTTCGATGAAAGCCGAAGGCAACAATGCCGGAGAGAAGCAACGCAGTCCCAATCACGATCAGGCAAAACGCAAGCACTATCGAAGCCCCGAATTCATCATCCACGGCAAAGAGAATAATAGATAAAACTTTACCGACAATCGAAAGGAACAATTAACCTTACCTGCGGCCCCGATCGCGACCCGTCGGGCAAAACACCGAAACCCCGTCAAGTCCCTCCCGCAAAAATATTCCACTTTACCGAAATTCGGTTTTGGCGTATGTGTCGGCCATCCCGGCTCACTGAAGAGGGGCGATCTCGAGGTCGTCTTGATCGCGAGCCGGGTTTGCGGTGGACGCGGCAGCGTCGGCATGAGAGGTGCGGGCAGGGCGGGTAGTCCCCGTGAGCCCGTGGCCGCGTGCAGACGAGCGGCGCTGCTAGGCTTCGTCTCGCCTGTAAGTTTCGCAGCTCCGTCGACGGGGTTGGAAATACTGCGGCGAAATGGCGGGCCGTGCGTACGGCAAAACCGTGTGGTCCTGGCCGTCGTTGCTACGGTCAAGCCGGATCGAAGATGCGCGCGAGCCCAACCGGGTGGACGGCATCATCCAATTCGAACGGCGAGGGAGGCCAAAGGAAAGTTCGGCTCCCGGGAGAGCACGGCATAAGCCGTCCGACCATCGCGCAGGGAAGGCCGAGTGATCGGCGTCACCTGTATGCTGCTGTGCGGTTCTTCCTGTGTGTGCATTTCGCGCAGCGGACCGCGGGTGTCTGTCGGCACCCGGCCTTCCCTGCACCCTCTTCGAGGAAGAGGGTCAAGGAAACGAGCAAAACTCGGGCGCTTCAAGCCGCGAGAATGCTGCTTCATGTGTGGACATCACAATGACCGACGATCGCGCCTCGCCGGTCAGCGACGGGCGGCGGTCGCCGTCAGCTCCAGCCTGACGCCCTTGCCGAGATCCGCAACGCCAATGGCGGCGCGCGCCGGCAGCTGGTCCGCGGTGAAATAGCGCTTCCACACCTCGTTGAACGCCGCCTTGTCGGAGAGATCGGCCATGAAGATGGTCACCTGCAGAACGCAGGAGAGATCGGAGCCGGCCCCCTCTAGCAATGTCTTCAGTTGTCGGAGCACATCATCGGCCTGGCCGGCCATGTCGAGCCCAGCATCCTCAGGGACGATGCCGCCGAGATAGAGCACGCCGTTATGCTCGACGATCTCGTGGAGCAGTCCTTCATAGGGCAGGGAACGTTTGATCACGATGGCATCCGTGGAAAGTTGGCGGCTCGCTGGTCAGGCGCAGACGGCTCGCGTCAATCGGGGAAGAGAATGGTGCTGCCAGACAGGATTGAACTGTCGACCTCTCCATTACCAATGGAGTGCTCTACCACTGAGCTACGGCAGCATGTGCTGGTGAAGAATCGGGCGCCCGAGGGCCTACCAAGCGGGCCGATATCTGCCACAAGCCCCCCTCCTGTGCAAGCTTGCTCGGCCGGTCAAAACGAGAAAATCGGGCCGATATCGGGGCCAAAATGCGCATTTCGGCTCGAAACTACCGGCTTTCCGCCGATTCGCGTTCCGCTCCTCCCCCGCCAACTGGCCAGGTGGCCACGCGACCGGATTCGGTCCATTTCGAGTTTCGCACGATCGGATCGCGAGGAGCCTCTTGAGCTGCCGCAATCTCTGGGCATGGTATCGCCGACGGCAGTATCGGACCCCGTGATGATGGACGAGAGCGAGAAGAGCGCGCGCCAGGCGAAGACGTCCCGGGACGAGCGCCTGAAATCGGCGCTGCGCGAAAACCTGAAGCGGCGGAAGCTGCAGGCGCGCGAACGCGCCGCAGGCGCTGAGCCCTCGCCAAACGACGATGGTTCCCTCAATGAGGGGGCCGCCGGGAAAGCCGGCACTTGAGACATTGGAATGAATGGGAATGACCATGGGGCAGGACGAACAGCAACGAACCGGTGGTGAGGCGCTGATGTCGCGGTTCACGCGGCCCGAACAGACCTTTCCGACGCTGACGCCGGCCGAGATCGAGCGGATCAGGCATTTCGGCGAAGTCCGCCTCTATCAGGACGGCGAGTTCCTGTTCGAGACCGGCAAGCCCGGTCCCGGCATGTTCGTCGTGCTGAGGGGCCATGTCGCCATCACCCAGCGCGACGGCCTTGGTCACGTCACGCCGGTGATCGACCAGGGACCGGGGCAATTTTTGGCCGAGCTCAGCCAGCTCTCGGGACAGCCGGCGCTGGTCGACGGCCGCGCCGAGGGCGATGTCGAGACGCTGCTGCTGCCGCCGGACCGGCTGCGCGCGCTGCTGGTCGCCGAGGCCGAGCTCGGCGAGCGCATCATGCGCGCGCTGATCCTGCGCCGGGTCAATCTGATCCAGGGCGGCATCGGCGGTCCGGTGCTGATCGGACCGTCGAACTCCGCCGGCGTCGTGCGGTTGCAGGGCTTTCTCACCCGCAACGGCCAGCCGCACCATCTGCTCGATCCCGAGCGCGATCGCGACGCCGCCGAGGTGATCGCGCGTTATTCGCCGAAGCCCGAGGACTGGCCGCTGGTCGTCGCCGCTGATGGCACAGTGCTGCGCAACCCCAGTGAGACCGAGCTTGCGCGCGCCATCGGCATGATCGGCGGCGCCAAGGACGGCCGCATCTACGACGTCGCGGTGGTCGGCTGCGGACCGGCCGGGCTCGCTACCGCGGTGTATGCGGCGTCGGAAGGGCTGTCGGTCGCCGTGCTCGACATCCGCGCCTTCGGCGGCCAGGCCGGCGCCAGTGCGCGCATCGAGAATTATCTGGGCTTTCCCACCGGCATCTCCGGCCAGGCGCTGACCGCGCGCGCCTTCACCCAGGCGCAGAAATTCGGTGCCGACATCATGATCCCCGTGACGGTGAAGTCGCTCGACTGCACGCGCAAGGACGGCGCCTTCGCGGTGGCGCTCGACGGCTGCGATCCCCTGCGCGCGCGTGCGGTCGTGGTCGCGAGCGGCGCGCGCTATCGCCGTCCCGAGATCGCAAAGCTCGACACCTTCGAGGGACGCGGCGTCTGGTACTGGGCCTCGCCGATCGAGGCGCGGCTCTGCGCCGGCGAGGAGGTGGCCCTGGTCGGTGCCGGCAATTCGGCAGGCCAGGCGGCCGTGTTCCTGTCGGGACACGCCAAGCGCGTCCTGATGATCATCCGCGGCGGCGGTCTCGGCGCCAGCATGTCGCGCTATCTCATCGAGCGCATCGAAGCGACGCCGAACATCGAATTGATGTTCAACACCGAGATCACCGCGCTCGAGGGCGACGAGGCCGCGCTGCTGCGGCGCATCCGCTGGAAGAGCCGGCTGTCCGACGACGAGGATGCTGCCGACATCCGCAACCTCTTCCTGTTCGTCGGCGCCGATCCCGCCACCGCCTGGCTCGAGGGCTGCGGAGTCACGCTCGATCGCGGCGGCTTCGTCGTGACGGGCGCGCAGTCCGAGCAGAACCAGGGCCGCCTCGTGGCGCCGCTGGAGACCTCCGTGCCCGGTGTCTATGCCGTCGGCGACGTCCGCTCCGGCTCGGTCAAGCGCGTCGGCGGCGCCATCGGCGAGGGCGCGCAGGTCGTGGCCTCCCTGCACGGCTATCTCGGCGATGCCGCAAAACCGGCGCTTTAAAAGCGTTTTCGAGCGAAGTGGATTCCGGTTCGCGTCGAGAAAACGCGTCAAAACAAGAATCTGGAGCCTCGCTCCGATTCCGTCGGAAGCGGAACGAGGCTCTAGGCAACGAGAACTCAAGCGAATGGCAAGTCGAATGAGGCTTGCCATCGTGCCGCCAACTGCAGACTATCTCCTCACCATGAGGATCTGAGACTGACAAACAAAACGCTTAACGGGAGGACTAGGAATGGCTGAACTCGTTGTGCTCTACAAGACGCCCAAGGATGCTGCGGCTTTCGACAAGCATTATGCCGAAACGCACATCCCGCTCGCGAAGAAACTTCCCGGCCTGAAGAAATACGCCGTCAGCACGGGCACGGTCGGCTCACCCGCCGGTCCCTCCGGAGTTCATCTCGTCGCCATCCTCACCTTCGACAGCGTGGGCGATATCCAGAAGGCCTTCGGCAGCGAAGCAGGCAAGGCGGCCGCAGGCGACGTGCCGAAATTCGCCAGTGGCGGCGCCGACCTCCTGATCTTCGACACCAAGGAAGTGTGAGACTTCGATTCGACTTTCGTCGAAACCTGAGAGCTCGTAGCCCGGATGGAGCGTAGCGCAATCCGGGACAGCGCCATCCACACGCGAGAACCCCGGATTAAGCTGCGCTTCATCCGGGCTACAAACAACAGCCTGCTGTCGTTTGTGACAGCGGTGCAAAAAATTCAGCCATGCGTTTGTCGATTCGCACGATGACGCATGGCTTCGCACGTGCCTGTGACGTCAACGCAGGTGGCAATCCCATGAGGGCCGTAATACTACTCTCCTGAATCTCAATGGAGAGTAGGAGGGATGTCATGGTCCTTGGCTTGAGTCTACCCGCCTTCACGCTGGTCCATGTCGTCATCAGCCTGATCGCCATCGCCGCCGGCCTCGTCGTGATGTTCGGCCTGCTCGGCTCGAAGCCGATGCCGGGCCTCACCGCGATCTTCCTGGCGTTCACGATCCTGACCAGCGCCACCGGCTTCCTGTTCCCGTTCGAGAAGCTGCTGCCCTCGCACATCATCGGCATCATCTCGCTGGCGCTGCTCGCCGTCGCCTGCGTCGCGCTGTACGGCATGAAGCTCAAAGGCGTCTGGCGTCCGGTCTATGTCGTGACCGCGATGATCTCGCTCTATTTCAACGTCTTCGTGCTGGTGATTCAGTCGTTCCTCAAAGTGCCGGCGCTCGCCGCGCTCGCACCGGCAGTGGCGCCGGCGCCGCCGTCGGGGCCGGTGTTCGCCGCGGTGCAGGGCATCGTGCTGGTGTTCTTCGTCGTGCTCACCATCGGCGCCTGGCGCCGCTTCAAGCCGATGGCGTTTGCCTGAGCGATTCTCAAGCGCGGCGCATTCACTGGTCATTCCGGGGCATCGCGCAGCGATGAACTCCGGTGCGCAATCGCGCGCCTGAGAATCTCGATTCAACAATCTCTGGGTTCCGGGTTCGCGCCCCGGAATGACGTTTCACTCAAAGGAGCCCCAACATGCCCACTATCACCACCAAAGACGGCGTCGAGATCTTCTACAAGGACTGGGGCAGCGGACAGCCGATCGTGTTCAGCCATGGCTGGCCGCTGTCGTCGGACGATTGGGACGCGCAGATGATGTACTTCGTCACGCGCGGCTACCGTGTCGTCGCCCATGACCGCCGCGGCCACGGACGCTCGGCGCAGGTCGCCGACGGTCACGACATGGATCACTATGCCGACGACCTCGCGGCGGTGACCGCGCATCTCGACCTCAAGAACGCGCTCCATGTCGGCCATTCCACCGGCGGCGGCGAGGTCGTGCACTACATCGCGCGCCACGGCGAGAGCCGGGTGGCGAAGGCCGCGATCCTCTCGGCGGTGCCGCCGCTGATGCTGCAGACCGCGGCCAATCCCGGCGGCCTGCCCAAGAGCGTGTTCGACGATTTCCAGAAGCAACTTGCCGCCGGCCGCTCGGCGTTCTACCGCGACATCGCCGCAGGTCCGTTCTACGGCTACAACCGTCCGGGCGCAAAGCCCTCGGAAGCCGTGATCCAGAACTGGTGGCGCCAGAGCATGATGGGCGGCGCGAAAGCGCATTACGACGGCATCGTCGCGTTCTCGCAGACGGACTTCACCGAGGACCTCAAGAAGATCAACGTGCCCGTGCTGGTGATGCACGGCGACGACGACCAGATCGTGCCCTACGCCGATTCCGCCCCGCTCTCGGCCAAGCTGCTGAAGAAGGGCATCCTGAAGACCTACAAGGGCTTCCCGCACGGCATGCCGACCACGCACGCCGAGACCATCAACGCGGACCTGCTGGCGTTCTTCAAGGAATAGGGGCGCGCGATTCCTAACCTTCTCCCGCAAGGGAGAAGGTTAGGGAAGCTCACTTCAAGATCGCCCGGATCGCATCGAAGGTGCGCTTGACGAAGGCCTCCGGCTTCTCGCGCGCGCCGTCGCCGATCCAGCTCTCGCCGCCGACGCGCATCGCGCCGGTGGCGATCATGGCGACGAGCCGCGCCTTCAGCCGGTCGGATTTGCTTCGCCCGCGCTGGGCGAGCCCGTCGGCCAGCGCGCGCTCGAGCTTCTCGTATTTGAGCTGGTCGCGGGCCTGAAGCGCGGGGTTGTCGCGCTTGAGCCGCGACATCGCCGCGGTTTCCGCCGGATCGATCCGCTTGATCGCCGCGGCGATCGCGTTCTCCGCGGCCGTCAGCATGGACTCGTCCGCAGGCCGTGCGATGATCTCGGCGGTCAATGCGCTGGCGGCATTCTCCTGCCAGGCGGTGACGACGTCCTCCTTGGACGCGAAATAATGGAAGAAGCTCCGGCGCGACACCTCCGCCGCCGCCGCGATGTCGTCGATGGTCGTGGCCTCGAAGCCGCGCTCCAGGAACAGCGTCATTGCCGCCCGGGTCAGCCGCGCGCGGGTCTCCTGCTGCTTGCGCTGGCGCAGGCCGGTGACATCAGGGGCTTTTCCGCCCGCGGGCAATTTCCGGGCAACCTTCGAAGCCTTCAAATCGGTTCACCTCTTGCAAAGTTGCACTCAGTGCACATTTAGACAGGCCGCGGGCCTCATTCCAGCCCCGAACGGAGACATGGCATGACCGACTGGACCACGGCAGACATCCCCTCGCTCAGCGGCAAGACGGTCGTCGTGACCGGAGCGACGGGCGGCCTCGGTTACGAGACGGCGATGGCGCTGGCGGGCGCCGGTGCCATTGTCATACTCACCGGACGCAACGACGCAAAGGGCCTGCGGGCGATCGAAGGCATTTGCGAACGGTTTCCCAATGCGCTGATCGCCTACGAGCATCTCGACCTCGCCAGCCTCGCCTCCGTCGCCGATTTCGCCAGGCGCTTTGCCGCCGGCAACGAGCAGCTCGACCTCCTCGTCAACAATGCCGGCGTGATGGCGCTGCCGAAACGGCAACAGACCGCGGATGGTTTCGAGATGCAGCTCGGCACCAACTATTTCGGCCACTACGTCCTGACGGCGCGGCTGTTGCCGCAGCTGCGCCGCGCTAAGGCGGCGCGTGTCGTCAATCTCTCGAGCCTCGCGCACCGCTCCGGCGCGATCAATTTCGACGATCTGCAAGCCAAGCATTCCTATCGTCCGTGGCGCGCCTACTGCCAGTCGAAGCTCGCGATGCTGATGTTTTCGCTGGAGCTGCAGCGTCGCAGCCTCGCGGCCGGCTGGGGCGTGAAGAGCATCGCGGTGCATCCCGGCTTTGCGCGCACGGACCTCATTGCGAACGGGCCGGGCGCCAACACGTTCCAGTGGCGGATCGGCCGGCTGCTCCAGCCGCTGTTCAGCCAGTCCGCCGCCGAGGGCGCGCTGCCCACCCTGTTCGCGGCGACCTCGCCTACAGCCGAGCCCGGCGGCTATTACGGTCCGACCGGATTCTACGAAATGAAGGGGGCACCGGGACCGGCGCGGATCATGCCGCACGCAAAGGACTTTGCCACCGCCGCCATGCTTTGGGATGTCTCGGCCACGCTCACCGGTGTATCGTTCGACGAGATCGCGGCCGCCGCATGAGCCGCGAGCCCGTGGGGGACGTTCCGATGCAAGTCATCATCTTCGGCGCGACCGGCATGGTCGGGCAGGGCGTCTTGCGCGAATGCCTGATCGATCCCGGAATTGGCCGTGTGCTCGTGGTCGGCCGCAGCCCGACCGGCGTGCGCAACGCCAAGCTCGTCGAGATCATCCACGACAATTTCCTGGACTATTCGGCGGTCGAAGCGCAACTGACCGGCTTCGATGCCTGCTTTTTCTGCCTGGGCGTCTCCTCGATCGGCATGAGCGAGGAGCGCTACCGCCACCTCACCTATGACCTCACGCTCGCGGCAGCGACGATGCTGGCACGCCTCAACCCGCAGATGGTCTTCACCTATGTCACCGGTGCCGGCACCGATTCCACCGAGCAGGGATCGCGGATGTGGGCGCGGATCAAGGGCAAGACCGAGAATGACCTGCTCAAGCTGCCGTTCAGGGCGGCCTACATGTTCCGGCCCGGCGCGATCCAGCCCTTGCACGGCGCCCGTTCCAAGACCGCCTGGGTGCAGGCGGTCTATACCGCGACCTGGCCGCTCTGGTCGGTGCTGCGCCGGCTCTCGCCTTCGCTCGTCACCTCGACCGAGCAGATCGGCCGCGCCATGATCCGCGTCGTCCGGGAGGGGTATCCGCGGAAGGTGCTGGAGATGGAGGATATCAATAGCCTCTAGGCCGCCGGCCCGTTAGTTTGTGCGGAAATTTCAGGGCCTGCACGCGTTGAGCCCTGTCCATGTCCGAAGGAGAAGCGTCGGCGATGTCGCCCCAGCTCAAACTGATCGCGCTCGACGCCGACGATCTCGCCGTGATCTCGACCCACGTCCAGGACGCCCGTGTCCATGCCTCCGACATCATCTGGCGGCAAAGCGAGAAGCGGCTTGTGGTCGGAATGAGCCGGCTAGACTGGGAGCAGACGCTGGAGGGCGAGGCCGAGCCGCGCCGGCTGGTTGCGGCGCTCCGCTTCGACCGCGTGCTCGCCTGCAAGTCGCGCAACATCGACCTCAATGCTCCCGACAAGGTCCTGGACCTCGTCGGCATCGAGTTTCACCCGAGGGACGGGCGCGACGAGGAGCCCGCCGGCAGTGCCCTGCTTTTGTTCGCTGAAGGCGGTGCCATCCGGCTCGACGTCGAATGCCTGGAATGTGAGCTGACCGATCTCGGGGCGGACACGCTGGGAACGGGGCTGGAGATCGAGGGGGAAGGTTGAGGCGGCCTGTATACCAGCGGCACCGGCTCAGGCCTGCGCCAGAACGGCAGCCCGCAAGGGTTGACGCCGCTTCCCCGCCGCGCCATTGAGCAGGGGACCTGGTGCGCCAACCCGCCCCAAAGACCAGCCAGAAGCCAAGCCAGACATCAAGCCAGACATGCCCGTTCGCCTCGACCGCAGCAGCGCCGATTTTGACCAGCGATTCGCGGCCTTCCTCGCCGCCAAACGCGAGGTCTCGGCCGACGTCGAGGCCGCCGCGCGCGCCATCGTCGACGATGTCGCCAGGCGCGGCGACGCGGCCCTGCTCGAGGCCACCGCCAAGTTCGACCGGTTGAAGCTGGATGCATCCGGCCTGCGCGTCACCGCCGCGGAGATCGAGGCCGCCGTGAAGGCCTGCGATGACGCGACGCTGGATGCGCTCAAGCTCGCGCGCGACCGCATCGAGACCTACCATCGCCGCCAGCTTCCGCAGGACGAACGCTTCACCGACGCGCTCGGCGTCGAACTCGGCTGGCGCTATACCGCGATCGAATCCGCCGGCCTTTATGTGCCCGGCGGCACCGCGGCCTATCCGTCCTCGGTGCTGATGAATGCGGTGCCCGCAAGGGTCGCCGGCGTCTCGCGCCTCGTGATGGTGGTGCCTTCGCCCGACGGCAAGCTCAATCCGCTGGTGCTGGCGGCCGCGCATCTCGGCGGCGTCACCGAGATCTACCGTGTCGGCGGTGCGCAGGCCGTGGCCGCGCTGGCGCACGGCACCGCGACCATCGCGCCGGTCGCCAAGATCGTCGGCCCCGGCAATGCCTATGTCGCCGCCGCCAAGCGGCTGGTGTTCGGCAAGGTCGGCATCGACATGATCGCAGGTCCCTCCGAGGTGCTCGTGATCGCCGACGACACCGGCAATGCCGACTGGATCGCCGCCGACCTTCTGGCGCAGGCCGAGCACGATGCCAGCGCGCAGTCGATCCTGATCACCGATTCCGCGCGCCTTGCCGCCGACGTCGAAAAGGCGGTCGAGGCGCAGTTGAAGACGCTGCCACGCGCCGCGATCGCCGGCGCGTCCTGGGCCGATTTCGGCGCCATCATCATGGTGAAGAGCCTTGCCGACAGCATTCCGCTCGCCAATGCGATCGCCGCCGAGCATCTCGAGATCATGACTGTCGATCCCGATGCGCTTGCCTCAGAGATCCGCAATGCGGGCGCGGTGTTCCTTGGGGCCCATACGCCCGAGGCGATCGGCGATTATGTCGGCGGCTCCAACCATGTGCTGCCGACGGCGCGCTCGGCGCGATTCTCCTCGGGGCTGTCGGTGCACGACTTCATGAAGCGCACCTCCATCCTGAAATGCGGCCCCGACCAGCTGCGTGCGCTGGGACCGGCCGCGATGACGCTCGGACAAGCGGAGGGGCTGGACGCCCATTCGCGTTCGATTGGACTGCGCCTCAATCTGTCATGACAGAGCTGCCCGAACAGGACGACTCCAACAATCGCATCGTCGGCGTCACGCTCGACGAAGAGTCGATCGGCCGTTCCGGGCCCGATATCGAGCACGAGCGTGCGATCGCGATCTACGATTTGATCGAGCAGAACCTGTTCGCGCCCGATGGCGCCGAGGGCAAGGGCCCGTTTACGCTGCATCTCGGCATCACCGGCAACCGGCTGATGTTCGACATCCGCCGCGAGGACGGTACGCCCGTCGTCGCGCATCTGTTGTCGCTGACGCCGTTCCGGCGGATCGTGAAAGACTATTTCATGATCTGCGACAGCTACTACCAGGCGATCCGCACCGCGACCCCCGACAAGATCGAGGCCATCGACATGGGCCGTCGCGGCATCCATGACGAGGGATCGCGCACGCTGCAGGAGCGGCTGAAGGGCAAGGTGCGGGTCGATTTCGAGACCTCGCGCCGGCTGTTCACGCTCATAACCGTCCTTCACTGGAAGGGTTAAGCGCGATGGCGGCGCCGCCACGCGCACGCGATCCGCAATCGGTGCTGTTCGCCTGTGCGATGAACAGCGTGCGCTCGCCGATGGCCGAGAGTCTGCTGCAGCACATGTTTCCGCAAGGCCTCTACGTGAAGTCGGCCGGTGCGAGAAAGGGCGAGCTCGATCCCTTCGCGGTCGCCGTGATGGCCGAACTCGGCCAGGACATCTCCGCCCACAAGCCGCAGACCTTCGAGGAGTTGGAGGACTGGGAGGGGCTGAATTTCGACCTCATCATCACGCTCTCGCCCGAGGCGCACCACAAGGCGCTCGAGCTGACGCGGACGCTCGCGGCCGACGTCGAATACTGGCCGACGCAGGATCCCACCACCATCGAGGGCAGCCGCGACCAGAAGCTGGCGGCCTATCGCGACGTCTGCGACCAGCTCTCGATGCGCATCCGCCGGCGGTTCGCGAAGGTGGGTGCCGCCAGCGGATAGCGCGCGTGCCCCGGACGCAGCGCAGCGCGTCTTCGCGAGGCGCTGCAGAGCCGGGGCACATCTCACCTCCAGGTGGGAAGCCGTGGGTCCCGGCTCAGCGTCGCAGCATTTCATGCCGCGCCGCGTCCGGGACGCGAGACCTCCCGTAACACCGGCGTCACAGACCGCGGGCACGGATGTCGGAAACCTCGAATCACCAAACCTCGGGTTCCCGGGTTGTGAAATCAGCCCCCTTCCGATAGGTTCCGCGCGCAATTCACCCCCGCTTCATCCCCCAAATCACCTGATGCTTGGCCGCCCCAAATTCGTACTTGCCTCCGGTTCGCCGCGGCGCCTGTCGCTGCTCAACCAGGCCGGCATCGAGCCGGACGCGCTCCGGCCGGCCGACGTCGACGAGACGCCGAAGCGGGGCGAGCTGCCGCGCGCCTGCGCCAATCGGCTGGCGCGGGCCAAGGCCGATGCGGCGCTGAAATCGGTGCAGCTCGACGACGAGCTGCGTGGTGCCTTCATCCTCTCCGCCGACACGGTGGTCGCGGTCGGCCGCCGCATCCTGCCCAAGGCGAATCTGGTCGACGAAGCCGCGCAGTGCCTGCGCCTGCTGTCGGGTCGCAACCACCGCGTCTACACCGCGATCACGCTGGTGACGCCGCGTGAGGCCTTCCGCCAGCGCCTGGTCGAGACCCGCGTCCGCTTCAAGCGTCTCTCGGAAGACGACATCCAGGCCTATATCGGCTCCGGCGAATGGCGCGGCAAAGCCGGCGGCTACGCCGTGCAGGGCATCGCCGGCTCCTTCGTGGTGAAGATGGTGGGGTCCTACACCAACGTCGTCGGCCTGCCGCTCTACGAGACCACGACGCTGCTCGGCGGTGAAGGTTTCCCAATCCGCTTCGGCTGGCTCAACGCCACCACTGCGGTGTGAGCCGGCCAGCCGCCGCCCAACAAAATCGCGAAAACAACCCCATGCACAGTAGAATGGCCTGACGGGGCCGATGCGCCGCCATCTGGGGAACCCGTCTGCCGACAGGCTCTTGAACCCTTTCACTCCCCTGCAAGCTGCCGACATCATGGACAAAAAGCCCGCCAGCCCGCTCAAAACCTGCCCGATCTGCGGCAAGCCGCAGTCAGAGGCCACCCGCCCGTTCTGCTCCTCGCGCTGCCGCGACGTCGATCTGAACCGATGGCTGAAAGGCTCCTACGTCATCCCCGGCCGCGACGACGAAGTGGATGACGTAGAATAGCTAAATATTATCAATGTCTTGATTGAGCGGTCGTAATGCCGCGCGCCAGCCGCGGCGAGCCGGTGCGAGCTTGTGCACAGCCGGGCCGCGCCCGGCGAAGCCTCTTGGCGAAGCCGGGTGGACAGGCCGCTTCCGGCCCACTATAAACCGCCCGCTCGATGGGCTTTGGCCCCTCTCTTGGAGCACGCCCAGGTAGCTCAGTTGGTAGAGCATGCGACTGAAAATCGCAGTGTCGGTGGTTCGATTCCGCCCCTGGGCACCACGCTTCGGTTACGCGTAGCGTAGCCACGCTCATCCCCCAGCGAACGCGTGAAGGTCGCCGACCGGCACCGACTATGGTTCGCAGCAGCGCGGAAAGTCCTTACCGCATCCAGGCGGGCGCTGTCGCTTCCCCACGTTGATGCCCAGCCTCAAATGGAAATGCTCGTAGACATAGGGCGACAACGCTCGTCGCCCGCCGAACCTGCGCGCCATGGGCCACATTGCCCCCTTGCTCAATTGCGATCGCCGCAAGCGCTCGTGTTATAGTCCCAACTTTCGGTCGGCCCCGCGCTTTTCATCACGTTTGGATTGAGGAAGGGAAACGCCATGGACGAGGTCTTGATCAACACGACCACAGCCGGCGATCAAAGCCAGCCCAGCGTGTGCGGCCTTCAGGGCACCCAATTCGTCGTCGTGTGGGAGGACCACAGCGACAACACGATCAAGGGCCAGATGTTCGGTGCGGGCGGTGCCAAGAGCAGCGACCAGATCCTGATCAACCTGCCCACGCTGCCGGGACCGCGGCGGCAGCTTCCCGTGACCGTGGAGTACGGATCGGGCTTCGTTGTGGCCTGGAACGAGCAGGCGGCCGGTAGTGCCGCGACGGCGCCGACCCAGCTCAAGCTTCGTATCTTCGATGCCGATACGCTGTCGGGACCGGAAATCCAGGTCTCTACGTCGCCGGTCGAGCCTTTGATCCGGCCCGCTCTTGCGCGCCTGCAGGACGGAAACTTCATTGTCGTCTGGGCGGACAAGCGGGCCGACCAGCGCATCCGCGCGCAACGTTTCGGCGCCGACGGAAGCAGGATCGGCGCCGAGTTTCGCGCCAACACCACCGCCGGGCTGCACAAGGTCCCGATGGTGGCGTGCCTGACCAATGGCGACGTCGTCATCGGATGGCGGGCGCGGATCACAGGTCCCCTGCATATCCGCTATCAGCTCTTCAACGCGAAGGGAGCGGTGGGCAGCGAGCACATCACGCCCGCGACGACCACCGCGGCAGCCATGGCCGCGATCGACGGCGGCCAGTTCGTCATCGCGCATCTAAACGATTTCGGCGAAGACGCCACGGCGAGCACCCTGATCGTCGTGGAAGCTGACGTATACAAGGCCGACGGTTCGCCCGCCAATCTCCACCTCGTCTCGACCAGCGAACAACGTATCCAGGCGACCTGGCCGACCCTCTCGCCGCTCTCGGGCGGACGCTTCCTGATCGGCTGGGTCCAGCTCAACGTCGACCAGCCCGCCACCACCAACGTGAAGGCGCGGGTTTTCTCGACCGAGGATCCGCTGGGCAAGGTCGTCCAGTTCAACACGTCCACCGGCCATAACCGCTTCAGCCTCGCGGTTGCCGCGGCTTCAGGCCCAAGCGAGGAAGTGGCCTTCGCGGCCTGGACCGACGACACCCAGAGCGGCAAGGACATTGCGGGACGGGCGATACGCGGACGTCCACTGACGGTGCCGGCGGCGGGGTTTTAGCAGCCCAGCGGGCGCACGATTCCCCCTTACCCCCGCCGTGCAAACACGAAGTGCCCGACGTCGATCTTCCCTGCCCGGAAGCCTGCCTCGCAGTAGCACAGATAATATTCCCACATCCGGCGGAAGGGCTCGTCGAATCCCAGTGAGGTCAAGTCGATCCAGGCCCGGCTGAAGCTATCGCGCCAGAGTGAGATCGTCCTGGCGTAGTCCTGCCCGAACATGCGCTCGCGAACGATGGGCATTTCGAAACGTTCGCCGAGCGTCCGCAGAATGGCGGCCGAAGGCAGCATGCCGCCCGGGAAAATGTATCTCTGGATGAAGTCGACCCGCTGCCGATAGCTGCCGAAGAGCTCGTCGTGAACCGTGATGGCCTGGATGCCGGCAAGTCCGCCGGGCTTCAGCCGCTGCTTCAGCTGATTGAAATAGGCAGGCCAGAATTGCTCGCCGACGGCTTCGATCATCTCGATGGAGGCGATGCGGTCGAAGCGGCCCTCCTGGTCGCGGTAATCCTGCAAGCGGATCTCGACCTTCTCGGCGAGCCCGGCCTTGTGGATCCGGCGGCGGGCAAAATCATGCTGCTCCTTGCTGATGGTGAGGGCCAAAACCCTGGCGCCGTAAGTCTTGGCGGCGAATTCGGCAAAGCCACCCCAACCGCATCCGATCTCGAGCACGCTCTGACCGGGCTGCAATTCGATCGCCTTTGCCAGCTGTTCGTATTTGTGATGTTGCGCAGCAGGGAGATCGGTCGTCTCGGACGAGAACAGCGCCGACGAGTAGGTCATGCTGGAATCGAGCCATGCAGAGAAGAACTCGTTTCCGAGATCGTAATGCTGGTGGATGTTGTGCCGCGATCCTTCCTTGGTGTTGCGGCGCAGGCGATGGAGCGCTCGCCGGCAGAGGCGAACCAGCATATTCCCGGCGAATGCGCTGTCGACCAGCTCCTCGTTGAGACAGAACACGTAGAGAAGCTGAGCGAGATCGGGCGTGGTCCAGTCGCCCCGGATGTAGGCCTCGGCCATGCCGATGTCGCCACCGATGACGAGGCTGCGCGCGAACCTGTAGTTCTTCAGCTCGATCGTGGCCGACGGACCCTGCAGCTGCCCGCGCAACGTCACCATCCTCTGGTCGGGGAGACGCACATGAAGGGTGCCACAGCGAAGCTGTGATGCAAGGCGCAGAGCCACGCGGGCGAAGAACGGGACGCCATCAAATTGAACGGCGGGATGGCTGGCTGCCAGGTCCATGGTTCAGATCTCGCGTTGTTTCAAACGAGGCACGTACGGAACGCCTTTCAGCCAGAGCCGCATCGCTTCCCAGTGAATGGCTGCGATGACCTTCAAGGTCAGGAAAGGCATTCCAAAGAGCGCCGCCAGCAGGGAGCGGCTCGTCAGGGCGCGGCGTCGCCCACAAAATGCTGCCGCAAACATCGCGCCCTGCGCGCCGCTCTGCAGGATCCTGACTTTCACATCCTGCTGGGGTGGAGAAACGCTGAAACGGTAATACGTTTCCATCTCCATGAAGGGTGAAACGTAGAATGCCTTCGCCTGGTTTTGGCGGATGGCCGGGCCCGCGCTGTCCTGTTGCACTGGCAGGACGTAGGAGTGCATCTCGCCAAAGGTGTTGCGGACTTCGTAGATCATCAGCGCAACAGTGCCGGACGCGCCATAGCAGAAGTAGACCGAGAGCGGATTGAACACGTAACCGAAGACCCTGGGATAGCAGAGCAGGAGAACGCGGCCCCCGGACAGGTCGATGCCGTGGTCGGCCGCGAGCTGTCGGGCGTGTTCGCTGAGGCCTGCGCCGCTGCCGTCGCCGTGGTCGCGCTCGTGAAAGCTGAAGAGGGCCGCTCGGTTGACGCCGAACAGCCGGGATTGGCGATCCGCTTCGCCCAGCCGGTCGAGATCGATCAGCAGACTCATCACGCGATAGGTGAACCTGTGCTGCACGGGGCGCCAGCGCGCGTGCATCACCTTTCCCCAATAGAGCGCGGCGGGCGCTGTCGCAGTCTCAGTTTCGGCTGGTGTGGTTCGGACCATCGCCTTACTCGGCAGCCTCGGCCAGGGCCGGATCCGGTTGACGCCAAGGAAGTTCGACGCCGAGTGCCTCGGCAACGGAAATGCCGGCCTGCAGGCCATCCTCGTGAAAGCCGTAGCCGGTCCAGGCGCCGCAGAACCAGGTTCGACGGCGTCCTTGAATCGCGGGCAGCTTTCGCTGCGCCGCGAACGCAGCCATGTCGTATTGCGGATGGGCGAAGGTGAATTGTCCGAACGTGAGGTCGGCCGCCGGCTCGAAGGGAGGGTTGAGGCTGACGAACAAGGGTCTGCGCTCGTCGATCCCCTGCAGCCGGTTCATCCAATAGGTCACCGCGACGTCGTTCGGGGCAGGCGTTTGCCGCGGCCAGCGCAGGAAGTTCCAGGAGGCCCACGCCTGACGCCGCCGGGGCATGAGACTGGGATCGCGGTGCAGATAAATGGTGTTCGGAGCATATCTGATGGCGCCAAGGATGGAACGCTCCGTGGCGTCGGCGTCCGACAACGTCGCCAAGGCCTGGTCGCTGTGACAAGCCATCACCACCGCATCGTAAGTTTCTATACCGCCATGACTGTCGCGGACGGTCACGCCATGCCCCGTCCGGTCGATCGATGTCACCGCGCAGCCTAGCCGAATATTGTGCTTGAACGAAGTGGTCAGCTTGTCGACATAGCGCCGGCTGCCGCCCTCGACCGTGCGCCAGCGCGGTCGATCGAGATGCAGGAGACGGTGATTGTCGAAGAAGGCGACGAAGTTCTCCGCCGGGAACGACAGGATGTCGTCGGACGAAGACGACCAGATCGCCGCCCCCATCGGACCGAGATAGTCGGAGAACAGGCGCGGCCCGAACGATTGCCGGCGCAGATATTCGCCGAGGGTCAGGCCATGCAGCCGGCCGGCGCGCAGATCGGCCACGCTCTGCTTGTTGAACCGCGCGACCTCGGCCAGCATGCGGAAATATGACGGGGATGCGAGGTTGCGGGGTTGCGCGAACAGGCCGCAGACCGTCTGCAGGGCGGTCTCGCCGCCACCGCGCCATTCGAAGCGGCCGTGGTCGGCGGACAGGGCGAAGCTCATGCAAGTCTCGACGGTCTTCACGCCGAGATGTGAGAACAGCGACGTCAGTTGCGGGTAGTTGGTCTCGTTGAACACGATGAAGCCGACATCGACATCGATGGGCTCACCGTCATAGTCGACGCGAACGGTGTGGCTATGCCCACCCGGCTGCAGCTCGCGCTCGTAAACGGTGACTGCGTAACGTTTCGACAGGAGCCACGCGGCGGCATTGCCGGCAATTCCCGTCCCGATCACGGCCAAACGCATTCTATTTCGCCCCCACTGCGGTACCGTCAGCTACGGCCCTCCAAGCAACCCTCAGGAAACGTTCGGCGGGAGGTCGCGGATCACTCGCCCGAGCCTGGCGCCGGGGGTGAAACCGCAGCCCGGACATGACGTATCGACAGGGTCAATTTGGGTGAGGACATGATCCTTCCGTATATTCAGGCGATCGGCTGCATGGCGCTGGGCTTCTGTCTCTTGATGGGACTGGCCTGGGTCGTCCAGCAGCGCACGGGCAATTCCGGCTGGGTCGACGCGATCTGGTCCTATTCGTGCGGTCTCGTCGGTGCAGCAGGTGCCCTGTGGCCGCTTGCCGGCTCCTTGCCGGGCCGCCAGGCGCTCGTTGCCGGGCTTGTGCTGCTCTGGTCGGTAAGGCTGGGCACGCACATTGCGCGCCGCTCCGCAGCCGGGATCGACGATCCCAGATATGCGAACTATGCGCGCGAATGGGGAGCGGATGCTCCGCGCCGGATGTTCTTCTTCCTGCAATCACAGGCGCTGGTCTCGCTGCCGCTCCCCTTCGCCGTGTTCCTCGCGGCGCACGCTCCGGCGCCGGGGCTGCGGCTGCAGGACTACATCGGCATCGTCATCGTCCTGATTGCCGTCGTCGGCGAGGCCATGGCGGACCGGCAGCTGCGGCTCTTCAAACGCGACCCCTCAAGCAAGGGACAGGTCTGCGATGTCGGCCTATGGAACTGGTCGCGTCACCCGAACTATTTCTTCGAATGGCTGGGGTGGCTGGCCTATCCGGTCATGGCGCTGTCGCCGGGATATGCATGGGGCTGGGCCAGCCTGGCGGCGCCGGCGATCATGTACTGGATCCTGGTCCACGTGACGGGCATCCCGCCGCTTGAAGAGCAGATGCTGCGATCGCGCGGCGAGCGCTATCGCCGATATCAGGCGCGCACGAGCGCCTTCTTTCCATGGCCGCCGCGGCAGGCTTCGCGATGAACAGTGTCGAGGCCGCCGCGATGCCGGCCAGCTGGGTCGGCAAACCGAATGCGTGGCGGATGTGATCCGCAACGGATTGTGGAGCGTTAATCTGACGGGCGGCCGATCAGCCGGCTGCAGGGCGACGAGACGCGCGACATGAATCTGTTCTTGACCTACCTGGCTGTGGCCGTGACCTTCGTTGCCGTCGACATGATCTGGCTGACGATCATGGTCGAAAGACTGTATCGACCCGTGCTGGGTGATATGTTGCGGGCTCAGCCCAGCCTGCCGGCCGCGGCCGCGTTCTATGTGTTGTATCCCCTCGGATTGATCTGGTTTGCCGTGCTGCCGGCGCAGCAGGACGGCGGCGCGCTGCGCGCTTTCACATCCGGCCTGCTACTTGGCTGCTTCACCTATGCGACCTACGATCTGACCAACCAGGCGACGCTGCGCAACTGGTCGACCGGACTGACCCTCGCTGACGTGTGCTGGGGATCCTGTCTCGCCGGCCTCAGTGCCTGGATCGGATTTCTTGTCGCGCAGAAGCTGGCGCACTGAGTCGGCGCGACCGCATGACCTTGCATCAGGGGGCCGTCGTGTCCGACTGCTTCCGACCTTCGAGCAGCTCGAACGCCTCTCTGGTTTCCGCGATCTTGTCGGACAAGGATTTGAAGGTCTCGTGAGCCTGGATCTTTGTCGGCTCGTCGAGCAAGAGGCTCGCGAGTTCGACCAGTTGATCGCCCATGCGCTCCATGATTGCGAGCAGCCGATCGACACCGGCCGCAGGCTCGTGCGCGACGACACTTTCGACTTCTCTCACGATCGCTTCGAGCCTTGCCGTCGAGGAGACAAGCCGGTTCTCGCGCCCACGCTCGGGAAATTCAATAATCTCTGCGTCCATGCCCACGTTCTCGCCGGCTTCAAGCCGCAGCCGATGCGCTGAGGCAATCCTTGCGCACCGACAAGATGGTTCGGTGCAGCCAGGTCTTGATCGTGCCCACCGGCACGCCGAAGCGTTGAGACAGGCTCGCGCGGCTCTCGCCTTCGAGATAGGCCAGTGCGACCAGCCTGCGGCGATCTTCCGGCAAGCGGGCCAATGCGCCCAGCGCAATGGGTTCGGCGCTGGCGTAGTCGAAGTGCTCGGTTGGTGACAGCCCGGCCGTTGCGGGGACCGCGAGCGCCTTGTCCAGTTCGACACTGGGCTGCCGCCTTGTCCGCAGATGGTCAATCGCGGTGTGACGGACGATTGCAGCCATCCAGGTCATGGCCGACGCCCGACCGGGATCGAACCGAGCCGCATTGCGCCAGATCTTCAGGAAACTTTCCTGCAGGATGTCGTCCGCATCGTGCGGCGCCGTCCCGACGGCCAGCGCAATCCTGCGCAGCCTGCCGCGGGTCATCGTATGAAGCTCTGCGAAGGCGCGTGTCTCGCCTGCCGAGACGCGTCCCAGCAGTCCGGGCAACATCTCGCTCTGCGCCCGATTGGCCAGGCCCGAACAGGTCATGTCCTGTCTCTCCCTTGCGTTTCCTTACGAAACGCTCCGAGCGCGGGCCCGGATCACCTGACGGTAAAGGGAGCAGCAGTTCAGAGCCGCACGAAGGGCCCGATCAACCGGCCGAGGAAACCGTTCATGCGCAAGTCGCCGGTCATCGCGACCAGGCAGAGGCAAGGACCTTCGTCACCGACGATGGGACGGTGATCGACCTCGTCGTCGCCATAGTCGAAATCACCAGGACCGAAGCGTCCGCCCTCATGGCTGAAGCTGCCCTCGAGCACGAGCGTCAGCTCGGTGCCGGTGTGGGTATGCTCGAGCATCCGCGAGCCCGGCGCTGACCGAAGCAGGAAGGCGCGCGCCGTGCCCGAACCGGAGAGCTCGATCGGCCGCAGGCTGAGACCGGGCGCGACCCGCCGACGCTTGCCGATGCGATATTTGCGCAAGGCCGGTGGAACATCGTCATCGGTGGCCGACGCCAGCGGAGGCGCGGCTATCTGCTTCGGAGCCTCGTGAATTCGTGACATCACGCGATCGAACGCATCCGGTGCGATCGCTGCTGGCTCGACCTCCTCGAGCGCCGCCCCCGCGAGCTGCTCGACGGCCTGCACGAAACGGGCGCAGCGCGCGCAGCCGGACACATGCACACCGACGACCAAATGATGGGCTTCTTCGAGCTTGCCGGCCGCGAAATCGGCCAGAAGATCTTCCGGCGGATGATGGCTGATCGTCATGCTTCTTCGTCCAAAATGTCTCGCAACCGGTTCATCGCCAGCCTGATCCGGGATTTGACCGTCCCAAGCGGAATCCCGAGCGCGCTCGCGATTTCGGGATGCGGCCTCTCCTCGATGAAGGACAGCCTCACCACCATGGATTGCTCCGCCGAGAGCTGCTGGATGGCCGACGCGATCCGCGCCGCATCCTGCCCGCGCGAAATCAGGATATCGGCCGGCTCGGCTTGATCCGGCTCGTCCGGCAGCTCGGAACCGGCTTGCAAACGGTCTATCCGCGCCCTGCGGCGGAACAAATCGATCCGTAGATTGCGCGCGATCGTGAAGATCCAGGCCGGCGCTCCCGCGGTCGCAGGATCGAACTGATGCGCCTTCCGCCACACGGCGATCAGGGTGCTTTGAGCGATCTCTTCTGCCTCGTCGGAGCTGCAACCGGCTTTCAGCATCAGCCCCTTGATGCGGGGCGCGAAATGCTCGAACAGCCGCTTGAAAGCCTCCCGGTCGCCGTCAGCGGCGACCCGTCCGATCAAATCAGCCCAATCCACCTTTGCCTTTGGCCCTTTGCTCGCACCAATCGACAGCCGCGCCGGCACCCTCCGGGGTAAACCGGCCTCAGCCCGGATCGGCATCTTCAAAGCCGGGATAGCAGCGATCATAGCGCCTCGACAAGCGACCTCTCGGATAGACAACGACCGCGGACAGCCGCTGGATCACCCCGGGAGGCGCATTGTTGCGAGTTCCCCACGCCTGCCGGGCGTGGCGGTCCGGCCCTGGCACTCCGCTTGCTCAGTCATGATCAAAGTCAGGCCTCGGCGGCGAGGCCCGTTTCAGGTTGAGGCAAGCGATGCAAGACATGTCCCGTTCTGGTACTGCCGGCGAGCTCCGGCTCGATGCGCTGATCGCCGATTTGTGGTGGCGCGTTCGGCTCTTGAATACCGACATTCTCGAGGAAGAAGCCAGAGCCGGGGTGTTCGACGTGCAGCAGCCGACCTATCCGCTGCTAGCCGCCAACCTCCGCGCGCGGCGCGACAATCTCGTCTCCACGATCGGTGTGCTCGAGCAGCGCGCGAAGTCGGTGTCCGAGGCGGCTTGACGGCTCGTCGCTGACGCCGGCAGGTCGGTGATTTAAGGGGCTGAGCTCATCCGATCGGATGACGCCGCCGCCAGCGCATCGATCGTCCGCGCGTGAGGCGTGACACATAACTTCCTCGCGGGTCGATCTAGCTTTGCGTCAGGTGGTTCGCAGTGATCCACCAGGCAAAGGAAAAGACTCATGCGCAATTTCATCCTCGTGGCTTTCGCAGCGATCACCCTGGCGGGCGCGGTGACCCCCGCAAGCGCGCTAACGATCGTGCGCGATCATCGCGATCCGCCCGTCGTGCGCGACCATCGCAATCAGACCATCGTCCGCGACCACCGCAATCAGCCCGATTTGCGCGACCATCGCCACTAAGCGTTCTGGCGGCGGAGTCGAATCGAACAGGTTCGACTCCGCTTCGGCCGATGTGGGCCGACCCGCCTGTCCTCCGAGGACGTTACCGCGACCAGCAACGCACGATCTTTCCAGAAAGCCCGACAATCGCTCCGCGCGCAACGCCGGTGTCCATTCGCGATTGTGAGGCCTGAGCACGCGCCAGGTTCGCGCCGCCGTGCTATGGCTGCCTCTGCAATTTCCCGCGAGGCCGCCATGCTCCCCATTCCCGCCGACATCTTCACCGAGCCCGAGGACGTCTCGCCGGACGGCCTTGCCAATCTCGGCCCGCTGCGCCGCCTCGCCGGCCGTTGGCAGGCGGACAAGGGCATCGACGTCAATCCGAAGGCGGAGGGACCCGAGCGGCGGACCTTCATCGAGCGCATCCGCATGGATCCGATCGATCCGCAGGCCAACGGCCCGCAGCTCCTCTACGGGCTGCGCTACCACATCCACATCAACACGCCCGAGGAAGACATCACCTTCCACGATCAGGTCGGCTACTGGCTGTGGGAGCCCGCGACCGGGCTGATCATGCAGACGCTGGCGATTCCGCGCGGGCAGGTGCTGCTGGCCTCGGGCAAGGCCGGCCCCGGCGACAAGACGATCTCGGTCACTGCCAAGCGCGGCGACACCGCCTACGGGATCTGCTCGACCGATTTCCTGGAGCAGGCGTTCCGCACCGATTCCTACCGCTGCGACATCACCTTCAACGACGACGGCAGTTGGACCTATCTGATCCAGACCGAGTTGTTCGTGCGCGGCGCGCCGTTCAATCATCACGACACCAACACGCTGCAGCTGGTCGCACCGCCAAAGCTCAATCCGCTGGCGGCGATTGCCAGGGATCGCGCGAGAGGCGATGAGAAGAGCGATGCGGCGGTGTGAAGCGCATTTCCGGAGAATTGCATGAAGCCCTACGTCATCTGCCTGATGCATTCCAGCCTCGACGGCCGCACGCATCCCAGCCGCTGGCGTCCGAAAGGGGCGGGCACCGACTGGTTCGAGAAGATCCATGAGGAGCTCGGCGGCGATGCCTGGGTGATCGGCCGCGTCACGGGATCGGAGTTCGCCAAGGGCCAGCCCTATCCCGCGACGAAGGAGAAGCTGCCGCGCGAAAACTGGTTCGCGCGGCGCGACGCGAAAACCTATGGAATCGTGCTCGATGCGCAGGGCAAGATCGGCTGGGGCCGCTCGGACATCGGCGGCGACCCGATCGTCGTGGTGCTGACCGAGAGCGTTCCGGATTCGCATCTCGCAGGGCTCCGCGGCGAGGGCGTGTCCTATGTCTTTGCCGGCAAGTCCGAGATCGACTTGGCGCTGGCGCTGGACATTCTCCACCGCGAGCTCGGCGTGAAGCGCCTGCTGGTGGAGGGCGGCGGCGTCGCCAATGGCGCATTCCTGCGGGCCGGCCTGATCGACGAGTTCAACCTGATCCTCAGTCCCGCGATCGATGGCGCCACGGGTGCGCCCTTCGTGTTCTCCTCGACGGAGGCGGACAGCGACAAGCGCGCGCCGATCGCGGCAATGACGCTGGAGAGCACGCGGGAGCTCGGCGGCGGTGTGCTGCTGCTGCGCTATCTGATCAAGAACGACCCGCCAGGCGTGATCCGGTAAAGCCGGCCATGTCCGAGACGTCACAGCATATCGTCATCGTCGGCGCCGGCGCGGCAGGACTGATGGCGGCGCGCGAGCTGGCGCGTGCCGGCCGGAAGGTGACGGTGCTGGAGGCGCGCGGGCGCTGCGGCGGCCGCATCCATCCGTTGCCGGCTGAGGAGTTCGGCTATCCCGCCGCGGGCGGCGCCGAATTCGTCCATGGCGAGGCGCCGGTCACGCGCGGATTGCTGCGCGAGGCCGGGCTGTCGCTTCAGGAGATCGAAGGCGAGCAGTGGAGCTTTGACGGAACGAGGCTCTCGCGCGAGGCGCGTGACGATCCCCACGAGGCGGAGCTTCAAGCCGCGCTGAGGGATTTGCAGGACGATCTCTCCGTCGCCGATTTCCTGCGCTGGCATTTTTCCGGGGATGAGTATGCGCCGATGCGCCATTCGATCGAGCGGATGGTCGAGGGCTATGACGCGGCCGACCCCGAGCGCGCCTCGACGCTGGCGCTGCGCGAGGAATGGATGGATGGCGGGCACGCGCCGCAGGCGCGCATCGATCGCGGCTATGGCGCGCTGATCGACTTTCTCGCGGTGGACTGCCGCAGGCTTGGCGTCACCATCCATCTCGGCTGCGTGGTGTCGGCGATCGAGGAGGAGCGCGGCGCGATTGCTGTTCGCTGCGCCGGCGGCGATCGACATGGCTGTGACAGCGTGATCCTCACCGTGCCGCTGCCTTTGCTGCGCGAGATGGCGCTGCCGGCGAGCGCGCGTACGAGGCTTGCCGCCATTGATGACATCGGATTCGGCAATGTCATCAAGATCCTGCTGCGCTTCGCGCGGCCATGGTGGCGCGAGCGGCACCGTGAACTCGCAGGCATGACCTTCCTGTTGTCCGAACAGAAGATCCCGGTGTGGTGGACACAATATCCGAGCGAGCATGCCGTGCTCACCGGCTGGTTCGGCGGCCCGCGCACAAGGGAGCTGGACAGGCTCGATGCGCAGGAATTGATCGAGGCCGGGCTCGATTCACTCGCCGGCATCTTCAAGCTGCCGCGCGCGGACCTTGCGCGCGAGCTGGTGGCGGCGGCGGCGACCAACTGGGCGCATGATCCCTTCGCCCGCGGCGCCTATTCCTGGGCGACACCGCGGACGCGCGAGGCGCAGGCGATTCTGGCGGGCGCCGACGGCCTGGTGTTGTTCTCCGGTGAAGCGCTCTATCGCGGCCGCGACATGGGCACGGTGGAAGCGGCACTGGCGAGCGGGGCGGAGACGGCGGGGATGATCCTGCGGAAATGAAAAGAGGCCCGCACACTTGCGGGCCTCATGTCTCACCAGCGTCCGCCGCCGAAGCTGAACGTCACGCCCGGGCCGCCGCCACCGTAATATCCATACGGCCCGCCGCCGTAATAGCCGTGATGCCGCGGGTAGTAGCCATAGCTGCGGTAGTGCGGACGGTAGTAGCCGTGATGGTGGTGATGACGGCGCCAATGATGGTGATGGCCGTGGTGCCGGTGCTGCGCGCTAATGTCGGTCGATTGGCCGCCCTGCGCGCTCTGCTTAGCGCTCGAACTGCCGGCCGCGTTCGCCGCCGATCCGCCGGCAAGCGCCGCAGCTCCGACCGCCATCGCGACAATGAGATATTTCATGTCATCACTCCAGTTGAATGTCGTGAGACAACAGATGGGCGTCGGCTGCGTTCCAGGACAGTGCGGGCGTCGAAACGACGCAGTGCGCGGTGCTTGATTCGCACCCTTGAACGCGCGTCGTGAGATTTATTGTCGCATTATCGCGTCGATCACATTGCTGCCATCACTTGGCCGCGAATGACCCGATCACGTCACGCGTTGTCACGATGCGGGCGAACTCGCCGTTGAGGTTCGACAGCGTCATCGCATGGATCTCCTCGGCCGCGTGCACGTCGCCGTCGGGCCCGATGCGGTCGAACGTCCATGTCGCATCGCGCACGAGGTGCGCGTCGAAGCCGAGATTGCCGGCCATCCGCGTCGTCGTCTCGACGCAATGATTGGTGGTGGCGCCGCAGATCACGAGCGTGCCGATGCCGGCCGCGCGCAGGCGTGTCTCCAGATCCGTGCCGATGAAGGCGCTGTTGACGCGCTTGACGATGACGGTCTCGCCGGGCTGCTCGCGCGCCTCGTCCTTGACGGCATAGCCTGAGCTTTGAGGCAGGAACGACGAGCTCGGCTTGGTGCCTTCATGGCGGATATGAAAGATCGGCGCGCCGCGGGTTCTGAACGCCTGCAGCAGATCGGCGATCCGCGCCACCGCATCCGGATTGTTGCGCCGTTTCCCCGCGGCCTCCCATTCGTCGAACGCGCGCTGGACGTCGATGACGATGAGAGCGGGGAGGGCGTGGGGCATGATCGGATCTTTCGCGCGGGTCGTGGAAGCGAATATGCGGGGATGGGGACGGCGCGCAATGCCGATCTTCCCTCGTTTTGCGACGGGACACGAGAGCGGTCATGCCGGCTGGCGGATGCGCCTCACGGATGCGGATCGGGAAAGCCGTGGCGTTCGGAAAGTGCGGCGAGGATCGCGTCCTTGTCGGCGATGAAGGCGCGGCCCTGATGGCTGCCGGTCTGGTGCGGCGATGTCGCGCCGTCGGCCAATACCAGCAGCGGCAGCGATTGGTTCTCCTTGCCAAGAAGCGCGATCACCGGCTGCCGCGGGCGCGGCCACGCGATGCGCTCGACCTCGAGCTTTGCGGCAAGCTGCGGAAACGAGGCCAGCACGCCCTCGATCAGCGCACAATGCCAGCAATAGAACAGTCGCCCCGGAAAGGCCGGGTCCTCGAAACCGGGCCGCAGCAGAAACAGGCGGTCGCGCGTCATGGGTCGCTCCAAAGCATGGCCGCCTTGCTGAGGATCAAAGCGGCAAGGACTGGCCGGCCTAGGGTCGAGGCACCAAATGGTTGGGAATCGACGAGATGCGAGAGAACGCCATGCCGGGACAGGCGAGTCAACCAGACGGTCTTGCCGACATCAAGACGCTGCCGGAGCTCCTGCGCTGGCGAATCAAGGCGACGCCGGCGGCGGAGGCCTATCGCCATTTCGACGCCGGTGCCAAGCGCTGGCTCAGCCAGTCCTGGCGGGAGATCGATGCCGAATTCGAGCTGTGGCGGCGGGCGCTGGCCGCGGAGAATTTCGCGCCCGGCGAGCGCGTCGCGATCCTGATGCCGAACGGCACGGCGCATATCGCGATGGACCAGGCGGCGCTGTCGCGCGGCCTCGTCCCGGTGCCGATGCACGCCGTCGACAACCCCGACAGCATCGCCTACGTCCTCGTCGATTCCGGCGCACTGCTCTTGTTCGTCGATACCCTGGAGCGCTGGCAGGCGATCGTGGCGACCGGCCAGCCGCTCGACCATCTCAAGCGCGTCGTCTGCGCGGATGCAAGCGGGCTCATCACGCCGAACGCGCGGATCGTCGGGCTCGACCATTGGCTCGCGCAAGCCCCGGGGGCGAGCGCGCCGCTGGCCGATGTCGCGATCGAACCGCACGATCTCGCCGCCATCGTCTACACCTCGGGTACCACGGGGCGGCCCAAGGGCGTGATGCTGTCGCATGGCAACGTCGTCGCCAATGTGAAAGCGATCGCGCGCCGCATCGAAGCCGAGCCGCACGACGTCTTCCTGTCCTTTCTGCCGCTCTCGCACACTTTCGAGCGCACCGGCGGCTATTACTACCCGATCGCGGCCGGCGCCTGCGTCGCCTATGCCCGCTCGGTGCCGCAACTGGCGGAGGATCTGAAGCATGTGCGGCCGACGGTGCTGGTCTCGGTGCCCCGGATCTACGAGCGCATCTACGCGCTGATCATGCAGCATCGGGCATCCGCGGGCTGGATCGAGCGCGCGCTGCTCGATCTCACCGTCGCCGTCGGCGGGCGGCGCTTCGACGCGCGGCAGCAGCACGCCATGCCGTCGCTGCTGGACCGGCTGGCCTGGCCGCTGCTGAAGCGGCTTGTCGCCGACAAGGTGCTGGCGCAGCTCGGCGGTCGCCTGCGCGTCGCGGTGTCCGGTGGCGCGCCGATCGCGGCGCCCGTCATTCGCCTGTTTCTCGCGCTCGGGCTCGACGTCCTCCAGGGCTACGGCATGACGGAGACCTCGCCGGTGGTCTCCGTGAATACCGTCGAGGATAACGATCCGCATTCGGTCGGCCATGTCCTCGACGGCGTCGAGGTCAGGCTCGGCGAGAACGACGAATTGCTGGTGCGCGGTCCGAGCGTCATGCTCGGCTACTGGCACAAGGACGAGGAGACGCGCCGCGTCAAGGACGCCGATGGCTGGCTGCATACCGGCGACCAGGCCCGCATCGAGAACGGGCGCATCACCATCACCGGTCGCATCAAGGACATCCTGGTCACCTCCACCGGCGAGAAGGTCGCGCCGGTCGATCTGGAGACCGCGATCCTCGCCGATCCCTTGTTCGAGCAGGCGCTGGTGGTTGGCGAGCAGCGGCCGTTCCTCGCCGCGCTCGTGGTGCTGAATGCCAAGGCCTGGGTCGAGGAGAAGGAAAGGCTGGCGGCGCGCGGCCAGCAAGGCGGCGCGGCGGAACGGGCGGCGCTGCTGGCGCGGATCGCCGCGGCCGTGAAGGCCTACCCGTCCTACGCCGCACCGCGCGCGGTGTGGTGGACGCTGGATCCGTGGACCATTGCGGCGGGCCTGCTGACGCCGACGCTGAAGAACAAGCGGCCCGCGCTCGAGCGCCGCTTCGCGGACGAGATCGAGCACATCTATGCGAAGAAGGCGAATGTTTCGGCTCTCCCCGCGAGCGCGCTCACGTCCTCTTGAACGCTGCTTCCGCCGCGCTTGATCCAGCGCAACTTCGGCCGCTGCCTCCGCATGCAATGTCGCCCACGACAAATTCGTGTGGCAATCGAGGCAAGTCATGAAGGCGTATTTCATCGGCGGTGGCATTGGATCGCTCGCGGGCGCGGCGTTCCTGATCCGCGACGCGCAACAGGCGGGGCGTGACATCGTGATCTACGAGGCGCAGCCGCTGGTCGGCGGCAGTCTCGACGGCGCGCAGCTCGCGAACGGCGCCTATTCGCTGCGCGGCGGCCGCATGCTGACCACCGACCACTACGAATGCACCTGGGATCTGCTCTCCAGCATTCCCTCGCTCGAGCGTCCCGGCCTCAGCGTGCGCGAGGAGACCATCGCGTTCAACCTGGAGAATCCCGCGCATTCGCAGGCGCGGCTGGTCGACCGCAACCGCTTCAAGGTCGACGTCTCGCATATGGGCTTCTCCGCGCGCGACCGGCTGGAACTGCTGAGGCTGACTGAGGCCTCGGAGGAGACGCTCGGCAACAGCCGCATCACCGACTGGCTCTCGCCGAAATTCTTCGAGTCCAATTTCTGGTACATGTGGCAGACCACCTTCGCCTTCCAGCCCTGGCACAGTGCGGTCGAGCTGAAGCGCTACCTGCATCGCTTCATGAACGAGTTTCCGCGCATCGAGACGCTCGCCGGCGTCAAGCGCACCGTCTACAATCAGTATGATGCGATCGTGCGGCCGCTCGCCGACTGGCTGAAGCGCCAGGGCGTGCAATTCGTGCGCGGCACGCGCGTCACCGACATGGCGATCGAGAGCGAAGGCGGACGCTTGCGCGTGCGCCAGCTCGTGCTCGACCGCGACGGCCGCATCGCCAATGTCCGGCTCGAGGACGGCGATCTCGTGTTCTTCCAGAACGGCTCGATGACGGACGCCTCGAGCCTGGGCTCGATGACCGAGCCGCCGTCGCGCCTCACCAAGAAGGAGAGCCAGGGCTGGGCGCTGTGGGAGACGATCGCGCAAGGCCGTCCCGAGTTCGGCAATCCCGCCGCCTTCAACTCGTCGATCCCCGAATCCTATTGGCTGTCCTTCACTGTCACCTGCCGCGATCCGCAGTTCTTCGACCGGATGGAGGCGTTCTCCGGCAACAGGGCCGGCACCGGCGGCCTCGTGACGTTCAAGGATTCCAACTGGCTGATGTCGGTCGTGCTGTATCACCAGCCGCATTTCGCAGGCCAGCCGAAGAACGTGCAGGTGTTCTGGGGCTATGCGCTGCATCCCGACCGCGTCGGCAATTTCGTCGGCAAGCCGATGTCCGATTGCGGCGGCGCGGATATTTTGAAGGAGCTGTGCGGCCACCTGAACTTCGATGCGAGCGTGCTCGACGACGCGATCTGCGTTCCCTGCCGCATGCCCTATATCACCAGCATGTTCATGCCGCGTAACCTGACTGATCGGCCGCTGCCGGTGCCGAAGAATTCGGTCAACCTCGCTTTCGTCAGCCAGTTCGTCGAAATCCCCGACGACGTCGTGTTCACCGTCGAATATTCGGTGCGGGCAGCACAGATGGCGGTCTATCAGCTCATGAAGATCGACCGCCCGGTGCCGCCGGTGACGCGGCACGACAAGTCGCTCGCGGTGATCTTCGCGACGCTGGAAAAGGCGTTCGCGTGATGCCGGTTCGGCGGCGCTGGTGCCTGCGATCGCGGCTATGGCGCCGCCAGCGGCAGGGCGACGTGAAAGACGGCGCCGCCTGAGGGCGCGTTCTCGGCCCAGATCCGCCCGCCATGCGCTTCGACGATGGTATGGGCGATCGACAGGCCGATGCCCATGCCTTGCGCCTTGGTCGTGAAGAACGGCTTGAATATCTCCGTCACCCTCTCTGCGAGGATGCCGTCACCGGCATCGGCGACGGAGACGAGGGCCAGATTGCCCTCGGCGAGACCGGTTCGGCCGACCACGCGGCGCCGCTTGTTCGGTAGATGGGCCACCGCATCGATGCCGTTCATGGCCAGATTCAGAATGGCCTGCTGGAGCTGAACCTTGTCGCCCTTGACGCGGATATCCGCGGGCGAGGGTTCCGTCACGAGTTCGACATCGTGCGTCAAGGCCTGCACGGAGAGGAAGCGAAACACCTCGCCGACCATCGCATTGAGGTCGAGTTCGTGCCGTACGGTCGGGTCTCGTTTCAGAAACGCACGCAGCCGGCTGATGATTTCGGCGGCCCGCTGATCGTCTCGGCGAATGTGGGCCAATATGTCCTCGATCTCGCCGAGGTCGGGAGCCGGATTCCGCAATATCTGCTGGGCCGACTCGGCATTGATCATGATGGCGGCGAGCGGCTGGTTCAGCTCGTGGGCGAGCGAGGCAGACATCTCGCCGACGGTGGCGCGGCGATTCAAGTGGGCGAGCTCCGACATGCGCTGCCGCGCTTCGACCTCGGCCACGAAGCGCAGGTGGCGCTCGCGCAGCAGAATCGCGATCATCATCGCCTGTAGCAGAACGATGCTCGCAACGATGGTGACGTGCCAGTGATACTGCCCCCAGAAGGTCGGTTCACGGAAACGTACCTCGCTGCCTGGGGGCAGATTGGCCTCGTTCACGTTCCAGCGCTTCAGCTGGCGCCAGTCGAAGATCGGTTTCACGTTGTCCCCGTCGAAGGGGACGATGTTCGACGGCGCTTCGCCGTCGAGTATCCGCATGGCGACTTCGCCGGCTTCCCGTCCGATGATCTCCGGCATCAGCAGGAAGCCGCCGACGCCCGATCGCCCGAGGAATGTGTCGGACGTGATGACGATCGGACGGTTCGCAGTCTCGGCGACGAGCGCGAGCGCCGACGCCGGGGAATAATAGGTGCCTTCGCCGTCGGAATACATCGCGGAGGTCAGGATCGCGGAACGGTCGGGCAGCGAAGCGACTTGCTTGCGGACGTCGCGCAGCACGGCATCGGAGAGATCTGTGACTTCGAGGCCCGGCATCATGGCCGCGAAGTCCTGCTTCCAATGTCCATACACCAGCGGATTCTTCCAGGCATCGCCCACGAGGACGACGCGGGTCAGGTCGGGGACGATGGCGCGCGCAGCATTCAGCAAATGTGCTGGCGTCACGCGGGCGAAGACGGCGGTGGTATCGGGCAGAAACAGCGCGCGCGTTTCGGGCAGATCAGGCACGAAGCCGTAGACGACTGGCGCGGTCGGCCAAATCTCCTGCTTGCGCTTTTGAAGGAATTTCGCCGATGTGACGCCAATTGAAACGATGACGTCGATCGGCCGCTGTGCATATTTGGTCCTGAGGTGGCCGACCACGCTCTCTTCATAGCCGGGTCCCGGGAAGCGGCTGAGATCGAGGCTCTCGCCGTAGATCACCGTGTCAGCCGTGCCGCTCTGCTTCGCAGCGGCGCGGATGCCGGCAAAGATCTCGGAATAAAACGGCGAGCGAAAATCGGCTTCTTCAAGAACCAGGATCGAACGCTGCCGCTTGCCCTCGGCCGCGATGCAGTCGCGCGACAAGCTTGCAAGCAGGCAGACGATCAGGATGCGCACCAGCCCGGTGATCATACGCGCGTTGCTGGACCGTCGGCCCGCCCCCACTGCGATCGCGTCTCCGCGATGAGAACGCTGGCGCGAGCATAACCGCCTCGCCTGGAGTTTCAACGGAGCGTTGCGTGACGGTTGCGCTACCACGCAAGCCGAGACGAGGTGCCGCTACTTGAACGGATCCTGGATCGACGGCGAGGACTGCCGGATGCGGCGAACGCTCACCGGCGTACCGTCGGAGACGAACAGCAGTTCATATCGACGGCCTTCGTTGTCAGTCGCCGAGCAGGTGACATCGGTCACCTTCCTGGCGGCGAAATTGCCGGTCTGGCGGCAGAGGCCGGTGGAGGTCTGCTCGGCCGGCACCGGCAGGCCATCGACCTTGGGACGGTCCTTGGAGTTGAGCAGCATGCGGTCGATCGGCAGCTCGTAGGAATTGTCGTCGGCGCGCTTGCCGTTCTCGCCGGAGAACGACACCACGTGGCTGTCGTCGGAGGGATCGTCGACTGCGACCGCGAAATTGACCCGGCCCTTGTCGCCATGGGCGTAGGCCACCGTCTTGCAGGCAAAGGCGCGGCCGGCGACCTTGAGCGTCTTGCAATGGCCCGACATCAGCGCCAGGAGGTCGATGAGGGCATTCTGCTGCGCCGGCGGATTGTTGACTGGGATCGGTTCGGAAGTCTCGGCAAAACAAGGACTTGCCAAGGGCATGGTCAAGACCATGGCCATGGCGAAGAGGACCGGTCGGCGAAGGCGCATCGTCGGGCTCGTGTGCCGGAGGGCCGTGGCGGCGGAAAAGGTCCGCACCATAACGATCGGACCGCAAATTGGTTGCGATCCCGTTTGTTCTGCAAGACCGTTCTGGAATACCACCGCGCCACCCCCGACGGCGATTCGCCGCAATCGCCCAACCCGTCCCGGCCGGCACTTGCCGTCAGGCCGGTGTTTTTTTCGTGGCAGAGCTAGCCCATCGCCGCCTGCCAGCGTGCATCGCGAAGCGAGGGGCGGCGGTGCAGGCGGGCGTCCAGCACGGCGCGGGCGCGCGGCAGCTCGCCGCTGCGCATGAGCGCGACGATGTAGGTGTCCTCGACCAGCTCGCGCTGGGCGTGGCTGCCGCCGATCCGCACGACCTCCGTGAGGACTGGCGCGAGCGTTTGCACGCATGAGGCGTAGTCCTCATCGGCAAAGGCCGCCAGCGCGCGGAAGATCGCCGGCACCACGGGGCCGGCCGGCAACCTGCCCTCGGCGAGCCGCTGCTCGATCACCGCAAGACGTGCAGCGAGCGCCTCCTGATTCTGCGTGGCCGCCGCGAACAGCGCCATGTGGACGTCAGCGAAAGGCAGGCTCGACTTCGGAAACAGTTTTTGCGCAGTGGCGTCGGCCTCGGTCCAGAGCGCCTTTGGTACGGTGTGGCCGTAGGCCGACAGGCGCCAGAGCAGCGAGGCGGCATCGGTGATGACGTTGAGCGGCGGCGCTTGCGTGGCTGTGGGCTGGAGCACGTCGGCATAGATCGCGAGCGCGCTGGCCGCATCGTCCTGCTCGAGCGCGCCGAGCGCCTGGTGCCAGCGAATGTGGCCGTGCAGGATTCCGGCGCGGTCGTAAGTCGGAATCCACTCGCCGACGAGGCGGTCGGCCGCGTCGATCGAGCCGTCCTCGAACATCGCGTGCAGCACCGCATGCGCGGCATGGGCGTTAGCCCGGCGCAGATTGAAGCCGCGCTCGGTCACGCTGCGGCCGCGCGCAACGTCGCCGTTCTCGGTCATCGCCCAGCCGGCCATGGTGAGAAACCACCAGTCCTCGCCGTAATGCTGCTTGACGCGCTCGCACAGCTCATGCCGCGCGCGATCGTGGTCCGCCATGCCGGAGAAGGCGAACAGGCCGAAGGCGCCGAGCGGCAGCGACAGCACCAGGGCATCGCGCGGCCAGCTCTCGACATGCTTCAGCGTCGCCGCGATCGCTTCCGGCAGCCGGCCCTCGATCGCCAGCGCCAGCGTCTCGACATGCGAGCGCTCGCGCTCCGTGCCGCGCCTGGCGGCCAGCTCGCGCGCGAGCGCCGCCTTCTGACGTGCGAGATCGCCCTGCTGATAGAAGGCGTGCACGCGGGCGCGGGCGATATGGGGAAGCGCAAAATCCGGGTCGGCCGCAATGGCGCGCTCCAGCGTCTCCGCCATGCCGGTCCAGCCCGCGAGCATGAGGTCCACGCCCTCGCGATAGGCGGAGGCAGCCGCATCGGATGCGGTGGATAGCGGCAGGCCGTAGCGGTCTTCGTGGAGCATGATCCTCTCCGAAGTTCACGCCGTCCGCGCGCGGCGGCCTTCGATCGGGTAGGCGGGGTCGTTGTAGCCCGGCGTCGACGGATGGCCGGGAACGACGAGCCGGTCGATCAATGCTTCGTCATCGGCGGTGAAGCGATAGTCGAGCGCGCTGATGTAGCCGTCCCACTGCTCCTCGGTGCGCGGCCCCGCGACGATCGAGGAGACGAAGGCGGAGTTGAGCACCCAGGCAACCGCGAATTGGCCGGCGGTGATGCCCCGCCTCTCCGCGTAAGTCTTGATCTCCTGTGCGAGCTGAAGCGATTCCGGCCGCCATTCGGTCTGCATCATGCGGGTGTCGTTGCGTCCCGCGCGTGTCTCCTTGTCGGGGGCGGCGTCCGGCTTGTACTTGCCCGTGAGCACGCCGCGCGCCAGCGGGCTGTAGGGCACGATGCCGAGGCCGTAATAGGAGCAGGCCGGAAAATGCTCAACCTCGGGCATGCGGTTCATCGCGTTGTAATAGGGCTGGCTCACCGCGGGACGGTCGATGCCGAGCCGGTCGCAGATGTTGCAGATCTCTGCGACGCGCCAGGCGCGGTAGTTGGAAACGCCGAAATAGCGCACCTTGCCGGCGCGGATCAAATCGCCCATCGCGCGCACCGTCTCCTCCAGCGGCGTCGCATGGTCTTCCTTGTGCAAATAGTAGATGTCGATGTGGTCGGTGCCGAGCCGCGTCAAGCTTTCGTCGGCGGCCTGCAGCACCCAGCGCCGCGACAGGCCGACGCGGTTGGGATCGTCCCCCGTCCCAGCGTTCATGGGATTGGCGAGCTTGGTGGCAAGCACCCAGGCGTGGCGGTTGCCTGCGATGGCGCGGCCGACGACCTCCTCGGATGCGCCCTTCGAATAGGCGTCTGCGGTGTCGATGAAGTTGATGCCGGCATCGCGAGCTTTCGCGATGATCCGCTTCGATGTGGCTTCATCGGTGGGCCCGCCGAACATCATGGAGCCCAGACAGATCGGCGACACTTTCAGGCCGGAGCGGCCGAGCTGACGGTATTGCATGGGCGATTTCCTCGATCGTTCGATTGAGGGCAGCATAGCCAGCTACGTTCGTCATTGCGAGCGCAGCGAAGCAATCCAGAGCTGCGTCCGCGGAAGCAGCCTGGATTGCTTCGTCGCAAGGGCGTCTCGCAAGGACGGTGTGAGGAAAGAAGCCCAATCTCCTCTCGTCGTCCGGGACAAGCGCGCCTCGGTGCGTGGTAGGCGGCGGGGGGCGAGCCAGCGCGAGCGCTACCCCGGCCCCTTCAGGATCTTGAACACGCCGTTCGCCATCACGATGCAGCGGTCGTCGACCGTCACTTCCGTGCTCATGAAGATCAGGCTGCGGGTCGAGCGCACCACGCGGGGGCGGGAGATCAGGATGTCGCCGATCTGGCCGGCTTCGACGAAATGGGTGTCGAGCTGCACCGTCGCCATGAACTCCTTGCCGGAGACGTAACGGGCGGTCATGCCGCAGGTTCGGTCGGCGAAGGTCATCATGACGCCGCCCTGGACCATGCCGCGGCGGTTGTGGTGCTTGTCTTCGGTGGCAAGCGCGAACTCGTAATGGCCGTCGACCTCGCGCTCCCACAGGGGACCGACCAGGTGCATGAAGCCGGTGGTCTCGAGGATGCTCCAGCCCTCTGATTTCAGCCTCGCGGCGGCCTTGCTCGTCATCTTCAGGTTCATCCCTGCAACGCTGTCTCTGCTCGTTTCATCAGATGCGGTCCTGGTGTAGTCAAGCTTCATGAGACCTTTCGGCGATGCCACCAGACGGAATATCGAAGCGGCCTGCGCGTCCTTCGCACGGCTGCCTGACGAGGCCGAGCCGTCGGCGCTGAAGCGCGCCGCGGTGGTGCTGGCGCTGACCGAATCCAGCGACGGTGACGACACCGCCTTCCTCCTCACCAGGCGTGCGTCGAGCTTGCGCTCCCATCGCGGCCAGTGGGCGCTGCCGGGCGGACGCTGCGATGCCGGCGAGACGCCGGTCGAGGCGGCGTTGCGCGAGCTGGATGAAGAGCTCGCGCTAAAACTTTCGGCCGACGCGGTGCTCGGCCTGCTCGACGATTATCCGACCCGCTCCGGCTATCTGATCACGCCGGTCGTGGTGTGGGCGGCGGGCCGTGTCGCGATCACGCCGAACCCGGACGAGGTCGCCTCCGTCCATCGCATCGCGCTCGACACGATCGAGCGCGATGACGCGTTCGACTTCACCGCGATCCCCGAAAGCACCCGCCGCGTGATCCGCTTCCATCACCAGATGAGCCTGATCCACGCGCCGACGGCGGCGCTGATCTACCAGTTCCGCGAGGTGCTGGCGGGGCGGCACACCCGCGTCACCGACCTGGAACAGCCGGTATTCGCCTGGAAGTGATGGTAAACGGCGCGTTAACGTGACGGTTACCGGATGCCTGCTAAGAGGGCGGCATGCATCGATCGATTCGAAACACATTGGCGCTGGTTCCACTCGCGCTTGTCCTGGTCACACCCATCGCACATGGCGGCGAGGCGGACGCGCTGCCGCCCGCCGTCCGCGACGCCAACGCCCAGCTGCTGTCGCAGTTTTTCGCGCAAGGTGGCGCTTCGCCCGCCGTGCTCGAATATCGCCGCAAGCTCGCGGAGTACCAGGCGGCGCGCGCGGCGTTCGACGCCGAGGCCGGCGCCTATTGGAGCCAGATCTCCGAGAAGCGCAAAGGCCGCAACGCCAAGCGGCGCAGCGGGCAGCAGGTGACGCTCGACGATTACGTGCTGGAGCATCCGCCGCTCTATAACGGGCCGAAGAAGCCGGTGAATCCGGAGCCGGAGGAAACGCCGGACCGGCCGCCTCGCAAGCCGATCCCCGTCGTCGCCGATTTCCTGCGCGCGGCGCAGGAGCTCTACCAGTTCATGCCGCAACGACCCACAAGCGAGGTCGAGTTCAAGCGCGCCTATGCGCGCTACGCGCTCGCCTCCGGGCTGACGCGCGAGCAGGCCGTGCGCGTTTATTCGTTCGAGACCGGCGGCACCGGCACTCACGACGTGCAGGCGGGAATCGAGCATGGCGGCAAGCGAGCGATCTCGACCGCGATGGGCTACAACCAGCTCCTGACCACCAACAGCGTCGAGCTGCTGGCCGAGCAGGGCCACGAACTCATTCGTGCGCTCTCCGACAAGGTGGCGCGGACATCAGGACCGGCGCGGCAGTCGCTCGAGCACAAGCTCGTCGTGCTGAAGAAGATGGTCGCGCATGCCAAGGCGGTGCCCGACACCTGGTCGGAGCATGAGAAGATCGGCAACACCGCGCAGGGCTGGGCCATGCATGCGATGGTGCTCGACATCGATGTCGGGCCGATGCTGCAGACCCACAAGCTGCTGACCTCGGTGCTGTTCGCCCGCGCCAAGGGCTACACCCGTCCGCTCACCGCCGCCGAGCTCGAGATGATGAACCTCACCGGCGACGGCACCGGGCTCGACATGGTGACGATGCCGCAGGCGATGCGCGAGCAGGTGCCGACCTCGAACTTCTTCCAGCGCGGCGGCTACGAGCGCAATCCGGTCGCGATCCGCCACAACACGGTGGCGAAGCTGCTCGCGGTGACGGACGATCGGATGGATGCGAACAGCAGCAAGCCCGGCGCAAGGGAATTGGCGGCGGCATTTTAGCAACCCGCTGCCGTAGCGACCTGCCGCAGGGTTGGGCAAAGCGAAGCGTGCCCACGCACCTTCTGCGATGGAGAGAGATGGTGGGCACGGCGCAAGGGCGCCTTTGCCCACACTACGACAGCTTCGTTTGTGGCGAGAGCCGCAGCCCTTACTGATCCGGGCCGAACTTGAACTTGCCGTCGCCTTCCAGATACGGGCCGCTGCGCATGTAGAGCTGGCCGTTGTGACCGATGAAGAACAGCGTGCCCTTCGGCACTTTCTTGGCGCCCTTCAGCAGTTCGCCGGCATTGCTGGTGCCCATCTTGTAGGAAAAGGTCTTGCCCTCCTTGTCATAGGCGTAGCCGGTGTCGGGCTTGAGCTCCCACGGCGTTGCCGGGGCTTGCGCCAATGCGGGCGCTGAAAAGGTGCTGAGTGCGACTGCGATTGCAAATGGCTTGATTGAAAATGCCGTCATTCCCATCCTCCCACGGTCGGGACATCCGGGCTTGAACAAATCACGAACGGTATGTCCGGGTCAATTTGCGAAAGCGCCGCAGCACATCACGTCTTGCCCAGCAGTTTGTGATTTTCCCTTCGTCCCCTCGCGACTATGTTCCGCTTTCCGTCTAGAACGCAACTCGACAAAATTATTGGCAGGGATGATTCGGATGCGCCATGGGATTAAACTTTGCTGGGCTGCTGCATTGTCGTTGACGGCCCTGGTGCCGGCCGCCCGGGCCGATGACTACCAGCTCAGCCACAACCAGCGCATTTCGTGCAGCCGCGGCCTTGCCCCGGGCAAGCTGAACACGGCGACCTGCAAGTCCTACACCTATCTCTTCAATACCAAGACCTCGGAATATTTCCGCTGCCAGGTTTCGCTGGCGCTGACCCGCGACAACAAGGAAGTCATCAACGTCCAGACCGACGGCGGCTGCACCAAGAAGCCGCGCATCTTCGAGACCGACGGCAAGTATGATTTCGACGCGACCGAGACCGAGCCGCCGAACACCAATTCGTTCTTCGGTCCCGGCGGCTATTCGGTGTGGGCCGCCGACGTCGGCGCGCAGAAGATCCGCGGCTGCATCACCATCTCCTCCGGCCTCGGCTCCGACATCTCCAAGTGTCTGGACATGACGTTCCAGTGAGACCGGGATCGCGCGCCCGAATCTGACGCGTTCGGGCCGCGCAGCGGCCGCTGCGCCATGTCGCCGCACCCGCCGGTTCCCGAAAAATCGAGCCGGATCGGCCATTTACCGCAGCCCAGCTTTATCTTTTGGATGGGTTGACCCGCTCGCGTCATCCGGCCAATTTCGCGGCCGGTTTGGGGAGAACAACAACCATGAAACGGACCATTTTCGGCGCGGCCGCGGCTCTTGCTCTGGCGGCGTCGGCACCTTGCGCGCAGGCGCAATCCTTCATCAACGTGCTGACCGGCGGCACTTCCGGCGTCTATTATCCGCTCGGGGTCGCGATCGGAAAGATCTACGGCGACAAGATCCCGAACGTGAAGACGCAGGTGCAGGCCACCAAGGCGTCGGTCGAGAATCTGATCCTGCTGCAGCAGGGCCGCGGCGAGCTGGCGTTCACGCTAGGCGATTCGCTGAAGGCGGCCTGGGACGGTGAGGAGGAAGCGGGCTTCAAGACCAAGCTCGACAAGCTGCGCACCATCGGCGCGATCTATCCGAACTACATCCAGATCGTCGCGACCACCGAGTCCGGCATCAAGACGCTGGCCGACCTCAAGGGCAAGAGCCTCTCTGTCGGCGCGCCGAAGTCCGGCACCGAGCTGAATTCGCGCGCCATCCTGTCCGCGGCCGGCATGAGCTACAAGGATCTCGGCAAGGTCGAGTATCTGCCGTTCGCCGAATCCGTCGACCTCATGAAGAACCGGCAGCTCAACGCGACGCTGCAATCGGCCGGCCTTGGCGTCGCCTCGCTGAAGGACCTGTCGACCTCGAGCCCGATCACGGTGGTGTCGGTGCCGAAGGAGACGGTCGACAAGATCGGCCCGCCCTTCGTCTCCGCGATCATTCCGGCCAACACCTATGCCGGCCAGGACAAGGACGTGCCGACGGCGGCCGTGATCAACTATCTCGTCACGAGCTCAGCCGTGTCGGACGACCTCGCCTATCAGATGACCAAGCTGGTCTACGAGTCGCTGCCGGAACTCGTGAACGCGCATGCCGCCGGCAAGGAGATCAAGCTCGAGACCGCCGCCAGCGGCAGCCCGGTTCCGCTGCACCCCGGCGCGATCCGCTATTACAAGGAAAAAGGGCTGATCAAGTAATCAGCCTCATCCGCCGACGTCATGCCCGGGGCAAAAGCGCGAAGCGCGTCTTCGCGCAGATGTCCCGGGCATCCACGTTCTTAGCGGCACCGTAAGCCGTGGATGGCCGGGACAAGCCCGGCCATGACGTATGCGGCAGCAGTGCCGGTGCTATTATCGCCCTCACGGGCTAAGGACGATTTAGATGCTGGAAAAGGCAGAGGCCACCCAGGCCCCCATCAAGGTCGAGTTCGACAATTTCGAGCACGGTTTCCCCGAAGGGTTCGGCCCGGGCTGGTGGGGCGCGCTCGCTTATTGGATCGGCATCGCCTTCGCCACCTTCCAGCTCTATGTCGCCGCCTTCAACTATCTGCCGAGCCAGGTGGTGCGCGGCGTCCATGTCGGCTTCCTGGTTCTCCTCACTTTCGGCCTGATCGCCAATTTCACCGCGAAGAGCAATGCCGGCCGCGCGCTCGGCTGGGTGATCGGTGGCGCAGGCTTCCTTTGCGGGCTCTACCAGTGGATTTTCTACGCCGACCTGATCGCGCGCGACGGCGATCCGACCCGGCTCGATCTCGTGGTCGGCACGTTGCTGGCGGTTTTGATCTTCGAGGGCACGCGGCGCCTGATGGGCGCGGCGCTGCCACTGATGTGCGGCGCGTGCCTCGTCTACTGGTTCTTCGGCCAATATCTGCCGTCGCCGCTCAACCATCGCGGCTACGATTTCGACCAGATCATCACGCATCTGTCGTTCGGCACCGAAGGCTTCTACGGCGTGCCGATCTACGTCTCGGCAACCTACATCTTCCTGTTCATCCTGTTCGGCTCGTTCCTGGAGCGCGCCGGCATGATCCAGCTCTTCACCGATGTTTCGCTCGGGCTGTTTGGCAGGACCCGCGGCGGCCCCGCCAAGGTCGCGGTGTTCGCTTCGGGCATGATGGGCACGATCTCGGGCTCCGGCGTCGCCAACGTTGTCACCGTCGGCCAGTTCACGATTCCCTTGATGATCAGGTTCGGCTATCGCCGCGCCTTTGCGGCGGGCGTCGAGGCGACGGCCTCGATGGGCGGGCAGATCATGCCGCCGGTGATGGGCGCGGTCGCCTTCATCATGGCCGAAACGCTCGGCGTGCAATATTCGGAGATCGTCAAGGCGGCGGCGATCCCCGCGATCCTCTATTTCGCCTCGGCGTTCTGGATGGTGCATCTGGAAGCCGGCAAGCACGGCCTCGTCGGCATGAAGCGCTCGGAGATCCCGAGCGCGTGGAAGGCGCTGGTGACGCGCTGGTACCTCGTGCTGCCGCTGGCCGCGCTGGTCTACATGCTGTTCGAGGGCTTCACGCCGCTCTATGCCGGCAGCATGGGCCTTGCGCTGACCGTGGCGCTGATCCTCGGCACCGCCATCACGACGGGCGCCTCCTCCAATGCGATCCGCATCATCTTCTGGGTCGGCCTTGCGCTCGTCGTCGCTGCGCTGTCGCGTGATGGTCTCAAGATCGTGCCGGTCGCGGGCGTCGTGGTCGGGCTGATCCTGATCGCCGCCTTCGTACGCGGCGGGTTCAAGGCGTTGCGCGAGTGCCGCGACGCGCTGGCCGAGAGCGCCAAATCCGCCATCACCGTCGGCATGGCCTGCGCCATCGTCGGCGTCATCATCGGCATGATGTCGCAGACCGGCGTCGGCACCATCTTCGGCGGCTGGGTGATCGGGCTCGGCGAAAAGAGCCTGTTCCTGGCGCTGATCATGACCATGCTGCTGTCGATCCTGCTCGGCACCGGCATTCCGACCATCCCAACCTACATCATCACCGCTGCGCTGGCCGCGCCGGCGCTTGCCAAGCTCGGCGTGCCCCTGATCGCGAGCCACATGTTCGCGTTCTACTACGGCATCATGGCCGACCTCTCGCCGCCGGTGGCGCTCGCCGCGCTCGCGGCGGCGCCGATCGCCAAGGAGAACCCGGACAAGATCGGCTGGGAGGCGATGCGCATCGCGCTCGCCGGCTACGTCATCCCCTTCATCTTCGTCTATTCGCCCGCCTTGATGCTGCAGGCCGGCGATCCCATGGCGGCCAAGCTCGGCTTCTACGGCGCGGTGGCACTGGCGAGCGTGAAGGCGCTGGTGGCGATCGCCCTGTTCGGGATGGTCGCGATCGGCTTCCTGTTCACACGGTTGACGCTGATCGAGCGCCTGGTCGCGCTAGGTGCCGCGTTCTGCCTGCTCGGCGAATTTGCGTTCAGCGACACCGCCGGATTCGTGCTCGCCGCGGCGCTCGTGCTGTGGCAGTGGCGGCAGCGTCCGCCGGCGCCGGTCGAGGCGGTGTGAGCCTCTGCTTCGCCACGGCTTTCGGCGTGAAGGCGCTGACGCTGTCCGCCTTCACGCTGGTCTGGACGCATTCGATCGCCAAGATCGACTGGCAGGAGGATTGGCGCGTCACGCCCGCCGGTCTCGAACTGGTGCAGGCCCGCGTCAAGGGCACCGGCCCCGGCATGGAGCCGCCGCCGGAGGCACGGCTGGTCGACGGCTGGTTTCAGTGGCAGCCGAAGCGGGCACCGATGCAGGAGGTGGTGCTCGGCAATTCCGGCGCGGCGGGCGAATGGCGGTTGTGCCATGACGGACAGTGTCGGACGCTGTCGGAGATTGTCGGACATCCCATTGGTGCTAACGTGACGACGATGAAGGTGTGCGACGATCCGTAGCCCGGATTACGCCTCGCTTCATCCGGGCTACAAGAACAACAACAAGGAGACACAAATGGATCGGCTCAAGGGCAAGGTTGCGATGGTGGTGGGGGCCGGCTCGATCGGGCCCGGCTGGGGCAATGGCAAGGCAACCGCGGTGACCTTTGCGCGCGAGGGCGCGCAGGTGTTTTGCGTCGACCGCAACGGCGCTGCGGCCGAGGAGACGGCGAAGATCATCACTGGCGAGGGCGGCAAGGCGACGGCCTTCACGGCCGATGTGTCGCGGGCGAGCGAGATCGAGGCGATGGTGGCGGCGTGCCTGAAGGCCTATGGCCGCATCGACGTGCTCGACAACAATGTTGGCATCGCCGAGATGGGCAGCGTGGTCGAGGTGACCGAAGAGAGCTGGGACCGCGTCTTCAGCGTCAACCTCAAGAGCGCCTATTTCGCCATGAAGCACGTCATCCCCGTCATGGTGAAGCAGGGCGGCGGCTCGATCATCAACATCTCCTCGATCGCCTCGATCCGCCACATGGGCATTTCCTACGTCACCTACGGCACCTCCAAGGCGGCCATGAACCAGATGACCCGCACCACGGCGATCGAGTTCGCGCGCCATCACGTGCGCGTCAACGCGATCCTGCCCGGCCTGATGAAGACGCCGATGGTCGAGCATTCCGCAGGCCTTGCCGCCAGCTACGCCAAGGGCGATGTCGAGGCGATGTGGCGCGCCCGCGATGCGCAAGTGCCGATGGGCCACATGGGCGATGCCTTCGACGTCGCCAACGCCGCGCTGTTCCTGGCGTCGGACGAGTCGAAATATGTGACGGGGATAGAGCTCGTGGTGGACGGCGGCATCACGTGCAAGGCGGGGGCGTAGGCGCCCACACTCTGCCGTCGTCCCGGCGGCTGCGCCGGTCCGGGACGACAGCGGTGATTACTGCGCCAGCGCCAGAATGCCGCCGGCAAACGAATGCCAGGCCGCGGTCTCGCTGATCGGCCAATTCAGCACCTTCACCGCCAGCAGCGCGAGCGTGCCGTAGATATAGACCGGATGCACGCGGCCTTCGGTTCGCCAGTCGCGCACCATGGCGACGACAAGCAGCAGCGAGGCGACGACGGCCGGCGCGATCGTCACCGGCACCGGCGGCGGGCCGGGCGGTCCCGGAGGCGCCAGGAAGGTCAGGAACCAGCGCGCGATCGCAGCGTCGAGGATCGAGACTGCGGCGAGCAACATCAGGCGCTTGTGAATCTCGGGCTTGCGCGTGTTCATGATCGCCAGCACGAACACGATTGCGAAGAACGCGATGCCGCTCATCGGCACGATCGAGAAGACGATGCCCGCTTCGCGGTGCCCGAGCGCGGCGGAATGCTGCATCACGTGCACGGAAGCGAGGAAGCCGAAGATGGTCATCGCAGTCGCGAGCGAGACACCGGCAATGCCGAGCGAGCGGTGATTGACCACGCGGCCGGAGGCTGCGAGCCAGGTCTGCAACACGAAATAAAGCGACCAGGTGAAGAACAAGAATCCGTGAAAATGAATCACCGGGCTTGCGGAGAGCGTCCGGTGGGCGAGCGGGACCCAATAGGTCGGCGCAAAACCGAGAAAGGCGGTGGCGGCGCAGGCCAGGGCCATGTGCAGATAAAAATATCGTGCAGGCGACGCATCTCGCGCGCGTACACGACGGTCGTCGGTCAGGGTCGTCATCAGGAGTGAGTCTGGGAAAGAGTGGTTTGGTTCAATGCCGGCTGTTCCCCCTCCACTGTCGCTACCTCATCCCCCCGCGCTCAATTCTGCGCGATCGAGCTCTTCCTCGATCCGGTGGAAGGCATCGTCGCCGATCACCTCGGTGGCGCGGAGGTCGACGATCGATTTGCGGGCGGCTTCGATGGCGCGGCGGCGCAGGGGATCGGCGGGCAGTTCGCCATTGGCGATGCCGCCCTTGGGATCGCTCTCGGCCTGCATCAGGACGGCGCGATATTCGAGGCGCAGGATCTCCGCCTCCTCGGACGGATCGTTCTCGATGGCATCGAGCGCTGCGCGATAAGCGACGGCGCGTGCGTGCGCGACCTCGGTGCCGACGGGATCGTCATCCCTGAGGCCGAACGCCAGGATCAGCGGCCGCAGCGTCAGGCCCTGGATCACCAGCGATCCCAGCACCACCGCAAAGGCGATGAAGACGATGAAGTCGCGCTGGGGAAAATTCTCCGGCAGCGCGAAGGCGGTGGCGAGCGTGACGAGGCCACGCATGCCGCACCAGGAGATGATGAGGCCGCCCTTGGGCGAGGCGACGGCCCTGGGGTCCTTCGGATGATAGATCCCCTGTGCGACCAGCACGCGCAAGGTGGTGCGGTAGAACGTCACCCAGAGCAGCCGGACCAGCACCACGGTGAGCAGGATCCAGGCCGCAGCCACGCAATATTCCCAGCGCACGTCCGCATCCAGCCGTGTCCAGATCGGCCGCATCTGCATGCCGATCAGCATGAAGGCGAGCACGTTGAGCACGAACACCATGGTCTCCCAGACCGCGTAAGATGGCACCCGCAGCCGCGCCGGCATGCGCATCCCCGCCGAGCGCGCCATCGTCATGGCATAGACCACGATGGTGAGGATGCCGGAGAGGCCGAGATGCTCGGCGGCGATCCAGACCATGAAGGTGGTGGCGAACTGCACGATGATGGCACTCGGCGCCTCCGTCACCCGCTCCAGGAACAGCGGAATGATGCGGCCTGCGAGCAGGCCGGCGACGACGCTGCCGACCAGGGCCAGCGCCATGGTCGGTGCAACCTGGCTCCACGTCAGATGCTCGGTGGCGACCGCTCCGACCGCAATGCGATAGATCAGCAGCGCACTGGCATCGTTGAGCAGGCTTTCGCCCTCCAGCACCTTCACCATGCGGTGGGGCAGCTTGACCTGGCTCAGGATCGCGACCGCGGCAGCCGCATCGGGTGGCGCCACGATCGCGCCGAGCGCAACCGCGGCGGCCCAGGGCATCTCGGGCATCAGCCGGTGCGCCACGACGGCGACGCCGGCCGTGGTCAGGCCGACCGCCGCGACGACCAGGGTCGAGACGGGAACCCAATTGTTGCGCAGATCGCGCAGCGAGGTGTCGAACGCGGCGTCGAGCAGGACCGGTGCGACAAAAAGGGCCAATGCCAGGTCGGGCTCCAGCGTCCAGGACGGGCTGGAGGGCACGAAGGCGATCAGCGCGCCGCCGATGGCGAGAAAGGTCGGGTAGGGGACCTTGATCCGCCGCGCCAGCGCCGATAAGGCAACGGCGCCGAGCAGCAGCACGATGATCCATTCGAATGTCGACACGATGATCCTCGAACTCGATGTGAGCGGCGCCACAAGCCAGCACCAATCGGGCCGTATGATGGATAGTACGGCCCCGAGGCAAGTCTTGATGGCAAGTCCTAAAAGGCAAGTCTTAGAAGGCAAGGCTTAGAGGCAAGTCCAAAAAGGCAAGACGTAAGGCAAGACCGAAAGCAAGACTTCTGACCGCCATGAGCATGCGTTTTCGAAAACTCATCCAATCGTCAGGTGCATTGTTGCTTTGCGCGCTCCCGCTCGCCGGTGCGAAGGCTGCGACCGGCGGCGAGCCGGCTGCGGTGATCCAGGTCGATGTCGCATCGTGCCTCGCGGCGACCGCGGCCGACGACGTGGACAAGGCCGCCACGGCCTGTGCCGCCGTGATCGACAATGAGAAGACCGCGAAGGGGGATCTGATCAAGGCGCTGATCGCGCGCGGGGCGCTCTTTGCGCGGCACGATCAGGTCGACCGCGCCATCGCCGACGACAGCCGCGCTCTCCAGCTCGACCCCACGCTTGCCGACATCTTCAATGCGCGCGGCGAGCTCTGGCTCAGGAAGGGCGACAAGCCCAAGGCGGTGCAGGATTTCGGCGCGGCCCTGAAGATCGATCCGAACCACGAGAAGGCCAAGGCCAATCACAAGGCGATGGCGCGCGAGATCGAGCGGATCGGCGCGCAGATGGCCGTGGCCGGCAAGCCCAGTTTCAATTGCGCACGAGCGCGTCGCGCGGTGGAAAGAGCGATCTGCGGCAATCGCGAGCTCGCCGATCTCGACCGCGAGATCTACGGATCGCATGTGCGGGCGATCCGGGAGGCGCCCAATCCGGCGGCGGCGAAGAAGCTCCAGCGCGAGCAGGACGCGTTCATCGCCCGCCGCAACGCGGCGTATGGCCGGCCGGGGTACGATCTGAAGAAGGCGATGCAGGAGCGGGTGCAAGAGATCAACGGGGTGGACGGATATTGAGCGTCGTCGCCTTGTGAGAGTTCGTCATGCCCGGGCTTGTCCCGGGCATCCACGTTCTTTCCGTCCCGGGGGCTAGACGTGGATGGCCGGGACAAGCCCGGCCATGACGACGACAGCCCCGAATTGAACCCATCCCTTTCCCGCCGCGACAATGGTGAAAACCTGACGTCACGGAGTCCTCTGTCATGTGCGGCACGCATTTTTCCGCGCAAATCTCTTCGTTTACCGAGACATCGCTGCGCATCCTTCTCGCCGGCGCGGCCATGAGCCTTGCCCTTGCAAACCCAGCCTCCGCCGGCACCGATTGTGTGATGGGCAGCAAGGCCGCCCCGGCCGAGTTGATCCCGGCCTGCGCCGTCATCATCGACCAGGCCGCCAATCCCACGTCCGACCGCGCCGCGGCTTTGCTGGTTCGTGCCGACGCCCACGCCCGAACTTCGGGCGGCCTCACCCAGGCCTTGCGGGATATCGACCGCGCCATTGCGCTCGACGGCAAGAATGCAAAGGCCTGGCGCCTGCGCGGCGACTTGCTGCGCGAGGCCGGCGGCGATCTCAATCGCGCCGCGGCCGATCTCAGCAGGGCGATCGAGCTCGATCCTTCGGATGCGGAGGCTTACGGGCTGCGCGGCGTCGTCTACACCAATCAGCGCCGGCTCGACCGCGCGCTCGCCGATTACGATCAGGCGATCAAGCTGAAGCCGGATGACGCGCAGGCCTGGTCCGACCGCGGCGCGACCTATTATCTCGGCGGCGACAACGACAAGGCGATCAGGAATTTCGACGAGGCCCTGCGGCTCGATCCCAACCGGACCCGCACCTATTCCAACCGCGGCGCGGCCTGGAAGAAGCTCGGCCAGTTCGACAAGTCGGTTGCCGACAATAGCGAGGCGATCAGGCTCGATCCGAAGCAGCCGGAATTTTACGACAATCGCGGCCTCGCCTATGCCGCGATGGGCGAGTACGACAAGGCCATCGCCGATTACGACCAGGCGATCCGGCGCGAGCAGCGCGCGAACTTCCTGACCAATCGCGGCGATTCCTACCAGTTCAAGGGTGAACTCGGCGCTGCCTTGAGCGACTATGACGCCGCGCTCAAGCTCGATCCGAACTTTGCGAAGACCTACAACAACCGCGCCGTGCTCTACAAGAAGATGGGGGAGCGCGCGAAGGCCCTGGCCGATTACGAGGCGGCCCTGCGGCTCGATCCCGCCAACGACAATGCCGCGAGCGGTCGCCGCACCATGATCGCCGAGATCGCCAAATTCGGCACCGAACCGCCGCGGGCGCTGAATGCGGCGTCCGGTAACGGTCCATCCTTCGCATGCGCGACCGCCAGGCGCGAGGTCGAGAAGGTGATCTGCGCCGATCCCGACCTGGGCGTGCTCGATCGCCAGATCGCTGAGACCTACGCGCGCGTGCTGAAGACGGCGAGCAAGCGCTCGGCGAGCGACCTGCGCAAGACCCAGCGCGATTTCCTGACGACGCGCAACACGAGCTTCGGCCGCCCGGGCTATGACCTCAAGAAGGTCATGCAGGAACGCTTGCAGAAGCTGAATGCGATGGAGAGCTGAGCGGACCGAGGTCGCGCAGCTGGCTCGGTTACCTCTCCCGCTTGCGGGGGAGGTCGACGCGCTCGAAGAGCGCGGCGGGTGGGGGCTCTCTCCTCTTGGGGATTACCTACGAGGGCCTCGAGCAATCCCGACGCGGAAGCACACCCACCCCGGCCCTCCCCCGCAAGCGGGCGCACCGCCAATGCCGCGCGAACTCTACCTTCAGAAGACCCATCCTTTTCAGCTTGAACCGCGGCCCGTTCCCGGGAAAATAGCCCTCAAACAAGGCCGGCGATTGATCCTGGTCATGGCGGCACGCCCGCCCTGCCACGAGGCTCAAAGCCAGCCGAATAAAGGGAACGGGAGCGCGGGAATGAACATCCAGGGCAAGAGTCTCTATCACGAGGTCCATGCGCGCTCGCTCGCCGACCCCGAAGGCTTCTGGGCGGAGGCGGCCAAGGAGATCGACTGGATCGAGCCACCCAAGAAAATCTTCGATCCCAGCCAAGGAACCTACGGCCGCTGGTTCACCGGCGGTGTCGTCAATACCTGCTACAACGCGCTCGACCGCCATGTCGAAGGCGGCCGCGCCGGCCAGGTCGCGCTGATCCATGATTCGCCGTTGACGGGCAGCGTCGCCAAATTCACCTATGCCGAACTGCTGAACGAGGTGCAGGCGCTTGCCGCCATCATGCAGGATTTCGGCGTCGCCAAAGGCGATCGCGTCATCCTCTATATGCCGATGGTGCCGGAGGCCGTGGTCGCGATGCTCGCCTGCGCGCGGATCGGGGCGGTGCACTCCGTGGTGTTCGGCGGCTTTGCCGCGAAGGAGCTCGCCACCCGCATCGACGACGCGCAGCCGAAACTGATTCTGTCCGCAAGCTGCGGCATCGAGCCCGGCCGCATCGTGCAGTACAAGCCGCTACTCGACGAGGCGATCAAGCTGGCCGGCAGCAAGCCGAAAGCCTGCATCGTGCTGCAGCGTCCGCAGCTCACCTGCGATCTGGCGCCGGGACGGGACTATGATTGGGCGAGCCTGCGCCGCAAGGCGCTGAACGACGGCAAGAAGGCACCTTGCGTGCCTGTGGCCGCCACCGATCCGCTCTACATCCTCTACACCTCGGGCACCACGGGCATCCCCAAGGGCGTCGTGCGCGACAATGGCGGTCATCTCGTCGCGGTGAAATGGTCGATGTTCAACCTCTATGGCGTCAAGCCGGGCGAGGTGTGGTGGTGCGGCTCAGACATCGGCTGGGTGGTCGGCCACAGCTATATCGTCTATGGCCCGCTGCTGCATGGCGCGACCACGATCATGTACGAGGGCAAGCCGGTCGGCACGCCGGATGCCGGCGCATTCTGGCGCGTGATCTCCGAGCACAAGGCGGTCGCGTTCTTCACCGCGCCGACCGCGTTCCGCGCGATCCGGAAAGAGGACCCGGAAGGAAAATTCATCCGGCAATACGACCTCTCGAAATTCCGCACGCTCTTCTTGGCCGGCGAGCGCGCCGATCCGCCGACGGTCGAATGGGCGGAGCAGCAGCTGAAGGTGCCGGTGATCGACCATTGGTGGCAGACCGAGACCGGCTGGTGCATCGCCGGCAACCCGGTCGGGCTCGGTATGCTGCCGGTGAAGCACGGCTCGCCGACGGTGCCGATGCCGGGCTACCAGGTCGACGTGGTCGACGAGGCGGCAAGGCCAGTGGGGCCCAACACCATGGGCTCGATCGTTATCAAGCTGCCGATGCCGCCGGGCTGCCTGCCGACGCTGTGGAATCAGGATGCGCGCTTCAAGGAAGCGTATTTGAGCGAATTCCCCGGCTATTACAAAACCTCGGACGCCGGCTACAAGGACGAGGACGGCTATGTCTTCGTCATGGGCCGCACCGACGACATCATCAACGTCGCCGGCCATCGGCTCTCCACCGGCGGCATGGAGGAGATTTTGGCCTCGCATCCCGACGTCGCCGAATGCGCCGTGCTCGGCGTCAAGGACGCGATCAAGGGCGAGGTGCCCTGCGGCTTCCTGGTGCTCAAGGCCGGCGTGAAGCGTGCCCCGGCCGAGATCGAGAAGGAGATCGTCGCGCTGGTGCGCGACAAGCTCGGCCCCGTCGCCGCCTTCAAGCTCGCGATCACCGTCGGCCGCCTGCCCAAGACGCGCTCCGGCAAGATTTTGCGCGGTACCATCAAGAAGATTGCCGACGGCGAATCCTGGACCATGCCGGCAACGATCGAGGATCCCAAGACGCTCGAGGAGATCGGGGAGGCTCTGAAGGGGCGGGTGTGAGGCGCAGTCTCATGCCCGTGAGGTGAGACATCGCCTCTCCACGTGCCCCAGTCATCACCCGCGAAAGCGGGTGATCCAGTACTCCGTGGCCGAAATTGTGCAACTCGATGACCGCCGCGTCGTACTGGATTCCCCGCCTGCGCTGGGAATGACAGTGTGCTCAGAACAGGCTCCAGGGACTTACAATCTCCGCATTCCGCGCTAAACAGGGGCCGCCAACAAGGGACCTCGTATGCCACTCGCCGCCACGCCGCGCCTGCTTGCAGCCGTGCTGCTCGCCATCGCCCTTTCCGCCTGCTCCGCGCGTCACCAGAATGCCGTAGCGGTGGGCGGCGACGATGACGATGCGGTCTGCCAGGGCCGCGGTTACGCGCAGGGCTCGCCGGAATACGTGGCCTGCCGCAAGGACCGCGACGTCCAGCGCAACGCCGCCACCACGCGCGCCGACCGCCGCCAGCGCGACCTCGGCGAATACATGCTGAACCATCCCGAACGGCCCTGACATGATGTGCGGCACTATCTTGCCGCGCAATGCATCCCGCCTTCGTGGCTTTCGTGACACATCTGCAACGCCATGGCCAAATCGTGGCGACCTTGGCCTGAATTGATCAAGGTCAAATCCTTCAGCGGTCCCTTTCTGCTCTGACGCTCATGTCGCGCAACGACGCGCGAGAGAAGGCTGAAGGGGATTGAAATGCAGAGAACGACAAGAAACCTGGCGCGGCTTGCGACGGTTGGCGCGATGCTCGCGGGCACGCTTGCAACGGTGCAAGCTGCCGATTTGCCGGTTTACAAGAAGGCACCGCCGCCGGTGGAAGCCTTCAATCCGTGGATGGTGCGCCTGCGCGTGCTCGGCGTGTTGCCGGACGCCGGCGGCTCGACCGTCAATGTGGCGGGCGTGCCCTCGCTGTCCTCGCCGAACTCCGGCCTGTCGATCAGCGACCAGGTCGTCCCCGAGCTCGACATCAGCTATTTCTTCACCAAGAACATCGCGGCCGAGCTAATCCTCGGCGTGACGCGGCACTCGATCACCGGCACCGGCTCGCTCGCGAGCCTGCCGATCGGCAAGACCACGCTGCTGCCGCCGACGCTGACGCTGCAATATCACTTCGATCAGTTCGGCGGGTTCAAGCCGTATATCGGCGCCGGCGTGAACTACACCGTGTTCTTCAGCAATTCCGCGGCCAATGCGCCGGCCGCGATCGCCGGTCCGCCCGCGATCGTCGCCACCACCACCAACCTGCATGTCAGCAACGCCTGGGGCGGCGCCGTGCAGTTCGGCTTCGACTACATGATCGACCGGCACTGGGGTCTCAACGTCGACGTCAAGAAGCTCTGGCTGCGCCCGGATTACAGCGCGACCGTCTCGGGCCTGCCGGTCACCGGCACCGCCCATATCGATCCGTGGCTGGTCGGCGCGGGCGTGACGTATAAGTTCTGAGGGCGTTGCCGATAAAAGGTATCCAGCGGCAACAAGTTCTGCTGTCGCCCTCGCGAACGCGGGCAAAAACAAAAACGCGGCGGGTTTTCCCGCCGCGTTTGCATTCGATAATGAGTGTAAGAGAGAGGAATTACTCCTCCTCTTCTTCCTGCTTCTTGCCACCGAGCGTCTTCAGCTTGGCGAACACGGCATCGACGTTGAGGTCGTCGCTCGATCGCTCGGCGGGCTCGAACTCGTCCTTCTTCGTGGTCTCGGAAGCCGGCAGCAGAGTGGCGCCGCCATAGGCTGCGTCGATCGGCTTTTCCTTGGCTGCGCGCGCCACCTCGAAATCGAGCTCGATCTGCGAGCAGAGGCCGAGGGTGACGGGATCGATCGGGGTGAGCTGGGACGTGTTCCAGTGGGTGCGGTCGCGCACGCTGGCGATGGTGCTCTTGGTGGTGCCGACCAGGCGCATGATCTGGGCGTCCTTGAGCTCCGGATGGCTGCGCAGCAGCCAGAGGATGGCGCTCGGACGCTCGTGGCGGCGCGACACCGGGGTGTAGCGCGGGCCCTTGCGCTTGGGCTGCGGCGGCAGCACCACCTTGCTCTCCTGAAGGCGGAGCCGATAATCCGGGTTCCTCTCGCCCTTCTCGATCTCCTCGCGGGTGAGCTGGCCGTTGGAGAGGGGATCCATGCCCTTGATGCCCTGGGCCGCATCGCCGTCGGCGATCGCGCGCACCTCGAGGGGATGCATCTTGGTGAAATCGGCGACCTGGTCGAAGGTCAGCGCGGTGTTGTCGAGCAGCCAGACGGCGGTCGCCTTGGGCATCAGAGGTGCGTTGCTCATGGCAAATCTCCTTTGTGCTTCGCCCACCCCTCTGGAGGCGAAACCGGTGGTCATCAGCGATGACAGGGAATTCGCACTATATAAGCCCGGAGGGGGTAGCCACGCAATGGTTCTGCTATAGATAGTGCCTTGACAGCGCCCGAAAGGGGGCCCAATTCCCTTAGAACTCGCGGTATAGTTCAAGCCGACCGTTTTAAGCCCATTCCATCCATCGACCGCCCCTGCCGGAAGGCGAAACGGGTGATTCGGTCCCGAGATCGCTCAATGTCAGCCAAACCAGACCTCAAGATCGTGCTTTGTTCTCCCCGCGGCTTCTGTGCCGGGGTGGTCCGGGCGATCGACACCGTGGAACGGGCGCTCGATAAATATGGCGCCCCCGTCTATGTTCGCCACGAGATTGTACACAACAAGTACGTCGTCGACGGGTTGAAGAAGAAGGGCGCCATCTTCGTCGAGGAGCTCGCCGAGATCCCGGAAAACACCACCGCGCCGGTGGTGTTCTCGGCCCATGGCGTGCCGAAATCGGTTCCGGCCGACGCGCAGTCCCGCAATCTGTTCTCGCTGGATGCGACCTGCCCGCTGGTGACCAAGGTCCATCGCGAGGCCGCGATCCATTTCAAGCGTGGCCGCGAGATCTTCCTGATCGGCCACTCCCATCACCCCGAGGTGGTGGGCACGCTCGGCCAGCTTCCGACCGGCGCCGTGACCCTGATCGAGACCGCCGAGGACGCCAAGACCATCGCCCCGAAGGACCCCAACAACCTCGCCTTCGTGACCCAGACGACGCTGTCGATCGACGACACCGCGGAGATCGTGGCGCTCTTGAAGGAGCGCTTCCCCAACATCAACGGGCCGCACAAGGAAGACATCTGCTACGCCACCACCAACCGCCAGCTCGCGGTGAAGAAGGTGGCGCCGGTGGTGGACGCCCTGATCGTGGTCGGTGCGCCGAACTCGTCGAACTCGCAGCGCCTGCGCGAGGTCGCCGAGCGCGAGGGCTGCCGGATCGCGGTGCTGGCGCAGCGCGCGGCTGACCTCGACTGGGAGCGGTTCAGCAACATCTCGAGCCTTGGCATCACGGCGGGCGCCTCCGCGCCGGAGGTGATCGTCGAAGAGATCATGGACGCCTTCGCCGAGCGCTACACGCTGCATGTGGAGACGGTCTCGGCCGCGGAAGAGAACGAGTTCTTCCCGCTGCCGCGTCAGGTGCGTCCCGAAGCTGCCGCCGAGTAGACCTTTATGGCGGTCTACACCGACGTCGCCGCCGACGAGCTTGCGGACTTCCTGAGGCAATATGATCTCGGCGAATTGCTCTCTTACAAGGGCATCGCCGAGGGAGTAGAGAACACCAACTTCCTGCTGCATACCAGTCAGGGGTCGTTCATCCTCACGCTCTACGAGAAGCGCGTGGCGAAGAACGACCTGCCGTTCTTCCTCGCGCTGATGACGCATCTGGCCGAGCACGGCGTCAACTGTCCGCTGCCGGTGAAGGGACGCGACGGCGAGGCGCTGCGCGAGCTGTCGGGGCGGCCTGCGGCGATCATCACCTTTCTCGAAGGCATGTGGCCGCGCAAGCCGAACGTGGCGCATTGCGCCGGCGTCGGCGCGGGGCTGGCGAAGATGCATCTGGCCGGCGCGAATTTTACGGTTCGGCGCGCCAACGCGCTGTCGGTCTCAGGCTGGCGGCCGCTGTTCGATGCGGCCTCGCACCGTGCCGACGAGGTGCAGCCGGGCTTGCGCGCGTTCCTCGCGGCCGAGCTCGACCACCTCGAGAGCGGGGTCTGGCCGCAACATTTGCCGGAAGGCGTGATCCACGCCGACCTCTTCAACGACAACGTCTTCTTCCTCGGCGATCAGCTCTCCGGGATCATCGACTTCACGTTCGCCTGCAACGACATGCTGGCCTATGACGTCGCGATCTGCCTCAACGCGTGGTGCTTCGAGCCGGATCATTCCTTCAACGTCACCAAGGCGCGTGCCTTCCTCAACGCCTATGGCCGGGTGCGCAAGCTCTCGGAGGCGGAAGAGGCCGCGCTGCCGCTGCTGGCGCGCGGGGCGGCGATCCGCTTTCTGCTGACGCGGCTGGTGGATTGGCTCAACGTGCCGCCCGGTGCGCTGGTGAAGCCGAAAGACCCTCTCGAATATGTCCGCAAGCTGCGCTTCCACCAGAGCGTCACGAGCGTGCGCGACTATGGGCTGATGCCGTCGGGGCTGGTGGCGTGAGCGAGCGTCCCAATGTCACGATCTATACCGACGGCGCCTGCTCGGGAAATCCCGGGCCGGGCGGCTGGGGCGCGATCCTGAAGTTCGGCGACAAGGAAAAAGAGCTGAACGGCGGCGAGCGTCACACCACCAACAACCAGATGGAGCTGATGGCGGCGATCTCGGCGCTCGAAGCGCTGAAGAAACCGTGCATCGTCGATCTCTACACCGACAGCCAATATGTCCGGCAGGGCATCACCGGCTGGATCCACGGCTGGAAGCGCAATGGCTGGCGCACTGCCGACAAGAAGCCGGTGAAGAATGTCGAGCTATGGCAGCGCCTCGATGCCGCGCTGAAGCAGCACGAGGTGCGCTGGCACTGGGTCAAGGGCCACGCCGGCCACCCCGAGAACGAGCGCGCCGATCAGCTCGCGCGCGATGGGATTGCGAAGGCGCGGTTGCAGGCTCGGATCAGCGAGTAGCGAGGCAGATCTCTGCTCCCATTCATGTCTTGTCTGACGGTAGCACGGACCAATTCAAAACGACCGTTTTCATCTCGCCACTTGGGCCGTCAGCGAGCGGTTTCAGAAAACTTGCGTGCTCGGCGATCTTGACGCAGCCCAGATCCATGGCCATGTGCGCGCCGCTAGCATCGACAAAGTCGATAGGCAGCTCCTGCGATTGAACCTGCTCCGCCATGCGAATCAAATTGCGGTAAAAGACGGCCTGTCTCTCGGTCAGCCGTGCAGGCTTGTCCGTTAGGCTCGAAGCCTTGCGGTACTGATATTTGGCGCCCGCAGGGTGGAAGGGTTGGCTTGTACTGCCAGCGTGTTCTTCAAGATGAACATTGATGGATATCGGCAAGGCCAACCCTCCGCTTTTAGTGGAGGCTCAGAGCTGCCCGAGCAGCGTATCGCCGCCGGAGACCTCGACCTTGCCGGGCATCGCCTCGAGGTTCAGCTTCTTCACCACGCCGTCCTCGACCAGCATCGAATAGCGCTTGGAGCGGATGCCGAGGCCGTTGGCGGAGGCGTCGAGCTCCATGCCGATCGCCTTGGCGAACTCGGCATTGCCGTCGGCGAGGAAGATCGCCTCGTCACGCTGGTCGGTGTCGCGCTTCCAGGCGTTCATGACGAAGGCGTCGTTGACGGAGACGATGGCGATGGTCTCGACGCCCTTGTCCTTCATGGCATAGGCGTTGAGGAAGATGCTCGGCAGATGCATCTTGTGGCAGGTGCCGGTGTAGGCGCCCGGCACCGCGAACAGCGCCACCTTCTTGCCCTTGAAGATATCGTCGGTGGTCTTCACCTGCGGGCCTTCCGCCGTCATCACGCGGAATTTCGCCTCGGGCAGCTTGTCGCCAATCTGGATCGCCATCGTCAGTCTCCCTGAAAATCGGTCCCGCTTTTTAGACCGTGCGGCGGGCCTGCACAATATTGCCGGCGGGGAAAGCGGCCGGGGCGGGGGGCCTTCACCGCGATGTCATCAGCCGGAAAAGCCGCCATTGTCGAGAAAGGCCTGCTCTTCCTCCGTGGTGTCGCGGCCGAGGAGGCGGTTGCGGTGGGGAAACCGGCCGAACCGCTGGATGATGTCGGCGTGCACCCGGGCGTATTTCAGGTTCTCGGCATGGTCAGCCTTGCTGGCGTTGCCGGCATTTTGAAACAGCGCGACGCAATGCAGCTGGTCGGGCAGGTGCTCCGAATGCATGAAGGGCAGATAGAGGAATTCGCGCAGGACCGGGGCGACCCTGGTATCGACACCCCGGTCGATGGCGCGGCGGGCAACGTCGCGCGCCAGCGCGTCGCTGGCAAAGGCTTGCGGCGTGCCGCGAAACATGTTGCGGGGAAACTGGTCGAGCACGATGATCAGCGCGAGCGCGCCGTCGTCACTGTCTTCCCATGATGCCAGTTCGCTGGCGATCGCTTGCTGCCACAGCGCAAGAAAGCGGTGCCGGACCTCGGCGTCGAAAGCCTCGTTGCGCTCGTACCAGCGCTCGCGGCCAGCCTCGCGCCAGAAGGCGAGAATGCCCGATGGCGCGATGTCACTGGCGTCCGTCATCAGCGGTGCGGCTTACGCCGCCTCGGCCTTCTTCTCGTCGCGCAGCTGCCGGCGCAGGATCTTGCCGACATTGGTCTTGGGCAGGTCGTTGCGGAACTCGATGTGCTTGGGCACCTTGTAGCCGGTGAGCTGCTCGTGACAGAATTTGATCACGGCCTCGGCGGTGAGGTTTTGATCCTTCTTCACCACGAAAGCCTTCACCGCTTCGCCCGACTTGGAATCGGGGATGCCGATCACGGCGCATTCGAGCACGCCCGGATGGCTCGCGATCACTTCCTCGATCTCGTTCGGATAGACGTTGAAGCCGGAGACCAGGATCATGTCCTTCTTGCGGTCGACGATCTTGGTGTAGCCCTTCTCGTCCATCACGCCGATGTCGCCGGTGCGGAAAAATCCGTCCGCGGTCATCACCTTGGCGGTCTCCTCCGGCCTGTTCCAGTAGCCCGACATCACCTGCGGACCCTTGGCACAGATCTCGCCGGGCTGACCGAGCGGCACCTCGTTGCCGTCGTCGTCGCGGATCGAGATGTAGGTCGACGGCACGGGGATGCCGATCGTCCCCGTAAACTCGGTCGCGGTCGCCGGATTGCAGGTCAGCGTCGGCGAGGTCTCCGACAGGCCATAGCCTTCGGCAATGAAGCAGCCGGTGATCGCCTTCCATTGATCGGCCACGGGACGCTGCACCGCCATGCCGCCGCCGTTGGAGATCTTCAGCTTGGAGAAGTCGAGCTTCTTGAAGTCGGGATGGTGCATCAAGCCGTTGTAGAGCGTGTTGACGGCCGGGAAGCTGTTGACCTGGTATTTCGCCAGCTCCTTGACGAAGCCCGCGATGTCGCGCGGGTTGGGGATCAGGAGATTGCAGCCGCCGGCGCGCACCGCGAGCAGGTAGCAGGCCGTCAGCGCGAAGATGTGATAGAGCGGCAGCGCGCAGACGATCATGAGCTGATCGACATGCGGCGGCGCGGCCATCGCCGGCTGCAGCCAGGCGTCGTTCTGCAGGACATTGGCGACGATGTTGCGGTGGAGCAAAGTGGCGCCCTTGGAGACGCCTGTGGTGCCGCCGGTATATTGCAGGAAGGCGACGTCGCCGGGCGAGAGCTTCGGCTTGTTGAACGTCATGCCGCGTCCCGCGGACAGCGCGTCGTTGAAGGAGACCGAGCCCGGCAGCGACCATGCCGGTACCATCTTCTTGACGCGGCGGACGACGAGATTGACGATCACGCCCTTGAAGCCGAGCAGGTCGCCCATGCTGGCGACGATGACATGCTTCACCGCGGTCTTCGCGATCACCTGCTCGACGGTGTGGGCGAAGTTCTCCAGCACGATGATGGCTTCGGCGCCGGAATCCTTGAGCTGGTGCTCGAGCTCACGTGGCGTGTAGAGCGGATTGACGTTGACCACCGCGAAGCCGGCGCGCAGCACGGCCGCGGTCGCCACCGGATATTGCAGCACGTTCGGCATCATGATGGCGACGCGGGCGCCGCGCTGCAGCCCGCGGCCCTGCAAATAGGCAGCCAGCGCGACCGACATCTGGTCGAGGTCGCGGTAGCTGACCGACTTGTCCATGCAGATGAACGCCTTGCGGTCGGCGAACTTGGTGAAGCTCTCCTCCAACAGGTCGACCAGCGATGCGTACTGGGTCGGCTCGATATCGGCAGGCACGCCGGGCGGATATTGCTTGAGCCAGATGCGCTCCATGGAAAACTCCCCTCATTGACCTGAGCCCGTTGTGTCTCGGGCTTGCCTCATTGCCGCCAGTATCGAGCCTGCCGGAACGGGTGGCAAGCGGTCGACGCTTAGGGCAAAGGTTGGGGAGTGGCTACTGGAATCCGCGCGAAGTGCTGCCGCAGGTGCGAAGCCGGGCCGGATCGGCCGGCCTGCGCCGTTAACTGTTGTTGGCGGGCTTGGTCGCGGGCTTAGTCGCGGCCTTCGGCTTGGCCGGCTTCGGATCGCCGCCCGCTGCAGGCTTCTCGGCGGGTTTTGCCGCCGCATCATGCTTGGCGGCCGCATGCTTGGGCGGTGCCGGCTTCGCTGCAGTCTTGGAGTCGCTCTTGGAGTCGCTCTTGGCGTCGTTCTTCGCGTCGTTCTTCGCGTCGTTCTTGCCGTTGTTCTTGGCTCCGGCCGGCTTTACCGCTGCCGTCCTGGTGTTCGCGTCCTTGCCGCCGTCTTTCGGCTTGTCGGCCGCATCAGGCTTCTTGGCGACGCGCGACTTCTTGCCACGCGGCTTGGACGCTGCCTGCTGATCGGCATCGGCCGCGACTGCCGCGATCAGGGCGGTGCCGGTGCGGGTCGGGCCGGTATAGACCAGCACGGGCTCGGTCGCCGCCGGTGCCGAGGCCATCAGTTCGGAGGCTTTCATCAGGGGTGGCTGGAGGCCGGCGGTGAAGAAGGTCACCTGGGCTTCGCCGCCGGTGGCCGAGGCCGATCCTGACGTGCCGCCATTGGCGGCGATCAGCGCATCGTCGTCGTCGCTGGCCGGCCGCTTGCGATGGCCGCCGCACATCTCGTCGCGGAGGTTCGGCGGCGAGGCGTCGACCGGCACGAGGTTGTCGACCGTGCCGAGCGAGGGGCGCAGCCAGGTAAGGTTGTCCTGAGCGAAGCCGCGTTCCAGCAGCTGCGCCGCCTTCACCGCGCGCGCGGTGCCGGAATTGGCGCCCAGCACCACCGCGATCAGCCGGCGGCCGTTGCGCGTCGCCGAGGCCACGAGATTGTAGCCGGAGGCGCAGATGAAGCCGGTCTTGAAGCCGTCGGCGCCGGGATAGCGGCCGATCAGCTTGTTGAAATTACCGGTCACGCGCTTGCCGAAGCGGATCGCCGGGATGTGCACGAAATATTCGTATTCCGGCAGGTCGCGCAGGAACGAGCGCGCGAGGATGCCGAGGTCGCGCGCCGACGTGATCTGGCCATCGGCGGGCAGGCCGTTCGGATTGACGTAGCTGGTCTGCGTCATGCCGAGCTTCTTTGCGGTGTCGTTCATCATCGCGGAGAAGCCGTCGATCGAACCGCCGACGCCTTCGGCGAGCACCACGGCCATGTCGTTCGCCGACTTGACCATCATCATCTTCAGCGCGTTGTCGACGGTGAGTTGCGTTCCCGGACGGAACCCCATCTTCGAGGGCGATTGCGAGGCCGCCGCCGGAGATACCGTGAGCAGCGTGTCGAGCGTCAGTCTGCCGTCCTTGACCGCCTTCAGCGTCACATAGGCGGTCATGATCTTGGTGACGGAGGCCGGATACCAGGGAATGGTCGCGTTATCCGCCTGCAGCACCTTGCCGCTGTCGGCCTCGATCAGCAGCAGCGCTTCGGCGCTCGCAGCGCGCGGCGCAAGCAGCGCGGCACAGGCGAGGCTCGCAGCAAACAGGTTGAACAAGGATTTGCGAAGCAGCGGGCGTAGGGCGTGCACTATCCGATTCCGGTCCTTGGAGACCCGCTGTTCCAGGCGGCTCTCGTGATCTGATTGTCGGTTCTGAAATCCAGCGCCGCCGCTTGCGGCGCCGCAAACCTATACCGGCTGATGCGTCGAGAATAGGGGGCCGGGTGCGGTATTCCGCAATGAAATAGGCCGAATTTCGACGGTGCTGTCGGGACTTGCTACGGGGACTTGGCTGCCGTCGCGGCAGCCTCAGAGGCCGTCACGCTGGCCCGTGCGGTTTCATGGACCATGAACTGGGCCCTGGCGAGCTCGGCAAAATGGCCGCCTTTGGCCACGAGTTCATCGAAAGTTCCACTTTCGATCACGCGGCCATTCTCGAACACCAGGATCCGGGTGGCGTTGCGGATGGTGGAGAGGCGATGGGCGATCACGAAGGTGGTGCGGCCCTTCATCACTTCGTCGAGAGCAGCATTCACCTTGGCCTCGGTGACGGCGTCGAGCGCGCTTGTCGCCTCGTCCAGGATCAGGATCGGCGGGTCCTTCAGCAGCGCGCGGGCGATCGACAGGCGTTGCCGCTCGCCGCCGGACAGCATGCGGCCACGCTCGCCGGCATTGGTCTCGAAACCGCCGCTGCGCTCGATGAATTCGAGCGCCTGCGCGCGCTCGGCCGCCTTGCGCATCTCGGCCTCGGTCGCATCCGGCTTGCCGACGCGCAAATTCTCCGCGATCGAACGGTTGAACAGCAGCGCTTCCTGGAACACGACGCCGATGTTCCGCCGCAGCGAGGTCAGCGTCACGCCGCGCACGTCCATGCCGTCGATCTTGATGAAGCCGGACTGCGGATCGAAGGCGCGATGCAGCAGGGCAATCGCGGTCGATTTGCCGGCGCCGGTCGGGCCGACCAGCGCGATTGTCTGGCCGGGCAGCGCGGTGAAGGTGAGATCCTCGATCGCCGGCCGCTTGCCGTCATAGGAGAAGGTGACGTCGTTGAACTCGACGAGGCCGGACAGCCTGCCGGCATCGATCGCGTCGTGACGATCGTGCACCGCGGGCACGGCGTCGAGCACATTGAAGAACTCGCGCAGGCGCGGCGCTTCCATGAACACGTTGTTGATGAAGCTCACGACCTGCTCCAGCTTCTGGATCAGGAGCGTGGCGAAGCTCACGAACATCACGATCTCGCCGACCGAGGTGAGGCCCTGGTCGTGCAGGGCGATGCCGAGCGTGAAGATCGCCAGCACCGTGATGGTGGTGGAGGCGCGCGTGATGACGGTGACCAGCGCCCACCACGACAGCACCGGCATCTGGGCTTCGAGCAATTGGTCGGCGACGGAGCGCAGCCCCTTCACCTCGGATTCGACGCGGACGAAGCTCTGTACCAGCGCGACGTTGCCGAGCGCATCCGAGGCGCGCGCGGAGAGCTCGCTGTAATGCTCCTCGACCTCCATCTGCATGCCGAAGGTCTTGCGTACCACGAAGGTGGTCAGGGCGGTGAAGACGATGCAGAGCACGAACAGCAGGATCGCGAGCCGCCAGTTCAGGTAGAGCGACAGCGGCAGCAGCACCACGACCGAAAGGATCGCGGCAAAGTGCTCGCGGAAGAAGCCGAGCCACAGTCGCCACAGGGCGTCGGTGCCGTTGAGCATCACTTTCATCAGACGGCCCGAATGGGTGCCGGAATGGAAGGTCAGCGGCAGTTGCAGGATGTGCTCGAAATAGTCGGTCAGCACCGCCTGGCGCTGGCGATGCGAGAGCCGGTCGGCCTGCAGAGCCACGAGCGCACTGCACAGGATGGTGAAGAGCCCGAATGCGACCCAGGCGACCAGGAACGGCCAGGCCGAGTTCGAGCCGGCCACCGTCTTGCCGGAGAGCACGTCGACGATCCGGCCGAACAGCACGGGTTCGGCGAATTGCGAACCCGCCAGCAGGAGATTGGCGACCGCGAGCAGCCAGCCCAGCCGCGCCTCCCTGCCGAGCAGCTCGAGAACGCGGGTATAGAGACGGAGGATGGACATGCGATAGGCTGAACCGTGAGAGAAGGTCGTGGATCACCGGTAGGAAGGTGCAACACTACACCGGCATGGACGGTTCAGGCCACCTTCAAGGTGGGGATGTGGCTGACGTCCACCGTCCGCTCCGCATGCCAGGTATCATGGGCCGCCTGCATCCGGACCCAGATCCCGGCGCCGCCTCCAAACAGCTTTCCGACACGCACCGCCACCTCCGGCGACAGCGGCTTCTTCTCTTCCATGATGTCGTGAAGGTGCTGCCGCGAGATGCCCAATAGCCGCGCGATCTCGACCTTGGTCTTGCCGGAGGCCGGCAGCATGTCCTCGCGCAGCACCGCGCCGGGATGAACCGGGCAACGGCGCGGATTTTTCTTTGCAGCGTATTCGACCATGGCAGCTCCACGACACCGAGTCCCTCTCGGCTGAGGTAATTAGTGATATTGCTCGAAATCGACCCGGTAAGCGTCGCCATCCTCGAATTCGAAAGTGATGCACCAGGGGCCGTTCACATGGACAGTGTAACGGACTGGCTTTCCTTGCAGACGATGGAAGTCAAAGCCGAGCACGTTCATGTCCTCGGCGAGCGTGGCGCTATCGAGTTGATCGAGACGCCGCAGAATCCTGGCGCGCATCTTCGAGTCGATCTTCGCCGTCTTTCCTTTAGACCAGAGATCGCCAAGAGCCTTGTTTCGGAAAGACTTTATCAAGAGTCCGCCAAATCTGATCCGGCAACGAGTGTAAGCTATTTGCTTACATGAGTCAAGATCGGAAGGCTCAATTGATCAACCGCCCCGCGACCGGCGGCAGGAATTGGTCGTCGAAGATATCGCCCGCCGTGGGCCGCTTGCGGAATTTGAAGTCCTGCGCGATCTGGTCGATCGAGCGCTCCAGGCGCACTGGCTCGATACCGCCAAGACCGTTGCGCTTGACTTCGTCGGTCAGGATGTTGTCGGCGAGGACGGCGCGCAGGCGCTCCAGCTCCAGGGCGCGGTCGCCGTCGTCGATGCGGCTCGCGGCCTCGTCCGCCGCACGCGCCGGCTCCTTGACGGTCGCGGCGACGCCGGCGATCAAGGCGCGAATGAAGCCCTTCACGGCATCCGGCTTTGCTGCGGCGAAGGCGGCATTGACCACCACGGCGAAGCCATAGGCCTCGCAGCCATAATCGGCATAACGCAGCACGACGAGATCGGCTCCGGGCACGCCACGATCACGCAGGTTCACCGCCGACAGATAGCTGAAGCCCGCGACGGCATCGACCTGTCCCGCGGACAGGATCGGCTCGCGCACCGCCGCGCTGATCTTGTGGAATTTGACGCGCGATGACTTGATGCCGTTGTGCTGCGCCAGCGCCGGCCACAGCCGCATCGACAGATCGCCGTCGGCAACGCCGACGGTCTTGCCGTCGAGATCCGGTAACACATGGATGCCCCGGCTGCTGCGCGCCACGATCGCGTAGGGCGCGCGATTGAACAGCACGAACACCGCCTTGACCGGCGCCGCGTCTTCCTTGTCGCGATACCGGATCAACTCGTTGATGTCGACGAGCGCAAGCTCGCTCTCGCCTTTGGCGACGCGCGCGAGCGCTTCCGGCGATCCGCTCGCGCTGCCAAAGGACACGTTGAGACGCTCGGCGCCGAACCTGCCGTCCTTCGCCGCAAGGAAGAACGGGGCCATGCTCGCGTCGAACGGACGGTCGAAGGTGAAGTGAATCGCAACGGAGGAAGGCGCAGGCGTCTCGGCCGCGCTGACACCGCGTGTGATCAGTGTCGCAAGCGAGATCGAGAGGGCCAGCAGGCAACGAAGCGCGATCGTCCGAAATTCCGACATCAATTGCGCCGGTCCCGCATTGTTATGGTTTCGTGACGCTTGCAGCGCCGGCCAGCGACACCGTGCGCGCGCCAACATGAACGGAGGATGAGCGGCGGTTGCGTCACGATTACGCAACCCCGTTCAGCTTGTGTTGGGGGTGGGGAACCCAACATGGAGGTGCGTGTTTGAAAGACATGAGCCTTGTCTGCAGGCACCATTCGAGGTCCCAAGGAGGGTCCAGGACATGTTTGACAGTTTTTCGAAGTTTACCGGCCGCAAGGCCGTTCTCGCCACTGCCGCGGTGCTGGCGCTGACCGCGGTCGCCCCGACTGCCTCCTACGCCGGCGGTCGCCACTGGCATGGCGGAGGCGGCGCGGCCTTTGCCGGCGCGGCCATCGCCGGCGCCATCGGCACCGGCCTTGCGATCGCCGCCACCCGCGACGCCTATGCTTACGACGCACCGGCCTATTATGGCGGCGGTCCGGTCTACTATGACGAGGGCCCGGTCTACTACGGCGGCGATTCCTATATCGGCCCGCGCCCGTTCCATCGTTGCGGCGGTCCCTACCAGTCTGCGCAAGGCGGCCAGGGCAACCTCTCAACCTGCTACTAAGCGGGTTACCGAACTTGACCCGAACAGGCCGTCGCGCTTGCCGCGCCGGCCTGTTTTCTGCTTTTATGCCCGCGCGTTAACACGCTCGCCATTTGTTTAGAGTAGTTTTGAGTACCATGAGTGATTCGCTTGAGCGGCTATATCTGGCTGTGCTCGCGGCCAGGGATCTTGATCCGGCAACATCGCGTACGGCCCGGCTGTTTCAGCGCGGGCCCTCGAAGATGGCAAAGAAGCTTGCCGAAGAGGCCATCGAGGTCGTGATCGATGCGGTCAATGGCGACACCGACGCCGTGATCCGGGAAAGCGCCGACCTCCTGTACAATCTCACCGTGCTCTGGGCCTCGGCCGGCGTGCGCCCCGAGGACGTCTGGCGCGAGATGACGCGGCGGGAAGACATGCTCGGCATAGCCGAGAAGTTGCCGAAATCGTCGATGAAGCTGCCCAAAGTCGCCTCACCGCGCGTGGCTGCCAGGCGGCCAATTGTCGCGCTCGAGGGGCGCGCCGCGCGCAAGCGCCACTAAAGCGCGACAAAATCGTCACAAAACTCGCGATGGACAAATCCGCCCCATGGTGCTTCATCGCGGCGCCATGCTGAAACGTATCTACGACTGGTGCATCGACGCCGCCCATAAGCCCTACGCGCTCTGGATCATGGGCATCGTGTCTTTCGCCGAAAGCTCCTTTTTTCCGGTCCCCCCGGATGTGATGCTGATCCCGATGTCGCTGGCGCGCCCGCAGCGCGCCTGGCTCTATGCGACCGTCTGCACCGCGACCTCGGTGCTTGGCGGCATCCTCGGCTACGCCATCGGCGCGCTGCTCTACGACTCGCTGGGTCATTGGCTGATCCAGCTCTACGGGCTCGGCGATCAGGTCGACGGCTTCCGTGCCAAATATGCCGAATGGGGCGCGCTGATCATCCTGCTCAAGGGGCTGACGCCGATCCCGTACAAGCTCGTCACCATCACGTCCGGCTTTGCCGGATACAACCTGCTTCTATTCGTCCTGTTCTCCGTCATTGCACGCGGCGGACGCTTCTTCATCGTCGCGATCCTGCTCAATCGCTATGGCGACTGGATCCGCGTCAAGATCGAGAAGCATCTTGGTCTCGTGGTGGCGGTCGGCGCCGCGGCGTTGGTGCTCGGCTTCGTCATCGCCATCAAGCTGATCTAACGTCTTGGCGGCTTTGCCGCCGGGCCGGCTTCGGCTACGGTTGCCGGCATGATGGTTCGATCCGGCAATCCGGCTCTGCGGCTCGGGACGCTGATGTCAGCAGCGCTTCTGCTCCTGCTCGGTGCCGGCGGGACAGGATGGCCGCAATCGCTCGGCCTCCAGCAGCAGGGAACGCAGGCCGCGCCGCCACCGTCGACGCCCGCTCCACCGGCGCCGCCGGCCCGCGAGGAAAATCCCGGATTGATCAATGAAATGGGCAAGCTGTTCGACAAGCTGCCCTCGATCCTGCCGCCGATCAAAAGCCCCGGCGAAACCATGAACGACCTGTCACGGCTCACCAAGCCCTCGACCATGGTGTCAGGGCGTGTGGCCTGTCCGGCCTCGTCGAACGGCGCGCCCGACTGCAAGCAGGCCGCCGACCAGCTCTGCCAGAGCAAGGGCTACAAGGAAGGCAAGAGCCTGAATGCCGATTCCGCCGAGAAATGCTCGGCCAAGGTCCTGATCCCGGGTAGGCAACGCAAGCCGGACGACTGCCGCACCGATACTTTCGTGACCAGCGCGCTGTGCCAGAACTGAGGTGAAGGCCTCGCGCGCATGCAACAAGGAGCGCCTATGAGCCGTACGGAGCAGGACTTCCTCGGACAGCGTGAGATCGCCGACGACATCTACTACGGCGTCCAGACCATCCGGGGTAAGGAGAACTTCCACATCACCGGCATTCCGATGAACCAGGAGCCTTACTTCGTGAAGGCGCTCGGTTACGTCAAGAAGGCAGCCGCCATGGCCAACCGCGATCTCGGCGCGATCGATGCCAGGATCGCTGACGCCATCATCCTCGGCTGCGACCGCGTCATCGCCGGCGACATGATGGACCAGTTCGTCACCGACTTCATCCAGGGCGGCGCCGGCACCTCCACCAACATGAACGCCAACGAGGTGATCGCGAACCTCGCGCTGGAATCGCTCGGCTTCGGCAAGGGCGACTACCAGCACGTCAGTCCCAACGATCACGTCAATTACGGCCAGTCCACCAACGACACCTATCCGACCGCCTTTCGCCTCGCGTTGGTCCTGCGGCTCGAGAGCTACATGACCGCGCTGCGCCAGCTCCAGGAAGCGTTCTTCGCCAAGGGGCGCGAGTTCGACCGCGTTCTGAAGATGGGCCGCACGCATCTGCAGGATGCCGTGCCGATGTCGCTCGGGGCGGAATTCCGGGGATGGGGCACCACGATCGGCGAAGAGGTCGACCGCATCTCGGAAGCGCGCGCGCTGCTGCGCGAGATCAATCTCGGCGCCACCGCGATCGGCACCTCCGTCACCGCGGCCGTCGGCTATCCCAAGCTCGCGGTCCGGCATCTGAGCGCGCTCACCGGCGTCGACTTCATCCTCGCAGGCGATCTCGTCGAGGCGACCTCGGACACCGGCGCCTATGTGCAGCTCTCGGGCGTCCTCAAGCGCACGGCGAGCAAGCTGACGAAGATCTGCAACGACATCCGCCTGCTCGCCTCCGGCCCGCGCGCCGGCTTCAACGAGATCAACCTGCCGCAGCTGCAGCCTGGATCTTCGATCATGCCCGGCAAGGTCAACCCTGTCATCCCCGAGGTCGTCAACCAGACCAGCTTCCTCGTCATCGGGCTCGACACCACGGTGACGCTCGCGGCGTCCGCGGGCCAGCTCCAGCTCAACGTGATGGAGCCGGTGATCTCGTTCGCGCTGTTCTTCTCGATCCGCACCATGGAGCGCGCCGTCAACAGCCTGCGCGAGAATTGCGTCGTCGGCATCACCGCCAACGCGGAGCACACCCGCAACATGGTGCTGAATTCGCTCGGTATCGTCACGGTGCTCAAGCCGCTGCTCGGCTACAAGCAATGCGCCGAGATCGCGCGTGAAGGCTACAAGAGCGGCAAGTCGCTGCACCAGATCGTGGTGACCGAGCGCAAACTGCTGACGCAGGAGAAGTGGGACGAGATGTTCTCGTTCGAGCGGCTGATCAATCCGGATCTGATCGGATAGGCAGTCGCCGTCATTCCGGGTTCGACGCTGACGCGTCTCCCCGGATCGACGAGGAGAGAATTCCGCACCTTGGAATAGTGGCGCTGGTGTCGCCACGGCGCCAAAACGCAATACTTGACAGTGGAAAGATTGCCTTGTTGGTATGGCGTCCAACCTGCCATCGGCCGACCAACAGAGGATCGTTTCGAAATGTCCATGCCTGCCCTGTTCAAAGGGCGCCTGTCGATCCCCGTGATCGGCTCGCCGCTCTTCATCATCTCGGTGCCCGATCTCGTGATCGCGCAGTGCAAGGCGGGTGTGGTCGGCTCGTTCCCGTCGCTGAACGCGCGGCCGCCGGAGCTGCTCGACGAATGGCTGGCGCGGATCACCGAAGAGCTCGCGGCCTATGACCGCGCCCATCCCGACAAGCCGTCGGCGCCGTTTGCCGTCAACCAGATCGTGCACAAGTCGAACAACCGGCTCGACCACGACATGCAGCTCTGTGCCAAGTACAAGGTGCCGATGATCATCTCCTCGCTCGGCGCCCGCGAGGAGCTGAACCAGGCCGTGCACGGCTGGGGCGGCATCGTCTTCCACGACGTGATCAACCAGAAGTTCGCGCACAAGGCGATCGAGAAGGGCGCCGACGGTCTGATCCTGGTCGCAGCGGGCGCCGGCGGCCATGCCGGCACCATCTCGCCGCTGGCCTTCGTCGCCGAGACGCGCAAATGGTTCGACGGACCGATCGCGCTGTCCGGGGCGATCGGCAACGGCAAGGCGATCCGCGCGGCGCGCATCCTGGGGGCCGACTTCGCCTATATCGGCTCGGCCTTCATCGCGACCAAGGAAGCCAACGCGGTCGAGAAGTACAAGGAGATGATCGCGGGATCGACCGCCGACGACATCGTCTATTCCAACCTCTTCACCGGCGTGCACGGCAATTATCTGAAGCCCTCGATTCTCGCTGCCGGCATGGATCCCGAGAATCTGCCGACCTCCGATCCCTCCAAGATGAATTTCGGCACCGACGCCTCCGGCGAGCGCGCCAAGCCGAAGGCGTGGAAGGAGATCTGGGGCTCGGGCCAGGGCATCGGCAGCGTCGACGGCATCGTGCCCGCCGCCGAACTGATCGCCCGTTTCAAGAAGGAATACGACGAAGCGGTCGATCCGCCGTTGTAGAACACTGTCGTCCCGCCTCTCTCCACCGTCGTCCCGGGCAAGCGTCAGCGCAGACCCGGGACCCATAGCCACCACGAGGAGTTTGGCGAACACTCGGGGTTGCCAGTCTCGCGCGACAACTTCTTCCTGGCTTTATGGGTCCCTGCGTTCGCAGGGACGACACTTTTTGCTAAGCTCCGACATTCAAAGCCAACAGAGATTTGAGTGATGTCCGCCATCTACCGCGTCGACGGCAACAGCGTCGTCACCAGCCCGGATGCCGCCGGTCCCTGGGATCGGCGCATGCAGCACGGCTCGGCGCCGGCGTCGCTGGTGACGTGGGCAGCCGAGCGCATTCCGACGCCTGTTGCAATGGACATCGCACGCGTCACCATCGACCTGATGCGCCCGGTGCCAGTGGCGCCGCTCACGATCGAGACCGAGGTCCTGCGCGAGGGCCGCAAGATCCAGCTCTGCAATATCAAGTTGCTGGCCGATGGCGTGCAGGTCGTCGGCGCAACCGTGCTCAAGATCAGGCGCCAGGCCTTGAGCCTGCCCGATGATGTCGAGGAGCTTCCGGTCACGCTGCCGTCGCCGGAGGATTCACTGGCCGAGGATGGTCACGCCGCCACCAGCCCGTTCGTGCGTTCGGTCTCGATGCGTGCCGCGCGCGGCCGCTTCGGTCAGGCCGGCGCCGGCGCGATCTGGTTTCGCGTCGATGATCCGCTGATCGAGGGGGAGGCGATCTCGCAGGCCATGCGCGCCGTGGTCGCCGCCGATTTCTCCAACGGCACCGCCTCGACGCTCGACTTCCGCGCCTGGACCTACATCAATGCCGACCTCACCGTGAGCTTCGCGCGTCAGCCAGTCGGCGAATGGATCCTGCTCGACGGGGAATCCTGGATCGGTGCCGACGGCACAGGCCTCGCAATGTCGCGCCTCGCCGACCGCCAGGGCTATTTCGGCCGCGCGGTGCAGAGTCTGGTGATCGAGAAGCGGTGAGGGCACGGATCGCGCGATTGAACGGGCAGGCTTCCGCCGCCGCGGAAGGGATGCGTGGTCGTGTTCGACCCGGGCATCCTGCCAGTTCATAGTCCGTAGAAGATCTTGATCTCCCACAGCACCACGATGATAGCCGTGATCAACGTGACCGCGGCGACTGCACTTTCCAGGGAAGCGACTCTCATGTCCCACTCCGCTTCCCAGCCCCATCAGCGGTCTAGGTGATTCCCGGATTCGCCGGCAATTGTGTGGGCGCCACGCGCGCACACTCCGTTGCGCGTTGTGCTGTCCGGGCCACAACATCCCCGTAGAATTCCGGGGTGTTTTACCCCACCATCCGATCCCGGCCGCTCCAGAAGCCTGCGCGCAGCACTTTTTTGTCGACCTTGCCGACGCCGGTCATCGGCAATTGCTTGACGAACTGGATCTGCTTGGGCGCATGCGCCGAGCCTTTGCGGGTCTTGACCAAATTGATCAGCTCGTCCGGATCCGGCCTTGCGCCCTCGCGCGGCACGACAATGGCGGTGACGGCTTCGCCCCATTTCTCGTCGGGAATGCCGACGACCGCGACCATGGCGACATCGGCATGTTGCGACAGCACGTCCTCGACCTCGCGCGGGAAGATGTTGAAGCCGCCTGATACGATCATGTCCTTCTTGCGGTCGAGGATGAACATGTAGCCGCGCTCGTCCTTCCGCGCGATGTCGCCGGTGTGCACCCAGCCGTTCTTCAGCGTCTCGGCGGTGATGTCCGGCCGCTTCCAGTATTCCGCCATGACATGCGGGGCGCGCACGCAGATCTCGCCGGCCTCGCCCGTCTTCACCTCCTCGTCGTTGTCGTCGAGGATCCTGACTTCGCAGGCTGCGATCGGGAAGCCGCAGGACAGGAACAGCTCCGGCGTCTTGGGATCGTGATCCGCCTTGCGCAGCACCGAGACCGGATAGCATTCGGTCTGGCCGTAGAGCTGCGAGAACACCGGGCCGATCCGCTCGATGCCTTCGACCAGCCGGCTCGGCGACATCGCCGACGCCCCGTAGAGCACCAGCTCCAGCGAGGAGAGATCGGTCCTGTCAAGCGCGGGATGGTCGAGCAGCACGTAGATCATGGTCGGCACGAACAGCGTGAAATTGATGCGCTCGCGCGCGATCGTCGTCAGCACCGCCTCGGGATCAAATCCCTTGAGCATGTGCACGGTGCCGCCGCGCATCAGGGTCGGCAGCACTTTCGTGCCGGCGACGTGACTGATCGGGGCGACCGTGAGGTAGCGCGCTGCGTCGGGGATTTCGAAATCGGCGAGGATCGCGGCGGCTGCTCCGGCATTCTCGCGGTGATAGCGCAGCGCGCCCTTGGATTTGCCGGTGGTGCCGCCGGTGTAGTTCAGCGTCGAGAGATCGTCGAGGCTGGCGAGGTTTTGCGCGCTCGCATGTCCCGTGCTCTCGATGGCGGCCAGCAGATCGACACCGTAGCCGGCCGGCCCCATGGTGAAGACCGCCTTCAGCCGGCCCGCTCTCGCCGCAAGCTCGCCGCCGCGATCGCGGAAGGCAGCCGCATCGACCACCAGCATCTCGGCTTCGGAATCGTCGAGCTGGAACAGCTGGTCCTCGAGCGATCCCAGCGGATGCAGCCAGGTGATGCAGAGCCGCGACAATTGTGCGGCGACGCCCGCGCACCAGGTGTCGGCACGGTTCGCGGTGAGGAAGGCGGCGCGCGCGCCCGGCTGCAAGCCGAGCCGCGTGAATACATTCTGGATGCGTCCGATCAGGTCGATGGTGCCTTGGTAACTCAGCGATCCGCCGGGCCAGGCGAAGGCGGTGCGGCCGGGATAGCGCGACAGCGCCCGTAGCGTCTGCGCACAAGTCGGGGACGATGCGTGGAGCGGATCGGACATATGTTTCCTCGTTGCTTTGTCACCGGCTTCTGACGTGCCAATGTTGCGGATGACGCTAGCACAGAGACTGCGGGAGGAAACGACAAAGCCCGCGCGAGGGGAGGCATGCGTGACATCCGATCGACTGCAACGCTTTCGCGATCGTCTCGCGCTGCCTTTGATCGCGGCGCCGATGTTCCTGGTGTCGGGCGTCGAGCTCGTGGCCGCGGCCTGCCAGAGCGGGGTGATCGGCAGCTTCCCGACCGTGAATTGCCGCAGTCCGGACCAGCTCGATGAATGGCTCACCACGATCGAGACGCGGCTGCGCCAGCACGAAGACCAGACCGGCCGCAAGGCCGCGCCGCTCTGCCCGAATTTGATCGTGCATCGCTCCAATGCGCGGCTGGAGCAGGATCTCGCCGTGCTGCTGCGGCACAGACCCGAGATCGTCATCACGTCGGTCGGCTCGCCCGCGCCCGTGGTGAAGCCGCTGCACGATGCGGGTGCGCTGGTGCTGGCGGACGTCGCTTCCATCCGCCACGCCGAACGCGCGGCGGAAGCAGGGGCCGACGGGCTGGTGCTGCTCACCGCGGGCGCGGGCGGGCAGACCGGCTGGCTCAACCCGTTCGCCTTCGTCCGCGCGGTGCGCGCGTTCTATGACGGCATCATCGTGCTCGCCGGCGGCATCAGCGACGGCCATGCGCTGCATGCGGCCGAAGTGCTCGGCTGCGATCTCGCTTATATGGGCACCAAGTTCATCGCGACGCGCGAGAGCATGGCGGACGACCGCCACAAGCGGATGCTGGTCGACAGCAGCGCCGACGACATCCTGCTCACCACCGCATTCACGGGCCTGCAGACCAGCATGCTGCGGCCGTCGATCGTGGCCGCCGGGCTTGATCCTGACGATCTGCCGGCGCGCGGCGCGATCGACATCGCCGAGGATATCGACGTCGCCAAGCGCGAGAATCGTCCGAAACGCTGGCGCGACATCTGGAGCGGGGGACATTCCACCTCGGGTGTCACCGACGTGCTCGCTGTCGAGGATCTCGTTGCGCGGACCGTGATCGAATATCGCGAGGCGAGGACGCGTCCATCCCCGTAGAATTGCGGAGGGGCAGGGCCCGCCGGTCTCGATCACAGTTAATCGAGCGCTCGCTCGAAACGCCTCACTTAACGGCAGATTAACCAACGCCCGCCAAGAATCCCCTCACGGCCGCCAATCAGGACGAGAGGGACAGGCGATGGATTTCGATTATCTCAACAGCAAGACAGCCGCGACTCTGGACGAGATTCGCGTCCGCGTCGCTCATGCCCTGGCCCGCCACCCGCTGTGCCGCAACGTCCGCTTCGACATCGTCAGCGTCCCCCGCACCCGCCGGGGCGGCAACTGGACGGTGGCGCTGCAATCGGTCGAGCCGCGCGCGGTCTGGGAGGCCTCGGAGATCGTCGCCGACATCCAGGACGCCTACGACCTGTCGGCAGCAGCCTGATTTCCTTGGCTTTTTGCGCGGGATGTCGCTGCAGGCATGCTGATTGTCGCAACGAAGGCACACTCAAGCCATAATTCGTGCCCTTTTCCCGGGCATCGTTAACAAACTCGTGAAGCGTCCGTTTCCGGAGAGACGTTTGTCCAAAGCCATCACCATCGTTGTGCTGACCTGTTTCCTCGTCCTGGGCGCCGCCACCACCGCCATCCTTGGCCGCGACAGCGTACCCAGCGTCAGCGAAGACATGATCGCCCAGACGCCTCCACCCAAGCCGCTCGCAACCAACCGCGCCGCCAAGGCCGACCGCCTGGTCCCGACCCTTGCCCTGGCTTCGGCCGCGATCGAGCCGGTGCAGGTTCCCGCTGACAGGCTTTCCCAGGCGCCCGTGCTGACCGAGCCACTGCGCCAGGCCTTTGCCGCTGCAACGCCCACCGACTTCCCAATGCCGAAGGCCGCGCCAAGCGTGTCCGAAGCGCCCGCCGCCGCGGAGGTTCCCGCCGTCGAAGTTCCGGCCAAGCCGAAGGTGGTGGCGAAGCCGCAGCCGCAGAAACATTACACCCTGCTGTCCGACGCACAGATCGCGGGCATCCGGGACCGCCTGAAACTGTCCTCGTCGCAGGAATATTACTGGCCCTCGGTTGAGAGCGCGCTGCGCAACGTCGTCCGGAAGATTTCGGCGAACAAGCTCTCCAATCCGAACGCGCCGCCCAGCGCGCAGATCGACCCGAATTGCGATGAGGTCCAGCAGTTGAAGTCGGCGGCCATGCCGCTGCTGTTCCAGCTGCGTGACGATCAGAAAGAGGAAGTGCGCAAGCTCGCTCGCCTCATCGGGCTCGAGAAGGTCGCGCAGCAGATCTGACGCTCAAGTTCCTTCAGGAACTGCTTTCCCACCAGGAACATCCGGCAATCAACGCGCGTTGCTCGCCCCAAAGAGGGAGTGGATCAATGCGCGCCTCGACAGCCTATTTCGTCGGTGCCGGAACCATTGTCGCAGCCATCGCCATTGGTCTGGGCGGCGGCATCGTCGCCGGCAATATCATGAATCCGGTCACGTCCAAGCACGGCCCGGACACCAGCAAGATGGCGCAACGCGCCGAATCCGCTGGCGTGCCGGCGGCGACCAACGCGCCGTCGGAACGCGTGAATTATCTCACGGGCTCGCAAGCCTTTGGCGGGATGATCGCCACACCGGCGCAGGCTGAAGCCAAACCTGAAGCGGCCAAGCCCGAAGTGGCCAAACCTGACCCGCAGCCCACTCAAGCGAATGCCGAACCGCCGGCACCGCCGCCGCCGTCACAGGCGGCCGCGGTTGAGCCACCCAAGGAACAGTTCAAGGAACAGTCCAAACCGGCCCTCGCATCGGCACCAAAGGCCGCAAAACCGGGCGAGCAGCAAGCATCGGTCGATCCCGCCGCTTCGCCTGACAATGCCTATGCCAAGGCGAAAGATTCCGACGTGAAGCGCGCAGCGTCAGAGCGGCGCCGAATGGAGCGCCGCGATCGTTGGGCAGAGCGCCGCCATTATTACGAGGGCCGCGAGCAGCGCGGCGTGCGCGATCGCACCGATTGGGACGACGTCGCGCGCAACGTCCGCGAGGACTCGGATTCCCGCGATTACGCCGGCCGGCCGCGCGGTGGCTTCCCGCAGATCAGGCTGTTCGGCTCCGACGACGATTAGCGCTTAGCCGCGATCGCGGCTGCCAGCAAAGAAGGTGCGCTGTCGCGCCGCCGTCACGTCATTCCGGCGCGCCGAAACCCTTCCAAATAATGCGCACGATCCTCGTCTCGCAGCATCGGCAGCTCGCGTGTGATCCAGCCGAGCGAGATGCCGGGCTGAGCGCGGCGCAGACCGTCCAGGGCGGTCGCCGCGAGCGCCGGATTTCCTGACATCCCGGCGGCAGCCGTCAGCACGCGGTGCGCGCCGACGAAATCGCCGCGTTGCCGCATCGACTCCCGCGCCATCTGCACGGCTCCCTCATAGTCGCGGGCGACGAACCGGGCATAGGCCGCAACCCCGCAATAGATCGCCGCGAGCGGGTCACGCGGGCTGAGCCGCAATGCGCGGCGCGCGGCGGCGTCGCCGTCCTGCCACCGGCCGGCGTAGCACAGCGTCACGCCATGGAAGGCGTGCGCCATTGCAAAATTCGGATTGAGCTGCAGCGCCAGCTCGAACTCGGCCAGCGCGTCGTCGAAGCGGCGGCGGAACAGATAGGTGTAGGCGAGCCCGTGGTGGGCGAAGGCGTCCTCGCGATCGGCTTCCACCGCCGCGAGCGCCGCGCGCTCGGCGATCGGCACTGTCGTCGCCATGTCGGCCCAGCCCATATGCGCACCGAAAATGTGGCTGGTCGCGAGCAGGCCCAGCGCCTTGCCATAGGCAGGATCGATCGCGACAGCCTGTTCGAGCAACCCCTGCGCGGCGGCGTTGTCCTCGCGCGTGATGCGCCAATGATGCGACAGCGCGCGCATCACGAGGTCCCAGGCGTCGAGACTCCCCGGCGGCTTCTGCTGGGCGCGAAAGTTTTCGGCGGCATAGAGCTGTGGCTCGATCGCGGCGACAATCGCCTCGGTGATCTCGTCCTGCACGGCGAAGATGTCGGCGAGCTCGCGATCGTAGCGCTCAGCCCAGAGATGGCTGCCGGTCGAGACATCGTTGAGCTGGGCCGAGATGCGCACCCGCTCGCCGCTCCGCCGCACACTGCCTTCGACCACGTAGCGTACCCCGAGCTCGCGCGCGACCTCGCGGATGTGCACGGCGCGGCCCTTGTAGACGAAGGAGGAATTGCGCGCGACGACGAAGAACCAGCGCAGCTTCGACAGCGCGGTGATGATGTCCTCGCTGATGCCGTCCGAGAAATAATCCTGCCCGTCCTCGCCGCTCATATTGGTGAAGGGCAGCACGGCGATCGCGGGCCGCTCGGGAAGCGCCAGCGCAGCCCGCGGCATGAAGGCGGCGCGGCCGTGTTCCGGCAGGATCGCACCACCTTTGGCCTCGACATCGCCGACGAAGCGAAAACCCTTGCGGGCGATGGTGCGGATCAGGGTCTGGCTCGCGCCGCTGTCGCCGATCGCCTTGCGCGCGGCGTTGATCCGGCTGGTCAGAGTGGATTCGGAGACGCTGCGGCCGTGCCAGATCTTGTCGATCAGCTCGTTCTTGCTGACGACGCGGTCGCGGTTCTGCATGAGGTGGACGACGAGGTCGAAGACCTGCGGCTCCACGGCAATTGGAACCTGCTCGCGGCTCAGCTCGCGCAAGTCGGTATCGAGGAGGTGGTCCCGGAACAGAAACTGCACGTCGAAAACTCAGGCTTCACAACGACATCGGGCAAGCAAACGACAAAAAGGAAATTTGGGTCGAAAATTGTGAGTCTGCCGAGAGGGGCGCCTGGTTCACCGCCATCGTGTGATGGCAGCCATGCCCTTGTCGGAGGGAATACAACCACTGCCAGGATGTTGCGCTGAGCAAATCACCAAGAAAGATCATCTTCGCATATCCAACATCGTCATCCCGAGGTGCCGGAGCGCAGCGGAGGCCTCGAAGGATGCACGGCCCGGCTGCAGCGCGGCCGCTCATCCTTCGAGGCTCCTCGTGCGCTGCTTAGCATCGCTCGCCCGCGCCTCAGGATGACGAATTAACGGGAAGTGCCGTCATGATGTCGTCGTGCGGTCGATGCGATGAGCCGTGAATGTCCTTTCCTGAACCGCGCGGCCTGCATAAGCTATCGCCCATACAAAACACCAACCACGAAGAAACGCCCATGCCCGCCTTTAGCGCTTCCACCACTGTGCTCGATTCCATGCTGTTCCGCGATGCCTTCGGCACGCCGGAGATGCGCGAGGTGTTTTCCGACGTCGCGACGGTCGCCCGCTATGCGGAGGTCGAGGTGGCGTTGGCGAGGGCGGAAGGGAGATGCGGCGTCATTCCGCGAGACGCTGCCGAGCAGATCGCGGCGCGGACTGACGTCGCCGCGCTCGATTTCGATCTGCTCAGGCAGGAAACCGACATCGTCGGCTACCCCATCCTCCCTTTGGTGCATCAGCTGGCGAAGCAGTGCGGGGAGGCCGGCCGCTACGTGCATTGGGGCGCGACCACGCAGGACATCATGGACACCGCCGTGGTGCTGCAGCTCCGCGCCGCGCTGGAGATCGTCGCGCGCGACATCGACGAACTCCGAGGCATCCTGGCGAACCTCTCGAAACGCCATCGCGACACGCCGATGGCCGGCCGCACCCATCTCCAGCAGGCGTTGCCGGTGACCTTCGGCTACAAGACCGCGATCTGGCTCGCCATGTTCGATCGCCATGCCGAGCGACTGAGGCAGCTGAAGCCGCGCGTGCTGGTTGGCCAGTTCGCCGGCGCAGCCGGTACGCTGGCTTCGCTCGGCGACAAGGGGTTCGAGGTGCAGGAGGCACTCTGCGCCGAGTTGAAGCTCGGCGTTCCCGCCTCGACCTGGCACGTCGCGCGCGACGGATTTGCGGAAGCCGTGAACTTCCTGGCTCTCGTCACCGGCTCGCTCGGCAAGATTGCGCTCGACATCATGATCATGGCCTCGACCGAGTTCGCCGAGGTCTACGAGCCCTTCGTCAAGGGGCGCGGCGCCTCCTCGACCATGCCGCAGAAGCGCAATCCGATCTCGTCGGAACTGATGCTGGCGGCCTCCAAGGCGGTGCGCCAGCATGCCGGCCTGATGCTCGACGCCATGGTTCAGGATTTCGAGCGCGCCACGGGGCCCTGGCACGCCGAATGGATGGCGATCCCCGAAAGCTTCGTGCTGACCGCCGGCGCGCTGCATCAGGCGAAGTTCGCACTCGCCGGCCTGATCGTGGACGAGGTGAAGATGAACGACAATCTCGCGGTCAGCCGCGGCCTGATCGTGGCGGAAGCGGTCATGATGGGGCTCGCGCCGCAGCTCGGCCGGCAAGAGGCCCATGACGTGGTTTACGACGCCTGCCGTCAGGCCAACGACAAGGGAATGAGCCTGGCCGATGCGCTGTCGGCGGACTCGCGGATCGCGAGCCGCATCGATCGCGCCACAATCGAGGCGCTCACCTCACCGAAAAATTACCTCGGGCTCGCGCCCGACATGGTTGACCGGGTGCTGAATCGGCAACGCGTTGAAAACCAATATGCGTGAAACTGCGTATCTTCTCGGTGCCGCAAGGTGCTCGCGCACTTGCGCCTCGCGATGCTAGACTTAGATTGAACGAGAGACTTCGGCAGAGGGCCCCGCATGACCGACCACCGCAATTCCACCGCTTCCATTGATCCCGTGAAGCTCGACCGGCTGGCCGAGGTGGCGGTGAAGGTGGGCCTGGGCTTGCGGCCGGGACAGGATCTTCTTCTCACCGCGCCTGCGATCGCGTTGCCGCTGGTGAGGCGGATCGCCGTGCATGCCTACAAGGCCGGCGCCGGTATCGTGACGCCGATCCTGTCGGACGAGGAGATGACGCTGGCGCGCTACCGCCACGGCCACGACAACAGCTTCGATCGCGCCGCCGGCTGGCTCTACGAGGGCATGGCCAAGGCATTCGCTGACAACACCGCGCGGCTCGCCATCGTCGGCGACAATCCGATGCTGCTGTCGGGCGAAGATCCTTCCAAGGTGGCACGCGCCAGCAAGGCGAACTCGATGGCCTATCAGCCCGCGCTGGAGAAGATCGTCAATTTCGACACCAACTGGAACATCATCGCCTATCCGAGCCCGTCCTGGGCCAAGCAGGTCTTCCCCGATGATCCCGAGGACGTTGCCATCGGCAAGCTGGCGGATGCGATTTTCGCAGCAAGCCGTGTCGATCGCGAGGACGCGATGGGCAATTGGGCGAGCCACAATGCGGTGCTGCGCGAGCGGACCAACTGGCTCAACGGCCAGCGCTTTCGTGCCTTGCAATATTCGGGACCGGGCACCGACCTCACAATTGGTCTTGCCGACGGCCACGAATGGGAGGGCGGGGCCTCGCTGTCCAAGAACGGCATCAGCTGCAACGCCAACATCCCGACCGAAGAGGTCTTCACCACGCCGCATTGCCGTCGCGTCTATGGCCATGTCGTGAGCTCGAAGCCGCTGTCCTACCAAGGCACGCTGATCGACAACATCGCGGTGCGCTTCGAAGACGGCAAGATTGTGGACGCAAAGGCTTCGCGCGGTGCTGAGGTGCTGAACAAGGTGCTCGACACCGACGAGGGCGCCCGCCGCCTCGGCGAGGTGGCGCTGGTGCCGCATTCCTCGCCGATCTCGCAGAGCGGGCTGTTGTTCTACAACACGCTGTTCGACGAGAACGCGGCGTCTCACATCGCGCTCGGCCAGTGCTATTCGAAGTGCTTCGTCAACGGCGCGCAGCTCACCCCGCAGCAGATCGCGGCGCAAGGCGGCAACCAGAGCCTGATCCATATCGACTGGATGATCGGCTCGGCCGAGACCGATATCGACGGCATCTTGCCCGATGGCAGCAAGGTCCCGGTGTTCCGCAAGGGCGAGTGGGCGAAGTAGTAGCCAGTTCGATCCAATAGGTAGCCCGAGGCGTGGCCCACCTCTTCCGCAGGGAGAGGTGGAGGTCTTCGCGACAGTCTCGCTACCTCTCACTCTGCCGCGTTGCGCAGCATTGGATTGTTGTCGATGCTGAAACGGTTGAACAGCGTCGTGAACGGGCTGCCGTCGGTGGCCCGCACGATGGCGTCGGACGCAGCGATTGCCTCGTAGAGCGCGCCGACGGGATCGTCCGCCTCGCTGAACTCGAGGTTCTTGCGGATCTCCTCACGGGCCTCGTTGATCTCGTCCTCGTCGTCGAGCGTCGCCTCAAGTGCCTCCGCCGCGCGCCGCATCTCCTGGAGGTCACCGCCGGCGGAAAATTTGAGGATGTCGAGCCAATAGGGGCGGGCGACGACGAGCTGGACGAATGCTTCGAAACTGTCCGCGATAATTCCCGCGCGGCCCTCCGACGACACGTAGAGCACAGTCTGCGACGGCAGAAGCACGAGCGCGCCTCCGGAGCCGTCACTGCCGATCTGCCGGGGGGTGTCGATACCGTCGATGGTGAACCAAGGCTCCTCGTCCGGCACGAAGGAAACGTCGAGGCTGGCGAGCCGGGCGACGACCGCGCGATTGGCTGTCACAACCTCGGGCGTGAGGGGCATCGGAGTGGCTCCGTTTTGGTGCTTCCGCGCACTTTGTCGCACCCCAAAAGGGACCGGTTCATGTGCGCGAATTTGCAGGGAAATCGCGGCGTTAACCGCGTTGCGGCTGCAACTTCCGGCTGATTTTCGAGGCCTGCGTAAGAAAGAATTAAAAACCGATGACTAGCGTTCCAACTTCTTTCGAAACAATCCGGGCCGAGACCCGGCCATACTTATTATATCCCCTGGGGAAGAAGATGTCGCGCTCATTGATTGAAATCGGTAGTTGCAATGTCGACCTCGAGCTGCGGCCGATCGAGCCGTCCTGGATCATCGAGGGCAACCCGGTGTCGCGCTCGCACATCCTGTCCACCAGCGCCGACGGCACCGCCTCGACCATCATCTGGCACTGCACCGAAGGGCGCTTCAACTGGTACTACGATATTGATGAGACGATCATGATCATGGAAGGATCGATCGTGCTCGAAAGCGACGGCATGCCGCCGAAGCGCTACGGCCCCGGCGATGTCATCTTCTTCCGCGACGGCGCGCATGCCAAATGGCATGTCGAAGGCTACGTCAAGAAGATCGCCTTCTGCCGCAAGACCAATCCCGTGATGATCGGCTTCCTGATCCGGGTCGTGAACAAGCTCAAGAAGATCTTCACCGCCACCGGCGAGCGCCGCCCGGCCTCGCTGATGGGCGCAGGCTAGGGCTACCAATCAGGTTTCAAGGACGCTTCCCAGCGACCACGACGAAGAGGGGGCGGGATAACATCCCGGCCCCTCTTCTCGTCATGACGGCAACTCGAGCCGGTAGACTTCTGTTGCAGTCTGCGAGAACAGGGCCGTCTTCTCGTCCTCGCTCAGCGGTGCGGCGATACGCTTGAAAGCGTTGAAGATCACCTGGTAGCTGCACTGACCCTTGTCCGGCGGGAAATTGCTCTCGAACATCGCGCGCTTGACGCCGAACGCCTCGATGCAGGTCTCGACATAGGGCCGCCAGGCCGCGGCGAGCTCCTCGGATGTCGGGGGCCTCTCGCGCAAATGGAAGTCGTAGCCGAGCAGGCACATTGCGAGCCCGCCTAGCTTGACCACCACGTTCTCGCATCTCGCGATCTCCCGGATCGACGCACGCCATTGCGCGAACACCTCCTCGCGCCGTCCCGCGAAGCGACCTGTCCCGGCCGGGCCGCCGCAATGGTCGAGCACGATCCTGGTGTCGGGGAAGGCTCGTGCCAGCGCGGTGAGCTCACCGATCTGCGGATGGAATAGCCAGGCGTCGAAGCTGAGGTTCAACGGCGCGAGGCAGGCAAAGCCTTTGCGAAAGGCCGGGTCCTGCAACAGCCCCTTCGGCCTGTTCGCATACATGCCGGCGACAACAGGATCTTCGTCCCAGGCGGAGGAATGCCGGATGCCGCGGAAGCGGCCGTTGCCGGCCGCGATCTCGGCCTCCAGCACCGGTTTTGCGGCGTCGCCGAGCAGCAGATTGGCGTGGCTGACGATGCCGGCGCAGATCGCGGCCTTGCCGTAAGCGCCGCTCGCGCTCATCGCCGCGACCCCGTTTGCGAACTCGACCTCGCCGACGGGCCGGAATGCCTCCGGTCCGTGGGCGCGATACATCGAGCGGCAATCGACATAGACGGTCGCGATGATGTTGTGGCCCGAGGCGATGTCATCAGCCATCTCCTCGATGAGATAGCGGTGCCCGCGATTCCAGAGATGGTGATGGGGATCGACGATCGGCCGCGCGGGATCGATGATCTCCTCCTGATGCAGCGCAAGCCAGTCCTCGCGCGGCTCGACGAACAACCCGCTCGTGTTGGTGGGCAACCCGCTTGCAGCCATCGGCGTTCGCTCCCTCATGTTATTTTGCCGGGAGCCTATCATCTCGTCTCGCCACGCAGCAGCGCGCGCTGCGCAACCGCACCCGTCGCCGCGGGCAATGCGGCGCTGTCGTCAACTCTTGCGCCGCTTGGCCCTCACGTCGACGACCAGTCGCCAATTGGCTGCATTGGCCGTTTTGACCTCGCCGAGCCAATGGAAGGCGTCCTTGGTGATCTCCGTAAAGCTCCAGCGCGTCAGTTCGCCGGCTTCGGTGGTGCCTTCCTGTACGATGTCCTGCCCGCGCGAATGGCCGATCTGCTGGCGGAAGACGCTGCGGCCGGGATCGAACCAGGAAATCCGCCACGCGTCGATGGTCGGATCGTAGACACGCAGCGTCGTGCCGTACCAGTTGCCGGCGATCGGAAACGCTTGAGAGCCCGCGGGGCGGGGAATGATCCAGACGTCCTGGACGGCACGGCCCTCCAGCACCCAGCCGAAATGGATCTCGCCGATTGCGGTGTGTTTTGCGCCGTCGGATCCATGGGCGGTGATCTCGGCATCCCAGTAGCCGACAAAGCGGCCGTAAAGCTGCAGCGCCGCCGTGTGCTCGGGATTCGGTCCGTCCGCGTGCAAGAGTTTGGCAAAGTCGGTCATGTCGATCTCCTGTTGAGAGGAAATCAGCACTTTCCGCCGGCGACCGGCTTGGAGAAAATTGCGCCTCAGACCCCGTCGAGGATGATCACCGTCGGCTTCGAGGGCAACGCATCCCGCGACATCCGGAAGGACCGCCCGGAGCGGCGGTCGATCTCGAATTGCTGGCCAATCCGGCGCATGAAGTCGTCGAGCGGGGTGGCGAAGCGGTGCATCGGCAGCACCACCGAGGCGCGCAGCCGCCTGGTGATGTCGGAGATGCCGTCCAGCGACATGGTGTAGGTGCCGTCGATGGGCACCATCACGATATCGAGCCGTCCGATCTGGGCGAAATGGCTGTCGTCGAGCTTGTGATGGAGGTGGCCGAGATGGCCGATGCAGAGGCCGGCGACCTCGAAGATGAAGATCGAATTGCCGTCGCGGATCATGTCGGTGCCGGCATCGTCGCCGAAATAGCGGCGGATGTCGGTCGTGACGTTGCGGATGAAGGTGTCGCTGATGCGCTCCGACACGAGCGCCGGCTTGCCGTCCTCGCCCCAGCCATGCAGCACGTGAGGAATGCGCTTGTCGGGAAACAGCGAGTAGTGCGTGCTGTGGGCCCGGTTCATGGTCACGACGTCGGGCAGCCGTCCCACCTGATAGGCGCCGCTGTAATCGGTCGCGATGCGCAAGCCCCCGGGCGTGTCGATGAAATAGGTGGAGTGGCCGGCATAGGTGATCCCGACCTCGGCGGTGCCGGCGGCCTGCCGGAACGCGACCGGCATGGCCCGCGGGGTCGCGTTGGCCATCGCCAGGCATTCGCTGCGCTGTGGTTGCTGTTGGGCGAGGGCAGGTGAGAGAACTGCGCCGAACAGCGCCAGAGTCGCCGAAACCAGTCGCCACATGAATTCCGTCCCCGATGACGCCTCCGGGAAAGTCTAGCGTGCAATGCTGCATGTGGCCAACTGCCAGCGATCAACAGCGCGTCAGTGTCGCACCTGTCGCTCCCGCCCTCTATTCGCGTCTTGGGCTGAACTTCCAGGTGACCGCGACGAGGCCGGCGGTGATCAGGCCGCTGATCAGGCCTGCCAGAGGCAAAGCGAGCAGCAGCGCTGCACTCGCGGCCCAACCGATCGAGGAGAAGGCTTCAGCAATGGTCGCCAGCCGCGACGAGGTCTGGCGGCGGCGGAATTGGCTGCGCCGGGCCTGCACCCGGAACCAGAGCTGGATCGCGGTCGCGGAGGCCGCGCTGGTAATGACCGCGCCGGCACTGATTGCGGCCTGGTAAGGCGAGGCGAAAGCGAGTGCGGCGATCAGCGGGCAGAAGATCACGGCGATCGCGATCAGCACCACCTCGATCTTGGCGCGGGTGACGTTGGAGGGCGTCAAGGGCGCCGTCGCGACGAGGTCGGGGGCGTCCTCGCCCGAGATCGTCAGCCAGGCAAGTCCCCCGGCGAGCTGCCCGGCCGCCATCACGATGACGGGCGTGATCAGCGTGAGCGCCGCGGAGCTGTCGGCAAAATTGCGCCAGAGCAGGAGCGCCGGCGGCACCAGATAGAGCAATTGCATCAGGGTCTGTGAGATCAGCCAGGGATCGCGCCAGAGCAGCGCAAATTCCTTGCGACGCAGCGCCTGTTGCCGCGAGCCGGCGCGGAACGGCCGCTCCTTGGCGCGCCGGCCGCCCGATGTGCCGTAGGCCGCGGCATCGATCGCCGTGTCGGCAAAGCGGTGAGAGAACGTCGCCATGACGCTGCCGAGCAGCACCAAAGCGAGCGCCAGGAGCAGCAGCAACGCCTCGCTGTCGCCCATCACCGCCCGCGCCGGCCACCACCAGATGCTGTCGACGTCGGGCGCGTGAGCGGCCAGGCTACCGGAGGTCAGGATGGTGAAGCGCGACAGCGTGCCGTAGGACATGATCGCGGCGACCTGGAGCGCGATCACGAAGCCGGCGCCGATGATCGCGGCGAGGATCTGGGCGATCAGGCGCGTCCGCGCCGGGCCGATCAGGCGGAACAACAGGATGGTGACGGCGATGGCGATCGCCGCGGCCGACAGGCCCATCGCGACCACGACGCCGAATGAAGCGAGCCAGCGCGGCCCGCCGCCGATCACGAGCACGTCGATGAAGGGCGTCGAGAACAGCAGCGCCATCACCGTGACGGTCAGCGCGATCGCGGCGATGCGGACCGAGAACAGATTGGCAAGCGTTGCCGGCGAGGACATGATCAGGTCGAGATCGGCGCGGGCGTAGAACACCCGCGTCACCGATTCGATCGCCTGCGACAGCATCAGGGTCCAGGCGAGAAAGATCGTCGCCGAGATCACGATCAGCGAGGATTTGTCGAGCGGCAGCTGCAGATCGGCGAAACGGCCGATCACCGCCCAGGCCGGCAGGTGCAGCAGCGCAGCGAAGCAGACGAGGCCGATGACAGCGGCGCGCGTCCGCTTGCGCCGTCCGCCGGTCATCATGGCGAACCATTCGCGCCAGGCGAGCCGTAGCTCGTGGCGGGCAAACCAGGAGAGCGCGGTCGCCGAGCTCATGCGGCTTCCGGAAGCGTCACCAGCGCGATGAAGAGATCCTCCAGGCTGGTGTCGGCATCGCCGTTCTGCTGGCGCAGCTCGCTCAGCGTGCCCTCGGCGACGAGGCGGCCCGAGGCGATCACGCCGATGCGGTCGGCCATGCGCTCGGCCACTTCGAGAATATGCGTGGTCATGATGACGGTGCAGCCGGCGCGGACACGCTCGCTGAGCAGGCCCTTCACATGGCGGGCCGAGACGGCATCGAGCCCAGTCAGCGGCTCGTCGAGGATGATGAGGCGGGGATCGTGCACCAGCGCGCCGGCCAGCGCCACCTTCTGGCGCATGCCCTTGGAAAAGCCCTCGCAGCGCTCGTGCCGGTGCGGCGCGAGGCCGAGCGAATCCAGCAGGTCCTGCGCGATCGGCTCGGAGACCGACGGCGCGATGCCCCAGAGGCCGGCGACGAATTCGAGGTATTCGAGCGGGGTCAGCTTGTCGTAGATCATCGGTTCGTCGGAGACCCACGCCATCACCTGCTTGGCGGCGACGGGGTTTTGGAGCGCATCGATGCCGAAGATCGAGACCGCGCCGGCATCGGGGCGCAGCAGGCCCGCCACCATGCGCAAAGTCGTGGTCTTGCCGGCGCCGTTGGGGCCGACCAGCGCATAGAATTCGCCGGCGTGGATGGTGAGATCGAGGCTATCGACCGCCAGACGGTCAAAACGCTTCGTTAACCCCTTAACTTCCAGTGCCGAGCTGTCCGGCTTCATGACGGCCACACCATCCGGTTTTGCATCGCTTGGACCATGGCCCGAAGATGTTTCGGCGCGGTGAATCGCGCTGCAGCAAATTCCGTCATCCGGATTGGACTAAAGGCAAGTCACCGTTTGTTGACAGCGCTGAGTGGTTCAGGCTGAATTGGTTCCGGACAAATGGCGCTAACGCAGCGAAACGACTGCGTAGCGACTGGACACAAGATACGGCAAGGCGGTCGGGAAGAACCGCCGGTTGTATCGGGAGGACGCGCGTCAATGCTGGATTTCGTTCAGCAGCTGGTCAGCGGTGTTGCGCTCGGCTGCGTCTACGGCCTGATCGCGCTCGGCTTCGTGCTCGTCTACAAGGCCACCGAGGTCGTCAATTTCGCCCAGGGCGATCTGATGATGCTCGGCGGCTTCTTCGCCTTCACCTTCATCGGCATGATGGGCCTGAACTACTGGATCGGCTTTGCCGGTGCGGTGGCCGCGATGGCGCTGTTCGGCATGCTGGCGGAGCGCGTGGTGGTGCGGCCGATCCTCGGCTATCCGCAATTCTCCATCATCATGGCGACCATCGGCCTCGGCTATTTCCTGCGCTCGATCGCCGGCATGATCTGGGGCACCGACGATCTGAAGATCGAGACGCCGTTCAGCCAGGGCGTGCTGCGGATCGGCTCGCTGGTGCTCGCCTACGACAAACTGTCGGTGATCGCGGCGACGATGATCCTGTGCACGCTGCTCTGGCTGTTCTTCAACAAGACCACGCTCGGCACCGCGATGCGCGCCAGCTCCGAGAACATGCTCGCCGCCTATTACATGGGCATTCCGGTGAAGCGCGTGGTGTCGATCGTCTGGGCGATCAGCGCGGCGGTCGCGACCTGCGCCGGCGTGCTGCTGGCGCCGATCACCTTCATCCATTCCAATGTCGGCCTCGTGCTCGGCCTGAAGGCGTTTCCGGCCGCGGTGCTCGGCGGCTTCGGTTCGATTCCGGGTGCGGTGGTCGGCGGCGTCCTGATCGGCGTGATCGAGAGCATGGCCGGCTTCTACCTGCCCGAAGGCTGGAAGGACGTCGCGCCCTATCTCGTGCTGCTCGCGGTGCTGCTCTTGAAGCCCGAAGGCCTGTTCGGCCACCACGTCCGCAAGAAGGTCTGAACGCCATGCGCTTCCTGTTCAAGACCGACTATGAGGACGACATCAAGCTGTTCCCGCATTCGGGCTACTTCGTCTCCTACGGCATCCTGCTCGCGTTGCTGCTGATCGCACCCTATGTGCTCTCCAGCTATCTGATGAGCCAGCTCGTCTTCGTCTGCATCTATGCGACCGTCGGCGTGGCGCTCCTGATCCTCACCGGCTTCACCGGCCAGGCCTCGCTCGGCCACGCCGCGTTCCTCGCCATCGGCGCCTACACCGCCGCCTATTTGCAGAAATACAACGTGCCGTTCCCGGTCTACTTCCTCGCCGCCGGCGGCCTGACCGGCATCATCGGCGCGATGGTCGGCTTTCCCGCGCTGCGCCTCACCGGCATCTACCTCGTCATCGCCACGATCTCCTTCGCCCTGATCGTCGAGGAGATCCTGGCGCGCTGGGAAAGCGTCACCAACGGCAACGAGGGCATGCGGGTCAAGACGTTGTCGCTGCTCGGCGTCACGGTGCCGCGCGACAGCCCGGCCTTCTATTTCCTCTGCCTTGCCGTGCTGGTGCTGACCATCGTCGGCACGCTCAATCTGCTGCGCTCGCCGACAGGGCGCGCCTTCGTCGCGATCCGCGACAGCGAGACGGCGGCGCGCAGCATGGGCGTCAACGTCGCGCTCTACAAGGTGAAGTCCTTTGCGATCTCGGCGGCGATCACCGGCTTTGCCGGCGTGCTGTTCGCCCATAAGCTCTCCTTCATCTCGCCGGAGATGTTCACGCTGCAGCTCTCGATCGAGTTCATCATCGTGATCCTGATCGGCGGCACCTTCAGTCTGCACGGTGCGGTGCTGGGCGCCATCTTCATCGTGATGATCGATCCGTTCCTCACCTACCTCAAGGACGACATGCCCGGCATGATCTCCGGCATTGCGGCGACGCTTGGCGCCGGCCCGGCGGTCGCGGGAAATATCAAGTCGAACGTCGCGGCCTTCGCCTCGCTCAACGGCCTGAAGGGCGCGATCTACGGCATCATCATCGTGCTGTTCGTGCTGTTCGAGCCGCTCGGCCTCTACGGCCGCTGGCTGAAGATCAAGCTCTTCTTCCAGCTGTTCCCGCTCTACAAGCGCGCCACCTTCAAGCGGCAGAAGATCTATGTGAAGTCGGAGCGGAACCGATGAGCTATTTCCGCGCCGAGAACCTGTCGCTGCATTTCGGGGGCCTCAAGGCCGTCGATGCGGTGTCCTTCGCGGTCGAGAAGGGCGAGATCCTCTCGATCATCGGGCCCAACGGCGCCGGCAAGAGCTCGATCTTCAATTTGATCTCGCGGATCTACCGGCCGACCTCGGGCCGCATCTTCTTCGAGGATCAGGACATCACTGAGGAGCCGCCCTACGACATCGCCAAGCTCGGCATCGCCCGCACTTTCCAGAACATCGAGCTGTTCGAGAACGCGACCGTGCTCTCCAACCTTCTGGTCGGCCGCCACCGGCACTCGAGCACGCAGCTCTGGCAGGAGCTGCTGTTCCTGCCGAGCGTGCGGGCCAACGAGAAGCTGCACCGCCGCAGGGTCGAGCAGGTCATCGAATTCCTCGATCTCGAACCTTATCGCGACAAGCTGATCTCCGGCCTGCCCTATGGTGTCCGCAAGGTGATCGAGCTGGCCCGCGCGCTGTGCTCGGAGCCGAAGCTGATCCTGCTCGACGAGCCGTCATCCGGCCTCAATGTCGAGGAGACCGACGACATGTCGTTCTGGATCCGGGACATGAAGAGCGAGCTCGGCATCACCGTGCTGATGGTCGAGCACGACATGTCGCTGGTCAATCGGGTCTCCGACCGCGTCATCGCACTGAACTACGGCCGCGTGCTGGCGATGGGCTCGCCTGCCGAGGTTCAGCAGCACCCCGACGTCGTCGCCGCGTATCTTGGAGCCTGACCCATGGATGCCGCGGTGACACCCGATATCATCCTGAAGCTCTCCAACATCGAGAGCTATTACGGACCGATCATGGCGATACGCGGCATCTCGCTGGAAGTGCCGCGCGGCCGCATCGTCACGCTGCTGGGGGCCAATGGCGCCGGCAAGACAACGGTCCTGAAGACCATCTCCGGCATCCTCGATCCGCAGAAGGGCTCGATCGAATTCCTGGGCAAGCCGATCCAGCGCATGGAGGCCGACCGGATCGTGCGGCTCGGCCTCAGCCATGTGCCGGAGGGGCGCGAGGTGTTCCCGTTCCTGTCTGTGCGCGAGAACCTGATGATGGGGGCCTATCCGCGCAAGGACCGCGACGGCGTCGCTGACGATTTAGAGCGCGTCTACGGCTATTTCCCGCGCCTGAAGGAGCGCATCAACCAGCCGGCCGGCCAGCTCTCGGGCGGCGAGCAGCAGATGCTCGCGATCGGACGCGCGCTGATGAACCGGCCGACGCTGCTGTTGCTCGACGAGCCCTCGCTCGGCCTGTCGCCGCTGCTGGTGAAGGAGATCTTCACCATCATCCGGCGCGTCAACGAGGAGCAGGGCATGTCGATCCTGCTGGTCGAGCAAAACGCCAAGGTGGCGCTGGAGACGGCGCATTACGGCTATGTGCTGGAGATCGGCCGCATCGTGATGAACGACAGCTGCGACCGCTTGATGCATTCCCAGGACATCCAGGAGTTCTACCTTGGCGCCAAGGAAGCGGGCGCCCGCGGCGAGCGGCGCTGGAAAAAGAAGAAGACGTGGCGGTGAGGACAAGCTGGCAGTAAGATGAGCTTGCCATCCGCGACATAGACCGCCGGCAAGGCAGGCAGCGGAGGCAGGCGACAAGGAGGAGAGGCGCATGGCCCGACCGGCAGTGCTGACGGTCGCTGATACGATCGCAAAGAGCTTTCTGCGCGCTGCGGAGACGCGCGGCGATCGGCCGGCGATCCGCGAGAAGAAATTCGGGATCTGGCAGCCGACGAGCTGGCGCGAATGGCTGGAGATCTCCAAGGAGATCGCCTACGGGCTCAATGCGATCGGCTTCCGGCCCGGCGACGTCGCCTCCATCATCGCCAACGCCGTCCCGGAATGGGTCCATGCCGACATGGGCATCCTGTGCGCCGGCGGCGTCTCCTCGGGCATCTACCCGACCGACGCGTCGTCCCAGGTCGAATATCTCGTCAACGATTCCCGAACCAGGGTGATCTTCGCCGAGGACGAGGAGCAGCTCGACAAGATCCTCGCCTGCCGCGCCCGCTGTGCAAGCCTGCAGAAGATCATCGTGTTCGACATGGAGGGGCTCAGCGGCTTCTCCGACGACATGGTGATGTCGCTCGACGAGTTTCGCGCGCTCGGCCGCAATCACATGGTCGGGCGCGAGGCGCTGTGGCAGGAGATGATCGACAGCCGCAGCGCCGGCGATCTCGCCATCCTCGTTTATACGTCCGGCACGACCGGCCCGCCCAAAGGCGCGATGCACGCCAACCGCAGCGTCACGCACCAGATGCGGCATGCCAATGACTTCATCCCGGCGCGAGAGGACGACGACCGCCTGATCTTCCTGCCGCTCTGCCATGTCGCCGAACGCATCGGCGGCTATTACATCTCGGTCGCGCTCGGCTCGGTGATGAATTTCGCCGAGAGCCCGGAGACCGTGCCGGACAATCTGCGCGAGGTGCAGCCGACCGTCTTCCTGGCGGTGCCGCGCATCTGGGAGAAATTTTATTCCGCCGTCACCATCGCGCTGAAGGATGCGACGCCGCTCCAGCAATGGGTCTATCGCCGCGCCATCGGCATCGGCTACCGCATGGTCGACTACAGGCTCGAGGGCAAGGCGCCGCCGCTGTCGTTGCGGCTCGCAAGCCGCGTCGCCTACCGGGTCGCATTCCGCAACATCCGCCGCATGATCGGGCTCGATCGCTGCCGCGTCGCCTTCACCGGCGCGGCGCCGATCGCGCCGGAACTGATCCGCTGGTATCTCGCGCTCGGCATCGACATGCACGAGCTCTACGGCCAGACCGAGAATTGCGGCGTCGCCACCATGATGCCGGCGGAGCGGATCAAGCTCGGCTCGGTGGGTACCGCGGTGTCCTGGGGCGAGGTCGCGCTGTCGCCCGAAGGAGAGATCCTGATCAAGGGCGACTTCCTGTTCATGGGCTATCTCAACCAGCCGGAGAAGACGGCGGAGGCGATCGATCAGCGCGGCTGGCTGCACACCGGAGACGTCGGCACCATCGACAACGAGGGCTTCGTTCGGATCACCGACCGGATGAAGGACATCATCATCACTTCCGGCGGCAAGAACATCACGCCGTCCGAGATCGAGAACCAGCTCAAATTCTCGCCCTACATCTCGGATGCCGTCGTGATCGGTGACAAGCGGCCGTATTTGACCTGCCTCGTGATGATCGACCAGGAGAATGTCGAGAAGTTCGCCCAGGATCACGACATTCCCTTCACCAATTATGCGAGCCTGTGCCGGGCGACGGAGATTCAGGATCTGATCGGTCGCGAGATCGAGCAGGTCAACGGCAATTTCGCCCGCGTCGAGACCATCAAGAAGTTCTACCTGATCGAGCGCCAGCTCACGCCGGAGGACGAAGAGCTGACGCCGACCATGAAATTGAAGCGCGGCTTCGTGAACAAGCGCTACGCCGCCGAGATCGAAGCGATGTATCGCCAACGCGCGGTGGCGTGAGGCATGCGCATGCCCCGGAAGAGTGGAAACCGGTTTTCGGAGAAGGGGCATGCGCTGAAGAAAAGTCACGTCTGAGAAAGCGAAGGAGCGACGGCCCCCGCCCTCCGCGTAACACGGGCCTTTAGGAGAGGAGACGTCAATGTCGAAATCGTTCAGCGCGTTCGGCCTTGCTGTGAGTGCCGTGGTGCTCACCTGTCTGCCGGCCGCGGCGCAAACCAAGGTCACCAACGAGGGCATCTCGGCAAGCGAGATCGTCATCGGTACGCATCAGGATCTCTCGGGCCCGATCAAGGGCTGGGGCGTTCCGGTCTCTAACGGCATGAAGATGGCGACCGAGGAGATCAACGCGGCCGGCGGCGTCAACGGCCGCAAGATCCGCCTCGTCATTGAGGACAGCGGCTACGATCCGAAAAAGGCCGTGCTGGCGTCGCAAAAACTGATCGAGCGCGACAAGATCTTCGCGATGGTCGGGGCGATGGGATCGCCTACCGTGCTCGCCGCGCAGGACATCCTGCTCGACGCCGGCGTGCTTCAGCTCTTTCCGCTGACGGCCGCCGAGTTCACCTTCAAGTTCGATCCGGCCAAGCCGCAGGAGCGGCTCAAGTTCAACAATTTGCTGCCCTATGTCGAGAGCACGCGCGCGGCGCTGAAATACATGATGGAGTGGAAGAACTTCAAGAAGCCCTGCATCATGCACCAGGACGACGAGTACGGCAAAAACGTGCTCGACGGCTTCAACCAGCAGCTCACAGCCATGAAGGTGCAGCCGGCTTCGATCACCAGCTACAAGCGCGGCGCCTCGGACTTCAGCGCGCAGGTCGCCAAGATGAAGTCCGACGGCTGTGACCTCGTCGTGCTCGGCGCGGTGCTGCGGGAACCCATTGGCGCCATGACCGAGGCCAAGAAGCTCGGTTGGGACGTCACCTTCCTCGGCGCAACGCCGACCAACGTGATGGAAGTGCCGATGCTCGGCAAGGACGCCGTCGAAGGCCTCTACGCCGCGAGCGGCTTCGAGATCCCCTATGAGGACACCGCGAAAGGCAAGGTCAAGGACTGGCTCGTCAACTACAAGAAGATGTTCGGCACCGACGCCAACACGCAGGCGATCATCGGCTACAATGCGATGATGACCTTCGCCTTCTACGCGCAGAAGGCCGGCAAGGACCTCACGGGCCAGAAGATGCTTGATGCGCTCGAATCGGGTGAAAAATTCCTCGACATCTTCAACTCGCCGCCGACCAAGTTCTCCAAGACCGACCACCTCGCCAACACCATCACCCAGGTGCAGCAGGTCAAGGGCGGCCGCTGGGTGCTGGTGAAGGACAATCTGATGTTCTGATGCTTCGCTTTCACCCTCCTCTGGTGGGGAGGGTCGATCGCGCGTAGCGCGAGCGGGTGTGGGGTGATCTCTCAGCACGGGCAGTGCCGCAAAGCCGAGTCCGTCACCCCACCCCGTCTCACATTTCGCTGCGCTCGATGTGAGCCGACCCTCCCCCTCCAGGGGAGGGTAAGTGCTACGATCCCCCGCCGGCCGTCCCCGAATTCACCGGCGCCAGTTCGTCCTCGCGGCAGCGCCAGCCGTCGGCGGCTTTGACGAACGCGAACGTCCGCTGGATCCTGAGGCGGCGCGTCACGTTGAAGGCTTCCGCCGAGCGTTCCTTGTTGGCGGCGCCTGGCTGCGGACGACCGGTCCTGGCGTCCCAGCAGGTGCCGGTGCAGGTGGTCGCGACCTTGCTACACATAGTGAAGGGCGCCAGCACCGCCATTTCGATCTCGCCCGTGACCTGCGCCTCCTGCTCGGTCACCTGACTGTCGAGCGCGTAGACGCGGTTGATGCGCAGGAAGTTGCCGCACGAATTGGCCGCATGGATACGCGCGGCGCAGAAGTCGACCGCGTCGGTGTCGGGGATGCGGGCCGCGACTTGGCGGCCAAACACCTTCTTGGGATCTCCCTTCGCGGCGCGCACTTCGTCGGTCTTGCGCTTCAAATGCTCCGCAACACAGTCCTCCGCGGATTCGAGCTCCTCGAGCGGCACGTTCTCCTTGCCGACCAAATTGCATTTGCGGTCGCGCTCGCGGGTCCACCTGCCGTATTCAGCAAAGGCAAAGCGCGCCGCGGTCGGATCCAGCTTGCTGATCAGTCCGAGCACGAGGCCATTGAGCTCTGCTTCGGCCAGGGTCAGCGACGGGTCCGCGCAGATCAGCGCGCCTGCTGCGGTGTTGGCCGCCAGACAGTCGAAGTCGGGATCGCGCACGATCGCAGCGCGCTCCTCGGTCACCTTGAGCAGGCAGGCCTTCACCCGGTCGAATTCGTCGGGGCGGACCGCGGTCTGCCCGACGATGCCGCAGCCGAGATTGCGCTGGCGGATCCAGATCGCATTCTCTTCGATCGCAGGCAGGCGATCGGGCAGGCGGGCAAGCCGCGCCTCGATCGCGGTGCTCAACGTCTCGGCGGCGGCCGCAAGCGCGGCGTCACCGCAGAACAATTGATTGCCAGGGTCGCGGATCTGCGCGCAGTTGTTCTTGGCGAACAGCGGCAGCCTGTCGGCGATGGAGCGGTCGGACTGCGCTGACGCGGATGAGGCGAGCGCCAGCAGCGCAATCACAGTCAGCACGATGAACCGCATTCCCTCGCCCCCGCATGGAAGGCGCCATGCTAACGTCTGGGATCGCGTGGTGGAATGGGGTTGTGTGGGGAGGTCTGGTCTACAAGAGGATCAATTTGCGCCGGACGCCATCGAGAACCGCGCGGGCTCGTCGACATATTTCAGCACGGCCGACTGGTAGAGTGTGAACAGCGGTTGATAGCTGCGCGCGGCGTCGTCCTCGACCATCGCCATGCGGCGGTTGTCGAGCATCAGCCAGCGGTCGTCGAGCTTTGCTGCGGCAACCGCATGCTCTTCACCGGCCCTGGCGTCCCGCACCACGACGATGCGGAGGTCTTCGGCGGCGATTCCTGCCAGCCGCAGCGCGGCCAGCTTGGCGATGGCGTAGTCTTCGCAATCGCCGGTGCCGCTGGCGAAGGTCGCAAGCGGTGAGCTCCAGACGTCGTCCATGCCGTCATTGGCAGCCCGGATGGCAAGGTTGATGGCGCGGTTGGTCTCGCCGAGCCGCGCGCGGCCGTCGCGAGTACGGGCCTGGTCGACGATGGCGAGCAGCTTCAGGGCCGCGGTCGACGCGCAATTGTCGCGGTCGCCGTCGCACAGAGCAAGCTGCACCATGTCGTCGTCGAGCCTGTCCTTCAGCGCGAGCCATTTTTGCCGCAGGCTGCCGGACGAAATCGCGAAGGCGAATACGCCGAACGGCTCGGCGGATTTGCGCACGAGAAGGCCGGCTCCCGGCGACAGCAGCGAGCCGGCGCGAAGCTCGGCGGCCGATCCGAACAGGATCAATCCGCACAGGACAAGCATTGCGCGCCAGGCGCGCGAGCGAGCAGCGGTCTCCATCTGACATCCCCTTCCTGGCTTCGTCGGGTCCCCCTCGACCTCGACGCGCCGGGCTTTGTTGCTTTCGGGGAGATAGTGCGAGACGGGCCGTTTTGTTCTGCTTAATGCGCCCGGCAGGGGTTCCTAAAACCGGGAACAGGCTGAAACCGACCTGCCCAAATTGCGTAAAATTTTACGATTCTCGGGCTAGGAGGTGTTCTGCTGCCGCGAAATGGAGGCAATTGCAGGCACAAGTTGTGGGGACGTCGAATCTGCGTCCTATGCCTAACAGTCCGCTATTTCACGGGGTCTGTTACTTAGGTCACAGATTTAGCTCTGTATTTACCGCAGGATGTGGCGGGACCCCGCCAACAAAAGATGACGCAAGTATCTGTGCCGTGACTATACGGCAGGTTACCTCGGAAGACTGGAAATGCGTGCAAACAGGCCGAATTCGACTTCAGAACATTTGAAAGATTACTTCGGCTTCTCTATGGAGGCGCCGCTCCGCAGGGGCGCCTACGGCCAAGTGATGCGAAATCACACAAGCATTAGGTGGTATCGCTAAGGACTTGGTAATGCTATGCAAGCTTAGGCAGTCGATACTTACTTAAATTTTAACCCTTTTTACGGTGCCCGGTTGAATTACGCTGGCCAATTTGACGGCGCGATTTCCTTGGACGGCCAGGGTTCCCGCTCGCCCTTCAATGCCCCGACCAATGCCCATGTCGATTCCTTTACCGCGAAGGCGCACGGTCACGTGCCTGACGGCGCGTTCGTTGTTCCCGACCCCAACCTGATCTTCAACGGCGAGTTCAAGCGCGCAGGCCTCGATCTCGTCTTGTCCCACGAGGGGCACGAATTCGTCGTTCACGATTATTTCCGGGGTGACAAGCGCGCAGCGCTCGCCTCGCCCGATGGCGCCCACCTCACCGGCGACATCGTCAACGCGCTCACCGGCTATGTCCAGGTTGCGCAAGCCGCGCCCGGCGCTGCCGCGGCCCAGGTCATCGGCCACGTCACCAAGCTCTCCGGAAGCGCGACCGCGATCCGCAACGGCGTCTCGGTCATCCTGAACAACGGCGACAATGTCGAGAAGGGCGACGTGGTTTCGACCGGCGCCGATTCGACCCTCGGCATCACCTTCATCGACGGCACCGTGTTCGGCTTGTCTTCGAACGCGCGCATGGTGCTGAACGAGATGGTCTACGACCCCAACGGGTCGAGCAATTCCTCGCTGCTGAGCCTCGTCGCCGGCACCATCACCTTCGTCGCCGGCGAGACCGCCAAGCACGGCGACATGAAGATCGACACGCCGGTCGCCACCATGGGCATCCGCGGCACGGCGGTGCTGACACAGATCAACTTCGTCGTTCCGGCAGGCGGCGGCGATCCGCAGCCGCAGGCCAGCTTCCAGGTGCTGGTCGAGCCGAACGGCACGACGGGCTCCTACATCCTGTTCGACAAGATCACGCTGCTGCCGATCGCGACGGTCAACCAGGCCGGCCAGATGATCCAGATCAGCGGCGGCAACGTCTCGATCTCCAATGCGCTGATGTCGCCGGACGTTCAGAAGCTGATCACGGACGTGTTCACGCTGAAGTTCACCGACAACAACACCAACACCAAGCTGACCACGAACTTCACCGACACGCTCACGCCGATGAGCCTGGACGTGGTGTTCAAGTCGGCGTCCGGCCCCATCGTGACCGCGACCTTCGTCAATCTCAATACGCAGGGATCGGAAGGGCCGAGCACCTCCACGCCGCCCGCCTTGCGTATTCCCGGCCAACCGATTGCGCAGAGCTTCGACTCCAGCGGCAATTTGAAGACGGCGTTCTCGCTGACCGAGCGTGCTGACGCGACCGGCGACACCCATGCCGATACGATCTCCGGCCTGATCAGGTTCGTCGACCAAAACCTCGGCGACCGGCCGACGGTGAGCATCAGCCTCGCCGAAGCGCCGAACTATGCCTACAAGGACGCCGGACAGCACGACGTCACCGGCTCGCTCACCGATCTCCAGAAGCAGGACATCGCAGCGACGCAGATCCAGATCAACGTCGTCCCCGGCGCCGGCAACGACAACAACGGCTCGGCGGTCTGGACTTACACGATCCCGGACAACGTCTTCGACTTCCTCGCCGCCGGCGAAACGCTGGCGCTGACCTACATGGTCCGCGTCGATACCAATTTCTCGGTGAGCCCCGAGTCGAAGCTCATCCCGATCACCATCACGATCACGGGGACCAACGACAAGCCCACCGTCGCGACGTCGGGCGGAACCGTCATCGAGAAGATCGGCACCGGCAACGAGGCTCTCGACACCATCACGGGAACGGTCACCTTCACCGACGTCGATCTGACCGACCGGCCCATCGTGAGCGCGGCGCTCTCGTCCAGCCAGCCCTTCAAATATCTCGATGCGCAGGGCCACGATATCAGCGCGACGCTGACGCCGCAGCAACTCGCGGCGATCGCCGCCGTCGAGGTGCCGCTCACCGTGCTGCAGGGTGCGGGCAACGGCAACAACGGCTCGGCCATCTGGACCTACAGCGTTTCCGACCATCTCTTCGATTTCCTCGCCGAAGGCGAGACGCTGACCCTCAACTATGTGGTGCAGGTCGATGACGGACACGGCGGCGTCGTCAGCACGCCGATCACCGTGTCCATCAACGGTGCGGACGTCAATGTCGAGGGCACCAACGACGTGCCGACGATCGTCGAGGACGACACCAATCCGGCCGGCGCTGTGACGGAGGATAGTGCGGCCACGCTCGCGGCGAACGGCACCATTGCCTTCAACGACCCCGATCTCACCGATACGCACACTGCGAGCTACGTCCTGAAGTCGACGGTTTCGAGCGCGCACCTGCCCGGGTTCGGCGACGGCACGTCGCATATCGGCACGTTCGCGCTCAATCCGGTGGTCGAGAGTCCGGGCGTCAGCTCCCGTGGATCGGTGGGCTGGACCTTCACGCTCGACGACAACGATCCGGTGCTGCAGTCGCTGGCGGAAGGCCAGACCATCACGCAGGTCTACACCGTGACCGTCGACGACCATCACGGCGGGACGGTGACGCAGGACGTCACGGTGGTCATCACCGGCACCAACGACGCGCCGACCATCACGAGCGATGCAGACGCCGCGGCCGGGGCCGTGACCGAGGATGCGGCCACGCCGACGCTGTCGACCGGCGGCACGCTGGCGATCCAGGATCTCGACCTGATCGACACCCACACCGCGGAGGCGGTGTTCAAGTCGGCGACGTCGAACGCGCATCTGCCGGGCTTCGACGGCCATACGCCGCTCGGGACCTTCACGATCGACCCGTCGGTGACGGAATCCAGCGGGGACACCGACAACGGCGCGACGCTGGGCTGGCATTTCGCGCTCAACGACAACGATCCGGTGCTGCAGTCGCTGGCCAAGGGCCAGACCATCACCCAGATCTACACCGTCACGTTCACCGACAATCACGGTGCGGAGGTCACGAAGGACGTCACGGTCACCATCACCGGCACCAACGACGCGCCGACGGTGACCAGCAGTGCCGCGGACGCCGCCGGAGAGGTGACCGAGGACGACACCAGCGTGACGCTGTCGATCGACGGCACTTTGGCGATCCAGGATCTCGACCTGATCGATGCACATACGGCGCAGGCGGTGTTCAAATCGTCGACGTCGAGCGCGCATCTGCCGGGCTTTGACGACGATACGCCGCTCGGGACCTTCACGATCGATCCGTCAGTCCTCGAATCCATCATCGACACCGATAATGGTGCGACGCTCGGCTGGCACTTCAGCCTCGACAACAACGATGCGGTGCTGCAGTCGCTGGCGCAGGGCCAGACCATCACCCATGTCTACACGGTCACCTTCACCGACGATCACGGCGCATACGTCTCGCAGGACGTGACCGTCACCATCAACGGCGCCAATGACGCGCCGACGATGACCAGCAGTGCCGCGGATGCCGCCGGAGCGGTGACCGAGGACGCCTGCGTGACGCTGTCGATCGACGGCGCGCTGGCGATCCAGGACCTCGATCTGGTCGACACCCACACTGCGGAAACGGTGTTCAAATCGTCGACCTCGAGCGTGCATCTGCCGGGCTTCGACGACGACACGCCGCTCGGCACCTTCACGATCGATTCCGCAATCGCCGAGTTCAATGATGACACCGGCAACGGTGCGACGCTCGGCTGGCACTTCAGCCTCGACAACAACGATGCGGTGCTGCAGTCGCTGGCGCAGGGCCAGACCATCACCCAGGTCTACACGGTCACCTTCACCGACGATCACGGCGCGTATGTCTCGCAGGACGTGACCGTCACGATCAACGGCGCCAACGATGCGCCGACCATCACCAGCGATGCCGCCGCGGCGACGGGCGCGGTGACCGAGGATGACGACGCCTCGCTGACGGCCGGCGGCACGCTGGCGATCCAGGATGTCGACCTGATCGACACCCACACCGCGCAGGCGGTGTTCAAGTCGTCGTCGGTCAGCTCGGCCCTGCCGGGCTTCGAGGACGACAGCACGAATATCGGCACTTTCACGATCGACGCCGTGTCCGAATCCGGCAGGGATACCAGCAACGCTGCGATGCTCGGCTGGCACTTCACGTTGGACAACAGCGATCCCGTGCTGCAATCGCTGGCGGAAGGGCAGACCATCACTCAGGTCTACACCGTCACATTCGACGACCAGCATGGCGGCACGGTCAGCCAGGACGTCACCGTCACGATCACCGGCACCAACGATGCGCCGGCGGTCTCCTATGTCACGTCGGACTACATGAATTTCGACGGCCAGACCATCGCGGTGGGCGAGGTGCCGACGGTCGCTTCCGATGAGGTGACGCTGGACGGCTGGGTGAACTGGAACGGGGGCGCAGAGGCCGGTCATGGCCAGATCCTGTTCTACAACGGCAACACTTCGACGACGGGCTTCGGCCTGCTCGGTACGGTCAATGCCGATGGCACGATGGAGCTGCAGATCCTCGCAGGCGGCGTTCAGATCGCCGATACCAGCGTGGCGCTCGCGGCATCGCAATGGCACAACGTCGCGCTGACCCGCGACAACGGCACCTTCTCGCTCTATCTCGACGGCAACCTCGAATATTCGCAGGCCTGGTCGATCAACCCCATCGACGGCAGTCCGTCGAATCCGTCGGCGTCCTACATGATGATCGGCGCCGCGAGCGAGCCGGGCGCGGCGGGCTTTGGCGCGGAAGGCTTCTTCGGCTCGATCGCCGATGTCAGCGTCTGGAACGCCGCGCTGACGCAGGCGCAGATCCAGTCGCTCGATTTCACGGCGCTCACCGGCAGCGAGACGAACCTCGCCGCGTATTACCAGCTCGGCGACGGCAGCGGGACCACGGCCGCCAATGCGGTCAATCCCGCCAAGAGCCTCGCCATCGAGGGCGATGCGGACTGGGCAAGCAGCACGTCAGGACCGGGCGGCGCCGTCGCCGATCTCGTGGAAACCAATGCCGGCCAGCTTGCGCACGGCGTGCTGGCGCTCTCCGACGTCGACGCGACCGATCATGTCACGGTGTCGGTCGGCGAGCTGCAGGTTGCTCTCGACGGCGCGCCGCAGTCCGGCAGCGTCGGCGGGCTGTCGCATGCGGACCTCCTGAACTATCTCAGCGTTCCGTCCGGCGATATCCTCGACGGCACGGCCACGCAGGCGCAACTCACCTGGAATTTCGATTCGCAAGGCCATGCCTTCGACTTCCTCGCCGCCGGCCAGACGCTGTCGCTGCAATACACCATCGTTCCGGATGACGGGTACGGTGCGGGCACCAGCGCGATCGTCACCGTCAACATCGCCGGCAGCAACGATGCGCCGACGCTCGCCGATCTCCACATCGGTCCGCTCACGGACACGGCCGCTGCCGACACCTTCTCGGATCTGAACGGGACGCTGACGGGGAACGACGTCGATACCGGCGAGACGGCGACGCTGACCTATGCCGTCCTCAATGCGGATCATCACCCGGCAACGACGGCTGTCGGATTGTACGGCACGCTGACGATCAATCCCGACGGCTGCTACAGCTACGTCCCGAACGCCGCGGCGATCAATGCGCTGGCGGCAGGTTCCTACGCCGATACCTTTACGGTCCAGACCACGGATGTGCACGGCGCGACCGGCACGGCCACGCTCACGGTCGACGTGACGGGGGCGAACGATGCCAACGGCCCGGTCATCGATACCGCAAGCTTCCAGGTCGAGCACATCATCGAGAACGGCAACGACATCGTCAACGATCTCGTCGTCATCGACACAGATGCAGGCGCGGCGGCGGATACGTTCACCGTCACGCTGTCGACCGCACATCCGGACGTCAGCAGCGTCTATTTCGCTCCGATGACGGGTTCGCTCGAGCAGATCAACGCCGGCCTCGCGAGCGGCGGCACCGGCGTCGTCTACGATCCGACGGGCGCCAGCACCGATGACTACCCGCAGCCGCCCGAATTCGACCAGATCACGCTGACCGTCGCGGACTCGTCCGGCCACTCCGACACGGTCAATTTCATCTTTGTCGAGGGAGAGACCAGCCAGCAGATCGTTCTTTCGGGCGCCGACGGCAAGGACGTCATTTTCGCGACCGAGTCGAGCGACACGCTGATCGGTGGCGGCGGCAAGGACCAGTTCGTGTTCGCGCCGGCCGCATCGCAGGATGCCATCCAGCACACCGTGAACGATTTCGAGATTGGCCTCGACAAGATCGACCTGCGCCAGTTCAGCGGCATCAGCTCGATCGGCGATCTGTCACCGGCGTCGCAGGATGGCGGTACGCTCCTCACGCTGGACAATCACGAGACTATCCTGCTGAAGGGCGTGGTCAGCGCGAACCTGCAGGCCAGCGACTTCATCTTCGGTCCTCATGTCACCTAGTGACGGCGGCCTTGCCGCCTTGACCGCAGCAAAAAACCCTTAGTTCCTGGCGTTCGGGGAATAGCCAACCGCGCGCCGACGCTCCATGATCGGCACGCACGGCATGGTGCAGGCCAGGAAGTCCGATTGGAATGAAACGTCTCAAGATCCTGCGGCGGTGGTTTGCGCGGAAGCTGGGCTTCGCGCGGCTGATGTGCCTTGCGCTGCTGGTGCTGTTCGCCGGCGCGCGCCTGTGGGATCCGCCGCCGATCCAGGAATTGCGGCTGCGCACCTTCGACATGTTCCAGCTGATCGACCCGCGCCACAAGGCGGCGCGTCCGGTCGTGATCGTCGACATCGACGACAAGAGCCTGGCCAAGCTCGGGCAGTGGCCGTGGCCGCGCACGCGGATCGCCGACCTGATCCAGAACCTCACCAATAGCGGCGCGGTGGCGATCGGCTTCGACGTGGTGTTCTCCGAACCCGACCGGCTCAACCCGGATCTGGTCGCGAACCAGATGCGCTATCTCGACGATGCCACCCGCGCTAAGCTGCGCGAGCTGCCGACCAACGACCAGATTCTCGCCGACGCCATCAAGCGCTCGCGCGTGGTGCTGGGCGAGACCGGGCTTCCGTCGGTCTTGTCGGAGCTGGACAAATCGCTGCCGTTTACCGGGGTGGCGACGGTCGGCGAGGAGGGGGCCGAACGCTTCCTGTTCGAATTTCCGGGCTTGCTGCGCAACGTGCCTGTCATCGAGAAGGTTGCAGCCGGCCGCGGCCTGTTTTCAATCAGGAAAGAGCGGGACGGGTTCATCCGCCGCGTGCCGATGATCATGCGCGCACAGGGCAACATCATGCCCTCGCTCAGCCTCGAGATCCTGCGCGTCGTCACGGGCACGCCGACGCTGCTGGTCCGGACCGACAAGACCGGTGTCAGGTCGATCCGCCTCAAGGGCGCCGAGATCCCCACCGACAAGAACGGCCAGTTCTGGGTGCACTACGCGCGTCGGGATCCCTCGATCTACGTCTCGGCGGCCGACGTGCTGGACAACAGCGAGCCGCCGGGCAGGTTTGCCGGCAAGCTGGTGCTGGTCGGAACCTCCGCAGCCGGGCTCAACGACATTAAGACCACGCCGGTGTCCGCGACCATGCCGGGGGTCGAGATACATGCCCAGGTGCTGGAGAGCGTGCTGAGCGGCGCGGTGATCTCGCAGCCGAATTACGCGCTCGGCGTCGAATTGCTCGCGGCGTTGATCATCGGCCTGCTGGTGATCATCTTCACGCCCAATCTCGGTCCCGTGCGCCTCGTGCTCGCGGGTGCGACCTTCGCCGCCATCCTGGTCGGCGTGTCCTGGTTCTTCTATGCGCAGTACCGCTACCTCATCGATTTCACCTATCCGCTGCTTTCGACCACGGCGGTCTACCTGACGCTGATCTTCGCCAGCTTCGTCCGCGAGCAGCGCCAGCGCGTGCAGATCCGCGGGCAGTTCGCGCAATACATGTCGCCGGTCCTGGTCGAGCAGCTGGCTCAGTCGCCGGAAAAGCTGGTGCTCGGCGGCGAGGAGCGCGAGATGACGATCATGTTCTCCGACGTGCGCGGCTTCACCACGATCTCGGAGAGCTACAAGCACGACCCGCAAGGCCTGATCGCGCTGATGAACCGGTTCCTGACGCCGCTGACCGACGTCATCATCGAACGGAAGGGCTACATCGACAAATACATGGGCGACGCCATCATGGCGTTCTGGAACGCGCCGCTCGACGATGCCGAGCACGAGGTCAACGCCTGCGAGGCCGCGATCCAGATGCTGGAGAAGATCGACACGGTCAACAGGGAGCGCGAGGAGGAAGCCGCCGAAAGCGGCCGCGTCTACATCCCGCTCAATGTCGGCATCGGTCTCAACACCGGCATCGGCGTGGTCGGCAACATGGGCTCCGACCTGAAGAAGAACTATTCGGTGCTCGGCGACAGCGTGAACCTCGCCTCGCGGCTGGAAGGCCAGTCGAAGGAATACGGTTTTCCCATCATCGTCGGCTCCCGCACGGCGCTCGCCGCCAAGGACAGGTTCGCGATCCTCGAGCTCGACTTCATCATGGTCAAGGGCAAGACCGAGCCGGAGGTGATATACGCCATCGCCGGACGCGAGGACGTGATGCATTCGGCCGCCTTCCAGCGCCTGCGCAACATCACCATCGAGATGCTCGGCTGCTACCGCGGCCGCGACTGGCAGGGCGCGCTCGATGCGATCGAGCGCGGCCGCCGAAGCGAGGACGCCGACACCCTGGAGAAGCTGTTCAGGCTCTACGAGGCGCGGATCGAGGATTTCCAGCTCAACCCGCCGCCGGAGGGCTGGACCGGGGCGTATGCGCTGCTGACGAAGTAGTGTTTCGAGCGTATAACCAGCCCGCTGGTGCGAAGCGCGGTGCCCACAATCTTATCCTGCAATGTAGAAATGGTGGGCACGCTTACGCTTTGCCCACCGTACGGCAGCGGTGATCGCCGCCTTCACTCCATCCCGATCGTGGTCAGATCCTGAAACCAGTGCTGGGCCTGCACGAATTGCTTCACCTTCGGCGACAGCGCGTGCGGGTTGGTGTCGTGGACGACCCAGACCAGCGCGGCATCGTCGACGATCAAAGCGTGCGCCTGCGCCAGCAGCTCGTCCTGCTTGGCGGCATTGAAGGTCTGCTTGGCCTCGTCGATCAGCGCGTCGACTTTCGGGTTCTTGTAGCCGCCCCAGTTGACGCCCACGGGCGCGATCTGGCCGGAATGGAAGAAGCGGACGATGGCGTAGAGCGGGTCCGAGGTGACATAGGCGATGTTGTTGGCGGTGATGCCGGCGTTGATCTCGTCGGCCGCGCCCTTGCGCCAATGCGTGTAGAGCGTCTCGAGCTCGACCACCTTGAAGTCGATGTCGATGCCGATCTCCTTGAAGCTCTGCTGCAGGAATTCGTTCATCGGCAGAGACAGCATCTGGCCGGTGCCGCCTTGCGCGATGATGAAGGTGGCCTTCAGCGGCTTCGCCTTGGAGTAGCCGGCTTCCTCGACGAGCTTCTTCGCGGCGGCGAGGTCGTATTTCAGCTCGAAGCTCGGCTTGCCGAACCACGGGCTGGACGGGTCAACCTGTCCTTTCGCCGGCTTCGCCAAGCCATTCATCAGCCCGACCACCGCATCGCGATCGATCGCAAGGTTCAGCGCCTTGCGCAGGCGGATGTCGGTCCAGGGCGAGCCCGGCAGCACGGACAGGTGATAATTCCAGACATGCGGCGTGACGTTGTCGACGAGCTTCATGCCGGCGGCTTTGAGCTGCGGCACCGCGTCCGGTGCCGGCGTCTCGATCAGATCGACCTGGCCCGCGAGCAGCGCATTGGTGCGCGTCAGCGCTTCCGGCATCGGCACCAGCACGATCTTGTCGGCCTTGGGAATGCGCTTCTTGTTCCAATAGTCAGGATTCTTGCTGAGCTCGGCAAGCTCGCGCGGTACGAGTTTTGTCAGCTTGAACGGCCCGGTACCGGAGGGCTGGCTGGCGAACTTGTCCCAATCCTTGCCGAGCTTGTCGTACTGCGCGGGGCTCGACACCAGAAACCACAGCATCTGATAGGGGAAGAAGGAATCGACCGTCTTGGTGGTGATCTCCACCGTGAAATCGTCGATCCTGGCGTAGCTGGCGACGGAGGGCAGGCGGGTCTTCACCTGCGCGCTCTGCCGCTTGTCGAATTGCGGCGCCTTGTCGTTGAGCACCTTGTCCAGATTCCAGATCACCGCATCGGCATTGAACGCGCTGCCGTCGTGAAAGGTCACGCCCTTGCGCAGCGTGAAGCGCCACTTGGTCTTGTCCTCGTCATCCACCTTCCACTCGGTCGCAAGCCCCGGCACCAGCTTGCCGGGCCGGTCGACGACGTCCATCTCCCAGGCGACCAGCGGATCGTAGATCGTGTAAGCCGTGAACTGATAGGCGCCGGCACCGCGATCGGGTTGACCCGTGGTCAGCGGAATGTCCGCCATCGAGATGCCGTAGCGCACCACGGTTTCGGCACGCGTCGAGATTGCGGACGACGCCAGCGCAAGCACGGCGAGACAAATCGATAGACGGATACGCATGGCCTAGAGCTCCCAGGGGATTTGCGGGAGCGAACCTGCAATCTTGATGCCAGAATAGGCAGCGCGGCGCGTACACCCGCCTTCGGCACACAAGGACTTGTCGTCGCAGGGCCAAATTGCAGAATAAGTTTCTCTCTGGCATAGCCATTGCATACGATTGCATCAAAAATAGTCATCGAAGCCGGAAAAGGATTGAGGCGATGCTTACGAAGAAGAACACACGCGCGGCATTGATCGCGGTGCTCGCTCTAACGACTGCGGCCGCCTGGCCGCGTGCGGTCAGCGCGGAGACCGTGCTGCGCATCGGCATGACCGCTGCCGATATTCCGCGCACGCTGGGCCAGCCCGATCAGGGTTTTGAAGGCAATCGCTTCACCGGCCTCACCATGTACGACGCGCTCACCGGCTGGGACCTGTCGTCTGCCGACAAAGCAAGCGTGGTGATCCCCGGCCTTGCCACCGAGTGGAAGGTCGACGATGCCGACAAGACCAAGTGGATCTTCAAGCTGCGTCCCGGCGTGACCTTCCACGACGGCACGCCGTTCAACGCGGATGCGGTGGTGTGGAACGTCGAGAAGGTCTTGAAGCAGGATGCGCCGCAATTCGACGCCAGCCAGGTCGGCGTCACGGCCTCGCGCATGCCGACGCTGGCCTCGGCGAAGAAGATCGACGACATGACGGTCGAGCTCACCACCAAGGAGCCCGACAGCTTCCTGCCGATCAACCTCACCAATTTGTTCATGGCGAGCCCGGCGAAGTGGCAGCACTTCTACGACAAGGCGGAAGGCGCCGACGCCAAGGCGAAGTCGCAGGCGGCCTGGACCGCGTTTGCCAAGGACGCCGCCGGCACCGGTCCGTGGAAAATGGCGAGCTTCACGCCGCGCGAGCGGCTCGAGCTTGTGAAGAACGCGAGCTATTGGGACAAGGCACGCGTGCCCAAGGTCGACAAGATGGTGCTGCTGCCGATGCCGGAAGCCAACGCGCGCACCGCGGCGCTGCTCTCCGGGCAGGTCGATTGGGTTGAGGCACCGGCGCCGGACGCGCTGCCCGAGCTCAAGCAGCGCGGCTTCAAGCTCTACGCCAATGAGCAGCCGCATGTCTGGCCCTGGCAATTCTCGCGCGTCGAGGGCTCGCCCTGGAACGACATCCGCGTGCGCAAGGCGGCGAATCTCTGCATCGATCGCGAAGGCCTCAAGGACGGCCTGCTTGCCGGACTGATGGTGCCCGCGACCGGCACCTTCGAGCCCGGTCATCCCTGGCGCGGCAAGCCGAGCTTCGAGATCAAATACGACAAGGCCGCCGCCCAGAAGCTGATGCAGGAAGCGGGCTTCGGCCCAAACAAGAAGCTGACGGTGAAGACGCAGACCTCGGCCTCCGGCTCCGGCCAGATGCAGCCGCTGGCGATGAACGAATATCTGCAGCAGGCGCTCGCCGAATGCTATTTCGACGTGAAGCTTGACGTCATCGAGTGGAACACGCTGTTCACCAACTGGCGCCGCGGCGCCAAGGATCCCAGCGCCAACGGCTCGAACGCCACCAACGTCACCTATGCCGCGATGGACCCGTTCTTCGCGCTGGTGCGCTTCCTGCAGTCGGGCATGGCGCCGCCGGTCTCGAACAATTGGGGCTTCATCAACAATCCCAAGTTCGATGAGCTGGTGAAGAAGGCGCGGCAGACCTTCGACCCCGCCGCGCGCGACGCCGCGCTCGCCGAGCTGCACGCGGCCTCCGTCGACGACGCCGCCTTCCTCTACGTCGCCCACGACGTCGGCCCGCGCGCGATGAGCCCGAAGGTCACAGGCGTCGTGCAGCCGAAGAGCTGGTTCATCGACTTCTCGCCGGTGTCGATCGCGCAGTAATCTAGCGGCTTGCGCGATGCACCCTCTCCCCTTGTGGGAGCGGGTGGCTTCGCAAAGCGAAGCCGGGTGAGGGGTCTCTCTCCGCTGGAGCAGACCCCTCGACCGTTGCAAGATCGTCCGCGGAGACAACCCCTCATCCGGCGCGCTAAGTGCGCGCCACCTTCTCCCACAAGGGGAGAAGGAAGAAAGAACCAAACGTGCTCGCCTATATCGCCAGACGCATCGTCTATGTCGTCCCGATCGTCATCAGCGTCGCGCTGGTGTGTTTCCTGCTCGTGCACATCACGCCGGGCGATCCGCTCGTTGCGGTGCTCCCCGCAGATGCCTCGCAGGAGCTCGCCGCGCAGCTGCGCACAGCCTATGGCTTCGACCGCCCGCTGCCGGTGCAGTTCGGGCTTTGGCTGCTCCGTGCCCTGCATGGCGATCTCGGCAATTCCATCGCTACCGGGCGCCCCGTTCTGGCCGAGGTCATGCGCGCGGTCGGCAACACCGTGACGCTCGCGATCGCGGCCGCCATCATCGGCTTCACGATGGGCATCCTGCTCGGCCTGATCGCCGGCTATTTCCGCGAGACTTGGATCGACAAGGTCGCGACCTCCTTCGCCATCGCCGGCGTGTCGGTGCCGCATTACTGGCTCGGCATGCTGCTCGTCATCATCTTCTCGGTGCAGCTCAACTGGCTCCCCGCGGTCGGCGCCGGGCCCAACGGCTCCAACTCCTGGGCGTGGGACTGGGCCCATCTGAAATATCTGGTGCTGCCGGCGATCACGACCTCGGTGATTCCCATGGGCATCGTCACCCGCACCGTGCGCGCACTCACCGGCGACATCCTCAGCCAGGATTTTGTCGAGGCCTTGCGCGCCAAGGGGCTGCACGAGCGCGGCGTGTTCCGCCACGTCATCAAGAACGCCGCGCCGACCGCGCTGGCGGTGATGGGGCTCCAGCTCGGCTACATGCTGGGCGGCTCCATCCTGATCGAGACCGTGTTCTCATGGCCGGGCTCGGGCTTCCTGCTCAACTCCGCGATTTTCCAGCGCGATCTGCCGCTGCTCCAGGGCACGATCCTGATCCTCGCGCTGTTCTTCGTCTTCCTCAATCTCCTGGTCGACATCGCGCAAGCCGCGATCGACCCGCGCATCAAGCGGGGCTGAGATGAGCGAGCTTCCGCTAATCGCCACCACTGACGCCGCTCTGCAGGCCGCGCCTGCGACCAAGGCGCGGGGCTATTGGGCGACCGTCGGCCGCCGCATCGCCCGCGACAAGGTCAGCATGGCCTGCGCGCTGGTGCTGCTGCTGATCTTCCTCTCGGCGATCCTCGCGCCGTGGCTGGGCCTCGAGGACCCCTACAAGGGCTCGATGATCCGCCGCCTGCGCCACATTGGCACGCCGGGTTATCCGCTCGGCACTGACGAGCTCGGCCGCGACATGCTGGCGCGGCTGGTCTATGGCGGCCGGCTGTCGCTGGTGATCGGCATCCTGCCCGTGATCCTCGCTTTCGGCATCGGCACCTCGCTCGGCCTCGTCGCCGGTTATGTCGGCGGCAAGCTCAACACCGCGATCATGCGCACGATCGACGTGTTTTATGCGTTCCCCTCGGTGTTGCTGGCGATCGCGATCTCCGGCGCATTGGGCGCCGGCATCCTCAACTCCATCGTGTCGCTGACCGTCGTGTTCGTGCCGCAGATCACCCGCGTCGCCGAAAGCGTCACGACAGGCGTCCGCAACATGGATTTCGTCGAAGCCGCGCGCGCCTCGGGTGCCGGGCCCTTCACCATCATGCGCGTGCACATCCTCGGCAACGTGCTGGGTTCGATCTTCGTCTACGCTACGAGCCTGATCTCGGTTTCGATGATCCTGGCGGCGGGTCTGTCCTTCCTCGGCCTCGGCACCAAGCCGCCGGAGCCGGAATGGGGCCTGATGCTGAACACCTTGCGCACCGCGATCTATGTCAATCCGTGGGTCGCCGCGCTTCCGGGCGCGATGATCTTCGCGGTGTCGATCTGCTTCAACCTGCTCTCGGACGGCCTGCGCAGCGCCATGGACATCAGGAACTAGCCATGAGCGAGAGCAACGCATCTGTCTCCATGCTGGAGCCGGTCGAAGACCGCGGCGGCGCCGCGCAGCCGCTGCTGCAGGTCAACGGGCTGACCAAGCATTTTCCCGTGCGCGGCGGGCTGTTCGCCGCCAAACGCACCGTGCGCGCCGTCGACAATGTCTCCTTTGCCGTCGCCAAGGGCGAGACCGTCGGCATCGTCGGTGAATCCGGTTGCGGCAAGTCGACCACCGCGCGGCTCCTGATGCACCTGATGCCGCGCGATACCGGCGACATCATCTATGACGGCATGACCGTGGGTCAGTCGCTGAGCTTGCGCGAGCTGCGGCGCGGCATGCAGATGGTGTTCCAGGATTCCTACGCCTCGCTCAATCCGCGCCTCACGATCGAAGATTCCATCGCCTTTGGCCCAAAAGTCCACGGCATGGCCGACGGCGCGGCACGCACCTTCGCGCGCGAGCTGCTCGGTAAGGTGGGCTTACGCCCCGAAAACTTCGCCAACCGCTATCCGCACGAGATCTCCGGCGGCCAGCGCCAGCGCGTCAACATCGCGCGGGCGCTGGCGCTGTCGCCGCGATTGGTGATCCTGGATGAAGCCGTCTCCGCGCTCGACAAATCTGTCGAGGCGCAGGTGCTCAATCTGCTCGCCGATCTCAAGCGCGAGTTCGGACTGACTTATCTCTTCATCAGCCACGACCTCAACGTCGTCCGATACATTAGCGACCGCGTGCTGGTGATGTATCTCGGCGAAGTTGTCGAGCTCGGGCCGGTCGATCAGGTCTGGGATAGCCCTGCGCATCCCTATACGCGCGCGCTACTTGCTGCGATGCCGTCCTCCGACCCTGACAGGCGCACCGAGACGCCGCCGATCACGGGCGATCCGCCCAATCCGATCGATCCGCCCTCGGGTTGCCGCTTCCACACCCGTTGCCCGTTTGCGGAGCCGCTCTGCGCAAATGCGACACCAAAGCTCACCGCGCTCGATAGAATGGGCCACGAGGCCGCGTGCTACATGGCGATACCGGGTTCAGGCCATAGCCGCGCGCCCAGGGAGACAACCGCATGACGAGACCGACACCGAAAGAGATCAGGCCGATGGCGCAGATCGCCGGCGTGCCCGTGGACGACGAGGTCGCAACCCGCATCTCCAACTCGATAGGGCCTGCCTTCGAAGGCTTTGCGGCCATCGCCGGCACGCTGCCGTTCGACCTCGAGCCCGCGCTCTATCCGATCGCGCAGACGCAAAAGGTGTCGAAATGAGCCTTGAGCCAGCCTTCATGACGCTCACCGAGGTCGCACGTGCGATCGCGATGAAGCAGGTCTCTTCGCATGAGGTGACGCGCGCACTGCTGCACCGCATCGGGCAATGGCAGCCGCATCTCAACGCCTTCATGTCGGTCGATGCGGAGGCTGCGCTGAAGGCGGCCGAGGCCGCCGACGCCGAGCTTGCCAAGGGCAAGGTCCGCGGTCCCCTTCATGGCGTGCCGCTTGCGCACAAGGACATGTATTACGACGCGGGCCACGTCGCGACCTGCGGCTCGCTGATCCGCCGCGACTTCGTGCCGACCGTGACCTCCACCGCCTTGCAGCGGCTGAAGGACGCCGGCCAGATCCGCTTGGGCACGCTGCATCTCGCCGAATTCGCCTATGGCCCGACCGGCCACAACGCGCATTACGGTCCGGTGCGCAATCCCTGGAACGTTGCGCATATCACCGGTGGCTCGTCCTCGGGCTCCGGCTCGGCGGTCGCGGCGCGCCTGACCTATGCGGCGCTCGGCTCGGACACCGGCGGCTCGATCCGCATGCCCGCGCATTTCTGCGGCGTCACCGGCCTCAAGACCACGTGGAGCCGGGTCAGTCGCGCCGGTGCAATGCCGCTGTCGCAATCGCTCGACACGGTCGGCCCGCTGGCCCGCACCGCCGAGGATTGCGCGCTGTTGCTGGCGCTGATGGCCGGCGCTGACCCCGCCGATTCCACCTGCAGCCACGAGCCGCTGTCGGACTACGTCGCTGCCACCAAGGGCTCGTTGAAGGGCCTCAAGATCGGCGTGCCCGCCTCGTTCTATGTCGACGATCTCGACGCCGAGGTCGCGCGCGTGCTCGACGAGACCATCGCGGTGCTCAAGCGCGAGGGCGCCGACATCGTCAAGGTCGAGCTGCCCGATCAGCGGCAATTGTCCTCGGCGAGCCAGCTCGTGCTCGCCGCGGAAGCGGCCGCCTTCCACAAGCGCTGGATGATCGAGCGTCCGCAGGATTATGGCCCGCAGGTCCTGATGCGGCTGCAGAACGGCCTCGCCGTTCCCGCCATCACCTATCTCGAAGCGATGCGCTGGCGCGGTCCGGCCCTGGCTGCGCACCATGCTGCCACCGCGGGTGTCGATGCGGTGATCGCGCCGGCCTCGCCGGTACCGGCGCCGACGATCGAGGAGAGCGATGTCGGCGGCGGACCGAACGCGCCGGCGCTATTGCAGCGGCTGACGCTGTTCACCCGCCCGGTGAACTTCCTGGGCCTGCCGTCGCTCACCGTGCCCTCGGGCTTCACCCGAAGCGGTCTTCCGATCGGCATGCAGCTGATCGGCCGTTCCTTCGACGAAGCGACCCTGCTCACCATCGGCGCGGCCTTCCAGCGCGTCACCGACTATCACGATCGATTGCCGAAGCTGCCGTCATGACCAAGCTCGTCGAGATCTCAGGCCTCAACATTCGCTTCACCGGTGAGCGCACGGTCTATGCGGTGAACGATCTCAGCCTGTCGCTGGGTGATGGCGAGGTGCTGGGGCTGCTCGGCGAGTCCGGTTCGGGCAAGAGCGTGACCTTGCGGGCCCTGATGCGGCTGTTGCCGAAGAAACGCACGCAGATTTCGGGCAAGGTCAACGTGATGGGCCGCGACGTGCTCGCCATGAACGACGAGCAGCTGTCGTCGTTCCGCGGCCAGACCGTCTCGATGATCTTCCAGGAGCCCGCGCTCGCGCTCGATCCGGTCTACACGATCGGCACGCAGATCGCCGAAAGCGTGGTGCGCCACGAGGGCAAAAGCTACGCCGAGGGCAGGGCACGCGCGCTGGAAATGCTCGAAGTCGTGCGCATTCCCTCGGCGAAGCGGCGGCTCGATGCCTATCCGCACGAAATGTCCGGCGGCATGCGCCAGCGCGCGATGATCGCGCTGGCGCTGGCCTGCCGGCCAAAAATCCTGCTGGCGGACGAGCCGACCACGGCGCTCGATGCCACCGTGCAGATCCAGATCCTTCTGTTGCTGCGCGAATTGCAGCGTGAGTTCGGGATGTCCGTGATCTTCGTCACCCACGACATCGGCGTTGCCATCGAGATCTGCGACCGTGTCGCGGTGATGTATGCCGGCCAGATCGTGGAGCAGGGGACCCTTCGCGATATCGTCCGTTCCCCGGTGCATCCCTATGCCAAGGGCCTGCTTGCCTCGACCGTTCACGGTGCGAAGCGGGGACAGCGCCTCGAAACCATCCCCGGCACGCCGCCCTCGCTGGCCGAAAAGCCGCACAACTGCTCCTTCGCCCCCCGCTGCAAGCTCGCCGAGCCGCGTTGCCTGGAGCAGTTGCCTGCCAATGTGGAGGTCGGGCCGGGCCGGGCGGCGCGATGTGTGCTGGCGGAGCCCGTCACCGCGGTGTCATAGTTTCGGATGAGGTGAACCAAGGTCGCGGCAACGGGAGCCTCATCCTGCCATTCACACCCCATTCATCCCGGTTCCCGTTCCATGCCGGGCATTGAAGGAGAGGGATCTCAACGATGCACATTTCAAACGAAGGCCTGCTCGTCATCCTGTTCGTCGGCCTCGTCGCTGGCTGGCTTGCCGGCAAGATCGTGCGGGGCGCCGGGTTCGGCATTATCGGCGACATCGTGATCGGCATCTGCGGTGCGCTGGTGGCGAGCCTTCTGTTTCCGAAGCTGGGTATTCGTCTCGGCACGGGCCTGGTCTCCGAGATTGTCTACTCCGCCATCGGCGCGGTGATCCTGCTGCTCGTGGTGCGGCTGGTGCGGGGTGGCGGCCGGCTCTAGCAGCCGCCCGGTTCGATCGATCGGAACTTGCCGCCTCTCAGAGCTGGGGAGAGGCGGCGGTCGCTGCACCAAAAAGCCGCAAAGACTGTGAAATACCGGACTTGCGCGACGGGCCATCAGGGGTAGATGTGGCCTCGGGGGTTCTGGATGAATTCGGCCCGCGTTGGACGCAGCGCCAACATGATGTTAATCCGGGGCGAGTAGCCTGAATTGCCCGTGAAATCAGGGGCTTTGCCCCCCAGCCGAAAGAGATCAGACTGATGGCAGCCGGTCCTGGCGTCCGCCGTTCAGAGCTCGGTGACGCCTTGCGCGCCTGTCGCACGGCGTTCATCGGCGTCGGCCTGATGAGCTGCATGATCAACCTGCTCTATCTGACCGGGTCGATCTTCATGCTGGAGGTTTACGACCGGGTGCTGCCGAGCCGCAGCATTCCCACCCTGGTCGGCCTCATCATCCTCGCCAGCTTCCTCTACATGGCGCAGGGCGTGCTCGACATGATCCGCAACCGGATCCTGGGGCGGATCGGCACCGCGCTGGATGAGGCGCTCAACAAGCGCGTGTTCGACACCGTCGTGCGGCTGCCGCTGCTGGTCGGCAGTCGCAACGAAGGCCTCCAGCCGCTGCGCGATCTCGACAATGTCCGCTCCTTCCTCGGCGGCATGGGCCCGAGCGCGTTCTTCGACCTGCCCTGGCTGCCGCTCTATCTCGCCATCTGCTTCGCCTTCCACGTCATGATCGGCGTCACCGCTCTGGTCGGCGCCATCATCCTGGTCGGCCTGACGCTGGTCACCGAGTTCATGTCCCGCCAGCCGGCGAAGGAGGCGATGGGCCTTGCCGCCCAGCGCAACGATCTCGCCCAGGCCAGCCGCCGCAACGCCGAAGTCATGGTGTCGATGGGCATGGCCGGCCGGATGAACGCGCGCTGGAGCGAGGCCAACGAAAAATACCTCGCGGGCAATCAGCGCGCCAGCGACGTCGCCGGCGGCCTCGGTGCGGTCGCGAAGGTGCTGCGCATGATGCTGCAATCGGCCGTGCTCGCGGTCGGTGCCTATCTCGTCATCCACCAGGAGGCGACGGCCGGCATCATCATCGCCGGCTCGATCCTCTCCGCCCGCGCGCTGGCGCCGGTCGATCTCGCCATTGCGCACTGGAAATCCTTCGTTGCGGCGCGCCAGAGCTGGCACCGCCTCACGCGCCTCCTCGAGCAGATGCCGGCGCAGACGATGCCGACCCAGCTGCAGGCGCCCACCAGCCGGCTCTCGGTCGAAGGCGTCGCCATGGTGCCGCCCGGCGATCAGCGCCTCATCGTGCAGGACATCACCTTCGCGCTCACCGCCGGCAACGGCCTCGGCGTGATCGGCCCGAGCGGTTCCGGCAAATCGTCGCTGATCCGTGCGCTGGTCGGGGTCTGGCAGCCGGTGCGCGGCAAGGTGCGGCTCGACGGCGCGGCGCTCGATCAATGGTCGTCCGACGCGCTCGGCCGCCACATCGGCTATCTGCCGCAGGACGTCGAATTGTTCGGCGGCACCATCGCCCAGAACATCAGCCGGTTCGATCCCGAGGCGACGTCCGACGGCATCATCGCGGCGGCGAAGGAAGCCGGCGTGCACGAGATGATCATCAAGATGCGCGAGGGCTACAACACGCAAGTCGGCGAGCAGGGCACCGCGCTCTCGGCGGGCCAGGCGCAGCGCGTGGCCCTGGCGCGCGCGCTCTACGGCAATCCCTTCCTGATCGTGCTCGACGAACCCAACTCCAACCTCGACACCGAAGGCGATGAGGCGCTGACCCGCGCCGTGCGCGCCGCGCGCGAGCGCGGCGCCATCGTCATCGTGGTGGCGCACCGCCCGATCGGCGTCGAGGCGGTCGACCAGGTCCTGGTGCTGCGCGACGGCCGCATGCAGGCGTTCGGCCCGAAGGATCAGGTGCTCGCCCAGGTGCTGCAGCCGCGCGTGACGCCGCCGGCACCGATCAAGATCGTCAGCGAAGGCGGAGTGGCCAAACCATGAGCACGATGGCCATCGGCGGTCCGAAGCCCGCAGCGAAGAAGACCGTTCGGGACTCGATCAAGTTTCACCTCCTGCTCGGACTCGGCATCGTGCTGGTCCTGGTCGTCGGTCTCGGCGGCTGGGCGTCCACCGTGCTGATCTCGGGCGCGCTGATCGCGCCGGGGCAGATCGTGGTCGAATCCAACGTCAAGAAGGTGCAGCATCCGACCGGCGGTGTGGTCGGCGAGGTGCGCGCCCGCGACGGCGACCTGGTCAAGGCCGGTGACATCGTGGTGCGGCTCGACGACACCGTCACCAAGGCCAACCTTGCCATCGTCAGCAAGAATCTCGACGCCGCGCAGGCGCGCGCGGCGCGATTGCAGGCCGAGCAGCGCGGTGTCGACAGGATCGAATTTCCGCAAAGTCTGCTCGATCGCGCCAGCGATCCCGACGTTAAGCTGCTGCTCTCCGCCGAAACCAAGCTGTTCGACGTCCGCGTCAACGGCCGCGCAGGACAGAAGGCGCAGTTGCGCGAGCGCATCACGCAGCTCAACGAGGAGATCGCCGGTCTCAGCGCCCAGGAGAAGGCCAAGGACCAGGAGATCGCGCTGGTGCAGAACGAGCTCACCGGCGTGCGGGAGCTCTACGACAAGCGTCTGGTGCAGATCTCGCGCCTGACCCAGCTCGAACGCGACTCGGCGCGCCTCAACGGCGAGCGCGCGCAGTACATCGCCTCGCGCGCGCAGGCCAAGGGCAAGATCACCGAGACCGAGCTGCAGATCATCCAGGTCGACAAGGACGTGGTGAGCGAGGTCTCCAAGGATCTGCGCGAGACCAACGACAAGATCGGCGAGCTGATCGAGCGCAAGGTCGCGGCTGAAGACCAGCTTCGCCGCATCGACATCCGCGCGCCGCAGGACGGCATGGTGCTGCAATCGAATGTGCACACGGTTGGCGGCGTCGTCACCGCCGGCGACGCGCTCATGCTGATCGTGCCGCAGGCGGACGATCTCCAGGTCGAGGCCAAGGTCAACCCGGTCGACATCGACAAGCTCCAGATCGGCCAGAAGACGCTGCTGCGCCTCTCCGCCTTCAACCAGCGCACGACGCCCGAGCTCAATGGCCTCGTCAGCCGCGTCTCGCCCGACGTCACCACCGACCAGCGCACCGGCCAGAGCTACTACACCATCCGCGTCACGATGCCGGCCGAAGAGATCGCCCGCCTCGGCGACGTCAAGATGATTCCCGGCATGCCCGTGGAAGCCTTCGTCCAGACCGGCGACCGCACCATGCTGTCCTATCTGATGAAGCCGCTGCACGACCAGCTGATGCGGGCGTTCAGGGAGAAGTGACGCGCGAAAGCGCGTCCTCTCGCAATGACGATTTGGCCGCCAGTTTGCTATACTGGCATTGCAAACAGAAACCCGGCCGGTCGAACCATGCAATCTCTCCCCGCCATAGCCACCGAATCCTTCTCCAACGCATCCCTTGCCGTCGCCCGCCTCGAGGAGATCTACGAGCGCAACACAAAATTCCTGCGCGACCGGTTCGAGGCCTATGTCGGCGGTGAGGCGATCACGACGCGGGTGCGGGCCTATTATCCCTTCGTGCGCATCACCACCGCGACGCATGCGCGGCTGGATTCGCGTCTCGCCTACGGCTTCGTCGCCGGGCCCGGCGTGCATGAAACCAGCGTGACGCGGCCGGATCTGTTCCGCAGCTATCTCGTCGAGCAGATCGGACTCCTGATCCAGAATCACGGCGTGCCCGTCGAGATCGGTGAGTCCAACGAGCCGATCCCGATCCACTTCGCCTATCGCCGCGACATCAACATCGAGGCCGCCATCACTACCAGCGAGAACTCGCCCGTGACGCGATCGCTGCGCGATGCGTTCGACGTGCCTGATCTCTCGACCATGGACGATTCCATCGCCGACGGCACGTTCGAGCTCAAGCCCGGCGCGCCCGAGCCGCTGTCGCTGTTCCGCGCCGCCCGCATCGATTACTCGCTGCGCCGGCTCTATCATTACACCGGCACCGATCCCGAATATTTCCAGAACTTCGTCATCTTCACCAACTACCAGTTCTATGTCGACGCCTTTGCGCAGGCCTGCCAGGAGCGGCTCCAGTCCGGTGAGGCCGGCCTCGAATCCTTCGTCGCGCCAGGCAACATCATCATGCGCAATGGCGGCGCCATCAGCGGCACCGCGCCTATTCGCGCACCGCAAATGCCGGCCTTCCATCTGGTCGCGCCGCACTACCGCGGCATCACCCTGATCAACATCGGCACGGGCCCATCCAACGCGCGCAACGTCACCGACCACGTCGCCGTGCTGCGCCCGCATGCCTGGTTGATGCTCGGCCATTGCGCGGGCCTGCGCAACACGCAGCGGCTTGGCGACTACGTGCTCGCGCACGGCTACGTGCGCGAGGATCACGTGCTCGACCGCGAGCTGCCGCTATGGGTGCCGATCCCGGCGCTGGCCGAGATGCAGGTCGCGCTCGAAGAGGCGGTCGAGGACGTCACCGGCCTCGAAGGTTTCGAGCTCAAGCGCCTGATGCGCACGGGGACGGTGGCGAGCGTCGACAACCGCAATTGGGAGATCTCCGGACCCGAAGTGATCCGCCGCCTGTCGCAATCGCGCGCCGTTGCGCTCGACATGGAATCGGCCGCGATCGCCGCCAATGGCTACCGCTTCCGCGTGCCCTACGGCACGCTGCTCTGCGTCTCCGACAAGCCGCTGCACGGCGAGATCAAGCTCGCGGGCATGGCCAGCGAGTTTTACCGCCGCCGCGTCGGCCAGCATCTCGAGATCGGGCTGAAGGCGCTGGAGCGGCTCAAGCAGCAGGAATCGGAGCGGCTGCATTCGCGAAAGCTCCGCAGTTTCGCCGAAGTCGCGTTCCAGTAGGGCAAGATTGCTCTTTGCTGCTGACAATCGGAGCGATTTTCAGCATTGTCCGGCGGGGGTGCTCGACCGGGACGACTTGATGCCACTGACGCGCGACAAGATCATTGGCCATGACCTTGAACGGTTGGCCTTTCGCTTCACCATGCTGAACGACGGCGAGGCGGTGCAATGCCAGATCAGCGACGCGGCGATGGACGAGCTCGCGGGCATGCAGGGCACCGAAAGCAGCGCCCGCCAGGCGCAATTCCTGTCGCTGCGCGAGACCATCGAGCGGATCGCGTCGGATATCTATGACGAGGCGCCGCGAGTGCAGGGCTATGTGGTGCGGATCTTCATGCGGCATTTGGGGCGGTGACGTCGCCATACTCTCTGCTGTCATTCCCCGCGAAGGCGGGGAATCCCGCGCCAGCGTCACTCCCCCAGCTTCCTCAACAACAACCTCAGCGCCGTCGCCGCGAACATTTGCATGTTGCCGAACCGGTCGTTGTTGCCTGTCTCCAGCGTCATCACCTCTGACGCAGGCCCCGCAACCGCCATGCAGCTATGGCCGGCGGCATCGCCATAGCGGTTGCCGGTGGGGCCGGCGGCGCCGGTCTCGGACAGGCCCCAATCGCTGCCAAAGCGCGTTCGCATCCGCCCGGCCAGCAGCTGCGCGTAGGGCTCGGATGAAGAGCGAAAGCCCCTCATTCCTTCGTCCGAAATATCCATCAGCACGCGCCGGGCATCGCGGGTGTAGACCACCGCGCCGCCGAGGAAATAGGCGGACGCGCCGGGCACCGCGAGCAGGGTCGCCGCGATCAGGCCGCCGGTGGAGGATTCCGCCACCGCAATGGTCTGTTTGCGCGCGATCAGTTTGGCGGCAACCTGTTCCGCAATGCCGACGAGCTCTTTCATTCCTGAACCTCCGATGTCCCCGCAACCGAGCTGCGCCTTCCTAGCATATGCCAGCAGCTCTGGCCGAGTTGCGGGCGACCGGCAGGCCTGCTTGAATGGCGGGGACAAAAAGACGTGCGAGGAAACGTGAGAAGGGAGACGTCATGGCGTCCCTGATCGCCGGCGGGGTGGATTGCGATGTGCATCCGGCCGTGCCGCATCTGACCAGCCTGCTGCCCTACCTGACCGATTATTGGCGCGATCAGGTGACGACGCGCGGCATGGTCGACCTCATCTCGCAATCCTACCCGGAGAGGTCGCCGATCACGGCGCGACCGGACTGGCGCCCCGAGAGCGGCAAGCCCGGCGAGAACCTGGAGGACATGCAGCGTCATGTGCTCGATCCGTTCCAGCTCAGCTATGCCATCTGCAATCCGCTTTACGGCGTGCAGATGGTGTTCTCCGAGGACATGCAGGCGGCCTTCTGCCGCGCGCTGAACGACTGGCTCGTGAAGGAGTGGCTCGATCGCGATCCGCGGCTGCGCGGCTCGATCGTGATTCCCACGCAAGGCGTCGAGAAGGCCGTGGCCGAGATCGAGCGCTGTGCGCAAGACAAGCGCTTCGTTCAAGTACTGATGCTGGTCATGGGCGACACCCCGCTCGGCAAGCGCGCGCTGTGGCCGATCTACGAGGCCGCGGAACGGCTGGAACTGCCAATCGGCATCCACGCGGGTTCCGCCTATCACAATCCGCCGACCGCCGTGGGATGGGGTTCCTACCACATCGAGGACTATGTCGGTCAGGCCCAGGCGTTCCAGACCCAGCTCACCAGCCTGATCGTCGAAGGCGTGTTCGCCAAATATCCGCGGCTGAAAATGGTGTTGCTGGAGTCGGGTGTCTCCTGGATCTCGCCCTATCTCTGGCGCCTGCACAAATTCTGGCGCGGGGTGCGGATGGAAACGCCCTGGGTCGATCGTGCGCCGCTGGACATTGTGCGCAGCAACATCCGCTTCTCGTTACAGCCGTTTGATGCACCGCCGGACGAGGCGACATTAAATCGCCTGTTTGATCATATGCAGTCCGACGAATTGGTCTTATTCTCCACGGACTATCCGCACTGGCAATTCGACGGCCAGGATGCGCTGCCCGAAGGTCTGTCCCCCGATCTCGTGCGCAAGATCATGATCGACAATCCGCATGCAACCTATCCCCGCCTGAAATGAGCCGCTGCCAGAGGAGGCAAGGCGATGAATATCCAGTTCCGCGAGAACCAAGAAGCCGCTTCCCCACTGACCGTCAAAACCGCGATCGCGGACTGCGACATCCATCCGGCGCGCGCCACCCGCACCGAGCTCTATCCCTATCTCGCCAAACGCTGGCAGCATCATCTCGAAGTCTACGGCGTCCATGCCTATCAGGGCATGACGGAAGGCCCGCCCTACCCGAAGGCCCAGCCCAACGCCTCGCGCCGCGACGCCTATCCGCCCGAGGGAGGGCCGCAGGGCTCCTCGCTGTCCTTCATGCAGAAGCAGCTGCTCGATCCCAACAACGTGCAGCTGGGCGTGCTCAATCCGCTCAACACCGGTCAGGGCATCCGCAATCACGAGCTGTCGGCTGCGCTGTGCTCGGCGATCAACGACTGGCAGATCGACAAATGGACCAGCAAGGACAAGCGGCTGAAGGCGTCCATCGTCGTCGGCAATGAGGACGGCCTGTCAGCCGCTGCGGAGATTCGCGAGCGCGCCGGCGACAAGAATTTCGTGCAGGTGCTGCTGCTCAGCCGCAATGTCGAGCCGCTCGGTCAGCGCCGCTACTGGCCGATCTATCAGGCCGCGGAAGAAGCGGGGCTTCCTGTCGGCGTTCACGCCTTCGGCTTCGGCGGCAATCCGATCACGCCTTCGGGCTGGCCGTCCTATTACATCGAGGAGATGGTGGGGCATTCGCAGTGCCAGCAATCGGCGCTGGCGAGCCTCGTGCTGGAAGGCGTGTTCGAGCGCTTCCCGAAACTGAAGATGGTGATGATCGAGGCCGGCTTCGGCTGGGCGCCGTCGCTGGCCTGGCGGCTCGACAAGGCCTGGCAGCGGCTCAGGAGCGAAGTCCCGCATGTCAAACGGCCGCCCTCGGAATATATCCGCGAGCAGGTGTGGTGGACCACGCAGCCGATGGAGGATCCCGAAAGGCGCGAGGATCTGTTCGACGTCATCAACTGGATCGGCTGGGACCGGCTGTTGTTCGCGACCGACTATCCGCATTGGGACTACGACGAGCCGTCGCGCGTTCTGCCGGCGGGTGTCAGCGAGGATAACCGGGCGGCATTCTATCTCGGCAATGCGCAGAAGCTGTATGGACTTGCTTGATGGCGCGTCATGTGATTGCCGCCGTGGATGAACTGCCACCGGGAACGCGAAAATTCCTCGAGATCGACGGACGGCCGATCGCGGTCTTCAACATCAAGGGCGAATATTTCGGCCTGATGAACCGCTGCCCGCATCAGGGCGCGGCGCTGTGCGAAGGCCCGTTGATTGGCCTTGCCCAGTCAAGGGAGCCCGGTGAGATCGAATACACCAAGCTCGGGGAGATCATCCGCTGCCCCTGGCACGGCTGGGAGTTCGACATCCGCACCGGCCAATCCTATTGCGACCCCCGCCGCTTCCGCGTGAGGGCCTATCCAGCCCATGTCGAACCGGGCGCGAGCGTGGTGAAGGGCCCGTATGTCGCGGAGACGATCCCGGTACGGGTCGAGAGCGATTACGTGGTGGTGGAGCTGTAAGCGCTGGCCGTCATTCCGGGACGATGCGAGGCGCCCCGGAACGACATCCAGCTAATGCCCCGCAACCGGCTCCGCCACCGCATCATAAGTCGGCACCGCCTTGCCGCCGCCGCGATACACCGTCGACGCCGCGATGATGCCGAGCAGCGCGGCGAACATCAGCCAGAAGCCGGGCGAGGCCTTGTCGCCGGTGCGCTCGATCAGCCAGGTCGAGGCGAGCGGGGTGAAGGTGCCGAACAAGGCGGCGGCGAGCGCGAAGGCGAGCGAGAAGCAGGTGGTGCGCACATGCGCCGGCACGATCTCAACCAGCGCCCCCAGCATGGTGCCGCTGTAGACGCCGAAATAGAACGAGAACATCATCTCGACCGCGAGCAGCTTGCCGAAGCTCGGCGCCGCCACCAGCCAGTGCAGCGCCGGATAGGCCGTCACCAGCGACAGGCTGGCGATCGCGATCAGCACCGGCTTGCGGCCGATGCGGTCGGAGAGCGCGCCGCCGACCGGATTCCAGAAGAAGTTGGTGACAGCGACGAGCAACGTGACCAGCAGCGCGTCCTGCGTCGACAGCTTCAGCACGGTCTTGCCGAAGGTCGGCGTGTAGACGGTGACGAAGTAGAACGTCGTCGTGGTCAGGATCGCGATCATCATGCCGAGCACGACGATGCGCCAGTTGGCGAGCGCGGAGGCGAACACTTCGCTCGCCGTCGGGTGCTTCTTCATGGCGAGGAAGGCCGGCGTCTCCTCGAGCGTCCGCCGCAGGACGAAGATCAGGGGAATGATCAGGCAGCCAACGAAGAAGGGAATGCGCCAGCCCCACGCGGCGACGGTGTCGGCCGGCATCACCTCGGACAGGATGTAGCCGAGGATCGAGGCCACGAAGATCGCGACCTGCTGGCTCGACGATTGGAACGAGGTGTAGAAGCCGCGATTGCCGGGCGTTGCGATTTCGGCGAGATACACCGAGACGCCGCCAAGCTCGACGCCGGCGGAGAAGCCCTGCAGCAGGCGGCCGATCAGCACGATGACCGGCGCCGCGATGCCGATGGTCGCATAGCTCGGGCAGAACGCGATCACCACGGTGCCGAAGGCCATGATGCCGAGCGTGACGATCAGGCCCTGGCGGCGGCCGATCCGGTCGATATAGGCCCCGAGCACGATCGCGCCGACGGGCCGCATCAAGGCGCCGAGCCAGAACACGCCGAACGTGTTGAGCAGGGACGCGGTCTCGTCGGAGGACGGGAAGAACGCCTTGCCGATGGCGGCGGCATAGAAGCCGAACAGGAAGAAGTCGAACTGCTCGAGGAAATTGCCTGATGTTGCGCGCAGGATCGCGCCGATGCGCGACTTGATCGCGGGCGGATTGGTCGAGGTGGCCGGTCCAGCCATGGCGTTACTCCCCTGGGAAAGGCGTGGCCGGACCGGGACGTCATCTCACGGTCAGGCGACAGACTGCGACAATCTGCCACGCCTCTTCCCGCGCGGGGCGCGACGAGTCAATCCGTTTTGCGGAGGAAGCTGCTGATTTTTCAGGCCTTATTTTGCGTCGCAGCAATCAGCCATTGGCGGAAGGCGGTCAGCTTCGGCGCCTCCCGGCGGCCTTCCGGCGCGACCAGGTAGAAGCCGGCATCGGTCGGCAGCGCGATCTTGAAGGGGACTACCAGCCGGCCCTTGGCAATGTCGTCCCGGACGTACGAGGTCCGTCCCATCGCGACGCCGATGCCGTCGATGGCGGCCTGGATGGTCATGAAGATCATGTCGAAGGTGATGCCGGGGTGCTTTGCGATGTCGGCCGGCAGGCCCGCTGCGGTCAGCCATAGCCGCCAGTCGTCGCTGTTGGCGTTTGAGGTGTGCAGCAGCGGATGGTCTCGCAGGTCTTCAGGACGGCGCAGCGGCTTGTCGCCGCGCAGCAGCGAAGGACTGCACACCGGAAACAACTCGTCCGCCATCAGCCAGTCGGCACGCAGGCCCGGCCATTGGCCGCGGCCGTAGCGGATCGCCGCATCGACATTGTCGCGCTGGAAATCGACGAGACTGGTCGACGTGGTGATGCGGACGTCGATGCCGGGATGCTGCTCCTGGAAATCCGTCAGCCGCGGCAGCAGCCATTTTGCCGCGAGCGAGGCCAGCGTCGACACCGTCAGTACCTTGTCGTCGTCCTTGCGCAAGAGGCGGTCGGTCGCAAGCCGGAGGTCGTTGAAGGCGGCGCGGACGCCCGGCAGATAGTCGCGCGCCTCCGGCGTCAGGGCCAGCGCGCGGTTCTGCCGGATGAACAGGCGAATGCCGAGCTCCTCCTCGAGCCTGCGGATCTGATGGCTGATCGCGGTCTGCGTCACGTTCAGCTCGGCGGCCGCCAGCGTGAAGCTGAGATGGCGCGCGGCGGCCTCGAACGCCCGCAGGCCGTTCAGGGACGGCAATCTGGCAGTCATTTGGCAGCAGGATACATGACGTTATTTCATGCGAACGGGTACAAATTGTCGTTTGTCGCAGTGCGGTAGGAAGCAGATATTAGCGGTCAAGTTAGCTCTAGGAGCTCAAGATGTCTACTTTGACCCACACCTCGATGACAAATCATCATGCGCCAGGCCTGATCCAGCAGGTCAGCGAGACCCTCCATCTGTGGCACGAGCGCTATCGCAACAGGCGCGAGCTCACCCAATGGACCGCGCGTGATCTCCAGGACGTCGGACTGTCCTGGAGCGACATCGCCTATGAGGCCGACAAACCCTTCTGGCGGGCCTGATTGGCCGCCAGGCCGGCGCCGCCTGAGCACAGGGGCGCCGGCGGTCCCTTTTCTTTTTGGGGCATGTCATGAGCACTCTCCGCCTGGAAGACCTGAAGCAATATTCGGACACGTTGCGCACCCGGCATGGCGAGGCGCTGAACGTGCGCTTCGCAGAGCCGCGCGACACCGACGAGCTGCAGCATTACTTCCGTTCGCTCTCGACCCGCTCGCGCTACAACCGTTTCTTCGGCGCCATCAGCGAATTGCCGGAAGGATTGCTGCGCGATTTCCTGGACATCGGTGAGCGCGATCGCTTCACTGTCGTCGCGACCCTGGTGGTCGACGGCTTCGAGACCATCGTCGCCGAAGCGCGCTACGCGTTGCACCCGGAAACCGCGACGCTCGAATTCGGCCTGTCGGTCGGCGACCGCTGGCAGGGCCGCGGCATCGCCACCGCGCTGATGAAGAATCTCGAATGCCGCGCGGCTGCGCTCGGCGCCGAGCACATGTTCGGCGAGACGCTGCGTTCCAACGAGACCATGGTCTCGCTCGCCCGCAAATCCGGCTTCGCCTTCGTCAATCACCCCGATGACTGGAAGCTGGTGCGCTTCGACAAGGAGATCTCGGTCGCACCGAAAGACATTCCCTGTGCGAGCTGGCGCCTCGCCGCGCTTTCCCGTCAGGCCGAACGCCCCTCAGCCTCGGCCTGACACCACTGAGAGCCCGGCTCTGGTCAAACAGAGCCGGGCTTTTTTTGTGGTTCCAACGCCTACTTCCCCGTGAACACCGCCTTGCGCTTCTCGATGAACGCCTGCACCGCCTCCTTGTGATCGGCGGTCGTGGTCAGGCGGACCAGCCGCTCGGCCTCGTGGTCGCGGGCGGTCTCGAAGTCGAACAGCACGGCCTCGTCGAGATTGTCCTTCATGTAGCGCAGCGCGAGGCGCGGGCCTTCGGCGAGCGACTTCGCCAATGCAAACGCCTCAGCCTGCAATTTGTCGTCGGGCACGATTCGGTTGACGAGGCCGATGGCCTCGGCGCGGGCGGCATCGACGCGGTCGCCGGTGAACATCAATTCGCGCGCCCGCGCGGTGCCGACGAGGCGCGTGAGCAGCCAGGCGATGCCGTAATCGCCGGAGAGCGCGATGCGGGCATAGCCGGTCGCAACGAAAGCGGATTGCGCGGCGATGCGGATGTCGCAGGCCATGGCGATGGCAAGCCCGGCGCCGACCGCGGGGCCGGGCAGCGCCGCGATGGTCGGCTTGCGCACCGACACCAGCGCGCCCGTGAGCAGCCGCTGCCGCTCCTGCAGATCGGCGATACGATCCTCCAGCGACATCTCCAGCTTCTTCGGGTCGCGATGCGCGCCCATGCCTTTGACGTTGCCGCCGGCGCAGAAGGCATCGCCCGCGCCGGTGAGCAGCAGCGCGCCGACGTCGCGATCCTCGCCGCAGCTCCGGATCATCGTGCGCAGCGCCGGCGTCAGCGCATCCGACAGAGAATTGCGCGCCTCCGGTCGGTTCAGCGTGATGATGGCGACGCGGTCACGGATGACGCAGAGGAGCTCATTGGTGCCGGTGTCGATGGTGGTTTCGGTGGTCATATCGCCTCCCTGACTTCTGTAGGATGGGCAAAGCGAAGCGTGCCCACGTCTTTTACGCAATTTCGAGGAGATCTTGGGCACGGCGCTTTGCGCCTTGCCCACCCTACGGCAGCTCGCCCTCAAAACTTTTCCACCCAGGGCCGCAGTTCGAGCTCCCAGCTCCAGGCGCTGCGCGGCTGCTGCAAGACGCTCCAATAGTTCTGCGCGATCGCATCGGGGTGGAGCATCGAATCCGGCTTGTCCGCGGCTTCCGTCCGCGCTGCGCTGCGGATGCCGCCGTCGATCACGAAATGCGCGACGTGAATGCCTTGCGGCGACAGCTCGCGCGCCAGGCTCTGTGCCAACCCGCGCAGCGCGAACTTGCCCATCGCGAAGGAGGCCGACTGCGCATAGCCCTTGACGCTTGCCGAAGCGCCGGTGAACAGGATCGCGCCGTGCTTGTTCGGCAGCATGCGCTTGGCTGCCTGCTGCGCCACCAGGAAGCCGCCATAGGCGCTGACCGCGATGGCATTGGCGACGTCGGCCGGGACGAGATCGACGAATGGTCCGCGCGTGCGGCCGCTGGCATTGTAGACCACGAGGTCGGGCGTGCCGATCTCGCGCTCGACGAGGCCGAACAGCCGCTCGACCTCCTCCGGCTCCGCCGCGTTGCAGGCATAGGCTTTCGCGCCGGTCTCGCTACAGAGCGCACCAAGCTTCTCGATCTTTCGCGCAGCCAGCGCGACGCGAATATTCTGGGCGGCGAGCAGCCGCGCCAGCGACGCGCTGAGGCCTTCGCCGGCACCGACGATGAGGGCGATCTTGTATTTCGGATGTTCCATGGCGTGATCTCTTGGGACAGGGAGCCGTTGATCTATGCATGCCTACGCGAACAACCAGTCGGGGCGACCACAATTCCGCAGAGCGAGTTGCTCCACCGTTGCGATCATGCCTCCCTGACAATTTGCGGCTTTATTGCTCTCCGCGACTGGAGCATGATCGACATCATCTCAAGCGGCAAGCGCCAAATCAGCGCAAAATGTCCGCAAGGCGGAAACCAAGAGGGCGATCATGCACAAGCCGGCCACAGCACAGCCGAAAGACGTCGCGGCCGAGCCATCCGGCCTGCTGGCGCCCGATACCACAGGCATGAATTTCTACCGCGCCGATCCCGCGCTGACGGATCTGCTCCGCATTCATCTGCCGGATAATCTGTTTCGCCACATCGAGCCGCATCTCGACGGGCTCGGCGAGCTCGCCGGCGGCCATCTCGACGAATGCGCGCGACTCGCAGACCGGCACACGCCAATTCTGCACCAGCGCGACAAGTTCGGCCGCGACGTGCAGTCGATCGAATATCATCCAGCCTATCGCGAGCTGGAGAACGCCGCGTTCGGCGAGTTCGGCATCCATGCGCTTTCGATCCGCAAGGGCATCATGGGCTGGCCGGACAAATATCCCGTGGTCGCCAAGCACGCTTTCACTTTCCTGTTCAACCAGACCGAATTCGGCATGGGTTGCCCGATCAACGTCACCGATGGCTGCGCCAAGCTTTTGGCGAATTTCGGCAGCGAGCCGCTGAAGGCGAAATATCTCGATGGCCTGACCTCGACCGACATGAGCAAGCTGACGCAAGGCGGCCAGTTCATGACCGAGAAGGAGGGCGGCTCCGATGTCGGCACGCTGACCACCCGCGCGGTGCAGGAGGGCGATCATTGGCGGCTCTACGGCGAAAAATGGTTCTGCTCGAATGCGGACGCCAAGGTCGTGATGCTCTTGGCGCGTCCCGAAGGCGCCGGGCCCGGCACGCGCGGCGTCGGCCTCTTCCTGATGCCACGTTTCCTCGATGACGGCGCGCAGAACCACTACCGGATCGTCCGCCTCAAAGACAAGCTCGGCACGCGTTCGATGGCCTCGGGCGAGATCAAGCTCGAAGGCGCGATCGCCTATGCGGTCGGCAAGCTCGACCGGGGCTTCGTGCAGATGGCCGAGATGGTGAACTCGTCGCGGCTCTCCAACGGCGTCAAATCCACCGCGCTGATGCGCCGGGCCTATCATGACGCCATGACGGTTGCGAAGAACCGCGTCGTGTTCGGCAGCCGCATCGTCGACCTGCCGCTCGGCCGTCGCCAGATGCTGAAGATCATGCTGCCGGTCGAGCAGGCGCTATCGATGAGCTTCCTCACCGCGGACGCGCTCGACCGCGCCGAGGCCGGCAGCCAGGACGCGGCGGCGTTGCTGCGCATCCTCACCCCGACGCTGAAATTCCGCGCCACCCGCGATGCGCGAAAGGTCTGCGGCGATGCGCTCGAGATGCGCGGCGGCATCGGCTATATCGAGGAATTCGCGACGCCCCGCCTGTTGCGCGATGCGCATCTCGGCTCGGTCTGGGAAGGCACCGGCAACATCGTCGCCATCGATGCGCTCCGCCGCGCGGTCGGCCGCCATGGGGCCGAATCTGCACTCGCCGCCGATTTGCATGCCCGGCTCGACGACAGTGCGTCCGTGCCGCAGGCCTGGCGCGACAAGTTGCGCGGTCTCGTCGACCGCGCCGTAGGTTTCGCGCGGGAGGTCGCGGCGAAATCCGAGAACGAGGCCGATGCGCGTCGCGCCACCAGCCTGCTCTATCATGTCGCGAGCGCGGTGGCGCTCGCCTGGGAAGCGCACCGCATTCACGAGATGCGCGGCGACGCGCGCCGGCTGCTGCTGTCGCGGCTCGTCGTCGATCACAGGGTGTTGCCGAACGACCCGTTCCGGCTGACGGAAAATGCGGCCCAAGCCAGGATCGCGGAGCTGCTGCTGGGCGATCGCAACGCCGGCATGAGCGAGGTTGGCGAACTGGTTCTGGCAGCGTAGGCTGCGCTCCACGCTCAAACCAAAAGAAGCGATAGGGAGTGCTCGATGAAGGCCGCCGTCCTCTATGAAGTCAATCAGCCGCTCGTCATCGAGGATGTCAGCCTGCCGAAGCCGGGCCCGCGCGAGGTCCTGATCCGCACGGCGGTCGCCGGCCTCTGCCATTCCGACCTCCACTTCATGGAAGGCCTTTATCCGCATCCGCTGCCCGCGGTGCTCGGCCACGAATCCGCTGGCATCGTCGAGCAGGTCGGCTCCGACGTCACCTACGTCAAGCCTGGCGACCACGTCGTCACCTGTTTGTCGGTGTTCTGCGGCACCTGCGACAATTGCACCACCGGCCGCACCGTGCTCTGCACCGACACCACGGTGAAGATGCTGCCCGGTGCCTCCAACCGGATGCAATGGTCGAAGCCCGACAAGCTGCACCAGTTCCTCAACCTGTCGTCCTTTGCCGAGCAGATGCTGGTGCACGAGAACGCCATCGTCAAAATCCGGAAAGAAATGCCGCTCGATCTCGCCGCGCTGATCGGCTGCGGCGTCATCACCGGCTACGGCGCGGTGGTGAACACGGCGAAGGTGACGGCCGGCGAGACTGTCGCCGTGATCGGTTGCGGCGGCGTCGGCATGGCCGCGATCAACGGCGCGCAGATCGCTGGCGCCGGCCGCATCATCGCCATCGACACCAACCCGGCAAAGCTCCAGCTCGCGACCAAGCTGGGCGCCACCGACATCATCAACCCCGCCGATGGCGACGTCGTGAAGCAGGTGCGCGACCTCACCAATGGCGGCGTGCATCATTCCTTCGAGGTGCTCGGCCGCAAGGAGACCGCCGAGCAGGCCTTCGGCATGCTGGCCTCCGGCGGTACCGCCACCATCGTCGGCATGATCCCCTTCGGGCAGAAGATCGAGCTCCACGGCTTCGACTTCCTGCGCGAGCGCAGGATCCAGGGCTCGTCGATGGGCTCGAACCATTTTCGCGTCGACATGCCGCGCCTGGTGGATTTCTATCTGCGCGGCCGGCTGCATCTCGAGGACTGGATCTCGGCCAAGCTGAAGCTCTCCGAGATCAACGAGGGCTTTGCCAACATGAAGGCCGGCAAGACGCTGCGCAGCGTGATCGTGTTCGACAGCTAGGCCGGACCATCGGCCGAGGCGGAGCGCGACTCCTTGAGGAGCAGCAGCGTCATGAGCGCGGCAAGCCCCGCGGCGACCATATAGACGGGGGATATGTTCAAGCCTGGGCCTGTGAATAGCAGATAGGCGAACAATCCCGCCGTCGCCCCGATGAAGCCGAGCCAGGCCGGTCTCGGAAAACGAAATCCACGTTCGCCGCTGCGGAGATCCAGCACGAGGTAGAACACCAGAAAGGTGTTGCAGAGCGCCGCCGGCAACAGACCCATGACGATCCCGCTCTCGAACGCGAGATAGGACAGCACGCCGTCGACTTGGGCGATCACGGCGAACGGCAGATAGCGCAGATTGAGGCAGGCCAGTGCGATGGACGCAAGCTCGAACCCGTAGAAGTAGCGCTCGTGCATCTTCGGGAGCAGGTACGGCATCAGAATGAGCGATGCGCATGCGACGAGCAGAATAAATTCCGGCCCCGTCCGCTTGGACTGTGCGATGAAGATCGACAGGGCAAGCCCGCCCACTGCGGCGAGCACCAGGCCTGCGGCCACGCCGACCGCGTACGGCATTGCTCCGGCGAATACCCAGAGGTTCGCGGCATTCATGGTCAGGTGATGAAATGTGTTGGCCTGGCCGAGATAGATCCCGAGCACGGAGACCAGGGACCTGCCGGCGACGAGGACCGGAATGGCGAGGATCGCATAGACTCCCGGAATAGCCGCGAGCCACGCCAGGTGGAGCTTGCGGCGCAGAACCATGCCCAGCACGAACGGCCCCAGGAATACGGCTTGGGCTTTCACCGAGCAGCCGACTGCGAATGGCAGAACGCCATTTCGGTCCCGCATGAACATCGACACGGAGACCAGCGCGAAGAAGGTCCAGATCGAATCGGCCTGCGCCCACATCGCGCCGTTGAAAAGCACCGTCGGCGCAAGCCATACCGCGCAGAAGGCGAGAGACGCGCGCAACGGCAGCTTTGTCAATCGCCAGACCATCTCGGCTACGACGACCGCGCAGCCAAGCTCGAATACCGCCGACATCGCCTTCACGAGCGAGAGCGGCTGGCCCAGCCAGTCGAACTTCGTGGCGATCAGCAGGAGGTAGCTGTAGAACGGCGTGTAGTTGGTGAAAGCCTCGGCGAGCCCGCCAACGCCGTGATCTCGCGCAAAGATATACCAGGTGATGTACTCAGCGGCGTCGGCGGTCGCGTGTTCCCGCGCGAGGTAACGCAGCGCGATGCCTATCAGCGCGCACCCGACGGCTACGGCAATCGGAATGCGCCATCTCTCGGGCACGGTCTCGACCGGATTGACGCGAGGACAGGGCTGACCGACCGCGCCTATCTCGATTGTGTCCTTTGTCACGCAATCACTCGTGCTGGATTGGGCGGTGCCCTGAGCCGTAACCTGCAATTTCTAGGGGCGAACAATTGCCAGCTGCATAAATGTCGGATGTGCAGGTTTTACATTGCCCGGGAAAAGATTGTTTGGTTAGCGATTGCTTTACGGCAGCCACCGGAACGACTGCAACGAAGACGGAAGGCGTTTTGCCGGCATGAAGGCCGGAGAGGCGCTGCGTCGCGTGATCGTGTCCGACAGCTGGCACGGCTGATGCCGGCGCCGCCCGATCAGGCGCCTACGGGGGCATTCTGCTCGAGGAAGCGGGATATCCGTACGGTTCTGCCCGAGACGGGCGCATCGCTCCGAAAATCAAGCTCGATGCGACGGGGCCGGATCGTGGGCCGAGCCGCGATGCGACTCCTTGAGGAGCCGCAGCGTCATGAGTGCGGCAAGCCCCGAGGCGAGCACATAGGCAGGGGATACGTTCATTCCGGCACCCGCGAACAGCAAATAGGAGAACAGTCCCGCAGTCGACGCGATGAAGCCGAGCCAGGCCAGTCTCGGAAAGCGAGATCCCCGTTCGCCGTGACGGAGATCGAGCACGAGGTAGCACACGAGAACGGTGTTGCAGAGCGCCGCCGGCAGCAGACTCATGACGATCCCACGGTCAAAAGCGAGATAGGACAACACGCCATCGACCTGGGCAATCACTGCGAACGGCAGATAGCGCAGATTGATGCAGGCCAGACCGATGGACGCAAGCTCGAAGGCGTAGAAGTAGCGCTCGTGCATCTTCGGCAGAAGGTAGGGCATGAGCATGAGCGATACGCTTGCGACGAGCAGGATAAACTCCGGTCCCGTCCGCCTGGACTGCGCGATGAAGATCGAAAGGGCTAGCCCGCCTGCCGAAGCGAGAACGAGGCCGGCGGCAACTCCGATGGCGTAGGGCATGCCCGCAGCGAAGATCCAGATGTTCGCTGCACTTATGAAGAGCCGGTGAAAGGTGTTGGCCTGGTCTATGTAAACGCCGAGCACCGAGACCAAGGATCTGCCCGCGACGATAACCGGAAGGGCGAGGATTACATAGACCCCGGGAACAGCGGCGAGCCATGCCAAGCGCATCCTGCGACGCAGAATCATGCCCAGTACGAAGGGGCCCAGGAAAGCGCTCTGGGCTTTCACCGAAAAGGCCACCGCGAATGGCAGGATGCCATTTCGGTCCCGCATGAACAGCGCCACGGAAACCAGCGTAAAGAAGGTCCAGATCGAATCAGCCTGTCCCCACATGGCGCCATTGAAGATCACCGTCGGTGCAAGCCAGACCGCGCAGAAGGCCAGGGACGCGCGCAATGGTAGTTTTGTCGTGCGCCAGACGATCTGTGCGACAACGATCGCGCAACCGAGCTCGAAGATTGCCGAGATCGTCTTCACCAGCGAAAGTGGCTGGCCGAGCCAATCAAAAGGCGCCGCGATCAGCAGGAGGTAGGTGTAAAACGGGGTGTAGTTGGTGAAAGGCTCGGCCAGCGCGCCAAGGCCGTGATCCCGGGCAAATGTGTACCACGGGATCAGGAACTGAAAGGCGTCGCTGTTGGCGTATTCCCGGAGAAGGTATCGGAGGGCAAGGCCTGCAAGCCCGCACACCAGCATGAGGGCGATTGCCAGCGGCTTCGTCCGCAACACCTCCTCGTGCTGGATGCTGCGCTCGAACTCGCCCGGCGTACCGGCCCCGATAGTGATGTTTGTTACGCCATCACTCTGTGCAGGATCTGTGAGTGACCATCGAGGACCACAGGTGGGGTCCGCGCAATCAGGAGGAGATGGATTTCGGTATTCAGAACGCGGTTGGTTCTTGCGGCCCTCTGGAACACAGAGGTTTTCAGAGCTTCGATCCATGGCAAAACAAGACGTTGGGGTGTCACATCTCGTCTACCTATACGCGCATTCATTGCGGGTTGTATAAATCTCGGTTGTGCAACCGACCGAAGGCTCGCGAAGGGATTATTTGGTTAGCAAATGTTTAGGGGGAACTCGCATTAGCCTCCGGCCGCGTTGCGGCGCGAGGCAAAGAGGTCTCACCGAGACACGTGCGCCGACACCGCGAGCCATTTGCCGTTCTTCTTCGCCCAACAATCGGTGTATCTTCCCGTCGCCTGCTGACCGTCCGCCGTGGTGTAGCTCGTTGCGGCGTGGATGATGGCGAAGTCGCCCATGATGCGGATGATGACGTCATGCGCGTGCAGATCGCGAATCGCGATCGGTCGCGCGGTCTGCTCCAGGAAGGCGGCGCGGTCGACCAGCGTCTTGTCGGGATTGGAGCAATAGAACTCCGGCGCCAGGATCTCGTCGAAGCGCTTGACGTCGCAGTTCTGCACCGAGGCGACATAGTCGCGATTGAGGGCGCTGAGCTGTTCGAGGTCCTGGCTCATGGGTGTTCCTTCCTCGCTGTCATTCCCGGGGCGCGGAGCACGAACCCGGAATCTCGACATTATTTTGCTCCGTCATTGCGAGGAGCCCTGGCGACGAAGCAATCCAGGAATGTTTCCGGGAATGCAGTCTGGATTGCTTCGCTGCGCTTGCAATGATTCGTGGGACGAGCGCTAGTCGTTGAACAAAGGCGGCGGCACGAATCCGCCGAACTCGCGCTCGATCAACTCGGCCAGCTTGAGCGGCGTGCGGTCTTCGAGGAAGGGGCCGATGATCTGCACGCCGACCGGCAGGCCGTCCTTCGACAGACCGAGCGGAACGGCCGTGGCCGGCAGTCCCGTCAGCGTGGCGATGCCGGGCCAGGCAAGCTGGTCCGGGTAGACATGATCCTTGCCGTCGATGTTGATCCGCCGCTTCTCCTGCTCCGGCGAATGATCATGCGGATAAGCGGGGGTCGGCATGATCGGGCAGATTACCGCATCGAATGTCCTGAACAATTGCCGCCATTGCGCGCGCAAGCCGGCGCGCGCGCCCTCGTCGAACACCCAGGCCTGATGAGTGCTGGTCATGCCGCGCAGCCGCTCGGCCGCAAGGCTCGTATCCTCGGGTGAGAGCTGCGCCGCGCCGGCACGTGCGCCGGCGAGAATATCAGGCGGAAAGAACGCGCCCAGAAAGCTCATCAGCATGCGCATGTAGAGGCGCGAGGCCTCGCGGAAGTCTGGAAACAGCGGGCTTTCGCGTGCGACTTTCGCGCCGGCGTTCGCCAGTTGCCCTGCCAGCTTCTCGATCGCGCCGCGGATCTCGGCATTGGCCGGCAGCAATGGATGGCTGTCGATCACCAGCAGGCGGAAATCTTTCAGCCCGGCATGGCGCGCCTCCGGCAGCGCGAGCTTGTATCCGATACCGAGGTCGAGCGGATCGGGGCCGGCCATCACGTCCAGCAGCAGCGTCAGATCGGCTGCGCTCCGGGCCATCGGTCCGATCACCGCCATGTCGCGGCCCATCGGGATCGCCGGAAACGGCGGTGGCGTATGGCCGCGCGTCGGACAGAGATTGTAGGTCGGCTTGTGCGCATAGACGCCGCAATGGAACGCCGGCACGCGCAGCGAACCGCCGATGTCGGAGCCGAGCGAGAGCGGACCGTAGCCGGCCGCAAGTGCTGCCGACGAGCCGCCCGATGAGCCGCCCGGCGTGCGGCCGAGATCGAAAGGATTGTTCGTCGTGCCGTAGATGTCGTTGTAGCTCTGCCAATCCCCCAACCCCACGGGAACGTTGGTCTTGCCGAGAATGACGCCGCCGGCGTTCTTCACCCGGCTGATCGAAAGTGCATCCTCAGCCGGCCTGAAATCCTTCTGCGGGGTCCAGCCCCAGGTCGTCGGCAGGCCTGCGACGTTGAACGACTCCTTCACCGTCACGGGCAGGCCGAGCAGCGGCTTGCGCTCGCCGCGGCCCAAGGCGGCATCCGCCTTGCGCGCAGCGCCGAGCGCGCGCTCGAAATCCCGCACGCAGATCGCGTTGACCTTGCCGTCGTGACGCTCGATGCGGTCGATCGCATCCCGCGTGAGCTCGCTTGCGGAGACCTTCTTCGCGTTCAATGCGGCCGACAGCTCGACCGCGCTCTTGAAACTCCAGTCCGATTTGGCCATGGCGCGTCTCCTGTTCTTATTGTCGGAGGATGATGCGCAGTTTGGCCGAACGCTGCAACGGTTGTTTGATCGCGATTGCCATGCCGGCTGCTGGTCATCGCGCAGATCCAACGACAGAGTTGGTGTGATCGCCCGCCTTCGCGGGCGCTGACACCGGAATGCGAGGCGGCCTACGCCGCTCCGATCAATATCCCCACCGCCAGCACGATGGCGCCGCCGAGCACGATCTGGAACACGGCCTGAAGGAACGGCGTGTCCATGTAGCGAGAGCGGATGAAGGCGATCGCCCACAATTCGAAGAACACCACGACGCAGGCCATCGCCGTTGCGATCCAGAATGCGTTGGCCCAACTGTCGGGCACGAGATAGGGCGCGGTGTGGCCGAGGCCGCCGAGCGTCGTCATCGCACCGCAGGTGACGCCGCGCAGCCAGGGCGAGCCGCGCCCGGTCAGCGAGCCGTCGTCTGACAGTGCTTCCGCAAAGCCCATGCTGATGCCGGCGCCGATCGAGGCCGCAAGGCCGACCAGGAACGTCTGCCAGTTCTGATGGGTGGCGAAGGCTGCCGCGAACAGCGGTGCCAGTGTCGAGACCGAACCATCCATCAGGCCGGCGAGGCCCGGCTGTACATATTGCAGCACGAACATCCGCCGCCGTGTGCGATCCTCCTCGGCGCGTACGTCCGGTTTCAGGATCTCGTCGGTCAATCTGGCGGCGGTGTGCTCATGGCCCTTCTCGGCTTCGGCGAGGTCGCCCAGCAGCCGGCGCACGTTGACGTCCTCGGCCTGCTCGGCGGCCTTCGCATAGAAGCGCTCGGCCTCGAGCTCCATGGTCTCGACTTCCCGGCGGATGGTGTCGAGCGGCAGGTTCTTGGTCAGCCAGATCGGACGGCGGCGCAGAAAGCCCTTGACGTCCTCGCGACGGATCGGCGGCAGATGCTGGCCGAAGCGCTGCTCGTACAATTCCAGGAGCATGTGGCGATGGCCGCGCTCTTCCTCGGCCATTTGCTCGAACAGCTTGGCCGAGTCCGGATAGCGTTCCTTCAGATCCTCGGCGAAGGCCATGTAGATGCGGCTGTCTTCCTCCTCGGAGGAAATCGCGACCGCCAGCACCTCGCGTTCGGTCAGTTCGGCAAAAGTCTTCACGGCAGCCCTGTCGTACAGTTTAGAATTATTCTAAACTATATAGGCGGCCGTTGTTCCCGGGTCAAATCAAGCCGTATCGGCTTTGGCGAGAAACGCCAGCAGCAGCCGGCTAACCTCGGCCGATTGCTCCTGCTGCACCCAATGGCCCGCGCCGTCGACGAGATGGCAACTGAGCATCTTCGTGCAGCCGCGCCCCTGCATGGCCTCGAACACGCCGGGGCGCTGATAAGTGCCCCAATCCTGCTGGCCCGAGATGAAGCAGGAGGGCACGTCGATGCTGCGACCGGAGAACAGTTGCATCTCGCTGTTCAGCGTGCCCGACGTGCCGTAGCGATACCATTGCAAGCCGCCCTGGAATCCGGTGCGGCCATATTCGGCGCTGTAAAAAGCGAGATCGCTGTCGGGCAGCCATTGGTTGGCGGCGATCGCGGCCGGCGAAGGCATCTCCTTCGCCACCGTCTCGGCCATGGTCTCGCCGGCGTCCATCACGTAATAGGTCGGCAGCTTCGCCAGCTCGTTCGCCGACCACGATGTCAGCGGATACGGCTTGTTGCCGGCCCAGTCGGCGCTCTTGTGATGATAATAGGCGCGCAGGAAATCATGCACGCCCTGCGGCGCGTGCTGCATGTCGGCGTTGGCCGCGCGTGTCGCGTAGTACCATTGGTAGTGCTTGCGCGGACGCGGCAGCGCGGCAAGCTCGCGATGCACGGGGTCTTCGATCGCAGGCCTGTCCGGTGCATCGACCGTATTGAAAGGCAGGGGCGGCGCTCCGCCGAACGGCGCGCTCATCAACGTCACCGAACGAAACACGTCGGGCCTGATCAGCGCGCACCAGGCCGCAACCGGACTGCCGAAATCATGCCCGACGACGTCGACCTGCCTGTAGCCGAATGCCGACACCAAAGCGAGCGCGTCGCGCACGAGGTTGAGGAGCGAGAACGGCGTGAGATCGCCGTCGTAGTCCGCGCTCCATCCCGTGGTGCGGCCATAGCCGCGCTGGTCCGGCGCGATCACGTGATAACCGGCTGCGGACAGTGCCGGCATCACCTTGCGCCAGGAGAACGCCAGCTCCGGAAAGCCGTGCAGCAAAAGGATACAGCGCCGCCCCTTGGTCTCGAAGCCGGCCTCCAGCACATGCATGCGCAGGCCGTTGATGCCGTCGACATAACGCGAGCGGATGCCGGCGGGCAGGGGGATGTCGGGGAGTGCCGTCATAGGTTTCTCCACACGGGCATTATCGTAGGGTGGGTTAGCGTAGCGTAACCCACCTCTTCCGTTTCCGAGGAGGCAGAAGTGGTGGGTTACGCCTTCGGCTAACCCACCCTACTGCATCGTCGCTACACTGCCGCGCACACGAACGCGTTGCCCTTGCGCCGGATCTTCCCGACCGACGGCGAGGGGAAATGCGCCGTGCAGCACAGCGTATCCGTGTCGCAATAGCGTTCCAGGAAGCTCCGTCGCGTCTTCGCGGCGGCCGCGGGATCGACGTCGAACTTGATCGACAGCTCCGGATAGAGCGTCTGCAGCGGCGAGTGCATGAGGTCGCCGGAGAACACGGCGTCGTCCTTGCGGCGGCCCATGGTGATGGCGATATGGCCGGGCGTGTGGCCGGGTGTCGGCAGGATGCGGACATGGTCGCCGATCTCATGATCGTTGCCGACGAGTTCGTGACGTTTCGCCTCGACCACCGGCAGCACGCTGTCGGCGAAGGGCGGAATCTCCGTCTTCGCGTTCTGAGCGGACCAATGCTCGAATTCCTGCCGGGAAAAGACGTAGCGCGCCTTCGGGAACGTTGGGACCCAGCGGCCGTCCTCGAGCCGCGTATTCCAGCCGACGTGATCGACATGCAGATGCGTGCACATCACGAAGTCGATGTCATCGACCGAGAAGCCGGCGGCATCCAGAGCACGCAAATACGTGTCGTCAGTCTTCATGTTCCATTTGGGGCGATTGGGCCGCGGCTTGTCGTTGCCGATGCAGCTGTCGACCAGAATGGTGTGATGCGGCGTCTTGACCACGTAAGACTGGAAGCACAGCAGCAGCACGTCCTGCTCGTCCAGCGCCTTCGCCTCGCGCATCCACGCCCGGTTCTCGGCCAGCACGTCCGGCGTCAGTCCCGGCAGCATCTCCAGTGCCGGGACGAACGAGGTTTCCTGCTCGATGATGCGATGGATGGTGAGATCGCCGACCGAGAACTTCAGGCTCATGAGAACTCCAGTAATTATGCGGCCGGCGGCACCGAGATCTTCACGGAGGGCCGCTCCAGCATCTTCTGGTGGAAGGCGTCGAGTTTCGGATAGGCCTTGCGCCAGCCGCAATCGGCGAAGCGGAAGTCGGCATAGCCGAGCACGCAGACGAGGCCGATCTGCGAGATGTCGAACGGGCCGTTCAGCACCTCAGGCATGTTCTCGAAGCGCGCCATGCCGGTCCAGGCCCTGTTCCAATGGTCGTCCGACCAGGCCTGCCATTGCAGGCCCTGCGGCCGCACCATCTTCTCGTAGCGGCACAGCAGCATGGAATCGAGCATGCCGTTGATCAGGGAGTGATTGGTCTTGGCCTTCCAGCGTCGCGGGCCGTAGTCCGGGATCAGGCTGCCGCCGGCCATCTCGTTGAGATATTCGACGATGACATAGGAGTCCAAAATGACGTCACCGTCATTGGTGATCAGCACCGGCAGCTTCTTCAGCGGCGTGATCTTCGAATAGTCCTCGTTGGCCGTGCCCGGCGCGACGGCCGCAGGCGTGAATTCGATCTTGTCGATCAGCCCGAGCTCGATCGCCGCGATGCGCACCTTGCGGGCGAAGGGCGAGGCGGGGGAGAAGGAGAGTTTCATGATGGACCAATCCCTGCAATCGATCTTGTACGAACGGTGTCTCCTCCGTCATGGCCGGGCTCGACCCGGCCATCCACGCGTCGCCGCGTGGCAAGACTGTGAGACGTGGATGCCCGGGTCGAGCCCGGGCATGACGACGGAGCGTGTAGGCGCAGCTTACGCCGCCACGATCTCCTGCCTCTGCTCGCCGAGGCCCTCGATGCCGAGCGTGATGACGTCGCCGACATTGAGGAAGGTCGGCGGCTTCATGCCGAGACCGACGCCGGGCGGGGTGCCCGTGGTGATGACGTCGCCGGGCAGCAGTGTCATGAACTGCGAGACGTAGGAAATGCACTTGGCCATGGAGAAGATCATGGTCTTGGTCGAGCCGGTCTGGCGGCGCTGGCCATTGACGTCGAGCCACATCGACAGGTTCTGCACGTCCTTGATCTCGTCCTTGGTCGCGAGCCAGGGTCCGAGCGGACCGAACGTGTCATGCGACTTGCCCTTGGTCCACTGTCCCAGGCGCTCGATCTGGAAGGCGCGCTCGGAGACGTCGTTGCAGACGCAGTAGCCGGCGACATGGTTCAGCGCGTCGGCTTCCGAGACGTATTTCGCACGGGTGCCGATGATCGCGGCGATCTCGACTTCCCAGTCGAGCTTGGTCGAGCCGCGCGGCTTCTCGACAGCGTCGTTCGGGCCGGACAGCGAGGTGTTGGCCTTCATGAAGATGATCGGCTCGCTCGGGATGTCGGCGCCGGTCTCCTTGGCGTGGTCGGAATAGTTGAGGCCGATCGCGACGAATTTCGAGATGCCGGTGACGGGGGCGCCGAACCGCGGCTTTCCGGAAACCGCGGGCAGCGAGGCAGGATCGAGGCCTGCCAGCTTCTTCAGGCTCTCCGGCGAATAGGCCTCGCCCGTGAGGTCCTTCAGATGCGCCGACAGGTCGCGCAACTGGCCGGATTTGTCGATCAGGCCGGGCTTTTCCGCACCCTTCTCGCCGTAACGAACAAGCTTCATTCTCGTTTCTCCCTGGAGATTGGACCGATCGGTTAATAGCTTCATGGAACAGGGCGGCGCGAAATTCAACCGCCGAAAAGGGGGCGCATTGCAGCCCCCCAATTCGGTGGGCAAGGGCGGTCTCGTGTCCCGGACGCGACGCAGCGCGAAGCGGTGCGGCGCAGAGCCGGGACCCAGAATGCCCCGAGCATGGCCCCTGCTTAGCAGCGCATCACTTCGTGCTGCGCAGCATCCGGGGCACGAGGCCTAATCCAGCGCCACGAACCTGAACGCGTCGCCGTCCCGCTTGATGTGCCCGGCCGAGAAATGCCCGCCGATCACCAGCGTCGGGGTGTCGGCGAAGCGGCCGAACAATTCGCGCCGTGTCGTGGCCGATTGCGCCTGGTCGGAATCCGCGGTCGAGGACCAGTCGAGATGCGCCATCTGGCAGGGGTGATGGGCGACGTCCCCCGTGAGCAGGCCTTGCTCGCCGTCGGACTGGATGAGAATGCTCATATGGCCGGGGCTGTGGCCCGGCGTCGGGATCATGCTGATCTCCTCGCAAAGCCGGTGGTCGCTCGGGATCAGATCGGCCCTGCCGGCAGCGACGATCGGCTGCACGGAATCCTCAAACACGGCCCGCTTGTCCGGCTCGGTGGAGTGGTCGTGCCAGTGCTCGTATTCGGTCTTGCCGAAGACATAGCGCGCGTTCGCAAAGGTCGGCACCCATTTGCCGTCGACCAGCTTCGTATTCCAGCCGACATGATCGACATGAAGATGCGTGCACAGCACCGTGTCGATGCTGTCGGGTGCAAAGCCCGCGGCCATCATCGTCGCCAGGAACGGCGTGGTGCGGTTGTTCCAGGTCGGAACATTGCGGCCTTGCTTGTCGTTGCCGAGGCCGGTGTCGACCACGATGCGGCGCGAAGGCGTCTCCAGAACCAGCGAATGGATCGACATTTTCAGCCGGCCCTCTTCGGTGGCGAAATGCGGGATCAGCCAGGGCAATTTCTGAATCTCTGCATGGTCCGCCAGCGGCAGGATGAAGCGGGTCGAGCCGACCGTCTCCAACTCCACCACTTTCGTGATTTTGACCCGACCGACCTTCCATTGCATCCGGCGTTTCCCATGTTCCTCGCGTTGGTGGCGAAACATGCGCCGTTTCCGCCATGATGCGCAATGGATCATCTGACGCGCTGCGGCGTTATCGCCGGAACCGGAGGAGGAGCCATGCCAGAGCTTGCGATTTCCGCTGATAAGGTCGCCTTCATCATCGAGAAGGCGCGCGAATTCGACGTCAAGGAGGGCGATTCCGATCCGGATTCCGGCTCGAACCCGAGCGATGACGATGCGCTCGATGTCCTCGAGGACGACGGCTCCGATCCTGTCGTCCAAGAGCTCGGAAGCTTCATGATCGCCTTGAACGAGGACGAGCAGGTCGATCTCGTCGCGCTGACCTGGCTCGGTCGGGGCGACGGCACGATCGATGAATGGGGCGATTTGCGCGCACGCGCGGCGGAGGCGCGAACCGAGTATCGCAGCCCGCGCCGCGAAACGGTGCACTATCTGCTCGGCGAGCCCATGCTGGGCGATCTGCTCGCCGACGGGCTCGACGCATTCGGCATCGACTGGACCGACGAGCGCACGACGGCGGATTCGTCCGGGCCGAGTCAGCAGGACGAGGATGAGCCGACCAAACAGCGTTGAGGGGCACCCGACGCCCCCACATCGTCATGGCCGGGCTTGACCCGGCCATCGACATCTTCCTACGCAGCGCAAAGAAAGTGGATGCCCGGGACAAGCCCGGGCATGACGATCTTTCGTGGATCGCGCCGTTTCAGGCGCGACGCCTCACAGCGTCCCCGGGAACGCGCCGCCGTCCAGCAGGATGTTCTGCCCGGTGATGAAGCCGGCCTTGGCGCCGCACAGGAACGCGCAGGCATAGCCGAACTCGTCGGGCTGGCCGAAGCGGCCGGCGGGGTTGAGCTTGGCGCGCTCGGCCAGGATCTGCTGCGGTGTGACGCCGCGCTTTTCGGCTTCGCCCTTCGCGGTGCTGGTGAGGCGATCGGTCTCGAACGGGCCGGGCAACAGGCCATTGATGGTGACGTTGTTGATCACGGTCTTGCGCGACAGGCCGGCGATGAAGCCGGTGAGGCCGGCGCGCGCACCGTTGGAGAGGCCGAGGATGTCGATCGGCGCCTTCACCGCGGCCGAGGTGATGTTGACGATGCGGCCGAACTTGCGCGCCATCATGCCGTCCACGGTCGCCTTGATCAGCTCGATCGGGGTCAGCATGTTGGCGTCGATCGCCTTGATCCAGTCGTCGCGGGTCCAGTTGCGGAAATCGCCCGGCGGCGGGCCGCCGGCATTGTTGATCAGGATGTCGGGCTCCGGGCATGCCTTCAGCACGGCTTCGCGGCCCGCCGGCGTCGTGATGTCGCCGACGATCTCGGTGACCTTCACGTCAGGATAGGCTTTCCGGATCTCGTCCGCGGTCTTCTTCAAAGCTTCGGCGCCGCGCGCGGTCAGCGTGACGTCGACGCCGGCTTCCGCCAGCGAAATGGCGCAGGCGCGGCCGAGGCCCTTGCTGGATGCGCAGACGATGGCGCGGCGACCTTTGATCCCAAGATCCACTGTTTCACTCCCGTAAATGTCAGGCAGGTTTTGGATGGCGGCACTCTAGCCAATCGCCGCGCCGCTGATAAGGGACGGGCTCGCACCAAAATGCATGCGCCGGGGGCCAGCGATGCAAATGCGTTCTAGATCCGCCGCTCCTGCTTGAGGCGGTCGATCGCGGAGGCCGCTTCCGGCGGCAGCGACTTGAAGCCCATCTGCCCCGCCATGGAGAACAGCGGCCGCAGATGGGAGCCGGCGAGAAACGGCGGCTGGCGATTGGCCGGCACGATCTGGTCGAACACCAGCACCAGCGTGGTGGCGACGAGGCCGACCCTGATGGCGCCGAGCGCGGCGCCGCCGAGCCGGTCGCCGATGCCGGCCTCGCCGATGGTATCGTTCAGCGTGATGTGGCCGATATGCCCGAACAGCATGCCGACCACGACGAAGATGCCGAAGAACCAGATCCAGTTCTGCAGCAGCGGTGAATTCGGGTTGCCTGCAATCTGCGGCGCAATCAGCGGCATCAGCGCGACCGCAATCGGCGCGGCGAGGAGATAGGCGAGGATGGTCATGGCGCTGCGCAGCAGGCCGGTCCTGAAGCCGAAGCCGACCGCGATGGCGAGGGCGGCATAGACGGCGAGATCGAAACTGTTCATGAGCACAACCCTGCCTTGACGGAGCAAGTGAACGCAAGTCCGATCATTCCGGTTTCAGATCGATAAAATCGTCTGTATTGATGGCTCCAAAATCCGGGGCTACGCGCGGGAATCGTTCGAGGAAATCGTCATGTCAGGCCTATTCGACGTCAGTCAAGAAACCATCCTCGTCACTGGCGCGAGCCAGGGGCTCGGCCGGCAATTCGCCCGCGTTCTGGCGGCACATGGCGCGGCCGTGGTGCTCGCGGCGCGGCAGACGGACAAGCTGAAGAGCCTGGAAGAGGAAATCCGCGGCAAAGGCGGCCGCGCCGCGGCGGTCGCGCTCGACGTTACCGACACCGCCTCGATCGCCGGGGCCGTGGATGCCGCGGAAGCGGCGCTCGGTCCGGTCACGGTGCTGATCAACAATGCCGGCATCGCGATCGAGAAGCTCGCGACCGAGCAGACCGAGGCCGATTGGGACGCCGTGATCGGCGCCAATCTGAAGGGCGCTTATTTCCTGGCGACCGAAATCGCGCGGCGCATGATCGCGCGCAAGCAGCAAGGCAACATCGTCAACATCGCCTCGGTGCTCGGGACCGGCGTGTTGAAGGCGGTGTCGCCCTACGCGATTTCCAAGGCCGGAATCATCCAGGCGACGAAGGCGATGGCGCTGGAGCTCGCGGGCCAGAACATCCGCATCAATGCGCTCGCACCCGGCTATATCGACACCGAGATGAACCACGCCTTCTGGTCGACGCCGGCAGGCGAGCGTCTCGCCAAGCGCATCCCCCAGCGCCGCGTCGGCGCCGAGTCCGACCTCGACGGCGCCATCCTGCTGCTGGCATCACAGGCGTCGCGTTACATGACGGGGAGTGTGGTGACCGTGGACGGCGGGTTCTTGTTGAATTGATTTTCTCCGTCCTCCGAACAGGCGATTTTCACTCCGCTGTCGTCCCGGACAAGCGCGCCTCAAGCGCGCGCAGATCCAGGACCCATGGCCACAGAGAGTAGTTTGGCGAGGACTTCGGAGTGACCACCTCGCGCCGCAACTTTTCCCTGTGGTTATGGATCCCCGCGTTCGCGGGGACGACAGCGGTTGACGAGGTGGGAGCTTCGCACTTCACAAGGCGGCACCATCGCTCAACTCGCCCGCATCTCTCCCCGGATCATATCCGCCGCCTTCTCCCCGATCATGATGGTCGGCGCATTGGTGTTGCCGCCGATCAGCGTCGGCATGATCGAGGCGTCGACGATGCGCAATCGCTCGACGCCGTGCACCTTCAGCGCCGGATCGACCACCGCCATCGCGTCCGTCCCCATCCTGCAGGTGCCGACGGGATGATAGACGGTGTCGACGCGCTCGCGCAGGATGGCGCGGATGTCGTCGTCGGTTCGCACGCCGGACGTGAACATGTCCTTCTTCTGCAACGCGCGCAGCGCCGGCGTCTCCATCAGCCGCCGCGTGGTCTTGAAGCCTGCGACCATCGCCTCGAGATCCTCTGCCTCGCCGAGGAAATTCGGGTCGATCATGGGAGCCGCGAGCGGATCGGCGCTTTTCAGCCATACGCTGCCGCGGCTCTTGGGCCTGAGCAGGCAGACATGGCATGAGAAACCCGCCTCCTTGTGCTTCTTGCGGCCGTGGTCGTCCAGCATCGCGATGACGAAGTGCAACTGGATGTCGGGTACGTCGAGGTCAGGCCGGGTCTTCAGAAAGCCGCCGCACTCGGCGAAATTGGTGGTCATCAGGCCGCGCCGTTCGCGGCGGTATTGCTGGATGGCGCGAAGCAGGGACGGCAACCGGCCGAGCGAGGCGTGGACGAAGTGCGGATAGTCGGAGGCATAGACGAACACGAAATCCGGATGGTCCTGCAGATTGCGCCCGACGCCCGGCAGATGATGCATGACGCCAATGCCGTGCGTACGGAGCGCGTCGCCATCGCCGATACCCGAGAGCATCAGCAATTGCGGTGACTGGAAGGCGCCGGAGGCGAGGATCACCTCGCGGCGGGCGCGCAGCTGCTTTGTCTGCTTGCCCTGCATATATTCGATGCCGACTGCGCGGCTGCCTTCGAACAGGATCTTCGTGGCGTGCGCGCCGGTCTCGACACGCAGATTCGCGCGCTTGCCCATATGGGGATCGAGATAAGCGCGCGCCGCGCTCCAGCGTTCGCCATTGTGTTGCGTCGCCTGGTAACTGCCCAGCCCTTCATGGTCCTCGCCATTGAAGTCCTCGCGAATGCGAAACTGCGCCTCGCGCGCGGCCTGATGAAACACGTCATGGATTGGATTGTCCGTGCGCAGCCGGTTGACATGCAGCGGGCCGCCCTTGCCGTGATATTCGCCGTCGAAATCGGCATTGTTCTCCGAGCGCTTGAAATAGGGCAGCACGTCCGCATACGACCAGCCTTCATTGCCAAGCGAGGCCCAGTGGTCGTAGTCCCATTTGTGACCGCGGATATAGACCATGGCGTTGATCGCCGAGGAGCCGCCGAGGCCCTTGCCGCGCGGTTGATAGCCGATACGGCCGTTCAATCCCTTCTGCGGCACGGTATCGAAAGCCCAGTTGGCCGTCTTGTAGGGCAGGGCCAGCCCGAATGGCGTGGTGATCCGCCAGCTATCGTTGCGTCCGCCGGCATCGAGCAGCGCGACGGATGTCCCCGCATCCTCCGACAGCCGCCCCGCCACGGTTGAGCCGCCCGAGCCCGCGCCCACGACGACGAAATCGAATGTATCGGTCAATGTTGTTTCCCCCCATTGTCGTCATTCCGGGCGATGCGGAGCATCGAACCCGGAATCCATTTGGCCGCATTGTGATTGTCAGATGGATTCTCAGGTGCGCAATTGCGCACCAAAGCTTGCCTCTTCGAGGCGCCCCGGAACGACACCATTTGCGTCGCGCCCTACGACATGAACCGCATCAGCTTCTCCAGCCGCGCGATCTTGCCGCCATAGGGCGGATAGAGGTCGGCGAGGCGGTTGAACTTGGAGCGATAGAACACCGGCTTCAGCTTGCTGAAGGTGCGGAAGCCCCACTCGCCGTGATACGCGCCGGTGCCGGATGCGCCGACGCCGCCCATCGGCTGGTTGATTTGCGTGAAGTGAAACAGGCAGTCGTTGATGGTGACGCCGCCGGAGACGGTGCGCGTCAGCACCTCGTCGCGCGCGGCACCGTCCTTGCCGAACCAGTACAGCGCGAGCGGCCGGTCGCGACGGTTGACGAAGGCGATGGCATCGGCCGGATCGCGATAGGCCAAAACGGGGAGCACCGGGCCAAAAATCTCCTCCTGCATCGCCGCCATCGCTTCGCTTGCATTGACGATCAGCGTCGGCGGGAATTTGCGGTGTGCCTTCCAGTTCGGATCGTCGGCCCTTGCCGGCTGCAGGATCTTGGCACCGCGCTGCGCCGCATCCGCGACCAGGCCTTCGAGCCGCGCATAATGCCGGTCCGAGATGATCGAAGTGTAGTCCTTGTTGGAGGGATCGGTGCCGAACATCCGCCGCATCTGCGCGCGCACCTTCTCGGCAAAAGCCTGCAAGGATGGCTCCGGCACCAGCACATAGTCCGGTGCGATGCAGGTCTGTCCGGCATTGAGCAGCTTGCCGTAGGCGATGCGCTCGGCCGCTTCATCGAGGTCGGCCGAGGCGTCGATGATCGCAGGCGACTTGCCGCCGAGCTCGAGCGTAACAGGCGTCAAGTTGCGCCCCGCGGCCTCCGCGACCAGCCGCCCGACCCGGGTCGAGCCGGTGAACACGAGGTGATCGAACGGCAGGCGCGCAAAGGCCTCCGCGATCCCGCCCTCGATGCCGGTGACGAGCAACTCGGTCGCATCGAACCTCGTGGCGATCGTCTCCTTCAGCAGGGCTGCGAAATGCGGCGTCAGCTCGCTCGGTTTGATGAGGACGCGGTTGCCGGCGGCAAGCGCGCCGATCGCGGGCGCGAGCGTGAGCTGCAGCGGATAATTCCACGGCGCGATGATGCCGACGACGCCGAGCGGCTGCGGCATCAGCCGGTTGCGGGCGGGGAGGAATTGCAGCGCGGTCGCGACCCGCTGCGGCGCCATCCAGCTCTTCAGGTGCTTTGTGGCATGCCGGATCTCGGAGAACAGCAGCATGGTCTCGGCGATGGTGGTCTCGACGGCCGAGCGGTGGCCGAAATCGGCCGAGATCGCCTGCCGGAACCGCTCCTCATTGTCGGCGACCAGGCTGCGCAGCCGCGCCAGCCGGTCGAGCCGCTCGGCAAGCCCGGGTGCCGGCTCATCCCGCGACCGCGCGACCATGGCGTGGAAGGCCTCCTCCAGCGCTCCGGCCGGGGCGCTCGTCAGGGATTTGTCCACGGCGTTCCTCCCTCGAGGGCGCGTTCGGCCCTCATCTTGTTGCCGCAAGCTGGCTCTTTGTGGAACTTCTGGCAAGAGCGTGGGGAATACAGCGGAAATCGGTCGCTTGCCCTGTCATAAAGTCGAAAAAAACGTTCCCGCAGCCCTTTCCAAAGCCAGCCCGCCTTGATACATACGCCCCGCACCCGACGGGCTTTTGCCCCGGGGTTGCCTTCCAAGGAAGCCTTTGGGACGGACGAGACAAGCCACGCGAACAGCGCCGGCCTCAACCGATCGTCCCCAGGATTTAACCGAAGGCAAAGCAAGTGTTTAACGCGGGGTGGAGCAGCCCGGTAGCTCGTCAGGCTCATAACCTGAAGGTCATAGGTTCAAATCCTATCCCCGCAACCAAATTCGGAATGACCGGTTCCGATACGAAAATGGCCCGCTTGACGCGGGCCATTTTTGTTTGGGTCATACGCCGCAGCGCCGCACCCGATTTTGCACGGAGCATGAGAGGCCAGCGGTCCACCGGCGTCGATGCCGCGTCGGCGTGCGTCGTCCGAGCAGCATGGCATGAGCGAGGGAACGTAATATCGATCCTCGTGTCATCATTGTTGCCGGATTCGTCCGGCGTTCGCTTTCCGGCTGTCATCGTTCGGAAGGGCCGCTCCCATGAACTTCGAGTATTTCGAGGCCGCCGATGTGCAGGCGGAGGAAGCGCGGATTTTCATACGCCGGGCCGGCTCGGGTCCGGCGCTTCTCCTGCTGCACGGATTTCCCCAGACCCACCTGATGTGGCGGGACGTTGCGCCGTTGCTCGCGCAGGACTTCACCGTGGTCTGCGCCGATCTTCGCGGATATGGGCGCAGCACCTGTCCGCCCTCCAGTTCGGATCACGCGCCATATTCGAAACGTGCAATGGCCAAGGACATGGCGTCCGTCATGACGCGGCTTGGCTTCGACCGCTTCTCGGTTGCGGGCCATGATCGCGGTGGCCGTGTGGCCTATCGGTTGGCGCTCGACCATGGCGAACGCGTCGAGCGTCCCGCCGTCCTCGACGTCGTTCCGATCGCCGATGCCTGGGAGCGCGCCGACAAGAAGCTGGCGGTCGGCTATTGGCCCTGGTCATTGCTCGCGCAGCCTGAACCTCTGCCGGAACGACTCCTGTCCGCAGCGCCCGATGCCGTCGTCGACAATGCGCTCCATGGCTGGGGATCGACGGCAGACAGTTTCAGCCCGGCCGTCCGCACAGCCTATGTCGAGGCGTTGCGCGATGAGGCGCATGTTCATGCGATCTGCGAGGAATATCGCGCGGCGGCGACCATCGATCACGAGCACGATCTGGCGGATCGCAATTCCGGCCGGCGGATTAATTGCCCCGTCATGGTGCTTTGGAGCGGCCGCGGCCCGTTGAATTCCTGGTATGCGAGCGAGGGAGGCCCCTTAGGCGTATGGCGGGCCTGGGCCGACGACGTGCGAGGCAAGCCGCTCGACGGAGGGCACTTCTTCCCCGAGGAGCTTCCGCAGCAGACCGCGAACGAATTGCACCGGTTTTTCGGCAGGCAATAGGCACCACACAACAAAAGCGCGGGCCGACAAAGCATCGGCCCGCGCCCATCAGAACGTGACGTCGCGAAGACGCAGCTTATGTCTCGGAGTGCTCCTGCCGCGCCTCGGCCGAGGCATCCGCCTTCCGCGATTTGGTCGTGTAAGGGCAGACCATGGTGAGGTTGAGCAGCCCCAGGCCGAGGCCAAGCGTGCGACCGAGGATAATCTGACAGATGGCCGAATTGACGATCATCAGCGACGGCAATTTCATGTGGCCGGTGCCGCGCAGGATGCTCGCCAAGATGTTCACGAGCCAGATCAGCACCGCACCGCCGAAATAGATATGGCTGTAAGCGATGGCCTGGGCCAGCACGTTGCCGCGACCGCCCAGCAATTCCAGCAGCCGCGGGCCTCCGGCCAGCATGCCGAGCATGAAGACCAGGCCGAAAGACGGCGATCAGAAGCGCGTGGGTGGCGAGGCTCTCAGCACGGTCGCGGTCACCCGCACCGAGCGCACGGGCGATCGCCGATGACACTCCGCCGCCGATTGGCCGCGCCGGACATGCTCATGGCCAACATGACGCAAGGAAACACCAGCGCCATGGCGGCCAGCGCCTCCACGCCGAGCCGGCCGATGTAGGAGGTTTCGGCGATTGCGACCAGCGTCCCGGCCGAGAACGCGATGGCATTCGGCCAGGCCAGCGAGAGCAGTGTAGGCAGGATCGGTCCGTCGAGCAGCGGATTCGCGGCTGATTGCGCAGGCGGCGGCAACGGACCTTTCCTTTCCTGGCTGACGAGCGTTCAATCCCTGTAGGGGCAGACCATCGTCAGATAGAGCAGCGTCGGCGCCTTGTCATCGCCGTTGGCATATTCCCATTTCAGCCGGATCTCGTGCCTGTTCGCGTAGGCGTCGCTGGCCGCATGGGTGATGATATTGGTCTTCATCGGGATCGGCGGCTCGGAATTGAAGCACTTCCGGACGCTGGCATCGAGCAGATCGCAGCGGGTTAGCGGAATGACGCCGGGCTCGTCGTTGGAAAGCGGCGTACAGTTCGGCTGGGTGCTGAGATCGACGCGAGCCCGGCCCTTCTCCTTGTGCCAATAGGCTGCGCTCCCGTCCGGCCATCTGTCGGCAGGCGTCAGGATCAGATGGTACTGGCCATACTCCACGGTCGGCAGATAAATGTCCGGCGACGCCTTCAGGACGTCCACGCTTCTCTGCATGTTTTCCAGGGGGAAATAATTGTCGTTCATCAAATCTTTGAATGACGCGCCGGTGTAAGTTCTCGAGCCCATCGCCTTTATCCTCAATATTTCCTTGGCTATGCCAAAATACATACAACTCCGGCGACGCTGATCTATCTGGCCGACCACGCCGTCGAAAATGTGCCCCATCTTTGTTGGGATGACCCACGCTACCACTCAGGACTGTGTTTCGTCCAGATTGCCAACTGCACCGTGCCCGCGGAAGGAGGAGCGAGTCCGATTGCTAAGCGGTTCTTGATAGGTATTGTTGTCGGAAGTTGCCGGTGGATTCTGGTCGACAGAAGGGCCGCGACCTTTGAGGCGCAGGAATGCATTGCTTCGCATGTCAGTCGGCGATTGATCCGGACGATAGCTGGTGCTCCAAGTGCGGAGCCGCAGTGCGTAAGCAGGCCGATCCGGATAGCGAACGTCGTTTTGTGACGATCCTGCGAGCCGACGTCGTCGACTCCACGGGTCTTGTTGCCGAATTAGAACCGGAGGCGGCCGTTTCGCGCCTTGAGCCGGCGCTGGCGGCAATGAGGGCCGCGGTACGTCAGTTTGGCGGTATTGTTAGCAAGGAGTTGGGGGACGGATTGGCGGCGGTCTTTGGCGCCCCGATCGCGGACGACAACCACGCACCCTTGGCCTGCCACGCGGCGATCGAGTTGGTCCGGCGTGTAGGCAGCCTTGGCGATCCCGGACTTCAAGTCCGGGTCGGCCTCCACTCGGGTCATGTGGTGGCCTACATGGTCTCCAGCGAGTTTTCCAAGGTCTACGAGATTGGTGGCGCAGCTCAGCATCTCGCCGCGCGGCTGGAGTCGGCGGCAGAGGCAAACCAGATCTATGTGTCCGAAGCCTGCCAAAAGCTAGCAGACGGGCACGTTCGCTTTGACTTTCTCGGCCGCAAGAGCTTGCGTGGCTTCAGCGAAGCTCTGTCTGTGTATCGCATTGTTGGAGCGAGCGATCTTTCGAGCTGGCGGGTGCGGCGTGCGCGCAGCATGTCCCGGTTTGTTGATCGCACAACTGAGCGGGCTCTGCTGTGGCGTGCCGCGGAAAGGGTTGCCGCTACCCGGCAGACTGTCCTGCTGATGGGTGATGCCGGCATCGGAAAATCGCGGCTTGCACACGAATTCGTGCAGGACCTTCGGACCAATGGCTGGTTGCTACTGGACGCCGAATGCAGCCCTAATCTTCAGGGGGCGCCGTTCAGTACGCTGAAACGCCTGGTGCTTTCTACCTTGGAGGCCGTCGCAAAAGACCCGGATCGCCTAGGAGATCCCCGAGCGGATTTGTCGACGGTTCATCGGCTTGCAATCGATGCGGTGTTGGACTTACCCATTTCCGATCCGCGTTGGAGCGAATTGGAGCCATACGCGCGCGGTCGTGCGATCTCCGAGGCAAGCTGCGCGATCGTGGAAAGCGTGGCGCGACGCAAGACTGCCGTTCTTCTCATCGAGGACCTGCACTGGGTCGATCGAGCCAGCGACAACGTTATTGCTGCCATTGCGTCGCTCCAGGCGCCCAATCTCTTCGTGTTTCTCACGAGTCGTGCGAACGGAATGCCGGAATGGATCGCGCGTTGTCACTCTGAGGTGATCGCGATGCGCCCATTGGACGATGATTCGGGTTTGGCGATGCTGGCGGATATGCTTGGCGCATCCGCGACAAACGCCGACTTGAAGAATCGGATCATTTCTCACACGGCCAATGTCCCACTATTCCTCGAGGAGGTCTGCCGGGGCCTGAAAGATAACGGTACGCTGCGCGGCCAGTGGGGAGACCTGGCTCTCGTTCGTCCCATCGAAGAACTGGGTATCCCCGCGAGCATCCAAGGCGTGATTGCGGCGCGGCTGGATCGTGTGTCGAGACAGGAGCGCCTCGTCTTGCAGGTGGCCGCCGCGTTGGGGCCGCGGTCGAAAGAAGCGGTCGTACAGAAGGTTTCGGAGTTACCTGGAAATGCATTCGAGGATTGCCTCGCGGCGCTCGACCGCGCTGAGCTTCTCGTCCGGATCGATAGCGACCTCGAGTACTCGCTTGAGTTTCGGCATGAAATGGTTCGCCAAGTAACCTATGAATCGATGGTCGCAAAGGTGCGGGAGAGCGTCCATGCGCGCATTCTCGCTGCTTTCGAAAGCGACGAAACATTGAGAGATGATCCCGACGCACTCTGTTATCACTCGGTGCGTGCCAAAGACTGGCCGAAGGCGTTCAGCTACGGGAGAAGCGCCGCACAAAAGTGTCTCTTGCGCTCCGCATATGCCGATGCAGTCGATTATTTCCAGACGGCGATGAGTTCGCTGGACAAGACTCCGCTGACGCGTCCGCGAGAGACAAATGCCATCGATCTCCGCATGGAAGCGCGCATGGCGTTTATCTGGTCCGGTCGGATCGCCGAATGGGTCGATCTGGGAAAGGAAGCCGAGTGCAGGGCCAGCGAGATCGACGACGTTGGCAGGAAGGTTGCCGCCATGACCGTCATGGCCGGCGGGCAAAACTTCTACGGAACACCCACCGAGGCCGTTGCGCTCGGTGAGGAGGTTGTCGGTCTTGCCGAGGAGACAGCTAATCCGGGGTGGCGCAACCTTGCACTATACAATCTTGGCCAAGCGTATTTTCTCGCGGGGCGTTATCGCGAGGCGGAGCAGACATTCGCGCGGGCCCGTGTTCATCTCATGGGAATGGAAGAGGCTGCGCCTTTCGCCACGCCCCCGAAATACACACTCCTCCTCTGCTGCATGATGAAGAGCTTCACCCATACCGTCATGGGGCAGCTCGCCGCCGCCGAGCAGCTCCAGCAACAGGCGGCCGCGATCGCCGAGGAGACCGCACGCCCGTACGATCGCGTCGCCGCCGCCTATAGCGGCGGCTGGCTCATGCTCGGCCGGGGCGACCCGGCGGCGGCTGCCGCCATTCTCGAAGACGGTTTCGTCCTGGCGCAGAAGCACGGCATCCGGCTGTTCGTGCCGGTGCTCGCCTGCCACCTCGGCATGGCCTATCTCGAGCAGGGGCTGTTCGACCGGGCGCGCAGCATGCTGACCGAGGCGCGCGAGGAGGCCAAGGCGGTCGGCTATACCTCGGCGGTGCTGCGCAGCTCGATCTATCTTGCGCTCGCGACCTGCCGCCTCGGCGACGTCCAGGCGGCGCAGAACATGCTGCGCGAGGCGCGCAACACCGCGCGCCAGCAGGGGTTTTCGGGCCTCGAGGCCGAGGCCCTGTTCGGCGAAGCCGTCGTGACGCCCGTGACCTCCGAGGACAACAGGGCGGCCATCCTCGCGTCCTTGCGCGGGACGATCGCGATCGCGTCCGAAAGCGGCGCCCAGCCGCTGCAGCGCAAGGCCGAGGCGATGCTGACCGGGATGCTGGCGCGCGGCGGCGAGTTGATCTGAAGCTGCTCCCGGCCAAGTCCGCACAGGGCCGCCCCGGATCGGCCTTTGGCTTAAAATGCCGGATAAATCTCGCAGGTAGCACAATGAGTTAGCTACTGTGCATGGGGTTGTTTTTCGACATTTTGATCAGGTGCCGTGTCGGCGGCGGCGCTGAGGGACGGCCCGCAGAGCCCTTGCACCGAGGCCAAGCTGGGCTACCGTCGGCCCCCGGCCGCAGGGCCAGGTGACTTTTGCGAGATTCTTTTTAGCATCCATTTTGCCGGCGCCGCGATGGCGCGACGCCCAGCGGGAGAGGCGGGGCCATGATCACTCGGGACCAGTCAGCTCTGTTGTCGCCGGTCGAGCGCGACCTGCGGCTCGATCTCTTCCGCGGCATCGGTCTGTGGATGATCTTCCTCGACCACATCCCGCAGGACGTCGTGGCCTGGCTGACGCTGCGCAATTACGGCTTCAGCGACGCTGCCGAGTTCTTCGTGTTCATCTCGGGCTACCTGGTCGGCTGGATCTACGGGCCTGTCGTCGCGGGCGGCTGGTTTCTCGCGGCCCTCAAGCGGCTGTGGCGGCGCGCGCTCGAATTGTATGTCGCCCACATCATGCTGTTCCTGCTGTTCACGGCGCAGATCGCACGAACCGTGCGCCGCTTCGACAATCCGATGTACGCGCACGAGTTCAACGTCTTCAATTTCCTGTCGCATCCGGACGAGCTGATCGGGCAGGCGATCGTGCTGAAATACAAGCCGGTCAATCTCGACGTGTTGCCGCTCTACATCGCGCTGGTGGTCGCCTCGCCTTTCGTCGTGTGGTGCCTGGTGCGCCGGCCCAACCTGACGCTTGCTGCGTCCGTCCTGCTCTACGTCCTGTCGCGCTGGTTCAACTGGAACATCGCCTCCTACCCGCCCGGCACGACCTGGTACTTCAACCCGTTCTGCTGGCAGCTGATGTTCGTGTTCGCGGCCTGGTGCGGCATCGGACAGATCGACACGATCGCCAAATGGGTCTGGTCGAGGACGGCGATGGTGCTGGCGGCGGCCTGGCTCGTCTTCGCCTTCCTCATCGTGATGACCTGGCACATCCATGCGCTCGAGGCCCTGATCCCGAAATGGATGATCAAGTCGATCTACCCGATCGACAAGACCGACCTCGACATGCTGCGCTTCACGCATTTTCTTGCATTGGCGATCTGGGTCACTCACCTCATCTCGCGCAAATGGCGCGCGCTGCATGGGGTCTGGCTGCGCCCGATCATCCTCTGCGGCCAGCACTCGCTGCCGATCTTCTGCCTCGGCGTCTTCCTGTCGTTCTCGGCGCACTGGATCCTGACGCAGTACAGCAGGGGCATCTGGGAGCAGCTCGCCGTCTCCGCCCTCGGCATCGTCATCATGATCGGCGCGGCCTGGCTGCTCGACCGGGCCAAGCGCGTGCCGAACCTGTTCGTGAAGGTGACCGAGGTCGAAGAGGACGAGGCAGCCCTGGACAGCGCGCCGGCGACGACCACCGCCGCCGCGCCCGCGGCGCATTGAGCATCGCCAGCCCACGGAGATATCCATGTCCAGACGCGTGTTGACCATCGCCGGCGTCCTCCTGCTCCTGGTCTGCGGCGCCTCGGCGCAAGCACCCGCACCCGAAGCGATGACCGCGGCGCGCAAGCTCGTCCTCACCTTGAGGATCGCGGACCAGTATCGCGCGCAGTTGCCGCAGCTCCTGCTCAGGCTCCGGCCGGTGGTCGCGCAGGACCGGCCGGAGATCGAGCGGGACTACGACGCGATGACGGCGCCCGGCTCCGAGGTCTACGCCCCGTTGCTGGCATCGATGATCGACCAGGTCGCGGCGCTCTACGCCCAGAGCTTCAGCGTGGACGAGTTGCGCCAGATCGAGGCGTTCTATGCCCAGCCGGCCGGAAAGAAGTTTTTGGAGAAGTCGGATGCGCTGGCGCAGGCGAGTGCGCAGATCGGCCAGGACGTCAGCCAGAAGGCCGCCGACGACTTGAAGCAGCGCCTGATCGAGGCGCTGCGCCAGAAAGGCCACAAGCTCTAAAGCCGCACCGCGCGTCTCACGCCAGAAATGCACGGAACCGGCGCAGCGCGATCACGAAGAAGACGCCGCCGATCACCGCGAGCGCGACGAGCTGCGGCCATACCGCCTCCAGGCCCGCGCCGCGGAACAGGATCGCCTGGGCGAGCATCACGAAATGCGTGTTGGGCGCCGCCAGCATGATGTCCTGGACGAATTGCGGCATGCTCTCCCGCGGCGTCATGCTGCCCGACAGGGTTTGCAGCGGCAGCAGGATCATGATCAGCAGCAGCCCGAATTGCGGCATCGAGCCGGCGACGGTGGCAAGAAAGATGCCCATGCTGGTGGTGGCAAACAGCTGCAGCGCGACGCCGACGAGGAACAGCGCCAGCGACCCGTCGATCGTGACTTGCAGCCATCCCTTGACCACGAAGGCGATCGACAGCGCGGAGGCGACCAGCACCACGGCGCCCATCGACCACACCTTGCTCACCATGATCTCCAGCGGCGTGACCGGCATCACCAGGAGGTGCTCGATCGTGCCGTGCTCGCGCTCGCGGATCAGCGCCGCGCCGGTCAGGATGATCGAGAGCATCGTGATCGAGGTGATCACGTGGTCGATGGCGCCGAACCAGGATTTCTTCAGCTCCGGATTGAAGCGCGCCCGCAGCGCGAGCTCGATCGGCACGGTCTGGGCATCGCGCGTGTGCGCCAGGAATTCTGCGATTTCCGCATTGACGATCTGCTCGATATAGCCGCCGCCGTTGAACGCCTGCGAGATTCGCGTTGCATCCACGTTGAGCTGGATGGTGGGCGATTTGCGGGCCAGGAGGTCTCGCTGGAAGTGGGGCGGGATGTCCAGCGCGAAGGTGTCGAGGCCGGCGTCCATCCTCCGGTCCATCTCGTATTGCGAGATCAGGCGCGGCTTGGAGAAATAGGGCGGCGTGAACGCCATCTCGATGCGGGTCGAGACCGGCGAATGGTCCTCGTCGACGATCGCGATCGCGGCGCGGTTCAACGTCTCCGGCAGCGCCTTGGCGCCGGCATAAACCGCCAGCGTGAAGGAATAGACGATCAGCACGAGCAGCATGGGGTCGCGGACGAGGCCGCGCAGTTCCTTGATGCCGAGCTGGAGCACGTTGTCGATGCGCATGATCAGCGGGCCTGTTTCTTCAGCAGCATCGCGCTGGCGATCACCAGGACGGGGACCATGATGGCGAGCATCAGGAGGTCGTTGTGCAGGGTGTCGAACGCCAGTCCCTTTGAGAAGGTGCCGCGCGAGATCGTGACGAAATAGGTGGTTGGGTAGAGCCGCCCGATCAGCGCGCCTGCTCCCTGCAGGGATGAAACCGGATCGATCAGCCCGGAATATTGGATGGCCGGAATCAGCGTGATCAGCACCGTGCCGAACAAGGCCGCGATCTGGCTGTTCATGAAGGCCGAGATCACCAGCCCCATGCCGGTCGTCGCCGTGACGTAGAGCAGCGCGGCGAGCGCGTAGGTCGGAAAGCTCCCGGTGAAGGGAACACGGAAGACCGCGAGGGCAAAGCCGACCAGGAGCAGGAAATTGCCGAACGCCAGCACGACAAAGGGCAGCTGCGTGCCGAGCAGGAATTCCAGCCGCGTCACCGGCGTCACGTAGAAATTGACGATCGAGCCGAGCTCCTTCTCGCGCACCACCGCAAGGGCGGCGAGCACCGCCGGAATCATGACCAGCAGCAGCGGGATAATGCCCGGCGCCATGGCGACGACGCTGATGACGTCAGGATTGTAGCGGTAGCGCAGCTGGAGCTGGTAGGCGCCGGCGATCGCCGCCTCGCCATAGAGCTCGCGGCCCTTCTGCGCGAGCCAGTTGGCGTGGATCGCCTGGACATAGGAGCGCAGCGTTTCGGCCCGCGTCGGATTGGCACCGTCGACCCAGGCGCCGATCTCGACATGGCGGCCGCGGCTGACGTCGCGGCCGAAGCCCGGCGGCAGCTCGATGGCGAGGCCGATCTCGCCGGCGCGCATGCGGCGGTCGAGATCGGCATAGTCGACGATCGGGGATTTCTCGGTGAAATAGCGCGAACCCGCGATCTGCAGGCTGTAGTCGCGGCTGATCGCACTGTCGTCGCGGTCGAGCACGGCGAAGGTCAGGTTCTCGACATCCATGCTGATGCCGTAGCCGAGCACGAACAGCAGCAGCACGCTGCCGAGAATCGCGAGCGTGGCGCGGATCGGATCGCGCCGCAGCTCGAGCGCCTCGCGCCGGGAATAGGCGAGCATGCGGGTCGGGTTGAAAGTCATGCTGCGCTTGCGCGGCGCGGCCGTTGTCTCGGCCGCCACGACCGGCGGCTGGCTGGCCGGCACCGTGGTGTCCGCGATCGCCTCTTCCAGGCAGGCGATGAAGGCCTGCTCCAGCGTCGCGGTGCCGCGCGCCGCCACGATCGCGGCCGGCGTGTCCGATGCAAGCACCTTGCCGGCATGCATCAGCGAAACCCGGTCGCAGCGCTCGGCCTCGTTCATGAAATGGGTCGAGACGAAGATGGTGACGTTGTCCTTGCGGGAGAGCTCGGCAAGGATCTGCCAGAAGCCGTCGCGGGCGACGGGGTCGACGCCGGAGGTCGGCTCGTCGAGAATCAGGATGTCGGGCGCGTGGATCATGGCGACCGCCAGCGACAGCCGCTGCCGCAGCCCGAGCGGCAGCGCATCGGGCAGGGAATCGGCGACCTCGGCGAGATCGAACCGGGCGATCATTTCGGCGATGCGCGGGGCGATGGTCTCCGCCGGCAGCTCGAACAGCCGCGCGTGCAGATCGAGATTTTGCGCGACGGTCAGCTCGGAATAGAGCGAGAAGCCCTGCGACATGTAACCGATGCGCCGCCGCACCGACATGTCGCCGGCATCGATCGTGTTGCCGAACAGCCGCGCGGTGCCTTCGCTCACAGGCAGGAGGCCGGTGAGCATCTTCATGGTCGTGGTCTTGCCACAGCCGTTGGAGCCGAGGAAGCCGAAGATCTCGCCCTTCCGGATGCGGAAGCTGACGTCGTCGACGGCGACGAAGCCGTTGAACCGCCGGGTCAAATGATCGGCCTCGATCGCGATCTCGTCATGGTCCGCGCTCCGCGGCGGGATCACGACGTCGGTATGGTTGCCGCGATCGGCTTCAGGCAAGAGGCGGATGAAGGCCTCATCGAGCGTATCGGCGCCAGTCTGCTGCTTGAGCTCGGTGGGCGTTCCGGTCGCCAGCACGCGGCCGGCATTCATCGCAATCAGGACGTCGAACTGAGCAGCCTCTTCCATGTAGGCGGTCGAGACGATCACGCTCATGCCGGGCCGGCCGGCGCGGATCGAGGCGATCAATTCCCAGAACTGGCGGCGCGACAGCGGATCGACGCCGGTGGTCGGCTCGTCCAGGATCAACAGCTCGGGATCGTGGATCAGCGCGCAGCACAGGCCGACCTTCTGCTTCATGCCGCCGGAGAGTTTTGCCGCCGGCCGGTCGGCGAAGGGCGTCAGCCCGGTGTCGCGCAGCAGGCCGGCGATCCGCCTGTTGCGTTCGGCCTTGTCGTGCCCGAACAGGCGGCCGAAGAAGTCGATGTTCTCGAACACCGACAGCGTCGGATACAGATTCTTGCCCAGACCCTGCGGCATGTAGGCGATGTCAGGGCACACGTTGCGGCGGTGGCGCGCGCTCGCCATGTCGCCGCCGAGCACCTGGATGCGTCCCTGCTGGATCGCGCGGGCTCCGGCGATCAGCGAGAGCAGGCTGGATTTGCCGACGCCGTCGGGGCCGATCAATCCGACCATGCAGCCGGACGACAGGTCGAGCGTGATGGAATCCAGCGCGCGGGTCTTGCCGTAGCTCAAGCCCACGCCGTCGAGATGCACCACGCTGCCGCGCCCGGCAGGCCGCTCGGCTGCGGCGGCCGTGCTCATCTCGTCAGCTTGATGTTGAGATTGCCGGGCCATTGCGCGGCTGGATCGAGCTGCACATAGGCCATGCCGGGCAGGCCGGTCTTCACATGCTCGATGTGCTGGCGCAGCAGCTCGGGCGCGATATGCGCCTTGATCCGGAACATCAGCTTCTGGCGTTCTTCCTCAGTCTCGACGGTCTTAGGCGTGAACTGCGCGACGTCGGCGACGAAGGTGGCCTTGGCGGGGATCACATATTGCGGGATGGCGTCGAGCACGAGCCGGACCTCGGCGCCGATTGCGACGCGGCCGGCGTCGGCCGTCGGCAGGAAGAACGTCATGTAGACGTCGCCGAGATCGACCATGTTGAGGATGCGGCCGCCGGCGGCGAGCACCTCGCCGGGCTGTGACACGCGATACTGCACCCGGCCGTCGCGCGGCGCCTTCAGCACGCTGTCGTCGAGGTCGGCGTTGATGCTCTCGATCGCGGCCTTCGCGGCGTCGACCGCGGCGCCGGCGTCGATCACCATGGCGCGGGCGGAGCTGATCGCGGCTTCCGATGCCGCGACCTGAGCGTGGGACGCGGCGAGCGCCGCTTTTGCGGTGGCGTTGGCGGAGCGGTCGTCGTCCAGGACCTGCTGCGACACCGCGCTCGTCTTGATCAATTGTTCGGAGCGATCGAGCTTGCGGCTCGTGCTGTCGAGCTGGGCGATGCGCTGGTCGACCACGGCTTCTGCGGCCTTGCGTTCGGCCTCGCGCTGGTTCACCAGGCTCTTTGCGGTTTCGACATTGATGGACGCGCGTTGCAACTGCGCCTCGGCCTGGCGGCGCTGCGCCTGCAACTGCTCGGTGTCCATGCGGGCCAGAACCTGGCCTGCGCGAACGAAGTCGCCTTCGCCCACGAGGATCTCGCGAATCCGTCCCGGCGTCTTGGTCGCGATGTCGATCTCGACCGCTTCGATGCGGCCGTTGCCGCGGGCGAAGCCCGCCGGCAGCGTGTTGGTATCGCGGTGCTGCCAATAGTAATAGCCGCCGCCGGCAACGAGGACGGCGATCGCGGCGATGACGCGACCCGAAGTGAAGTTCATTTGTTCAAAACGCCGTGAGGGCGGCGCCCACTGTTGAGACGTACGCCCGGCCGCTGATCGTGCGGCAGGGCGGCCTCAACATTGCAGCGATTTTTGCATCGCAACTTGATGCAGATCAGACGTAGGCGCGAAGCGTCTTTGCCTCTATTTTGGGCTGCGCGTCGTCATGCCGCTCGCCCGCCAAATTGGTCAAGCGGACGAGCGAGGCTTGCTGAACGGATTGCGATCGACTCGGTGCCGATCGGCTCATTTCACCAGCGGGCAGCCGCCATCTTTCAGCGGGCGGAATGCCTGGTCGGCAGGCACCTCGGCGAGCAGCTTGTAATAATCCCACGGTGCCTTCGATTCCTCCGGCTTCTTCACCTGGAACAGATACATGCTGTGCACCATGCGGCCGTCCTCGCGCAGCACGCCGTTGTCGGTGAAGGCGTCCTTCACAGGGAGCTCGCGCATCTTCGCCATCACCGTCTTGGTGTCCCTGGTGCCGGCGGCCTGCACGGCTTTCAGATAATGCAGCGTAGCGCTGTAGGTGGCGGCCTGGTTCATCGTCGGCATGCGCTTGACGCGCTCCATGAAGCGCTTGCCGAAGGCGCGGGTCTTGTCGTTGAGATCCCAGTAATACGCCTCGGTGATGATCAGCCCTTGCGCGAGCTTCAGCCCCAGACTGTGCACGTCGGAGATGAACATCACGATCGCGGCCAGGTTCTGGCCGCCGGCGACGATGCCGAACTCGCCGGCCTGCTTGATCGCGTTGATGGTGTCGCCGCCGCCGTTCGCGAGCCCGATGATCTTGGCCTTGGAGGCCTGGGCCTGGAGCAGGAACGAGGAGAAATCCGCCGTGTTGAGCGGATGCTTGACGCTGCCGAGCACCTTGCCGCCGGCGGCTTTCACGACGTCGCCGGTATCGCGCTCGACCGAATGACCGAACACGTAGTCGGCGGTGAGGAAGAACCAGGTGTCGCCCCCGTTCTTGACGATGGCGCTGCCGACGGTGTGGGCGTTGGCGTAGGTGTCGTAGGTCCAGTGCGCGGTATAGGGCGAGCAGGATTTTCCCGTGATGTCGGAGCTCGCCGCGTCCGTCACGATCATGATCTTCTCGTACTGCTTCGACAGCTCCATCACCGCGAGCGCGGTCGCCGAGGTCGGCAGGTCGATGATCATGTCGACGCCCTCGGTCTCCCACCATTTGCGGGCGATGGTGGAGGCGACGTCGGGCTTGTTGAGCACGTCGGCCGAAACCATGTCGATCGGCTTGCCGAACATCTGGCCGCCGAAATCCTCGATCGCCATTTTGGTCGCCTCGACATTCCCCATGCCGCCGATGTCGGAATAGACGGAGGAGAAGTCGGAGAGCACTCCAATCTTGAGCGGCGCCTGCTGGGCCGAGGCGGGAGCGATCAGGGCAGCCGACAGCAAGCCGGCCGCAGACACGAGGGCTGCGATAGGTCTCATGGGCACGTTTCCTCTTTGAGGGGGATTATTCTGTCCCTTTGTCCGACAAAGTTAGAGCCCGGTTCCAGAGGAGTCAATTTGTTGCGCGTGGGCTATATATGGCGCAATTTGACGCGTCTCCGGGTCGACCATATAGTTTGTCCGACAATCGCCATTGGAGGCCGATTTGCCTGTCGCGCCGCTCTTCCGACCGATCGATGTCGCGCCGGCCTATCAGAAGGTCGCCGACGCCATCGAACGCGAGATCGTCAACGGCCGGATCAAGCCCGGCGATCCCATCGGCACCGAGCACGATCTGGTCCGCCAGTTCGGCGTCAACCGCTCGACCATTCGTGAGGGCATCCGTGTGCTGGAGGAGGGCGGGTTGATCCGGCGCGATTCCTCGCGCCGCCTGCAAGCCTGCCTGCCGCGCTACAGCAAGCTCGCAAGCCGTCTCAGCCGCGCGCTGGTGCTGCACGAGGTGACGTTCCGCGAGCTCTACGAGGCCTCGATGACGCTGGAGGTCGCCAGCATCGAGGGTGCCGTGGAACGCGCGACCGACGCGAATCTCGCCGAGCTCGACGACAATCTCCTGCGCAGCGAAGCCGTGGTCGGCAATCCCGCGGCGCTTGCCGAATGCGACGCCGAATTCCACGTGCTGGTCGCAAAAGCCTCGCAGAACCGTGTGCTCCAGCTCGCGCGTGAGCCCGCGGCGCAATTGTTCTATCCGACCACCGAGATGATCGTGACAGGTGTCTCCGAAGGCGGCCCGCGCCTCGTTGCCGCGCATCGCCATCTGATTGATGCGATCCGCCGCCGCGACCGCGAGGCCGGCGTGCTGTGGACGCGCCGGCATCTGCAGGACTGGCGCCGCGGCTTCGAGAAGATCGCCTCGCTCGATCGCTCGGTCGAGCACATGTACATGGAGCACGCCCAGGCGGCCCGGCGCAGATAACGCAAGATTTCAAAGAAGAAATCCAACAAACAAAGACATCACACGGAGGGACACATGACCGAGACCGCAGCCACCATCTCGAAAGCGCGCGAGCATTCCATCGGCGATCTCCTGCGCCGCTCCGCGGGGCGAGAGCCGAACAAGCTGGCGCTGAGCTGCGGCGAGGTGAGCTGGACCTTCGCCGAGATGGACGCGATCTGCAACCGGCTCGGCCGCGGCCTGCTCGGGCTCGGCGCCAGCAAGGGCGACCGCATCGCGGTTCTCTCGCGCAATTCGCACGCTTTCGCCGCGTTGCGCTTTGCGGCGGCGCGGATCGGCGCGGTGCTGGTGCCGATCAACTTCATGCTCAATCCGGACGAGATCAATTTCATCCTGAAGAGCTCCGGGGCAAAGTTGCTCGCGACTGGTCCCGACTTCGTCGAGCCCGCGCGCGCAGCTAGCGCCAAGGACTGCGCGGTCGAGAAGATGATCTGGCTGCCGGGCGAGGACCCCGCGTCCGCGCCCGCGGGCCTCACCACCTTCGACGATCTTCTTCATGCCGACGCCTCGTTTCTCGCGGCGTCCGTGGACAGCCGTGATCTCGCCCAGATCGTCTACACCTCAGGCACGGAATCCCTGCCCAAGGGCGCGATGCTGACCCATGAAGCCGTGATGTGGCAGTATGTCAGCTGCATCATCGACGGTGGCATGAGCGCGGAGGACAAGTTCCTGCACGCGCTGCCGCTCTATCATTGCGCCCAGCTGGATGTGTTCCTCGGGCCGCAAGTCTATCTCGGCGCCTCCGGCGTGATCACGGGCAAGCCGACGGCCGACAACATCCTGGCGCTGATCCAGGCGCACAGGATCACGTCGTTCTTCGCGCCGCCGACGATCTGGATCGCGATGCTGCGCTCGCCGAACTTCGACAAGACCGATCTGTCGACCCTGCAGAAGGGCTATTACGGCGCCTCGATCATGCCGGTCGAGGTGCTGCTCGAACTGCAGCGCCGCCTGCCCGCCGTCAAATTCTGGAATTTCTACGGCCAGACCGAGATCGCGCCGCTCGCGACCGTGCTGCGGCCGGAGGACCAGCTCCGCAAGGCCGGCTCGGCCGGCAAGCCCGTGCTCAACGTCGAGACGCGCGTGGTCAACACGGCGATGGAAGACGTCAGGGTGGGCGAGGTCGGCGAGATCGTGCACCGCTCGCCGCATCTGCTGTCCGGCTATTACAACGATCCCGTGAAGACCGCGGCCGCGTTCTCGGGCGGCTGGTTTCACTCCGGCGATCTCGCCACCGTCGACGAGGAGGGCCACATCACCGTGGTCGACCGCGTCAAGGACATGATCAAGACCGGCGGCGAGAACGTCGCGAGCCGCGAGGTCGAGGAGATGGTCTATCGCATCCCCGCAGTCTCCGAGGTCGCCGTCGTCGGCCTGCCGGATCCGCGCTGGATCGAAGCGGTCACGGCGATCGTCGTGGTCAAGAGCGGCGAAAAGCTGGACGAAGAAGCCGTCATCAAGCACTGCGCCGGCCAGATGGCGCATTTCAAGGTGCCGAAGCGTGTCATCTTCGTGGACGCCTTGCCGAAGAATCCGAGCGGGAAGCTGCTCAAGCGCGAGCTGCGCCAGCGTTTCGTCGGCGGCGAGACGCTGGATAAGGCGGTGCAGAAGAGCTTTGGCACCTGAGACGGAGCGTTTCCCATGAAAGCCTGGCAGGTCGCGCGAGACTGGTCGATCGAGGGGATGGAACTGGCCGATCTGCCGGAGCCGACCCCCGGACCCGGCCAGATCGCGGTGCGGATCAAGGCGGCATCGCTCAATTATCGCGATCTGCTCACCGTGCAGGGCAAGGGCGGCGTCACCAGATTGCCGCTGATCCCGTTCTCGGATGGGGCAGGCGAGGTGATCGCCGCCAGTGAGGGCGTGACGCGCGTCGCGGTCGGCGATCGCGTCTGTCCAATGTTCTTCCAGTCCTGGATCGACGGGCAGGTTTCGACGGCCAGCCGCCGTTACGCGCTGGGCGGCACGCGGCCCGGCGTGCTGCAGGAGGTGATGGTGCTCGACGCCGAGGGCGTCTACCGCCTGCCCTCGCATCTGTCATTCACTGAGGCCGCGACGCTGCCCTGTGCCGGGCTCACAGCCTGGCGCGCACTGTTCGAAGAAGCACACGTGAAGCCCGGCGATACCGTGCTGGTGCAGGGCACCGGCGGCGTCTCGATCTTCGCGCTGCAATTCGCAAAGCTCGCCGGTGCAAGCGTGATCGTGACCTCGTCGAGCGACCACAAGCTCGAACGAGCCAGGGCGCTCGGCGCCGATCACACCATCAATTATCGTTCGGTGCCGGACTGGGGCAAGGCCGCAGCGGAGTGGACCGGGGGAGGCGTCGACCACGTCGTCGAAGTCGGCGGCAAGGACACCTTTGCGCAATCGCTCGAGGCGGCGCGTGTCGGCGGCACCATCCTGGTGATCGGCGTGCTCACGGGGTTCTCGCAGCAGATCGCGATCCCGAGCCTGTTCGCCAAGAACCTGCACGTCATCGGCCTCTCCGTCGGCAGCCGCCGCATGTTCGAGGGCATGACGGCCGCGATCGAACGCAACGCCATGAGGCCGGTGATCGACCGGGTGTTCAGCTTCGATGCCGTGCCGGACGCGCTGCGCCTGATGCAGCAGGGCGGCCATTTCGGCAAGATCGTGGTCGAGTTCGCCTGAAACGCTTTCGAGCGAAGTGGCTCCCGGTTCACGTCAAAACAACGCGCTAAAAGGTCTAGCCGGTCTCGCCGGAAAGCTTCCTGACATCGTCGGGTGTCTGCCCGAAGCGGCGGCGAAACGCGCGGTGGAAGTAGGAGACGTCGTGGAAACCCGCAAGATGCGCGATCTCGATGATCTTGCGGGTGCGCATGGCAGGATTTCGCAGCAGCCGCTCGGCGCGCAGCAAGCGCTGCTACAGCACGAAGCCGCTATAGGTGATGCCGGCCTGCTCGAACAGCAGCTGGACGGCGCGCGGGCTGGTCCGATGAGCGGCCGAAAGACCGGCGAGCGACAGCGCCGAAGGAGGCCGAGAGCCTGATACGGGGAAGAATCGAAGGCACTATGGTCCGGTGGACCCGCCCGTCGCCGACCGGTACGAAATCGACGTTCGCCACCTCACGACAGAACTGCTCGCGCCATCTTTGGTAGGCCGGACCATTCGGATTGCCCGCAGCCTTGCTTGTTGGCGCGTGTCGAAGACGGAGGCGTTACGCCGCGACCGTCGGCGCGCCAACTCAATACTTCTTCACCGTTGCTCCAAAGGCGAACCACAGTGCCATTGAGGCAAGGCCAAAGCCGCCGAGCAGCAGGAAGGTCGGCCCGTAGCCGATCCATTGCGCGATCCAGCCGCCGAGTGCGGGACTGAGGCTGGCGCCGACGCCTTGCACCGTGATCACGGCGCCCTGGCCGAGATTGATGCGGCCGGAGCCGTTGAGCGCGCGCGCGACCATGCCGGGCACCGCGACCGTCTGCAATCCGGTGCCGATGCCGTCGAGCACCTGCATCGGTACCACGCCCCACCATCCCGTGACGAAGAAGGCCAGCACGCCGCGGATGGGCAGGAACATGAAGGACACCAGGATGATCGGCCAGTAATTGCGCTTGCTCGCGGCCTTCATCGCAATCAGCGAGGTCACGACCATGACGCCTTGCGCGATCACCACGGTGGTGGCGACGAAGCTCGGGCCGTTGGCCTGGCCTTCGGCCACGGCCGCAAGCCCGTAGAGCGGCACGATGGCGGCATTGCCGAGATGGAAAAGGGCGAGCGCCAACGCCAGCACCAGCAGGGCCCGGTGCTTGAGCAGCATCGTGAACGCGTCCGGCGCGCTGTCGGGATCGTCCTCCTTGCAGCCGCGCGAGGCGCGATCGTCGATTGCCTTGGCCGGGATCATCATGACGCAGGCGATCGCGATGGCGCCGAACACCGCTGCGAGGACGAAGACGGCAAAGTAGCCGTACTTGTAGCCGAGATAGCCCGAGAGCGCGGCACCAACCATGTTGCCGGCGTGGTTGAACGCCTGGTTGCGTCCGTTGACCGCGTTGAAACCCTTCTGCTTGGCGATGCCGAGCGTGATGCCCGTCACCGCCGGCACGATGGCGGCGCTCGCCAGCGATTGCGCGACCTGGGAGAACGTCACCGCCCAGAAATTCTGCGAGATCAGGATGATCGCGGACGCAAGAACGACGCAGATGCCGGGAATGACGACCCAGAGCCGCTTGTTGCGGCTGGAATCGATGAAGCCGCCGATCGGCGTCGTGATCAGCATGCCCGCGACATTGCCGATCGTCAGCGCGGTGCCGATCAGCCCAGTCGCCCAGCCGCGCTCCTGAAGGAAGACGCCGACGAAAGGACCGATGCCCGACTGCATGTCGGCCATGAAGAAGTTGAGCGCGAACAGAGGCCAGAGGTGGGACCAGGAAGGAGGCCGCGATGTCATCGATACCCAAACATGTTCTTCGTGTGTCGTGGGCCTCGTGGCCAATCGTTCTGGTGTTGATCTGAACGTAACGGGTGCTTGCCGCGTTGGTTCCAGTCACTCCTCGAGGCTCAACGACCTTGCTGAAGGCTGGCTCGCAGTGTCATCCTGCGATCTTCCCACGGAGCTCGAACTATGCCTCTCTGGACCTGCGAAACCTGCGGCGCGCAATTCCCGAACGGCGGAAATCCCCCCGCCTCCTGCGTGATCTGCGAGGACGAGCGCCAGTTCGTGAACTGGAAAGGTCAGAGCTTTCTCACGCGCGAGGAGCTCGCGCGGGGGCACCGGCTGGTGGGACGGGACGATCTCGGCCTCACCGGCATCGGCCTGGAGCCGAGCTTCGCGATCGGGCAGCGCGCGCTGCTGGTGCCCCAGGGCGACGGCTGCGTGATGTGGGATTGCATTCCGCTCGCAGCCGATGAAGCCATCCCATTCGTCGCCGCACTCGGCGGACTGAAGGCGATCGCGATCTCGCATCCGCACTATTACGGCGCGGCCGCGGACTGGAGCGACACCTTTGGGGGCGTGCCGGTCTATCTGCATGCCGACGATCGCGCTTTCGTCACCCGGCCGCATTCTGCGATCGTGCACTGGACCGGCGAAAGCCATCGCATCTCCGACGACTTGCTGCTGCTGCGCACAGGCGGTCATTTTGCCGGCGCCACCGTGCTGCATCATGCGCGTGGTGCGGACGGCAGGGGCGCGTTGCTCACCGGCGACATCGCACAGGTGACGATGGACCGCCGCTTCGTCAGCTTCATGTACTCCTACCCCAACTACATGCCGCTCAATGCCGCCGCGGTGCGGCGGATCGCGGCTGCCGTCGAGCCGCTCGCCTTCGATCGCATCTATGGCGCGTGGTGGGGGCGCAACATCGCTGGCGGAGCCAAGGCCGCCTTCGCGGCGTCGGTTGCGCGCTATCTGGCGGCCATCGCCTGAGCCGGATTCATCTTGCCGGCCCCAAATAACTGTACTATAAGTACAGTTATTAGCTGCGATGACGCAGAGGCGGGCCCGGCATGATCGATGCATCATGGAAGCCGCGGCGCTCTGCGGCCGCGTGAGCGGGAGTTGGACGCATGGCGGGGTTGTACGATTACGAGATTTTCGACGCCGGCGATGTCACGCTGCAATCGGGCGCCGTCTTCCCTTCGCTGACGCTCGCCTACAAGACCTATGGCACGCTCAGCCCGGCAAAAGACAACGTCATCCTCTATCCGACCTCGTTCAGCGCGCAGCATACCGACACCGAATGGCTGATCGGGCCGGACGGCGTGCTCGACCCAACGCGCTACTTCATCATCATCCCGAACCTCTTCGGCAACGGCCTGTCGTCCTCGCCGTCGAATACCGCGGCGCCATTCCCCGCGGTGACCTATCACGATGCGATCGCCGTCCAATACCGGCTCCTCACCGAGCGCTTCGGCATTTCGAAGCTTGCGCTCGTCTACGGCTGGTCGATGGGCGGCATGCAGGCCTACCACTGGGCCGCGCTGCATCCCGACATGGTCGAACGGGCCGCCGTGGTCTGCGGCGTCGCGCGCTGCGCGCCTTACAACTACGTCTTCCTGGAAAGCGTGAAGGCCGCGCTATCAGCCGATCCCGCTTTCCGCGAGGGCCGCTTCGCCGAGAAGCCGCTCGCCGGCTATCGCGCCATGGGGCGCGTCTATGCCGGCTGGGCGATGTCGCACGGCTTCTATCGCGACGAGCTCTGGCGCGAGGCCGGCTTCACTTCGCTGGAGGATTATCTCGTCCGCACCTGGGACGCGACGTTCGCCCGGCGCGATGCCAATGATCTTCTGGCGCAGATCGGCATCTGGCAGAACGGCGACATCAGCCGCTGTGAAGCATTCGGTGGCGATCTCGATCGCGCGTTGGCGGCGATCAAGGCGCACATGCTGCTGATGCCGGGCGCGACCGATCGCTATTTCGACGTTCGCGACAACGAGGACGAACTCGGCCGGCTGGTGAACGCCAGATCCGCCGTGCTGCATCCGATCCCGTCGCTGCATGGCCATCGCGCCGGCAATCCGGTGGGCAATCCGCGCGACCAGGCCTTCATCAAGGCCGAGGTCGCATCACTCCTCGACAAATAGAGCAGCATCCGATCATGACCGACGCGACCGTCTCAGAGCCCGGCCACCGCCTGAAGCCGCTGACGCCCGCGATGCTGCGCCAACTGTCGGCCCGCTCCGATCTCAGGGGCGCCGCGCAGAGCCTCGGCCACTATGGCGCGATCGCGCTGCTGGGTGCGCTGATCTGGAAGGTTTCCTCGACATGGGGCGTGCTCTGGGCCCTGCCGTTGATGGCTGTGCAGGGCTATGTCGTCGCCTTCCTGTTCATGGCGGTGCACGAGACCGCGCACAAGACCGCGTTCAAAAGCCGCGGCCTCAATCTCGCTGTGGGCTATCTCTCGGCCTTCATCATCGGATTGCCTTACGAATATTACTGCCTGTTTCACTGGGACCATCACCGCTACACCCAGGATCCGGACAAGGATCCCGAGCTGATCGTCGGGGTGAAACCGGCATCCGACACGCAGCTCGCGGTGGCCTATAGCGGTCTGCTCCAGGTCGCAGGCCGTCTCCGGCTGATGCTCGGCCATTCGATCACCGGCAACGTCACCGTGCCCTGGATCCCCGAGAGCAAGCGCGCCGTCATCGTGCGCGAGGCGCGTGCCTATGCCGCGCTCTACGTCCTGCTGCTCGCGCTGTCGCTGTGGTTCTCCTCAGCGCTGCTGCTCTGGGTTTGGATCGTCCCGCTCGTGATCGGGCAGTTCTTCTTGCGGCCCTATCTCTATGCCGAGCACACCGGCTGCGAGCGCACGCGCAGCGCTTTTGAGAACACGCGCACCACCTACACCGGCGCGGTCGTCAAATGGTTCGCGTGGAACATGCCCTACCATGTCGAGCACCACGCCCATCCGTCGATCCCGTTTCACGCACTGCCGAAGCTGAACGCAATCGTCGACGGCGAGATTGTCCATCGCGGCCACGGCTACATCAGGACGACGCGCGAGACCTGGGCCTGGTTTCGCCGGCAGCTGCAGGCAGCGCAGGCGAACGAGCGTTGATGAAGGCTCCGTAGCCCGTTGTGCATTTGCCGGCTTCCGATAGGGAGCTTTACGACGTGTTCATTGCACTTGCGCATGCCGTGGAAGATTCAGATGCCGCTCGCACGCGCGGCGAATAATTCCGATGAAAATCAATGACTTGAATGCCCTGGGGAACGTGCCTAACGAATCCTTCCGGATCGGGAAAGTTTTAGCCGTCTTGTATTCATAACCAGGCGAGGCCGCTGCTCTAAGCGTTGAAGTCATCAACGCCGCCGGTGTCTGGAGATTGGTGATGAGTGCGACGAGAGGCCGTCTTCTGGTGGTCGACGACGATCTGGTGCAGCGGGTTCTGATCGGCAAGATCGGGGCGAAGCTCGGCTACGAGACGGTCGTTGCGTCCTCCTACGAGGCCGCAACCGAGCTTCTGGCACGCGAGGCTTTCGAGATCATGGCGCTCGATCTGTCGCTCGGCGGTCGTGACGGGGTGGAGCTGCTGCGCTACGTCGCGGAAGCCGGCCTTCGCGCGATGTCGATCGTGATCATCAGCGGCTGCGATGATCGTGTCATGAAGGCCACGCGACGGGTCGCGAACGGATTGAAGCTGTCGGTCGGCGGATGCCTGACCAAGCCGCTCGATCTGAATCGCCTGCGCAGCGCCCTGGAATTGCCGCGGCGCGCGCCGCTGGCCGCGACATCCGCCGCGCCGCAGCTCCGGATCACGCCGGAGCGAATCATGCGGGGCCTTGCCGACCGCGAATTCTTCGTTGAGTTTCAGCCGAAGATCGCGCTCGAGAGCGGAAGGGTCGTCGGCGCCGAGGCACTGGCACGCTGGCGCACCGCCGAATTCGGCATGGTCTCGCCCATGATCTTCATTCCGATCGCCGAGGAAGCCGGCCTCATGCGCGAGGTGACCGATTGCATCCTGTCATCGGCGATGTCGCAGGGCCGCAAGCTGATCGAGCGCAATCCCGGTTTCACCATCGCCGTCAACATCTCGGGTTCGCTGATGTCGGATCTGGCCTTGCCCGACCGGATCGAGGAGATCCTGGGCCGCGAAAATATCTCTCCCTCCTCGCTGACGGTGGAGATCACCGAGACCACTGCGATGGCCGACGTCGACCGTGCCAACGACATTCTGGTGCGGCTACGGATCAAGAAGATCGGCACGGCGATCGACGATTTCGGCACCGGCTATTCGTCGCTTGCCGCCTTGGTGCGGCTTCCGTTCAGCGAGCTGAAGATCGACCAGTCCTTCATCAAGGGCTGCGAATCCGACGACGACATGATGAAGATCGTCGATGCCTCCGTGGCGCTTGCGAAGGCGTTCAACATGAAAGTGGTGGCCGAGGGCGTCGAAAACCCGGAGGTGCTCGAAATCATCCGCGGGATCGGTTGCGATGTCGCCCAGGGGTTCCTGTTTGCGCCCTCGCTGCGGCGTGCGCGCGCCGAACGATGGATCTCCGAGCACAACGCCCTGGCGGACGAGCGTGCCGCCTCTGCAATACCGACTGCGCTCGCAAGTTGAGACGGCGAGCCCCGGTCGCGGAGCGACCGGGGCTGCGTCAACGATACAGGCGGGCTCAGTAGATCCCGTAGGCGCAGACATTCACGACGCGCACGCGCAGGCCATGGCGGGTCTGGACGACGCGCTCCTGGTAGCAGTTGCTGACGCCGGTGTTGACGTAGACGCCGCCAAAGCCAAAGCCCGGACCCCAGCCGTGATGCCAGTGCGGGTGGATGCCGTGGGCCGAGGCGGCGGTCGGCGCGAGAGCGGCAGCGCCGAGCGAACCGGCGGCGATCAGACCAAGAGCAAGCTTACGAAACATTTTCATTCTCCAGTATGGCGCGAAGGCCGTTGTTGTGTCCCTGCATCTCGGTCGGGCCGAGATGGGATTGCGTTCACGCGTGATGGTGAGAATCGTGTTTCAGGATTGTTTCGTGGCTTGCGGCGGAATGTGCCGTCGTCATGTTTTCCGCGCCGTGCGATAGCGCGCGGCCATTGCCTGCGTCATCTCCACCATCTTGTCGCGGAGATCGGCGGGCTCCAGCACCTCGGCCTCGGGGCCGAGCCGTAACAATTCGGCTGCGGCGTGCCAGGATGTCTTGCCGACAGGCACGCGCGCGATGCGCCAGCCGTCGGCATCGATGGTCTCCTCAAGCTGCGTGCGCGCCTTGACGTAGGGTTGGCTCAGCGCGTCGAGCAGCTTGACGCCGAACGGCGACAGCCGCACCACCGCGACATTGGGATGCATCTCGGCCTCAAGGCGAAGCGTCGCGGCCTGCCAATAGGCGGCGAGATCGAAATTGGCGGGACGTTCGAAGCGATCGTCGAGAGGCGTGCAGTCGAGCACGCGCGCGACGCGATAGGTGCGCACGCTGGCATCGACCTGGCCTGCGAGGTACCAGCTCCCGCCCTTCAGCACGAGGCCGAGCGGCGCGAGGCGGCGCCGCTTCTCGGACCGCCAGCTCTGGTAGCGGATCTTGATCAGTGTCCCCTGCAGCAGCGCGCCGGCGATCGTGCGCAGATGCTCCGGCTCTTCCGTCTCACCGAACCAGCCGGGCGCGTCCAGATGAAACCGCTCCTGCATCCGGCTGGCATCCTGACGCAGGTGGACGGGCAGCGCCGCCATCAGCTTGTTCTGTGCGGCGATCATCGCGGCATCGAGCCCGAGCGCCGCGGCGGGGCCCGGGAGCCCTGCGAGGAACAGCGCGCCAGCCTCGCTCTGCGACAGGCCGTTCAGGCGCACGCGATAGCCGTCGAGCAGGCGATAACCGCCCTCCGCGCCGCGGTCGGCATAGACAGGTACGCCGGATGCCGCCAGCGCGTCGATGTCGCGATAGATCGTGCGCACCGAGACCTCGCAGGCCTCCGCAAGCTCGGGCGCGGTGACTTGGCCCCTGGCCTGGAGGGTGGTGAGGATCGACAACATCCGGCTCGCGCGCATGATTTCCTTAAACCATACCTGACACAGGATGTCAGGTATGGTCGCGTAGAGCTAGGGCCTCGCCCGACGGCGCCCCAGGAGACTTGCCATGACCGATCCGAACCGCATCACCCTGTATTATTCACCCCAAAGCCGTGCCACCGGCACGCGGGTGCTGCTCGAGGAGCTGGGCGCGCCCTACGACCTCCACGTCCTCAACATGAAGGCCGGCGAGCAGCGCCAGCCCGCCTATCTCGCCATCAATCCGCTCGGCAAGGTCCCGGCGATCCGCCACCGCGAGGCGCTCGTGACCGAGCAGGTCGCGATCACCATCTATCTCGCCGACCTCTTCCCGCAGGCCGGTCTGACGCCCGCGCTGAACGATCCCTTGCGCGGTCCTTACCTGCGCTGGATCGCCTATTACGGCTCATCCTTCGAGCCGGCGCTGATCGACAAGTTCATGCAGCGCGAGCCGGCGCCGATCACGCAGTCGCCCTATGCGGATTACGACACCATGCTCGGTGCGCTCGAAGCGCAGCTGTCGAAGGGACCGTACCTGCTCGGCGAGCGCATGACGGCCGCCGACGTGTTGTGGGGCGTCGCGTTCAGCTGGACCATGATGTTCGGCATCGTGCCGAAGAAGGACGTCTTCGTCCGCTATGCCGAGCGCATGACCGCGCGGCCCGCCTACCAGCGCATCAACGCGGCGGATGACGAGATGGCTGCGGAGCATGCCAAGGCGGTCGGAGGCTGAGGGCGCGCGCGCCTCACATTCAGTGTCGTCCCGGAAAAGCGTAAGCGCAGACCCGGGACCCGTAACCACAGGGTGGTGTTTTGCGAAGACTCGGAGCTAAAACTTCGGCGCTCTCTTCTCCGCAAACGCCTTGATGCCTTCCTTGATCTCGTCGCCGCGCATGCTGTCGCGGTGGCGCTGGTCGGCGGCGCGATCATCGAGCTCGCCGCGGGCGAATTCGTTGATTGCGCGCTTCATGCCGCGCATGGCCTGCGGCGCGTTGCCGGCGAGGATGCCGGCGAGTCTGTCGACCTCCTCGTCGAGCGTCTCTTCCGGCACCATGGCGGTCAGGTAGCCGATGCGCAGCATCTCCGGCGCGCTGATCTTTTGCGCGGTCAGGAACAGCCTTTTCGCATTGTCGAGGCCGAGCCGTGTGACGTAGCGCTTGATGCCGCTCGGGTAATAATGCAGCCCGAGTCGCGCCGCCGGCATGAACATCTCGGCGGTGTCGACGCCGATCCGGAAATCGCAGGCGAGTGCGAGATCGGTCGAGCCGCCATAGACGCCGCCGTTGAGCCGGCAGATCGTTGGCACGCCGAGATCCTCCAGCCGGTTGACGACGACCTCGAAGGCGGAGCCCGCGCTCTGCTGCTCGTTTGCGCTGACGGCGCGCTCGGCGACCGAGTTGAGGTCATACCCCGCGGAGAAGGCGCGCCCGGTGCCGGTCAACACCAGCACGCGGATGGCCGGATCAGCCTCGACCAGGTCGAACAGCCTGACGAGCTCGCCGAGGTCTTCCGCCTGGAGCCGGTTGAGATGCTTGGGACGGTTGAGGCGGATGGTGGCGCGCGCGCCGTCGCGTTCGAGCAGGGGGCTGGTCGCCGCGTCGGTGATATCCGACATTCTTGTCTCCATTCTACTTGTTTTCGAGCGCGCGGCGTTTCGCCTCGGCATCGATGGTCTCGGCGAGATCCGGGTGCCGTGCCATCAGCACGCGGAAGTCGACGAGGTCGAGTACCAGAAGCCGCGACACTTTCGTGGTCGAAACGTTGGCGCCGCGCTTGTTGTTGCCGAGCAGCGCCATCTCGCCGAAGAAGGCGCCTTCGCCGAGCTGAACCTTCTTGCCGGGAAGGTCGACCTCGACCTCGCCCGCGGCGATGAAATACATGCAATCGCCCTGCGCCCCTTTGTGGATGATCATGGTGCGCGCCGGCAGCTCCATGGTCCGCAGCATGTGGGTGACGTCGGCAATCGCGGCGGGGCCGAGCGCCGCGAAGAAGGGCACCTTGCTGACGGCCTCCCAGGTCTTGAGGAAATTGTCGCGCCGCGTCTCGGCGGCAAATCCGGTCGCCAGGATACCGGTCCAGAGGCCGAACACACCGAGGCCGGAGATCATCACCGCGGCCGCCACCAGCCGCCCCAGCGGCGTGACCGGCACGGCATCGCCATAGCCCGTGGTCGTGAGTGTGACGACCGCCCACCACAGCGCCGCGGGGACGCTGCCGAAGGTCTGCGGCTGCACGTCCCGCTCCAGGAAATATTCGGCGACGGAGGCGAGGAAGACCACCATCAGGAAGATCACGAGCACGCTGAGCAGGGGCCCCGATTCCAGCACCAGCACGCGGCGAAGCTGTCGCAGGCCCGGAATGCCCGGCACCACCTTGAGCACCCAGAGCACGCTGAGCAGCCAGGCCGTCCTGGGCTCGACGCCGAGAACCAGCGCGACCGGCACCGCCAGGGCCCCGATCGCGTCGACCAGCCCGGCAGAAGAGGACATGTACAGCGAAAGCCGCCCTTGCTGCGTCATATGACGCAGCCGGACCAGCCATTCGAATACGAAATAGGCGAGGCAGGTCCAGAGCAGAGCGCTGATCCAGTCGTGCGCCTCATGGGCCCGCTTGTCCGACAGCAGCACCATGCTGAGCACGCCGATGCTCACCGCGACATAGGCCGCCTTGGTCATGTTGCGGCCGGCCGTGGCGGCCGCAAACTGGGCCAGAGCGGAAATCAACGGCTTGGACATGCGGGAAGGCGGCTCGGTCTTTGGGACAGGTCTTCGGGGTCCCGGCTGGGACGTCGGCGCCAAAGTGCCCGCCTGGGCGGGGGCCGTCAACGACGGGGGCAGGCCATGTGATCGGCGCTGCAGCGACGGGCTCCGCTGTGCCGCCGTCGCCGGCGGGGCGTCTACCTGAAATGCGGCGGCTCGTCGTAACCGCGGCGGCTGCTGAAGAACAGCAGCACCATCAGCCCAATGCCGACGACGATGGAAAACCCCGCGCCCAGCGCCAGCGCCACGTAGCCTTCCGTCGGGATCGGGTCACCTTCAACCGTCATTGCGGAATAGGCGAAATAGCCGGCCGCCGCCAGCATTCCCAGCAGGAGGATGATGAGGAGTGCACGCATGCTGCGGTCTCCGGTTGCAATCGCGAACCAACGGTTGCAGATCGCAGCGGTTCCAGACGGCCGATATCGCTGGGCTGGCGGCCCAACCCAGTCTGATGCCCCGGACGCAGCGCAGCACGCAGTGTTGCGCTGCAGAGCCGGGGCCCAGCGGCACATACTGCGGCTCCTGGGTCCCAGTTCAGCGCTGCAACGTCTTGGGCGGTGCAACCTGTTCGGGACAAGAGAGTTGTGGGCGGCCCGACCGCGCTTCTCAGGCGCTCTGGGCAGTCTTCACCACCACGACATTGCTGTCGTCATGCTGGGCAGGGCCCGCGCCCTGCGGCGTCTTCTCGGTCTCGTTGGCATGACGCTTCAGATAATCGCGGCGCATGCCGATCTCGTCGCGGACGAACTCGTAGCCGAGCTTGAAAGTGTCGAGCCCGTCGGTGCTGATCGTGCCGTCTCGTAGGCCGATGACGGCGCCGCGCAAAATGCCCTCGAGTTCGTCCTGAAGACATTCGAGCTGATCCAGAGAGTGGGCGTGCTCGATCCGCTCGCCGATGTCGAGGATGGCGGTGGAGAGCTCGCTGGCCTTCTCCGGCGCAATGCGCGTGATCTTGGCGTAGATCGCGGCGAAGATCGAACCGATGACGCTGAGCGCGGCGGCGCCCAGATACATCAGGTCGCTGTACTTATCCATGAACGACTTGGTGTCGTCGTTGATGTAGTCGGCCGCCCCCTGGTGCGCCATCACGAAGGCGTCCTTCTCGGTCGAGGCCGGCTCAATTCTGGTGGCAAAGCTGTTGTCGAGCCCGAGTGCGGATTTGTTCTCGTAAACGGTGCGTGCGAGTTCGCCGGCCGTGGTGGGGGACATCCTGGATTGCGCGACCAGCAGCCATTCCAGGCCGATCGTGTCGAGGTCGTCGTCGGGAATTTGCGGCGAGGTCGACAGCGTGCCTGCCGTCAGCGTCTCGCTGGAAATGCCGGGAAGCCTGCGCGCCAGCGCCTTGGCCTCGTCGATCGCGTTGAGCGTGAAGCCGCCGCGCTTGGCGAGTTGCTCATAGGCCTTGTCGCGCACCGCCCGGGAGGCATGGACGATGGCGATGACCGCGCCGAAGCCGTTTGACGGTGCGAACAGCTTGTCGAGCGTTGCGCCCTGCGGCGCCATCTGGATCTTCGCGGCATCAGGACCGTCGGGGATGTCGAGGATGCTGCGGACGAAGGCGAGGGAGGATTCGCTCTCGGCGAGAACGGCGACCTTCTTCTTCTTCAGTTCGGCGATCGATTTGATCTTCTTGTTGCCGGGGCCCAGCAGCAGCACGAGATCGTGCTCGAGGATCGCGAGCGTGCGTGCCCGCAGCGGGACCTTGGCGTCGGTGCGCAGGACCGCGAGGTCGGCCTGCTTGCGGTCGAACTGCGCGAGCGCCTTGGCGTTATCGGCGTTGTTGACGATCTTGATCCGGAAGCGCGAGGCGTTGGACTTCAGCACGGCGGCGAGCTTGGCGGCGAACAGCGCCTCGTCGCTGTTGGGAGCGCCGACGGCAAAGGTCAGCGTTTCCGAATTGTGCAGCATGGCGCGGCCGCCCCAGACGGTGGCGAGCGACAACAGCAGGGTCAGCACGACGTAGAGGAAGACCTGCTGCTGATTGGTCTTGATCACCTTGGAGCGCCGGGGCGGCGGCTCGATGAGTGACGAATCCGGGCCTTCAGTACTCATGGCAGCACTCTGGCCTTATTCTCGGGTGGCGGGCGGCTTGCGGATGCGATCGCGCGGAGCGCCCTGAAATTCGTAAAGGTCTGAAAAAAGAACGATATTCTCTATCCGGAATGATAGCGCGAAGGTCACGGAATGCAAATTCCGAGCCGATGGTAAGCTTACGCGACACATCCGCGGCGATTGGTCATCCTATCACCAGTTAGCCACACTTGGCGATTTTCCGGTTCCCCCCGGCTGCATTCCGCCGCGGGAGATGTCATAAATCGCGCGTCCCGGCGATTTGACCGGTCCAGAACTGGTCCAAGAAGAAGTTGCGCTGAACGCTCCAATTTTTCTTGTCACGTCAATGAGGGCGTCAGCCTTGTCGTTTCCACCCATGTCATCGGCGATTCCGGTCGAAGCGCTCATTGGCTGGATGTTGCTGCTCACCTTCAAGCACATCATCGCCGATTTCGTCCTCCAGACCGCCTGGATGGCGCACGGCAAGGACCAGAAGCACGGCTGGGCCCTGCCGCTTCTGGTGCATTGCCTGATTCACCTTGCGGTTGCACTGCCGCTGATCCTGATCGTGGCGCCGAAATTCTGGTTCGTGGGCTTCATCGACTTCGTGATCCACATCACGATCGACCGTGCCAAGGGGTTTGTTTCGGCGAATTTCGGGGTCGATCTTGCGCATCCCTGGTTCTGGACACTGATCGGCGTTGACCAGGCGCTGCACCATCTCACCGGTTTTGGCCTCTCCATCTTCATGGCGGCGAACTGACGGCTTGAGCGGGCCAAATCTTCATCGGCACCAAAGGTCGTCATGCCCGGGCCTGGCATCCCCGTTCTTTCGTGCGTCTCGGCTGTTCGTGGATGGCCGGGGCAAGCCGGCCATGACGCCGCGGAGGCCCTGGTGCCCCACGCTCCAGCCGGAGCGGTGGTCCTCGGATCCCGCACCGGGCCCCTCCGATTCGCGGCGGACGCTCAAGGACCCCGGGTGACTACCGGGCAGCGTGGTTAACCTTTCATTAGAGAATTGCGCTGCATCTTCCTCACACGAGGGAGAACTGCAATGTTTTCAAGCCGCGACGCCTTTGAAAGCGATTTCTGCCCGGTTCGCGACGAACTCCTTGGCGAGATGTATCGCGCCAGCGAGAGCGGCCTGCCGAGGTTGGTTGAGAGTGTTTCCCCTGACGCACGCGCCAGGCTGGCGCTGTTTTGCTATCGCCGCAACCATCTGCACTCGCTGGCGGTCGTGATCGCAGCGAGCTGCACCGAGCGCGACCTGATCGAGAACGGCGGCCGTGTCGGCTCGACGCTCTACGCGCTGTCGCGGGAAGGCGCGGCGAAATCCTCGCCGTCGCTGTCGGGCGGCCGCAAGCCGATCACGCTGTCGACCAAGCCGCTCTCGGTGCTCGCGCCGCTCGAGGACGAGTTCGACGACGAGATCAGCGAAGCAGTCCCCGCCTAAGCGCTCGCGATCACAGGCAGCCCGAACTTCCGCCGCGCCATTGCGCATTCGGCATCGCCCGGCATGCAGGTGCGGCACACCTCCGGCCGCATCGCATAGATGCCGCACGCGGTTGCTTTCCCGATGTCGCCCTGCAGGGCCGAGCAACGATCGCCCTCGCACCGCATGCCGGATTGGCGTTCGTTGATCAGGGCTTGCGGGATCGCAGCAAGCTCCTCGTCGCTCTCGATCGAGAAGCGCGGCCAGTTGGCCGAATAGCCGCAGCATGCGCCGCAACTCTGGCAGCAGCTCGACGGATCGATGGGGGAGCTCTCTTGCATCCTCGTCACGTGTCCTTCAGGTATCCTTGGGCGGGCCCCAGACCAGACTCTGCCGCCATCTTGCGCGCAGCACATCGCGTCGTTCCGGATATTTCTCCTCGAGATAATTCGCCTCCACCACGCGGTCGGTGCGGAAGCTGCGGAAGTCGCCGCGCAGCTCGCACCAGGCGGCGAGCAGGCGCACGGCCTCGAGATAGCCGACCGAGATCGGCCAGATCATGCGCTCGCTGGCGCGGCCCTGCTCGTCGCGATAGCGCAGCATGATCTTCTTGCCTTCGTGGATCTGGGTGCGGGTGCGCACCATGTCCAGGCGGTCCGGCTCCCGGTTCCAGCTTGGGCGTGCGCGGCTCGCCGGCTCCAGCACGAAGGGACGCAGGCGCTCGGGGACGGTGTCGGCGATCTTCGCCATCAGATCTTCGGCCGCGCGTGCCAGTGCCGAATCGGCATGGCCGGCGACCCATTGTGCGCCCAGCACGGCCGCCTCGATCTCGTCGGGCGTCAGCATCAAGGGCGGCAGGTCAAAACCCTTTTCAAGGATGTAGCCCATGCCGGCTTCCCCCCGGATCGGCACGCGCTGGCCGATCAGCGTTGCGATGTCGCGATAAATCGTGCGCTTCGAGGTCTCGAGCTCGGCCGCGATGGCGTCCGCCGTCAGCGGCTTACGCGTGCGCCTCAGTACCTGGATGATCTGAAACAGCCGGTCGGCGCGTCTCATGACAATTCTCTCATCGGTGGTTTTTTCAGAAGGCGGCGCGCGGCTGCTGACAGGATGTTGGCAGCAGGGGGGTTCTATACCGGGACAACACAGCGACTGAAGAGGATTTGTCCATGATCATTCCGACCCATTTCGGCCCGGCCATTCCGATGCTGCGGGCCCAGGCGTGGTCCGTGTCGGCGCTCGCCCGCCTCGTTTCGCTCGATCTCATGGCCGTCGACCTCCGGTTTGCCCTTGCAAGCGTCGTGGCACGCTCGCTGACCCAGGCCGCGGACGCGCTGGTCCGCCATGTGATGGGCCGCGCCTGGCAGGGGGCCCGCTTCGCAGAAGATATCACGGCTGCTGCCACCATGGTGGCAGCAGCCGGTCGCTAGGTTCCGCCAACTTTCGAGAGGTTCAGGAGAGCTCGCATGATCACGCTTTACGGCTTTGGCACCGGCTTCGGCCTGCCGGAAATCAGCCCCTTCGTCACCAAGACGGAGGTGCAGCTCAAGATGGCTGGACTGCCCTACCGGAAGGAGCGGGCGATGCCGCCGGCCTCCCCCAAGGGGCAATTGCCGTTCCTCGACGACGGCGGCGAGGCGGTGGCTGATTCCACCTTCATTCGCGCCCATATCGAGCGCCGCTACGGCTTCGATTTCGACGCCGGCCTGTCGCTGGCCGAGCGGGCGCAAGCCTGGGCGTTCGAACGCATGATCGAGCACCATGTCTATTGGGGGCTGGTCGGGGCGCGCTGGGTCGATCCGGTGAATTTCGCCAAGGGACCTGCGCATTTCTTCGACGGCGCGCCGGAGCACAACCGCGAGAAGCTACGCGAGGACGCGCAGTTCCGCGTCGCCGAGAACTATCTGCTCTCGGGCCTCGGCCGCCACGCGCCCGATGACGACGTCGACCTCGCCGTGCGCTCGCTCTTTGCGCTCTCGGTACAGCTCGGCGACAAGGCGTACCTGATGGGCAACAAGCCCTGCGGCGTCGACGCCACCGCCTTCGGCATGCTCGCCGGCATCCTTACGCCGTTCTTCGAATCGGTCTTGCGCGAGCGCGCGGAAGGGTTTCCGAACCTCACCGCCTTCGTCGACCGCATGATGGATACGTATTACCCCGAATTCGCCTGGGCTCCGCTGCGGCAGGCGGCTTGAGGCCGCGGCGTAGCGGCACGCTTGCTGTAACCTCTCCCGCAAGCGGGCGAGGGGGCGCAGCGTTGCCGGGGCCAGCATTCTCCAAGCCAAAATTAAAAGAGCCGGCCCGATGGGCCGGCTCTCGTCGTCCTAAATCTTTCGGTGCGCTCACTTCACCAGCGAGTACTTGCCGTCCTTCACCGTGAGCAGGATGCGCGAGCGCTCGTCGAGGCCGTAGCGGTCCTTTTCAGTGAAGTTGTAGACGCCCTGGCTCGCCGCCAGCTCCTTCTCCGACAGCAGCGCCTTGCGGATCGCTTCGCGGAATTCGGGCGTGCCCGGCTTGGCGGTCTTCAGCGCGGTCGGGATGATGCGCTTGAGAATCTCGAAGGCATCGTAGGAATGACCGGCGAACTGGCTGCGGCTGTTCGGACCGTACTTGGCCTCATAGGCCGAGTTCAGCGCGAGGCCCGGCTTCTTGGTGGCGGCTTCGTCCGGCTGATCTTCCGGGTCCATCACCGGGCCCGAAGCCATCAGCACACCTTCCGCCGCTTTGCCGGCGATGCGGATGAAGTCCATGCTGGCGGCACCGTGGGTCTGGTAGATCAGGCCCTTGTAGCCGCGTTCACGCAGCTCGGATTGCGGCAGCGCGGCCGCGGTGCCGGACGCGCCGACCAGGATCGCGTCGGGATTGGCGGCGACGAGCTTGAGCACCTGACCGGTCACCGAGGTGTCGGGACGGGCGAAACGCTCCTCGTCGACGATGGTCATGCCCATCGGCACGGCCTGGGCCTTCAAATCGTTGAACCAGAGATCGCCATAGGAATCGGAGTAGCCGATATAGCCGAGCGTCTTCACGCCCTTGGCTTTCATGTGGTCGTACAGCACCTTGCCGACGATCGGAATCGGCTGCGGCATCGCCACCGACCACTTCATGCGCTCCGGCGTGATCGGGAACGGTGCGAGGCCGAAATGCGGAATGCCGGCTTCGTTGGCGACGTTGGAGACCGCGATCGTCGGCGGCGTCAGCGCCGAGCCCATGATGATGTCAGCCTTGGATTCGGTCACGAAGCGGCGGGCGTTGGTGGTTGCCGTGGTGGGATCGCCGCCGTCGTCGAGCACGATCACCTTCAGCGGCACGCCGCCGATTTCCTTCGGCACGAACTCCAGCGCATTGCGCTCGGGGATGCCGAGTGCTGCGCCGGGACCGGTCGTGGTGGTGGTGATGCCGATGGTGATGTCGCTGGTCTGGGCCAGTGCGGGCAGCGCCGGCAGGGCCAGCGTCGCCGCGGCGATCGCGGCAGTCAGGTAAAAGCGTTTCATTTATTCCTCCCTTTACGTGTTTCTTTGAAAGCAGAAATCGGGGGGTAATTCAGCCCCCTCTTTTGGTGATGCGGCGATTTAGCTTCCCGTGAATTTGGCTACCATTTCCGCCGGGAATGGTGCCGATTTCAGCTTGTCGGGGTTAACGGGATCGCGGCCGACCAGCACGCGGGTCTCGAACCCCTCGATCGCCAGCGACTCGCCCTTGTAGACATTGTGCTTCACCTCGAAGCTCGAGCGCTTGATGCTTTCGATCTTCGTTTCGATGGTGATCCAGTCGCCATAGGTCGAAGGGATGTAGAACTTGGCCCGCGTGTCGACCATGGGGATGCCCACCAGGCCGTATTTGCGGACCAGGTCCTGCTTGGAGAACCCGGCGACCTCGAACAGGGTCGAGGTCGAATCGTCGAACATCGCGAAATAGCGAGGGTAATAGACGATGTTGGCGGGGTCGCAATCGCCCCACTGGATCTGGACCTCGCGCCGGTTCACGAACATGGGCTGGCCTTACTTCGGCGCCATGCGCAGCGAGCCGTCGAGGCGCACCACTTCACCGTTCAGGTACGCATTCTCGACCATGTGCAGCGCGAGCGCGGCGAATTCGTCGGCCTGGCCGAGCCGGCGCGGGAAGGGGATGGCGGCGGCGAGCGAGTCCTGGGCTTCCTGAGGCAGGTTCGCCAGCAGCGGCGTCAGGAACAGGCCGGGTGCGATGGTCAGCACGCGGACGCCGAACTGCGCGAGCTCGCGCGCGATCGGCAGCGTCATGCCGACGATGCCGCCCTTGGAGGCCGAATAGGCGGACTGGCCGATCTGGCCGTCATAGGCCGCGACGGACGCCGTGTTGATGATGACGCCGCGCTCGCCGGTCGCCTGCGGCTCGAGCTTGGACATCTCGGTGGCCGCAAGGCGCAGCATGTTGAAGGTGCCGATCAGATTGACCTTGATCACCTTGTCGAAATCGGCGAGCGCCATCGGGCCGTCGCGGCCGACCACGCGCTTGGCAACACCGATGCCGGCGCAATTGACCAGCACGCGCGCCGGGCCATGAGCTTTCGCGGCCTGCGCGACCGCAGCTTCAGCGGAGGCGGCATCGGAGACGTCGCAGGTCACGGCCACGCCCTTGATCTCGGCGGCTACCGTCTCGGCAAGCTTGGTATTGAGGTCGCAGACCGCGACCTTGGCTCCCTGCGCCGCCAGTTTTCGCGCGGTGGCAGCGCCCAGTCCCGATGCGCCGCCGGTGACGATGGCTGCCTGATCCTTCAACAACATGGCGTTCTCCTAATGCGATGATTTCTTATCCAACCGATATCACACGGCCCGACGGATTGGCAGCGTAGAGCTCCTCGATCAATTCTGCGCGGTGCTCGAGCACGGCGCGCTGGTTGATCGAGCCCTTGTCGGTGACCTCGCCCTTGTCGATCGAGAGCGGTGCGTCCATCAGGATCGCGCGCGTGATCCGCGTCGAGGATCCCGTGGCCTGGCTGAGGAAGCGCGTCAGGCGCTCGCGAAAGGCTTCGCGCACCAGCCGGTCGCGCGTCGCGACGACGAGATCGTCGGTTGGCAGCGTCGGGTTGATCAGCCGGCAACCGTCGAGGTCGAGCACGACCAGCGCGGAGACCTCGTCGCGGTTGATGCCGGCGATGACGACGTCGCGCACCAGCGGCGCGCAGGCCGCCGTGAGGCGTGCACGCAGGGGGCCGACGCTGACCCAGGTGCCGCTGGCGAGCTTGAAATCTTCACCGACGCGGCCGTCGAAATCGAAGCCGGCGTTGAGATCGTCGGGGTCTGCGGGCTTGAGCGCATCGCCCATCTTGTAGAATCCCTCCTCGTCGAAGGATTTCGCGCTGATGTCGGGTTGGCGCCAATAGCCGGGCATGACGTTCGGCCCCTTGGCGCGTACCTCCAGCTTGCCGTTGTTCGGCACCAGCTTGGCGTCGTTGCCCGACACCGGCAGGCCGACATGGCCCGAGCGGCTGGTGCGTGGGTTGACCGACATGAAGAACGGTGCGGTCTCGGTCGCCCCGAGTCCGGTCAGCATCGGCACGCGATAGCCTTTTTCCTTCACCGCGAGCTCGTCGAGACTGTCCCAGATGAAGGGCGAGAGCGCGGCGCCCGAGAAGAACATCGCGTGCAGCCGGTCGAAAAACTTTGCGCGCAGGCCCTGGTCGTCGCGCAGATAGGGCAGCAGCGATTCATAGCCCTTGGGCACGTTGAAATAGACCGTCGGCGAGATCTCCTGGAGATTGCGCACGGTCTCCTCGATGCCGCCGGGCATCGGCTTGCCGGCGTCCAGATACATCGAGCCGCCATTGTAGAGCGTCAGCCCGATATTGTGGTTGCCGCCAAAGGTGTGATTCCAGGGCAGCCAGTCGATGATGACGGGCGGCTCGTCCTTCAGGAAGGCGAGCGTCTCGCGCAGCATCACCTGGTTGGCGCAGATCATGCGCTGGGTGTTGATGACGGCCTTCGGGTTGCCGGTCGAGCCCGAGGTCAGCAGGAACTTTGCGATCGTGTCGGGGCCGATCCTGCCATGGACCTCGTCGAGATCGCCGCGGATCGGCGCCGCCATGAGGTCGGCGAGCAGGGTGACGTCGCGCCCGGGCACATGGCCGTAGGACGCTGCGATCTCGGTGCCGAGCGAGACATTGGCGGCGAGCGCATCGGCAAACTTGTCGGCATCCTCGGCGAAGACGAGGCCAGGCGTCAGCAGCTTCATCAGATAGGACAGCTTGCCGTAATCCTTCGACACCAGCGAATAGGCCGGCGACACCGGGCAGAACGGAATGCCGGCATAGAACGCGCCGAACGCGAGCAAGGCGTGGTCGATCGAATTGCCGGAGAGGATGACGACCGGCCGCTCCGCCGACAGGCCGCGCGCAATCAGGCTCGACGCGATGTGCCGGCTCGCGGTGAGCAGCTCGGCGTAAGTGATCTTGCGCCAGCCGCGGCCGCCTTCGCGCTCCGCCATGAAGACGCGATCCGGCGTGGTCGCCGCCCAATGATGCAGGCGGTCGGTGATGCGGACGGGATAGTCGCCGAGCGGCTGTTTGGGCCGCAGGTAAATCGTGCCGTCGTCGCGACGTTCGATGTCGACGACGGGATCGCCGAACGAGATGGGCCGCAGCGGGAAAGTGCTCGCGCCGCGCTCCATGCTGGAAGAGGACGGCTGCGCGCTCATGACTTGGGCTTCACCTTTGCGGTCTTGTGCTCGAGGAATTCGCGGATCCGCCGCTTGGCCTCCTTGTCGCTCTGCGCGACGGTCGCCATCAGCGATTCCATGAGGAGGCCGGTCTGCGGATTGGCCTCCGCGATCATCGGCAGCGCCTGGAGCACGGCGAAATTCGTCAGCGGCGCGTTGGAGGCGACCTTCGTGGCAAGCTCCATCGCCTTGCCGAGCGCGTTGCCGCTTTCCGTCACATATTGCGCGAAACCGTAGGAGGCGCCTTCGGTCGCGCTGTAGACGCGGCCCGTCAGCATCATGTCCATCATCCGGGCTACGCCGATCAGCCGGGGCAGCCGCACCGAGCCGCCGCCGCCGACGAAGATGCCGCGTTGTCCCTCGGGCAGCGCGAAATAGGTCGAGGGTTCGGCGACGCGGATATGCGCCGAGCAGGCCAGCTCCAGCCCGCCACCGATCACGGCGCCCTTCAGCGCCGCGATCACGGGAACGCGGCTGTACTGGATGCGGTCGAACACCCGGTGCCACATCTGGGAATGCAGCAGGCCGCCGGTCGCGTCATGCTCGGTCAGCTCGGAGAGGTCGAGGCCCGAGGAGAAATGATCGCCGATGCCGTGGATGACGACCGCGCCGATGTCCTCGGGCAGGTTGGCGAAACACGCGCCGATTTCCAGGATGATGCCGTCGTTCAGCGCATTGCGCTTGGCCGGCCGGTTCAGACCCACGGTCAGAACCCGGTCCGCCCTCTCGATCCGGAGCAGCCCGGAGGCACCCGCATCAGCGGTCTCGGCGTTTCCCTGTGTCATTTGCGTCCTTGTCAGAATAGTTATGTTGTATAACGAATTTTGGGGGAGTCAAGGTCACGGGCCGCAGAATGCTGCTCTGCACACTATGCCGTCCCTGCGCACGCACGCAGGGACTCATAACCCCAGGGAGGAGTTTGGCGAAGGCTCGTCGTTCGGTACGCCAACCGCCCGCACTCGATAAATCACGCGGTATGGCTTCCTGCGCCCCGTGCGCAATTGCGCACCGGGCAGGGACGACGATGGAGGATGTTGTCACACCACCTGATGCACGTCGATCACCACGCGATCCGCATGGCGCGCGGCCGAGCCGATAAAAATGTGCTCCATCAGCCAGCGATATTTCTCGTGCCCGGTCTCGAACTTCGGCACGGTGCGGAAATAGATCAGCTTGGGATCGACCGGCTCGCCGCGTTTGAGCTTCTGCAGCAGTTCGACCGGGCCAAAACGCATGCCCTTGTTCTCGACATAGACCACGGCACCGTCGTCGGTCTCGAAGGCATATTTCGCCTCGAGATCGATCAGCTCGTTATGGCGGATGGTCTGGAAGTCGGCGCCGAAGGGGAGCACCTTGCCTGATATCGCGCCCGTCACTTCGCCGCCGATGATCGGAATGATACGGCGAACGCCGATCCCGGTCTCGCCGGCTGTCACGACGTCGCCGATGCGCGCGGTGATGGTGAAGACGTATTTGGTCTCGAGGATGGGGATCATCGGTCGCCTCCAATGTATCGCAGTGCCCCGCTGCCCTTCCTTCTCCCCTTGTGGGAGAAGGTGACGCGTAGCGCCGGATGAGGGGTTGCTTCCGCAAACGCAGGTGCATGCGGAGAGAGACCCTCACCCGTCTCGCCGCTATCGCGGCGAGCCACCCTCTCCCACAGGGGGAGAGGGGAAGATAACTCGCCGCTCTATCACGTCTCCTAATTCGCCATCATCCGTGTCGGCAGCCAGGTCGCCAGCAGCGGGAAGGCGATCAGGATCACGAGGCGGATCAGGTCGGTGACCACGAACGGGATCACGCCCTTGAAGATCGTGGAGAAGGAGACGTCCTTCACTACGCTCTTGATGACAAAGACGTTCATGCCGACCGGCGGGTGGATCAGGCCGAGTTCGACCGTCATCACGATGATGACGCCGAACCAGATCGGGTCGAAGCCGAGATGCGTGATGACGGGGAAGATGATGGGCACGGTGAGGATGATCATCGCCATGGCGTCCATCAGGCAGCCGAGCACGAGATACATCACCATGATCAGCGCCAGCACGCCGTAGCTGCCGAGGCCGAGGCCGGTGAGGAACTCGGTCACTTTCTGCGGCGTCTGCGTCACCGTGAGGAAATAGCCGAAGATCAGCGCGCCGATCAGCACGGTGAAGACGGCGGCCGCGGTGCGTGTCGCCTGCAGCAGCGAGGCCAGGATCTTCTCGCGGTCGAGCCGCCCGGTGACCACGCCGATGATGAAGGCGCCCGCGGCACCGACGCCGCCGGCTTCCGTCGGCGTGAAGCGCGGCAGGAAGGGCAGGCCGTAGAGGCCGCCGATCACGAACACGAACAGCAGCACCGGCGCCCAGATCTCCTTCAGGCCGGCAAAGCGCTCACGCCACGGCGTCACCTTGCCCTTGGGCAGGAAGTCGGGCCGGAAATAGCCGATCAGGAAGATCGTGATCATGTACATCGACATCGCCAGCAGGCCCGGAATGATGCCGGCGATGAACAGCTTGCCGATGTCCTGCTCGGTGATGATGCCGTAGACGGCGAGCACGGTGGAGGGCGGCAGCATCGCGCCCAGTGTTCCGCCCGCGGCGATCACGCCGGTGGCAAAGGATTGCGGATAGCCGAAGCGGCGCATCTCGGGGTAAGCGACGGCGGAGAAGGTCGCGGCGGTCGCAACCGATGAGCCGCAGATCGCGGCAAAGCCGCCGCAGGCGCCGACGGTGGCGATTCCGAGCCCGCCGCGTAAGTGTCCGACGAAACCGTTGGCGGCGCGGAACAGCTCGCGGCTCATGCCGGAATTGGACACGAACGAGCCCATCAGCAGGAACATCGGGATGACGCCGAACGTGTAGTCGGTGACCGTGCGCATCGAGGTCTGGCCGACCAGCTTCAGCGCCGCATTGCCGTTGACGAGATAGGCGAAGCCGGACACGCCGACGAGGCCCATGGCCATGCCGACCGGCACGCGCAGCAGCATCAGGGCGAACAGGGAAACGAAGCCGATTAAGGCGACGGCATCGGTGCTCATGATTACTCCGTCGCCTTCAATTTGGGATCGTGCATGTCTTCAGGATGGAAGATCAATCGGTAGGTGCGGATCGCGATCAGCAGCACGGCGGAAACGTCGCCGATCCAGGCGATCGCGAAGAACGGCCAGGTCGGCATGTGCATGTCGAAGGTCTGGACGTTGTCGTTGTAGGTGCCGCGCACCTTGTCGAACAGCGTCCAGGTCTGCACGGTGACGACGAACAGCAGAACCAAGGTTGCGAACACGTCGATCCAGCGCTGATAGCGCGGCCCGACATTGCCCCAGACGAGGTCGACCGTGATGTGGGTGCCGCGATAGGAGGTCGCCGCGATGCCCCAGAAAATGAGGATGCCGAGCAGCATGCGGCCGATGTCGAAGCTGTCGGGGATCGAATAGTTCAGCGTGTTGCGCAGCAGCACCGACAGGAAGATGTCGAGCGCGACAATGCCGACGAAGCCGGCCGCGATCCATTCGATCGTGTCGATGATGCGGTCCATCCAGGAGCGCTTCATGGGCGATGAGTCCTATCTAGAATTAGCGAAGCTGGGTTCAGCTGTTGCCGCGAAGAAGGAGCGCTCCCTCCCCCGCTTGCGGGGGAGGGTTGGGGAGAGGGTGCTTCCACAATCGAGAACGCCCAAGAGGAGAAATCCCTCACCCGCACCTTCGGCGCGACCTCTCCCGCAAGCGGGAGAGGTGCAGCGAGTGCGCGGCCGCAGTCCGGCTTCACTCCGCCAGCGCGTTGTACTTCTTCAGCGAGGCCTTGAGCTCCGCCAGCGCGGCATCGGGATCGGCGCCGCCCTTCTTGGCACCCTCGCTCCAGGTCTTCACCAGCGGCTCGGCGGCCTTCTTCCAGGCGGCGGTCTGCTCGGGTGTCAGCTTGTAGACCTCGTGGCCGGATTCGGCCTTCACCTTGTCGATGCCGGCATCCTCGAACTTGCCCCAGTGCTCGCCGACCACGCCGGCCATCTCGACCGAGCAGTTCTTGTCGATCGCGGCCTTCTGCTTGTCGGACATCGCATTGTACTTGTCCTTGTTGATCACGAACACGAAGGTCGTGGTGTAGAGCGGCGCCTCCATGTCGTATTTGGTCACCTTGTCGATGCCGAACAGCACCAGGGATCCCCAGGGGAAGGTGACGCCGTCGGCCACGCCGCGCTCGATGATGTCGCGAACTTCCGGTGCCGAGGACTGCACGTTGGTGCCGCCGAGCGAGGTGACGAAGTTCGCCATGGTGGCGTGCGCCGGGCGGATCTTCATGCCTTTCACGTCTTCGGGCATGACGATCTTCTTGGTCTTGGAATGGAATGAGGAGGGCGAGTGGACGAAGGCGAGGCAGTACTTGACGTCCTTCATCTCCTTCTCGGCGTATTTGCGATACCAGGCGTCCAGCCCCATCGAGCCGCCCTTGGCGTCCGAGATCAGGAACGGCAGTTCGCCGGCGCCGATGATCGGGAAGCGGCCGGGCTGGTAGCCGGGATTGACGTAGGTGACGTCGGCAATGCCGTCCCGCGCCATGTCGTAATGGTCGAACGCCTTGCCGAGCTGCTGGGCGGGAAACACCTTGCCCTTGATGGTGCCGCCGGAATCCTTCTCGACCGCCGCGGCCCAGTCCTCCAGCGACTTCTGCAGCGGATGCGATGCCGGCACCCAGTGCGAGATCTTCAGATCGAAGGTCTTGTCCTGCGCCAAGGCAGGCGTCACGCTCGCGGCCAGCAGCAATGCCAGACAGGCTTTTCTCATCACGCGTCTCTCCCTGTTTCGACGGCGGGCTTCGATGGCCCGGTCTCGTTAATTAACATGTTATCTAATTGGCCGGCGCGTTCAAGCCGGAATTGGCACTCGCCTCGGCGCGCCATCTACGTCAGCCATGTTGCATGGATTTTGTCGCTGCCCGGGCGACCATCGCTCCCCTTTTGCCCAAACGTTATATGATATAATTATCGTCCGCGGGCCGGCGCGACAAGCGGCCCTGCCAAAAGCCTACAGGATCGGAAGGAGCAAGTATTGCGGACAAAGGTCGCAATCATCGGGGCCGGGCCAGCCGGATTGTTGCTTGGGCAACTGCTGCATGCCTACGGCATCGATAACGTCATCCTGGAGCGGCAGAGCCCGGACTATGTGCTCGGCCGCATCCGGGCCGGCCTGCTGGAGGAGGGAACCGTCGCGCTGCTCGACCAGGTCGGCGCCGGAACCCGGGCGCATGCCGAAGGTCTGGTGCACGAGGGCATCGAGCTCGCCTTTTCCGGCCGCCGTCATCGCATCGACATGAAGGCCGCGACCGGCAAGACGGTCATGATCTACGGCCAGACCGAGGTCACGCTCGACCTGATGAATGCGCGCAAGGCCGCCGGTCTCATCTCGGTCTACGAGGCCAGGGACGTGCAGCCGCATGATTTCGACGGCAGTCACCCGCGCGTAACCTGGGTGAAGGACGGCGTCACTCACACGCTGGATTGCGACTTCATCGCCGGCTGTGACGGTTTCCACGGCGTCAGCCGCGCCAGCGTTCCGGCCTCGGCGATCGAGGAGTTCGAGCGGGTCTATCCGTTCGGCTGGCTCGGCATTTTGTCGGAGACGCCGCCGGTCAGCCACGAGCTGATCTACTCCAACCACGCCCGCGGCTTTGCGCTCTGCACCATGCGCTCGACCAGACGCAGCCGCTACTATGTGCAGTGTTCGTTGGACGACCATGTCGATCAATGGCCGGACGATCGCTTCTGGGACGAGTTGAAGCGCCGGCTCGACCAGGAGGCCGCCGACAGCCTCGTCACGGGCCCCTCGATCGAGAAGAGCATCGCGCCGCTGCGCAGCTTCGTCGCCGAGCCGATGCGTTTCGGCAAGCTGTTCCTGTGCGGCGATGCCGCCCACATCGTGCCGCCGACCGGCGCCAAGGGTCTCAACCTCGCCGCCAGCGATGCGCATTATCTGTCGAGCGCGCTGCGCGAGTTCTACGACGAGAAGTCGAGCGCCGGCATCGACGCCTATTCCGCCACGGCGCTGGCGCGGGTATGGAAGGCCGTGCGCTTCTCCTGGTGGATGACCTCGATGCTGCACAAATTCCCCGATACCGGCAGCATCGGCGCGCGCATCCAGCTCGCCGAGCTCGACTACGTCACGCAGTCGCAGGCGGCAATGACGTCGCTGTCGGAGAACTACGTGGGGCTGCCGTTTTAGGCACGTCGTTACCGGATCCTCCGTCATTGCGAGCGGAGCGAAGCAATCCAGAAATCTCTCCGCGGAGACAGTCTGGACTGCTTCGTTGCAAGAGCTCGTCGCAATGACGGTCGAGCCCGTTTCAAACATCTGCGCAAATCCCGTTTAAAACTTTGTAATTGATGCGCTCGTTACGGCTGTCGCGTTCAATGCTTCCGACCTCAGCAACGCGAGACAGCCATGACCTCTCCCGACATTCCCGCTGGCTTCGAGCCGCATTTCCGCAAAGCCCCGCTCACCGATCCCTGGGAGCCGCTCTATTCGAAGAAGACCGACAAGGGCGTCACCGTGGGATTGCGGCTGGCGACGCCGCATACCAATGCCCGCGGATTGATCCACGGCGGGTTGATCGCGGCGCTGGCCGATGCCGCCATGGGCTACAGTTGCGCGCAGGCGACGGGATGGACCACGTCGTTCGTGACGATCTCGCTGTCGGTCGACTATGCCGGCGCCGCCGAGATCGGCCAATGGCTCGCGCTCGAGGGCGAGGCGATCAAGACCGGCAACACGATCTGCTTCGCGCAATGCCTCGCAAAGGCCGACGACGCCGTGATCGCCCGGGCGAGCGGGACGTTCCGCGTGGTGCCGAAGAAGGGGTGATGCTCTCCCGTGCCCCCGGACGCGGTGCGGCGCGAAGTGCCGCTCCGCAGAGCCGGGGCCCATCCGTCGACATGCTACAGTACCGCCGTCTGGGTGCCGGCTCTGCGCAGCAACGCTACGCATTGCCGCGCGTCCGGGACTAGAGACCTACCCGAACCGCCACTCCGCCCTTTCCACCACGAGATCGATGAACGCGCGCACCTTGGCCGAGAGCAGGCGCGAGGTCGGATAGACGATGTGGATCGGCAGCGTCGGCTGCTCGTATGGTGCGAGCACGATTCTGAGCCGCCCACGCTTCAAGCCCTCGGCGGCCTGATAGGCCAGCACGCGCGTCACGCCCCCGCCGGCTTCGGCATATTGCAGGGCCGCGTCGGCGCTGTTGCTGGCGAAGCGCGGGTTCGGCGCCACCTCGATCTCGCGGCCGTCCTGCACGAAGCGCCAGGTCGTGGATGGGCCGAATGCGATGGTCTGATGCGCGAGCAATTCCTGTGGGGTCTTCGGCTCGCCATGCCGTTTCAGATAGCCCGGCGCCGCCACCACGATCCGCCGCATCTCGCCGACCTGGCGCGCCACCAGCGAGGAATCGGCGAGGTGGCCGATCCGCACTGCGGCGTCGACGGCGTCCTCGACGAGATTGACGAGGTTATCCGACAGCCTGAGCTCGGCGGTGACCTCGGGGTAGCGCTTGAGATAATCGGTCATGACCGGCCCGACATGCAGCCGGCCGAAGCCGACGGGGGCCGAGACCACCAGCCGTCCGCTCGGCCGGTTGCGCTCCTCGCGCGCGGAGCCGTCGGCCTCCTCGACATCGGCGAGGATGCGCCGCGCGCGCTCCAGATAGCGCGTGCCGACGTCGGTGAGCGTCACCTGCCGCGTGGTCCGCTGCAGCAGCCGGGCGCCGAGATGCTCCTCCAGCGCCGCGATCATCCGCGTCACCGCCGAGGGCGACAGCCGCAGCTTCCGCGCCGCCGGCGCAAAACCGCTGAGATCGGCGACGGTGACGAAGACGTGCATTGCTTCGAGGCGGTCCACGGCATTATTGCATATACTGCAACGATGAAGTGTCAAGCCGCTCGATTGTTTTAACGCCGGAAAGGTCCAGATTAAGCGCTGAAAGACGCAGCAATGCGCCGGAATTTCAGGAGCTATTCCGATGACGGCAACTCACACCTACGCCAGCGACGTCGCCTTCTCGCCGGCGGTGAAAGCGATCCAGACCCGAAAGGGATCGCGCGAAGGCTACGCCCATGCCGAGCAGCGAGGATGGCGCACCGAGGTCGATGAGAACCTCGCGGCGTTCCTCGCCGATGCCAACAGCTTCTACTTTGCCACCGCCTCGGCCGACGGCCAGCCTTACATCCAGCACCGCGGCGGGCCCAAGGGCTTCCTGAAGGTGCTGGACAAGCAGACCCTGGCCTTCACCGACTACGCCGGCAACCGGCAATACATCACGCAAGGCAACCTGTCGGAGAATCCCAAGGCCTACATTTTCGTGATGGATTATGCCCACCGCCGCCGCGTGAAGATCTGGGGCGAGGCGCGAATCGTCGAGGACGACGAGGCGCTGACAACGTCGCTGATGCCGAAGGGTTACCGCGCCCGCCCAGAGCAGGTGATCCTGTTCAAGATTGCGGCGTGGGACACCAACTGCCCGCAGCACATTCCGCAGAAGTTCGATGCGGGCGATGTCGCGGCCGCGCTGGCGGCGAGGGATGCCAGGATCGCAGAGCTCGAGGCGGAGGTCGCGGCGTTGAAGGGGGAGAAGGCAGCCGGTTGATCTTCAAATAGAGGAGACGACACGCTCGGCCACCTTCTCCCACAAGGGGAGAAAGGGGGAGTTCGCCGGCGCTAAACGGCGCTTTCACCTTCATGCTGGAAGCCGAGATAGCTCGCCGCGACCCGCTCGTTCGCGGCGATGTCGCTGGCCTTGCCGCTGAGTACGAACTCCCCGAGCTCCATCACGTAAGCCTGGTCCGCGATCTTCAGTGCGGCCTGCGCGTTCTGCTCGACAAGCAGCACGGAGACGCCGCTGCTGCGCAGCTCCGTGACGATGCGGAAGATGTCGGCGACGATGATCGGGGCGAGGCCGAGGCTCGGCTCGTCCAGCATCAGCAGTTTCGGCGCGCCCATCAGCGCGCGGCCCATTGCGAGCATCTGCTGCTCGCCGCCCGACAGCGTGCCGGCGAGCTGCTTGCGCCGCTCCTTCAGCCGCGGAAACAGCGTGTAGACGCGCTCCATCGAGGCCTTCGCCTTGGACCGCTCGATGCGGAAGGCGCCAAGCTCGAGATTGTCCTCGACATTCATGGTCACGAACAATTCGCGGTGCTCGGGGACGAGGCCGAGGCCCATCGCGACGCGGTCCTCGATGTCGAGCCGCGCCAGGTCCTGCCCCGCAAAGGCGACGCGGCCTTTCAGCGGCAGGATGCCCATGATGGCCGAGAGCAGCGTGGTCTTGCCGGCGCCGTTGGCGCCGACGATGGTGACGATCTGGTTGGCGCCGACCTCGAGCGAGACCGAGCGAACCGCTTCGACCTTGCCATAGGCGACGTGGGCGTCGGCGACGGACAACAGCGCGCTCATGCCGCCACTCCGAGATAGGCCTTGATCACTTCCGGATTGGTCTTGATCGTGGCGGGGGTGCCTTCCGCGATCTTGGTGCCGAAATCGAGCACCACGATGCGGTCGGCGAGGTTCATGACGAAGCCCATGTCGTGCTCGACCAAGAGCACGCTCATGCCGCCGTCGCGCAGCTCGCGAAGCAGCGCAGCTAGCCGCTGCTTCTCCATGTGGCGCAGGCCCGCGGCGGGCTCGTCGAGCAGCAGCAGCATCGGATCGACGCAGAGCGCGCGGGCGATCTCGACGATGCGTTGTTGTCCCAGCGAGAGCGAGCCCGCGAGCTGGTGCATCTGCTCGGTGAGGCCGACGCGCTCGATCTGACGGGCGGCTTCCGCAAGCAGTTTTGCCTCGTCGGCGCGATCGAGCCGCAGCATCGAGGAGATCGGCCCGGAATGGCCGCGCAGATGCGCGCCGATCGCGACATTCTCCAATACGGTCATGTCGGGGACCAGCTTCACATGCTGGAAGGTCCTGGAGATGCCGAGCTTGACGATCTCCTGTGGCGGCGCCTTGTCGACCTTCTTGCCGAGCACCGAGACCGAGCCTGACGTCGCCGATAGCACGCCGGTGATCAGGTTGAAGGTGGTGCTCTTGCCGGCGCCGTTCGGGCCGATCAGCGCGACGATCTCGCGGGCCTGGACGTCGAAGGAGACGTTGTTGACCGCGACCACGCCGCCGAACTGTTTTCGCGCCTTGTCGACCTGGAGCAGGATGCTGCTCTCGCCGGGGGCGCGGGTGCGCTGCTCGAGCTTCAGGGAGGTGTCGGGCTTCTTGCCACTCGTCCGCTCCGGCAGGAAGGACATCAGCCAGGGCCAGAGGCCGCCGGGTGCAAGCTGCAGCAGCGCGACCAGCATGATGCCGAACACGATGGTCTCGACCTGGCCGGAGCCGGGCAGGATCAGCGGCAGATAGCTCTGCAGCACTTCTTTCAGGACCACGACGATGGCCGCGCCCAGCACGCCGCCCCAGACATAGCCGGCGCCGCCGACCACCGCGATGAAGAGATATTCGATGCCGGCCTGCGCACCGAACGGCGTCGGGTTCACCGCGCGCTGGAGATGCGCGTAGAGCCACCCGGAGAGGCCGGCGAGCACGGCGGCATGGATGAACACCAGCAGCTTGGCGCGCGGCGTGTGCACGCCGAACGCCTCGGCCGCGACATGGCCGCGGCGCAGCGCGCGGATGGCGCGGCCGGTGCGGGAGTCCAGCAGGTTCATCGTCAGCAGGGCCGAGAGGATCACGGCGACCCAGATCGCGTAATAGATCGAGCCGGGCGACAGCATCTTGAACGTGCCGATCGACAGCGGCGGGATCGCCGAGATGCCGTCGTTGCGGCCGAGAAACTCCAGCTTGCTGAACAGGTAGAACAGGCCGAGCCCCCAGGCGAGCGTGCCGAGCGGCAGATAATGGCCGGAGAGGCGGACGGTGATCAGGCCGAGCAGCACCGCCAATGATCCGCTGACTGCCAGCGACAGCGGCAGCGTCAGCCAGGGCGACAGGCCATAGGCCGTCGACAGCACCGCGGTGGTGTAGGCGCCGAAGCCGACGAAGGCGGCTTGGCCGAACGAGGTCAGGCCGCCGACGCCGGTCAGCAGCACGAGGCCCATCGCGACCAACGCCGCAAGGCCGATATTGTCGAGCAGCACGATCCAGAACGGAGGCATGCCCGGGACGAACGGGATCGCCGCCATGACAGCTGCGAAGAGGATGATGGGAAGCCGGCTCTGCATCTTGGCCTCAGTCCTTCTCTTCTTCGACGGCGGGCGCGGCGAGCGAGCGCAGCAGCAGCACGGGGATCAAGAGCATGAAAACGATCACCTCCTTGTAGTTGGAGGCATAGAAGGACGAGAACGCCTCGACGATGCCGACCACCAACGCCGCGACGGCGGTGAGGGGGTAGCTGACGAGGCCGCCGATGATCGCGGCGACGAAGCCTTTCAGGCCGATCAGGAAGCCGGAGTCGTAATAGAGCGTCGTGATCGGCACGATCATGATGCCCGACAGCGCGCCGATCACGGAGGCCAGCAGGAAGGCGATCTGCCCCGACAACGTGGTGCGGATGCCCGCGAGCCGCGCCCCGAGCCGGTTCACGGCGGTCGCGCGCAGCGCCTTGCCGTAGAGCGTCAGGCCGAAGAACAGCCAGAGCCCGACGATGAAGGCGATGGTGATGCCGTAGACGGTGAGGCTCTGGCCGGTGAAGCGCAGCGCGCCGGCGGTGAAGGCGCCGGACAGCACGGCCGGTCCGCGCTGGCCTTCGGCGCCAAAGAACAGCAGGCCGAGGCCCTGCAGCGCGAGGTGGACGCCGACGGAGGCGATCAGCAGCACCAGCACCGAGGTGTGCGCCAGCGGCTGGAACGCGATGCGGTAGAGATAGAGGCCGATCATCGCCACGATCACCAGCGACAGCGCGATGCAAATGGCGACCGGCGGCTTCTGGGCGGCGAAGTACACGGTGAGCGCCAGCACGATGGCAGGCAGCACGACGTTGGTGATCAGGCTGCGCACGACCAGTCGCCCGTGCAGCGCCTTGCGGCGTTCGAACAGGTCGAAGGCGAAGGCGCCGACGCCGAGCGCCAGCGCGAGCTTGGCCGTCCCCGGCATCTGGCCCGCGGCCAGCGAGGCATAGGTCAGCGCGCCATAGGTGACGAATTCGCCCTGGGGAATGAGGATGACGCGGGTGACGGCGAACACCAGCACCAGCGCCAGGCCGAGCAGCGCATAGATCGCGCCGTTGGTAATGCCGTCCTGCACCAGGAACAGCATGATGGTGGTATTCAAGACCGGACGCTCCCCCTAAAGATTCGGACCGGTCCCCCCGATTGTGGTGGACGGTCCGCTCACAGCCATTGAAAAACGCATGCGATATTTGATATGGTCCATAACAATTATCAAATATAACTTCAAGGGTGAGGGGCGACCCGCCCCGAATTTAGCGGGAATACGAGCACGAGGCGATGACCGTTTCCAAAACCGCGGAAAAGTCCTCCGAAAAGCCCGGCGAGGCGGCCAAGGGCCGCAAGGACGCGAGCGAGCCGCAGGCGGAAGCCCTCCAGCTCGGCGAACTCTCCGAACAGCTCGGCTATGTCCTGAAGCGGGCGCAGCTCAAGGTGTTCGAGAACTTCTTGCGGTGCATGGCCTCGCTCCAGCTCACGCCGGCGCAGTTCTCGGTGCTGCTGCTGGTCGAGAAGAATCCCGGCCGTAACCAGACCGAGATCGCCTCCACCCTCGGCATCCTCAGGCCGAACTTCGTGGCGATGCTCGACAACCTCGAGAGCCGCGACCTTTGCGCGCGGATCCGCTCCACCAACGACCGCCGCTCGCACATCCTGGTTTTGACCGACAAGGGCAAGGCCGTGCTGGCCCGCGCCAAGAAGCTCGTCGCCACCAAGCACGAGGCGCGGCTGAACGATCTGCTCGGGCAGAGCAACCGCGAAGCCCTGATCGCGATGCTCTCGAAGATCGCGAGCGAGTTCTGATCTTACCCTCCAGGGGAGGGTAAGAGCAGCCTCAATCCACCAGGATCACCCGGATATCGTTCACGTTGGTCAGCGTCGGGCCCGGTTGCAGCAGATCGCCGGTCGCCTCGAAGAAGGCGGTGGCGTCGTTGTTGTCCAGATAGGCCTGCGGTTGCAGCGCTAGCGCCTTCATCTTCGCGAAGGTCGCGGCATCGATCAGCGCCCCCGCGGGGTCGGTCGGGTGGCCGGCACCGCCGTCGGCGCCGTCGGTGTCGCCGGCCAGCGCAGAAATATCAGGCGTGTCCTTGAGCAGGCTGGCGAGCGCCAGCGCGTATTCCTGGTTCGGCCCGCCGCGTCCCTGGCCGCGCACGGTGACCGTGAGCTCGCCGCCGGAGAGGATTGCAAGGCGCTTGCCTTGCGCGCGTGCGTCAAGCGCCATCCTGGCGTGAGCGGCGGCGACTTCGCGCGCCTCGCCTTCGAGGTCGGCGCCGAGGTCGATGGTCTCGTAGCCGGATTGCCGCGCGAGCTTCTCCGCGGCGTCGAGCGACTGCTTGGGCCGCGCAATGAGTTCGAAATGCGCGCGCGCGAAGGCGGCATCATCGGGCTTGCAGCTTTCGTTGGCGGGATCGTCGAGCGCGCGGCGGACGGCATCGTCGATGTCGAGCTTGTATTTCGCGACGATGGCGCGTGCATCGGCCAGCGTGGTCGGATCGGGCACGGTCGGGCCGGAGGCGATGGCGGACGGATCGTCATGCGGCACATCCGAGATCGCGAGCGTCACGATCTCGGCGGCATTCTTGCCGGCGCGGGCGAGCCGGCCGCCCTTGATCCGCGACAGGTGTTTTCTCACCGTATTCATCTCGCCGATTGGCGCACCCGAGCGCAGCAGCGCCTTGTTGACCGCCTGCTTCTGCGCGAAGCTGATGCCCTCGCTCGGTGCGATCCAGTTCGCCGAGCCGCCACCGGTGAGCAGCACCAGCAGGAGATCGTCCGGCCCGGCTTCGCCAGCGAGCGCGAGCGTGTCGGCGGCGCCCTTCAGCCCGGCTTCATCGGGCACGGGATGACCGGCTTCGACCACGCGGATGCGGCGCGTCGGCACGCCGTAGCCGTGACGCGTTGTGGCGATGCCGACGAGGCGTTCCGGTGCGAGCTGGAGCGTGTCGAAATAATGGCGCTCCGCGGCCGCGGCCATCGCTGCCGCGCCCTTGCCGGCGGCGAGGCAGATCACGCGTCCCCTCGGCGCGGGCCGCAAATGCGGCGCCAGAATTGTGCTCGGATGGGCGGCGGCAACGGCAGCGTCGTAGAGTGCGCGGAGCAGAGGACGTCGGTCGGTCATGACGAAAAGCCTTGGGCGGACAGAAACACTGGCGGCGAGCGCGCCGGTCACATGCCTACCGCATTGGCCGCCAAAGCGTAAGCGGGCTTTACCGTCATTCGATTGTGCAATCGCGTGATCATAATCGGAACGCAAGCAAGAATCCCCTGTGCGATGCGCCCAGGGGGTTCTTTCGTCGTCGTGTATTTCAGCCGTCTAGCCGCCGACGTCGGCGCTGATCACGTCGCCGAACAGCTCCCACTTCTCGCCCTTGAACCTCTCGAGCCGGAGCTGGCTGATGGGTGCAAAGTCGGTCGGCGAGGTGTTGATCTGGATGCCCGGCAGCAGCACCTCGGTGCGGTAGTTCTTCAGGCTGGCGGCCTGCTTCATGATGTTCGCGCGGGTGAGATCGTCGCCGCACTGCTTCAGCACCTGGACGAGAGTCTGCGCCACGCCGTAGCCGACGATGGTGCCATGGTCGAGCTTGTCGCCCTCCGGGAAGTACTTGGTCATGAAGGCGAGGAATTCCTTCATGCCGGGATCGTTGTTCCACTCGGGATCGGAAACGTCCTTGAGATAGTCGGCGGAAATGATGTCCTGGGCATTCTCGAAGCCGGCGGGCTTGAGCACGCTGCCGACGGAAGCCGAGACGTTGTTGAGGAAGTGCAGCGGCTTCCAGCCGATCTCGGCGTTCTTCTTGATCGCCTGCGCTGCGAATTTCGGCGTCGTGATGTTCATGAAGACGTCGGCGCCGGTCGACTTCAGCTTGACGATGTGATTGTCGACGGTCGGCTCGGAGGTCTCATAGCTCTCCTCCATGACGATCATCGAAGAGGCCTTCGCCCCGAGGCCGTCCTTCAGCCCCTTCAGGTAATCCTTGCCGTAATCGTCGTTCTGAAACAGCACGGCGATCTTGGCATCCGGCTTGTTCTTCAAGAGCCACTTCGCATAGATCTGCGTTTCGCTCTGGTAGTTGGGTTGCCAGCCCATGGTCCACGGGAAGTCCTTCGGATCGTTCCACTTGGTTGCGCCGGTGGCGACGAACAGCTGCGGCACCTTCTTGGAATTCATGTATTTGTGAATCGCCGAGTTCGGCGGCGTGCCGAGCGAGTTGAAGATGAACAGCACCTCGTCGCTCTCGACCAGCTTGCGCGCCTGCTCCACCGTCTTCGGCGGCGAATAGCCATCGTCGTAGGAGATGAAGTTGATCTTGCGGCCGTTGATGCCGCCCTCGTCGTTGATCTTCTTGAAATAGGCGGCCTCGGTCCGCCCGATGATGCCATAGGCGGAGGCCGGTCCGCTGTAGGGCATGATGTTGCCGATCTTGATCTCGGTGTCGGTCGCGCCGGTATCGTATTTCTTCTGGGCCGATGCAATCGAGGTCGAGGCCGCAATGAGCGCGAGTGCCAGTGACGCGGTCGCAAGCTTGCCGGTGACAGCGGGCATTCCAATCTCCCTAATTTTTCTTGGTGTGTGTGCGTCCCTTTTCTTGGCTTGATTGTTTTTGGTAACGCGACCGCAATTCAATACGATTTAGCTGCGACCTTCAACAGAAAGCCCCTGCGACGGCGTCGCAGGGGCTGCGTCTTTAGTAGTCACGGACGGGCGGCTTTCCGTGTGCGACTGCGAGAAGGGGCCGCTGTCTTGAGTTGATTAACTCGCCAGTAGGCTATCTTGAATTGCGCGACGTCAGTGGCCCATCTCGCTGGAGATGATGTCGCCGAACAGCTCCCATTTACGGCCCTTGAAACGCATCATCTGCAACTGCTCGATCGGGGCGAAATTGTCCGGGGCGGTGTTGATCTTGATGCCGGGCAGCAGCGTGTCGGGTGCGAAATCCTTCAAGGAAGCGGCCTGCTTCATGACGTTCTCGCGGGTGAGATCGTCGCCGCACATGTGCAGCACTTTCACCATTGTCTGCGCGGCGGCATAACCGAACACGACGCCGGCATCGAGCTTGTTGGCCTTGGGATCGTACTGCGCGAGGAAGTTATAGAATTTCTTCATGCCGTCATCGGCATTCCACTGCGGATCGGTGCCATCCTTGAGGTAGCTCGCCGACAGGAGGCCCTGGGAGATCTCGAGGCCGGCCGGCTCGATCACGCCGCCGACGGAGGCCGAGACGTTGGAGACGATGTGGACGGGATGCCAGTTGATCTCCGCCGCCTTCTTGATCGCCTGCGCGGCGAATTTCGGGGTGGTAATGCTGATCAAGACGTCGGCGCCCGAAGCCTTCAGCTTCACGATGTGCTCGTCGATCGCCGGCTCGGAGGTGTCGTAGGCCTCCTGCAGCACGATCATCGAGGCCTTGGCGCCGAGGCCATCCTTCAGCCCCTTCAGATAGTCCTTGCCGAAATCGTCGTTCTGGTAGAGCACGCCGATCTTTCCGTCCGGCGCCTCCTTCATGATGTACTTGGCATAGATGCGCGCCTCGCTCGCGTAGCTCGGCTGCCAGCCCATGGTCCAGGGGTATTGCTTGGGATCGTTCCACTTGGTGGCGCCGCTCGCGACGAACAATTGCGGCACCTTCTTCTCGTTCAGGTATTTGCGGATGGCGCCGTTGGTGGAGGTGCCGAGCGAGCCGAAGATAAGGAGCACCCCGTCGCTCTCGACCAGCTTGCGCGCCTGCTCCACGGTCTTCGGCGGCGAATAGCCGTCGTCATAGGAGATGAACTTGATCTTGCGGCCGTTGACGCCACCCTCGGCATTGACCTTGTTGAAATAGGCTTCCTCGGCCTTGCCGATCGCGGCATAAGCCGAGGCCGGGCCGCTATAGGGCATGATGTTCCCTAGTTTGATCTCGGTATCGGAGGCGCCGCTGTCGTACTTCTTTTGCGCCAGTGCCGGGCTGCCCATTGCAGTGCACAAAGCGAGGACGGTCCAGAGGGCCGCAACCTGAAAACGAACGGCGGTCATTGTTCTCCTGCCCCGAGTTGCGTCGGCGCTGCATTGAACAAGATTGACGCCGGCCGTCAACAAAAAGCCCCCGCGATCGCTCGCGGGGGCTTCTCGATAGTTGGACTATTGCGTCAGCGTGTCACTCGGAGGCGACGTCGCCGCTGATGATCTCGCCGAACAGTTCCCACTTCTCACCCTTGAAACGCTGCATCTGGAGCTGGGCGATCGGAGCGAAGTCGGTGGCGCTGGTGTTGATCTTGACGCCGGGCAGCAGGGTATCCGGGGCAAAGTCCTTCAGGCTCGCCGCCTGCTTCATGATGTTGGCGCGGGTGAGGTCGTCACCGCACATCTCCAGCGTCTTGGCGAGGGTCGACGCCGCGCCGTAGCCATAGACCATGCTGGTGTCGGACTTGTCGGCGCCGGGCATGTACTTGTCGACGAACTCGTTCCACTTCTTCATGCCGGGATCGTTGGCCCACTGCGGATCGGTGGAGTCCTTGGCATAGGCCGCCGACAGCACGCCCTGCGCGTTTTCGAAGCCGGCCGGCTTCATCACGCTGCCGACCGAGATCGACACGTTGGTGAGGATCTGCAGCGGCTTCCAGCTGAGCTCGGCCGTCTTCTTGATGGTCTGGGCTGCGAACTTCGGCGTCGCATAAATCAGAAGCACGTCGGGATTGGCCGCCTTGATCTTGACGATGTGGCCGTCGATCGAGGGCTCGGACACTTCATAGCTCTCTTCCATGATGATCATGGACGAGGCCTTGGCGCCCAGGCCATCCTTGGTGCCCTTGAGGTAGTCTTTGCCGAAATCGTCGTTCTGATAGAGGATCGCGACCTTGGCGTCGGGCTTCTCCTTCATCAGCCATTTGGCGTAGATCTGCGCTTCGCTCTGGTAGGAGGGCTGCCAGCCCATGGTCCAGGGGAAGTTCTTCGGATCGTTCCACTTGGTGGCGCCGGTGGCGACGAACAGCTGCGGGATCTTCTTGGCGTTGAGGTACTTCTGGATCGCGCTGTTCGAGGGCGTGCCGAGCGGATTGAAGACGACCAGAACCTCGTCGCTCTCGACCAGCTTGCGCACCTGCTCGACGGCCTTCGGCGGCGAATAGCCGTCGTCATAGGTGACGAAGTTGATCTTGCGGCCGTTAATGCCGCCCTTGTCGTTGATCATCTTGAAATAGGCTTCTTCGGTCTTGCCGATGATGCCATAGGCCGACGCCGGACCGCTGTACGGCATGATGTTGCCGATCTTGATCTCGGTGTCGGACGCTCCGGTGTCGTATTTCTTTTGGGCGAGTGCAGCGCCGGAGGTGAGGGCAATGGCCGCCGTTGCCGTGACCAGCGCGGCGGCTCGCAGTGTTCTTCCAAAATGCAATTCGGTCTCCTTGGTTTAAACAACAGTCTTTGAGGGTTTCAGTTTCTTTTGAGCTTGCCGGCGAATTGCTGGCCCATGATCGCAATCTGCCTTGCGCCGTGCGGCACGAGGTAGATGACGAGGAACAGCAGCACGCCGAACACTGCGCCGGAGAGGCCCTTGGAGATGCTCTCCGCCATGTTCGGCACGAAGATGATGAAGGCAGCGCCGACGAACGAGCCGGGCAGCCAGCCGACGCCGCCGACCACCATGCCGAGGAACAGCGAGATCGCGAGCGTGATGGTGTAGCTGTCCGGCGCGACGAACTGGACCGCGATGGCGCCCAGCGAGCCGGCAACGCCGGTGATGCCGGCGGACACCCCGAAGGCCAGTGTCTTGTACAGTGCGACGTTGACGCCCATCGAGGAGGCCGCGATCTCGTTGTCGCGGATCGCCATGAAGGCGCGGCCCGAGCGGGAGCGCAGCAGGTTCACCGAGAAGATGTAGATCGCGAGCGTCACGACGAGCGTGAAATAGTACAACCACATGTCCTGCGACATCGGCAGGCCGAACGGCGCGTCCGGCTTGGTGACGACGAGGCCCTGCACGCCGCCGGTCCAGTGTTCCAGGAAGTTCAGCTTCAGGAGTTGCGGCATAGCGGTTGCAAGCGCGAAGGTCGCGAGCGCGAGGTAGACGCCAGAAAGCCGCAGCGCCGGCTTGCCGAACAGGTAGCCGAATCCGAAGCAAACCACCGCTGAGATCGGAATGGTCAGCGCGTAGTTGACGTTGAAGTACTCCATCAGCACCGCCGACGTATAGGCGCCAACGGCGTAGAATGCGCTCTGGCCGAGCGAGAACTGGCCGCTTCCGCCCGTCAGGATGTTCAGCGCCAGCACGGCAAGGCCGTAGATCAAGAGCATCGTCATCTGGAAGATGATGAAGTTCTTGACGAACACCGGCACGAGCAACAGCACCGCCAGCACCAGGAGCGAGGTGCCCGTGCCGAGCGTCATGGCTCGCTTAGGAACCGCCTCGACCGCCTGGTGGCCTTCTGCAACGACTTCTTCTGCAGCGCTCATGATCAAACTCGCTTGACAATTTGCCGGCCGAACAGGCCAGCGGGTTTGACGACCAGGACGGAGATGATCAGCGCGAGCGCGATCGGGAGTTTCAGCTCGTTGCCGACGCCGGGGATGTAGGTGCCGGCGAGGTTCTCGAAGACGCCGACCAGGAAGCCGCCGACCACGGCGCCGAACGGGCTCGACAATCCGCCGAGCACCGCGGCGGCAAAGCCGTAGATCAGCACGCCGCCCATCATGTTGGGCTCGAGGAACACCACCGGTGCGATCAGCATGCCGGCGATCGATCCGATGGCGGTCGCCATGCCCCAGCCGAGCGCGATCATCCAGCTCGTGTTGATGCCGACGAGGCGGGCCGATTCAGGCACCGAGGCGGCTGCGCGCATCGCAAGACCGATCCGCGTGTACTGGAAGAAGAAGTAGAGGCCGAGCAGCAGCAGCACGGTGACGCCGATCATGCCGGCCTGGTGGGTCGAGATCAGCTGGCTGCCCAGGAACGGCGAGGAGCCGAACGGGGTCGGATACTGCTTGATGGTGAAGTCCCAGATCAGGCCGGCCGAGGAGTTGATGATCGCGAACAGCGCGATGAAGCCGGCGACATTGGTCAGCACCGGCGCTTTCGCAAGCGGCTTGAACAGGATGCGCTCGATCGCGATGCCGGCGACGAAGGAGAATGCCAGCGTGATCACGAAGGCGGCCCAGTAAGACACGCCCCATTGCATCAGCTGCCAGGATATGAAGGTCGAGAACATCGCCATCTCGCCTTGCGCGAAGTTGAGATGGTCGATGGCCTGGTAGATCATGACGACGGCGAGCGCCATGCAGGCATAGATCGCGCCCGTGGCAATGCCGGCCAGGACCTGGTTGGTGAACAGCTCCATTGTCCCAGCTCCCTCAGTAACCCAGATAGGATTTGCGGATTTCTTCGTTGTTCGCGATGTCCTTGGCGTTGCCAGACATCACGATGCGGCCGGTCTCGATCACATAGGCCTGGTCGGCGAGCTCGAGCGCGAGCTGGGCGTTCTGCTCGACCACCAGGATCGACACCTTGTCCTCGCGGTTGATCTTGCCGAGGATGCCGAACAGGTCGCGCACGACCAGCGGCGCGAGTCCGAAGGACGGCTCGTCCAGCAGCATCAGCCGCGGCCGCAGCATCAGGGCGCGGGCGACCGCGAGCATCTGCTGCTCGCCGCCGGAGAGCGTGCCGGCCTGCTGGGTGTGGCGCTGCTTCAGCACGGGGAAGTGTGCATACATGCGCTCGATGTCGGAGACGATGCCAGCGCTGTCCTTGCGGGTGATGGCCCCGAGCTGGAGGTTCTCCTCCACCGTCATGGTGGTGAAGGTGCCGCGGCCCTGCGGCACATGGGCAATACCGAACCGCACGATGCTCTCGGTTGAGCGGTTGTTCAGCGGCTTGCCGTCGAACTCGATCCCGCCCGTCGAGCGCACCATGTTGCAGATCGCGCGCAGCGTGGTGGTCTTGCCGGCGCCATTGGCGCCCAGCAGCGTCGTCAGCGATCCCTCGTTCAGCGAGAAGGACAGGCCGTGGAGCGCCTGGACCTGGCCGTAATAGGCGCGCAGGTCCTTGACGTTGAGCAGTGTCGTCATTGGTCCTTGCTCCCGAGATAGGCCTTGATGACGTCGGGGTCTGCCTGCACCTGGGCCGGCGTGCCTTCCGCGAGCTTCTTGCCGAAATTCAGCGCGACGACGTGATCGGCGATCGACATCACGAGGCCCATGTGGTGCTCGACCAGCAGCACCGTCATATGGCGCTCGTCGCGAATGCGGCGGATGAGGTCGCCGAGCACGTAGACTTCCTCGTGATTGAGGCCGCCGGCGGGCTCGTCGAGCAGCAGGATCTTCGGGTCGGCCGCGAGCGCGCGGGCCAGCTCGACGCGCTTCTGCGTGCCGAAGGGCAGCCCGGACACGACGGTGTGGGCGACGTCCTCGAGGTCGAGGTAGGCGAGGATCTCGTGCACCTTCTTGTTGACGTCGGTCTCGCTGCGGCGGATCCAGGCGAGGCGCAGCGAGTCGCTGATGATGTCGCTGGAGGTCCGGGCGTGCGTGCCGACGCGGACATTGTCCATCACCGAGAGGTTCGGAAACAGCGCCACGTTCTGGAATGTGCGGCCAATCCCGATCTCGGCGATCCGGTGCGGCGGCCGCGTCAGTATGCTTGCGCCTTCCATCAGAATGTCGCCGGACGAGGGCTGATAGAGCCGGGACAGACAGTTGAACAGCGTGGTCTTGCCGGCGCCGTTGGGCCCGATCAAGCCGAGGATCTGGCCCTTGTGCATGTCAAAGGACACACCGTTGAGCGCGACAATGCCGCCGAACACGACGCTGACGTCGCGAACCGCGAGCAGGGGCGATGTCCCCTGCGCGAGCTGTGCCTGCGTCATCTCGTCTCGCTCACGTCGTTCAGTGAGCGAAGGGGCGATGCGAACCGCTCCCGACGATGACAAAGACTATCTGATCCCCTCGGCCAAACGCGCAACTTTCCCTCCTGATTTCAGCTTTTTGCTGACGTCTTTTTTGGAATGCGGCATCAGACCCCCGAGCGCCGCTTCGATGTTCCTTACCATCGCTAGGAGACGCGGTCCAATGTCGTTGATCAAACGCTCTTCCGTGAAGCGGAATGCGGGCGCGCCGCAATTGAATGCGTAAGGTCCGGTTCCGTCGTTGAGCTTGAGTGCGACGCCGGCGGCGCCGATGTCGTCGTGCCAGTCACCGACCGAAATCGCAAAGCCGTATTTCGCGACGGTTTCGCCAGAACGTTCCAGCCCGTCGCGCATCTTGGGCCAGCGGCTGCCGTAATGCTCGCGCAACAGACGCGACAGCTCCGCGCGGTCGTCGTCGTCGAGCGCCCAGAAATAGGCGCGGCCCATCGCACTGGTTGCAATCGGCACGCGGGAGCCGACGTCAAGTTGAACGCCGACCGTCTCGCTGCCGCGGCTTTGCCCGAAATAGATCATGCTGTGACGGTCGCGCCCGCCGACGGCGACGGCGCCGCCGGTCGCGCGCATCACGTCCTCGCGGAACGGCTCGGACAAATGCCGAACGCCGAGATTGGCGAGCGCAGCGTAGCCGAGCGACATTGCGGCGGGCGTGAGCTGGTACTTCTCGAAGCGGGGAACCGGCGCAAGATAACCCAGCTTGGTCAGCGTGTAGGTCAGCCGCGACACCGTCGGCTTCGGCAGATTGGTGCGCGCCGCAATCTCCTGATTGCCGAGAAGGCCGTCATTGGGGTGGAATGCTCGCAATACGTCCAGTCCGCGGGAAAGCGCGACGACGAAATTCCGATCGGTCGCAGTCTTCTTTCCTGTACGCTTCATCCCTGATCTGCTTCTTGCGCGGAGTCGTTGACAAGCCACGTGCTTCAAAATAACCCTGCCGTCAAGATGCGGAATTAAATTCCGCACCGCGAAATCGAACAAAAGTTAATCCCCACCAAGGAGGGAACACCGTGAGCGAAGTGGTCAAGCTTGAGCGTCATGACGAGGTCGGGATCGTCACGGTCAACAGCCCTCCGGTCAACGCGCTGAGTGCCGCAGTCCGCGGTGGCATCCTGGAGTGCGTCAAGGCCGCAATCGCCGATCCCGCCATCAAGGGCATCCTGCTGACCTGCGCCGGCCGCACCTTCATTGCAGGTGCCGACATCACCGAATTCGGCAAGCCGCCGAAGCCGCCCGCCCTCAACGACGTGCTCTCCGAGATCGAGAACTCGCCGAAGCCGGTGGTTGCAGCGATCCACGGCACCGCGCTCGGCGGCGGCCTCGAGGTCGCGCTCGCCTGTCATTTCCGCGTCGCCGTCAAGGAAGCCAAGCTCGGCCTGCCCGAGGTGAAGCTCGGTCTGCTGCCGGGCGCCGGCGGCACCCAGCGCCTGCCGCGCGCGGTTGGTCCCGAGCTCGCCGTCAAGATGATCGTCGGCGGCGATCCCATCGGTGCTGCGGAAGCGCTGAAGAACGGCCTGATCGAGGAGATCGTCGAGGGACCGGCATCGGGCGGCGAAGCCTTCGTGCGCAAGCTGCTGGCCGAGAAGCGTCCGCTGCGGCGGCTGCGCGACGACGATTCCAAGATCGCAGCCGCCAAGGCCGACCGCTCGATCTTCACCAATGCGGTCGCCGCCATGACCAAGAAGTCGCGCGGCCTGGAGGCGCCGTTCGCCGCCGCCGACGCCGTGGGCTACGCCATTGACCTACCTTTCGACGAAGGTCTGAAGAAGGAGCGCGAGGGCTTCCTGAAGCTCGTCGCCAGCGATCAGTCCAAGGCGCAGCGTTATGCCTTCTTCGCCGAGCGCGAAGCCGCCAAGATCGCCGGCGTCCCTGAAGGCACAAAGTCGCGCCCCGTGAACCGCGTCGCCATCCTCGGCGCCGGCACCATGGGCGGCGGCATCGCGATGTCCTTTGCCAATGCCGGCATCCCCGTCACGCTGATCGAGACCGGTGAGGAGCAGCTCAAGCGCGGCATGGGCATCATGCAGAAGAACTGGGAAGCGACCGCGGCGCGCGGCGGCATCCCGGCTGACGCGCCCGCCAAGCGCATGGCGCTGATCAACGGCGTCGTCGGCATCGAGAATGTCGGCGATGCCGACCTCGTCATCGAAGCCGTGTTCGAGACCATGGCGGTGAAGAAGGAAGTGTTCGGCAAGCTCGACCAATACGTCAAGCCCGGCGCCGTGCTCGCCTCCAACACCTCCTACCTCAACATCGACGAGATCGCGAAGTCGACCAAGCGTCCGCAGGACGTGCTCGGCATGCACTTCTTCTCGCCGGCCAACGTTATGAAGCTGTGCGAGATCGTGCGCGCCGACAAGACGGCGCCGGACGCTCTTGTCACGGCCGTCTCCATCGCGCGCAAGATCGCGAAGGTGCCGGCCGTGGTCGGCGTCTGCGACGGTTTTGTCGGCAACCGCATGCTCGCCCAGCGCGGCAAGCAGTCCGAGAAGTTGCTGTTCGAGGGCGCCCTGCCGCAGCAGGTCGATGCCGTCGTGACAAAATTCGGCATGCCGATGGGACCGTTCGCGATGGGTGACCTCGCCGGCCTCGACATCGGCTGGCGCTCGCGGAAAGATCGCGGCATCAAGTCGGAGATCGCGGACGCGCTGTGCGAAGCCGGCCGCTTCGGCCAGAAGACCGGCAAGGGCTATTACAAGTACGAAGCCGGCTCCCGCGCGCCGATGCCAGATCCGGAGGTCGAGAAGTTGATCGACGAGACGCTGTTGCGTCTTGGCCGCAAGAAGCGAATCGTCAGCGACGAGGAGATCCTCGAGCGCATGATGTATCCGATGATCAACGAGGGCGCGAAGATCCTGGAGGAGGGCATCGCGGCGCGTCCCTCCGACATCGACGTGGTCTGGCTCTACGGTTATGGCTGGCCGATCTACCGCGGCGGCCCGATGTTCTGGGCCGACAGCGTCGGCCTCAAGCACATCGCCGATCGCCTGGCCTTCTATGCCAAGGAGACCAACGATCCGAGCCTCGAGCCCGCCCCGCTGCTGAAGAAGCTCGCGGCCGAAGGCAAGACCTTCGCTTCGCTGGCGGCGGCGTCGAAGGCGGCTTGATGGCCGTATTCTATCCGCATGTCATTCCGGGATGGCCCGAAGGGCCAGGCCCGGAATCCATCTGTCCTCAGGGCGTGCGGCCCAATGGATTCCGGGTTCGATGCTTCGCATCGCCCCGGAATGACGACCGAGTGTGATGCAAATAATGACCCATCCCGGCGAACAGTTTTATCCCGAGGGCGTGCGTTGGGACGACACCATCGTCCAGGGCACGTTGCCCGACCTGTTGTCGAAGGCAGCTGCCGACTACGGCCCGCGCACCGCGCTGGAATTTCGAGACCGTCCGATCACCTATACCGAGCTCGCCGCGATGGCCGAGCGCGCCGCCGCGGCATACCTCCGCGCCGGCTGCGGCAAGGGTACGTCGATCGCGCTGTTTCTCGGCAATTCGCCTGACCACCCCGTCAACTTCTTCGGCGCGCTGAAGGCGGGCGCTCGCGTTGCGCATCTGTCGCCGCTCGACGGCGAGATCGCGCTGACCCACAAGGTCTCGGATTCCGGCTCGCGCCTGCTCGTCACCTCGAACCTCCAGGCCTTGTTGCCGACCGCGCTGAAATTCCTGGACAAGGGACTGATCGATCGCCTCGTCGTCTGCGAGGACGATCATTGGGGCAAGGTCGGCACGCCGCAGGCGGCGATCCCCGATGATCCCCGCATCGTCACCTTCAAGGCCTTCGTCGAGGGCGCGGCTACCCCTGCGCAATGGCCGTCCGTGACGGCCGACGATGTCGCGCTGCTGCAATATACCGGCGGCACCACCGGCCTGCCCAAGGGCGCGATGCTGACCCACGGCAATCTCACCTCGGCCGTGTCGATCTACGATGTCTGGGGCAAGCCGAACCGCGCCGCGCGCGGCGAGGTGATCGAGCGCGTGATCTGCGTGCTGCCGCTGTTTCATATCTATGCGCTCACCGTCGTGCTGTTGTCCTCGCTCAGCCGCGGCAATCTGATCTCGCTGCATCAGCGCTTCGACGTCGAAGCCGTGATGCGCGACATCGAGGTCAAGCGCGCGACTTACTTTCCGGGCGTGCCGACGATGTGGATCGCGATCGCCGCGCTCCCCGATCTCGACAGGCGCGACTTCTCCTCGCTCGCCACCATCGGCTCCGGCGGCGCGCCGCTGCCGGTGGAGATCGCGAGCTTCTTCGAGCGCAAGGTCGGCAAGAAGCTGAAGAGCGGCTGGGGCATGACCGAGACCTGCTCGCCCGGCACCGGTCATCCGCCCACGGGCCCGGAGAAGCCCGGTTCGATCGGCCTGATGCTGCCGGGCATCGAGCTCGACGTCGTTGCCCTGGACGATCCCAGGCGCGTGCTGCCGCCGGGCGAGGTCGGCGAGATCCGCATCAAGGGCCCGAACGTCACCAAGGGCTACTGGAACAAGCCGGAGGGATCTACCGACGCCTTCGTCGACGGCCGCTTCCTCACCGGCGACATCGGCTATGTCGACACCGACGGCTATTTCTTCCTGGTCGATCGCAAGAAGGACATGATCATCTCCGGCGGCTTCAACGTCTATCCGCAGATGATCGAGCAGGCGATCTACACCATCCCGGGCGTGCACGAAGTGATCGTGCTCGGCATTCCCGACCAATATCGGGGCGAAGCCGCCAAAGCCTTCATCAAGCTGAAGCCGGACGCAAAGCCGTTCTCGCTCGACGAGCTGCGCACCCAGGTCGCCGGCAAGCTCGGCAAGCATGAATTGCCGGCCGCCGTCGAATTCGTCGACGATTTGCCGCGCACGCCGGTCGGAAAATTGTCGCGCCACGAATTGCGCCAGCAGCAGAAACCGTCACAATCCGTTCAACACGCATCAGGAGGTCGTTCTTGACCGACGCCGTCATCGTTTCCACCGCCCGTACCCCGATCGGCAAGGCCTATCGCGGCGCGCTCAACGCCACCGAGGGCGCCACGCTGCTCGGCCACGCCATTGGCGAAGCCGTCGCGCGCGCGAAAGTCGATCCGAAGGAGATCGAGGACGTCGTGATGGGCGCCGCGCTGCAGCAGGGCGCGACCGGCGGCAACATCGCGCGCAAGGCGCTGCTTCGCGCCGGCCTTCCCGTCACCGTCGCCGGGACCACGATCGACCGCCAATGCGCCTCGGGCCTGCAGGCGATCGCGCTCGCCGCGCGCTCGGTGATCTTCGACGGCGTCGAGATCGCGGTCGGCGGCGGCGGCGAGTCGATCTCGCTGGTGCAGAACGACAAGATGAACGGCTTCCACGCCCAGGACCCGGCGCTGCTCAAGATCAAGGGCGAGGTCTACATGCCCATGATCGACACGGCGGAAGTCGTCGCCAAGCGCTACGGTATCTCGCGTGAGAAGCAGGACGAATATTCTCTGGAGAGCCAGCGCCGCACCGCCGCGGCCCAGCAGGGCGGCAAGTTCAAGGACGAGATCGCGCCGATCACGACGCAGATGGCGGTCACCGACAAGGCGACCGGCACTGTCTCGATGAAGGACGTCACGCTGTCGCAGGACGAGGGTCCGCGTCCCGAGACCACGATCGAGGGCCTCGCCGGCCTCAAGCCGGTGCGCGGCGAAGGCTTTTCGATCACCGCCGGCAATGCCAGCCAGCTCTCGGACGGCGCCAGCGCCAGTGTGATCATGAGCGACAAGGAAGCGTCCAAGCGCGGTCTTGCGCCGCTCGGCATCTTCCGCGGCTTCGTCTCGGCCGGCTGCGAGCCGGACGAGATGGGCATCGGCCCGGTCTTCGCCGTGCCGCGCCTGCTCAAGCGCCACGGCCTCACCGTCGACGATATCGGCCTCTGGGAGCTCAACGAAGCGTTCGCGGTGCAGGTGCTGTATTGCCGCGACAAGCTCGGCATCGACCCCGAGAAGATCAACGTCGACGGCGGCGCGATCGCGGTCGGCCATCCCTACGGCATGTCGGGCGCGCGTCTCACCGGCCATGCCCTGATCGAAGGCCGCCGCCGCAAGGCGAAATACGCGGTCGTCACCATGTGCGTCGGCGGCGGCATGGGCGCGGCCGGGCTGTTCGAGATTTTGCAGTAATTCACAGGAGGATCCGATGGATCTCGCATTCACGAAAGAAGAGCAGGCGTTTCGCGAGGAAGTGCGGCAGTTCTTCCGCGACAACGTGCCGCCGGATACGCGGCGCAAGATGGTCGAGGGCCGCCACCTCTCGAAGGACGAGATGGTGACTTGGTGGCGCATCCTCAATAAGAAGGGCTGGGGCGTCAGCCACTGGCCCAAGCAATATGGCGGCACGGGCTGGACCTCCGTGCAGCACTACATCTTCAACGAGGAGCTGCAGTCCTATCCGGCGCCGCAGCCGCTCGCCTTCGGCGTCAGCATGGTCGGCCCGGTCATCTACACCTTCGGCAATGAGGAGCAGAAGAAGAAGTACCTGCCGCGCATCGCCAATGTCGACGATTGGTGGTGCCAGGGCTTCTCCGAGCCGGGCTCGGGCTCCGACCTCGCCTCGCTGAAGACCAAGGCCGAGCGCCGTGGCGACAAGTGGATCATCAACGGCCAGAAGACCTGGACCACCTTGGCGCAGCACGCCGACATGATCTTCTGCCTCTGCCGCACCGACAACAACGCCAAGAAGCAGATGGGTATCTCCTTCATCGTGTTCTCGATGAAGTCCAAGGGCGTCACCGTGCGCCCGATCCAGACCATCGACGGCGGCCATGAAGTCAACGAAGTCTTCTTCGACGACGTCGAGGTTCCGATCGAGAATTTGATCGGCGAGGAGAACAAGGGCTGGGACTACGCCAAATTTCTGCTCGGCAACGAGCGCACCGGCATCGCCCGCGTCGGTGTCTCCAAGGAGCGGCTGCGCCGCATCAGGGATCTCGCCGGCAAGGTCGAATCCGCGGGCAAGCCGATCATCCAGGATGCGGCGTTCCGCGAGAAGCTGGCGGCCTGCGAGATCGAGCTGAAGGCGCTCGAGCTGACCCAGTTGCGCGTCGTCGCCGACGAGGGCAAGCACGGCAAGGGCAAGCCCAATCCGGCATCCTCCGTGCTGAAGATCAAGGGCTCCGAGATCCAGCAGACCACCACCGAGCTGCTCATGGAAGTGATCGGCCCGTTCGCCGCGCCCTACGACGTGCACGGCGACGACGGCTCGAACGAAGCCATGGACTGGACCGCCCAGATCGCGCCGAGCTACTTCAACAACCGCAAGGTCTCGATCTACGGCGGCTCCAACGAGATCCAGCGCAACATCATCGCCAAGGCGGTGCTGGGGCTGTGATCCGTTTCCTCTCCGCGAAGGCGGAGAGGGCAATAGTCCACCGTCATTCCGGGGCGCGACGAAGTCGCGAACCCGGAATCCATCGGGCCGCATACGCTGAGGTGAGATGGATTCCGGGTCCGGCCCTTCGGGCCATCCCGGAATGACGAAGCCAAATAAGTCCGGGTACGAGGAAAGAGAAATGGATTTTGATCTAAACGAGGAGCAGCGGCTTCTCAAGGAAAGCATCGACGGCCTGCTGACCGACTCCTACGATTTCGAGAGCCGCAAGAAATACATGGCGGAGAAGGGCGGCTGGAGCAAAACCGTCTGGCTCAAGCTCGCCGAGCAGGGCCTGCTCGGCCTGCCGTTCAGCGAGGCGGATGGCGGCTTCGGTGGCGGCGGCGTCGAAACCATGATCGTGATGGAGGCGCTCGGCAAGGCGCTGGTGCTCGAGCCGTATCTGGCAACGGTCGTGATCGGCGGCGGCTTCCTGCGCCATGCCGGCTCCGATGCGCAGAAGGCCGCGCATGTGCCGGGGATCATCGACGGCAGCAAGACGCTGGCGTTCGCCCAGCTCGAGAAGAACTCGCGCTACGATCTGTTCGACGTCTCGACCACGGCGAAGAAGAAGGGCGACGGCTGGATCATCGACGGCGAGAAGTTCGTCGTGCTCAACGGCGAGAACGCCGACACGCTCGTCGTCACCGCGCGCACCAAGGGTGAGCGCCGCGACAAGACCGGAATCGGCGTGTTCCTGGTGCCGGCGAATGCCAAGGGCGTGACGAAGAAGTCCTACCCGACGCAGGACGGCCTGCACGCCGCCGACATCACCTTCACCGGTGTCGAGGTCGGCGCTGATGCCGTGCTCGGCAATCCCGACGACAGCCTCGCGTTGATCGAGCGGGTGGTCGACGAAGCCCGCGTCGCGCTGTGCGCCGAGGCGGTCGGCTTGATGGACGAGTCGCTCAAGACCACCGTCGAGTACATCAAGACCCGAAAGCAGTTCGGCGTCGCGATCGGCTCGTTCCAGTCGCTGCAGCACCGCGCCTCCGACATGTTCGTCGCCGCCGAGCAGGCCCGTTCGATGTCGATGTTCGCGACCATGGCCAACGATTTCGACAACGCCAAGGAGCGCAGCAACGCGATCGCCGCGGCCAAGGTGCAGATCGGCAAGTCGCTGAAATTCGTGGGACAGCAGGCGATCCAGCTCCACGGCGGCATCGGCATGACCATGGAGGCGAAGATCGGCCACTACTTCAAGCGCCTCACCATGATCGAGAACTCGTTCGGCGACACCGACTACCACCAGCGCCGCGTCGCCGACGCGGGCGGGTTGATCTAGCCACGCTGTCATCCCGGGGCGCGCGTAGCGCGAACCCGGGATCCATCGGGCGGCAGTACGCGTAGTGAAATGGATTCTCAGGTGCGCACTTGCGCACCATAGCTCGCGAGTTCGTGGCGCCCCGGAATGACCAGGAAGAAGGCGAACAAATGAAAAACACCCCGTTCGATCTCACCGGCAAGGTCGCCGTGGTCACCGGCTCCAGCCGCGGCATCGGCCGCTCCTCCGCCGAACTCCTTGCCAGGCTCGGCGCCAAGGTGGTCGTTTCCTCGCGCAAGGCCGACGCCTGCCAGGAAGTCGCCGACGGCATCATCGCGGCCGGCGGCGATGCCACCGTCATCCCCTGCAACATCGCCCGCAAGGCCGAGGTCGAGGCACTGATCGCAGGCGCCACCAAGCATTACGGCAAGATCGACATCCTCGTCTGCAACGCCGCCGTCAATCCCTATTACGGCCCGCTGCTCGACATCACGGACGAAGCCTTCGACAAGATCATGGGCTCGAACGTCAAGAGCAACATCTGGCTCTCCGCGCTCGCCATCCCGCAAATGGCGGAGCGCGGCAAGGGCTCCGTGGTCATCATCTCCTCGATCGGCGGCCTGCGCGGCTCCACCGTGATCGGTGCCTACGGCATCTCCAAGGCGGCCGATTTCGCGCTGTGCCGCTCGCTCGCCGGCGAGTGGGGCCCGAAAGGCGTCCGCGTCAACTGCATCGCACCGGGCCTCGTCAAGACCGATTTCGCCCGCGCGCTCTGGGAAGACGAAGCCAATCTGAAGCGCCGCACCGCCACCACCCCGCTCCGCCGCATCGGCGAACCCGACGAAATCGCCGGCGCCGTAGCCTACCTCGCCTCGGACGCATCGAGCTTCATGACCGGACAGACCATCGTCATCGACGGCGGTGTGACCACGGCGGCGGTGTAGGCCTGCTTTCCCTCTCCCCTTGTGGGAGAGGGTGGATCGCCGCGCAGCGGCGAGACGGGTGAGGGGTCTCTCTCCGCGTGTGGCCCCCTCTCGCATTATTCTTCGCCGATAGAACCCCTCATCCGGCGCTTCGCGCCACCTTCTCCCACAAGGGGAGAAGGGAAGTAGCCGCTCGCCTGCATCCAACCTTGACCTTGCCGCCCTAATCCGCTCCCTTTGGCGCGACTTGATGACCCCTCCAGGGAAAACCGCCAAGGTAAGCCGCCATGTCTTTCGTCCTTGCCATCGACCAGGGCACCACCTCCTCGCGTGCGATCGTGTTCCGCGGCGATATCTCGATTGCTGCCAAAGCGCAGCAGGAATTCCCGCAGCATTTTCCGGCTTCGGGCTGGGTGGAGCACGAGCCGGAGGACATCTGGACCTCGACGGTGATGGTCTGCCGCGAGGCGATCGAGCAGGCCGGCATCAGCGCGAAGGACATCGCCGCGATCGGCATCACCAACCAGCGCGAGACCACGGTGGTGTGGGACCGCGCCACCGGGCAGGCCGTGCACCGCGCCATCGTCTGGCAGGACCGCCGCACCGCCGACATTTGCGCCAAACTGAAGGCGGAAGGCCGCGAGCCCGTGATCTCGCAGAAGACCGGCCTGATCATCGATCCCTATTTCTCCGGCACCAAGGTCGCGTGGATCCTCGACCACGTTCCCGGCGCCCGCGCGCGCCGCCCGCGGCGAGCTGATGTTCGGCACCGTCGATTGCTACCTGCTCTGGCGCCTCACCGGCGGCAAGGTGCACGCCACCGACGCCACCAACGCATCGCGCACGCTGCTGTTCAACATCCACACCGGCCAGTGGGACGACGAGCTCTTGGAGATCATCGGCGTGCCGCGCTCGATGTTGCCCGAGGTGAAGGATTCCTCCGCCCGCTTCGGCGAGAGCACGCCCGATCTGTTCGGTGGCGCCATCGCCATCTCCGGCATCGCCGGCGACCAGCAGGCGGCGACCATCGGTCAAGCCTGCTTCCGCCCGGGCATGATGAAGTCGACCTACGGCACCGGCTGTTTTGCCCTGCTCAACACCGGCACCACGCCGGTTGTCTCCAAGAACAAGCTGCTGACCACCGTTGCCTATCAGCTCGAGGGAAAACGCACCTACGCGCTGGAAGGCTCGATCTTCGTGGCGGGCTCAGCGGTGCAATGGCTGCGCGACGGTCTCGGCATTATCAAGCACGCCGCCGAGACCGGACCGCTCGCCGACCAGTCCGACTCCATGCAGAGCGTCTATCTCGTTCCCGCCTTCGTCGGCATGGGCGCGCCCTACTGGAATCCGCGCGTGCGCGGCGCGCTGTTCGGCCTCACCCGCAACACCGGCCCCGCCGAGCTCGCCCACGCCGCGCTGGAAAGCGTCTGCTACCAGACCTTCGATCTCTGGGCTGCGATGCGCGCGGATTGGCCGAGCTCGGAGACCGCCAGCGTCGTGCTCCGCGTCGACGGCGGCATGACCGCGTCGGACTGGACCATGCAGCGTCTCGCCGATCTGCTCGATGCCCCCGTCGACCGCCCCGTGATCCAGGAGACCACGGCGCTGGGCGCCGCCTATCTCGCCGGCCTCAACGCCGGCGTCTATCCCGAGCCGACGAAGTTCGCCGACAATTGGCGATTGGAGCACCGCTTCAAGCCGAACATGAGCCAGGCGACACGCGAGCGGAAGCTGGCGGGGTGGGCAAGGGCGGTGAAGGGCGTGCTGGCGAGCGACGAGGGGGAGGGGTAGTGGCAGACTCGTAGCCCGGATGGAGCGCAGCGAAATCCGGGACTGCTGTCGCTTGTGGCACAAATCCCGGATTGCACTTCGCTCCAACCGGGCTACACGGTGTGAGAACAAATGACTCTCCCCGACGGCTATTCCGATGTCCCCGCCGGCAAGATCGCCGCCGTCGTCACCCATCTGGAAATGACCGCACGGCCCGCGCGCCGCGACGATCCGCCCGGCGCGTGGTCGCTGCGCAAGGTCGATGCCCCTGCACTTGATTGGTACCGCGATCTCTTCCGCCGCGTCGGCGAGGACTGGCTATGGTTCTCGCGCGCCCGCATGAGCGACACAGAGCTCGCAGCAATCATCCACGCCCCGGATATCGAGGTCTATGCACTGGTCGCAGACGGCCGCGACGAAGGCCTGCTCGAGCTCGACTTCCGCGAGCCCGGGCAGTGCGAGCTGGCCTATTTCGGCGTCACCTCTGGCCTGATCGGCACCGGCGCCGCCCGCTTCCTGATGAACCGCGCACTGGAGCGCGCCTGGTCGCGCAACGTCCGCCGCGTCTGGGTCCACACCTGCACGCTCGATCATCCCTCCGCCGTTGCCTTCTACCAGCGCTCCGGCTTCCGCCCCTTCCGCCGTCAGATAGAAATCGCCGACGATCCGCGCCTCGACGGCACGGCACGGCGCGATGCGGCACAGCATGTGCCGATCATTGAGTAGCGCGCGACTGCCTCCGGACTGTCATTGCGAGGAGCGCTTGCGACGAAGCAATCCAGGGTGCCGCTCCGCAACCAATTCTGGGTTGCTTCGCGGGGCTCGCAGTGACGGCGTGTGGGCGGGCGCCGTCGCTTCCAATCGGCTCATCAACGTGCGGCGGAGTTGTAGCCCGGATGGAGTGTCGCGCAATCCGGGCTTCGGCTTGTTAGAAATTTGCTAGGACGGATTGCTTCGTGGTTGATGTCAACCTACAATTGTTGTTTCAAATTTCTTCTTGAGAAGTTGATATGGCTGAATTCAATAATTTTCTTACAGCACTGGCGGGCTTTGCATGGCCGGCGGCACTTCTAGTAATCCTTGTCTATTTCCGCAGAGAGCTACGATCCATCGCTCTGCAATTTCAGCGGCAGCTAGCTTCTGGAGCCGCGTTAAAATGGAAGGATTTTGAGTTTCGCGCGATTCAGATAGACGCGCTTGATTTGCGGAATGGCTCTGAGTACACGCAAGTCCCAGCAGACAAATTTCTATTTGATAAGCGGCACAAGAGTTACAGGGACAACAAGAATCTATTTCTTGTTCATAGGACTCGGCCATCGGGACAATTCCATCCGTTCAACAAGCTCCCTACATACGACATCACGGTGTACCTTCTTTCCCATAAGAACTTCGGTCATTTGAACGATGTCAGGGAAGTCCAATACTATTTTGGTCAACACTTCGGGCTCAAGCAGAATGAATATGGTACGAAGTTCGTTGTTACGAATGGGACCGACAATTTTGCCGTTCGAACGAATGCCTACGGTCCGACGCTGTGTGAAGCTCGAATTGTCTTTCATGACGGAAGCGAAACAAGTGTAAGTCGATATTTGGATTTCGAAGGTGCTGGCTACCGGTTCAGCGTCGCTACGAATGAATCAGACGCCGAAAAGATCAAATCGAGAGTAGAGGATGTGAGCGCATAATTCAAAAGGAGAGGCGATGTCGTCAAGGATAATAGACACGTTAGTGATGCTTCTTGCCGATCAGAACAGCGGAAAAAGTAATCAGATTAGGTCGATTTTCGAAGAGTTCGAACTCTATCACGTCTATCGTGGCTATCCGATTTCTAGGAAGATCGCCCGCAAGCATTACATTCATCCGGACACTGATCTGTTCTTGCGCTTATCGTCCTGGCATGAGAAAGGAGAGAGCTATTCGGATGTAAAACGTGACATCAAGAACGGTTGGGTGGACGAGCGTCGCAGGTACAAGGTGCTTGTGCCAGCGCAGATCTCCGCAACAAGTAAATTGGTCGGTGGTGAGGATCTTTTCATTCAGCTATTCTCCGATTTCGAAATTAGGCGGGCCTTTGCTGTTTGGCTGAGCCCTAACCCTAACCCAAATCCAGCGAGTAGCAGTGCGTTTGCTATAAGCAAGAGACTTGCAGGATTCATGTCTCGTCGTCGTCACGTAAGCGCACTGTCGATCGACAGCTCCGCAGCTCATCCCAGTGCAAATCCGACGAGGAATTCAATAAATTCGCGATTGCTTTCCGACCTGCTGTTTAGGGTTTAGTTCGTGACCCGGATGAGCGTAGCGTGAGCCGGGGCAGCGTCCTCGCATTTCGCTAAGCTTCATCCGAGCTCAAAACACTTCCTGCCTCCCCCCTGCCAGCGAAGACCTCCGCTGCATCGCGTTGAAGCAAGTCAACCCCGTCTGCTCCGACCGGCACGTAAATCCTCCGTGCTGCCACACCTCGCCATAGGCCAGCACTGGCAGCGAGGTGTCCATCACGGTGTCGCCGGCGCAGACGCCCCCTGCGGCGCCCTTCGCGCTTATCTCGCAGGCGTGGCCATAGTCGAACTCGCAATCGGCGTGGCGGCGCGGTCACGCGTCCATGTTCATGATGTCGCAGCGGAACACACCCTGACCATTATCGGTGAAGAACTCGCAGGCGATGTTCTTCGACGGCGTTAGGAAGCCGATCGGGCGATCCTGCGCGTGGGCAGCGCCGATGATCGGCAGCAGGATCAATATCAGCATCAGTCCGCGTGGGCCCGTCATGTCACTCCTTCTCAGCTATCGAAATTCACCGCCGTTGTATTGGCGCCGCAGACCAGAACCGCAACGCGTTCGGTAGGTGAGGGACGATAGCGGCCGGAGAGCACCGCGGCAAAGGCGGCTGCACCGCCGGGCTCGGCCACCAGGCGCAGATGCGACCACAGCGCGGCCTGGGCCTGCCGGATCGCGTCGTCGCTGACCAGGACGACGCGCTCGACATGGGCCCGCGCGATCGGAAACATCAGTTCGCCGACGCGCCGTGGTGCAAGGCTGTCGGCGGCAAGACCGCCGGCCGGCGCATCGACCGGGGCGCCCGCTTCGAACGCCGTGTGCAGGGTTGGCGATTGCTCCGGCTCGACCGCGACGATGCGCGTCTTGCCAGCGTACCACGCGGCAATGCCGCCGACCAGTCCGCCGCCGCCCACCGCCACCAGCAGCGTGTCGATGCCGGGCGCATCCTGCTCCAATTCCAGTCCGACGCTGCCCTGGCCGAGCAGGGTTTCGGCCTGGTCATAGGCATGGACGGCCAGCGCGCCGGTCTGCGCGACATGGGCTTCGCTCGCGGCGAGCGCATCGGCGTAGCGGTTGCCCGCGATCACGAGCTTGGCGCCATAATTTCGAATGCGCTCGGCCTTGGCCGGCGAGGTGATGTCAGGCACGAAGATCGTGGCGGGAAGGCCGAGCCGCTGCGCCGCATAGGCCACGGCCGCGCCGTGATTGCCGCCGGACGCAGCGACGACACCGGTCCGCGGCACCGGCCGTAGCAACAGATTGGCGAAGGCGCCGCGCGCCTTGAACGATCCGGAATGCTGCAGCATCTCGAGCTTGAGCGTGAGAGGCGCCCCGGGCAGGCCGAAATCGGCGAGATCGGCCTGAACAAGCGGCGTACGCCTGATATGCGGGCGGATGACGGCCTCGGTCGCCGCAATCCGCTCCCGCGTGATGTCGATGTCCATTGTCGCTGTCATGATGCCCTCCAGACTAGCGCAAGGCAGAGTTGACATCAATTAGGTAATTAGCAAAATGACTAAATGAAATTTGCCATCGCCTTGCGCGCGCTCGCCAACGAACGCCGCCTGCAGATCCTGGAATGGCTGCGGGATCCCAGGAAGCATTTTCGCGAGCAGGCCGATGGCGACCTGGTCGAGGACGGCGTCTGCGGATTGCTGATCGCCGAAAAGCTCGGCGTCAGCGCGCCGACAGTGAGCGAGCACATGCGGGTGCTCACATCAGCCAAGCTGGTGCGCGCCAAGCGGATCAAGCAGTGGACGATGTACAAGCGCAACGAGACGGCCATCGCCGCGATCAAGCGATCGATCCAGGACGGGCTTTGACCGCGTGACGCTGTCGCCGGCGTCGTTGCAGCCGGCGCAACGCACCATTTCCAAGATATCTGTTGCGCCGCACCGAGTTGGTCGTGGAGACTGATCGGCCCTGCCTCGTCCAACCGGGAAGCGCGAGAACCATGTTCCTGATCGGCCAATATGATTCCCCCTTCGTCCGCCGCGTCGCGATTGCGCTGCGGCTCTACGGCCTCGCCTTCGAGCACAAGCCGTGGTCGACCTTCGGCGACGCCGACAAGATCGCGCCATACAATCCGCTGCGCCGGGTGCCGACGCTGGTGCTCGATGACGGCGAGGCGCTGATCGAGAGCACGATCATCCTGGATTATCTCGACGACCTCGTCGGCGCCGAGAAGGCGATGCTGCCGCGCAGCGGCACCGAGCGGCGCAAGCATTTGCGCATCTGCGCGCTCGCGTCCGGCCTTGGCGACAAGGCGGTGAGCCTGCTTTATGAACGCGTGCTGCGGAAGGAGCAGCTCGCGCTATGGGTCGAGCGTTGCCAGGCGCAGATCGGCGACGTCCTCAAGGTGCTCGAGGTCGAGCGCGCCAAGGTGACGACGCCATATTGGCTGGGTGAGCGCATTGGCCACGCCGACGTCGCGGTGGCCTGCGTCGTCCGCTTCACCCGCGAGGCGCATCCGCAGCTGTTCGACGCCTCGCGCTATCCGGCGCTCGCGGCCCACGCCGAGCGCTGCGAGGCGTTGGAGCCCTTTAAGGAGATCGTGCAGCCGCTGGCGCCGCCGAAAGGGTGAGGCACTCTCGTGTCCCGGACGCGGCGTAGCCTAGGCGATGCTTAGCATCGTCCGGTAACGCTGAGCCGCAGAGCCGGGGCACGAAACCGAGCGCAAGGTGAAGGGCGCGCCTATCCGCCGGAGTGCGAAGACCGCCACAGCAGCCGATGATGCAATCCTACCCCTGTTTTGCCCGACGCCGCAAACGCGGCTCCGACGCGCCCGAAATCACTCAACCTTTTCAATCCCATTCTACTGTGCATGGGGTTGTTTTTGCATTTTTTGTTTGGGCAGGTGGGCCTACCCCGCCCCCGCGCGCTTCTTCTGCCAGACCAGATGCACTGCGCAGGTGCAGCCCGGCGGGTGAGAGGCAAGGTCCTTTGACGTCTCGTCGTTCGCCGGCGTTGCCGCAAAGGTGTTGTCGGTCTGTTGCGACGGGATGTAGTTCAACACCGGCGCGAGCCAGCGCTCGGTCTCCGCGACGCTCATGCCCTTGCGCGCGGCATAGTCCTCGACCTGGTCGCGCTCGATCTTGCCGACGCCGAAATAATAGCTCGCAGGGTTTGCGAAATAGAGCCCGGACACGCTGGAGCCCGGCCACATCGCAAAGCTCTCGGTCAGCTTCACGCCGGCCGTGTTTTCGGCGTCGAGCAGCTCGAACAGCGTCGCCTTTTCGGTGTGGTCAGGCTGGGCGGGATAGCCCGGCGCGGGGCGGATGCCCTGGTACTTCTCCAGGATCAGGTCTTCGGTGGACAGCGCCTCGTCTGGCGCATAGGCCCAGAACTCGCGGCGCACGCGGGCATGCATGCGCTCGGCGAAGGCTTCGGCGAGCCGGTCGGCCAACGCCTTGCACAGGATCGAGGAGTAGTCGTCATTGGCCATCTTGAAGCGATCGGCCACCGCATCCTCGCCGATCCCTGCGGTGACGACGAAGCCACCGATATAGTCGGGCACGCCGGCCGGCGCGACGAAGTCGGCGAGCGCGGCGTTGAAGCGGCCCTCGCGCTTCTCGAGTTGCTGGCGCAGCGTGTGCAGCGTCGCGATCTTCTTCGTGCGGTTCTCGTCGGCATAGAGCGCGATGTCGTCGCCTTCGGCGTTCGCCGGCCAGAAGCCGATCGTGGCACGCGCCCGGAACCATTTTTCCTTCACGATGGTGTCGAGCATCTTGCGTGCGTCGTCATAGAGCGAGCGCGCGACCTCGCCGACCTTGGCATCGTCGAGAATCGCGGGGAAGCGGCCGGCGAGCTCCCAGGTCTGGAAGAAGGGCGTCCAGTCGATGCAGTCGACGAGCTCGGCGAGATCGTAATCGTCGAAACTCTTGATGCCGAGGAAGGTCGGCTTGACCGGCTTGTTCGCGTTGAAATCGACCGGCACGCGGTTGGCGCGGGCGGCGGCCAGCTTCAGCCGCTTCTTGTCGGCCTGCGCACGCAGATGCGCGTCCGAGATTTTTGCGTATTCGGCGCGCACCTCGGCGGCATAGGCCTCGCGCTTCTCCGGCGACAGCAGCGACGAGGCGACGCCGACGGCGCGGCTGGCGTCGTTGACGTGGACGACGGGACCGGCGCGATAGCTCGGGTCGATTTTGACCGCCGTATGCACGCGGCTGGTGGTGGCGCCGCCGATCAGCAGCGGCAGCTTGAGGCCCTCGCGCTGCAATTCGCCGGCGAAGAACGCCATCTCGTCGAGCGAGGGCGTAATCAGGCCGGAGAGCCCGACGATGTCGGCCTTCTCCGCCTTCACGGTCTCGACGATCTTGGCGGCGGGCACCATCACGCCGAGATCGATGACCTCGAAATTGTTGCACTGGAGCACGATGCCGACGATGTTCTTGCCGATGTCGTGGACGTCGCCCTTGACGGTCGCGAGCACGATCTTGCCGGCGGAGGAGGAGCCTTCCGTGCCGATGCCGTTCGCAAGGTTGCGCGCCTTCTCCTCTTCCATGAACGGCATCAGCCAGGCCACTGCCTGCTTCATCACGCGGGCGGATTTCACCACCTGCGGCAGGAACATCTTGCCGTCGCCGAAGAGATCGCCGACGACGTTCATGCCGGCCATCAGCGGGCCCTCGATCACGTCGAGCGGGCGCGAGGACTTCTTGCGGGCTTCCTCGGTGTCCTGCTCGATGAATTCGGTGATGCCGTGGACCAACGAATGCGACAGTCGCTTCTCCACCGGCCATTCGCGCCAGGCCAGATCGGCTTCCTTGGTCTGGGTCTTGTTGCCGCGGAATTTCTCCGCCAGCGCCAGCAGACGCTCGGACGCGCCCGGATCGCGATTGAGGACGACGTCCTCGCACACCTGGCGCAGCTCGGCATCGATGTCGTCATAGACGATCATCTGGCCGGCATTGACGATGCCCATGTCCATGCCAGCCTTGATAGCGTGATACAGGAACACCGAGTGCATGGCCTCGCGCACCGGCTCGTTGCCGCGGAACGAGAACGAGAGGTTGGAGACGCCGCCCGAGATGTGCGCGCCCGGCAGGTTCTGGCGGATCCAGCGCGTCGCCTCGATGAAGTCGACGCCGTAATTGTTGTGCTCCTCGATGCCGGTCGCGATCGCGAAGATATTGGGATCGAAGATGATGTCCTCGGGCGAGAAGCCGACCTTGTTCACCAGGATGTCGTAGGCGCGCTTGCAGATCTCGGTCTTGCGCGCAAACGTATCGGCCTGGCCGACCTCGTCGAACGCCATCACCACGACAGCCGCGCCATGGCGGCGGGCGATCTTGGCCTCAAAGATGAACTTCTCCTCGCCCTCCTTCATCGAGATCGAGTTGACGACCGGCTTGCCCTGCACGCATTTCAGGCCGGCTTCGATCACCGAGAATTTCGAGGAATCGACCATCACGGGGACGCGGGCGATGTCGGGTTCGGCGGCGACGAGGTTGAGGAAGGTCACCATCGCGGCTTCGGAATCGAGCAGCCCCTCGTCCATGTTGACGTCGATGATCTGCGCACCGTTCTCGACCTGGTCGCGTGCGACCTGGAGCGCTGCGGTATAGTCGCCGGCGGTGATCAGCTTGCGGAAGCGGGCGGAGCCGGTGACGTTAGTGCGCTCGCCGACGTTCACGAACGGGATCGCATCAGTCAGGATGAACGGCTCCAGGCCGGATAGCCGCAAGCGCGGTTCGATCTCCGGCACGATGCGCGGCTTGTGCGGGGCAACGGCGGCGGCGATCGCCGCGATATGGTCCGGCGTGGTGCCACAGCAGCCGCCGACGATGTTGACGAGGCCGTCGCGGGCGAACTCGCCGACGAGGCGCGCCATGTATTCCGGCGTCTCGTCGTACTGGCCGAACTCGTTGGGCAGGCCGGCGTTCGGATAGGCGCAGACGAGTGTATCGGCGACGCGGCCGATATCCGCGATATGCGCGCGCAGATCTTCGGCGCCGAGCGCGCAGTTGAATCCGATGGTGACGGGTTTTGCGTGCCGCACCGAATTCCAGAACGCTTCCGGCATCTGGCCCGAGAGCAGGCGGCCGGACTTGTCGGTGATGGTGCCCGACACCATCACGGGCATGTCGATGCCGCGCGCTTCGGTGATCTCGGCGATCGCATAGAGCGCCGCCTTGGCGTTCAAGGTGTCGAAGATGGTCTCGACCAGCAGCAGATCGACACCGCCGTCGAGCATGCCGTTGATCTGCTCGCCGTAGGATTTGCGCAGATCGTCGAAGGTGACGGCGCGGTAGCCGGGATTGGACACATCAGGCGAGATCGACGCGGTGCGGTTGGTCGGGCCGATGGCGCCGGCGACGAAGCGCGGCTTGCCGTCCTCGGCCTCGACGCGGCGGGCGGCATTGCCGGCGAGGCGGGCGCCTTCGCGCGCCATTTCATAAACAATGTCGGTGAGGTCGTAATCGGCCTGCGCGATCGAGGTGGTCGAGAAGGTGTTGGTCGCAACGATGTCGGCGCCGGCGCGCAAATAGGCCGCGTGGATGTCCTCGATCGCCTGCGGCTGGGTCAGGATCAACAGGTCATTGTTGCCGCGCAGGTCGCGATGGAAATTCTTGAAGCGCTCGCCGCGGAAGGCGGCTTCGTCGAACTGCAGGTTCTGGATCATCGTGCCCATGGCACCGTCCAGCACGAGAATACGCTCGCGCGCGGCATTCAGGAGGGCAGTTCGTTTGGCGGAAACGGGTACGGTCATTGTCTGTCACGCAGCCTTCTGGGCGCTCTTGGCGCGAATGCCGAGCAAATGGCTGATCGCGAACACGAGATCGGCACGGTTCATGGTGTAGAAATGGAAGGTGTCGACGCCGTGCTTGGCGAGCTTCTGCACTTGGCCGGCTGCGACGGTCGCGGCCACCAGTTTCCGCGTTTCGGCATCTTCGTCGAGGCCTTCGAATTTCGCGGCGAACCAGTCCGGCACGGTGGTGCCGGCGCGGGTGACGAAATTGCGCGCCTGCTTGAAATTGTGCATGGGCATGATGCCCGGCACGATCGGGATGTTGATGCCGCGGGCGCGGACGCGATCGAGATAGCGGAAGTAGAGGTCGTTATCGAAGAACACCTGGGTGATCGCGCGCGTCGCGCCCGCATCCACCTTGGCCTTGAGCGTGTCGATATCATCATCGAAGTCGCGCGCCTCGGGGTGCATCTCGGGATAGGCCGAGACCGACACCTCGATGTCGGCATGCCGCTTCTTGATCCCCGCGACGAGTTCGGCCGAGCTCTGATAGCCGTCGGGATGGCTCGCATAGGGCGTGCCGATGCCGCCGGCGGGATCGCCGCGCAGGCCGACGATGTGCCGGACACCGACCTCGTGATAGCGGTCGACGATCTCGTCGATCTCGCCGCGCGAGGCGCCGACGCAGGTCAGGTGCGCCGCCGGCAGCAGCGCGGTCTCCTTCAGAATGCGGGCGATGGTCGAGTGGGTCCGCTCACGGGTCGAGCCGCCGGCGCCGTAAGTCACAGAGACAAATTTCGGATCGAGCGGGGCGAGCCGGTTGATGGTCTCCCAGAGATTGCGCTCCATCTCTTCCGTCTTGGGCGGAAAGAACTCGAAGGAGATCGCAGGCCGCTTCAGGTGCCCGTCTTGCCCGTCGGCCCGGGCAGATGTCGTCAGTTCGGTCATGGCACCACTCACTCCAGATTTTGGCGGCCGGCGGTCAGGTCTCGCTTGTGCACACGATAGGCTAAAGGCGGGTTGACCGACAGCCCATCCAAGATGGGAAATGGCCCACTTACGCCAGAAATACTGGAGTTATTTGTCATATTTAGATCTGGGTGGGATATCACCGTTTCAAGTGAAATAAAATAATATCAGTAGTTTAGTCTGTAGCGATGCGGATCTTGGAGGATTAGAACTAGTGGGCAGAATGGTTTAAGCGTTATCTAGACGTTAATTGGCCCATCGAGCTGCTTCGGCGGCCGCTCCGGCTCGCGGTCCGGCACACGTCAGACCTGCGCAGCCGACCCATTGTCGCCGCGCGGCCCTCCGTTACCTTATGCCGCCATGATCCCGCTCTCCGTCCTCGACCTCTCCGTCGTCACCACAGGCACCAAGCCGGCCGCGGCGCTGCGCAACAGCATCGACCTGGCGCGCCATGTCGACGGCCTCGGCTACGTCCGTTACTGGCTCGCCGAGCACCACAACCTTGCCTCGGTCGCGAGCCCGGCACCCGACGTCATGATCGGCCAGATCGCGGCAGTGACGACGCATGTCCGCGTCGGCTCCGGCGGGGTGATGCTCCCCAATCACGCGCCGCTTGTGGTGGCCGAGCGCTTCAAGATGCTGGAAGCGCTGTTTCCGGGCCGTATCGACCTCGGCCTCGGCCGCGCGCCCGGCACCGACGGTGCGACGGCTTATGCGCTGCGTAGCCGGCTCGACCGCCGCGAGGGCGACGATTTCCTGGAGCGGCTGCACGAACTGATCCTGTGGCAGACGCGCGAATTCCCCTCAGGTCATCCCTACAACAACGTCGTGGCGATGCCCGACGATACGCCGTTGCCGCCGATCTGGCTGCTCGGCTCCAGCGACTATTCGTCGGAATTGGCGGCGCAGGTCGGCATGGGCTTCGCCTTCGCCCATCATTTCGCGTCCCACGATGCGATCGACGCGATGGTGCATTACCGCAACCGTTTTCAGCCCTCGGCCTGGAGCGCGAGCCCGCACGCGATCCTCGCCGTCGCAATCATCACGGCGGACACGGATGAGGAGGCCGAAAAGCTCGCCACCTCGTTCGATCTCAACCGCCTGCGCCGTGACCGCGGCCAGTATCTTCCGCTGCCGAGCGTCGAGGAGGCGCTGGCCTATCCTTATACCGACTCCGAGCGCACCTCGATCCTGCGCAACCGTTCCCGCCTGTTCGTCGGTAGCCCCGCCACGGTGCAGAGGAGGCTGCAGCCGCTGATCGACGCGAGCAAGCCGGACGAATTAATGGTGATCACCGCCGTGTACGATCACGAGGCGCGGAAGAAATCTTATTCGCTGCTGGCGGAGGCGTTCGGGCTCAAAGCAGCCACTTAGAAATTCTCGTGCCCCGGACGCAGCGCAACACGCAGTGATGCGCCGCTGAGCCGGGGCCTATCGCGCCTATGAGTGTTGCCGCTCCTGGGGCCCGGATCGCGCTTCGCGCGTCCGGGACACGCGACTAATCCTGCTGCGCTTCGCTGAACGTCGCGCGGAACGGGTGTCCCGGATACACGCCGACGATGCGGAATTCGCGCGAGAAGAACTTCAGCTCCTCGATGGCGAACGCCAGGCCCTTGTCCTCGGGGTGTCCGTCGACGTCGGCATAGAATTGCGTGGCGAAGAAATTGCCGTCGACCATGTAGCTTTCGAGCTTGGTCATGTTGACGCCGTTGGTGGCAAAGCCGCCGAGCGCCTTGTAGAGCGCGGCCGGCAAATTGCGCACCCGGAAGACGAACGTCGTGACCAGCGGGCCGGAGCCCTGCGCCGCCCATTTCGGCTCGCGCGCCAGCACCACGAAGCGCGTGGTGTTGTGCGCCTCGTCCTCGATGTCCTCGGAGAGGATGTCGAGGCCGTAGATCTTCGCGGCGAGGCGCGAGGCGATCGCGGCGACTGTCTTGTCCTTGCGCTCGGAGATGTCGCGGGCGCTCCCGGCGGTGTCGGCGTGCACGATCGGCTTGATGCCGAGCTTGCGGATGATACGGCGGCACTGGCCGAGCGCATGGACATGGCTCTCGACGCTCTTGATATCTTCGATTTTGGTCCCCTTCACCGCCATCAATTGATGCCGAACGGGGAGAAACCATTCGCCGATGATGAAGAGGCCGGAGGCCGGCAAGAGATGATGGATGTCGGCGACGCGGCCGGCGACCGAGTTCTCGATCGGGATCATGCCGAGATCGGCCTCGCCCGACGAGATCGCCGACAGCGCGTCCTCGAAGGTGGCGCAGGGCATCGGCTCGGCGTCGGGATAGGCCTCGACGATGGCGATGTGGGAATTGGCCCCGGGCTCGCCCTGGAACGCGATTTTCAGCTTGCTCATGTCTCAAAAGTGCTCCTGCGGCGCCTTGTAGCAGCCGCTCAGGATTTGGAAAGGATGCTGCGCGCGGTTTCGAGATCGGGCGGCGTGTCGACGCCGCGGGGCACGCTGTCGACGATCATGATGTCGATGCGCATGCCGGCTTCAACCGCGCGGAGCTGCTCCAGGCTTTCCTGGCGCTCGAGCGGCGAAGGCGGCAGCGCCACGAACCGCTCCAGTGCCGCACGGCGGTAAGCATAGAGGCCGATATGGTGGTAACGCGGTCCGTTGCCGTAAGGCGCGGTGGCGCGCGTGAAATAAAGTGCCCGCAACCGCCGCGGCCCGATCGGCGAGCCGATGGCTTTCACGACGCTCGGGGCGAGGTCCTCCTCCTCGGTGTGGATCTGCGAGGCCAGCGTCACGATGTCGACCGCGGGTTCGGAAAAGGGCGGCAGCACCTCGCGGATGGTCTGCGGCGTGATGGTCGGAAAATCGCCCTGCAGGTTGATCACGATCTCGGCCTTGCCCTCGGGGTCGAGCTTCTGCATGGCCTCGTGGATGCGGTCCGAACCGGAGGGGTGGTCGGCGCGCGTCATCACGGCCTCGCCGCCATGAGCAGTGACGACGGAGGCGATCTCCGGCGTGTCGGTTGCGACGGCGACCCGGCCGATGGCAGCGGCCTCGGCGCGGCGCAGCACGTGCACAATCATCGGCAGGCCCGCGATATCGGCGAGCGGCTTGCCGGGCAGGCGGGTGGCGGCCATGCGGGCCGGGATCAGCACCAGAATGCGAGGATCGATCATCGGGACAAGAGCCTGGAAACAGGGCGTTTTCCGCGCCGGGAAATGGAGTGGGGATGGGTTGCCAGCCGGGTCGCTTATACGGGTTGCCAGACCCCGGGCAAACCGATATCTCAATGGCAAAACTCGGGGAAACGATAGGGAACGATTGATTCTCCCGAGGCTCGTCCTGGCGGCCGCCCGGCCGCCCGATTCTTCTTGCGGTGTGGGGCCTGGCCGGAAATGGACTCTTTCGAACTCAATAAGATTCTTGGTGCCGTGCTCGGCACCTGTCTCCTTCTGCTGGTGACGAGCTTCACCGCGAATGCGCTGTTCTCGCCCAAGATGCCGGAAAAGCCGGGCTTTGAAATCGCCGTGAAGGAAGATGCCGGCCATGGCAAGGAAGGCGGCGCCGCCGCTGCCGCCTCCGAGCCGATCGAAAAGCTGCTCCAGACCGCCTCGGTCGAAAAGGGTGCCGCCGCCGCCAAGAAGTGCGGCGCCTGCCACACCTTCGAGAAGGGCGGTCCAAATCGCGTCGGTCCGAACCTCTATGGCGTGGTCGGCGAGGCCAGGGGCGAGGGCCGCAACGGCTTCAACTTCTCGGCTGCAATGAAGGCCAAGGGCGGCACCTGGACCTTCGACGACCTCAACAAGTTCATCGCAAATCCGAAGGGCTTCATCCCGGGCACCGCGATGGGCTTCGCCGGTATTCAGAAGGATTCCGAGCGCGCCGACGTCATTGCCTACCTGAATTCGCTGTCGGAGCATCCGCAGCCGCTGCCGACCGCGTCGAAGTAAGGCCTCAAGAACCTGTCTTGGAAGAAGCGGCCAGGCTGAAAAGCCTGGCCGTTTCCGTATCGGGGCCTCCCGGTGAATTTATCGGGGCGTTTGGTCGCATCTAGCGGGCGACCGGCCTTCCAAGATGAGGAAAAAGCAACATGTTCGGTCGAAACCTCGCCTATATTGGGAACTTAAAGGAGTAGCCTCCTTCAAGACAGGGATGTTGATTTGGCCATTACCCGACGCGATCTCCTGCTCACCGGCACTGCGGCCGCAGCGCTTCCCGTCCTCGGTTCCGTGGCGGGCGCTCCCGTCGGCTCGGCGCATGCGCAATCATCCGAGCTGCCCTGGCGCCACGCGCTGTCCCTGTTCGGGAAGGTCAAGTACCCCGCAGATTTCAAGCGCTTCGACTACGTCAATCCGGAAGCGCCCAAAGGCGGAATCGCCCGCCAGATTGCCGTCGGCACCTTCGACAATTTCAACATCGTCGTGTCGGGTGTGAAGGGGCAGATCGCCGGTGCCGTCGCATTCATCTACGAATCCCTCACGACGGCCTCGCTCGACGAGGTCTCGACCGAATACGGCGCGCTGGCCGAGGCCGTCAGCCATCCCGATGATTTCTCCTTCGTCACCTACCGCTTGCGGCCGCAAGCCAAGTGGCACGACGGCAAGCCGGTCACCCCGGATGACGTGATCTTCTCGCTCGATTCCTTCAAGAAGCACCACCCGATGTACTCGGCCTATTACAGCCATGTGGTCCGGGCCGAGAAGGTCGGCGAGCGCGAGGTGAAGTTCGTGTTCGACGCGCCGGGCAACCGCGAGCTGCCGCAGATCGTGGGCCAGCTCACGGTCCTGCCGAAGCATTGGTGGGAGGGGACCGACGCCCAGGGCCGCAAGCGCGATGTGTCCGCCACCACGCTCGAAGTGCCGCTCGGCTCCGGCCCCTACAAGATCAAGGACTTCGTTGCGGGACGCTCGATCGCGCTGGAGCGGGTTAGGGAATATTGGGGCCGCGATCTGCCTGCCAATGTCGGCCGCAACAATTTCGACGAGCTGCGCTACGAATATTTCCGCGACGCCACCGTGGCGATCGAGGCTTTCAAGGCCGACCAGGTCGACTGGCGCACCGAGAACAGCGCGAAGAATTGGGCGACCGCCTACGACTTCCCGGCCGTCAGCGAAAAGCGCGTGATCCTCGAGGAATTTGCCAATCGCAGCTCGGGCGTGATGCAGGCCTTCGTGCCGAATCTGCGCCGCGGCAAGTTCAGCGATCCGCGCGTACGTCGCGCGCTCAACTACGCGTTCGACTTCGAGGAGATGAACAAGCAGATCTTCTTCGGCCAGTACAAGCGCATCAGCAGCTATTTCGACGGCATCGACGAGCTCATGGCAACCGGCCTGCCGCAGGGCAAGGAGCTCGAGATCCTCGAAACCGTCCGCGCCCAGGTCCCGCCCGAAGTCTTCACCACTGCCTATACCAATCCGGTCGGCGGCAGTCCGGAAGCCGTGCGCGACAATCTGCGCGAGGCGCTGCGCTTGTTCAAGGAGGCCGGCTACGAGGTGCGCGACCGCAAGCTGATCGACGTCAAGACCGGCGCCCAGTTCACCCTCGAATTGCTGAATTCGGATCCGAGCTTCGAGCGGATCACGCTGTTCTACAAGCCGTCCCTGGAGCGGCTCGGCATTGCCGTCAGCGTGCGGACGGTTGACCCGACCCAGTACGAGAACCGGACGCGCGAGTGGGATTTCGACATCGTCACCAATTCGTGGGGCGAGTCGCAGTCGCCGGGCAACGAGCAGCGCGAGTTCTGGTCGTCCAAGACGGCCGACATCGCCGGCTCCCGCAACATCGCCGGCATCAAAAATCCCGCGATCGACAAGCTGATCGAGCGGGTCATCTATGCCAGTGATCGCGACGATCTCGTCGCGGCAACCAAGGCGCTGGACCGTGTGCTGCTGTGGAATCACTACGTCGTGCCGCAGTGGAATTATCCAAAGGTGCGCACCGCGCGCTGGGACCGTTTCGGCCGGCCGTCGGAATTGCCAAAATACGGCCAGCCCGGCTTCCCGTTCATCTGGTGGTACGACGCAGACAAGGCGGCGCGGATCGCAAAGAAGTCGTGAAGGATATTCCCCGCATGACGCAGATGTCACGCCGCCATGTGCTGACCATTGGTGTCGGCGGCGCCCTCGGCGTGTCGCTGGGGGCGCGGTCGATCCGTGGCGCGCATGCATCGGAAGCCGGGATTGAGGCTCACGGCCTCTCGGCCTTCGGCGATCTCAAATATCCCGCCGATTTCCACCATTTCGACTACGTCAATTTGAATGCGCCAAAGGGGGGCACGTTCTCGCTGATCCCGTCGGTGCGCGCCTATAACCAGTCCTACCAGACCTTCAACTCGCTCAACGCCTTCATCCTCAAGGGCGACGGCGCACAAGGCATGGACATGACCTTCGCGCCCCTGATGGTGCGCGCGAATGACGAGCCCGACGCGATGTACGGGCTTGCCGCCAAATCCGTGCAGATCTCGCCGGACAGACTGGTCTACCGCTTCACGATGCGGCCGGAGGCGAAATTCCATGACGGCACGAAGCTCACCGCGCATGATGCGGCGTTTTCGCTGACGGCGCTGAAGACCAAGGGGCATCCCCTGATCCTTGTGCAGCTGCGCGATATGGTCAGCGCGGAAGCGGTCGACGACGCGACGCTCGTCGTCACCTTTGCCAAGGGGCGGGCGCGCGACGTGCCGCTCTATGCCGCGAGCCTGCCGATCTTCTCGAAGGCGTATTACGCCGCTCACCCGTTCGACGAATCGTCGCTCGAGATCCCGCTCGGTTCAGGTCCGTACAAAGTCGGCAAGTTCGAGGTCAATCGCTACATCGAATATGAGCGGGTGAAGGATTGGTGGGCCGCCGATCTGCCGCCCTGCCGCGGCACCTATAATTTCGACGTCGTGCGCTATGAATTCTATCGCGATCGCGACGTCGCCTTCGAGGGCTTCACCGGCAAGAACTATCTCTACCGCGAGGAGTTCACGTCACGCATCTGGGCGACGCGCTATGATTTCGCCGCCGTCAAGGAGGGGCGCGTCAAGATGGAAGTCGTGCCCGACGAGACGCCGTCGGGCGCGCAGGGCTGGTTCATCAACACGCGACGTGAAAAATTCAGGGACCCGCGCGTGCGCGAGGCCCTGATCGATGCTTTCGACTTCGAATGGACCAACAAGACCATCATGTACGGCGCTTATGCCCGTACGGTGTCGCCGTTCCAGAACTCCGATCTCATGGCGAGCAACGGGCCTCCGTCCCCGGAAGAGCTGAAGCTGCTGGAGCCATTCCGCGGCCAGGTTCCGGACGAGGTGTTCGCCGCGCCCTTCGCGCCGCCGGTTTCCGACGGCTCGGGACAGGATCGCGGTCTCCTGCGCAAGTCGCAGCAGCTGCTCAACGAAGCCGGCTATCCGATCAAGGATGGCAAGCGCATGCTGCCGAGCGGGGAGGTGTTCAAGATTGAATTCCTGGCAGAGGAGCCTTCGCTCCAGCCGCATCACGCGCCCTATATCAAGAATTTGGCGACGCTCGGCATCGAAGCGAGCCTCCGTCTCGTCGATGCCGTGCAATATCGCGCACGCGTGGAAGATTTCGACTTCGACATGACGATCCAGCGCTTCAGCATGTCGGCGACCCCTGGCGATGCCATGCGCGCGTTCTTCTCCTCGCAGGTCGCGAACACCAAGGGCTCTTACAATCTCGCTGGTGTCGCCAGCCCGGCGATCGATGCCATGATCGAGAAGATCATGGCGGCCGACAGCCGCGAGGAATTGACCGTGGCCTGCCGCGCCTTCGATCGCTTGTTCCGCGCGGGCCGCTATTGGGTGCCGCAATGGTACAACAAGACGCACCGGCTGGCTTATTGGGACCAATTTGGCCATCCGCCAAAGCTGCCGCGTTACGCCAATGGCGTGGGCGCGCCCGACATCTGGTGGCATGAACCCGCCAAAGCTGCCAAGCTCGAGCAGGCGAAATAATCATGAGCGCCTATATCGCCCGACGCATCCTCCTGATGATCCCGACGCTGCTCGGAATCCTCTTCGTGTCCTTTATCGTCGTGCAGTTCGCGCCGGGCGGCCCGGTCGAGCGCGTGATCGCGCAACTCTCCGGCGCCGACACCGGCGGCACTTCGCGCATTTCGGGCGGCAGCGACTTTGCGCAGCGTGCGCCGGGGCAGGTCGGTGCCGGCGGCGATGCCATCAACTCGAAGTACCGCGGCGCGCAGGGCCTCGACCCTGATTTCATCAAGAAGCTCGAGGCCCAGTTCGGCTTCGACAAGCCTGCGCCGGAACGCTTCGCGCTGATGGTGTGGAATTTCGCGCGCTTCGATTTCGGCAAGAGCTATTTCCGCGACGTCAGCGTGCTCCAGCTCATCAAGGAGAAGCTGCCGGTCTCGATCTCGCTCGGCATCTGGCTGACGCTGATCACCTATCTGATCTCGATCCCGCTCGGCATCCGCAAGGCGGTGAAAGACGGCACGCGCTTCGACACCTGGACATCGACCATTCTCGTGCTGGGCTATGCCATTCCCGGCTTTCTGTTCGCGATCCTCCTGATCATCCTGTTTGCCGGCGGCTCTTTCTTCAACTGGTTTCCGCTGCGCGGACTGACCTCGGACGGCTGGTCGCAGTTTCCCTGGTACTGGAAGATCATCGACTATTTCTGGCATCTGACGCTGCCGCTGATCGCCATGGGGCTTGGTGCGTTCACCACCATGACGTTCCTGACCAAGAACTCGTTCCTGGACGAGATTCGCAAGCAATACGTCATGACCGCGCGCGCCAAGGGCTGTAGCGAGGGCCGGGTGCTTTACGGCCATGTCTTCCGCAACGCCATGCTGATCGTGATCGCGGGCTTCCCCGGCACCTTCATCCACGCCTTCTTCTCGGGCTCGCTTCTGATCGAGACCATCTTCTCGCTGGACGGGCTGGGGCTGCTCAGCTTCGAGAGCGTGCTCAACCGCGACTATCCCGTGGTGTTCGGCACGCTCTACATCTTTTCGCTGGTCGGCCTCGTGATCAATCTGGTCTCCGACCTGACCTATATGTGGATCGACCCCCGGATCGATTTCGAGGCGCGGGAGGTCTGATGACGATCACTGCGCCGACGCCGATTGAAACAACAGCGAAGTCGCCCCTCGGCGATGCCGTTCCCATCACGCGCAAGCCCTTCGCGCCTTCGCCGCTCAACCGGCGGCGCTGGCAGAACTTCAAGGCCAATCGCCGCGGCTACTGGTCGTTCTGGATCTTCATCACCCTGTTCGTGGTCTCGCTTTTCGCCGAGTTGATCGCCAACGATCGACCGTTCCTGATCAAGTTCGACGGTCATCTCTATTGGCCCGCTTTCGTGACCTATTCGGAAACGACCTTCGGCGGTGATTTCGAGACGGCGGCCGACTATCGCGACCCCTATTTGCAGAAGCTGATCAAGGACAAGAACGGCAGCATCGTCTGGCCGCTGATCCGCTATTCCTACGACACCCACAATCTCGACCTGCCGACGCCGGCGCCGTCGCCGCCGACCTGGATGCTGACCGAAAAGCAGTGTCAGCCGGTCGTGGAGAAGAAGGGCCTGAAGAGCTGCCGCGACCTCGAATATAACTGGCTCGGCACCGACGATCAGGGCCGCGACGTCGTCGCCCGGCTGATCTATGGCTTCCGCATCTCGGTGCTGTTCGGCCTTTGCCTCACCATCGTCTCGTCCGTCATCGGCATCGCAGCAGGCGCGGTGCAGGGCTATTTCGGCGGTCGGGTCGATCTGATCTTCCAGCGTTTCATCGAGATCTGGACGGCGATCCCTTCGCTCTATCTGCTGCTGATCCTGTCCTCGGTGCTGGTGCCCGGCTTCTTCGTGCTGCTCGGTATCCTCCTCTTGTTCTCCTGGGTCTCGCTGGTCGGCCTCGTGCGGGCCGAATTCCTGCGCGGACGCAATTTCGAATACATCCAGGCGGCGCGGGCGCTCGGCGTCTCCAACCCGGTCATCATGTTCCGCCACCTGCTGCCGAACGCGATGGTGGCGACCATGACGTTCCTGCCTTTCATCGTGTCGAGCTCGGTGATGACACTGACGGCGCTGGATTTCCTGGGCTTCGGCCTACCGCCGGGCTCACCCTCGCTCGGCGAATTGCTGTCGCAGGCCAAGTCCAATGTGCAGGCCCCCTGGCTCGGCTTCTCCGGCTTCTTCTCGGTCGCGATCATGCTGTCGCTCCTGATCTTCATCGGCGAAGCCGTGCGCGACGCCTTCGATCCGCGCAAGACGTTCAGGTAAGGTCATGGACGCGATCAACCAGCCCCTGCTTGCCGTTCACGACCTCTCGGTGGCCTTCCACCAGGGCGGCGTCACAACGCTCGCGGTCGACAAGGTCTCGTTCCAGATCAAGCGCGGCGAGTGCCTGGCGCTGGTCGGCGAGTCCGGCTCCGGCAAGTCGGTCAGCGCACTCTCGATCCTCAAGCTGCTGCCCTATCCGAACGCCTCGCATCCCTCGGGCAGCATCCGCTTCAAGGGGCAGGAGCTGATCGACCGCTCCGAGCCAGAGATGCGGGAGATCAGAGGCAGCGACATCTCCATCATCTTCCAGGAGCCGATGACCTCGCTCAATCCGCTGCACACGATCGAGGCGCAGATCGGCGAGATCATTCAGCTGCACAATCCGACCAGCAATGCGCAGGCGCGAAAGCGGACGCTGGAGCTGTTGACGCAAGTCGGCATCCCCGAGCCCGAGACGCGGCTGAACAGCTATCCGCACCAGCTGTCCGGCGGTCAGCGCCAGCGCGTGATGATCGCGATGGCGCTTGCCAACGAGCCGGATCTGTTGATCGCGGACGAGCCGACCACCGCGCTCGACGTCACCGTGCAGGCGCAGATCCTGGCGCTGCTCGCCGAGATCCGCTCGCGGCTCGGCATGAGCCTGCTCTTCATTACCCACGATCTCGGCATCGTGCGCCGCATCGCCGACACCGTCTGTGTCATGAAGAACGGCGAGATCGTCGAGCAGGGGGCGGTCGAGCAGGTCTTCAAGGCACCGAAACATCCCTATACGCGCGATTTGCTCGCGGCGGAGCCGAAGCCGGATCCGGCGCCGCCGCAGCCGGATGCGCCGGTGGTGATGTCGGCCGATGATTTGAAGGTCTGGTTTCCGATCAAGCGCGGCCTGATGCGCAAGACGGTCGGCCACATCAAGGCGGTCGACGGCGTCAGCATTGCGGTGCGCAAGGGCGAGACGCTCGGCGTCGTCGGCGAATCCGGCTCGGGCAAGACCACGCTGGGGCTGGCGCTGTTGCGCTTGATCTCCTCGAACGGGCGCATCGTGTTCCTGGGAAATGACATCCAGGGCCTGCGCTTCAAGGAGATGCGCCCCTTCCGGCGCGACATGCAGATCGTGTTCCAGGATCCGTTCGGCTCACTCTCGCCGCGCATGTCGGTCGCCGACATCATCGCCGAAGGTCTCACCGTTCATCAGCCAAATCTGTCGCGCGAGGAGCGCGAGGTGCGCGTCGTCAAGGCGCTGGAAGACGTCGGGCTGAAGCCCGACACCCGCTACCGCTATCCCCACGAGTTCTCCGGCGGCCAGCGCCAGCGCATCTCGATCGCACGCGCGGTGGTGCTCGAGCCGGATTTCGTCGTGCTGGACGAGCCGACCAGCGCGCTCGACATGCTGTTCCAGGCGCAGATGGTCGATCTGCTGCGCGAGCTGCAGCGCAAGCGCGAACTCACCTACATGTTCATCTCGCACGATTTGCGCGTCGTCGCATCGCTGGCGAGCCATTTGATCGTGATGCGCGGCGGCAAGGTCGTGGAAGAGGGGCAGGCCGCCGAGCTGTTCAAGAATCCGAAGACGGACTACACGCGTGCGTTGTTCGCGGCGGCGTTCCGGCTGGAGACTGCCGGGAACGGGTCGGTGGCGACGTAAGCCCCGTCAGAGCCGCTTGATCGCGACGACCTCGCTGCCGGCCTGCCTGATCCGCGCAATGGCCGGCTCGATCGGCTCGATCATTGTCGCCATGTGATGCGCGTTGGCATGAACCATCGTGCTGCCGTCGCGGACGATCGCGACGTGGCCCTTCCAGAAGATCAGATCGCCGCGCTGCAAGCGGCTTCGCTCATGCGGCTCCAGTGCGCGGCCGAGACCGGCCAGTTGCATGTCGCTGTCGCGCGGGCAGCCGATCCCCGCTGCTGTCAGCGAGACCTGGACGAGGCCGGAGCAATCGATGCCAAGACTGCTCTTGCCGCCCCAGAGATAGGGCGTGCCGACGAAGCGATCGGCGACCGCGACGAAGTCCGGTTCGCGATGATCGAGCGGAGCAATATGCGTCTTCGGCAGAAATTTGCCGTCGCGCGTCACGGCGAAGCTGCCATCCTCGCGCGCCACGGCGAGCCTGGATCCCATGACCAGCGTGTCGGCCGGCGGCAGCTTGATCGAGGGGCCGGGGAAGGCAAACGTCCTGAGGGCGCTGACCTTGTGGGTCGGGCCCGCCGTGGGCTTCGCGAGCGCCGCGTCCGGCAGCCAGCCGACATAGCCGTCGTCATTGAGCTGGCCCCAGGCCCAGCCCTCGCCGTTGCGGTCGTAGATGGTGACGCGTTCGCCGCGCAGGGCCTCCGTCATCAGCATCGCGTTCGAGGACGGCTGCTCGCGCACCGGCGCGACCGGTTCGACCACCTCGCATTCCTCGCCGGTGACGAAGCGATCCGCCGCCACCTTGCCTTCGAGATATTTCGCGGCGACGTCGCCCCGGGCCGGCGTCAGCCGCGGATCGTATTTTGGATCATGCATAGCGCTCGCTCAGCAAGGTGTAGATGGCGCGTGCGGCCTGGCACTCGCCGCCTTCGGGGCGCGCGGGCTTCGCCGACGGTGTCCAGCCATAGATGTCGACATGCAGCCAGCTGTCGGCATGCTCGACGAAGCGCTGCAGGAACAGTGCGCAGGTGATCGAGCCGGCAAAGCCGCCCGATGGCGCGTTGGTGATGGTAGCCGTCTTGGAGTCCAGCCAATTATCGTAAGGCGCCCACAGCGGCATGCGCCACAACGGATCATTCTCCTTCACCGCGCAGCGCGAAAGGTCGGCGGCAAGGGTTTCGTCATTGGTGTAAAAGGGCGGCAGATCCGGTCCCAGCGCGACACGCGCCGCGCCGGTCAGCGTGCCCAAATCGATCAGCAGGTCGGGCTTCTCCTCGTCGGCCAGCGCCAGCGCGTCGGCGAGCACCAGGCGGCCTTCCGCGTCGGTGTTGCCGATCTCGACGGTGATGCCCTTGCGCGAGGTGAAGATATCGAGCGGACGGAAGGCATTGCCGGCGACCGCGTTCTCGACCGCCGGAATCAGCACGCGCAGCCGCACCTTCAGCTTCGCATCCATCACCATGCGCGCCAGCGCCAGCACGTTGGCGGCGCCGCCCATGTCCTTCTTCATGATCAGCATGCCGCTCGACGGCTTCAGATCGAGCCCGCCGGTGTCGAAGCAGACGCCCTTGCCGACCAGCGTCACCTTGGGATGAGCAGGATCGCCCCAGCCGATGTCGATCAGCCGCGGCGCGCGGCTCGATGCCATGCCGACGGCGTGGATCAGGGGGAAGTGCTTCTCCAACTCGTCGCCGATGGTGCAGCCGAAGCTCGCGCCGAATTCCGCGGCGAGGTCCTGCGCGGCGGCGGCCAGTTCCTCGGGCCCCATGTCGTTGGACGGCGTGTTGATGAGGTCGCGCGCCAGCATTGCCGCGTCTGCCATCCGGTCGATTTCAGTCGCGTCGACACCTTCAGGCGGCACCAGCCGGACGTCGGGCCTGTCGGCCTTGCGGTAACGCGCGAAGCGGTAGCGCCCCAGCGCAAAAGCGAGCGCGGCCAGCCGCGTATCGTGTGCTGCATTGGCGAAGCGATAAATGCCCGGCGGCAGCAGGCCGGGCAGGGCGCCGGGCCGGAACAGGTCACGCGATCTTGCCGAATCGTCTTCGAGGCCGAACAGCACTTGCGCGATCGTGCCGTCGGACGCGGGCAGCGCGAGATAGCCGCCCGGCTTGGCGGTAAAGGCGCTCGCGGTGGCGAACTGGCGCTGCGCCGGCGGCAACGTCTCGGCGACCTGATCCCAGCTCGATTTCGTGACGAAAATGATTGGGATGGCGGTGGGCGACGTCTCGAAGACAGAAGGCATTGGCGGGTCCGGATCGTCGGATCAAACGGGTCGTGCGAACGGACGAGACTTCGCAGAGTTTCGCCGTGGCTGCAATCGGCTTTGCAGTCACCGTCTGGCGAGCCGCTACTCGCGGCAAGGGGGCCATGCTAGGTTCCGGCAATGGCCGCCAGGAATGGAGATCCGGCGACCGACGACACGCGCGCCGGGAGGAAATGCAATGGAATTTGTGTGGAGCGTGGTCACATTTGTCGGCCATGCCGTCGAGGCGATTTTTGGCTATGTCGAGCACCATCACTGGATCTTCGCGCTCCTTGCCGGCGGTTACGTCTTCTATCTTCACGACCGCTCCGTCCACGCGCGGTTCGATGCGCTCGACAAGCGCATCGACGAAATCCGCAAGCGCCTTGCCATCGAATATTGAGACGGCAATTGCTGCGGGATCTGAACGGCAGGCGAGGTCGCTCGGCCTCGGCAGTGAAGCCCGGCCTTACACGCCGCCGCGAGAGCGGGGGCCGGAAGGGGCGTTAACCGGCCGTTAGGGTTAACAGCCTATTGCTGGCGCGTTCGGCTCGATCAATCGGCTCGAGAGTCAAGGCGTCATGCGTCAACGGTTCAGTCTTGCCCGGCTTCTTGCGTCCACTTCGCTGGTCGCGGCGGTGGCCATGGGCCTCGGCGGCTGCACGGGCATGTCGAAACTCTCCGATGTGACGGGCTCGATCGGCGGACCACGGGCAGAGGCGGCTCCGACCGATCCCGCGCGCGCCGTCGAGGTCTATGGCGAGCGCTACCGCGCCAATCCCAAGGACTCCGAAGCGGCGCTGGCCTATGGCCAGGCCTTGCGTGCCAACGGTCAACGCGCCCAGGCCGCCGCCGTGCTCGAGCAGGCGACCATCGCCAATCCCGGCAACAAGGCGCTACTCGCGCTATACGGCCGCGCGCTCGCCGACAACGGCAATTTCCAGCAGGCCTACGACGTCCTGTCGAAAGCGCATTCGCCCGACAATCCGGACTGGCGCCTGCTCTCGGTGCAGGGCACCGTGCTGGACCAGATGGGCCGTCACGATGAGGCGCGCTCCTATTATGCAAGCGCGCTCAAGATCGCGCCGGGTGATCCGGGCGTGCTTTCCAATCTCGGCCTGTCCTACATGCTGTCGAAGGATTTGCCCAAGGCCGAAGAGGTGTTGCGGCAGGCCTACGCCTCGCCGCGCGCCAGCAGCCGCGTGCGCCAGAATCTCGGCCTCGTCGTCGGTCTCCAGGGTCGCTTCGCCGAGGCCGAAACCATCGTGAAGGCGGATCTGCCGCCGGATCAGGCCGCGGCCAACGTCACCTATCTCAAGGAAATGCTGAGCCGCAGCGACGGCCATCGCGGGGCGCCGAAGCGGACCCCGGTCGCCTCGCTCAGCCAGCCCGACTGATCTGATCTTCAACTGCCGAGATCGTCTCACGGACCGCCTGCGGTCAGTGGCGCATCTCACTGCATCTCGGTGATCTTGATGCCGGTCGGTCCGAGAATGACCACGAACAGCACGGGCAGGAAGAACAGGATCATCGGCACCGTCAGCTTCGGTGGCAGCGCGGCGGCCTTCTTCTCGGCCTCGTTCATGCGCATGTCGCGGTTTTCCTGTGCCATGACACGCAAGGATTGACCCAGGGGCGTGCCGTAGCGTTCCGCCTGCTGAAGCGCGAGACAGACCGACTTGACGCCTTCGAGCCCGGTGCGCCGCGCCAAATTCTCATAGGCGACCTTGCGATCCTGCAGGTAGGACAGCTCGGCCGTGGTCAGCGTGAACTCTTCCGACAGCGCGATCGACTGTCCCACGATTTCGACGGCGACCCTACGGAACGCCATTTCGACCGACATGCCGGATTCGATACAGATCAGCAGCAGGTCGAGTGCATCGGGAAAGGCGCGCTTGATCGAGAGCTGGCGCTTGGAGATCGCATTCCTGAGGAACAGCATCGGCGCCTGGAGGCCGAGATAGGCCGCGCCGACGCAGATGCCGATCTTGATCGGCATCGGCTTATCCATGTGCGCGATCACGAAGACGTAGATGACCGAGCCGACGAAGAGCACGATCGGGGCGACCATGCGGGCAAACAGGAAGGTGATGTAGGGCGCCTGGCCGCGGTAGCCGGCCATGATGAGCTTGTCCCGCGCCGCCTCTTGCGCGAGCCATTTGGTGAGGTTGAAGTCTTCCACGACCTTGGAGACGAGCTGCTTCGGCGTCTGGCGCAGCGAGACCTTTTCGTTCTTGTGAAGGCGCTCACGCTCGCGCTGCCGGATGCGCTCGCGCTCGCTCGCGACCGCCTTCATGCGCTTGGAGAGTCCCTCGCCGGCGAACAGCGGCATCACCAGCGTATAGACGGTGGCGCTGGCGGCAATGGCCGCCAGCAACATGGTCATGAAGCGGACGTCATGCAGTTTCGAAACGAGGAACTCGACCATACGGCACCGTCAAAAGTCGAAATTGATCATCTTTTTCATCACCATGATGCCGATCGACATCCAGACGACGCAGCCGACCAGCATCAGCTGGCCGGTGGGATGAGTCCAAAGCAGCGAGATGTAGTGCGGCGTCGTGAGGTAAACGAGGAACATCACGATCGGCGGCAACGAACCGATGATGCCGGCCGAGGCCTTGGCTTCCATCGACATCGCCTGGATCTTCTCTTTCATCTTCTTGCGGTCGCGCAGCACCTTGGAGAGGTTGCCCAGCGCCTCCGAGAGATTGCCGCCCGATTTCTGCTGGATCGAGATGACGATGCCGAAGAAGTTGGCTTCGGGCAGCGGCATGCGCTCATAGAGCCGAGAGCATGCCTCGCCCAAGGGCATGCCGATCGCCTGCGTTTCGATGATGGCGAGGAACTCGCTGCGCAGCGGCTCCGGTGCATCCGCAGCGACGACCTTGATCGATTCGAACAGCGGCAGGCCTGCCTTGATGCCGCGGACGATGACGTCGACCGCGTCGGGGAGTGCCTTCAGGAACTGGTTTTCCCGGCGCTTCTTCAGGAAGCCGAGGGCCCAGCGCGGCAGGCCCAAACCTCCGGCAAAGGCCAGGCCGGCGGCGCCGAGCAAGCCACCGCCGACGAACAGGGCTCCTGCGAACAGCACGCCCGCCAACACGGCGGACACGATCCAGAATTTCTGCGGCGTCCAATCCAGGCCGGCCTGGGACAAGCGGATATTGAGCGGAACGCTCTTTTCCTGCTGACGCCGTGCCTCGAGATCCTTCAGCGACGTCTCGACTTGCTCGCGGCGCGATCGCTGGCTCTTTTCGCTCTGCTTGGCCGCGGGCGCGTCTGCGCGGGCGATCGAGGCACGCCGGCCTTCCGCCTTCCGTTCCCCGGAGAGCAGCGGATAGAGGAAGACCCATGCGATGCCGCCGACCGCTGCGGTGGCAAGAAATGCGAGGGCGAGAACCTGTATGTTCATGGCGCTGACCTGCTCACGTCGTCGGCGCCACTTCCGCGGCGTCGAGCGCGGCGGCAAGGCGTTTCTCCTCGCCGTAATAGCGGGCGCGTTCCCAGAACCTCGGGCGGCCGATACCGGTCGAGCGGTGGCGGCCGATGATCTTGCCGTTGGCGTCCTCGCCGATCATGTCGTAGAGGAAGATGTCCTGGGTGATGATGGTGTCGCCTTCCATGCCCATCACCTCGGTGATGTGGGTGATGCGGCGCGAGCCGTCGCGCAGGCGCGCGGCCTGGACGATGACGTCGATCGAGGCGCAGATCATTTCGCGGATGGTCCGCGAGGGAAGCGAGAAGCCTCCCATCGTGATCATGGATTCGCAGCGCGACAGGGCTTCGCGCGGGTTGTTGGCGTGCAGCGTGCCCATCGAGCCGTCATGGCCGGTGTTCATGGCCTGCAGCAGGTCGAACGCCTCGGGTCCGCGGACTTCGCCGACGATGATGCGTTCGGGCCGCATACGCAGGCAGTTGCGTACCAGTTCGCGCATGGTGACCTGACCCTCGCCCTCGATATTGGGCGGACGGGTTTCCAGCCGCACCACATGGGGCTGCTGGAGCTGGAGCTCGGCGGCGTCCTCGCAGGTGATGACGCGCTCGTCGTGCTCGATGTAATTCGTCAGACAGTTCAGCAGCGTGGTCTTTCCGGAGCCGGTGCCGCCGGAGATCAGCACGTTGCAGCGGACGCGGCCGATGATCTGGAGGATCTCGGCGCCTTCCGGCGAGATCGCGCCGAACTTGACGAGCTGATCGAGCGTCAGCTTGTCCTTCTTGAACTTGCGGATGGTGAGTGTCGGGCCGTCGATCGACAGCGGCGGCACGATGGCGTTGACGCGCGAGCCGTCGGCGAGGCGTGCGTCGCAGATCGGCGAGGATTCGTCGACGCGCCGGCCAACCTGGCTGACGATGCGTTGACAGATGTTGAGGAGCTGCTGGTTGTCGCGGAAGCGGATGCCGGTGCGCTGGATCTTGCCGGCGACCTCGATGTAGACGGTGTTGGCGCCATTGACCATGATGTCGGCGATATCGTCGCGCGACAGCAGCGGCTCCAGCGGACCGTAACCCAGAACGTCGTTGCAGATGTCGTCGAGCAGCTCTTCCTGCTCGGCGATCGACATCACGATGTTCTTGATCGCGATGATCTCGTTGACGATGTCGCGGATTTCCTCGCGCGCGGATTCCGAGTCCAGCTTGGCGAGCTGGGCGAGGTCGATCGCCTCGATCAGCGCGCCGAAGATGGTCGCCTTGACCTCGTAATAATTGTCCGAACGCCGGCTCTCCATGGGGGGAGGCGGCGGCGCCTTGACCGGGGCAAGCGGCGGCGAAGCGACGGCCGGCGGAGGCGGGGCGCGCGACACCGTCGGCGCCGGAGCCTGGGCAGGCTCGAGCGACACGGCGCCGGGCTTGGGCGCCCGAAGGTCGGTGTCTGTTCCGCTACGCTTACCGAACACTTAACAACTCCACGCGGGGGTCTATTTTCCCCGCAACTTGTCAATCAGGGGTGAAAACAGGGAGGACTTTTGCTTCTTGGTCTCGCTGCGGCCGGTCAGGCGCTGGGCGATCTGAAGGAACATCTCGATCGACTTGTGGTTGGCGGAGATCTCCGCGATCATCTGGCCGTTGTTGGCCGCCGAGCCGAAGATCTGCGGCTCGAACGGGATCGAAACGATCGGCTGGCTCTCGATTGCCTTGGCGAACTCCGCGGCGGCGATTTCGGGCCTTTTCGGCACGCCGACTTGGTTCAGGCAGTAGAGCGGCGGCCGGTCGTTGGGGCGCGCCGCCTTCAGCAGATCGAACAGGTTCTTGGTATTGCGCAGATTGGCGAGGTCAGGGGCGGCCACGATCAGGATGTCGTCCGCTCCGATCAAGGCGCGCTTGGTCCAGCCCGACCATTGGTGCGGGATGTCGAGCACGATGCAGGGCATGGTGGAGCGCAGCGTGTCGAACACGGAGTCGAAGGCGTCGGTGCCGAAATCATAGACCCGGTCGAGCGTCGCCGGCGCCGCCAGCAGGCTGAGATGGTCGGTGCATTTCGACAGCAGGCGGTCGATGAAGGCGGTGTCGACCCGGTCGGGCGAGAACACGGCGTCGGCAATGCCCTGCGGCGGATCCTGGTTGTAGTCGAGCCCGGCGGTGCCGAAGGCGAGGTCGAGATCGGCGACGACGGCGTCCATTGCGAGGTCGCGTGCGATCGCCCAGGCGACGTTGTGGGAGATGGTGGACGCCCCGACGCCGCCCTTGGCCCCGACCACGGCGATGATGCGGCCGACCGCCTTGGCTTCCGGCGCCGAGAACAGGTTGCAGATCGAGCGTACGACGTCGATCGCGCCGACCGGCGCGAGCACATAGTCGCTGACGCCGCGGCGCACCAGCTCGCGGTAGAGCATGACGTCGTTGATGCGGCCGATCACGACCACGCGGGTGCCGGCGTCGCAGACGGTGGCGAGGTGGTCGAGCCCGCCCAGCAGGTCGTTGCGGCCGTCGCTCTCGAGCACGATCACGTTCGGGGTGGGAGCCGAGCGGTAGGCTTCGATCGCGGCCGCCATGCCGCCCATCTGGATCTTGAGGTGGGCCTTGCCGAGACGGCGATCCTCGCCGGCCGACTGGACCGCGGCAGCGGTTTCCACGGTCTCGCAGAAGGCCTGGACCGAGACGCGGGGCGCTGGGGCAATATGCTCCTCGACCGGCGGAGGCGCTGCGTCCGGCTGCTCTTCTTGTGTCTGGCGAGCGTAGCTGATCATTTGCCGGTATCGCTGAGTTTGGCCTTGTCGGCCTCGGGATAGGTGGTCGCGCTCGTCGTTCCCTTGCGATACTTCTCGAAGCCGGTGATGCGCCGGGGCGTGTAGGACGGCGTTTCAGGTCGTGGTTGCTCGAGATCCGACGGATTGTCGACCATCGCGGCGAGGTTGCGCTGGTAGGCGCAGCCGTAATTGTAATAGTCCTTGTTCTCGAACCAGGTCTTGTTCTTGATCGAAGGGCCGATGTCGTCGGGCCACAGGCCACAGGGGCCCGCGATCGCGGCGACCTTGGAATAGGTGAGGCGGATCGGCGGCAGGAAGCGCTTGTCGTCGGGCTGGTAGGGGCGAACATTGATGCCCCGCGGCGGAACGCCTGCCCCGGCCAGCATCGCCTGGATTTCGCGCATTGAGTCCGCGACCGGACGCGCATTGGGCGTGCCGGACGGCACGTCGATGCGGATGGCGCCTGTGCCCTCGTGCAACCAAGCCGATGCGACGCCCATCACGTCGGCGCGCTGGGCAGCGGTCAAGCCGCCGCGGGCATGGCCGACGAAGACGACGATCGAGCGGTTTTGCTCCTCGATCGCGATCGGATGGCGCTGCTTGTAGTCGTCCGGAATGGAAGCGGTGACGACCTCGTCGTGTTGGCAGCCGCCGAGCGCGAGCGCCATGCCGACGAGCGCACCGCCGAGGCGAATGGCGCGTTTGCGAAGCTGGGGTGGTCTTGTGATCATCGTGAATCCCCGTTTCGCATCAGTCGGTAATGAAGCCGTAAGTGCCGCGGTAGTTCTTGGCCGGTTCGGTCCGGCCGGGCACGCCGTAGATGCGGTTGATGTTGCCGAGCAGCTGGGCCTGAGGATCCGCAGGCGGGGTGAAGCCGTCATCCGGTCGCGACAGGTCCTTTGGCGCCACCGCGCGAACGACATAGGGGGTCACGATCACGACCAGCTCGGTCGCGTTGTTGACGAAGTCGCGGCTGCGGAACAGCGTGCCGAGGACCGGGAGCTGCATCAGTCCCGGCAGTCCGCTGATGGCCTGCTTGGTCTGCTGCTGGATCAGGCCGGCCATCGCCATCGCGCCGCCGGAGGGAATTTCCAGCGAGGTCTCCGCGCGGCGGGTCCTGATCGAGGGCACCGTCAGCGAATTCACCGAGGTCGAGGTGACGGCCTGCGACAGCGTGATCGCGTTTTCGTTCGAGAGCTCCGAGACCTCGGTCATCACGCGCAGGCTGATCTTGCCTTCGCTCAGCACCACGGGGGTGAAGTTGAGCGAGATGCCGAACTTCTTGAAGCTGATCTGGGTGGTACAGACATGGGTGGTGGGGTCGCACGCATAGCCTGCCGGGACCGGGAATTCACCGCCGGCGATGAACGTTGCCGATTCACCGGAGATTGCGGTCAGGTTCGGTTCGGCCAGCGTGCGGATCACGCCCGCGGTTTCCATCGCGCGCAGGGTGGCCTGCACCGACGACGCGCCGCCGAACTTCGTCGTCAAATTGTTGCCGTCCACGAGGTTCTTGCCGAGAGCCGTGAACGGATTGGAGTTGGTGAAGCTCACCACCGACGTGCCGTAGTTGAGGCTGGCGCTCAGGTCGATGCCGAGCTGCTTGACGATGGTGCGCTGGACTTCCGCGACCGTCACCTTGAGCATGACCTGGTCGCGGCCGCGCACCACGATCGAGTTCACGACCTTGTCGGCGCCGCCGGCCAGGCGCGCCGCGAGATCGTTGGCCTGCTGCGCCTCCATCGGATTCGCCGCCGTGCCGGTCAGGACAATGCCGTCGCCGAGCCCGTCGATTTGAATGTCCGAATTGGGCAAGATCTGCTTCAGAGCGGCGCGCACGCCGTTGAGGTCGCGCTTGACCGCGATGTCATAGGCCGCGATCTGTTGCCCCGCGGAATCGAAGAACACGATATTGGTCTGGCCGACCGTGGCACCGATGATATAGGCGCGCTGCGCCGAGCGGACCACCGCGTTGGCGATCTTGGGATCGGCGACCAGCACATCCTTGATGTCGCGCGGCAGGTCGATCACGATGGATTTGCCGACGCCGAGCGAGAGGAAGCGCGCGTTCATCTGGCCATCCGCGGCGGCCGAGGCCACGGGACGGTAATCGGCGGCGACCACGGGGTTCAACACCGGGTTGAGCGCCAGCGCGAAAGCGGCCGAAAACGACAGGGCGCGAACCGCCGAGGTTCGCATCGTCGTCAAATCCACCCTGTGCTTCATATCGACTGTCTTCATCGTGCTTTCGCCGTCTGACTTGGAATGCCGTAGCGAATGATCGAAATACCGTCCCGCTTCTGCGCGGAATCATCGAGCGTGATTTCGCTCATCTTGACGTCGACGATGCTGCGCAGCGCCAGCGACAGCGTGCCGCTCTGGCGGGCCGCGGAGAGTGTCGCGGTCTGCGCGGGATTGAGCTCGAGGGTGACGGTCTTGCCGACCACCGCGTTCTGGCCGTCCTTCTCCTTTGGCGCCTGGTCGATGGCCAGGACGCGGATATTGGCCAGGATGATCTCGGAGGTGACGACGTCGGGGGCGCCGCTGGTCTGGTCCGGGTTCTTCAGCCGGCGCGTCAGAAGGACGTCGACGCGATCGTTGGGCAGGATGAAGCCGCCCGCGCCGGTTTCCGGCGAGATCTCGGTCGAGATCGCCCGCATGCCGGTGGGCAGGATTGCCGCCATGAAGCCGGAGCCTTCGGCCTTGACCAGCTTCTGGTCGCGGATCGGCTCACCTTGAATGAAGGGGGCGCGGGCGATGGAACCGGTGACCTGGGTCGCGCCCTCTGGACGCTCGTTGCGGCGGATGAAGGTGGCGCTGGCGGTCGCGGCCGGCCAGGTCTGCCATTGCACGTCTTCCGGCTTCACGGTCTGGCCGAGACCGATGTCGTTCTTGGCCACGAGAACGTCGACGGTTGGAAGCTGTGCGACCGGAGCCGCCGGAGGCGGCGCAGATTGGTCCGAGCCGCTCGCCAGGTACGCGGCCACACCGCCGGCGCAGATGGCGACCGTCAGGACGACAATGCGTGCCCTATTCATACGCTTCACTTTCCAACAAGACGCCGCGACGCTGCCGCCGCCGTAATCGGCAGTTGACCAGCTATTCGTCAAAGCATGGTTAATGAGGCGTATCTAAATCGCCTTAACGCCGGGTTTACCCGGCGCGTTCAGCGCAGTGCGAGGTGGGCGAGGTCGATCGCCTTCACCCATTCGGTCTCCGGGTAGACCATCAGCGCGCCAAGCGTGAGCGCGATGCCGTAAGGAATGCCGGTTTGCTTGTCGTGCAGCCGTGCAAGCCAGGCCTGTCCCGCCAGGCCGTAAGGCAGGGGCCATTGCCGGAACTGGAGCAGCAGCAGCGTCAGCGCGCCCCCGAACAATGAGGCGTAGAGCAGGAAATCCATCAGGGGCGTGAAACCAAACCACAGCGCGACGGAGGCGGCGACCTTGGCATCGCCGCCGCCCATCCAGCCCATTGCAAAGCAAGCAAAGGCAATGACGAGGAGAAGCGCGCCGGCGCCGACATGACTGAGCATCTCGTAAGGTGCCATGCCACCGGCGAGGGCGAGCGCGAAGAAGCCTGCGACCAGCGCCAGCGACACGCGGTTCGAGATCGTCATCGTGAAGAGATCGCTCGCGGCGGCGAACGCCATCAGGGCAGGGAAGAGCAGAAGGCGCGCAAGGTCGAGGATCATGGGCTGCGTCTTGAGGCCTGAGTTTGCCGCGGGAACTGGCGTCGCCGGAGTCTAGCCACGAGTTGCTAAACAAACCGACAACGGCAGCGAGGGGCACGCGGGGCCGAAACCGCGGAACGCGTGCTTACCAGAGGCTGGCAATGCGCGCGGCGAGTGCGACCGTCGCGAGCAGCAGCGCAAGGCAGACCCAATAGACCGGCGAGCCGGCCTGCGCCGCCACCGCCTCGTTCGCCGCGACCGCGGCATCGGTTCTGTACTCGCGCAACGCCACTGGAACTCGCCGTCTTCAGAAAAACAAAGGCCCCGGAGGTCCGGGGCTTTTGCCGTCGTTCGCTTGTCGCTTACTTCAGCGAGGTGCTGATCGCTGTGAACTTGGCGTTCAGCGTGGTGCCGAGGCTGTTGACGACGGTGATGATGGCCAGCGCGATGCCGGCGGCGATCAGGCCGTATTCGATGGCGGTGGCGCCGGACTCATCCTTCGCAAAACGCGCAATCAAGTTCTTCATGAACAAAACTCCATTCGGTTGGGATCGCCTCGTTCGGCGCTGTCTATGACGCGGTGAACATGAGAGCCGAGCTCTTTCGGTAGAGTTAATTCGATCGCGCAAACCGGCTTCTGGCGAGATGCTTTGGTCCAGAGTGAATTTCGCCTTAAAGCCGGGTCTTCAATTCTCTCCGGTTCCAGATGCTTCGCCAGCGCAGCGGCCGCTTCATCCTCCCTTAAATTTCACGGAGTAGGCGTAAGAGGATTGGAATTCGCGGAGAGAGGCGACGATGTCGAGCCTGCCCATGGAAGTCGCCCTGATGCTCGGCGAGACCATCGCGAAAGTGGTCCCCGTCACCTTCGTGCTCGCGGCGGTCTTCACCGTGCTGGAGCATTTCTGGGCTTGCAATCCCGGCGCCCCGTGGTGGCGCAAGCGGGAGATCATCACCGACATCTGCTACTGGTTCTTCGTTCCGGTGTTCGCCCGTACCATGCGGATCGGACTGCTGATCGTCGGCGCCGGCGCCGTCTTCAACATCCACGATGCCGACGAACTCATCGCCTTCTACGACAACGGCCATGGTCCGCTGGCGCAGCTGCCCCTGTGGGTGCAAGCCCTGCTGTTCGTGGTGCTGTCTGATTTCATGCTGTACTGGATCCACCGGCTTTTCCACGACGGCGGTTTCTGGAAGTACCACGCCATTCATCATTCGTCGGAGGAGATCGGTTGGATTTCCGCGGCCCGCTTCCATCCCATTAATCTCATGCTCGGGACGATCAGCGTCGACGTCGTTCTGCTGATGGCCGGCATCTCCCCGAACATCATGCTCTGGGTTGGCCCGTTCACCACCTTCCATTCGGCCTTCGTGCACGCCAATCTGAACTGGACCTTCGGACCGTTCAAATATCTGCTGGCAACCCCGGTGTTCCACCGTTGGCACCACACCTCGCTCGCGGAGGGCGGCAACACGAATTTCGCCGGGACGTTCCCGGTCTGGGACGTGCTGTTCGGCACCTTCCGCATGCCGGAGGGGCAGCTTCCGCAGGACTACGGCAAGGACGAAGCGGCCATACCGAAGGAGATCGCGGGCCAATTGGCCTATCCGTTCCGCCGCTAGGCTGGAGATAGCGACCGCGCAAATGCCGGTCCGTCGAACAATCGTCTGCGAGTTTGCGGAACGTTCATGAATTAAGGGCAGGTTAGCCGGGTCGGGCACCGGCTCCGTTGTTATCCGTTCGCTTCTGCCGGTTTGTGACGTCCCGGGGGTAAGAGTATGCGTAAAGAATTGCTGCGCCGTCATGCGCGGGTCTGTCTTCTGGTTGCTGCCGCCGTGCTGGCATCGCCGGCTGCCGGCCTTGCCGAACCGACCGCCGACACCATCGCCGTCAATGTCGACCAGGCCAAGCTGGTGCGGCTGCCCGGCAAGGTGGCGACCATCGTGGTCGGCAATCCCCTGATCGCCGATGTCACGCTGCAGCCCGGCGGAATGATCGTCGTGACCGGCAAGGGCTACGGTGCCACCAATTTCATCGCGCTCGACCGGAGCGGCGAGATTCTGGTCGACCGCCAGATCCAGGTCGAAGGCCCGAGCGACCGGCTCGTCACCGTCTATCGCGGGATCGAGCGCGAGTCCTATAGCTGCATGCCGCTTTGCCAACGCCGGGTGACGCTCGGCGACAGCGACACCTACTTCAACAACACGATGAACCAGGCCGGTTCGCTGAGCAGCAGTGCCAGCGGCAACGCCGGTGCGGCCACCAAATCCAACTAGCCAGACCGATTGACCGGTTCGCGCCGGGGTGGATCGCCTGATCCGCCTTGGCGCTTCCCGGACGCAAGGCGACGTCCGGCTGCGCGCGCCGTTTTTCCTGCCGCCGGCGCGCGTGGTTAACGCATCCTTAGCCGTGCGGTTCGCGCAGCGTGAATCGCCTGCAACACTTAAACAATCAGTTTTAGCTATTGAATGAAGCAGAGGATCGCCGCTGCTGGGGAATTTGACGCGATGCCATCGCTTCCGTCTACGAGATTTACGCTCCGCAAGGCGCTAAGCCGGTTTCGCGGCAGCCGCCGTGGCTCTGCGGCAGTCGAGTTCGCGCTGGTTGCTCCGATCTTCTTCGGGCTGCTGTTCGCCATCATCGAGACGGCGCTGGTGTTCTTCGCAGGCCAGGTGCTCGAGACCATCACCCAAGCTTCGGCACGCGCGATTCTGACCGGTCAGGCGCAAGCGCAGGGCGGCTCGGTTGCGGCCTGTCAGACGGTGCCCAACACGGTGTCGGCGTGCGATCAGACCACGTTCAAGGCCTATGTCTGCAGCCAGATCCCGGCGCTGTTCGATTGCAATAAGCTCTACGTCGACGTGGTGAGCACCAGTTCCTTCACGACGCTGAGCCTCACCAATTACGGCGATTCCTGCACCTTCAATCCGGCCGGCGTGCAATACAATCCCGGCAGCGCCAGCCAGGTCGTCGTGGTGCGGCTGTTCTATCAGTGGCCGCTCGTTGTCACCGGCCTCGGCTACAACATTGGTTGCAGCAACAAGCGGCTGCTGGTGGCGACCGCAGCCTTCAAGAACGAACCCTTCTGAGGCAGATGGATCTGGGCGGACCAATGCAGGCGATTGCGAATTTCTTGGGAAATGCCCGCTGCTCATTGCGTGACTTCGTCGCCGACAAGCGCGCGCTCGCGGCGACCGAATTCGCGGTCATCGTCCCGCTGATGCTGGTGATGTTCTTCGGCACCGTCGAGTTCTCGTCGGCGGTGGCGATCGATCGAAAGGTCACGTTGATTGCACGGACCCTGTCCGATCTGACGTCGCAGTCGACGACGCTTGCCGATTCCGACATGCAGAACACGTTCACGGCCAGCATCTCGATCATCATGCCTTACGACGCAACGCTCGTGAAAGGCGCGATTTCCCAGATCTATATCGATGCGAACAGCATTGCCACGGTCCAGTGGAGCAAGGCCGGAACCATCGCGAGTGGCGCGACGCAAGCGACGCTGGCGACCTCGGCTCGGAAGGCCGGCGACAAGGTGACCAACGAAATTCCATCGACGCTGCTCATTCCGTCGACCTACCTCATCCTCAGCGAGGCGAGCTACACTTACACGCCGTCGGTGGGCTACGTGTTGAAGTCGAGCCTGCCGCTGAGCGATCTGTCCTACACGCGGCCGCGCCAGGTCACTTGCGTTCCCTACAACGGCGTACCGTCCTCGTGCTGATGTCCTCGAGCACGGCGTAGAATGAAAATGAAAAGGCCGTGCGGTGCGCACGGCCTTCTTGTTTTCTTGCGAGCCGATCGGGCGAGGCCCGGCGGGTTCAGCCTGCGTCGCGGAGATTGTCTGCCGCCGACTTGCCGGAACGACGGTCGGCCACGATCTCGTAGGAGATCTTCTGACCTTCACGCAGCGTGCCGAGGCCGGCACGTTCCACGGCGCTGATGTGGACGAACACGTCCTGGCCGCCATCGTCGGGCTGAATGAAGCCGAAGCCTTTGGTCGCGTTAAACCACTTCACGGTTCCCATGCTCACGGGGGTAGTCCCTTCTCAGATAACACAATGTTGGAGCCCGCTCGCGCGGGCCGGTTAGATCGAATTTTTGGAAGGGTCGTCAGCGTGTCTGAACCGGCTGTACCGGTGGATGCTAATGTCGTCCGGCCGAAAATCGATAAATTCCTTTTATCGGAATTGGGGACTCAAAACAATCGGGGCGCGCACGATTTTTTGATCCGCCGTGGGTGCACGGCGGATCAAAATAAGGATCGGCATTTTATTTCCGCGCTTGCGCGCCAACCATAGGCTAGCGGCGACGGAACTGACCGCCGCGCTGTCCGGGACGAGGCGGTCCACCCACCCCGCTGGGACGTTCGTCCTTGTGGCGGAAAATCAACCGGCCCTTCTCCAGGTCATAGGGCGACATCTCCACCGTCACGCGGTCGCCCGCCAGCGTCTTGATGCGGTTCTTCTTCATCTTGCCGGCCGTGTAGGCGACGATCTCGTGTCCGGCGTCGAGCTGCACGCGGTAGCGGGCGTCGGGGAGGATTTCGGTGACCAGTCCTTCGAACTGGATCAGCTCTTCCTTAGCCATGTGGGGGTCTCCAGTCGTGGACTGTTAGTTCGAATGAGGATTGCGGTTCGGTCGGCCGTTGGGGCGACTCTCGCGACGCAAAAAGGCAACGCCTTGTATTCCATCAGGCTTGCCGGCGCTATGCGCGGGACGCTGTTCCGACCGATCGGCTGGTGAGGAATTCATCTTACCACCCGAACCGCGGCGGCGGCGAGACCCTTTGGAGGCCTTGTGGCCCTCTCCGGGCCTGCCATCAACAGGTCTGCCCTCGCCATAACGTCCTTCGCCGGGCCGTCCTTCGCCGGGCCTGCCGGCGCTATGATGGCGTCCGTCGGCATGCCGTTCGTCGCCACGCCGTCCGTCGCCGTGCCGGGCGCCTTGCGGACGCTGGCCCGGGCGGCCACCCGGCCGGCCCTGCCGTTGCTGGGACGGGGGAGGACCGGCGTCCCGGCGGCCGGCATCGGTACGGAGGTCTTCGCGGGGCAGCGCCACCTTGATCAGCCGCTCGATGTCGCGGAGGTAGCTGAGTTCCTCGCCGCCGGCCACCAGCGAGATCGCGGTGCCCTCGGCGCCGGCGCGCGCCGTGCGGCCGATACGGTGGACATAGGTTTCCGGCACGTTGGGCAGGTCGAAATTGATGACGTGGCTGATGCCGTCGACATCGATGCCACGGGCGGCAATGTCGGTGGCGACCAGGGTGCGGATCTCGCCCGAGCGGAACTGGGCGAGCGTGCGCTCGCGATGGTTCTGCGACTTGTTGCCGTGGATGGCGCTGGCGGGAATGCCGGCCTTCTCGAGCGACTTCACCACCTTGTCGGCACCGTGCTTGGTGCGGGTGAAGACCAGTGCGCGGTTGACCGGCTCGTCTTTCAGCAGCTTGGTCAGGAAGGCGGGCTTGGCGGAGAAGTCGACCTGGACGATGCGCTGGTTGATCCGCTCGGCGGTCGAGGAGACCGGGGTCACCGCGACGCGGGCGGGGTCACGCAGCATGGCGTCGGCGAGCTCGGCGATGTCCTTCGGCATGGTGGCCGAGAAGAACAGCGTCTGCCGCTTGATCGGGAGTTTCGCGACGATTTTGCGGATGTCGTTGATGAAGCCCATGTCGAGCATGCGGTCGGCTTCGTCGAGCACGAGGAATTCGACGCTCGAAAGTTTCAATCCGTTGCTTTGCACGAGGTCGAGCAGGCGGCCGGGGGTGGCGACCAGCACGTCGACGCCCTGCATCAGGGCACGGACCTGGCGGCCCATCGGCACGCCGCCGATGGCGAGCGTCGAGGCCAGGCGGAGGTGGCGGCCATAGGCGTTGAAGCTATCGAGGATCTGGCCGGACAGCTCGCGGGTGGGCGACAGCACCAGGACGCGGCAGGTCTTGGGCTGCGGCTTGATGCGGTTCTCGAGCAGGCGGTGCAGGATCGGCAGCGCGAAGGACGCGGTCTTGCCGGTTCCGGTCTGGGCAATGCCGACGACGTCGCGCCCGGTCAGCGCGATCGGAACAGTCTGGGCCTGGATGGGGGTGGGAGTGACGTAGTTCTCTTCGGCGAGAGCACGCGCGATCGGTTCGGCGAGGCCGAAATCCTGAAACGAAGTCAAAAGATGGGTTCTTTCCATGTCAAAAGCGCAACGCCCGGCGCATTCAGCGCGGCGCGCGCAAAAGGGTGTCGAGAAGACACCTGCGTGTTTAGGGTGTCGGATGGCTTGGGAGATATGGGGCAAGCCAGAGGCCCGTAGGGGGCTTAAGAACACGCGGCTCGCAACGACCCCTTGATTCGAAAGAGGTCTCGGCAGTTCATATGGAACATTCAGCGGGCGCTTTCAAGGCAAGCGTGCCCGAAACGGCGGTTGCGGTGCAGAAATAGTTATGCCGGAAATTTAGCCAGAGCTAGCATTTTGCTCAAAAAATAGACCGCCTGCCGCTTCGGCATACATTTGAATTGCTCAAGTTTTGAGCTGCTTCTTAATGGCGAAACTTTGATTTCGGGCGATTTGTTTAGCGAAACCAATTGGTTGATGGGTGCTCAGTCCATGGCACGGTTCTTGCGAATCCGTTAATCGCAGGCGGCCGTGGGGCCGTTTCGCAGCGTTTTCACGTCTGCGTCAGGGAGATGAGACACTCATGCTTAGCAAATCCATTCACGATATAGCGGCGTCATTTAGCCGCCGTGGCGTTCTCGCCGCGACCGCCGGACTGATGCTCGGACTGGCTCCATTGACCGGCGCGAAGGCCGCCGACGACACCATCAAGGTCGGTGTGCTGCACTCTCTTTCCGGCACCATGGCCATCAGCGAAACCACGCTGAAGGACACCATCCTCTTCCTGATCGACGAGCAGAACAAGAAGGGCGGCGTGAACGGCAAGAAGCTCGAGGCCGTCGTCGTCGATCCCGCCTCGAACTGGCCGCTGTTCGCCGAAAAGGCGCGCGAGCTGATCACCAAGGACAAGGTCTCGGTCGTGTTCGGCTGCTGGACCTCGGTGTCGCGCAAGTCGGTGCTCCCGGTGTTCAAGGAGCTGAACAGCATCCTGTTCTACCCCGTGCAGTACGAGGGTGAGGAGAGCGAGCGCAACGTGTTCTACACGGGCGCGGCACCGAACCAGCAGGCGATCCCCGCCGTCGACTATTTGATGAAGGAAGAGAAGGTGAAGCGCTGGGTGCTCGCGGGCACCGACTACGTCTATCCGCGCACCACCAACAAGATCCTGGAAGCCTACCTGAAGTCCAAGGGTGTCGCCCAGGAAGACATCATGATCAACTACACGCCGTTCGGTCACTCCGATTGGCAGACGATCGTGGCCGACATCAAGAAGTTCGGCTCGGCCGGCAAGAAGACTGCGGTGGTCTCGACCATCAACGGCGACGCCAACGTTCCCTTCTACAAGGAGCTCGGCAACCAGGGTATCAAGGCGAAGGACATCCCGGTCGTCGCGTTCTCGGTCGGTGAGGAAGAGCTCGCCGGCATCGACACCAAGCCGCTGGTCGGCCATCTCGCCGCCTGGAACTACTTCCAGTCCATCAAGTCGCCGGAGAACGAGAAGTTCATCAAGGCGTGGCAGGCCTACACCAAGAATCCGAAGCGCGTGACAAACGATCCGATGGAAGCGCACGTGATCGGCTTCGACATGTGGGTCAAGGCGGTCGAGAAGGTGAAGTCGACCGATCCCGACAAGGTGATCGACGCTCTCCCGGGCATCGAAGCCAAGAACCTGACCGGCGGCGTGTCGAAGATGCTGCCGAACCACCACATCACCAAGCCGGTGTTCATCGGCGAGATCAAGGGCAACGGCCAGTTCGACGTGGTCTGGAAGACCCCGGGCCTCGTCGCGGGCGATGCCTGGTCGAAGGAGCTCGACGGCTCCAAGGACCTGATCGGCGACTGGGTCGGCAAGAAGTGCGGCAACTTCAACACCAAGACCAACAAGTGCCTCGGTTCCGGCTCCTGACCCGGATCTGACACGCCATTGCACGATCGGAGAAGGCGGCGATCCCGCCGCCTTCTCCACCCATTTCTGCCGGGGTCATTCACAGTGCCAGCCTATTTGTCCGCGCGCCTCTGCTCGCTTGCGCTCTCGTTGTTGCTGATCGCGTTCGCGCTGCCGGCCTTCGCCGGTCCGTTCGAGGACGGGGTCGCCAAATTCGCCAATGACGATTTCTCCGACACGGAAGAGGCGATCGGCGTGGTTGCCGGGAGCGGCAACAAGCTGGCTTTTCCCATCATCAGCGCGCTCCAGGACGGCCGCCTCATGGCCGATCCTGACAGCAAGAAGGTTTACGTCACGGGCACCGACGGCAAGTCGATCGATGCCGCGACCGGCGAGGCGGTCGCCAGCGTTCCCGACAGCGCGAGCGCCGTGCGCCTCAATAACCGCCTGCGCCGCAGCGTCGATGCTGCGCTCGGCGGCTTGACGCTGCAATCGCCGGATGTCGGGACGCGCCTGCAGGCCGCGCAGTCCGTCTTCAAGTCGCATGAGGAGACGGCGCTCGAGGCCGTCGACGGCGCGCTCGCCAAGGAAACCAACAAATCGGTCAAGGCTGCGCTCGGTGAGGCTCGCGCGGCCATCCTGCTGTTCAAGACGGATGCCTCCGAGGTCGAGAAGCTCGAGGCGGTTGCCACGCTCAAGGCGCGCGGCGACCAGGAAGCGCTGGCGCTGCTCACCGGCATGGGCGACCAGCCGGCCTCGGTGACCAAGGCCGCGGCCAGTGCGATCAGCTCGATCCAGTCTTCGCTCGCGGTCTGGTCCACGGTGCAGAATGCCTGGTACGGCCTCTCGCTCGGCTCGGTGCTGCTGCTCGCCGCGATCGGGCTCGCCATCACCTTCGGCGTGATGGGCGTCATCAACATGGCCCATGGCGAGATGGTGATGATCGGGGCCTACACCACCTTCGTGGTGCAGGAGGTGATCCGTACCCGCTATCCCGGCCTGTTCGACTATTCGCTCTTGATCGCCGTGCCGCTCGCCTTCCTCGTCGCCGGCGCCATCGGCGTCTTGATCGAGCGCAGCATCATCCGCTTCCTCTACGGCCGTCCGCTGGAGACGCTGCTGGCCACCTGGGGTCTCTCGCTGGTGCTGCAGCAGGCGGTGCGCACCATGTTCGGCCCGACCAACCGCGAGGTCGGCAATCCCTCCTGGATGAGCGGCGCGTTCGAGCTCGGCCAGATCACCATCACCTATAACCGGCTCTGGATCCTCGTGTTCACGCTGGCCGTGTTCGCGATCCTGCTCGCAATGCTGCGCTACACCGCACTGGGCCTCGAGATGCGCGCAGTGACGCAGAACCGTCGCATGGCGGCCTCGATGGGCATCGCCACCTCGCGTGTCGACGCGCTGACCTTCGGCCTCGGCTCGGGTATCGCGGGCATTGCCGGCGTGGCGCTGTCGCAGATCGACAATGTCAGCCCCAATCTCGGCCAGAGCTACATCATCGACAGTTTCATGGTCGTGGTGTTCGGTGGGGTCGGCAATCTCTGGGGCACGCTGGTCGGCGCCTTCACGCTCGGCATCGCCAACAAATTCCTGGAGCCGGTCGCCGGCGCCGTGCTCGGCAAGATCGCCATCCTGGTTCTGATCATCCTGTTCATTCAAAAGCGGCCGCGCGGCCTGTTCGCGCTCAAGGGCCGTGCGGTGGAAGCATGACCCCTCACATGCTGACGCGATCGCTGGACCGCAGCGCGACGGTCTTCCTTGCCGTCGTCGTGGCCTGCGGCATCCTCATCCCGCTCTCCAACCTGCTGCTGCCCGCGGGCTCGTTCCTGCAAGTGCCGACCTATCTCGTCGCGCTCTGGGGCAAGTATGTCTGCTACGCCATCCTGGCGCTGGCGATCGACCTGATCTGGGGGTATTGCGGCATTCTCTCGCTCGGCCACGGCGCGTTCTTCGCGCTCGGCGGGTACGCGATGGGCATGTACCTGATGCGGCAGATCGGCACCCGCGGCGTCTACGGCAATCCTGTTCTGCCCGACTTCATGGTGTTCCTGAACTACTCCAAGCTGCCCTGGTACTGGTACGGCTTCGACATGTTCTGGTTCGCCGCGCTGATGGTGCTGGTCGTGCCCGGCCTGCTCGCCTTCTGCTTCGGCTGGCTCGCCTTCCGTTCCCGCGTCACCGGCGTGTATCTCTCGATCATCACGCAGGCGATGACCTATGCGCTGCTGCTCGCCTTCTTCCGCAACGATTTCGGCTTCGGCGGCAACAACGGCCTGACCGACTTCAAGGACATCCTCGGCTTCAACGTGCAGGCGGAGGGCACCCGCGCGGCGCTGTTCGCGCTGAGCTGCCTGGCGCTGATCGTCGGTTTCCTGATCTGCCGCGCCATCGTCTCGTCGAAGCTCGGCAAGGTGCTGATCGCGGTGCGTGATGCGGAATCGCGCACGCGCTTCCTGGGCTACCGCGTCGAATCCTACAAGCTGTTCGTGTTCACGGTATCGGCCTGCATGGCCGGCGTCGCCGGTGCGCTCTACGTCCCCCAGGTCGGCATCATCAATCCCTCCGAGTTTGCGCCGGGCAATTCGATCGAGGCGGTGATCTGGGTCGCGGTCGGCGGCCGCGGTACGCTGGTCGGCGCGGCGCTCGGCGCCGTCGTCGTCAACTACGCCAAGACGTTCTTCACCTCCGGCATGCTCGCGCCTTACTGGCTGTTCATGCTGGGCGCGCTGTTCATCCTGGTGACGCTGCTGCTGCCAAAGGGCATCGTCGGCACCTTCAATGCCTGGTGGGACTCCTCGAGGGAGAAGCGCATCGCCGCGGCCTCAACGAGCGCTGCGGCCGAGGACGGCGTCACCGAACCCAAGATGGCGGAGTAGCGCGATGAACGTCATGGACAACCGCGCGACCTCCGCGATGCTTTACCTGGACGGCGTGCACGTCTCGTTCGACGGCTTCCACGCCATCAACAATTTGTCGTTGACCCTCGAGCCCGGCGAGATGCGCGCCATCATCGGCCCGAACGGCGCCGGCAAGACCACCATGATGGACATCATCACCGGCAAGACCAAGCCCGACGAGGGTACGGTTCTGTTCGACGGCGTCACTGATTTGACGCGGCTGGACGAGACCCGCATCGCCGAGCTCGGTATCGGCCGCAAGTTCCAGAAACCGACCGTGTTCGAGAGCCAGACCGTGCAGGACAACCTCCTGCTCGCGCTGAACGTCGACCATTCGGTCCGCGGCACGCTGTTCTGGCGCGGCAGCAAGGCCGAGTCCGAGCGCATCGACAAGGTGCTGGAGACGATCCGCCTCACCGACGCCCGCAATCGCCTTGCCGGCAGCCTCAGCCACGGCCAGAAGCAATGGCTCGAGATCGGCATGCTGCTGGCGCAGGATCCGAAGCTGCTGCTCGTCGACGAGCCCGTCGCCGGCATGACCGACGTCGAGACGCATCTGACCGCTGAACTGCTGAAAGAGATCAACAAGACCCATACCGTGATGGTGGTCGAGCACGACATGACGTTCGTGCGCGAGCTCGGCGTCAAGGTCACCTGCCTGCACGAAGGCACGGTGCTCGCGGAAGGCACCATCGACCAGGTCTCGTCCAACGAGCGGGTCATCGAAGTCTATCTGGGGCGCTGAGCGATGCTTGAGGTCAAGGACATCAACCTGTTCTACGGCGCCGCGCAGGCGCTGCGCGGCGTGTCCATCTCGGCCGAGCCGGGCAAGGTCACCTGCGTGCTCGGGCGCAACGGCGTCGGCAAGACCTCGCTGCTCCGTGCCATGGTCGGGCAATATCCGATCTCGTCGGGTGCGATCGTGCTCGACGGCAGCGACATTACCGGTCTGAAGCCCTATGAGCGGGCGCGCAAGGGCATCGGCTTCGTGCCGCAGGGACGCGAGATCTTCCCGCTGCTGACGGTCGAGGAAAACCTCAAGACCGGTTTCGGTCCGCTCAAGCGCGAGGACAAGCACATTCCGGACGACGTGTTCTCGCTGTTTCCGGTGCTGGAATCCATGCTCGGCCGTCGTGGCGGCGACCTCTCAGGCGGCCAGCAGCAGCAGCTCGCGATCGGCCGCGCACTGGTGATGCGGCCGAAGCTTCTGCTGCTCGACGAGCCGACCGAGGGCATCCAGCCCTCCATCATCAAGGACATCGGCCGTGCCATCTCGTACCTGCGCAATCTCGGCAACATCGCCATCGTGCTGGTCGAACAATATCTCGACTTTGCCTGCGAACTCGGCGACAGTTTCGCCGTGATGGATCGCGGCGCGGTGAAGTTCACCTGCAACCGTTCCAATCTCGACCCGGCCGAAATCAGCCGCCAGATGGCGCTGTAGTCCCAGGATTTCTGCCGCGGCCGGCCGGGGAGAGGGATGCGCAGCGACGTTTTGACGACATCTTCGGTGTTCGAAGCCAACCGTGCCCGTGGCGCGGTGCGCTTCGACGTCCATGCGCGCGATGGCGTTACCCGGCGCGGCACCTTGCATGAATCCGGCTCCTTGCGCGTCCGCTTCCCTTCGCCGGAAGACGAGGGGCTATCCGGCGTGTTCGTCAACACGGCCGGCGGCGTTGCGGGTGGGGATCGCTTCGACATCGAGATCACGGCCGCAGCCAGCTCGCGGCTGACGCTGACGACGGCGGCCGCAGAAAAGGTCTATCGCGCGCCGGGGCAGGCGGCAGAGCTCAATATCGGGCTGAAGGTCGCCGCGGGTGCGCATCTCGCCTGGCTGCCGCAGGAGACGATCCTGTTTGATCGCGCCCGTGTCCATCGCCGCTTCGACATCGCGCTCGACGAAGCGGCGTCGCTCCTGCTTTGCGAGATCGTCGTGTTCGGCCGCACCGCCATGGGCGAGCGGATGGAGCAGGGCGAGTTCGTCGACCGCTGGCGGCTGCGGCGCGGTGGCCGGCTGGTCTTCGCCGAGACGGTGAGGCTCGACGGCAATATCGGCGCAAAGCTCGCGCGATCGGCAGTTGCCAAGAGCGGGGCGGCGATCGGCACGGCCCTGATCGTCCCCGGTGACGAGGCTCTGGTCGAGCGCATCCGCGAGGCCTCGGACTCGTTCTCCGGGGAGGTCGGAATCTCGGCCTGGAATGGCTTTGCAATGGCGCGGTTCTTTGCCCAAGATGCGGCGCGTTTGCGCGCCGACATGATGGCCGTGCTGGCGCGCACCGGCGCGGCCCTACCGCGGCTCTGGCTGAATTGAAGTGTTGAACGGAAGAGATTCTGCATGAACCTGTCTCCCCGCGAAAAGGACAAGCTCTTGATCTCGATGGCCGCGATCGTGGCCCGCCGCCGGTTGGACCGCGGCGTCAAGCTCAACCACCCCGAGGCGATCGCGATCATTTCCGATTTCATCCTCGAAGGCGCGCGCGACGGCCGCACCGTCGCCGAACTGATGCAATCCGGCGCGCAGGTCTTGACCCGCGACCAGGTGATGCCTGGAATCCCCGAGATGATCCACGACATCCAGGTCGAGGCGACGTTTCCGGACGGCACCAAGCTCGTCACCGTGCACGAGCCGATCAGGTAGGAGAGCAGCATGATCCCCGGCGAACTCTTCATCCAGGACGGCGAGATCGAGCTCAATGCGGGCCGCAAGACTGTGACGCTGACGGTGGCCAACACCGGCGACCGCCCCATCCAGGTCGGCTCGCACTACCATTTCTTCGAGACCAACCCGGCGCTGAAATTCGACCGCAAGAAGTCCCGCGGCATGCGTCTCGACATCGCCGCCGGCACCGCGGTGCGTTTCGAACCCGGCCAGACCCGCGACGTGCAGTTGGTGGCGATGGCGGGCAAGAAGACGATCTACGGTTTCCGCGGCGACGTGATGGGGAAGCTGTGAGCGTCGCAGGAACGAGCGCGGCACGGCACGGTTGAGGCGAGAATGGAGGTACTTGCCATGCTCTCCCCCGTCCGTCTCATCTCCGAAGCTGCCGAGCTCGCCGCGCAGCGCCACAACGGCATGGCGCGCAAGGGGCGCGGCAGCGAGCCCTATATCAATCATCTCGCCGAGGTTGCGAACCTGCTTGCGACCGCGACCGACGGCGCCGATGCCGAGCTGGTCGCGGCCGGCTGGCTGCACGATACGATCGAGGACACCGACACCACGCGCGAGGAGCTTGCGCAGAGATTTTCCGCGCGCATCGCTTCGCTCGTGGTCGAATGCACCGACGACATGAGCTTGCCGAAGGCCGAGCGGCGGCAGAAACAGATCGAGGACGCGCCCCACAAATCGCCGGGCGCAAAGCTGATCAAGATCGCCGACAAGATCAGCAATATAGGGGCACGCCTTCAGACGGATCCGACCACCGAGGAGCTTGACGACCTCGCCGACTACAGTGGATGGGCCACGCAAGTCGTTGCGGGCTGCCGCGGCGGTAATGCGTGGCTCGACGAGAAATTCGATGATGCCGTGAAAGCAGCGAAGGCCTTGCTGTGATCCACCAAACGTTCAACCGCAAACGGGGCTTGTGATGTCCGTAAAGATGAAGCGTTCCGTCTATGCCGACATGTTCGGCCCCACCACGGGCGACAAGGTGCGGCTGGCCGACACCGACCTCATCATCGAGGTCGAGAAGGATTTCACCACCTATGGCGAGGAGGTGAAGTTCGGCGGCGGCAAGGTGATCCGCGACGGCATGGGGCAGTCGCAGGTCACCAACAAGCAGGGCGCGGCCGATACCGTGATCACCAATGCGCTGATCGTCGATCACTGGGGCATTGTGAAGGCCGACGTCGCCATCAAGGACGGCATGATCTCCGCGATCGGCAAGGCCGGCAATCCCGACATCCAGCCGGGTGTCACCATCATCATCGGTCCCGGCACCGACGTGATCGCGGGCGAGGGCAAGATCCTCACGGCCGGCGGCTTCGACAGCCACATCCATTTCATCTGCCCGCAGCAGATCGAGCACGCGTTGATGTCCGGCGTCACCTCGATGCTGGGCGGCGGCACCGGCCCCTCGCACGGCACCTTCGCCACCACCTGCACGCCGGGGCCGTGGCACATGGGGCGGATGATCCAGTCGTTCGACGCCTTCCCGGTCAATCTCGGCATTTCCGGCAAGGGCAACGCCTCGCGGCCCGCAGCCCTGGTCGAGATGATCAAGGCCGGCGCCTGCGCGCTGAAGCTGCACGAGGACTGGGGCACGACGCCGGCCGCGATCGACAACTGCCTGTCGGTCGCCGACGCGCACGATATCCAGGTCATGATCCACACCGACACGCTGAACGAATCCGGCTTCGTCGAGGACACGATCAAGGCATTCAAGGGGCGCACCATCCACGCCTTCCACACCGAGGGCGCCGGCGGTGGCCACGCCCCTGACATCATCAAGGTCGCCGGCTTGAAGAACGTGCTGCCGTCCTCGACCAACCCGACGCGGCCCTTCACCCGCAACACCATCGACGAGCATCTGGACATGCTGATGGTGTGCCACCATCTCGATCCCTCGATTGCGGAAGACCTCGCCTTCGCCGAAAGCCGCATCCGGAAAGAAACCATCGCCGCCGAGGACATCCTGCACGATCTCGGCGCGCTCTCGATGATGTCGTCGGACTCCCAGGCGATGGGCCGGCTCGGCGAGGTCATCATCCGGACCTGGCAAACCGCCGACAAGATGAAGAAGCAGCGCGGGTCATTGCCGCAGGACAAGGGCAAGGACAACGACAATTTTCGCGTCAAGCGCTACATCGCGAAATACACCATCAATCCCGCGATCGCCCACGGTGTGTCGAAGCTGATCGGCTCGGTCGAGAAGGGCAAGATGGCCGATCTCGTGCTGTGGTCGCCGGCCTTCTTCGGCGTCAAGCCGGACTGCATCGTCAAGGGCGGCACGATCGTCGCAGCCCCCATGGGCGATCCCAACGCCTCGATCCCGACGCCGCAGCCGGTGCACTACCAGCCGATGTTCGGTGCCTTCGGCAAGGCGCGCACGGCGTCCTCTGTGGTGTTCACCTCGAAAGCCGCGATCACCGGTGGTCTCGCGCGAAAGCTCGGCATCGAGAAGAAGCTCTATGCGGTGCAGAACACCCGCGGCAAGATCTCGAAAAAGAGCATGATCCACAACGACGCCACGCCCAATATCGAGGTCGATCCGGAGACCTATGAGGTGCGTGCCGACGGCGAGCTGCTCACCTGTGCACCCGCCGAGGTGTTGCCGATGGCCCAGCGATATTTCATGTACTGAAATAGCGCCTCAACGCATGTCCCCGGCTTGTGTCCGGGGACGGCTTCTTGCGATTTTGCGTTCGATCCCGCCTGGTCTAATGTCCCGCCCGGTATTGAACCCCAAAAGAAAAGCCGGGAGGATTCCTCGTGATCTACGTCGTCGCCACCCTGACCATCAAGCCCGAAACGCGCGCCGAATTCATTGCGGCCGCCACCGCCTGCATCAAGGAGACCCGGAAAGAGCCCGGCAATATCGCCTATGATCTGCACGAGAGCGTCACCGATCCTGCCAAGATGGTGTTCGTCGAGCAGTGGGAGAACGCCGAGGCGCTGGTGCCGCATCGTGCCATGGAGCATATGAAGACGTTCGGCCGCGTCGCGGTGAAGTGCTTCACGGCGCCGCCGAAGATCGAAGTGATCACGCCCGAGAAGGTCGAGACACGGTAACGGGGTAAAAGCATGATCCGGGCGACGCAGGTCAAGGGACAGCACCGCTTCACGGAAACGCCGGCGGACACGGTTGTGCTCGATTTCGACGATCGGCACCGCCGCCGCATGGCGATGACGGGCACGCGGGGGCTCGAATTCCTGCTCGACCTCGAGCACGCCACAGCGCTCCGCGGCGGCGATGCGCTGGTGCTCGAGGACGGTCGCCTGGTCGAAGTGGTGGCGGCACCCGAGCCGCTGCTGGAAATCCGCGGCCGCGATCCGCATCACCTCATCCGTGTCGGCTGGCATCTCGGCAACCGTCATCTGCCGACCCAGATCATGGCGAAGGCCTTGCGCATCCGCCGCGATCACGTCATCGAGGCCATGGTGAAGGGCCTCGGCGCGCGCGTGATCGAGATCGAGGCGCCGTTCGATCCCGAAGGCGGCGCCTATGCCGATGCTGGCCACGCGCATGGACATGACGACCACGCGCATCACGATCATGGCCATCATCATGATCATGGTCACGATCACCATGATCACCACGGACATGATCACCAGCATGGTCATGCCGCGCATGACCACGGTCACGATCATCACCATGACGAGCATTGCGACCATCCGGACCATCACCACGGCCACAAGCATGCTCATGACCACAAATGAGCGGGTCGGCGCCGGCGGCCTCGACGAAAGCGAGGCGGCGGCGCTGTATCGGCTGATGACCTGGCTGTCGCCGGCCTTCCCGGTCGGCGGCTTCTCCTATTCCAGCGGCATCGAATGGGCGGTCGAGGCGGGGGACATCGTCGATGTTGCAACGCTGGCCGACTGGCTCGACGCGATGCTCAGTGACGGCTCCGGCTTTTGCGATGCGACGTTTCTGGTCCACGCCTATCGCGCCGCAGAGGCGGGCGAGAAGGTCGCGTTGAACGAGATCGCCGAGCTTGCCGCGGCCTTCGTGCCCTCGCGCGAGCGGCAACTGGAGACCAGCTCGCAAGGCCGCGCCTTCATCGACATCGCGCGTGCGGCGTGGGATGCCGACGGGCTGGATGCCATGGTTGCGGCGTGCCACACGCCGCCGGTCTATCCGGTCGCGGTCGGTGTGGTCGCAGCCGTGCACGGCGTGCCGCTGGGGTCGACGCTGCACGCCTTCCTGCATGCGCTGGTCTCGAACTGGATTTCTGCGGCCAGCCGCCTCGTTCCCCTCGGCCAGACCGACAGCCAGCGCGTGCTGGTGAGGCTGGAAGCCGCCGTGGCCGCGACCGCCCATCGTGCGCTGAATGCGACATTGGACGATCTCGGCGGCGCGACCTTCCGCGCCGATCTCGCCAGCCTGCGGCACGAGACCCAATATACGCGGCTGTTCCGCTCGTGAGGGCGCCGCGCCTTCAACCCATCGGGAGAAAGCGAACGACATGTCGAAATCTCACGGCCCCTTGCGTGTCGGCGTCGGCGGTCCGGTCGGATCGGGCAAGACCCAGCTGATGGACCTGCTCTGCAAGGCCATGCGCGAACGCTATGACATCGCCGCCATCACCAACGACATCTACACCAAATGGGATGCGGAGTTCCTGGTGCGATCGGGCTCTTTGACGCCGGACCGCATTGCCGGCGTCGAGACCGGCGGCTGTCCGCACACCGCGATCCGCGAGGATGCCTCGATGAATCTGGCTGCGGTCGCGGACATGCGCGCCAAGTTTCCCGGGCTCGATCTCGTGCTGATCGAATCCGGCGGCGACAATCTCGCTGCCACTTTTTCCCCTGAATTGGCCGACCTCACCATCTACGTGATCGACGTCGCTGCCGGCGACAAGATCCCGTCCAAGGGCGGCCCCGGCATCACCCGGTCCGATCTCCTGGTCATCAACAAGATCGACCTCGCTCCCCATGTCGGCGCCTCCCTGGAGAAGATGGACACGGACGCCAGGCGCATGCGCGGCGAGCGTCCCTTCGTCATGACCAACCTGAAGAAGAGCGAAGGGCTCGACCGGATCATCGGCTTCATTGAGGCCAAAGGCGGCCTGAAACGGGCGGGCTGACGGCGCGACGACTTGGCGCACGCGTTTTTCGCCGTTAACCCTAGGGGCCGGGCCGCAATGGCGGAACAAATTTCGGACACGGCGATTGATTACCTCCGGTGCCCGGGCGATCCATCCTGGCCAGACCATCGGCCGGGCGGATTAAGCTTTTCAGGCGACCTACGTTGCGTGCCGATGTCTCCTCCTCCATTATCTCTGCCACCAGGGTTCACTCTGTTTCGGCACATGGCCGTTCGAGCGGCGTTCATATGCTCCTTGTTTATTGCCGACCTCCTGCTTTCGCCTGAGTAGTCGCGTGGTCCGGCTGGGTTTCATCATCGGTTTCATTGCTCTGCTCGGAGCCTTGCTCTCCGGGCTTGCGGCCTATCGCGTCCACGACCAGGAGCTGGCGCTGGACCGGATCGCGCTCGCGCGTGCGATCGACGTGCATGCCAGCCTGGTTCAGGACCGGCTCACCGAGCGCGAATTGCTTGCGCGTGTCGCCTCAGGCCTGTTCCGCACGCCGTCCGTGATCAAGCCGAACATGCTGGAGCCGCTGCGCTCGGCCATCTACGCCTTCAAGACGGATTTCGTGGTGGCCGGCTGGATCGCCCGGTTGAAGCCGAACGAGTTGACGGCGGCGCAGACCGCGATTGGGGGCGCCGGCTTCCCGAATCCGACGATCCGCAACTATGACGACAAGCCGATCAATCCGGCCGAGATTACCCAGCCGATCGACGTGCTGCTGGATCTCGAGCCGCGCAGCGACGAGACCAAGGCTCTGCCGGGCCGCAGTTACGATCAGGACCAGGTTCGCAGCGCCATGCTGACGCGTGCGCGGATTGAGAAGAGGTCAGTGGCTTCGGACCCGGTTCCGCTGCTGCGCGCAAACGGGCCGGTCGGCGTCGTCGTGGCTGCGCCCGTCATTCCCGAGGGGGCAACCGAGCCGGCTGGGTTCGTCACGTTCTCCTACGAACTGGCGTCGCTGATGCTGACCAATGACGACATGTCGTTGTTCTCCGTCGCGCTCAGGGATCCGCGCAAGGAGGGCGGCGAGCTGATCGCCAACGACCAGGGCGTGGTCTCGACGCGCAACGTGGCGGCGGACGGAGCGGCGCCATCGGCGACGCGCACGGTGAGCTTCGGTGGCCGTGATTGGCAACTCGGTTATTACGCGAAGACCAACTCGGTGCGTCGTGCCGAGCAGACTGCGATCATCGTGGCGGCGATCGGCTTTGCGATCACTGCGATGGTGTGCGGTCTGTTTGGCTATGTCGCCTACAACAATCTGCGGCTCAGCCGGGAAATCCAGGTCCGGATCGGCTTCGAGCGCCGGCTGACCGCGGTCATCGACGAGCTCAACCATCGGGTCAAGAATATCCTAGCGGTGATCCAGTCGATCGTGACGCGCACCTTGCGCCACGGCTCGGACATCGATGTCGCCCGCGAGCTCCTGATCGGGCGCATCCATGCCATGTCCAACGTGGTCTCGCTGCTCAGCGAGAGCCAATGGCAGGGCGTCAAGTTGAAGGGCCTGTTCGAGGCGCGAGCCATCCCGCATGCCGACCGCATCGCCGTCACCGGTCCGGATATTGCGGTGAGCGCACGCGCGGCGCAGAGCCTCTCGCTGCTGTTCTTCGAACTCGCCTCGCATTCGGACGAGGGCCTGTCGCTGGTTGGCAAGCATCCGCACATCACGGCTAATTGGACGGTGACGGGTGAGGGGACCGAAGAGATCTTCAATTTTCGCTGGGAGGAGTTCAACACCAGCGAGGCGACGCGCCGCCCCGATTCCGATTTCGGCCTGATCCTGCTCGACCGTGTCGCCCCCGAGGCGCTCGGCGGCACCGCCAAGCGCTATTTCACCGAGGCCTCCTACGTCTATGAGCTGACCGCTCCCATGGAGACGGTGGTCGACATGACCGAACGCGATCGCACGGACAAGATCTCGGCTCCGGTTCGGCCTGCGCGCGGCTAGGCTTTCGGCCGCAAGATCAGATCGACCAGATTGCGCGCATAGGCCGGCGTGATCGGCGCGATGCCGAAGACGTAGCGGTAGAACAGGCCGCCGTAGATCGCGTCGTAGAGATCCTCGGCCGGCCCTGCGGCCAGGATGCTGCCGTCCTGCTGGCCTGCCGCAATCATCTCCACCAGCGCGTCGCGGCGGAACTGCAGATAGCGGGCATAGAACAGCTCGGCAGAGCCGGTCCTGGAAATGCATTCGGAGATGACGGCGAGCTGCACCTTGCCGAACTCGCCCTGGAGCGCCTCGGCATAGGCCGCGGCGTGACGGCGCGCGCGCGCCGCGGGACTGCCGGAGCTCACCGGGGGAAGTGGCAGCATCTGCGCGGCGTGTTGAAGGAAGGCGTCGATCAGAAGCGCCTCGCGGGACGGCCACCATTTGTAGATCGTCATCTTGGAGACGCCGGAGTGGCGGGCGACTGCGTCGATGGTGGTGGCGGCAAGGCCGGTGGACGCCATCAGCACATAGGCGCTTTCGAGAATGGCGTTGCTGGTCTCGATCGATCGCGGCCGGCCGCGCCGGGGGGCGCTGTCGGCCCCGTCATCCCCGCCATTCGCCGTCACCACGTCCGGTCTCCCCGCGCAACCCGCTCCTTTACCGGGATAGCGCAGCGGCGGCGGTCAACCTAGCGGAATCGCGCTTCAGGCCTGCTGCCGCATGGCCGCGGGCAGATCCTGCCATTTCGACCAGGCGACGTAATAGGCCACCGCGGTCATCGCCGCGAATCCGGCGAGGCTCACCACGATCTGCATCACGACCAGATTGGCGCTGGTGATCAGGATGAGATGGCCGGCGAAAGACAGGAACACTCCGACGCAGAACACGGCAAGCCATTCCTCGCCGCATCTGATGACCGCCTGGAGCGGCTTCAGCCGCAGTCCGGGGTGATCGGCGGGAATGAGGTGAGTTGCCAGCAAAGCGAGTGCGAGGAAGTGAACCACGCGATAGGGCGCGAGGTTTTCCTTGTCGGTCGGCGCGATGCTGTCGAGGAGAAGGTCCGGCAAATAGCCGGACAATTGCGGCGAATGGCGCAGCATGGTGACGGCCATCGCGAATATGAGATAGGCCCCGGCGAGTATCCGCAGCCAGGGCATGTCGCGGAGCGCGCGCCCCGGCGCGCCTGTCACGGCGAACCAGCCGCCGAGCACCATCAGCATCTGCCAGCACAGCGGATTGAAGGTCCATTCCTGGTCCGGATAGACCCGGAAATTCCAGTCGAACCAGCGTGCGGCAAGGTACAGCGCGATCGATGCCGCCAGCGTCAGGTTCGGCCGCCGCAACAGGCCCCACAGCGCGAGCGGAAAAAAGGCCATCAGCGGGATCATCAATTGCAGCAGATCGAGATTGAGCGGCTCCTCCTGCAGCACGAGGCCGCGGACCAGGATGCGCAGCGGGTGCTCGAGAATCCCCGAAATGTTGTATTCGTGGATGATTTCCGGAGCCATCGACTGCGAGGCGACATAGGCGATGGTGTCGATGTAGATCACGAACAGCACGACATAGGCGGCATAGAGCCGCCAGACGCGCCGGAAAATGCGCGTTGCGGCGACGAGATAGCCGCGCTCCAGCGCGATCCGGCCATGGATGATGGCGACGCCATAACCCACCACGAACACGAACAGATCGGCAGCGCCGCTGAAGCCGAAGTTGCGCAGCGTCAGCAGGTTGACGACGTTATTGGGGATGTGGTCGACGAAAACCGACCAATTGGCGATACCGAGCGTCAAATACAGCCTGGCGTCGTGGTGGAATGCGGCGAGGTTCGCCTTGACGGACGGGTTCATTGAGTAAAATAGCTTTGGGAATCAGGATGACGCTTTTACCGGCAACCGCCTGCCCATCCGAGTAGCGTTTGCGTGAGGTAACGATCATCCGCTTAAAATTGCGCAAAACCGGCCAATAAATGCCGCCGCGCACCCGCCAGGTCTCACTACGAAATTTTCTTAACGTGGTCCCGGTCCTTACTCGGCCGGTTCGGCCGATACCTCGTCGGACACGCCGGCGCGGCTCGCCATGATGCCCAGTGCGACGCCACCGATCGCCAGGATCGGCAACAGCCGCTTGACCCCGATGGCCCGAACGATCTGGAGCCCGGTCGCGAGCAGCATGGGGTCCGCGAGCATGCTCTGCGACGCCGATTTCGCGGCACGCTCGGCCGCGATCTGGGCTTGCTTACGCAGCTCTCGCTTGTAAGCCCAGTAGCTCACTGCGGCGGCCAGGGTCAGCAGAAAAAAGACACCGGCGCCCGCGAGGCAGGCCTGCACCGGACCATATTTGTTGAGCACGGAAATGAATGCCGCCGCACACAGGAAGCAGGTGGTGATGAACAGCGCAAAAGCCGCGCCTGCGGCCAGGGAGGTCAGCCGCACAGTCGTACCCGTGGATGCGCTGATCCCGTCGATAATGCGCTGAAACATGGCCTTGCTCCTCAAATCCCCACAAGCCTATTCGTCCACAAGCCAGCATCGGCGGCGCGGTAGCGCCGCCGTTCTCATGTTCCTTTACGCTTCCTACCGCCGCCACGCGGCCCCGATCAGGAAGCCGATGCCGAGCGCGAGCCCGACGGTCGCGAGCGGCCGCTGGGTGATCGCGTCTTCGAGCGTCTCCTCGATCGATCCGTAGGCCTCCTGGGCGGCGTCCATCATTGCACCGCCGCGCTCCGACATGTCGTCCATTGCAGTGTCCACATTCTCGCGCGCCTGGCGGTAACCGCGGCGAGCCTGCTTGCTGGTGGAATTGGCAAAAGTGTTGAGCGCGTCGGTAATCTGGTCGGTGAGGGCGGCGATATCGCTTTTCACGGCTGCTACATCCTTCTCGAGGCGTTCTCTGGTGGCTTTGTCGGTCCAATCTCTCATCCCGGCTTCGGCATTGGGCGTGGACATCGGGAGCTCCGAACTGTTGGCGGCTGAGATAGCCGGAAAACGTTTCGTCACCGGGGAAGTTCCGTTCGTGGAAACCGGTCAGCCCTGCGGAAGCTGCGGTGCATCCACCGGCATGAGATGCTCTTTCAGGATCAGCGCGACGATCAGGAGGGGCGACGACAGGAACGCGCCCATCGGGCCCCACATCCAGGTCCAGAATGCCAGCGCAAGCAGGACTGCAAGTGCATTCAGCGCCAGCCGCCTGCCGATGATGGTGGGGGTGATGAAGTGCCCTTCCAGGAAGGTAAGACCGCCGAAGGCGAGTGCCGCCATCAGGCCGCCGCTGATGGTCGGAAAGGCAACCAGCCCCACAACGACCAGCACGGCGAACATCGCAACCGGCCCGATGATCGGAATGAAGTTGAGCGTCGCCGCGAGCGCGCCGAGCCCGGCTGGATTGGGCATGCCGGTCAGCGCGCAAATGAGGCCGGTGCCGATGCCGACGCCGACATTGATGAGGGTGACGGTCAGGAGATAATTGCCGAGATGCTCCTCGATCTCGTTGAGAATCCGGAGCGTGCGAAGCCGCGCGTCACGATCGCCGAAGTTCATGATCATGGCGCGCCTGAGGTCGCGCCAGCTGGCGACGAACAGGATCAAGGTGACAAAGAACAGCAGGAATTCGGTGAAGGTCGGTGACAGGAATTCCAGCGTCGGCTGCACCCACTCGACTTTCGGCATCTGGAAGCTCGGTAGGCCTTCCGACCCCCCGATCATGGCTTGCGTCTCCCGCCACAACGAAAGCGGCCGGTCGAACACGTGCAGCTTGTCCTTCAGTTGCGCGCCGAGCTCCGGCAGGCGCGTGCTCCACTCCATCACCGGGGAGGCGATCAACGCCACGACGAAGGCGACCACCGTGGTACCTGCGACCACGATCAGAACGGCACCGACTGCGCGCGGGACCTTGTACCGCTCCAGAAAGCCGGCCGCGGGCGACAGCATGGTGCCGACGACAAAGGCCATCACCACAGGCAGGAAGAATGCCCTTCCGACGTAAAGCACGGTCACGACGGCAATCAGCAGCAGGCCTGCGAGCGCAAAGGCGACGAATTCGGTGCGGCGGATGACCGGCGGCAGTTCGACATGGCTGTCGGGAAGCGGAGCGCCTTCGCTGTTACCGGTAATCGGACGTTCACTCGGAAGGACGCGCACAATCTCTCTCCCGCACGGAAGCCTCGCACCGCGCGCCCATTGGTAACGGGTAATGCGCGAGCCTTAAGCTGGTTCCATCGCGGCTTCGTGAAGATGTGCTCGCTTGACTGTGACAAGCCTGCCGCGCGTTGCGCCGGAACTCGGGTCGCCCCCGCGGCGTTCTACGGGAAGCGCATCACCCTGATGCACGCATCCAAACGGGGCAGCACATGACAAAGTTCTCTGCAGTCCGTCGCAGCTTCTCGCCGCGCGCGGTCACCGCGTTCGCCTTCGCAACCACTCTGCTCGTGGTCCCCCTCGGCGCCGCGAGCGCGCAGACCTTCGGTTATTCGCCGATGCAGCCGCAAGCGTACCCGCAGGACCAGGGCTACGCGCAGGGCTCCGTGAACGCAACGCCGCAGGCAACCGACGAGGATGCCCAGCTGCCCGATCGCCTGCGCAAGCAGATCGTCGGCTTTGATCGCAGCGAGCCGGCCGGCACCATCGTGATCGATACCAACAACACCTATCTTTACTACGTGCTCGGCAACGGCCGTGCGATCCGCTATGGCGTCGGCGTCGGCCGCGAAGGTTTCACCTGGTCCGGCGTGCAGAGCGTCAGCCGCAAGGCGGAGTGGCCGGATTGGCATCCGCCTGCAGAGATGATCGCGCGTCAGCCCTATCTGCCGCGCTTCGTCGCCGGCGGCCCCGGCAACCCGCTCGGCGCGCGTGCGATGTATCTCGGCTCAAGTGAATATCGCATCCACGGCACCAACGATCCCTCCACGATCGGCAAGTTCGTCTCCTCCGGCTGCATCCGCATGACCAACGAGGATGTCACCGACCTGTTCGGTCGCGTCAATGTCGGTGCGAAGGTCGTGGTGTTGCCGAGGAACGCTCCGCTGATGGCCAAGGGCGGCGATCCCGTGCGCAAGCGTCCGGCCGTGACAACGCTCCCCTCGGGTCGGCAGGCGCTTAATATCTCGGCGTCGTCGGCCGTGAACTAGAGTTCCGTGAGGTCACATGAGTAAACGATCAATCCGCAAACTAGCCGTTGGCACAGCGGCACTGCTCGCCGTCGCCACCTCCGGTCTAGCACTGGCGCCGTCGGCGCATGCGGAAGATTTCTTCTCGGCGCTGTTCGGTGGCTTCCGGATGCGGCCACCGCCGGAGATCCGCACGCCGTTCCCGAACGACGACATGCCCCGCTATGAAGGGCCGCGCCAGCGCGCCTCCTATGGCGGCGGCACCGCCTATTGCGTCCGCGGCTGCGATGGCCGCTACTTCCCGGCGCAAGGCAACGACGCGGAGAGCAAGGCGCAATCGTGCAAGAGCTTCTGTCCGTCGTCGGAGACCTCGCTGGTTTATGGCGGCAACATCGACGACGCCACGACTGACAAAGGCAAATCCTATTCCGACTTGCCCAACGCGTACCGCTATCGCAACGAGATCGTCGCGGGCTGCACCTGTAACGGCAAGGACCCTGTCGGGCTCGCGCAGGTCAAGGTCGAGGACGATCCCACGCTGCGCAAGGGCGATATCGTTGCCGGCACTGACGGTCTCGTTGTCGCCAGTCGCAACGCCGGCGATCGCCGGGGCGTCGCGATGAATTTCTCGCCGCTGCCGGAGTCAGTGCGCGCCAAATTCCGCCAGGTGCCCGTGGTGGCGAAGGAGTAGCGGCAAGATTTTCAATTTGGCGCGGCGCCATCGTGCCTACGCCGCGCGGATCTTGCCGAGGAAGTCGCTGACCTCGTGACCGAGCTGGCGGCTCTGCGTCTCCAGCATCTCGGACGCCTGCTTCACATTGTCGGCGGCTGCAGCGGCAGCGTCCGCATCGGCTTTGACGCCGGTAATATTGTCCGAGACGTTCTTGGTGCCCTGGGCCGCATATTGCGTGCTGCGGGTGATCTCCTGGGTCGCCGCGCCTTGCTCCTGCACGGCGGCGGCAATCGCGGTCGCCACTTCGTTCACTTCGCCGATGATGCCGCCGATCGCCTGGATCGCGTTGATGGCATCGCCCGCGACCTTCTGGATGTCGGCGATCTGCTCGGAGATTTCCTCGGTCGCCTTGGCGGTCTGGCTCGCCAGCGACTTCACCTCGGAGGCGACCACGGCAAAGCCGCGGCCGGCCTCGCCGGCGCGCGCCGCCTCGATCGTGGCGTTGAGCGCCAGCAGATTGGTCTGCGCCGCGATGGTGTTGATCAGGCCGACGACCTCGCCGATGCGTCCCGCCGACTGCGCCAGCCCCTGCACGGTGCTGTCGGTTTCGCGCGCCTGATTGACGGCCCGGCTGGCGATGCCGGCGGCGTGGGAGGCCTGCTGGCTGATGTCGTTGATCGAGGCTGAAAGCTCCTCGGCGGCCGCGGCCACGCTGTCGACGCTCATCGAGGCGTCGTTGGAGGCCTTGCCGGCGACCTGCACGCGGTCGTTGGTCTGGCGCGACACGGCGGAGAGGTCACCCGAGGTCTTGCGCATCTCCCCGGAGGCCTCGCTCAATTCGCCCAGCGTCTTGCGCACCGCGCCCTCGAACTCGCCGACATAGGCCTCCACGGCGCGCTGGCGTGCGGCAGCGCCCGCATTGCGCTCGCTCTCCTGCTGCTCGATCTTGAGCTTGTCGGTGGCCTGCTGCTTGAAGGTTTCCAGCGCGCCGGCAAGTGCGCCGATCTCGTCCTGGCGGTCGAGATAGCCGCTGTCGACGGCAAGGTCGCCGCCGGCGACCTTCAGCATGGCGTCGCGGATGGTGTTGAGCGGGGTGATGACGCGGCGGCTGACCAGCATGATCGCCGCTGCGGCGAGGCCGATGGCGAGCGCGAGCAGTCCAAGCTGCATGATCAGCGCGCGTTGCGCTGCGGAGCGCTGCTCCAGCGTGTGGTTCTTGGCCGCGTCAAGCGCGGTCTCGGCGACGGCAACGGCGCTGGACAGGCGGCCGACCGTCACGGGGGTCCACTGGTTCGCGGTCATCTCGGCCTTTTCGCCCGCGGCGAGCGCGGCCACCAGGCGGTCGCGCAGGGCCAGATACTGCGGATCGAAATATCCGGTCTTGGCCGCCGCCATGGCGGATGACAAGGCCGACGGCAGTTGCATGCCCGAGGTGGACAATTCCAGCGCCTTCCACATCGCGGCTGTTCCGCCGACATATTGGGTGTAGGCGAGGCGGGCCTCGGGCGTGACGCGGCCGGCGTTCAGTCCGGTCGAGACGACCAGCGAGGCTTCGCCGCCGGTGTTGCGGAGCAGCCAGGCGTTCTGCTTGATCGACAGCAATTGATCGATCGCGGCGTCCTGGTGATTGACGGTGGCAGCCAGGGCGTTCGAGAGCTTGTCGAGCGTATCGAGCAAGCCCTGCGTCGTCTCCATATAGGCCTTCGGCAGGCCGGCGCGGCGCTGGTCCTTCGGTTTGGCGACATCCTCCCAGAACTGCTTCTGCTGTTCGGTCAGCTGCTTGTGGAGGCGCGCGAGCTCCGGCACCATCGTACCCGATTGCGGGAAGTCCATCGCCGGCAGCAGATCCAGCGCATGCGCCATGGCGGGCATCTCGGCGTCCCGGATCCCGCGGAGATATTTCTCGATCTCCGCGTCCATCGGCTCGGTCGCGTTGAGCAACCGATTGGTAGTCGAGCGGTCGGTGCGCAGATTGTGCATCGCCTTGAACAGATCGGCGGACGCGTCGGCGATCTGCGAGATGCGTTGGGCGGTCTTGAGGCGGTCCCAGGACTCGTAGGCGGTGAGCGAGAGCGCAATCACCACACAGGCCGATGTGATCGCGATCACCGCCTTCAGCAGCGCGGACACGGTCAGACGATTGAACATCGAAGTCCCCCAATTCCCAAGTGCAAAGCTCAAACGAACGCCCGGCAACATCGACAACTGGGGGCGTGGCAGATCCGCAATCGCATGCCGTTTGCGGCTCAGAGCGCAAACGGTCGTCGCATCTGAAAGGGGAAGGGTAAAATTTTAGGCAGGCCGGGGGATCGTAGAATTACTGATTTACTATAAGTTGCAATGGGTTGCCGAGATGGAACCGAGTCGCGCTACGGGCGTTAGAGCAGCGGTCGCAATTTGCCTGAAGGGGGTCTCGCGATGCTGGTGGGCGTGCTCGTCACTTTTCTCGTCGTTATTCTCGTACTCTATCTCATCAATATGCTGCCGATGGACGGCCGCGCCAAGCAGATCGCGCGCGTGATCGTCATCATCATCGGCATCGTGTCCTTGTTGAAATATCTCGCGGTGTTCTAGCGAGGGGCTACGTTCAAGAAAAAGCCCCGGCTTTCGCCGGGGCTTCGTTCGTGCTGCTTCAGTGCAGCGATTTCAGCCAGTCGTCGACGTCCTGACGAACCTGGTCCTTGGCCTTGCCGTAACGTTCTTGGAGCCGGCCCTCGAGCTGCTCGCGGCGTCCCTCGATCAAGCTGAGATCGTCGTCAGTGAGCTTGCCCCATTTCTCCTTGGCCGAGCCCTTGAACTGCTTCCAGTTTCCTTCGATTCGATTCCAGTCCATGACCATCTCCCGTGGTTTGATGGCCCGATAACGCGAGGCGTACGCGGCCTGTTCCGACGCGTAGCGCGACCTTTCGCCCAATAAAAAAGCCCCGGCGGGTAGCCGGGGCTTTGATCCAGTGACAGGGCTCAGCCGGCCGCCTTGGCCTCGCGGCGGCGCGCGGTGAGGATGTATTCGGTGTAACCGTTCGGCTGCTCACGCCCCTTGAAGATGAGGTCGCACGCGGCCTTGAAGGCGACGCCGTCGAAGGCGGGCGCCATCGGCTTGTAGATGGCATCGCCGGCGTTCTGCTTGTCGACGACGACGGCCATGCGCTTCAGCGACTCCATCACCTGCGCCTCGGTGATCACGCCCTGGTGCAGCCAGTTGGCGAGGTGCTGGCTGGAGATGCGCAACGTGGCGCGGTCTTCCATCAGGCCGACATCGTGGATGTCGGGCACCTTGGAGCAGCCGACGCCCTGGTCGATCCAGCGCACGACGTAGCCCAAAATGCCCTGGCAGTTGTTGTCGATCTCCTGCTTGACGTCGTCAGGTGCCCAGTTCGACTTCGACACCGGAATGGTGAGGATGTCCGAGAGCTTTGCGCGCGGTCCGCCCTTGGCCAGCTCCTCCTGCCGCGCGGTGACGTTGACCTGGTGATAGTGCAGCGCATGCAGCGTCGCGGCGGTCGGCGAGGGCACCCAGGCGGTGGTGGCGCCGGCCTGCGGATGGCCCAGCTTCTGTTGAAGCATGTCGGCCATCTTGTCGGGCGCGGCCCACATGCCCTTGCCGATCTGGGCATGGCCGGGCAGGCCACAGGTCAGGCCCATGTCGACGTTCCAGTCCTCATAGGACTTGATCCAGGGCTGCGCCTTCATCTCGTTCTTGCGGATCATCGGGCCCGCTTCCATCGAGGTGTGGATCTCGTCGCCGGTGCGGTCGAGGAAGCCGGTGTTGATGAACATGATGCGCTTGGAGGCGCGCTGGATGCAGGCCTTGAGGTTGACGGTGGTGCGCCGCTCCTCGTCCATGATGCCGACCTTGAGCGTGTTCTCGGGCAGGCCCAGCATCTGCTCGACACGGCCGAAGATCTCGCAGGTCAGCGACACCTCGTCCGGGCCGTGCATCTTCGGCTTGACGATATAGGCAGATCCCGTGCGGCTGTTCTTGACCTTGGAGTTGCCTTTCAAGTCATGAATGGCAAGAAGCCCGGAGACGGCGGCATCGAGCAGGCCTTCCGGAATCTCCTCGTCCTTCTCGTCCAGCACCGCGTCGGTGAACATGTGGTGACCGCAATTGCGCATCAGCAGCAGGCTGCGGCCGTGCAGCTTGATCTCGCCCTTGCCGTCGGGAGTCTTGTAGCTGCGGTCGGCGTTGAGCGAGCGCGTCAGCGTCTTGCCGCCCTTCTCGAAATCGGCCGACAGCGTGCCGTTCATTAGGCCCAGCGTGTTGCGGTAGACCAGCACCTTGTCCTCGGCATCGACAGCGGCAACCGAGTCCTCCATGTCGAGGATGGTGGAGACCGCGGACTCCATGATCATGTCGGCGACGCCGGCCGGATCGTCCTTGCCGATCGCGCTGTTGCGGTCGATCTTGACCTCGACATGCAGGCCGTTGTTGGCGAGCAGCACGGCCGAGGGCGCAGCCGCATCACCCTGGAAGCCGGCGAACTGCGCAGCGTTCTTCAGTGCGGTGGCGTTGCCGCTCTTCAGCTTCACTGCGAGCTGGCCCGCGACGACGCTGTAGGCGGTGACATCGGTGTGGCTGCCGGTCGCGAGCGGCACGGCGGCATCGAGGAACGCCTTGGCCTTGGCGATCACCTTGTCGCCGCGCGCCTTGTTGTAGCCCTTGCCGCTCTCCGTGGGATCATGCGGGATCGCGTCGGTGCCGTAGAAGGCATCATAGAGCGAGCCCCAGCGCGCGTTGGCCGCGTTCAGCGCGTAGCGCGCATTGGTGAGGGGCACGACGAGCTGCGGGCCGCAGATCTTGCCGATTTCGTCGTCGACATTGGCGGTCTCGACTTTCTGGGTCGCCGGCTCCGGAACGAGATAGCCGATCTCCTTCAGGAAGGCGGTATAGGCGTTGAGGTCGAAGGCCTTGCCCTTATTGGCGCGGTGCCAGTCGTCGATCTTGGCCTGCAGCGTGTCGCGCACCGCCAGCAGCGCGCGGTTCTTCGGCCCCAGGTCCTTGATGATGGCGGCAACCCCGGCCCAGAACGCGTCCGGCGCGATGCCCGTTTTCGGGGCCGCTTCCTTTGCGATGAAGTCAAACAGGACAGGGGCGATCTTCAATCCGTGGGCGTCGACGCGTTTCATGATGGGCTTTCTTGTTGGAAATGGCTGTTTTTGGCTGCTTTTGACCCGATAGCAGCAAAATGCGCCCCCAGGGGCGGCTTTCGGGGGCCTATTAGCCCCAAAAAAGGGGCGGTGAGAAGACCCCCGGGGGCTTGTCAAAATGTCAAGATGAGGTGGGGAAGGCCGCTGGTTTTACAGCGATTGAGCCCAACGTCGCGCCGCGCGCACGACTGCGCTCCCTCTTCCCTTGTGGGCCCCCGCAAGGAAGGAGGGAACGTACCGTCTGCGTGTTGGCAGTGAGCGCGCCAACCAACCGTGCGCTCAGATATTCGCGGCGAGGTCCACGGCTTCATCGAACAGCACGCCCGTCGTCTTCAGCATCTGTTCGATCTCGTCGGCCGCCTCGGCGACGGTCCGTGTCGAGGTGTCGATCACGAGCTCGGCTGCCTGCGGCGCTTCGTAGTCGTTGCCGATGCCGGTAAACGATGCCAGGGCGCCGGCGCGCGCCTTCTTGTAATGGCCCTTGGGATCGCGGCCCTCGCACACTTCGGCTGGCGTCGCGACGTGGATCTCGCGGAACGCGGTGTCGGCGATGCGGCGCGCGGTGGCGCGGTCCTCACGGGCCGGCGAGACGGCGGCGACGATGGCGATGTGGCCGTTACGCGCCAGATGCGTCGCGACCTCCGCGAGGCGGCGGATGTTCTCGCTGCGGTCCGCGGCAGAGAAGCCGAGATCGCTGTTGAGGCCGGCGCGCAGCGTGTCGCCGTCGAGCAGGATCGGCGAGCCGCCATTGGTGAAGAGACGCCGCTCCAGTGCCTTGGCGAGCGTCGACTTGCCGGACGCGGGCAGGCCGGTGAGCCAGACCACGGCACCGTTGTGCTGATAGCGCGCGGAGCGTTCGTCAGGACGCAGGGCCGATTCCACCGGCACGATGTCGACGGGCAGGGCGCGCTGGCCGGCATCGACCGACAGCACGAGGCCGCCGCCGGCGATGCGCCCCGCGACCTCGATCACGAGACGTCCGGTGCGCGGGTTCTCGGTGTAGGGATCGGTGGCAATCGGATTCGAGAGAGAAATGTCGATCTCGCCGACATGGTTGCGGCCGATCGCCTTGTTCTCGGTGCTCGACAGCTCGCCCGGATCGACCGCCTTCTCGATCGCAACCACGGTGGCGCGGCTTTCCTTCGGCCCGCAGCGAACCAGCAGCTGGTCGCCCTTGGCGAGCGGCTTGTCGTGCAGCCAGAAGATGCGGGCGCGCAGCCGGCGCGTCTCGCGCGGGGCACTGCCGGCATGCGCGACGATGTCGCCGCGCTCGATGAACAATTCGCGGTCGAGCGTGATGCCGACCGAGCGGCCCGCGCCCTGCCGCCCCGCGACCGGCGTCACCGGCCAGCTCTCGACGGTCTTGATCCTGGCGATCTTGCCGGCCGGCATGATCACGATCTCGTCGCCGGCAATGAGGCTGCCGGACTCGATGCGGCCGGCCACGATGCGGCGGTCGTCGAACTTGTAGATCGCCTGCACCGGCAGCCGCAGCGCCAGCGTTTCCAGCGGCCGCGCCGGCTCGAGGGCGTCGAGTGCCTCGACCACGGTCGGTCCCTTGTACCACCCGATCCGATCGGTGTGCTCCGCGACGCCGTCGCCGTCGCGGGCGGAAATCGGGATCACGGCCGTGGGCTTCACGCCGAGGCCGTTGAGATGTGCCGAGATCTCGTCGCTGATGTCCTTGAAGCGATCGGCGGAGAAGTCGACGCGGTCCATCTTGTTGACGACGATCGCGACCTGCTTCACGCCGAGCAAATGCAAGAGATAGCCGTGCCGCCGTGTCTGGTCGCGCACGCCTTCCAGCGCGTCGATGATCAGCACCGCACCGTCGGCCTGCGAGGCGCCGGTGATCATGTTGCGCAAAAATTCGGCGTGACCGGGCGCGTCGATCAGCACGATGTCGCGCGAATTGGTGCGGAAGCGGATCTGCGTGGTGTCGATGGTGATGCCCTGGTCGCGCTCGGTCTGCAGCGCATCGAGCAGGAACGACCATTCGAACGGCATGCCGCGCCGGGCGCTCACGGCCTTGAGCATCTCGAGCTTGCCGTCGGGCAGGCTGCCGGTCTCGTGCAGCAGGCGGCCAACCAGCGTCGACTTGCCGTGGTCGACATGGCCGACGATGACGATGCGCACTTGCGGACGGGTGGTGCCGTTCGGCGTGGCGGGCGAAGTCGGGGTGACGATCATGTTCATATCGCGCTCGCGTCCTTGATCAGAGATAGCCGGCGACGCGCAGGCGCTCGAAGGCGTCCTCGGTCTCGTGGTCGAGCGCGCGGCCGGCGCGCTCCGGCACCTTGGTCTGCTCGAGCTCGATCAGGATCTCGTCGATGGTCGACGCCGTCGAATTGACCGGATTGGTGATGTCCTGATCGCCCAGCGAGCGATAGCGCTTGCCGTTCTGCGACAGATAAAGCGGGATGATCGGGATGTTCTCGCGCTTGGTGTAGGCCCAGATATCGGCCTCGGTCCAATGCAGGATCGGATGGATGCGCAAATGCGCGCCTTGCGGCGGCGAGGCGTTGAAGTGATCCCAGAACTCCGGCGGCTGGTCGCGCACGTCCCAATTGCCTTCGAGGCCGCGCGGCGAGAACACGCGCTCCTTGGCGCGGGTCGCTTCCTCGTCGCGGCGGATGCCGGCGATCAGGCCGTCGAAGCCGTATTTGCCGAGCGCCATCTTGAGACCTTCGGTCTTGCGCGCGGCGGAGCGGGCGGCCGGCGGCAGCGTCGGATCGACGGCATCGATGGGCGGGCAGGGCTCGACGCGCAGATCGAGATCCCACTCTTTGCCGTAATGATCTCGAAAGCGGTACATCTCCGGAAACTTCTTGCCGGTGTCGACATGAAGGGCCGGGAACGGCATCTTGCCGAAGAACGCTTTCCGCGCCAGCCAGATCATGACGTTGGAGTCCTTGCCGAGCGACCACAGCAGGGCGATCTTCTTCAGCCGGGCGAAGGCTTCACGGAAGATGTAGATGCTCTGCGCCTCGAGCTGGTCGAGATGGTCCATGCTCGGCGCAACATCGGCAGAAAATTCTTGTGAGCCCGAGCGTGCGACGGGGACTTGGCTGCTCACTCCGACAGCTGCGGAATCGTCCTTGAGAAGATGCATCTCTGCCACTTTGCGTTTGGAGGCGAAAATTCTATAGTCGCGGTGCAGAAGAGAAGAAAAAATTTCTCTTTGCGAGCTTGAAACGACACATATATAGAAAATAATTCCAGTCAACCCCGGATGTGGGGGAAGCGAGTATCGTATGCGGTTCTTGCCGGTGTTCCTCGATCTCAAGGCCGGTCCGGTGGCTCTCATCGGCGCGGGCGAGCTTTTGCGCGCCAAGCTGCGCGTGCTCGCCGCGGCCGGCGCGCGCATCCGCGTGCACGCGATCGACGGCAACAATGATCTCGGCCTCAGCGTGGAAGACGCGGCGCGTGTCGACGTCCTGACGGGCGATCCGCTCACCGCCGATCTCGCGGGCGTCATCGCCGTCGTCTGCGCCGGCGCAGGCGATGTCGGCGTGGCGATGTCGGCTCGGGCCAAGGCGCTCGGCCTGCCCGTCAACGTCATGGACGATCTCGAGCATTCGAGCTTCATCTTTCCTGCGATCGTCGATCGCGGCGATGTCGTGGTCGCGGTCGGCACCGGCGGTACATCGCCGGTGGTGGCGCGGCGCGTGCGCGAGAAGATCGAGGCGCTGCTTCCGGCGCGCATCGGCGAACTCGCCGAGTTCATCGGCGGCTTCCGCAAATCCATTAACGAGCGCATCGCCGAGTTTCCGCTGCGCCGCCGCTTCTGGGAGCGGGTGATCGACGGTCCGATCGGTGCCGCCGTGCTCGCCGGTCGCAAGAGCGAGGCGGACGTCGCGCTGAAGGCGATTTCCGATCCCTCCGCCTTCGCGCGTGCCGACAAGCCGGAAGGCTCGGTCGCGCTGGTTGGCGCCGGTCCCGGCGACCCTGATCTTCTCACCATCAAGGCGCTGCGCACATTGCAGGACGCCGACATCGTCTTCCATGACGAGTTGGTCTCTGGCGAAATCCTCGACCGCATCCGCCGCGACACCACGCGCGTTGCGGTCGGCAAGCCCGGCATCGGCGGGGACGCCATCAACCAGCGCATGATCGAGGCCGCGCAAGCCGGGCAGCGGGTGGTGCGGCTGAAGGTCGGCGATTCCTTCGTGGTCGGGCGCGGCGGTGAAGAAGTGGCAGCCCTGCGCGCCGCCGGCGTCGCTTATTCGATCATTCCCGGCATTACCGCAGGACTCGGCGGCGCCGCTGATCTCGAGACACCCAACCCCATCATCTCTGACCTATTGGATGCAGCCGAATGACCTCTCCGCTTGAACAAAAGAAGATCAAGATCGCCGGCCCCTCGATCGTGACCGCCAACCGGACCTGGGACGGCATCGTGGTTTACCGCACCGCCGCCAAGAGCTGGTCCGCGGACCTGTCGGAAGCTGCGATCGTGCGCAACTCCGACGAGGCCAAGGCGTTGCTTGCGGAGTCCGTCGCCGATGACGTCGGCGCGATCGGACCCTATATCGCTCCCGTGCAGGTCGGCGCGGACGGCAAGATCGAACCCGGCAATCTGCGCGAACAGATCCGCCGCACCGGTGTGACCATCGGACAGTCGGCCCAGGCTTAAGGCATCTTCTTATGTATGCTTACGATGAAATCGACCGCACGCTCGTCAACGAGCGCGTCTCGGAGTTCCGCGACCAGGTGAAGCGACGCCTCTCCGGCGAGCTCACCGAGGACGAGTTCAAGATCCTGCGCCTGCAGAACGGCGTCTATCTGCAGCTGCACGCCTACATGTTCCGTGTCGCGATTCCCTACGGCACGCTGGCGACGAACCAGCTGCGGGCGCTCGCCCATGTCGCGCGGAAATACGACCGCGGCTACGGCCATTTCACCACGCGGCAGAACATCCAGTTCAACTGGATCAAGCTCGCCGAGCTTCCGGACGCGCTGGAAGATCTTTCGAAGGTCGGCATCCATGCGATGCAGACCTCCGGCAACAACATGCGCAACGTCACCTCGGACCAGTGGGCCGGCGTCGCGCCGGGCGAGATCGAGGATCCGCGCATCTGGTCGGAACTGATCCGCCAGCACACCACGCTGCATCCGGAATTCTCGTTCCTGCCGCGCAAGTTCAAGATCGCGATCACCGCCTCGGACCACGACCGCGCCGCGATCAAGATCCACGACATCGGTCTCCGCCTGATCAAGAACGAGAAGGGCGAGACCGGCTTCGAGGTGCTGGTCGGCGGCGGCCTCGGCCGCACGCCGTTCATCGCCAAGACCATCAAGCATTTCGTGCATGGCCGCGATATCCTGAGCTACATCGAGGCGATCCTGCGCGTCTACAACCAGTACGGCCGCCGCGACAATATCTACAAGGCGCGCATCAAGATCCTGGTGCACGAGCTCGGCATCGAGAAATTCTCCCGCGAGGTCGAGGAGGAGTGGCAGCATATCCGCAACTCCTCGCTCCAGATCGACGACGAGGTGATCGAGGACATCCGCTCGCGGTTCACCTACCCCGCTTACGAGAAGCTGCCGCACATGCCGGACGAGCTGCGTCAGGCCGCGGCTGATCCCGATTTCGAGGCTTGGCGCAAGAACTCGGTGGCCCCGCACAAGGTGCAGGGCTATTCCATCGTCACGATCTCGCTGAAGCCGATCGGCGCGCCTCCGGGCGATGCCACCGCCGAGCAGATGGACGCGCTGGCCGATCTCGCCGACAAATATTCATTCGGCGAGATCCGCGTCGGCCACGAGCAGAACCTCGCGCTGCCGCATGTCGCCAAGCGCGACCTGCCGGCGCTGTGGAAGGCGCTCGACAAGCTCGGGCTCGCAACCCCGAACGTCAATCTGATTTCCGACATCATCGCCTGCCCGGGTCTCGATTATTGCTCGCTGGCGAATGCGCGCTCGATCCCGATCGCGCAGGAATTGACGCGTCGCTTCGCCAATCACGAGCTCGCCAATCTGATCGGCCGGCTCCACATCAACATCTCCGGCTGCATCAACGCCTGCGGCCATCACCATGTCGGCCATATCGGCATTCTCGGCGTCGAGAAGAACGGCGAGGAAGTCTACCAGATCACCATCGGCGGCCGTGCCGACGAGAACGCCGCGCTCGGCACCCTGATCGGGCCGGGCGTCAAGTTCGACGAGGTCGCCGACGTCATCGAGGACGTCGTGGAAGCCTATCTGGCGCTGCGCGAGCGGCCCGAAGAGCTGTTCATGGACACCGTGAAGCGCCTCGGCGTCGAACCCTTCAAGGAGCGCGTCTATGCCACTCGTTAACGGCGGAAAGATCACGGGCGACAGCTTCGTCAAGCTCGCCGTCGACACGCCGCTGCCCGAGGGCGGCGACATCCTGGTGCCGGCCGAACGCTTCCTGGGCGAGGCCGACACGTTGCTCGATCGTTCGGGCAAGGTCGGCGTGATCTGGCCCAACAACCGCGATATCAGCGAGCTGGTACCCTATCTCGGCAAGATCGCCGTCGTCGCGCTGGTGTTCCCCACCTTCCGCGACGGCCGTGCCTACAGCCAGGCCCGTCTGTTGCGCGAGCGTTACAATTATCGCGGCGATTTGCGCGCCACCGGCCAGGTGCTGCGCGACCAGTTCGTGTTCATGCTGCGCGCCGGCTTCGATTCGTTCGAGGTCAAGAAGCAGGCCGACGCGGAAGCCTTCATGCAGACCGCAAAGCGCTATTCGGTATTCTACCAGCCGACCGGCGACGGCCGCATCACGGCTTTGCACCGGCGCATGCAGTTGCGTCATTCCGAGGGTGTTGGCACGTGAACGTCGTTGCGTCCCAGCTCACTCCGGTCTCTGTCTCTACGCTCCCTTCAGCGGAGGAGCTCGATCGGAGCTTGCGCACCGCCTCGCCCGCGGAAATCATCGCTGCCGCGCTGAAGACGGTCGGGCGCGAGAAGCTGGCACTGGTGTCGTCCTTTGGCACGGAATCGGCGACGCTGCTGAAGGTCGCGGCGGATGTCGACCCGGCGATCCCCGTGATCTTCCTCGATACCGGCTGGTTGTTCGAGGAGACGCTCGCCTATCGCGACACGCTGATCGCGTCGCTCGGGCTGAAGGATGTCCGCTCGATCAAGCCGGCCGAGGAGACCCTGTCGCGCGAGGATCCCGACCGCGACCTCTGGTTCTCCGATCCCGACGCCTGCTGCCGCATCCGCAAGGTGGAGCCGCTGGCGCGCGCGTTGAAGCCCTTTGATGCCTGGCTCAACGGCCGCAAGCGTTTCCAGGGCAATGCGCGCACCGACATTCCCGTCGTCGAGGACGACGGTGTGCGGTTGAAGTTCAATCCCTTCGCCAACGTTTCGCGCGAGGAACTCGAGGCGATCTTCGTCCGCGCCAAATTGCCGCGTCACCCCCTGGCCGCGTCCGGTTTCCGGTCGGTTGGGTGTATGCCTTGCACGAGCAGAACGGCCGAGGACGAGGATGAACGCGCCGGTCGTTGGCGCGGCCGAGCCAAGACAGAATGCGGCATCCACACGACGAAGACTTCGTAGCACAGCCACGTCGCCACGCTGCGAACAAGAAAATCCGGTTTTGTTGACTTAGGCGCGTTTCGCCGCGAGTTTCGCCTGCATGTCTTCGCTGACACCGACGTCGGCGAAGTGAATGGAGATGGACATGATGCGCCGTATCGTTCCGCTCGCAGCAGGCCTGGTCTTGACGGGTTTCTTGGCAAGCTCGGCTCTCGCCGCTGACATCAACCTGTTGAACGTGTCGTACGATCCGACGCGAGAGCTCTATGCCGAGTTCAACAAGGCATTTGCGAATGCCTATCAGAAGGAGACCGGCAAGAGCGTCGAGATCAAGCAGTCGCATGGCGGCAGCGGTTCGCAGGCGCGCGCGGTGATCGACGGCTTGCAGGCCGATGTCGTGACACTCGCGCTGGCCTATGACATCGATGCCATCGCCGCCAAGGGCCTCACCACAGCCGATTGGCAGAAGCGGCTGCCGCAGAATTCATCACCCTACACCTCGACGATCGTATTCCTCGTCCGCAAGGGCAATCCCAAGGCCGTCAAGGACTGGGACGACCTGATCAAGCCGGGCGTCGCCGTGATCACGCCGAATCCCAAGACCTCGGGCGGCGCGCGCTGGAATTATCTGGCGGCCTGGGGTTTTGCGCAGAAGAAGCTCGGCTCGGCCGACAAGGCCAAGGATTTCATCGGAAAGCTCTATCAGCAGGTGCCGGTGCTCGATACCGGTGCGCGCGGCGCCACCGTGACCTTCGTCGAGCGCGGCGTCGGCGACGTGCTGCTGGCCTGGGAGAACGAGGCGTTTCTCGCGCTGAAGGAGTTCGGCCGGGAAAAATTCGAGATCGTGGCGCCGCCGCAATCCATCCTCGCCGAGCCGCCGGTCGCGATCGTCGACAAAGTCGCCGATAAGAAAGGCACTCGCAACGCCGCCGACGCCTATCTCCAGTACTGGTACACCAAGGAGGGGCAAGAGATCGCCGCGCGCAACTTCTACCGTCCGCGCGATGCCGAGATCGCCAAGAAATATGAAAACGCTTTCGCCAAGGTCGAACTATTTACGATCGACGAAGTTTCCGGTGGTTGGACCAAGGCACAGAAGGAACATTTCGCCGACGGCGGAATCTTCGACCAGATCTACAAGAACTGATCGGGCGCTGTCGCAGCGGTAACAGGTGGCCTGGTGAGCGCAATCGCAGCACGACGCCGGACATTGCCGGGCTTCGGTCTCACGATGGGACTGACGCTGTCCTGGCTGTCCGTCATTATTCTCATTCCGCTCGCCGGGCTGTTCCTGAAATCGCTCGAGCTCAGTCCCGAACAGTTCTGGAATATCCTGTCGAGCCGCCGCACCCTGAATGCCTTGCGCGTCTCCTTCGGCCTCGCTTTCGCGGCGGCCTGCGTCAATCTCGTCATGGGCAGCATCATCGTCTGGGCGCTGGTGCGCTACCGCTTTCCCGGCCGCCGGCTGTTCGATGCCATCGTCGACGTGCCCTTCGCGCTGCCGACGGCGGTCGCGGGCGTCGCTTTGACCGCGCTGTTCGCCGAGAAGGGCTGGCTGGGCGCGCCGCTTGCGGCGCTCGGCATCAAGGTGGCGTTCACGCCGGTCGGCATCTTTTTCGCCATGATCTTCATCGGCATCCCCTTCGTGGTGCGCACGGTGCAGCCGGTGCTGCAGGATCTCGATCCCGAGATCGAGGAGGCCGCGGGCAGTCTGGGCGCCAGCCGCTGGCAGACCATCATCCGCGTGATCCTGCCCTCGCTGGCCCCGGCGCTGCTCACCGGGCTCGCGCTCGCCTTCGCCCGCGCGGTCGGCGAATACGGCTCGGTGATCTTCATCGCCGGCAATCTGCCCAACGTCTCCGAGATCGCGCCGCTCTTGATCGTGATCCGGCTCTCCGAATTCCGCTACGCCGACGCGACCGCCATTGCGGTGGTCATGCTCGTGGTGTCCTTTGTCATCATCTTCGCCGTCAATCGGCTCCAGCGCTGGGCGCAGAGCCGGATTCCGGAACGGTGAGGGCGGACCATGACGATGCAGATCGCAGAGTCCGTTTCGCCTTCGGCTCCCGATGCCAAGGTGCGTGCCAAGGCGCGTGCAAAGGCGCGTGCGCATGCGGCGGCCGCGCGCGACAGCCTGCGCACCGAGCCGCGCGCGGTGCGCATCGTCATCATCGCGCTGGCGATGATCTTTCTGTCGGTCTTCGTGGTGCTGCCGCTGGTGGTCGTGTTCGCGCAGGCCTTCTCCAAGGGGATTCTCGCCTATTTCGCCGCGCTCGCCGAGCCGGAGGCGCAGGCCGCCATCAAGCTGACGTTGATCGTCGCGGCGATTTCCGTCGGCCTCAACCTCGTGTTCGGCCTGGTCGCGGCCTGGGCAATCGCCAAATTCGATTTTCCCGGCAAGACCTTCCTGATCACGCTGATCGACCTGCCGTTCTCGGTGAGCCCGGTGATCTCGGGCCTCGTTTTCGTGCTGCTGTTCGGCGCACAAGGCTATTTCGGTAGCTGGCTGAGGGATCACGACATCCAGATCCTGTTCGCGGTGCCCGGCATCGCGCTCGCCACCACCTTCGTGACCTTCCCGTTCGTGGCGCGTGCGCTGATCCCCCTGATGCAGGAGCAGGGCACGCAGGAGGAGGAGGCCGCGGTCTCGCTCGGCGCCTCGGGTCTGCAAACCTTCTTTCGCGTCACGCTGCCCAACATCAAATGGGGCGTGCTTTACGGGGTGCTGCTCTGCAACGCGCGCGCGATGGGCGAATTCGGCGCGGTCTCCGTCGTCTCCGGCCATATCCGCGGCGAGACCAACACGATGCCGCTCTTGGTCGAGATCCTCTACAACGAGTACCAGTTCGTCGCCGCTTTCGCGATTGCCTCGCTGCTGGCGATGCTGGCGCTGATCACGCTGATCGCGAAGACCGTTCTGGAACGTCATCTGGACGAGGGACACGACGCCAATGACCATTGAAGTCAGAAATCTCGTCAAGACGTTCGGCAGCTTCAAGGCCCTCGACGGCGTCGACCTCAAGGTCAATGACGGCGAATTGCTGGCGCTGCTCGGCCCCTCCGGCTCCGGCAAGACCACGCTGCTGCGGATCATCGCAGGCCTCGACTGGCCCGATGCCGGCGAGGTCTCCTTCAACGGCGAGGATGCGCTGGCGCAGGGCGCGCGCGAGCGGCATGTCGGCTTCGTGTTCCAGCATTACGCGCTGTTCCGCCACATGACGGTGTTCGAGAACGTCGCCTTCGGCCTGCGCGTGCAGCCGCGCGCGGTCCGCAAGGACGAAGCGACCATCCGCGCCCGCGTCAAGGAATTGCTCGATCTCGTCCAGCTCGATTGGCTCGCCGATCGCTATCCGAGCCAGCTCTCCGGCGGCCAGCGCCAGCGCATCGCGCTCGCCCGGGCGCTTGCGATCGAGCCGCGCATCCTGCTGCTCGACGAGCCGTTCGGTGCGCTCGATGCCAAGGTGCGCAAGGAGCTGCGCCGCTGGTTGCGCTCGCTGCACCACGAGATCAACGTCACCTCGATCTTCGTCACCCACGACCAGGAGGAAGCGCTAGAAGTCGCCAACCGCGTCGTGGTGATGGACAAGGGCAGGATCGAGCAGATCGGCTCGCCGGATGACGTCTATGAAAGCCCGGCCAGCGCGTTCGTTCACGGTTTCATCGGCGAATCCATCGAGCTGCCGGTCCAGGTCGAAGGCGGCGTCGTCAGGCTCGGCGACCGGCCGCTCGCGCTGGTGGCGGATGGGCTTGCGCCTGGCGCGTCAAAGCTGTTCGTGCGGCGACATGACATGCTGGTCGGCCCGCCCGGCAGCGGCGCCTTCGAGGGCGCCGTGCAGCACGTCCGCAATTTCGGTCCCGTGCAGCGGGCCGAAGTCGCACTATCCGGCGGCGAGACCATTGAGATCGACGCGCCTCGCGGCCGGGAACTGCGCGCCGGTGATATGATCGGCCTCGAACCCCGCCGCTACCGGATCTTTGCGGGCGCTTGAGCGGGGGCCGACAGGTCGAATTTTCCTCAAAATTCACCTTTCAGCCACGGTTGGTATGCAACAACGGCCCTTCATTGGGGGCCCCGATTCATGCGCGCTGCGGCCGCGATACTCATTTCTTTGCTGCTCGCCGGCTGTGCCGGCAACGAAGCACCGGTCCAGCAGCCGTCCATGTATGCCGACATGGCGGTCCCGGGCTCCAAGCTCGATGCGCAGGCGGCCGCGATCATGATCTCGCAATACCGCCAGAACAACGCTCTCGGCACCGTCGTGATCGACCCCGATCTGATGCGGCTCGCCGAATCCCAGTCCAATGCGATGGCCGCGGCCAACAAGATGGACCATGACGTCCGTGCGCCGCTGGCCAAGCGCCTCGCCGCCGGCGGCTATCCCGCGACCGTGGCCGTCGAGAACATCTCGGCCGGCTATCATACGCTGGCGGAAGCGTTTTCCGGCTGGCGCGACTCGCCTCCGCACCGCGCCAACATGCTCAAGGGCGGTGTCACAAAATTGGGCATCGCGGCGAGTTATGCTCCCGGCACCAAATACAAGGTGTTTTGGACCATGATCCTGGCCTCGACGGAGCCCCGATAAGCCAGACTTGATCCGGCATGCATTGACGCCGCCGCGGAGTGTCGCCACGGTGGCGCGCCATTGCTATTGCTCCCCCATGACAGATCGTAGCCCGGAATCCGCCAGCATCCCCGCGAATGCGCAACGCGTCCTGGTCCTGCAGGGCGGCGGTGCGCTCGGCTCCTACCAGGCCGGCGCCTATCAGGCGCTGTGCGGCGCAGGCTTCGAGCCGGAATGGGTCGCCGGCATTTCCATCGGCGCGGTCAACGCCGCGATCATCGCCGGCAATGAAGGGCAAACCCGCGTCAAGCGGCTCAAGGAATTCTGGGAGATGGTCTCCGCGCCGGTGCCGTGGAAGCCGATCGGCAAGAGCGACCACAGCCGCGAATTGTTCAACTCGACCAGTGCGGCGCTGATCGCCACCTTCGGCGTGCCCGGCTTCTTCGTCCCGCGCGTCCCGCCGGCCCCGCTCTGGCCGCCCGGCAGCCCGCAGGCCGAGAGCTATTACGACACCGCACCGCTGAGGAAGACGCTGGAGCGTCTCGTCGATTTCGACCGCATCAACGACCTGAAGACCCGCCTGTCGGTCGGCGCGGTCGGCGTCACCTCCGGCAATTTCAAATATTTCGACAATTACGAGTTCAAGAAGCTCGGCAAGAAGATCGGCCCCGAGCACATCATGGCCTCCGGCGCGCTGCCGCCCGGCTTTCCCTCCGTGATCATCGACGGCGAGCATTATTGGGACGGCGGCATCGCCTCCAACACCCCGCTCGACTATGTGCTCGATGCCGAGGTCGACCGCGACATGCTGATTTTCCAGGTCGACCTGTTTTCCGCGCGCGGCGATCTGCCGACCTCGCTGCTGGAGGCCGCCGAGCGCGAGAAGGACATCCGCTATTCCAGCCGCACGCGGATGAACACCGACAAGAACAAGCAGTTGCACAACGCCCGCAGGGCGATGCGCGACCTGATCGGCAAATTGCCGGATTATCTGAAGAACGATCCTTCCGTCGAATTCCTGGCGAAAGTGTCGCGCGAAAGCACCGTCACCGTGGTGCATCTGATCTACCGCAGCAAGAACTATGAATCCTCGTCCAAGGATTACGATTTCTCGCATGTCGCGATGGTCGAGCATTGGGAGGCCGGCGTGAACGACGTGCACCTGTCGATGCGCCACAAGGATTGGCTCGAGCGGCCACAGTCCGGCGAGACCATGGTGACTTACGATCTCACGGGGGACGTCTCTGCGCCCCCGGCAAAAAGGAGCGAATAGAATGGGTAGTCTGTCAGGCAAGAACGCCGTTGTGACCGGGTCGACCAGCGGCATCGGGCTCGCCTATGCGCGTGCGTTCGCCGGCGCCGGTGCCAACGTCGTCATCAACGGCTTCGGTGCGCCGGAGGACATCGAGAAGGAACGTGCCAAGATCGAGTCCGAGTTCAAGGTGAAGGCGATCTATTCGCCGGCCGACATGAGCAAGCCCGCCGAGATCGCCGGGATGATCGCGCTCGGCGAGACGACGTTCGGCTCGGTCGACATCCTCGTCAACAATGCCGGCATCCAGTTCGTCTCGCCGGTCGAGGAGTTTCCGATCGAGAAGTGGGACCAGATCATCGCGATCAATCTGTCCTCCGCCTTCCACGGCATCCGCGCCGCGGTGCCCGGCATGAAGAAGAACGGCTGGGGCCGCATCATCAACACGGCGTCCGCGCACTCGCTGGTCGCCTCGCCCTTCAAGTCGGCCTATGTCTCGGCCAAGCACGGCATCGCCGGCCTCACCAAGACCGTGGCGCTCGAGGTCGCGACCCACAAGATCACCTGCAACTGCATCAGCCCCGGCTATGTCTGGACGCCGCTGGTCGAGAAGCAGATCCCCGACACGATGAAGGCGCGCAGCCTGACGCGTGAGCAGGTCATCAACGACGTGCTGCTCGCCGCGCAGCCGACCAAGGAGTTCGTCACCTCCGAGCAGGTCGCAGCGCTCGCCCTGTTCCTTTGCAGCGATGATGCCGCCCAGATCACCGGCACCAACCTCTCGATCGACGGCGGCTGGACCGCCGCGTAAGGGTACGGTGCCGTAGAGTAGGCGGGGGGCAAAGGCGCACTTGCGCCGTGCCCACCACCTGTCCGTGATCGAGAAAAAGGGTGGGCACGCTTTGGTTTGCCCACCCTCCGATTCCGTCGTCCGGTCGCTGCCTAGTGCCCCCAGGCCAGCGCGGTGACGAAGGCCGACGACAGGTGGAGCTCCGCAAACATGATCTTGCCGGCGACGAGGAACAGCACGCTGGCAAGCGTCAGGCGCAACACTGTTTCGGGCACACGCGTCGCGCTGTAGCTGCCGACGATGATGCCGGGCAGCGAGCCCATCAGCAAGACGCCCATCAGCGCCCAATCCACGTCGCCGAGCGCCCAGTGCCCGATACCGGCGACCAGCGTCAGCGGCACCGCATGGGCGATATCGGAGCCGACGATGGTCACCATTGGCAGGCGCGGATAGAGCAGCAGCAGCACGGTGACGCCGACCGCGCCCGCGCCGACCGACGAGATTGAGACCAGCACGCCGAGCACGACGCCGGTCACGACGGTCGCAATCGCGGTGGTGCGATCGTCGACGCCCTCCAGCCGGCTGCGATAGCGCTCCATGATCGACTTGCGGAAGATCAGCGACGTCGCAGTCAGCAGCAGCGCAAAGCACAGCACCAGATTGATCAGGCTGCGCTCGGCATCGCTCCTGAGGTCGAGTTTCCACAGCACGAGCAGCGTCAGCGCGCTCGCTGGAAGGCTGCCGCAGGCGAGCCGCAGCACCGCCGGCCAGTGCACGCTGCGCGACCAGCCATGCACCACGCTGCCGCCGGTCTTGGTCGCGGCGGCATAGAGCAGGTCGGTTCCGACCGCTGTGGAGGGATGAACGCCGAACAGCAGGATCAAGAGCGGCGTCATCAGCGAGCCGCCGCCCACGCCGGTCATTCCGACAAGCAGGCCGACGCCGAATCCAGAGGCGACGTACAGTGGATCGAACATATCAGGGGAATCTTAGGTTGATCTCGTCGGTTAGGCAATACGACGTAGAATAAAGTTCCCCCAACGCGCAACCGCTTGGACAGAATAAGAAAAATTTTGCTGCAAGTTGGAGAAGGAGAGGCGTTTTGCCTCGTTCGCGCGCGTGCTCTGACAGAGCCGTTCCCCGGGCGGCAGCGAGCAGGGCAGGCGCGTAGCGCCTATTGACCGAACGCCAGCACGTGCAGTCCGAGCCGCTGCCGCACGATCCAGAACAGGAGCACCGTCTCGAAGCTGAGGGAGATCGAGGTCGCGGCCGCGGCGCCGTGGCCGCCGTAGCGCGGCACCAGCGCGATGCAGAGCACGACGTTCATCACGAAGGCCAGCGCATAGGCGAGCGCGCAGATCTTCTGCTGACCGAGCATGTTGAGCAGCCGCTCGACCGGCCCGATCGCCGAGCGTACCACGAGCCCGATCGCGGCGACGAACATGATGTCGTAACCGATCACGAATTGCGGCCCGAACAGCCAGAGCAGCGGCTTGCCGAGCGCGAGCAGCACGATGGTCGCCGCCAGCGACGGCCAGAACGTCCAGTTGATCGCATGCGCCACATAGGCCGACAGCCGTGCCTTGTCGCCGCTTGCGTTGTATTCGGCGAAGCGATGCGCCGTCGTCGCCGACATCGCGTAGTGAATGAACGAGACCAGCGCCAGCGTCTTCACCACCGCAAAGTAGACGCCGACCTCGTCGGAGGGACGGAACTGCTGCAGCACCAGCACGTCGGTATAGGACAGCAGCAGATAGAAGCTCTCGACCAAGAGGATCGGCAGCGAGACGGCGAGCCAGCCGCGGATGTCGTAGGTCTTGGGTCCGGGCGCGATGTGACCGGCGAGCTTGCGGTTCAGCACCACCATCTGCCCGCTCATTGCAATCCAGACGGCACCGGCGCTCGCAACCAACGCGGCGACCGCACCGAGATGATAGCCGAGCAGGAAGGCCGCGCCGGTGATGCCGATGATCAGCGCCTGGCGGATGATGAATTGCGGCATCAAACCCAGCTGCATCCAGTCGTGCGAGCGCGCAATGCCGTCCTGGGTGTTGGCGACCACGAAGGCGGGCAGCGTCATGCAGCCGATATAGAGCGGCAGCTCCTCCGCCGGGTCGATCCAGGGCGACAGCAGTCTGACGATGCCGGCAAGGGCGAGCGACACCAGCGCAGACACGGCAAAAGTCAGCCAGCGGCTGCCGGAGAGGAAGCCGCGCAGCAGCGCCTGCTCACCGCTGGCGCGATACTCCGGAATGATTTTCTGCGCCGAGGCCGAGATGCCGAAATCCATCATGCTGCCGAGCAGCAGCACCCAGGTCCAGACATAGACATAGATGCCGTAATCGGACGTGCCCATCCAGCGTGCGAGCAGCACCTGCGAAAAATAAGCGAGCCCAGCGCTGATGACGCGGATGATGAAGATGGTGCCGGCGAGCCGCCGCGTCAGCGAGGCCTCGCTCGAGCCGCCCGTCAGCTTGGCCCGCAGCCGCGCGATCAGGCCGGCCGGTGCGGTCGTTGCGGGTTCTGCATCCATCACGGCCAAGAAGAGTCCCCAGGGCGTCCCGCGTGCTGCGGCAGGCCCGGGACTTAGCAACCATTCCTTAAGATTCGGTTGGACCGCGCTCCGGCGGCTTCCCGCGAAGGCCGTCGCAGGGAGGCGAAACTCATTTCGCTTGGCGCGGGGGCGCAGATGGCGTCGTTGCCGCAATCCCTCCAATTTAGAGCGTGACCTTCCGGGCCGCCTCGAACTATGCTGGCCGCATAGTGAATTCATTTGGAATATGTGCGGGCCGGTTGGTCGCGCACGGGACGCCATTTTCAGGCCTTTTCAGAAGGAGCGATTGATGACCCGATTCATGATGTGCATGGCCGTGCTCGCCGCGATGGCCGGCTTCGATCTCTATTCCATGACGCCCGCGCGGGCGGACGCCTGGGGATGTTCGTACGAAAAGTGCCTGGCTTACTGCGCCAAGGTCGGCGGTCAGCGCTGCAGCACATATTGCACGAAGAAGCTGCAGGAAAAGCAGGCTTCGAAGGTCTGCCCCGCATCCTGATCGGCTTCGTTGCTCCGTCCGCGACGAGCTATTCCAGGTTGGTATTGAACTCGTAAGACTTCTCCGGCCCGACCAGCGTGAACTTCAGCGCTGCGCCGTCGGGCTTGGCGCCCGGCGGCAGGCCGTCGAGCTCGAACGAGAAGCGCTTCACGCCAGCAGGGCTTTCCTTGACCGGCTCCGGAATCGGCAACGCCCATTCGGGCGTCGGCCCTTCCACGTACAGATTGACGTTGCTTCTGTCAGGCGCAACCACGTCGACCACCACGTTCTTGGGACCGTCGCGCTTGACGTCGCGGATGGTGAGCGGATTGGGATCGCCGATATTGGCTGGCTTGGGCACAGCGTCGAGCGCCGCGCGCAAGTTGGCATCCTCGGTGGAGGCGACGTTGTTGAAGCCGAGCTCCAGTTTGGCGTCGACCGGAATGCAGAGCTTCTCGCACACGGCGTAATTGATCTCGGCACGCAAGGTCACGGGCTTGTCGGCCGCCTTGGCGACGATGCGCAAGGGCAGCACGATCTGGTCATGATAGCCGATCGAATGGCCGCCGGCGCCATCGTCGAATTTCAGCGGCGCCGGCCACATGATCGTCACCGCCTCGACATTGTCCGACTTCGAGAAGTCGAACCGCGGCGGAACGCCGGAATCGCCGGGGCTGCGCCAGTAGGTTTTCCACCCCTGCTGGAGCTGGAAGGCGATACCGCCGAGCAGGACGGCGCCGCTGCGTGATCCCGCCAATAGCCGCACCGCGGAATGTCCGTCGCGCTGCCACGGCGAAGCGTCATCGGCGCGGGCTGCGATGGCCAGTGACGACGCAAGCAGGGTTGTCGCGACGCCAATCGCCGCACGCAGGGGAACTCTTGTGAGCATGGCACGTCTTTACAGGGTCGCCCTCGCGCAAACCATTGAATTGCTTGTGATGGATGCACCTGAATCGCGTCCCTGCAAGCCTTGATTTGACAGCGGCCCGGCCCGACATCAGGATAGGAATTGAAACCGGAGTGCTTCACCGATGGCTCCCACAGGCAAGAGGACGGGCGAAAGCACCCGCGGGGCGGGCTCCGGACTCCCGAATTCGGCCGGTTATCTCGACGGCCGGCTGTTGATCGCGATGCCCGTCATGGGCGATTCCCGCTTCGAGCGCTCGGTGATCTATCTGTGCGCCCATTCGGCGGAGGGAGCGATGGGCATCATCGTCAACCACCCGGCCGGCAGCATCGACTTCCCCGAGCTCTTGCAGCAACTGGGCATCATCAAGAAGGGCGAGCACATCAAGCTGCCTGAGAATGCCGAAAGCATGAAGGTGCTGCGCGGCGGCCCGGTCGATACCGGCCGCGGCTTCGTGCTGCATTCCAGCGACTTCTACATCGAGAACGCGACGCTGCGGATCGATGACGGCGTCTGCCTCACGGCGACCGTCGACATCCTGCGCGCCATCGCCAACGGCTCCGGCCCCAAGCACGCCATTCTCGCGCTCGGCTATGCCGGCTGGGCGCCGGGCCAGCTCGAGACCGAGATCCAGAGCAACGGCTGGCTGCATTGCGATGCGGATGCGGATCTGATCTTCGGCGACGACGTCGACGACAAATACAACCGCGCCCTGCACAAGATCGGCATCGACCCCGGCATGCTATCGAACGAGGCGGGGCACGCGTAGCTGGCGCGAGCCTACTCCGCCGCCTGCTGCTGCACCGTCGGCTCCGTTCCCGCCACCGTCGCTCTTCGCATGTCGCGGGGCTGCGACTGGTCGTAGCGGCGGACGCGGTGCATGGTCTGGCGGTTGTCCCACATCACGAGGTCATGCAGCTTCCATTTATGGACGTAGACGAACTCCGCCTGCGTCGCGTGCTCATTGAGATCGCGCAGCAAGAGGCGTCCCTCCGGCACGCTCATGCCGACGATCTTGCCGGCATGCGATGACAGATACAGCGACTTGCGGCGATGCACGGGATGCGTCCGCACCAGCCGCTGCAGCACCGGCTTGAACATCTGCTTCTCGTCGTCGGTGTATTCGGTGAAGCCGAGCGATCCCCGCGAATACATCAGCGAATGTTCGCAAATGAGATCCTCGATCTCCGCCTTGGTCTCGTCGTCCAGCGCATCATAGGCGGCGCGCATGTCGGCGAATTCGGTGTTGCCGCCCTTCGGGTTCACAACGCGCGCCGACAGCAGCGAGAACTTTGCCGGGATTGGGCGGAACGAGCTGTCGGAGTGCCACAGGCAATTGCCGAGGTTGAACAGATTGGCGCGGCTGTCCTTCGGCAGCGGCTTGCCGTCCTTGCCGAGGTTGGAGACGTCGTTCAGGCCCGAGCTGAGGCGGTATTCGTCGGCCTTGGTGATGTTGCCGCCTCGCGCGTCCTCGCGCTGGCCGAAATTGAGCGCAAAGGCCATCTGCTGCTCGTCGGTGATGTCCTGGTCGTGGAAGACCAGCACCGCGTATTTGTCCATGGCGGCCTCGACCTCGCGTGCTTCGGCCTCGGTGAGAGGCTTTCGCAGATCGAGGCCGAAGACCTCGCCGACAAAATGCTTCTGAAGCTGCCGGATGGCGATCGTCATGACGTTCTCTCCCGCGGGTCGCGAGCGGTTGGTCCCGCTCTGTCGGCGAAAAAGCTACTCTCCGACCCGGCGTTGTCAACGCTCGGCGCGCATGGCTCTCACGCGTTCCGCGCCATCAACCCGCCATCCACCGGAATCACCGCGCCGGTGAGGAACGACGCCGCCGGCAGGCACAGGCTCAGTGTCATGTGCGCGACCTCCTCGGGGTCGCCGTAGCGTCCGAGCGCGGTGCGGCGCTTGGCGTAGATCGTCTTGTGCTCTTCCGAGATGCGGTCGGTGATCGCGGTGCGGATCGGGCCCGGGCAGATGCAGTTGACGGTGATGCCTTCGCGGCCGAGCTCGACGGCGAGCGAGCGGGTGAGGCTGGCAACGCCGCCTTTCGCTGCCGAATAGGGGCTGTGCAATGCGGTGGCGCCGAGCGCCTCGGTCGAGGCGATGTTGACGACGCGCGCGCACTTGGACTTGCGCAAATGCGGCAGCGCGGCGCGGATGATGCGCGGATGCGCCGTCAGCATCACGGCAATGCCTCTGGCCCAGGCGTCCTCATAGGCCTCGTCGTCGATCGCGACCCGCACGGAGATGCCGGCATTGTTGACCACGATGTCGAGCCCACCGAAATGCGCGACGACCTCCTCAACGACGCGCTTGATCTCGCCGCCGTCGGCAACGTCGAGCCTCCATGCCTTTCCCGATCCGACGCTCGCGGCGATCTCCCCGGCAACCGCCTGCGCGCCTTGCGCGTCGAAATCGGTGACGGCGACGTTCGCGCCTTCAGCGGCGAACACGCGCGCCGTCGCGCGCCCCATCCCGCTCGCCGCGCCGGTGACGAGAACGGTCAGGCCCTTGACGGAACGGCTGAGCTCCTTGAACTCGGACATGTTGTTTCCTAGGGAAGTCGCTTGTTCTTGTTATGATTGACAAGGCTGGCACCGATCCGCAGACAGGTCAAACAAGCAAGACAAAAGGGAGGCCGCGATGGCGAACGAACTCGATTTCTCAGGCAAGCAGGTGCTGGTCGTCGGTGGTTCGAGCGGGATCGGCAACGGCATCGCGCAGGCGTTTCGCACGCGGGGCGCGCAGGTCGCGGTTTGCGGCACGCGTGCTCGCGCAACGGAATATTCCGCGGAGGAGGGCTCCGATCTCACGGGTCTTTCCTACGCGCAGCTCGACGTCAGCAACCCCGCTGCGGTCGAAGCGTTCAAGCCGTCCTTCGACAGGCTGGACGTGCTGGTGCTCGCGCAAGGCGCGGTGCTCTATCGTCGCGGCGAATTCGAGATGGCCGGCTTCCGCAAGGTGGTGGAGGTCAATCTCATGAGCCTGATGGCTTGCGCCACGCGATTTCATGCCATGTTGCGGGATGCGAAGGGCGCGCTGATCATGGTGTCCTCGACCGCGGCCTATCATTCCACCATGGGCAATCCCGCCTATAACGCCTCCAAGACCGGCGCGGTCGGATTGACGCGGACGCTGGGCGAGGCCTGGGCCGAGGACGGCATCCGCGTCAACGGTATCGCGCCGGGGCTCGTCGACACCAAGATGACGAAGGTGACGACCGACAACCCGAAGCGGCTCGAAGGCGCGCTCGCTCGCATCCCGCTGCGGCGATTGGGCACGCCGGCCGATATGGCGGGCGCGGCCCTGTTCCTGGCCTCGCCGCTGTCGTCCTACATCATTGGCCAGACGCTGGTGGTCGATGGCGGGCTGATTTTGTAGTTGTTTGCCGGGCCACACATACACTTTCGTCATGGCTTGGAACTGCGCTGCTCCTGATCGGTTACTTGGGCTGACCCCCGAGGAGGAGCATCATGGATACGGATCGGATTGTTGGCGCGGCCAAGGACTACGCAGGTAAGGCAGAAAGCGCGATCGGAGACATGGCAGGCGATTCCAAGACGCAGGCCTCAGGCAAGGCACGCGAGGCTGCGGGCACCGTGCAGAATCTCTACGGCCAGGCCAAGGATGCCGTGCGTGACGCCGCGGACACCGCGACCAGCTACGCCAAGGACGCCTATGACAACAGCGGCGACACTTTCCGCGATGGCACACAGGCGCTGTCGAAGAAGGTGCAGGACAATCCGCTAGGTGCGCTGATGGTGGCCGGCGGCATCGGCTTCGCGCTCGCGCTGCTGATGTCGCGCCCCGCGCGTCGTCCTCCGCCGTCGCGCTGGCGCTACTGAGGGCTGAGCGGCAAGCACGCATCTCGTGCCCCGGACGCAGCGCGCCACGCAGTGGTGCGCAGCTGAGCCGGGGCACATTCTTTTTCGAAGGCCGTGAGAGGAACTTGATCCGGCTCTGCGCAGCAGCGTCCACGCTGCCGTGCGTCCGGGACACGCGATCGCCGTTCCGAAATTACCGGAACATCTCGGCCGAACGTCCGACGTTACCCGGCGGACGCGGGACCCCCGGATTGGGATTCGGATTGCGTGGTCCGGGCGCGGGCGTCAGTTGACGCGGCGGTGCCGGCTGCGGTGAGCCGAAGCCGAAGAAATCGCGGAAGGATGGGCTCGCCTGTGCCGGCTGTTGCGGCGGGACCGGCGGCTTCTTCGGCGCCAGCTTCGGCGGCGCGATCGCAGCGGCTGCCCCCGGTGTCCCCGATGCATTCGGGCCGTTGCCGTCAGGCGTCGTCGCGGCAACTGGCGTATCGCCCTTGGCCTGCTCGCGGCCGACTTCGCGGCGCGGCCAGGCATAATCGTCGGCGCGGCCGGCAGGAGCTGCCAGCGGCTCGCCCTTCACCATCGTCTTTGCAGCGAGCGCATCGACGGCGGCGGGACGCGAGCCCGGGCCGCCCAGCAATTGGTCGGTCGAGATCGAGGCTGCAACCAGCGGCACGATCGGCCCCGCCAACGGCCGCGGCGCGGGCTTGCCGGGCTCGGCGCTGGTATCGGGGGTCGCCGGCTCGCTCGGCAGCGCGATCGGGCCGGAGCGTCCCGCCAATAGGCGCGTGATCTCGCGCTCGACATAATGCGCGAGCTTGCGGGCGCCGGGCTTGGTGAAATAGACGCCGTCAGAGCTGCGGAGCTGGCGGATCTGACCTTCGAAGTCTGGCCCCTTCTGCAGGAAGCGGCCGGCTTCGTCGACGAAACCGTCCCAGACATCGACATAGGTGATGCCGGCCTTGGCCGCGCCCTCGCGATAGAGCGAGTCGAGGAACAGCGTATCCGCGGTGCCCTTGGGTCCGCGAACCGCGGGCAGGCCGACCCAGAGCACCGGCACGCCCTTCGATTTGAGGACGTTCGCAAGCTCCTCGATCTTCTTGCCGTAGAGCTCGATCCAGCGCTCGTCGCGGAATTCGTAGAGGCCGTTCGGATTGCGGGCGGTCTTTTCGGGGGCCGCCGCCGGAGTGTCGGCGTTGTCGGCGTCATCCTGCGGCAGGTCGGCATCGGCAGGCTTGTCGTCGGGCTTGGCGGCCGTATCGTGGCCGGGCTTCGTCTCGCCGGGCTTTCCGTCGCTTTTTCCTTGTGGCTTGCCGCGCGCGCCCTTGTCGTTCTTCTTGTCCTTGTCCGCAGGCTTCTCCGCCGCCGGCTCGCGGATCGCGGCGCGGTCGTTGAGGCCGAGCATGACGACGATGACGTCGGGCTTCTCGGTCTCCAGGATGCCCCTTGCCGCCGCCGCCCAGTCCGAGGGCTCACCCTTGGGCTGGTACTTGATCAGGCCTGAAACGGTCTTGTGCTTGCGGATCACGCCCATGTCGGGCTGCTCGGCATAGGCGTCTTCCAGGCCATAAGCGAGCCAGTCGGCCATGGCATCGCCGAGCACCAGCACGTTCTTCTCAGGGATCGTGTCGCGCTTGGCCGGCCCCGGCGCGCGCGAAAAATCCTGGCGCGGTGCCTGCGGCTGTTGCTGCTGGAACGGTGCAAAGAAGTCGCCGCCGAACCATCCGCCGCCACCACCGCCGCGTTGCGGCGGCGGCGCCGAGCGCTGCGGCGGACCGCCGAAGCCGGGGAAGTTGAAGAACTGTGCCGAGGCAGGCCCCGCAACCGACACCAAAATCGCAAGCGCCGTCCCCAGCGCGATCAACGGGCCGGTCTCGGTCAGCGCCTTGAACAGGGACTTCTTCGACATGCGATCTCGGGCACGCGCAACGGGGATCGGGATTGGCTCAATATAGTAACGGAATCGGGCGCCAAACGGGCAAATTCCATCGCAGATTCTTGTCCCATACACCGGGGAACAGCCGCCTCCGTCAAGGTCGGCGGGCGAAATCCCTGTTCAGGGTTACTTTCGGGGCGATTTTACCGTCCGCGCAGCCGGTCCAGCACGTCGGAGGAGGCAAATCCGTCGGCGGGCACCCCGATCGAGGCCTGGAAGTTACGCAGGGCCTCCCGGGTCTGGCCGCCGAACTGGCCGTCGGGGGTGCCCTTGTAGAAGCCGCGCTGGGCCAGCAGCTGCTGCAGTTCTAGCCGCTCGGTGCGCGACAGCTCGCGCTCCTGGCGCGGCCAGGGCTGCACGAAGGGCTGGCCGCCGCGCAGGCGGTCGGCGAAATGACCGATGGCCAGCGCATAGGCCTCGGCCGGGTTGTATTTCATGATGACGCGGTAGTTCTGCAGCATCAGGAAGCCCGGCCCCTGCGCGCCCGCCGGCGCCAGCAGATAGGCCTTCTCCGCCGGATGCGGGAAGGGCTGTCCGGTCGCCCGCTTCAGCCCGAGCTTCTCCCATTGCGCGATCGGCATCGCCTTGGCGCGGTCGGCCAGCATGTAGTTGAAGCCCTGCGGCACCACGACCTCGAAGCCCCAGGTCTGGCCGGCCTGCCAGCCGTCCTTCTTCAGATTGTTGGCGGTGGAGGCGATCAGGTCGGTCGGATTGTCGACGACGTCGCGGCGGCCGTCGCCATCGCCATCGACGGCAAAGCGCTTGAACGCGGTCGGCATGAACTGGGTCGGGCCGAAGGCGCCGGCCCAGGAGCCGCGCATCTGCTCCGGCCTGAGATCGCCGCGGTTGACGATCTCGAGCGCCGAGAGAAACTCGTCCTTGAAATAGGCTTGGCGGCGGCCGATGCAGGCAAGCGTCGCGGTCGATTGCAGCACGCTGCGGTCGCCCATCTGTGTCGAGTAATTGGACTCGATGCCCCAGATCGAGGCGATGATGTAGCGGTCGACGCCGGTGGCTTTCTCGGTGGCGTCGAACTGCGCCTTGTATTTGACGAGCACCTCGCGGCCCTTGGCGAGACGGTTGTCGTTCACGAGGATGTCGAGATAGTCCCAGATCGATTTGGTGAACTCCGGCTGCGAATCCATGAGGTCCATGATGCGCAGATCGGGGCTGAGGCCCGCCGTGAAGCGTTGGAAGTTTTCCTGCGTGACGCCGCGTCGTGCGGCATCGGGCCACATCCCGGCGACGCAATTATTGAAATTGCCGGCGGCCTCGCGGATCGCCGCAGCCGTCATCAAGGGATGGCCGGAGGCGCCGTCCTCGCCGCTCCAGGGCTGGGGGCCGCCGGAGCTCGCCGGGGCTTGCGACGGCGCAGGATTGGGGCCGGAGAAGATGCCGCCGAACAGGTTGGACAGGCCGTTCTGCGCCTGGGCATGCGCGCCGGCAGGCAGCAGCAAAGCGGCCGCAATCATCATTGCGCCCGTTGCGGATACCGCCCGTCTTGCTTGCCCTGCCACCGATCGCATCATGTCCCACCCGTCGGGCTGTTCAAAAATCCGCCATGAGGAGGCCTGGTTACGGTTGCCAATAGCTTAACAAAGGTGAAATTTTGGTGGCGGCCTTTTTCTTAACTCTGCGCGGATGAGGCCCCACATCCGCCTTTGTTGGCGGCTGCAAACAGGCTAGCAAGATGCCATTGCTCCATTCTTGGCTCCGCTTCCAGCTTCGTTCCATCTGCCCCCAGGTATTCGAACAATCCCATGAAAATTCGCAAAGCCGTATTCCCCGTCGCCGGCCTCGGCACCCGTGTCCTGCCCGCCACCAAGGCGATGCCGAAGGAAATGCTGACCATCGTCGACAAGCCGCTGATCCAGTACGTCTATGACGAGGCGAGGGAAGCCGGCATCGAGCACTTCGTCTTCGTCACCGGCCGCAACAAGAACGTCATCGAAGATCATTTCGACCGGATGTTCGAGCTCGACGCGACGCTTGCGGCGCGCGGCAAGAAGGCCGAGCAGGACATCCTGGCGCAGAACCAGCCCGAAGCCGGCGCCGTCAGCTTCACCCGCCAGCAGGCGCCGCTCGGCCTCGGTCACGCGGTCTGGTGCGCGCGCGACATCGTCGGCAACGAGCCGTTCGCCGTCGTGCTGCCCGACGAGCTCGTGCTCAACACGCCCGGCTGCCTCAAGCAGATGATCGAGATGGCATCCTCGCTCGGCGAGAAATCCAATCTGGTCGCGGTCGAGGCGGTGCCCGACCATCTCACCCATCAATACGGCATCTGCGGCGTCGGCAAGCGCAGCGGCAAGATGTTCGAGGTCGACGGCATGGTCGAGAAGCCGGCCAAGGGCACCGCGCCCTCCAACCTCTCGATCACCGGCCGCTACATCCTGCAGCCCGAGATCTTCAAGATCCTGGAGACGCAGGAGCGCGGCGCCGGCGGCGAGATCCAGCTCACCGACGCCATGATCGGCCTCGCCAAATCGCAGAAATTCTACGGCGTCGAGTTCGAGGGCGAGCGCCACGATTGCGGCTCCAAGCCCGGCTTCCTGCGCGCCAACATCGCCTACGGCCTGAAGCGGCCGGAGCTGCGCGACGGCTTGATCGCGGAGATGAAGAAATATCTGGGGCAGTCATAGCCACCCACGCCGTCGTCCCTGCGCCCCGTGCGCAATTGCGCACTAGGCATGGACGACACCGGTGGTGTGGCGGATTGCGTCGCGTTCAATAACGGCGGCGTAGCGCCTCACGCCACCAGCGACAGCTTCGGCAGGCTCGCCACCACCGACTGATTGCGTCCGCCCGCTTTCGCCGCATAGAGCGCCTTGTCGGCGGCGGCGACCAGGACCGACCAGTCCATGCCGGCGGTGGGGATGAGGCTGGCGACGCCGCAGGACACCGTCAAGATCACCTGCTCATCGGACCAGCCCTGCACCTTGGTGCGGATCGCCTCGGCGACCTTGAAGGCGTCGGCGGCCGAGATGTTCGGCAGCAGCACGGCGAATTCCTCGCCGCCATAGCGCGCGGCACAGTCGCCGGCCCGGCTCACCGAATCGGAAATGCAGATGGCGATGCCGACCAGCACCTGGTCGCCGGCCTGATGGCCGAACGTGTCGTTGTAGGCCTTGAAGTGATCGGCATCGATCATGAGCAGCGCGACCGGCGCCTTCTGGCGCATGGCGCGCCGCCATTCGACGTCGATGACGGAATCGAACTTGCGGCGGTTCTTCAGGCCGGTGAGCGCGTCCGTCGTCGCCATCTCCTCGAGCTTGCGCTCGGCCTCCGCGCGCCGGCCGATCTCCCGCGCCAGCACCAGGGTCGATCCCAGCACGAACAGCGCGAGCACCAGCACCACGGCGCCGATGCGAAACGCCTCTTTCTGCCAGAGCGCGAAAACCGCGGCCAGAGGCTTGCCCGCCACCACGAACAGCGGTCCGCTGTCGGCGCTGCGGACATAGAGCCGCGGCGTCGGATCGACCGGGCCCTGTCCGGAATAGGCGGCGCCGACCGGGAGGTTGTCCGCCTTCCAGGCCCGGCGGTCGTTCAGGTTCGTGCCGATGATGTCGAGATCGAACGGCCGCCGCATCATGATGGTGCGGTCGCGCTTGAGGACGGTAATGGTGTCTTCGGGGTCGAGGTTCAGCCGCTCGAACAATTCGTGGAAATAGCTGAAGCGGATCGAGCCGGCGACGACGCCGAGGAATCCACCGTCGGTGTCGCTGATGCGCCGGCTCAGCACGATCGAGTAAGCGCCGCGGAACAGCATCGGGCGGCTGATGAAGAGCCCGGCCTCGGGATTGTCGCGATGGACCCTGAAATAGTCTTCCTCGCTCCGGTTCTCCGGGAGGGGATCGAGCGTGGAGGCGTCGATGGCCAGCCTGCCCTCGGGGTCGAACACCTGGATGGCGCCGAAATGCCTCGCCGTCGTCGCGTGATCGAACAGGATCAGGTGACGGACCGGCTTCGACACCGTCGCCAGCTCGGGAGCAGCATGTTGCTGGCGACCGCCTTCAGCGAGAGGTCGTAGATCTCGACGTTGCGGCTGACGTCGGACTGGATGGTCGTCGCGAGGTTCTCCAGCGTCTGACGGGCGAGCGCCTCCTCGCCGCGGCGCATGTCGAGCATCACGTTGACGCAAATGGCGGAAAAGCCGATCACCGTCACCACGGACGAGATGATCAGCAGCTTCGCCGAAATCCGCCACGGCCGGCGGGCCATGAGGTCGCGCCATCCAGACAACATCGCTTGCTCCCGGTATTAGTGGATGCGCCCGAAAGCTTGAGCAGTGTTTAAGGCAGGACGGAGCTGCCGTAGTGAGTTAAGAATCGGTATACGCAGCCCACGTTTTTGGGCAGGCCCGGTGTGAGCAGACCCGGTTTCGGACAAGAGGACTGATGTGAACGACTACGACGCGTTGCGCGACTATCTGATGCGGCAGAAGCAGGATGAGCTGGTGCTGAGCTTCGAGCAGATCGAAGAGATCATCGGCGCGGCCCTGCCGCGCGCGGCCAATCGTGCCTCGTGGTGGGACAGCCTGCGCAGCCCCGACATCCAGATGCCGCAGCGCGAAGCCTGCCTCGCCGCGGGCTTCGTCGCGACGCGGATGCCCGATGGTACGAGCGTGCGGTTCACAAAGCGCAAGCCGCAGAGGCGGTGGTAGCGCAGCGGCACACTCTTCCCCTCTCCCCTTGTGGGAGAGGTGGCTCGCCGGGCAGCGGCGAGACGGGTGAGGGGTTCTCTCCGCGAGCCAATCTCTTGCGGTTGAACTCGCGGAGACAACCCGGGAGAAGGAAGAAGATCAGCTCGCCGCTTCCAGCCGCACTTCCGTCAGCAGCCGCATCGCGGCATCGGCATCCATCGGCTCGCCGAAGGCGAAGCCTTGGGCGTATTCGCAGCCCATCTGGTAGAGCTCGACCGCGTCCGAATCCGTTTCGGCGCCCTCGGCGACGACGTCCATGCCGAGGTCGTGCGCGAGCGCGATGATCGACTTCAGGATCACCGGCCGGGTGCCGCGGTTGGTGGTGCGCACGAAGGACTGGTCGATCTTGATGGTGTCGAACGGGAAGCGCTGCAGATAGGCCAGCGAGGAATGGCCGGTACCGAAATCGTCGAGCGACAGTCCGGTGCCGAGCTCGCGGATCCGCGTCAGCATCTGCGCCGCGTGCTCCGGGTTCTCCATCACCAGCGATTCCGTCAATTCCAGCTTCAGCGTGCCGCGCGCCACCGAGGAGCGCGACAGCACGGTGCGGATGTCGTGGATCAGGTCGTGGCGCAGCAATTGCCGCGACGAGACGTTGACGCTGGCGAAGATCGGCTCGCGCGAGCGCATCGCGCGCTGCCACACCGAAAGCTGCTTTGCGGTCTGGTCGAGCACGAACATGCCGAGGTCGACGATCAGGCCGGTCTCTTCCGCGATGGTGATGAACTCCGACGGCGCCATGCGTCCGAGCTTCGGGTGATCCCAGCGCACCAGCGCTTCGAAGCCGGCGACGGAGCGATCCTCCAGCCGCACGATCGGCTGATACAGGATCGTCAGCTCCTGGCGCTCGATGGCGCGGCGCAGCTCGCTCTCCAGCGTCAGGCGATCGGTCTTCCGCGCCCGCATCGCCGGCTTGTAGACATCGATGCGGTCGCCGCCGATGCGCTTGGAATGATACATCGCAAGCTCGGCGTCCTTGATGATCTCGTCCGTGAGCTGCGTTTGCGGATCGGAGAGCGCGAGGCCGATCGACGCGGTCAGGAAGATCTCGCGGTCGTTGAAGGCGATCGGCGCGCGGATGGTCTTGCGGATGGTCTCGGCGAAGGCGGTGATGCGGGCCGGGTCCTGCTCCGACAGCAGGATCAGGCCGAACTGGTCGCCGGCCATGCGGGCCAGCGTGTCCTGCGGTTTCAGGATGCGGGTGAGGCGGCGAGCCAGCGTCAGCAGGATGGAATCGCCGACCGCGATCCCGACGGAATCGTTGACCTGCTTGAAGCGGTCGAGGTCGATCACCATCAGCGTCGGCCGCAGCGTCGGCATGGTCTTCGCGAAATGCGCGACTGCGCCGAGCCGGTCCATGAACAGCTTGCGGTTGGGCAGGCCGGTGAGGTTGTCATGCACGGAATCGTGCAGCAGGCGCTCCTCGGCGTTGCGCAGCTCGGTGACGTCGGTGAGCGTGCCGACGACGCGCGAGACCTCGCCGTCCGAGCCGACCACCGGCCGCGCCTTCAGCGCGAACCACATGAAGTGACCATCGGGCGTGCGCAGGCGGAAATCCTGCACCAGGCGGCCGCGGCGCTGGTCGAGCACGCTGTCGAGCGCGGCGCGGAAACGGTCCTGGTCCAGCGGATGCAGCACCTCGAGCCAGGAGGCCGCAGGCCCCTCCAGCGTGCCGCGCTTGAGGCCGAGCAAGGCTTCCGTTTCGGGGCTGGTGAAAACCTTGTCGGCGGAGACGTCCCAGTCCCAGATCAGGTCGCCGGAGCCGGCCAGCGCCAGGGCCCGCCGCTCGATGTCGGAGACGACGCCGGTGGAGGCGCCGCCGCCGGCAAAGGCGTGCTGCATCACCGTGAAGCCGATCAGCATCACGATCAGCACGAGGCCGCCGAGCAGGGCAGGGCCGACGATGTCGTTGGTGACGGAGCCGGCGACCGTCATGCCGGCCGCGACCACCCAGACCACGAGGAGGAACCAGGTCGGGATCAGCAGCACGGCGCGGTCGAAGCCGTGGGTGGAGAGATAGACGATCAGCGCGAAGCCCGCGAAGGCGATCAGCACCAGCGAGATGCGCGCGATGCCGGAGGCGACGGCCGGATCGAACAGAGCGAGCGCGACCAGCGACCCCAGGAAGGCGAGCCAGCCCACCGTGATGTGCGAATAGCGCACATGCCATCGGCTGAGATTGAGATAGGCGAACAGGAACACCAAGAGCGTCGCCGCCAATATCGCTTCGCCCGCCGCGCGCCAGATGCGCTCGGCGTTGTTCGACATGTCGAGCACCTTGCCCCAGAAGCCGAAGTCGACGCCGATATAGACCAGCACCGCCCAGGCCAGCGCCGCGGCGGCCGGGAACATGATGCTGCCCTTCACCACGAACAGAATGGTCAGCACCAACGCGAGCAAGCCGGAGATGCCGATCACGATGCCCTGGTACAGCGTGAACGAGTTGACCTTGTCCTTGTAGGCTTCCGGCTCCCACAGATAGAGCTGCGGCAGCTTGTCGGTGCGTAGCTCCGCGACGAAGGTGATGACGGCGCCGGGGTCGAGCGTGACTCGGAAGACGTCGGCGGTCGGGCTTTCTTGCCGCTCCGGCCGGTCGCCGGTCGAGGGCGTGATGGTGGCGATGCGCGACAGGCCGAGGTCGGGCCACAACAGCCCTGAGGAGACGATGCGGTAATGCGGGGCGACGATCAGGCGGTCGAGCTGATCATCGGTGTTGTTGGCGAGCGCGAACACCACCCAGTTCTGGCCGCCCTCGCGGGCGCGCACCTCGATGCGGCGGACGATGCCGTCGGTGCCGGGCGCGGTGGAGACCTGGATGCGATCGGCATCGCTGCGCTGATGCTCGAGCACGCCGGTGAGGTCGATCGCGGGCGCGTCACTGCGAACGCTGACGGCGTCGAGCGCGCGTGCAGGAGACGCGGCAACGAGCATCATGAGGCCCAGCGCGATGGGCGCGAGGCACCTGATCAGACGCAAGGTCAGTTCTCCGCGTTCGACGCAAACTCTTCGGTGAAGACGATTTCAGACCGAACGAACGTGGTTCGGTGCGTCGCGATAGATGCCACGAAAGCGAGGAAAATCAAAGGGTTTCCGCCTCGCCCTGTGGGCCGGCGGCCTAGACCTCCAACACAATTTTGCCAATATGTGCGCTCGTCTCCATGCGCCGATGCGCATCGGCTGCCTTTTCCAGCGGGAAAGCGCTGTCCATCAGCGGTTTGACGCGGCCTTCGCGCAAAAGCGGCATCACTTTCGCTTCGATTGCGGCCACCATCGCCGCCTTGTCCGCATTAGTACGGGGGCGCAGGGTCGAGCCGGTATGGGTCAGGCGCTTGACCATCACCTTGGCGATGTTGACGCTGACCTTGGGCCCGTTGAGGGTTGCGATCTGCACGATCCGGCCGTCCACCGCGGCGGCATCATAATTGCGGTCGACATACTCGCCGGCGACCATGTCGAGGATCAGATTGACGCCTTCCTTGTTGGTCGCTTCCTTGACCACGGCGACGAAGTCTTCCGTCTTGTAATTGATGGCGCGGTCGGCTCCGAGCTTGAGGCAGGCGTCGATCTTGTCCTGCGATCCCACGGTGACGAACACTTTCGCGCCGAACGCCTTCGCGAGCTGGATCGCCATGGTGCCGATGCCGGAGGAGCCGCCGTGGATCAGCAGCGTCTCGCCGGCTTTCAGGCCGCCGCGCTCGAACACATTGTGCCAGACGGTCATCAGGGTTTCCGGCAGCGCGCCGGCTTCCTTGATCGACAGCGCCGGCGGCACGTTCATCGCCTGGGCGTCCTGGGCGATGCAGTACTGCGCATAGCCGCCGCCGGCGACCAGCGACATCACCTTGTCGCCGATCTTGTGCCGCTTGGCGTTGCTGCCGACCGCGACCACTTCACCAGCGATCTCCAGGCCGGGCAGGTCGCTGGCGCCGGGCGGCGGCGGATAGGCGCCGGAGCGCTGCGCGACGTCGGGCCGGTTCACGCCGGCGGCCTGCACCCTGACCAAAATCTCGTCCGGTCCTGGCTGCGGAACGCTGCGCTGCTCAGGAATCAGCACCTCCGGTCCGCCGGGCTTGGAGATGGCGACCACGGTCATTTGCGCGGGCAGCTTGTCCATGATGTGTCCTTGAGCAAAGGTGCGGGAGGAAACGAGGCCTTTGCTTAGCCAGAGCGGTCCGGGCTGGCAACCGCCTCAGACGTGGGGTCCGGTCCGCGGACGAGAGGAGGAACGACGATGGCAATGGAAGACGACGACCGCCCGCGCAAGAAGATCACGCACGAAATCGGACAGGATCTCTCACTCTTGTCGGTGGAGGAACTGACCGAGCGCGTCACGCTGCTCAAGACCGAGATCGTCAGGCTGGAAGAAGCCGCCACCAAGAAGCGCGCATCGCGCGATGCGGCGGATCATTTCTTCAAGAAGTAGCGATCTCGTGTCCCGAACGCGGTGCGGCCTTGGCGATGCGAAGCATCGTCCAGCGCGCCGCTCCGCAGAGCCGGGACCCACGCCTCACCCCACGCATCTGCCAAAGAACTGAGCCCGGCTCAGCAGAGCAGCACTTCGTGCCGCACCGCGTCCGGGGCACGAGACTTGCTCGGCCACTGGCCGACATGGCTAACGAACTCTCAAAAAATTCGCTCGTTTACTCCGGATTAAGCTTTTCACTTTATGACTGGAACTGTCCTCGTTTGGACACCGAGTGGCTCCTGTCCACTCTGTTTGACGCCTCCCTGTTATCAACTTTAAAAGCCGCCGGTCTCCGGCGGCTCTTTTTTTGCTTTTTGCATCCCGTTGCGGTTGAATTCCTGGGAATGACCCGCGGAAACCATATCCGCTCTTGTCACTGGACTCGGCGTCCCGCCCGCGCAATGATTTATTCATCATAAGCCGGCGCCAAAGCCGGACAGTCAAACAGTTGCGTAAGAGGCGTTAACCATGGAACGTTTGCAGGCCGACGGCGCTCTCGTTCAACTCAGCGAGCGGTTCACCAATTCTGCGGCGTTCGGCGTCCTGTTCCGCGAGGGCATGGACCTCGTCGAAGAGACCGCCGCCTATCTCGACGGTGCCGGCCGCACCGAGGCCAAGGCGCTCGACCGTGCCGTCAGCCTGACCTACGCAACCGAGAGCATGCGCCTCACCACCCGCCTGATGCAGCTCGCCTCCTGGCTGCTGCTGCACCGCGCGGTGAAGGAAGGCGAGATGACGCTGAGCCAGGCCAATCGCGAGAAGACCAAGGTCAAGCTCAGCGCCGCCGATCCCGGCCCCACCGACACCATCGAGAAGCTGCCCTCGCAGCTCCAGGACCTGATCCATCGCTCGATGAGCCTGCAGACCCGCGTGCGCCGCCTCGACACCACCATCCACACCCCGCCGGCCGAGCACATTGCGATCGGCAATCCGCTGGTGCCGCATCTCAACGCGCTGAAGGCCGCGTTCGAAAGGTAACGCCGCGTTGTCATTCCGGGGCGGCTCGTAGAGCCGAACCCGGAATCGAGGTTACGGGTTCGATGCTACGCATCGCCCCGGAACGACAGTCCCAAAAACACAAAAACGCCCCCGGCTTTCCGGGGGCGTTTTCCGTCTCCAGCCTTGCGGGCCGGATCAATCCTTTTTGAGGAAGCCCGAAAACTTCTTCTGGAAGCGCGAGACGCGGCCGCCACGGTCCAGCATCTGGGCGTTGCCGCCGGTCCAGGCCGGGTGCGACTTCGGGTCGATGTCGAGGTTCAGCGTGTCGCCTTCCTTGCCCCAGGTCGAGCGGGTCAGGTACTCGGTACCGTCGGTCATCACGACCTTAATCGTATGATAATTCGGATGAATTTCGGCTTTCATGGCAAATTCCTCGGCGCCCGGCGCCTGTTCTGGTGGCTCGCGAATGACGGATTTGGCCGGCTCTATACCCCACGAAACCCCGTAAAACAAGCCGGGCTTGCGCGGTGAACCGGGTTTGCCCCTAAGGGACATCCCGGATTTGCCACTACTGTTGCACCGGCCTATTGGGAGCAAACGAATGCAATGGGTCGGATCTCATGAGCGCAGTGGAACGGCTTGATGGCCAATATGTCGATCAGCCCGGAATGAACGCCGCGGACACAACCTCGATCGAAGCCGAGCTGATCGAAGAGCCGGCCAAGGGCCGTGCCAAGCTGCGGCCGCTGCTCGCGCTGGCGCCCTATGTCAGCCGCTATCGGGGCCGGGCGGCACTGGCCTTCGTCGCGCTCACGGTCGCGGCCCTGACCACGCTGCTGGTGCCGATCGCGGTGCGCCGGATGATCGATTTCGGCCTGACGCCCGAAGGCATCGAGCTGATCAACAGCTACTTCTCGGTGATGCTCGCGGTCGTCGGCGTGCTCGCGCTCGCCAGCGCCGCGCGCTACTACCTGGTGATGACGATCGGCGAGCGCATCGTCGCCGACCTCAGGCGCGACGTCTTCGCGCATCTGCTCTCGCTGTCTCCCGCCTTCTTCGATTCCGCGCGCAGCGGCGAATTGATCTCGCGGCTCACCGCCGACACCACCCAGCTCAAATCGGCCGTCGGCGCCTCCGTCTCGATCGCGCTGCGCAATCTGATGATGTTCCTGGGCGCTACCGCGATGATGGTGATCACGAGCCCGAAGCTGTCGGGCTTCGTGCTGCTGGCCATTCCCTTGATCGTGCTGCCGCTGGTCGCCTTCGGGCGCTGGGTGCGCCGGCTGTCGCGCAACGCGCAGGACACGCTCGCCGAGGCCTCGGCCTATGCGGGCGAGCTGGTCGGCGCGATCCGCACCGTGCAAGCCTATACCAGCGAAGGGTTCGCCGAGAAGCGTTTCGGCGGCGAGGTCGAGCAGGCCTATGAGGCCGCGCGCACCTCGACCCAGGCGCGCGCCGTGCTCACGGCCATCATCATCTTCATCGTGTTCGCAAGCGTGGTCGCGATCCTCTGGATCGGCTCGCATGACGTCCTCACAGGCGCGATTTCGCCGGGCCGGCTCGGTCAGTTCGTGCTGTATGCGGTGTTCGCGGCAGCGGGCCTCGGCCAGCTCAGCGAGGTCTGGGGCGAGGTCTCGTCGGCATCCGGCGCGGCCGAGCGCCTGTTCGAGATCCTGCATGTGAAGCCCGAGATCAAGGCCCCTGCGGCTCCGCGCGCGCTGCCTGTGCCGGCACGCGGCGAGGTCGGCTTCGATCAGGTGAGCTTCGCCTATCCGGTGCGGCGCGACGTCAATGTGCTCGATGCCGTGTCGTTCACCGTGCGGCCCGGCGAGAAGGTCGCGATCGTAGGTCCGTCCGGTGCCGGCAAGAGCACGATCTTCCACCTGCTGCTGCGCTTCTACGATCCGCTCAGCGGCGCGATCTCGCTCGACGGCGTGCCGGTCAAGTCCGCCGATCCCCGCGACTTCCGCTCGCGCATCGCGCTGGTGCCGCAGGAATCCAACGTGTTCGCCGCGAGCGCCCGCGAAAATATCCGCTTCGGCCGGCCCGATGCGACCGATGCCGAGGTCGAGCGCGCCGCCGAGCTCGCCCATGCCGCTGAATTCATCCGCCGCCTGCCGGAAGGTTTCGAGACGCCGCTCGGCGAGCGCGGCGTGACGCTGTCAGGCGGCCAGCGCCAGCGCATCGCGATCGCGCGCGCCATCCTGCGCGATGCGCCGCTGCTGCTGCTCGATGAAGCGACTTCCGCGCTCGATGCCGAGAGCGAGACGCTGGTGCAGACCGCGCTGGAAGAGCTGATGCGCCACCGCACCACGCTGGTCATCGCGCACCGCCTCGCCACCGTGCTGTCCTGCGACCGCATCCTGGTGATGGACCAGGGCCGGATCGTCGAGCAGGGCACCCATGCCGAGCTCGTCGCCGCGAACGGACTTTACGCGCGGCTGGCACGGCTGCAGTTCGAAGGGGCGTGAGGCTCCGCCAGGGCAGCGCGTAAGCTATTGATTTTGCTTGCGCCGGCTACTGTGCATGGGGTTGTTTTTCGATATTCGGTGCGGAGCACGCCGTCCCTAGGGGCACTTCGGCGACAGCGTCGGCACGTTCGGCCACGGCCAGTTCTTCCAGCTGCCGTCCTCGCCGACGCAGGTGGTCGGGGCAGGGCCGTTCGCCGGAGCATGCGTCCCGATCGATGCAAAGCGCTGGTCGACATAGCTCGTCGACACATATCCGGCGACGATGACGGCCAGAAAGACCGAGGAACCTTGAGCCCAATCGCGCAGCCTCATCGCTCGTCTCCATCCGCTTGTCATCGCTGCTCTGCATCAACGACTAGCAGACGTTCCTGGATCCCTGCGTGACGGGCCTCACGCCCGCTGGAATCACATACGTCAGGATCACGCCTTCCACGCCATCTTCAGCACCGGCCGGCCCGAGGTCGGGTTCACATCGTCGCCGGCATAGGCAAAGCCGTTGCGCTCGTAGAAGCGGATGGCGCGGGAATTGTCCTTGTTGACGAGCAGCGTCACGCCTGAGGGCGACAGGCGCTTGGCCTCATCGACGAGCAGCCGCGCGGCATCCGAGCCCCAGTGATCAGGATCGACCACGAGCTGGTCGAGATAGCCCTCGCCGTCGATGGTGACGAAGCCGGTCAGCGCGCCGTTCTGTTCGGCCACCACGACCTGCGCCTTCGGCACCAGATCCTTGCGCCAGCGCTCGCGCCACCATTCCAGCCGCTGCGCGAAATCGATCTGCGGATAGGCCTGCTGCCAGCTGCGATGCCAGAGGTCGATCGAGGCGGCTTCGTCCTCGGGCCGGTAGGGGCGGAGGTGGATCGCGCTCACTACCGCTCCGTCAGCTTCAGCTCGATGCGGCGGTTGCGCTTGTAGGCTTCCTCGGTATTGCCGGGATCGAGCGGCTGGAATTCGCCGAAGCCGGCCGCGACGAGGCGCTGCGCGGGCACGCCGAGCGAGACCAGATATTGCACCACCGAGATCGAGCGGGCCGCGGACAGGTCCCAGTTCGATTTGAAGTTCGGGCCGTTGACCGGGCGTATGTCGGTGTGGCCGTCGACGCGCAGCACCCAGGGAATCTCGTTCGGGATCTTCTTGTCGAGCTCGATCAGCGCGGTCGCGAGCGTATCGAGCTCGGCGCGGCCCTCGGGCAGCAGCATCGCCTGTCCGGTGTCGAAGAACACTTCGGACTGGAACACGAAGCGGTCGCCGACGATGCGGATGTCGGGCCGGTTGCCGAGGATGGCGCGCAGGCGGCCGAAGAACTCGGAGCGGTAGCGCGACAATTCCTGCACGCGCTGCGCCAGCGCCACGTTCAACCGGGAGCCGAGATCGGCAATGCGGTTCTGCGATTCCTTGTCGCGCTTTTCGCTGGCGTCGAGCGCCTCCTCAAGCGCGGCCAGCTGCCGGCGCAAAGCGCTGATCTGCTGGTTCAGCACCTCGATCTGCGCCAGCGCTCGCGCCGAGACCGCCTTCTCCGAATCCAGCGCCTTGCCGAGCTCGGAGGTCTTGCCTTGCGCGTCGTTGCCGGCGGCGGCGAGACCGTCATAGAGGCCCTTGATGCGGTCGCGTTCGCCCTCGGCCGAGGCGAGGCCTGCCTTCAGTTGCGAGACCTGGTCGTCGAGCGTGAGCTTGCCGAGCTTCTCCAGCGACAACAGCTCGTTGAGCTGCGCGATCTTGGCGTTGAGCTGCTCCAGCGCCTTGTCCTTGCCGGTGACCTCCTGGGACAGGAAGAACTGCACCACCAGGAACACCGACAGCAGGAACACGATCGACAGCACCAGCGTCGACAGCGCGTCGACGAAGCCGGGCCAGTAATTGAAGGAGCTGTCGCTGCGGCGGCCGCGGGCCAGTGCCATATCGTCGATCTCCACTCTCGTGTCCCGGACGCGCTGCAGCGCGCAACGCTGCTGCGCAGAGCCGGGACCCATCTGTCATTCGGAAGGTGCTGGGCCCCGGCTCAGCGACGCATCACTTCGTGCTGCATCGCGCCCGGGGCACGAGAACCTCCGTTCGATCTTCAGCTCTTCTCCGGCTGCCGGGCGAGGCGCTCCAGCAGGCGGCGGATCTCGCGGTTCTGCTCGCCCTGGCCGTCGGCCCATTCGCGGATCATCTGCTGCTCGGTGCGCATGTGCGAGACCAGCGCCTGGATGGCTTCGGCAAGGCTCGCCATCGCCGCCGTGGTGCCGCGGCTGGTGCCGCCTTCCTCGAGCACGGAGCGCAAGCGTTCGACCGCGGCCTGCAGTTCGCCGCTGGCCACCCCACCGCCGCCGCTGGACGCGACCGCGACGTCGCCGCTGCCATATTCCCGCACGGTGGTGGCGAGCCAGTCCTCGAGGTCGGTGTAGAAGCGGTTCTGCGCCTGGCTCGACTGCAAATCGAGGAAGCCGAGGATCAGCGAGCCGGCGAGGCCGAACAGGGAGCTCGAGAACGAGATGCCCATGCCGCCGAGCGGGGCGGCGAGACCCTCCTTCAGGGTGTCGAACAGGGCGCCGGAATCGCCGCCGACCTTGAGCCCGTCGATCACCTTGCCGACCGAGCCGACCGTCTCGATCAGGCCCCAGAAGGTGCCGAGCAGGCCGAGGAAGACCAAAAGGCCGGTCATGTAGCGCGAGATGTCGCGGGCTTCGTCGAGGCGCGTCGCGATCGAATCGAGCAAATGCCGCATGGTGGTCTGGGTGATCGACATCCGGCCGGAGCGCTCGCCGCCGAGGATCGCCGCCATCGGCGCCAGCAGTTTCGGGTGCCGGGCCGGCGCCAGGCCGGGATCGGCGATGCGGAAATTGTTGACCCAGGAGACCTCAGGGTAGAGTCGGATGACCTGCCGGAAGGCCAGGATGATGCCGATGAACAGCACCCCGCCGATCAGGGCATTGAGCCCGGGATTGGCGAAGAAGGCCTGGATGATCTGCTTGTAGAGCACCACGCCCACCAGCGTGCACAGCACCAGGAAGACCAGCATCCGCACCAGGAAGACGCTGGGCGAGGACAGTTTTGTGTACTCGATATCCATGGTGGAGCGGGAAGTGCCAGACGGCATGGCCGGTATCATCCGTTACGAAAGCTTGCTTGCAGTGCGCACTATGGCACAGCGCCAGCCCAAAAAAAGCGCCGGATGCGCCGATTTCGGGGACGGCGCTGGGAACCCGGACCGGAAGCGGCGCTTTGATAGACAGGTATCTGCAGAAGTTCGCTATTCGGGGGGCCGCATGAGCGTCGTTTCCGCGATTATGGGGACTGCCGAACGCGTGCCGCTGCCGGACGTCGTGATCCGCGCTGCGATCCAGCGCCTGTGCTCCCGCACTGCAACGCGCCTCGCCGGCCATGACGCGGCCACCGACGCCGCCTTCGCCGGCCGGATGATGCTGCGGCCGATCGTCGAGGATTCCGAGGCCGGGCGTGACGAGGTGCCCGCCTCGTTCTTCGCCGACGTGCTCGGCCCCTGCCGCAAATATTCCTGCTGCTTCTACAAGACCGATTCGAGCACCTTGCAGGAGGCGGAGGAGGAGGCCTTGCGCCAGACCGTCGAGCATGCCGGTCTCGCCGATGGCCAGACCATCCTCGAGCTCGGCTGCGGCTGGGGCTCGCTGTCGCTGTGGATGGCGCGGCAGTTTCCGCACGCCAAGGTGACGGCCGTGTCGACCTCGCAGGCGCAGCGCGCTCATGTCGAGGAGGAGGCGCAGCGGCGGGGTTTGCTGAACCTGCGCGTCGTCACCGCGGACATGAACGTGTTCGCGCCCGACGGCCAGTTCGACCGCATCGTCTCGGTCGAGATGTTCGAGCAGATGATGAACTGGCGCAAGCTGATGACGCGCCTGCGCTCATGGCTCGCGCCCGAGGGGCGGTTCTTCATGCAAATCGTCAGCCACCGCTCCGGCTCGCAGCTGTTCGACCGGCTCGATCGCGACGACTGGATTGCGCAGCACGTCTTCACGGGCGGTCTGATGCCAAGCCATCACCTCGTCAGGCAATTCGACGACGTCTTCACGGTCGAGAAGGAATGGTGCTGGAGCGGCACGCATTATCAGCGCACCGCGAACGACTGGCTCGCCAATTTCGATAGGCATCGCGACGCCATCGAGGCGTCGTTGCGCAAGGTCTATGGCGAGGAGACCGCGCTCTGGCTGCGGCGCTGGCGCTGGTTCCTGCTCGCGACATCGGGTCTGTTCGGCTACGCCGATGGAACCGAATGGGGCGTCAGCCAGTACCGCATGAAAGCCGCCGAGTAATTGCGCTGTTCCGTCGCAGCACGCGGCGGTGGACCCCGACTCACAATCAAGTGACACGGCAAAAGCGTCCTGAACTCAACGGCATACCCTGTGTGACAATGAGCCGCCTGTGCCATGCGTTGCATCGCAGCAGGTGCCTTCTATTTTGTCCGCATCAGCCGCGTTCGAAGGGCCAGAATGGCCTCGCGCGGAACGTGATCAGTTTCAACAATATCGGGGCACCCCACTTCATGTCAGGACTTCGTGCGCGATCGGCATGCGTTGCAATGATGCTCGCGGCCCTGGCGCCGCTGCTTGCGGGCTGTGACGAATCCAGCTCCGCAGTGTCCGCCGCTCCGCCGGCCCATCCTGACGTCAGCATCGTCATCGTCAAGCCGCAGCCGCGCGCCGTGGTGCGCGAGCTGCCGGGCCGCATCGCGCCGACGCGCGTCTCCGACGTGCGGCCGCGCGTGTCCGGCATCGTGGTCGAGCGCCTGTTCCGCCAGGGCAGTGAGGTCAAGGCGGGCGATCCGCTCTACCGCATCGATCCGCGCCCGTTCGAGGTCGAGGTGATGGCCAACGAAGCTGCCCTCGCCAAGGCCGAGGCTGCGTTGATGCAGGCCAGGCAGCAGGCGCACCGTGTCGCCACCCTCACCAAGGATCGCGCCGCCCCTGAAGCCGAGAACGAGAAGGCCATTGCGGCCGAACGTCAGGCCCATGCCGAGGTCGAAGGCCGCAAGGCCGACCTCGCGCGCGCCAAACTCAATCTCGACTACGCCACCGTGCGCGCGCCGATCGACGGCGTGGTCGGTGCGGCCCTGGTCAGCGAGGGCGCCCTCGCGGTGCAGAACGAAACCAATCTCGCCACCATCCAGCAGCTCGATCCGATCTATGCCGACTTCACCCAGTCGGTGAACGAGCTCAACCAGCTTCGCCGCGCCTTCGAGACCGGCGACCTCGAGCGCATCGCATCCGATGCCGCCAAGGTGCGCCTGGTGCTCGACGACAACACGATCTATTCGCTCGACGGCAAGCTGCTGTTCTCCGATGCCAAGGTCGACGCCCATACCGGGCAGGTGACGCTGCGCGGCGAGTTCCCCAATCCCAAGCGCGAGTTGTTGCCGGGCATGTATGTCCGCGTCCGCATCGACCAGGGTCTGGATTCCGACGCGATCGCGGTGCCGCAGCAGGCGATCCAGCGCAACGGCGGCGGCGGCAGCGAAGTGTTCGTCGTCAAGGATGACAACCATATCGCGGTGCAAGCGGTCCGTACCGGATCCGTGCAGGACGGTGTCTGGTTCATCACGGAAGGCCTGAAGGCCGGCGACAAGGTCGTGGTCGAGGGGTTCCAGAAGTTCGCGGCCGGCGACAAGGTCAAGCCGCAGACCTGGTCGGAGGCGGACGCGACCGCCGACAACCGACACGCCCAGAAGCTGACGCGGTAACGCGCCATGGCGAGTTTCTTCATCGACAGGCCCATCTTCGCCTGGGTGGTCGCGCTGTTCATCTGCTTGATCGGCGCGATCGCCGTGCCGCTGCTGCCGATCGCGCAATATCCGATCATCGCGCCGCCCTCGATCTCGATCTCGACCAGCTATCCCGGCGCCTCGCCGGAAAACCTCTACAACAGCGTAACGCGGCTGATCGAGGAGGAGCTCAACGGCGCCGCCAATATCCTCAATTTCGAATCGACCAGCGACTCGCTCGGCCAGGTCGAGATCATCGCCAACTTCCAGCCGGGCACCGATACCAGCGCCGCCTCGGTCGAGGTGCAGAACCGCATCAAGCGCGTCGAGGCGCGCCTGCCGCGCGCGGTGATGCAGCAGGGCATCCTGATCGAGGAGGCCTCCAGCGCGGTGCTGCAGATCATCACGCTGAACTCGACCGACGGCAGCCTCGACGAGGTCGGCCTCGGCGACTTCATGATCCGCAACGTGCTGGGCGAGATTCGCCGCATTCCCGGCGTCGGCCGCGCCACGCTGTACTCAACCGAGCGGAGTCTGCGCGTCTGGGTCGATCCGGCCAAGCTGGTCGGCTATGGGCTCACCGCCGACGACGTCAACAAGGCCATTGCCGCGCAGAACGCGCAGGTCGCCTCGGGCAGCATCGGTGCCGAGCCGTCGACGTCGAGCCAGCGCACCTCCACGCTGGTGCTGGTCAAGGGCCAGCTCTCCTCGCCGGACGAGTTCGGCGCCATCATCTTGCGCGCCAATGCCGACGGCTCGACCGTGCGCCTGCGCGACGTCGCGCGCGTCGAGGTCGGTGGTCTCAGCTACCAGTTCAACACGAGGCTCGACGGCAAGCCGACCGCGGGCCTCTCCGTCCTGATGTCGCCGACCGGCAACGCGTTGGCAACCGCGAGCGCGGTCGAAGAGAAGATGAAGGAGCTGTCGCGCTTCTTCCCGGCCAACATCTCCTACGAGATTCCCTACAACATCACGCCCGTGGTCGAGGCTTCGATCAAGAAGGTGCTGATGACGCTCGTCGAGGCCGTGGTGCTGGTGTTCGTGGTGATGTTCCTGTTCCTGCAGAACATCCGCTATACCATCATTCCCACCATCGTGGTGCCCGTGGCGCTGCTGGGCGCCTGCACCACGCTGCTGCTCGCCGGCTATTCCATCAACATGCTCTCGATGTTCGGCATGGTGCTCGCGGTCGGCATCCTCGTCGACGACGCCATCGTCGTGGTCGAGAACGTCGAGCGCATCATGAGCGAGGAAGGCCTGCCGCCGAAGGAGGCGACGCGCAAGGCGATGTCGCAGATCTCGGGCGCCATCATCGGCATCACGCTGGTGCTGATGGCGGTGTTCGTGCCGATGGCGTTCTTCCCGGGCTCGGTCGGCATCATCTATCGCCAGTTCTCGGTGACCATGGTCGCCGCGATCGGCTTCTCCGCCTTCCTGGCTCTGTCGCTGACGCCGGCGCTGTGCGCGACGCTGCTCAAGCCCGTCGCAGCCGGTCATGGTCACGCGAAGAAGGGCGTGTTCGGCTGGTTCAATCGCATGCTCGAGGGCGTCAAGGAACGCTATTCGCGCACGGTCGGCTTCTCGCTGAACCGCACCGGCCGCCTGATGCTGGTCTATGTCGCGCTGCTGGCCGGTCTGTCCTGGGCCTTCGTCAACCTGCCGGGCGGCTTCCTCCCCGTCGACGACCAGGGCTTCGTCACCACCGACGTGCAGACGCCGTCGGATTCGTCCTATGCCCGCACCGAGGCGGTGATCGAGAAGGTCGAGAAATATCTGGCCCAGCGGCCCGGCGTCGACAACGTCACGTTCCTCACGGGCTTCAGCTTCTCCGGCCAGGGCATGAACACCGCGCAGGCCTTCATCACGCTGAAGGACTGGTCGGAGCGCGGGCCGAAGGATTCCGCTGCGGCGATCGTCAACGACATCAACCGCGATCTGGGCTCGTCGATCCGCGACGCAAAGATCTCGGCGCTGCAGCCGCCGCCGATCGACAATCTCGGCAACTCGTCGGGCTTCTCGTTCCGCCTGCAGGACCGCGGGCAGAAGGGCTATCAGCAATTGATGCGCGCCGCCGATCAACTGATCGCGGAGGCCAATGCGAGCCCGGTGCTGCAGAAGGTCTATGTCGAGGGCCTGCCCGAGGCCGGCGTCGTGAATCTCGTGATCGACCGCGAGAAGGCCGGCGCCTTCGGCGTCACCTTCGAGGACATCAACAACACGATCTCGACCAATCTCGGCTCGAACTACATCAACGACTTCCCGAACCGCGGCCGCATGCAGCGCGTCGTGGTGCAGGCCGACGCCCGCGACCGCATGCGGACCGAGGACATCCTCAACTACAACGTCAAGAACAGCCGCGGCCAGCTCGTGCCGTTCTCGTCTTTCGCGACGGTCGAATGGGCGCGCGGGCCGACGCAGATCGCCGGCTTCAACTATTATCCGGCGGTGCGCATCTCCGGCGAAGCCAGGCCCGGCTTCACCTCGGGCGATGCGATTGCCGAGATGGAGCGGCTTGCGGGAAGACTGCCGCGCGGCTTCGGCTATGAATGGACCGGGCAGTCGCTGCAGGAAAAGCTGTCGGGCTCGCAGGCGCCGTTCCTGCTGGCGCTCTCGGTGTTCGTGGTGTTCCTGTGTCTGGCCGCGCTCTACGAGAGCTGGACCATTCCGCTCGCGGTGCTGCTCACCGTGCCGCTCGGCATCGTCGGCGCCGTGACCGCGGCGATGCTGCGAAGCCTGCCCAACGACGTCTATTTCACCGTCGGCCTGATCACCATCATCGGCCTCGCCGCCAAGGACGCGATCCTGATCATCGAATTCGCGAAAGATCTGCGGAAAGAGGGCAAGCCCCTGGTGGAAGCCACCATTGAAGCCTGCCGCCTGCGCTTCCGCCCCATTTTGATGACCGGACTTGCGTTCATCTGCGGCGTGCTGCCGATGGCTATCGCCCACGGCGCCGGCGGTGCCAGCCAGCAGGCGCTCGGCAGCATCGTGATGGGCGGCATGATCGCGGTGGTCATCCTGGCGCTGCTGATGGTGCCGGTGTTCTTCGTCTCGGTGCAGCGCGTGCTGGCGGGGGACAGGGAGAAGGCGGCGGCGAAGGACGCCGAGGCGTACGGGCCGCCGGCGCCGGCAAGAACTGGCCATTGAATGCGGGATCGGTCCTGACCGCCGGAGTTGGATGCGCCGTCGCTTGATGTCGACGGGCGTCCGGCTTGTTTTCGCGCGAGCGTCGACCGAGACTGCATCCCTGGATTGATGGGATGTGCGTTCGCGCTGGACGCGATGCGTCCGACCGACATTACGATCTCGAACTATCGCGGATCACGCGGACGATCGCCGACGAAGGCGGGCTGAATTCGGTCTGCTGGTCCGGCGTCCGCAAACGCGGCGAGGATGGGAGGTTACGGTTGTCGGTCAAGTTCGACCGTCTCAAATACTCTATTGAAGTCGGATATCCGGCCCCGCTCGAGGCGGCGTTTTCCGGTGAGCCGATGATCAAGTCCGAAAGCATCGAGGCGGTGCAGGGCAAACGAACGGTTCTGCTGATGGAGCGAAAGAATTCGCTCGTCAGCGTCCGTAGCGAGAGCGGCGCATGGAGCAGCCACAGGGATGCGGTGCTGCCGTCGGAGCCGGCGCTTGCGGGCTTTTTCGATGGAGTCTTAGCCGATGAGGTCGAGCAGTCGTGCGGCTACGCCGGCTTCCGCAAGATCCTCACCAGCTCCCCGTGCACGTACTCGTTCCCGCACACCACGTCCCCGGTCACCAGCGCATCGCCGGGTGTGCTGATGTCGCTCACCGTGCCGCCTGCTTCGCGCACCATCAGCATACCGGCGGCGATGTCCCAGGATTGCAAATTGCGCTCCCAATAGCCGTCGAGGCGGCCGGCGGCGACGAAGGCGAGATCGAGCGAGGCGGCGCCGAAGCGGCGGAGGCCCGCGACGCGGTCCTGGATCGCGGTCATCTCGCGGCGGAATTCCTCGTGGTCGCCGCGGCCGATATGGGGCAGGCCGCAGGCCACCACGCATTCGTTGAGCTGGCGGCGTCCGGCGACGCGCAGGCGCTGGTCGTTGAGGAAGGCGCCCTTGCCGCGCTCGGCGATGTAGAGCTCGTCATTGGCGGGGTTGTAGATCACGCCGGCGATGATCGTGCCCTCGCGCACGAGGCCGATCGAGATCGCGAATTGCGGGATGCCGTGCAGGAAGTTGGTGGTGCCGTCGAGCGGATCGACGATCCAGGTATGGCTCTTGTCGCTGCCTTCCCGCGTGCCGCCTTCCTCGCCGATGAAGCCGTAGCCGGGGCGGGCCTTGGCGAGGTCCTGGTAGAGGATCTCCTCGGCGCGCTTGTCGGCGAGCGAGACGAAATTCGCCGGTCCCTTCAGCGAGACCTGGAGATGCTCGATCTCGCCGAGATCGCGCTTGAGGCTGCGGCCGGCGCGGCGCGCGGCCTTGACCATGACGTTGATAGTTGCGGAATACAGCATGAGCTCTGGTCTTGATCGGGGGAAATGGCGCGAAATCGCGCGTGTTTGGAGGATTGGGTGCCCTGCGAGGGGCTGAAGGTCAAGTCATTTGCTCCCCAGCCATTTTTTGGCGGCGGCCTCCGCCTTGGCCCGCTCCTCGGCCGGAAGGTCGGAGAATTGCTTGTCGAGCTCCGGATCGCCCTTGCCGGCGGTCTTGGCCACCAGGTGCCATTTGAAGCCCTCGACCTTGTCCATGGACGTGCCGACGCCGTTGATCAGCACCCAGGCCAGCCGGTTCTGCGCGATCGCGCTGCCCTGGCGGGAAGCCTTGCGGAGCAGAGCGACGGCAGCCGGCTGGTTCTTCGGCGTGCCGGTGCCGTTGAACATGGCGATGGCATATTCCACCTCGGCGTCGACATTGTCGGCGAGCGAGGCGGCCTGCAGCAGCCGCACCGCGCGTTCCGGGTCCTTCGGCACGCCCGTGCCTTCCTTGTAGAAGGTCGCGAGCGCGTATTGCGCCTCGGGCAGGCCGGCATCGGCGGCCTGGCGCAGCAGCTCGGCTGAACGCCTGACGTCCTGCGGCAGGGTCTGGCCGTCCAGATAGAGCAGAGCAAGGTTATAGGCCGCCTTGGGCTCGCCGAGCTTGGCGGCGGACGCCATCAGCTTGACCGCCTCGCCCTTGTCGACCGAGCCGCCGCGGCCCGAAATGCGCAGCATGGCGAGCGCGAACATCGCCTCGCGGTCGCCGGCGTCCGCGGCGCGCTTGTACCATTCGGCCGCCTTGGCGTAGTCGCGGCGGATGCCCATGGCGTTGGAATAGAGCTCGCCGAGCATGGTCATCGCCTTGGGATCGCCGCCTTGCGCGCGGGCGGTGGCGAGGTCGAACGCGGTTTTGTACTGGCCGCGCTGATAGGCGCCGTACACCAGATCGGCGCTGGAATTGTCGGTCGGCGGCGCCGGGATCACGGTCGGGGTCGGCGTCGGCTTGGAGGACGGGGCGGGCTTGGGCGAGGCCGAAGGTTTCGGCGCCGGCGCAGCCTCCTTCTTCTTGGCGGGCGGGGGCGGCTTGGGCTTCTGCTTCTCCGCGGGCGGACTGGGGATTGTCGCCGGCGGGGTGATCTGGAGCTGCGCGGCCGCCGGTACCGTGAGCAGCAGCGTCGCCAGCATGGTGATGCAGGGGAGTTTCATGTCGGGCGCTAGCCGTGCTCGCTGCCCGCAGGATCTGGGCTGGCTATCGCCGTCGCGTGAGCCTTCTTGATCGCGGCGTCGACCTCGATCAGCGCCGCCTTGGGCCCGCGCGGATCGGACCAGATGAAGTCGCCGACCAGCACGAAATCGGCGCCGCTGAGCGCGAAGTCGTGGGCTTCGTCCAGCGACATCGCAAAGCCGATACAGGGCGGCTCGAACAGCTCGGCCCACCAGTCCAGCCGTTCCGCGATCGCTTCCGCCGACGGACGCTGTCCCTTCGCATCGGGCTCGCCGAACAGCACGTAATCTGCGCCGATCTCGCCCGCCTCCATGGAATGGTGCCGCGTCGTCAGCCCGCCGACACCGGCGATGCGATCGGGCTTGAGCGATGGCAGCGCCTCTTTCAGCGCGGCGATACCGGGCAGGTGCGCACCGTCGGCGCCGCCGCGCGCGACCAGCTCGGCATGGCCCTCGACCAGCAGCGCGGCGCCCGCCTTCTGCACCGGCGGCGCGAAGGCCTTGACGCGCGAGATCATGGTGCGCTGGTCGGTCTCCTTCAGCCGCAGCAGCACGGCCGCGACGTCGGCGGCGGCAAGCAGGGCCGGCAGCTCGCCGAGAAGCGCAGCGGGATCATCGACGACGGGCGTCGCAAGATAAAGGCGAGGCGCCGGGCGCGGCGGAGGCGGTTTGTTCGACAAGATCTAGGCTGCCTTCTGTTCCAGGCTACTTTGCCATTCGCCCTTGGAGGCGAGGCCGTTCATCCGCGCGCGATGGCTGAAGGCGCGCTGTCCGGCAGCGATGTTCTCAGGCCTCCCGGACCAGGCCTTCTGCGGCGCGGCCTGCAGCGCGCGGCCGTAGGAGAAGGTCAGGCCCCAGGGCAGCGGGCCGAGCTTGTGCATGGCGTTGAGATGTGCGGTCGCCTCTTCGTCCGACTGGCCGCCGGAGAGGAAGGCGATGCCGGGCACGGCCGCGGGCACGCAGGCCTTGAGCAGGCGGACGGTCTTCTCCGCGACCTCCTCGACGGGCGCCTGCTTCGCGCATTTCTTGCCTGAGATCGCCATGTTGGGCTTCAGCACCATGCCTTCGAGCGCGACGCGCTGCACGCGCAATTCCTGGAACGTCTTGTTCAGCACGCGGCTCGTCACCTCATAGCAGCGGTCGATGTCGTGGTCGCCGTCCATCAGCACCTCCGGCTCCACGATCGGCACGATCTGCGCGGCCTGGCACAGTGCGGCATAGCGCGCCAGCGCGTGGGCGTTGACGCTGATCGCGGTCATCGAGGGAATACCGCTGCCGATGTCGATCACCGCGCGCCATTTGGCGAAGCGCGCGCCGCGTTCGTAATATTTCTTTAAGCGTTCGGCGAGCCTGTCGAGCCCGACGGTGACTGTTTCGCCCGGGCACATCGGCAAGGCCTGCGTGCCTTCGTCGACCTTGATCCCGGGAATGGCGCCGCTCTGCTCGATCAGCTTCACCAGCGGCGTGCCGTCCTTCGCGTCCTGCCAGATCGTCTCGTCATAGAGGATCACGCCCGAGATGTACTGGCTCATGGCGTCCTTGGAGCGGAACAGCATCTCGCGATAGTCGCGGCGGTTCTCTTCCGTGGACTCCACGCCGATTGCGTCAAAGCGTTTCTTGATGGTGCCGGAGGATTCGTCGGCGGCGAGGATGCCCTTGCCCGGCGCGACCATGGCGGTCGCGACCTTGTTGAGCTCAGTCAGATTCATCGAGAGGTCCTCCCAAAACGACTCTGCCCTTGCCCGTGAAAATAGACCGTTCTCGGGCAATTGCCGAGCTATCGTTCGTCGCAGGGTAAAGGGGGGAGGCCGGTCATTCCGGGGCGCGCCCCTAGGCGCGAGCCCGGAAATCCATTGATCCGCGTCGACGGTGGCACCATGGATTCCGGGCTCGCGCTGCCCGCGCCCCGGAATGACGGTGCCTGCCCTTACGTCGCTTACGCCACCTTCGGATCCAGCTCGCCCTTGGCGTAGCGCTTGGCCATCTCGGCGGTGGTCAGGACGCGCTTGATCTTGGAGGCCTGGCCTGCGGTGTTGAACTCCTGCAGGCGCTGCTTGCACAGCTTGGTCATGGCTTCCATGGCCGGCTTCAAGTACTTGCGCGGATCGAACTCTTCCGGGCTGTCCTTCAGCACCTTGCGGATCTGGCCGGTCATCGCCATGCGGTTGTCGGTGTCGATGTTGATCTTGCGCACGCCGTTCTTGATGCCGCGCTGGATCTCGGCCACCGGCACGCCCCAGGTCGGCTTCATCTTGCCGCCGTTGGCGTTGATGATCTCCTGCAGGTCCTGCGGCACCGACGAGGAGCCGTGCATGACGAGATGCATGTTTGGCAGCTTGCGGTGGATCTCCTCGATCACGTTCATGGCGAGGATGTCGCCGTCGGGCTTGCGGGTGAACTTGTAGGCGCCGTGAGACGTCCCCATCGCGATCGCGAGCGCGTCGACCTTGGTCTCCTGGACGAACTTCACGGCCTCGTCCGGATTGGTCAGGAGCTGGTCGTGGCTGAGCTTGCCTTCTGCGCCGTGGCCGTCTTCCTTGTCGCCCATGCCGGTTTCCAGCGAGCCGAGCACGCCGAGCTCGCCTTCCACCGAGATGCCGCCGAGATGGGCCATGTCGGTCACGGTCTTGGTGACGCCGACATTGTAGGCCCAGTCGCCGGGGGTCTTGCCGTCGGCCTTCAGCGAGCCGTCCATCATGACGGAGGTGAAGCCGGCCTGGATCGCGGTCATGCAGGTCGCGGCCTCGTTGCCGTGGTCGAGATGCACGCAGACCGGGATGTGCGGATAGATTTCGGTGACCGCGTCCATCATGTGCTTGAGCATGATGTCGTTGGCGTAGGAGCGCGCACCGCGCGAGGCCTGGATGATGACGGGCGCGTCGACCTGGTTGGCCGCGTCCATGATCGCCAGCGCCTGCTCCATATTGTTGATGTTGAAGGCCGGTACGCCGTAATCGTTCTCCGCCGCGTGGTCGAGCAGTTGACGTAACGTGATCCGAGCCATCTGTCTTGTTCTCCCGTTGGGGCCTTGCAAGGCCGCGATGTTTGCCGACTTGAATTTACTTGACGCGCAGCACCTCGACGCCGGGCAATGGCTTGCCTTCCATCCACTCGAGGAACGCGCCACCGGCGGTCGAGACATAGGTGAAGTCACCGGCCACATGGGCCTGGTTGAGCGCCGCGACGGTGTCGCCGCCGCCCGCGATCGAGATCAGCTTCTTGGCCTTGGTGCGCTCGGCAGCGTGCTTGGCGGCCGCGACCGTGCCGCGATCGAAGGGCTGCATCTCGAATGCGCCCAGCGGTCCGTTCCAGACCAGCGTCGCTGCGTCGTCGATCGCGGCGTGGACGCGGGCGATTGACTGCGGGCCGACGTCGAGGATCATGCCGTCGGCCGGGATCGCGTCGAGCCCATAGGCATGCGAGGGCGCGTTGGCGGCGAAGTGATAGGCAACCGTGGCGTCCACAGGGAGGATGATCGCGCAGTTGGCGGCTTCCGCCTTCTCCATGATGCGCAGCGCGGTGGCGCTGAGATCCTTCTCGGCCAGCGACTTGCCGACCGCAACGCCCTGGGCGTGCAGGAAGGTGTTGGCCATGCCGCCGCCGATCACCAGCGCATCGACCTTGCTCACGAGATTTTCCAGGAGGTCGATCTTGGTCGAAACCTTTGCGCCGCCGATGATGGCAATGACGGGCTTGGTCGGCGAGCCCAGCGCCTTCTCCAGCGCGTCGAGCTCGGCCTGCATGGTGCGGCCGGCATAGGCCGGCAGCTTGTGGCCGAGGCCTTCGGTCGTGGCGTGGGCGCGGTGCGCCGCCGAGAATGCGTCGTTGACCCAGATGTCGCCGAGCTTTGCCAGTTCCGCCACGAAGGCGGGATCGTTCTTTTCCTCCTCCTTGTGGAAGCGGGTGTTTTCGAGACAGAGAATGTCGCCGTCCTTCAAGCCTGCGACCGCCTTGGCCGCGGGCTCGCCGATGCAATCCTCGGCGAAGGCGACGGGCTTCTTCACGACCTTCGCAAGCGCTTCAGCCACGGGCTTGAGCGAGTCCTTGGCGTCGCGTCCCTTCGGCCGGCCGAAATGCGCGAGCAGGATGACCTTGCCGCCCTTGTCCGAGATTTCGGTGATGGTCGGTGCGACGCGGTCGAGCCGGGTGGTGTCGCTGACGCGGCCATTGTCCATGGGCACGTTGAGATCGACGCGCAGCAACACGCGCTTGCCCTTCAATTCGACGTCGTCGAGGGTGCGGAATTTGTTGGTCATCTCTCTTGTCCCGGGCGCTGCGCAGCGCGAAGCGATGCGCTGCAGAACCGGGACCCACATCACAGCAAGTCCCGCGGTTGAATGGGTCCCGGTTCTGCGGAGCAGCGCTTAGGCGCTGCACCGCGCCCGGGACACGAGACCTGGTTCAGATCACCTTCGCGATCGCAGCGGCGGTGTCCGCCATGCGGTTCGAGAAGCCCCACTCGTTGTCGTACCAGGACATCACGCGCACCAGCGTGCCGTTCTGCACCTTGGTCTGGTCCTCGTGGAAGGTCGAGGAGTGCGGGTCGTGGTTGAAGTCGATCGAGACGTTCGGCGCGGTGGTGTAGCCGAGGATGCCCTTGAGCTGCTGCTCGCTGGCGCGCTTCATCGCCGCGTTGATCTCTTTGGCGTCGGTGGCGCGCTTGGCGACGATCTTGAGGTCGACCACCGAGACGTTCGGGGTCGGCACGCGGATCGCGACGCCGTCGAGCTTGCCCTTCAGCTCGGGCAGCACGAGGCCGATCGCCTTCGCAGCACCCGTCGAGGTCGGGATCATCGACATCGCCGCCGCGCGGCCGCGGTAGAGATCCTTGTGCATCGTGTCGAGCGTCGGCTGGTCGCCGGTATAGGCGTGGATCGTGGTCATGAAGCCGGTCTCGATGCCGACGAGGTCGTTCAGCACCTTGGCGACCGGCGCCAGGCAGTTGGTGGTGCAGCTTCCGTTGGAGATGACCAGATGATCCTTGGTCAGCGTCTCATGGTTGACGCCGTAGACGATGGTGGCGTCGGCGCCGTCGGCGGGCGCGGAGACCAGCACGCGCTTGGCGCCGGCGGTGAGATGCGCGGAGGCCTTGTCCTTCGAGGTAAAGATGCCGGTGCATTCCATCGCGATGTCGACGCCGAGATCTTTCCAGGGCAGCTTCGAGGGATCGCGCTCGGCGGTCACCTTGATCTTGCCGCCGCCGAGATTGATCGAGTCGCCATCGACGGTGACGGTGCCGGGGAAGCGGCCGTGGACGCTGTCGAAACGGAGCAGATGAGCGTTGGTCTCGACCGGGCCGAGGTCGTTGATGCCGACGACCTCGATGTCCTTGCGGCCGGACTCGGCGATAGCCCGCAGGATGTTGCGGCCGATGCGGCCAAAACCGTTAATTCCAACGCGGACTGCCATGTTTCGTCTCCTTCAATGACCGTTGTCATCCCGCACAACGCGCTATGCGCGCCTGCGAGGGTTTTTTAGGGGCGGGCGCCCGGTTCGGCCGGGCGGTGCTTGATCATATGAGAGATTACGTAGTCCTTTTTTACGGCAAGCTCAACTCTCAGGAAACGCGTTTCAGCACAGCGTTAACCGCAGCCTCGGCGGTAATACCGAAGTGCTTGTAAAGCTCCTTGGCCGGGCCGCTTTCGCCGAAGGAATGCATGCCGACGAATTCGCCATCCTGGCCGATCACGGCATCCCAGCCCCAACGCACGGCAGCCTCGATCGCGACCTTCACCGGCGCATTTCCGATGATGGCGGCGCGCTTGGCCTCTGGTTGCGCTAACAACAGCTCGAGCGACGGAACGGAAACAACGCGCGAGGCGATGCCGCGTTCCGCGAGCTGCTTCTGGGCGGCGACCGCGATCTCGACCTCGGAGCCGGAGGCGAACAGCGTCGCCTTGGCTTCGCCCTCGGCTGCGACCAGCTCGTAGGCGCCGGCTGCGCAAGGGTTGTCGTTCGGCGCGGTGGTGCGCAGCTGCGGCAGGTTCTGCCGCGTCAGCGCCAGCACGGTCGGACCGTCCACGCGATTGAGCGCGAGCTCCCAGCACTCGGCGACCTCCATGGCATCGCACGGACGGAACACGCGCATGTTCGGAATGGCGCGCAACGCGGCGAGATGCTCGACCGGCTGATGGGTCGGACCGTCTTCGCCGAGCCCGATCGAGTCGTGGGTCATGACGTACACGACGCCGGAGCCCATCAGAGCGGCAAGGCGCATCGCGGGTCGTGCGTAGTCGGTGAACACCAGGAAGGTCGCGCCGTTCGGCGCGAAGCCGCCGTGCAGGAAAATGCCGTTCATCGCGGCGGCCATGCCGTGCTCGCGGATGCCGTAATGGATGAAGCGGCCCTTCGGCGTCTTGGCGGAGAAGGCGGTCGCCGACTTCGCTTTGTTGTTGTTGGAGCCGGTGAGGTCGGCCGAGCCCGCCAAAAATTCCATCGGCATCGCGCCGGCGATCACCTCGATCACCGCTTCCGAGGACTTGCGGGTCGCCGCAGTCATCGGCTTTTCCAGCAGCTCCTTCTTGTAGGCGCGCACCGCCTTTGCGAGCGAAGCGGGACGCTCGTGACGCAGGCGGCGCTCGAACTCGGCGCGCTTGCGGCTGCCGAGCTCGCCGAGCCGTGCTTCCCATTCCTGCCGCGCCGCCGCGCCGCGGCTGCCGGCTGCGCGCCACGCCTTCAGCACGTCCTCGGCGACCGTGAACGGCTCGAGCGAGATGCCGAGATTTTCCTTGGCGGCCTTGAGCTCGTCGGCCCCTAACGCTTCGCCATGCACCTTCGAGGTGCCGGCCTTGTGCGGCGCGCCGAAGCCGATGGTGGTGCGGCAGGCGATCAGCGTCGGCTTGTTGGATTTCTTCGCGCGCGTGATCGCATCGGCAATCGCCGCCTGGTCATGGCCGTCGATCTTCTCGGCCGCCCAGCCGGCCGACTTGAAGCGCTTCACCTGGTCGACGGAATCGGCGATCGAGGTCGGCCCGTCGATCGAGATGCCGTTGTCGTCGTAGAGCACGATCAGCTTGTTGAGCTTCCAGTGGCCGGCCATCGCGATCGCTTCCTGCGACACGCCTTCCATCAGGTCGCCGTCGGAGGCGAGCACATAGGTGTGGTGATCGACGATCTTCTTGCCGAACTCGGCGGCGAGCATCTTTTCGGCGAGCGCCATGCCGACCGCGGTCGAGATGCCCTGGCCGAGCGGACCGGTGGTGGTCTCGATGCCCTTGGTGCGGAAATTCTCGGGATGCCCGGGCGTAAGCGAGTCGACCTGGCGGAACTGCTTGATCTGGTCCAGCGTCATCTCGGAATTGCCGGTCAAATACAGCAGCGAATAGAGCAGCATCGAACCGTGGCCGGCCGAGAGCACGAAACGGTCGCGGTCCGGCCAGGCGGGCGCGGCGGCGTCGAATTTCAGGAACTGCGTGAACAGCACGGTGGCGATGTCGGCGGCACCCATCGGCAGGCCGGGATGACCCGATTTCGCCTTCTCGACGGCGTCCATCGAAAGGCCGCGGATCGCGTTGGCCATACGGGAGTGATCGACCTGCGTCATGTCTGAAATCCGTCTGAAATGAGGCGCTTGGAGGCGATGTACGCCCGCGCGGGAGGAGCCTGGCGGCCACTGAAGGTCGGGGCTGGGATAGCACCTCGGTTCCGGGAGTCCAAGGCAGTCAAACGCTGATTTGGCCGCAAAAGTTGCCTCTGTGGAGATCGCTTTTCCGTCAGGTGCCTGCGAGGGAGGAACTGACGGATCGGGACGGCCTCCGTCCCGATTGATCGGTGCATAGTTTCGCGGCGGCGTTGCGCTGGGCTAGCTTGCTTTGTAAATTTCTGCTTCTAACCGCTTGCCGAACCGAGTCTTTTGCCGGGCGGCAAGCTCCAGGAAAAGGCCACTGGGCAAAGGCCGCCAGGTTCCACCGCTGACTGCATGAACGATCGCGTGTCCAACAGTGCCGCCATGACGGAGTCCTCCGCGGTCGAGATCGAGATCGCGACCCGCAGGCTGATGGCGGCGCTCGACGCGCTCGAAAGCGCGGTGGAGCGCCGGCGCGACGCCGATCGCGACGAGAACGAGCTCGCGGCGCGGATCCAGGCGCTGGGCGCGGACCGCTCGCGGCTTGCCGACGAGCTCGACGGCGCGCTGGTGAAGGCGCGCAAGCTCGAGCGCACCAATCGCGAGATCTCCGACCGGCTGGATTCCGCGATCGTCACGATACGCTCGGTGCTCGATACCGGAGAGGACGGATGAGCCACATCAACGTCACCATCAATGGCCGGCAATATCGCATGGCCTGCGAGGAGGGCCAGGAGGTGCGGCTGCTCAAGCTCGCCGAGAGCCTGGAGACGCGGATCCAGTCGCTGCGCGGAAAGTTCGGCGAGATCGGTGATGCCAGGCTCACCGTGATGGCGGCGCTGACCGTCTGCGACGAGTTGGTCGACGTCGGCAACCGTGTCCGCAGCATGGAGCAGGAGCTGACCGAGCTGCGCGATTTCCGCAATGCCGCCGTCGAGCGCGCCAGGATGACGCAGACTGCGGTGGTGAACGCCCTGAACGCCGCCGCCGAACGCATCGAGAAGTCGACCCAGGTCCTGAACCGCACCGTCGGCAACGGGATCGCGATTGGGTAACGGGCCGCGAAAGCTTCGCTGAGTCATCGCCCCGGATCCTCTGGGGGATTGTCCCGATGTGGAGACACCCTCTCCCCAACCCTCCCCCGCAGGCGGGGAGCGGACTTCCGCCGTGGCTCGCAGCCCGCTTCATTACGCCGAAGCATGCTCTCTCGCCGGGCTGGCGATTCGTCAGTATCGTTGTTACATTGGCCCTGCGAGGCTGCGACGCGCGTCAGGAGCCATATATCCCCGGGGCCTTATCGATCCTTTAGGGAACTGTCCCTGGCCGGGCCCGTGGGCCCGGACATATGGTGCCCACCTACTTTCGTAGGGAACTCCGGGATCGAGTGCTTCAACGGCGTACGCGGCTTCGCACTGTTTCTTCCTTCTGGTTCGTGCCTGTCGAATTGCGTCCCCGACACGCTTGCGGTCCAATCTCGGTGTCATGCCCCCTAGTGCGCAATTGCGCACGTGGGACCGGGGGCATCGAGTACGCCGCCGCGTCGAGGTCTAGCACTGGCGTCTCTGGAATATCGGATCGTCCGCGTCGCGGGTGATGACGGCGGAGCAAGACTTCGCCTTCGGGGGAAAACGCGCATGCCCAACACGAAAGCCGAACTCCGTGCCAAAGCCCTCGCGGCGCGCGACGCCTTGAGCGAGAAGAAGCGCAGCGCCGCCGCCGCAAAGCTCGCCAAGCGTGGGCTGCCGTTCAAGCTTCTGCCCGACAGCATCGTGTCCGGCTATTCGCCGATCCGCAGCGAGATCGATCCGATGCCGCTGATGAAGGCGCTTGCGGAGCAGGGCGCCAAGCTGGCGCTGCCTTGCGTCACCGCGCGCGGCCAGGCCCTGGTCTTCCGCATCTTCCATCCGAACGATCGTCTGATGCTCGGCCCGCTCGGCATTCCCGAACCGTCGCCGGCGGCCGCTGAAGTCATTCCGGATGTCATGCTGACGCCGCTCGCGGCATTCGATCGCCTCGGCCATCGCATCGGCTATGGCGCCGGGCATTACGATTTCACCTTCGCGCATTTGCGCAAAGCCAAGCAGATCGTCGGCATCGGACTTGCTTTTGCAGCGCAGGAGATCAAGGCGGTTCCGGCACTATCGCACGACGTCGCGCTGGATTATGTGCTAACGGAATCGGACGTGTTCGATTTCCGGAGTTCTGAAGTTGCGCATTCTCTTCGTGGGTGATGTCGTCGGCCGAGCGGGGCGCAACGCCATCGCCGAATATCTGCCCGGCATGGTTAAGGACTGGTCGCTCGATTTCGTCGTCGTCAACGGCGAGAATTCCGCCGGCGGCTTCGGCATCACGGAAGCGATCTATCAGGAGTTTCTCGACGCGGGCGCCGACGCGGTGACGCTCGGCAACCATTCCTGGGACCAGCGCGAGGCGCTCGTGTTCATCGAGCGCGCCGAGCGCCTGGTGCGTCCCGCCAACTATCCGCGCGGCACGCCCGGCCGCGGAGCGGCCCTGGTCGAGACCAAGAACGGCAAGCATGCGCTCGTCGTCAACGCGTTGGGGCGAGTCTTCATGACCCCGTTCGATGATCCCTTCGCAGCATTGGAGCGCGAGCTCGGGGCCTGCCCGCTCGGCGTTGCCGCGGATGCCATCGTCGTCGATTTCCATTGCGAGGCGTCGAGCGAGAAGCAGGGTATCGGCTTCTTCTGCGACGGCCGCGCCAGCCTCGTCGTCGGCACGCACACCCATGTCCCGACCGCCGACCACCAGATCCTCACGGGCGGCACCGCCTACATGACCGATGCCGGCATGACCGGCGATTACGATTCCATCATCGGCATGCAGAAGGAAGAGCCGCTGCGCAGGTTCACCTCGGGAATCCCGTCAGGCCGCTTCGAGCCGGCCGCGGGCGCAGCGACGCTGAGCGGCGTCGCGGTGGAGACGGATGACGCCACGGGCCTCGCGCTGAAGATTGCGCCGGTGCGTGTCGGTGGAAGGCTGGAGCCGGCAACGCCGAAATTCTGGTTGAGCTGAAGTTATCAGACTGCATTGTGGCGCCCTCTCTCCCTTTGCAGAGGGTGGCTCGCCGCGTAGCGGCGAGACGGGTGAGCGACTGTCTCGTAAGCCGCCATTGGCGCTCGGGTGTCTGCCGCTGCTTCAACGAGCTGCACCGTTCCGAACTTCGGAAGGTGGGTCGGTCCGGGGCTAACAGCGGAGTTACGATTGCGAGTGCACTAAAATGGGTGGCTACGTAACAATACGTAGTTCCGTTCTTTCTTGATGCAGATGTCACAATGAGAGACTAGCGTGGTTCCATCATCGGCCTATTTCAGGCAGCTACCGATGACTGTGAGCAGAAGACTCGCGCCGCTCTCAGCGGGAGTAGTTATGCCAAAAAACTCTCACCGCCCGATCTGCCCGAAATGCGGTAAGCCGATGCACTTCGTGATCGTCAAGACAGGCGGTCGGAAGTTTCGGTGTATCAAGTGCGACGACATCGATCCAATGCAGGTCCCAGATTTTCAAGCTTGGACCAAGGGCGAATTGCGTCCGCCGAAAACGACATGAAGGCTACCTCATGCAATATCGGGGTATAGAATACACAATCGTCCAAGCAGCCAACCCTTCGGGCTGGAGATGGTCGTTTGAGCGAGAAGCACGTCCGCCGAAAACTGGCACTTCTTGCGATCGTGTCGGGGCAATTCTCGCCGCCGAATGGGCAATCAATCAAGCGCTCAAGCAGAATTGCTCTTCGAAAACGAACAGCTGAAAGGTTGGGTTCAAATATCGTGTGTGGCTGAGCGGCGGCCGCGTGCGAGCGCAACGTTCTGATCCAAGAGCTTCAGCTGGTCAATCGGACGATAGAGAAGCGCCCCCGCATCTGTTCGGATCATTTGTTCGGCCAATCATCCGGCTTCATATGCTTGGCTTCTTCTTCGGCGAGAAGCTGGAGCAACATACGGTGTCGAGCTTCGTCACGATGCGGGTCATCGGCGCTCATGGCGATAAGCTTCCGATAGCAACGGATGTTTTCGTTGACGACATAGTTCCGCATGTTGCGCCCTCCCGAGAAATGGGACTTCAGGTCGCACCTGAGATCATTACTAGCTGCGCATTGCGCGCGCGACGCAAGATCGATTTGCTGTGGAGGTGGAAAAATGCGGGACAGTGCCGCCGTCCCACAACCGATCGATGATTTTGCAACAAACTGGCCTTGCGGTCGTTCTGTCATCATCACCGGCTCTGCCTTGGGCTTCCGGTGGCTGAGAGACCCGGCTGTGCTCCCGCTCATGAACGGGAGTCACTCATGGAAAAGTCGTCACGGGAGCCCATCGCGCTGACCTGCCCAAAGTGCGGGAGGCAACCCAAGTTCATCACCACCTTTCTAGTCCCGCGAACAGGGCATACCGTCCGCATGTTCACCTGCGAGTGCGGGAAGCAAAACTGGATCGAAAGCGAATAGGAAGTGAGTCGCGGAAAGGGCTGGGCTGACGCACCCGTCCTGCAGGCAGCTGGCCGGGACCTTACAGGGACTTCGAAACACCAACTGTCTGATATCTATAGCGCTCTCCTCGCTACCTTCTCCCACAGGGGAAGGCGCGTGGTCATCGCGGCGAGATTTACTCCGCCGTCTGCTGCCGCAACCCCGCGACATCCCTCGCCGTCAGCTTCGAGCCTTTCGCGCCGAACCGCGCCGTCACGTAATTCGCCACCGCCGCGATCTCGTCGTCGGTGTATGAATTGCCGAACGGCGGCATCGAGAGCGCGCCGTCGGGCGTATGTCGCTTGATGCCGGAATCACGATCTGTGCGACGTTGGTCGCGGCGGGGGTCGTTGACGGGCAGAGCAGCTCTATTCTCCCGGAGAGGGCGGCAACGAGACGATGGTCTTTCAGAACAGGAGCCTCACGCTCCTGTTCTGCCCGACGCGTCAAAACGCGTCGTGGCCTGCCGGCGTAAGCCATTGATTCCGCACGCCCCGGCTACTGTGCATGGGGTTGTTTTCGAACTTTTGAGTTGAGACGCGGAAGCGCCGGCCGTCAGCCCTGCCTAAATCCCATCCGGAAGGCGCCCCAGTGCTTGCCGCGGATCACGATCGGCGACGAAAGATCCTTCATCAGCACGAACTGTCCGCCGCCCATGTCGCGCCGGTAGGTCTGGAGCAGGAACGGCTTGGTATTGCCCGCGACCTTCTTCACCGTGCGGTCGTTGAACAGGCGGCGGTTGCGGCAGTTGGCGTTATTCCAGACGGGGTCCTTGCCCTGCGGCAGGCGGTAGTTCGGATTGTGGGTCGGCAGATAGCCATCCCGCGCCCAGGCGACGCAATAGACGATGCGCGGATCCGATTTCTGGATCGGGTCCTGGATCGCGGGCAGCACGCGGTCGGTGAATTCGACGTAGTTGGTGAGGTACTGCTTCGGATCTGTGCCGGGAATTTCGCGATAGGTCTCGTCGAGGAGCTGGTCCAGCGTGATGTCGCCGCGATCGATGGCGGCTTCGAACTCGGCCGTGATCCGCTTCGCGGTGTCGACCACGATTCGGATCAGCGGCGTGTCCGACGTCTCGACGCCGCTGTCGGCGATCAGCGCGATCAGTCCTTCGGACGTGTCGAGCAGCTTGGCCACGCGCTCGTCGGCGTTCTTGAGGTCGCGCGAGGAGAGGTCGACGCCCTTGGCGAGCTCGTTGAGCTCGCTGATGACGGTGTCGCAATGTCCGAGATTGGAGGTCGCCGCGCGCGTGACGCTGCCGATCTCCGCTTCGACCGACGCAAATCCCTGCTGGACGCGCGAGATGATGCTGGAGATCTGCTGGGCGCCTTCGCCGGCGGTCTTGGCACGTTGCGAGGCGTCGCTGCTTTCGCCGATCAGGCCTTCGATCTGACCATCGAGGTCGCGCACGGTGTCCGAGATCTGATGCGTGGCCTGGCGGGTGGCTTCGGCGAGGTTCTTCACTTCGCTTGCGACCACCGCGAAGCCGCGGCCGGCATTGCCGGCGCGGGCGGCCTCGATGGTCGCGTTCAGCGCGAGCAGATTGGTCTGCTTGGCGATCGCCTCGATCGAGCCGGACACCTTCGCCACCTGCGCAAGCGCCGAGCCGACGGCGCTAAGGCGCGCCTCGATCCGCTCCACGGCTGCGACGAGCTCGGAGATGTGACTGACCGCGGTGTCGACGGCGCTGCGGGACTGCGCGATCTCGCCGACCGCCGCCGACGTGGTCGTCTGCACGGCCTGCGATGCATTGGCGATGTCGTGATTGGCCGAGACCATCGTCTCGGCCGTGCTCTGGAGGTGGTGGAACCGGTCGGACTGGCTCGCAACGCGGCTTGCGACTTCCTGGACGTTGCCGGCAATATCGGCGAGCTCCACGCCGAGGCCGCCGATGCGGTCGGCGAGCTGATCAATCAGCCGTTCGGCAAGCGTGCGGTTGGAGCCGGTGTCCATGACGGCAAGTTGTACGACGGACATGTTCGATGAGTCCTCCAGTCAGAGCCGCAACCCGGCTCACGGCGGCATTCCCATTCCAGTCGCGACTTTAGAGGATGATTCGCGGCAGGCGTCTTGCCTGAGCGTGCACTACAGCTTGTAGGCGGTACGGAATCCACCCCAGTGCCGGCCCTGCACGCGGATCGGGACGTCGATCTCGCGCATCATCACCGTGTTCCCGTTGCCCATGTCGCGCGCATAGCTTTGGACCAGGTACGATCGCAGGTTGCGCGCGGCAGCCAACCCCGCCGGATCGTTGAATATCCGGCGGTTGCGGCTGTTGGCCGTGTTCCAGGCAACGTCGCCCGGCCGCTGCGGATGCGAATAGATCTTGTTGTGCACCGGCAGGAAGCCGTTGCGGTCGACCATGGCGCAGAAGGCCATGCGCTGGTCCTTCGCCAGAAAGGCTTCCTGGAATGGCGGCAGGGCCCGGTCGGCCCAGTCGAGATATTTCGTGCGGTATTGCTGCGGATTGGTCCCGGCGATCTCGGCATAGTCGGTGTCGAAGAGGTCGTCGATCTTGACCTCGCCGCGTGCCACCGCCTGCTCAAAGATATTGGTCAGCGCGTTGCCCGCCTCCATGGCGCGGGTGACGAACTCGGTGTTCTCCTCGTGGATCGACCAGAGCTTGTCCTCGATCTTTTCGCGGAGCTCGGCATTGGGGCTGGCGAACTGTGCGCGGGCGCCGGCCTTGGACTGCTCGATCACGCGCAGCCGGCAGGCGCCGACGTCTTCGAGCGTGCCTTCGATCATAGCTTGCGGTGCGAGCCGGCCAGCGTCAGCGCCGCCGATCAGCACGCCGTCCATCGAGATCTCATAGACCGGCATCACGCCGCGCGCGCTCTCGAGCTTGAGATGGCAGGGCAGCCGTTCGGTCTTGCGGCGATCGTCGTGCTCGCTCTGGCGCAGCAGCACGGCGCAGCGCGACTTCAGCTTTTGCGCGAAGGTGGTGACGGCTTTGCCGGCACTGGCGACATTCTCGCCATGGCTCTCGGCAGCCTTCGTCGCGGCATCGATCTCGGCCGCGCTCTCGCCGACCGAGACGATGAACTCCGAGGCGCTCGCGGCATTGCCGGAGACTTCGCTGGTGGTGGCGTTCTGTTCGGCGACCGCGCCGTTAACGGTCTCGAACACCGGGCGGATCGCCTCGATCGCCTGCGAGATGCGGTGCACGGCATCGGCGGAGCCGGCGGCGTCGCGCTGCAATGCGTCGATCTTCTTGGTGATCTCTTCGGTCGCGCCTTGCGTCTGCACCGCGAGGGCCTTGACCTCGGTGGCGACGACCGCGAAGCCTTTTCCTGCAGCGCCCGCGCGCGCGGCCTCGATCGTCGAGTTGAGCGCGAGCAGCGTCGTCTGCCGCGCGATCTGCGCGATCAGATTGACGACGTTGCCGATGGCGGCTGAGGATTCGCGCAGGCGATCGACATTGGCGCGGGCTTCCTGTGCCGCGGCGCTGGCCTCGTCGGCGAGCTTGCCGGCCTCGCGAACCTGCGCCCCGATACCCAGGGCGGATTGGGTGAACTTGTCGGCGGCATGGGCGAAGGTGGATGCGGTCGATTGCGCGGCGTTGGTGCGGCCGGTCAGGGCATCGGTGCGGTCGCGGATGGCGGCAAGCGTCGCCGCGGTCGCTTCGGCGCCGCCGGCCACGGAATTGGCGGCGCGTTCGAGCTGGCGGATCATGGCGCCGAGCTCGAGTTCCAAAAGCTCCAGGATTTCCCGTGCCGAATCAGTTTCGGCCACGGCAGCGGGCTCGGAATGGGCCGCCGGCTGCGGAGCCGCCGGGGCGGCCGCAGGCGCGGCCTGGTCCGGCAGGCGCTTCCGAAATAGTCCGAACGCCATCAGCTCTCTCTCGTCGGGATAAGGTCGGGCGCTATTTTCGCAGTCCGGAATGAAATCAGGGTTAACGGTGCCTCACCTCTAGGCACCGTCCATTACGGGGGTTACCTTTACAGTGCTACCTCAGAGGCCCAGATCCCTTTGATTCCGGTGGGGTGGCGGCCTATAAGGCCGCGCTTCCCACGCTCACCTTTGGCTGACGATTTTCCAAGAGACCACGCATGGCCGGACATTCCCAATTCAAGAACATCATGCACCGCAAGGGGCGGCAGGATGCGCAGAAGTCGAAGCTGTTCGGCAAGCTGGCGCGGGAAATCACCGTCGCAGCCAAGCTCGGCACGCCCGACCCGGCCATGAACCCGCGCCTGCGTGCGGCTATCATCGCGGCGCGCCAGGAGAACATGCCGAAGGACAATATCGAGCGTGCCGTCAAGAAGGCGCTCGGTAACGAGGGCGAAAACTATGAAGAGATCCGTTACGAGGGCTACGGCCCCGGCGGCGTCGCCGTCATCGTCGAGGCGCTGACCGACAACCGCAACCGCGCCGCCTCCGACATCCGCTCCTTCTTCACCAAGTCGGGCGGCAATCTCGGCGAAACCGGCTCGGTGTCCTTCATGTTCGACCGCACCGGCATCATCGAATACGACCGCAGCGTCGCCTCCGACGACGCCGTGCTGGATGCCGCGATCGAGGCCGGCGCCGACGACGTCGTTTCCGGCGAAGGCGGTCACGAGATCTACGCCTCGACCGAAGGCTATCGCGACGTCGCCAAGGCGCTGGAAGCCAAATTCGGAGAGCCGCGCAAGGCCGCGCTGATCTGGAAGCCGCAGAATACGGTCGCAGTCGATGACGAGACCGGCGAGAAGCTCTTGAAGCTGATGGATCTGCTCAACGAGCACGACGACGTCCAGCAGGTCTACGCCAATTTCGAGGTGTCGGACGCGCTTGTCGCGAAGATGGGCGGCTGAGGCTGCTCGTGTCCCGGACGCGCCGCGGCGTGAAACGCTGCTGCGCAGAGCCGGCAACTGTTATGTTGGTCTGGTGTACAGGTACGGCTTTCGATCGCGCATGATGGCGTTGAGGACCGTCAACAGCTTCCTGGCAACGGCAATGAGAGCGAGCTTGGCAGGTTTACCGGCCTGTCGCAGTCGAGCGTAGAAGGCCTTGAATGGATCGGCCCGGCGGACCGCATTGAGAGCGGCCATGTAGAGGGCATCGCGGACGCGCTTTCGGCCCCCGACGATCTTCCGCTTGCCGCGGTAAGCGCCGCTGTCGACGTTGAAGGGAGCCAGGCCGGCGAGCGCGGCCACCTGCTTCGGTCCCACTTTTCCGAGTTCCGGCATCTGCGCGATCAGCTGCATGCAGGTTACGGGGCCCACGCCGGGAAGTGACCGCATCAACTGCGCATCATCGGAGACCTCCGGCTCAGTCTTGATCAGCGCGCTAATATCGGCCTCGATTTCGGCGATCTCATTGTCGAGGACTTCAATGAGCCGACCGATGCGATCGGCCATGGCGCGGTCCTCGGCCTCGCTGCGCCTGTTCTTCTCCTGGGCACGCATGAGAACCAGTTGATCCCGCCGTTTTGCAAGCCCCGCCAGGGCATTGCGGGCAGGATTGGCAGCCTGCTCAGCGGCAGGCTGCATGGCCCGGGCAAAGCTCGCCAGCATCCGGGCATCGATCGGGTCGGTCTTGGCGAGCTGGCCGCTGGCGCGCGCAAAGTCCCGGGCCCGGGCCGGGTTGATCCGGGCAAAGCGGATGCCGGCCTGGCTGAGCGCCTCACGAAGCTCAAGGTCATAGACGCCCGTGGCTTCAAAGACGACCAGCACATCGCATCGCCAACGCGCCGCGATCTGTGTGATGGCCTGCGGCGCGTTGGCGATGCGCTCCGGCACGCCCAGGCTCTCATCGAAGATATCGAGATATCGTTTGGAGACGTCGATTCCGACGTAACGAGGGCGTATGATCATGGTGCCTGTCCCTGTGATGCGAGGTCTGTTGGCGCAGCCTCGTGCAACTGTTCAGGTTGATAGATGGAACGGGCGGGAGACCGAGCCGGCTCACGGCGTCAAGCGCCAAGGACCCAACGGCTTCCCGCCCACTCCACCATGACAGAATTTCGATACACAGGGACCCATCGTCCCGCAGGCATCGGTGCCGATATGGGCCCCGGTTCAGCGCCGCACCGCTTCGCGCTGCGTCGCGCCCGGGGCGCGGGCCACTTCCCCTGTTACTTCTGTTCTGTTTCTGTTTCGCTCTCATCGGCCAGCCGCTATCACTGGCCCATGACCGCGCTCCCGATTCGCCAACCCGTCCGCATCATCGGCATCGACCCCGGCCTGCGCCGCACCGGCTGGGGCGTGATCGAGGCTGACGGCAACCGCCTGATCTATGTGGCTTGCGGCTCGGTGGAACCGCCGAACGACCTGCCGCTGGCGAGCCGGCTGCTCGCGATCCATGAAGGGCTGGCGGCCGTGCTTTCGAACCACCAGCCGATGGAAGCCGCGGTCGAGCAGACCTTCGTCAACAAGGACGGCGTTGCGACGCTGAAGCTCGGCCAGGCTCGCGGCGTCGCCATGCTGGCGCCCGCAATGTTCGGCATCTCTGTCGCCGAATACGCGCCCAACCAGGTCAAGAAAACCGTCGTCGGCGCCGGTCACGCCGAGAAGGCCCAGATCGCGATGATGCTGAAGATCCTTCTGCCCAAGGCCGATCCGCCGTCGGCAGACGCCGCCGATGCGCTCGCCATCGCCATCACCCATGCCCATCACCGCCAGAGCACCGCGCTCCGGCTGAAGGTGGCGAGCCTATGATCGGCAAGCTCAAGGGCCTGATCGATTCCTACGGCGAAGACTTCGTCATCCTCGACGTCGGCGGTGTCGGCTATCAGGTGCATTGCTCCTCGCGCACCTTGCAGCATCTGCCCTCGCCGGGCGAAGCCGCCGTGCTGTCGATCGAGACCTATGTCCGCGAGGATCAAATCAAACTGTTCGGCTTCCGCACCGATCAGGAGCGCGAATGGTTTCGTCTGCTGCAGACCGTGCAGGGCGTCGGCGCCAAGGTCGCGCTCGCCGTGCTCGGCACGCTGGCGCCTTCCGATCTCGCCAATGCGATCGCGCTCCGCGACAAGGCGGCGGTGGCGCGCACGCCCGGCGTCGGCCCCAAGGTCGCCGAGCGCATCGTCACCGAATTGAAGGACAAGGCGCCGGCCTTCGCCAATGTCGATCCCGCGGTGGTGCATCTCGCAGGCGCGGTCGACGATCAACGAGCCCCACGCCCGGTCGCGGATGCGATCTCCGCGCTGGTCAATCTCGGCTATGGCCAGCCGCAGGCGGCCGCTGCGATTGCATCTGCCTCGCGCAGCGCCGGTGAGAATGCCGAGACGGCGCAGCTCATTCGCCTTGGCCTGAAGGAGCTCGCGAAGTGAGCGATCCCAAGGCCAGCCGCATGGTTTCGCCCGAGCGCCGCAGCGACGATGTCGGCGACACCGCGCTGCGTCCGCAATCGCTGTCCGATTTCGTCGGCCAGCAGCAGGCGCGCAAGAATCTCTCGATCTTCATCGAGGCTGCGCGCAAGCGCGGCGAGGCGCTCGATCACGTGCTGTTCGTCGGCCCGCCCGGCCTCGGCAAGACCACACTGGCGCAGATCGTGGCGAAGGAGCTCGGCGTCGGCTTTCGCGCCACTTCGGGACCTGTCATCGCCAAAGCCGGCGACCTCGCCGCGCTGCTGACCAATCTCGAAGAGCGCGACGTGCTGTTCATCGACGAGATCCATCGCCTCAGCCCGGCGGTGGAAGAGGTGCTCTATCCCGCGATGGAGGACTTTCAGCTCGACCTCATCATCGGCGAAGGTCCGGCAGCGCGCTCGGTGAAGATCGAGCTGTCGAAATTCACGCTGGTCGGCGCCACGACGCGCGCAGGCCTGCTCACCAATCCCTTGCGCGATCGCTTCGGCATTCCGGTCCGCCTGAATTTCTACACCATCGAGGAATTGGAAAGCATCGTCAGCCGCGGCGCGCGCGTGCTCAATGTCGGCATGAGCGCTGACGGCGCCAACGAGATCGCGCGCCGCGCCCGCGGCACGCCGCGCATCGCCGGGCGCCTGCTCCGTCGCGTGCGCGATTTTGCTTCCGCTGCCGATGCCGACAAGATCGATCGCAAGATCGCCGATCACGCGCTGAGCGCGCTCGAGGTCGACGCTGCGGGTCTCGACGCCATGGATCGCCGCTATCTCACCACCATCGCGATGAACTATGGCGGCGGACCGGTCGGCGTCGAGACCATGGCCGCGGCATTGTCCGAGCCGCGCGATGCGATCGAGGACATCATCGAGCCGTATCTGATCCAGTGCGGCTACCTCCAGCGCACCCCGCGCGGCCGCCTGCTCACCTCGCACGCCTTCCGCCATCTCGGCATCGCCGAGCCCTCGCGCGATGCGGCGGCACAGTTCGGCCTGTTCGGCACCGACGAGAGCGACGACTGATCTGCGCAAACGGCGCGCTCCTTTCATGAACTTCTGGTGATCTCGTGCAGACGATCTGCACGAGCGCACCCCAATTCCGCTCCATTCGGACCGCATCAAAAGAGCGCATTCCGATCGGGTTTTCATGATCACGCGCCGTCATTTCATCCGTTCCATCGGCGGGCTGTCCGCCCTCAGCGTCTCGACCGCCGCCTACGGCGTCGGCATCGAGCCGGTGCTGCGGCTCCGCGTCACCCGCTATCATCCCAAGCCGCGGCAATGGCCGGCGGATCTTTCGTTGAAGATCGCCGCCATCGCCGACATCCATGCCTGCAATCCCTGGATGTCGCTGGAACGGATCGAGGGCATCGTCGAACGCACCAACGCGTTGAAACCCGATCTCATCGTGTTGCTCGGCGACTATGTCGCCGGCCTCCATCACGTCACGCGCTTCATTCCGTCGCGCGAATGGGCGAGGGTGCTGGCCGGCCTGAAGGCGCCGCTCGGCGTCCATGCCGTGATGGGCAATCACGATTATTGGGACGACAAGACCGTGCAGCGGGCGGGACACGGGCCGACCATCGCGCATCGGGCGCTGGAGGCGGCCGGCATCCCCGTCTACGAGAACGATGTCGTGCGCCTTTCCAAGGACGGCCGCCCGTTCTGGCTCGCCGGGCTCGGCGATCAGCTGGCCTTCCTGCCGGCGCGGCGCTTTCGCAGCACCGGGCGCTTCGGCGCCGACGATCTCGCGGGCACGCTGGCGAAAGTCACCGACGATGCGCCAATCATCCTGCTCGCGCACGAGCCCAACATTGCACCGCTGGTACCTGCGCGCGTCGCGTTGCAACTGTCCGGCCATACCCATGGCGGCCAGGTCCGCCTGCTCGGCTGGTCGCCGGCCGTCTCGCCCAAGAACGGTATGCGGCTCGCCTATGGCCATTTCCGCCTGAAATGCGATCTCATCGTCTCCGGCGGCCTCGGCTGCAGCATCATGCCGGTCCGCGTCGGCGTGCCGCCCGAGATCGTCGAGGTGACGCTGGGGCGAGCTATGTCGGTTGTGTCCTGACCCGCTTGCGCGGGCGGCGGTTTTTGCGCAAAACGGGCTGATATCGACAAGCAAAGAGGCTCGCGACGTGACTGCCCATCTCGACGGCGAGATCCGCGACGGCCGCCACCACATGCAGGTGCGCGTCTATTACGAGGACACGGATTTTTCCGGCATCGTCTACCACGCCAATTATCTGCGCTACATGGAGCGTGGACGCACCAATCATTTGCGCTTGATGGGCGCCGAGCAGCAGGCTCTGTTCGAGCAGGCGGAGACGGAAGGCACGGGCTTCGCCTTCGTGGTGCGCTCGATGCATCTGGATTTTCTCAAGCCTGCGCGGATGGACGATGTGCTCGACGTCGTGACCTGGCCGGTTGCGGTGAAGGGCGCCTCCATCGTGCTCGCGCAGGAGGTGCGGCGCGGTGAAAACGTGCTGGTGAAAGCCGAGGTCCGCGTCGCCTTCATCAGCGGGGGACGCGCCCAGCCGATCCCCAAATCGATCCGCACGCTGATGAAGGCCGATGTGATTTCCTGATCGCTCGATAGGGGATGGCCTCTCGACTCCGCGGCATGCAGGCGTAGATTGCCGCTCCCGCCAAACCGATGAGGCCACCATGTCGCGTCCGCCGCTTCCGCCCTTCACCCGTGAGACCGCCGCGCAGAAGGCGCGCATGGCGGAGGACGCCTGGAATTCACGCGATCCGGTGCGTGTCTCGCTGGCCTATACCGAGGACAGCCGCTGGCGCAATCGCTCCGAGGTCTTTCAGGGCCGCGAGGCGATCGTCGCCTTCCTCACGCGCAAATGGGAGAAGGAGCACGACTATCGCCTCATCAAGGACCTCTGGGCCTTCGACGAGAACCGCATCGCCGTGCGCTTCCAGTACGAATGGCACGATGCAAGCGGCCAGTGGTATCGCTCCTACGGTAACGAGCAATGGGAGTTCGATGCGCAGGGCCTGATGAAGCGGCGCGAAGCGTCGATCAACGATATCATGATCGCCGAGAAAGATCGCCGCTTTCACTGGGCGGCGCCAGGGCCGCGGCCGGCGGACGTGGCGGGGTTGGGGACGGACCCGTTCTGAAGTTCGCGAGTGCCGCGCCTAGGGCGCCGCGCGCCGCGCCAAGAACCGCGCAATCGCCCCACCCAGTTTCGCACTGTCCATCGGCTCCGCCAGCGACGCCCTTGCTGTTGCGACCACCGCATCCGGTGCCTTGCCGTCGCGCAGATCGCAGCACACTTGCGCAAAGGCCACGTCGAACTCCGGATGCGGCTGCACGGTCAGCGTCGTGCCGTTGGCGTAGAGCAGGCCGGCATGCGGGGTGAACTCCGACGACAGAATCGTCAGCGCATCGTCCGGGGGCTCGATCACCTGGTCCTGATGCGAGGCGGCGATGGCGACCGCGTCGCCGTCGACGACGCCGTTCTCCGGCAGCACCTGATAGACGTGCCGGCCGATGCCCCAGCCTTTGTCCGACTTGCGCACGGTGCCGCCGAGCGCCTGCGCGATCAACTGATGACCGAAACAGACGCCGACCATCGGCGTCTTGTTGGCGTAGGCCGTGCGCACGAAATCTTCCAGCGGCGCGATCCAGTCGAGGCCGTCATAGACGCCGGCAGCGGCCCCGGTGATCAGGACGGCGTCGAGCTTGCCCGGATCGGGAAGCGCGTCGCCATTCGGGATGCTGACGACGTCTACCGTGGCCGCCGGATCCTCGGCGCGGACCATGCGCTCGAACATGTCGGGAAACGAGCCGTGACGCTCGCGATATTCCTTGGGAACGAGGCCGGTCTCGATGATGGTGATGCGTGCCATGTGCCCTGCTTCGGTTGCGTAGCTATAACACTGCACCAATGGCGTCCACGTCAACCGCCTGCAAGCTGGCTTGCCGTCTGGTCCTCGAACTCCTCGAGCGCCTTGCGCATGGTCTCGACGAGATCCAGCGCCACCGGCGACGGGCTGCGCTGCGCCGGGAAGACGGCGGAGAATTCGAAGTCGATGCGCGGCAGGAAGCGACGCGCGACGACGCCGCGGGTGGAAAATTCCCGCGCGGTGAAGGGGTCGCAGATCGCAACGCCGAGCCCTGACGACACCATGCCGCACATGATCTCCGACAAGGTGGTCTCGACCCTGAGCACGCGGCGGACTTCATGGCGATTGAAGACCTGGTCGACGAGATGCCGGCTCGATGATCCCGCCGACAGCGAGATGAAGGTCTCGCCTTCGAAATCGCTGGGCTCCAGGACTTCCTTCTCCGCGAGGCGATGGCCCGTCGGCAGCACCGCGACGCGCGCAGGCGCCGGCAGTCGCAGGCTTGGCAGGCCGGAATGGGCAATCGGCACCTCGGCAAAGCCGATGTCGCATTGGTTGTTCAGGACCCAGTCGACCACGATTGGCGAGATCACGCCGAAGAACGCGAGGTTGAGGTTCGGCCGCTCCTGCAGGAAGTGCCCTGCGAGGCGCGGCAAATAGCCGTTCGCCAGCGCCGGCAGCGCGGCGATGCGCAGCGAGCCGGTGCGGCGGCCGCGAATCTCCTCGGCGGCGGCGGTGATGCGTTCGAGACCGACGAAGGAGCGCTCGACCTCGGTATAGAGCGCCATCGCCGCCGCGGTCGGCACCAGGCCAGTGCCGCGCCGCTCGAACAGCTCCATCTTCAGCAGGGCCTGGAGGTCGCGCAGCAACCGGCTCACCGCCGGCTGCGTCACCACCATCAGCTTCGCAGCCTCCGTGACGCTGCCGGTCAGCATCATCGCGCGGAAGGCCTCGACCTGCCGTGAATTGATCCGCGCCATCTCGTCATCCAATCATAACATTTCGGCATGCAGAGGGTGCCATTATTCATTGGACGATGGAAGTAAAGGTCTGCGATCTTTTTCATCAGAGCTGGAGCCAGCCCGCTTTTTCGGCAGATTGGAGGGGTTTTGACCTCCAAATCGCGCCAGACCCGCCGAACAGGGGCCGGAGCCCTGATCCGAGAGGGATTTGCGCGGAAGGAAATGCGGAAGGCGCCCCAGCCGGAGATTTGTCGGCACGTCACCTCATTCCGGTATGGAGATCGGTCCACATGACAACTTTTCGCCTTCTGACCGCGGTCAGCATCGCAGCGCTCATCGCGGCCCCTTCGGCCGCCTCGGCCCAGCAAAAGAACCATGACCGCCCTCATTCTGCTCGACCGCTTCTACGGGCTCGACCGCGTGCTCGCCGGCAAGGGCGGCGACACCGGGCGATAGGAGAAACCCATGTCAGGAGACTATGACGTCGCCGTCGTCGGCGGCGGATTGCTCGGCTCCGCCATTGCCTGGGGCCTCGGCCGCCTCGGCAAGAAGGTGGCCGTGCTCGACGAAGGCGACATCACCAAGCGCGCCTCGCGCGCGAACTTTGCGCTGGTCTGGGTGCAGAGCAAGGGGCTCGGCATGCCCGCCTATACGGTGTGGACGGTGCAGGCCTCGCAGGCGTGGGGCCGGCTGGCGTCCGAGCTGAAGCAGCAGACCGGGCTCGACGTCGCCCTCCAGCAGAACGGCGGCTTTCATCTCACCCTTGGCGAGGACGAATTCGGCCAGCGCGCCGAGCTCGTCAAGCGGATGCACAACCAGGCCGGCGCGGCCGACTACAAGATGGAGATGCTGCGGCCCTCGGACGTGAAGAAGGCGCTGCCGCTGATCGGGCCCGAAGTGTCCGGCGGCAGCTATTGTCCGCTCGACGGCCACGTCAATTCGCTGCGCACGTTCCGGGCTTTCCATACAGGGTTCAAGGCGTTCGGCATCGACTACTTTCCGGAGCGGCCGGTCTCGGCGATCAGCAAGAGCGGCGGCGAATTCCGCCTGACCACGCCAAAGGGCGAACTGCGCGCCGCCAAGATCGTGCTTGCTGCCGGCAACGCCAACCAGACGCTCGCGCCGATGGTCGGCCTCTATGCACCGATGGGTCCAACCCGCGGCCAGGTCGTGGTGACCGAGCGCACCATGCCGTTCCTGCCGCATCCCTTGACCACGATCCGCCAGACCGACGAGGGCACGGTGATGATCGGTGACAGCAAGGAGGATGAGCTCGATGATCGCACCCTGAAGCCCTCGATCAGCGGCGTCATGGCCGATCGTGCGCAGCGCATGTTTCCGCATCTGTCGCGGCTCAACGTCGTCCGAAGCTGGGCCGGCATCCGCGTCATGCCGCAGGACGGCTTTCCGATCTACGACCAGTCGGAGACGCATCCCGGCGCCTTCGTCGCCTGCTGCCATTCCGGCGTGACGCTCGCGTCCAACCACGCCTTCGAGATCGCGCGCATGGTCGTGCAGGGCGCGCTCGAGCCCGAGCTGGTCGGCGCGTTCTCGGCGAGCCGTTTCGGCGCCGCCGGCGCGGCGAACAACAGCGGCTACTAGAGATATTGAGGAAGCCAGGATGTTCAGACGATCCGAACAGGACAAACGGCCGGCCGTGCAAATCTTCGTCGACGGCGTCGCCGTCGCGGCACGCCAGGGCGACACCGTCTCTGCCGCGCTGCTGGCCTCCGGCGTCGACGCACGGCGCTCGACGGCGGTAAGCGGCGCGCCGCGCCTGCCCTATTGCATGATGGGCGTGTGCTTCGACTGTCTCGTCACCATCGACGGTGTCGGCAACCGCCAGGGCTGTCTTGTGCCCGTCGCGGAGGGCATGCAGGTCGAAATCCAGAAGGGCAAGCGGGAGATCGGAAAATGACTGTGGCTCCCAAGCGCGAAGACTATGACGTCGTGGTGATCGGCGCGGGACCTGCGGGCCTCGCCGCCGCGGCAACCTCTGCCGAAGCCGGCCTCGCAACGCTGCTGCTCGACGAGAATGCCGGTCCGGGCGGTCAGGTGTTTCGCGCCATCGCCTCGACGCCGGTGACTGATCGCAAGCAGCTCGGCGAGGACTATTGGGTCGGTGCCGATCTCGTGCAGTCGCTGCGCGCTGGCAGCACCGAAGTGATCCATCGCGCGACCGTCTGGAGCCTCGATCGCAATCTCGACATCGCGGTTTCGATCGGCGGCGCCTCCGCCTTCGTTAGGGCGAAGCGCGTGATCCTCGCGACCGGTGCGCTGGAGCGGCCGTTCCCGATTCCCGGCTGGACCTTGCCGGGCGTGATGACCGCCGGCGCGGCGCAGACCATGCTGAAATCCTCGGCGCTCGTGCCCGACGGCCGCACGGTGATCGCGGGGCAGGGCCCGCTGCTCTGGCTGCTCACCGCGCAGATCCTGCGGCTCGGCGGCCGCATCGACCGCATCCTCGACACCACCGAGCGCGGCAATTATTTCGCGGCGCTGCCGCATGCCTTTGCTTTCCTGACCTCGCCCTATTTCGCCAAGGGCCTGTCGATGATGCGCGAGGTGAAGGCGAAGGTGCAGGTCGTCTCCGGCGTCACCGAGCTTGCGGCGGCCGGCGACGGCCAGCTCGCGAGCGTGAGCTATGTCGCGGGCGGCAAGCGCGAGACCATTGCCGCCGATCTGCTCTTGCTGCATCAGGGCGTCGTGCCCAATGTCAATCTGGCGATGGCGGCCGGCGTCGAGCACCGCTGGGACAATCTGCAACTGTGCTGGTCGCCGGTGCTCGATGCGAGCGGCAATTCGTCAGTTGCCGGCATCGCGATCGCCGGTGACGGCGCCGGCATCGGCGGCGCCAATGCGGCCGTTGTGCGCGGCCGCATCGCCGCGCGCGCGGCGGTCGAAGCGCTGGCCCCCGCTTCTGCCGCGAAGCTTGCGCCGATGGCAACGCTCCGTTCCGATCTCGCCAAGGCGGAACGCGGCCGCGTCTTCCTCGACACGCTGTTCCGCCCCGCGCCGCAATTCCGGATCCCCTCGGGCGACACGATCGTCTGTCGCTGCGAAGAGGTGACGGCAAAGGACGTGCTCGATTCCGTCGCGATCGGCGCGACCGGGCCCAATCAGCTCAAAGCCTATCGCCGCACCGGCATGGGCCCGTGCCAGGGCCGTCTCTGCGGCCTCACCGTCACGGAGCTGATGGCGCAGGCGCGCGGGAAGACGCCGCAGGAGATCGGCTATTACCGGCTGCGCGCACCGGTCAAGCCGATCACGCTCGCCGAGCTCGCCGCCGTCCCGAAGAGCGAAGACGATATCAAGGCGGTGGTGCGCGGATGACTCGAAATGTGGATGCGATCGTCATTGGTGGCGGCATCCACGGATGCTCGACCGCGCTGCATCTCTGCCTCGCCGGGCTGAAGCCGGTGCTGATCGAGAAGGACTATGCCGGCCGCCATGCCTCCGGCGTCAACGCCGGCGGCGTGCGCCAGCTCGCGCGGCATATTCCCGAGATCCCGCTCTCGATCCGCTCGATGGGAATCTGGGAGAAGATTTCGGATCTCGTCGACGACGATTGCAGCTTTGAAAGCTACGGCCAGGTGCTGGTCGCGGAGAACGAGGAGGAGCTCGCGGTCTGCCGCGCGCGTGTCGCCGAGCTCAACGCGCTCGGCTTCACCCATGAAGAGCTGATTGACGCTGCCGAACTCCGGCGTCTCGTGCCGGCAGTCGCCGAAACCTGCCCTGGCGGCGTCGTGTCGCGCCGCGACGGCGCGGCCAATCCGGCGCAGGCGACGACGGCGTTCCGTCGCAAGGCCGAGCAGCTGGGTGCGACCGTGCGCGAAGGCATGGCCGCCGGCAACATCCGCTATGACGACGGCCTCTGGCATGTCGATGTCGGCCCTGAGACATTTGCCGCGCCGGTGCTCGTCAATGCCGCCGGCGCCTGGGCCGGCAAGATCGCGGCTGATCTCGGCGAGCCCGTTCCGGTCGAGACCGTGGCACCGATGCTGATGATCACCTCGCGCGTGCCGCACTTCATCGATCCCGTCGTGATCCTGCGGGGGCGAAAGCTCTCCTTCAAGCAATTCAAGAACGGCACCGTGCTGATCGGCGGTGGTCATCTGGCGACGCCCTATCAGGATCGCAACGAGACGGTGCTGGACTGGAAGAGTCTCGCGACCAGCGCTCGCACCGTGTTCGAGCTGTTCCCGGTGATGCGCAGCGCCACCATCGTCCGCGCCTGGGCCGGCATCGAGGCCAAGATGAAGGACGACATTCCGGTGTTCGGTCCGAGCAGCCGTCACAAGGGCCTCTATCACCAGTTCGGCTTCTCGCTGCACGGCTTCCAGCTTGGCCCCGGCGCTGGCGCCGTGATGGCGGAGCTGATCGTCAACGGCGGCACCCAGACCCGCATTGGCGATCTTGGCATCGACCGTTTCCATCCTTCCACGCTCTAAAGAGGAACATCATGAGCATCACCCGCAGCATCCGCACGCCCATCATGCACCGCGCCGTCGAAGCCAATGGCTTCGTCTTCCTCGGCGGCACCATCGCCGACGACACCTCGGTCTCGATGGGCGAGCAGACGCGCAACATCCTCGGCAAGATCGCCGGCTATCTGAAGGAAGCGGGAACCGACAAGAGCCGCGTCGTCAGCGCCTCGATCTTCGTCACCGATCTCTCCAAGAAGAAGGAGATGGACGCGGCCTGGACCGAGTTCTTCGGCGACAATCTGCCGACCCGCGCCACCGTCGGCGTCGCCGATCTCGGCGGCAGCGCGCTGATCGAGGTGGTGGTCACCGCGCTGAAGGGCTGATGGCACAGCGACCAGGGACGATAGCGCCTCTCGCGCTGTCGTCTCCTCGCGCCGTGCCTTGATCTCGCCCTTCGAAGAGAATAGTTAGGGGCTCCCTCAACCAGGATCGTTCCAGCCATGGATTTCACCCCGACCGCAAAGCCCATCCGCCTTGCCCACGGGGAATTCCATGCCTGCTTCCATCATCCTGTCGAACCTGTCGCTGTCCACGCCTGACGGCCGTCCTCTTTTCTCCGACGTCGATCTGACATTTGCGGACGAGCGGACCGGTCTCGTCGGCCGCAATGGCGTCGGCAAGACGACGCTGCTTGCGTCGATCTCAGGGGAGCACCTTCCTCAGTCCGGACGCGTTCTGGTCAACGGCAGCATCGGCCTGCTGCGTCAGGACGTGCAATGGCCGGCAAGCGCGACCGTGGCCGATCTGTTCGGCGTGCGGCCGGCGCTCGAGCTGCAGCGCCGAGCCGAGCGGGGCGAGGCCTCCGCCGACGACATCGCTGCGATCGACTGGACACTCGATGCGCGGCTGGAGGCCGCGCTGGCGCGCCTCGGGTTCGCTTCCTCTCCCGACACCGAGCTGTCGTTCCTGTCCGGCGGCCAGATCACGCGGGTTCGGCTCGCTGCGCTGATCTTCGCAGAGCCCGACTTCCTGCTGCTGGACGAGCCCACCAACAATCTCGACCGGGACGGACGCAAGGCCGTAACCGATCTGCTGGCAGCCTGGCGCGGCGGTGCGATCGTTGTCAGCCACGATCGGGACCTGCTCGACACCCTGGATGCGATTGTCGAGCTGACGTCACTCGGCGCCGCGCGCTACGGCGGCAATTGGAGCAGCTTTCGCGAACAGAAAGCCGTCGAGCTCGCCGCCGTCAGGCACGACCTCGCGCATGCCGAGAGGCGGCTGTCCGAGATCGACGGCAAGGCGCAGGAGGCCGCGGAGAAGAAGGCGCGCAAGGACAGCGGCGGCAGAAAGAAGCGCGCCAAGGGCGACATGCCGCGCATCCTGGCCGGAGCGCGCAAGGATCGCAGCGAAGACACCGGCGGCAAGACTGCGCAGATCGCCGAGCGGCAGCGCGCAAACGCGCGCGAGGCCGTCGACGCGGCGCGCCGGCGCGTCGAGATCCTTCAGCCGCTTTCCGTCAAGCTGCCGGCGACGGGTCTGCCGGCGGGCAGGGAGGTGCTCTGGCTCGACGGCGTCAGTGCCGGCTACCGGCCGGAGCAGCCTATCTTGCGCGATCTCTCATTTGCGATCGTCGGGCCGGAGCGCGTCGCGCTGGTCGGGCCCAACGGCTCCGGCAAGACGACACTGCTGAAACTCGTCGCGGGCGAGCTGCGACCGCTTTCAGGCGTGGTACGGGTCAGGCCGGATCTCGCGCTGTTCGACCAGAGGGTCAGTCTGCTCGACCCAGGGCTCTCCATCCTGGACAATTTTCGGCGCCTCAATCCGGCAGCGGGTGCGAACGAGTGCCATGCCGCGCTGGCCCGGTTCATGTTTCGCGCCGATGCCGCCTTGCAAGGCGCCGGACGTTTGAGCGGCGGGCAAATGTTTCGCGCGGGGCTCGCTTGCGTGCTGGGCGGGCAGACGCCGCCGTCCCTCTTGATCCTGGACGAGCCGACCAATCATCTCGACCTCGAGTCCATCGAAGCCGTCGAAGCGGGATTGCGGGCCTATGACGGTGCGCTGCTCGTCGTCAGCCACGACGAAGCGTTCTTGCAGGCAATCGGGATCACGCGGCGGATCGATGTTGCCGGCAAGTTGCCGCGCATCGATGGCGGGATCATCTGACCCCGCCTTGCAGTTTTGAATTTGGCAGTGATTTTCAAAAACCCGACGCCCTGCCCCCAGCGCGTCGGGTGGAAAAAATGAGTATGAATTTCGTGATCCCAACCCGATTGTTGTGACGCCTGCCGCATCATTTTACTACTCCGGGAAACTACCGCGTCGGAACCTGGGGCTTCGCGGTGCGCTGGCCTATGAGGCCGTGCTTCCACCCGGCTCCAGCGCCTCGCCGATCTCCAGCGGGTGGGCCATGGTCTCGTGCAGCGCCTCGCGGTCGAGCTCGCCTTCGGAGATGCTGATCACGACGCAGGCAACGCCGTTGCCGATCAGATTGGTCAGCGCGCGGCACTCGCTCATGAACTTGTCGATGCCGACCAGGATCGCGATCGACTGGATCGGGATGTCAGGCACGATCGAGAGCGTCGCGGCGAGCGTGATGAAGCCGGCGCCGGTCACGCCCGAGGCACCCTTCGAGGTGATCATGGCGATGCCCAGGATGCCGAGCTCCTGCCAGATCGTCAGATGGGTGTTGGTCGCCTGCGCCAGGAACAGCGTCGCCAGCGTCATGTAGATGTTGGTGCCGTCGAGGTTGAAGCTGTAGCCGGTCGGGATCACGAGGCCGACCACCGAGCGCGAGGCGCCGAGATGCTCCATCTTCTGGATCATCTGCGGCAGCACCGTCTCCGAGGACGAGGTGCCGAGTACGATCAGGAGCTCGTCCTTGATGTAGGCGATGAAGCGCAGGATCGAGAAGCCGGCGAGCCGTGCGATCGCGCCCAGCACGATCAGCACGAACAGGATGCTCGTGAGATAGAACGTGCCGATCAGCGCGGCGAGGTTGAGCAGCGAGCCGAGGCCATAGGCGCCGACGGTGAACGCCATCGCGCCGAAGGCGCCGATCGGCGCGACGCGCACGATGATGCGGATGATGCCGAAGAACATCTTCGCGGCCTTGTCGATCGCATCCGCAATGGGTTCGCCGGCCTTGCCGAGGAAGGCGATGGCGAAGCCCGAGAGGATCGAGATCAGCAACACCTGCAACAGGTCGCCGCGGGCGATCGCGCCCAGATAGCTGTCGGGGATGATCGCCATCAGATGGGCGACGATGCCCTCTTCCTTGGCCTTGGTGACGTAGGTCGCCACCGATTTCGGATCGATCGTGGCGGGATCGATATTGAAGCCGTGGCCCGGCTGGAGGATTTCGCCGACCAGCAGGCCGACGGCGAGCGCGACGGTCGAGACCGCTTCGAAATAGATCAGCGACTTCAGCCCGACCCGGCCGACGCGCTTGAGGTCGCCCATCGAGGAGATGCCGTGCACCACAGTGCAGAAGATGACAGGCGCGATCATCATCTTGATCAGCGCGATGAAGCCGTCGCCGAGCGGCTTCAGAGCCTTGCCGAGATCGGGATAGACATAGCCGATCAGCACGCCGAGCGCGATCGCGATCAGGACCTGGACGTAGAGGATCTTGTACCAGGGTTGGTGCCGGCGGAGGATGGCTGGCTGGATCGCGACTTGTGTCATAGAGTGTGCCCTGAACGCATTGATGGTGCAGGATTCGGCTCGTGCATGATCTGCACCATGTGATGGCCACCGCAGAAGTGACAATCACATTTTTGTCGGATCGCACGAAGATCGATCGCTGCACCGCAATTGGGGGGAACATGACGACTGCAACCGGCTCCGGCCAGCAAACGCCGGGCTATTTTCCGCGCTGGAAACTCAGGACCTCGGGCGTGATCATGCCGGAGGAGCGGCTGTCATGGGGGCAGACAATCGTCTCCGGTCTGCAGCATTGCGTCGCGATGTCCGGCTCGACGATCATCGCCCCGCTGCTGATGGGGTTCGATCCCAACGTTGCGGTCCTGTTCTCGGGCATCGGCACGCTGATCTTCTTCGTCATTGTCGCCGGGCGCGTGCCGAGCTATCTCGGCTCGAGCTTCGCCTTCATCGCCGTCGTTATCGCCGCCACCGGTTATGCCGGGCAGGGGGCGAATCCCAATATTTCGGTTGCGCTCGGCGGCATCGTTGGCGCCGGCGTGCTCTACGGCGTGATCGCGCTGATCGTGATGTGGTCCGGTGTCGGCTGGATCGAGCGGCTGCTGCCGCCGGCTGTCACCGGCGCCGTGGTCGCCGCGATCGGCCTCAACCTCGCACCCGTCGCGGTCAAGGCGGTGAGCGCCAATACGTTCGACACGGCAATCGGGCTCGCGACCGTTCTGATCATCGGCGTGGTCGCCGTCGCAGCCCCTGGCCTGTGGCGCAGGCTGCCGATCATCCTCGGCGCGATCGGTGGATATTTTCTGTATCTGCTGTTCGCGAACGGTCTCGGCTTCGGCAAGCCGATCGACTTCACCCAGCTTTCGGCCGCGCCGTGGTTCGGCCTGCCGAACTTCACAGCGCCGACGTTCCAGGCCGACGCCATCTTCCTGATCGCGCCGGTCGCCGTCATTCTGGTTGCCGAGAACCTCGGCCACATCAAGGCCGTCGGCGCCATGACGGGCCGCAGTCTCGATGCCTATCTGGGTCGCGCCTTGTTCGCCGACAGCCTTGCGACCATCGTCGCCGCCTGCGGCGGCGGCACGGGCGTCACCACCTATGCCGAGAATATCGGCGTCATGGCCGCGACCAAGGTCTATTCGACATTGCTGTTCGCCTTCGCTGCCATCGTGTCGATCCTGCTCGGCTTCTCGCCGAAATTCGGCGCGCTGATCCTGTCGATCCCGGGCCCCGTCATCGGCGGCCTCTCGATCGTGCTGTTCGGACTGATCGCGGCGATGGCGGGCCGGATCTGGGTCGAGAATAAGGTCGACTTTGCAAATCCTGCAAACCTGATCACCGTCGCCGTGGCGTTGACCGCGGGCGCCGGCGATCTCACGCTCAAATTCGGTGCGTTCACGATCGGCGGGATCGGCACCGCAACCTTCGGCGCGATCATCCTCTATCAGATCCTGACCTCGCCACTCGCGCGCCGCGCGGAATGAATCCCAGGGATGCACTGAAGGGATGGAACAAAAGGCGCTTTCCGTCGATGATGAGGCATTCCGGAGAGAACCCATGCCGCAACCCGATCGCTCGACTTCGTTTCCCTCGCGCCTCGTCGGCCAATACGCGCTGGTGACCGGCGCCTCACAAGGCATCGGCCGCGCGGTTGCCGTCAGGCTTGCCCAGGAGGGTGCAACGGTCGCCATCAATTATTTCGAGCACGAGGAGCGGGCCGAGGAGACGCGCGCGCTTGCGCGCGCCGCTTCGCGCGATCGCGGTCACGGCGAGCCCGATCATTGCATCGTCAAGGCCAATGTCGGCAGCGAGCAGGACATCGCCGCGATGTTCGAGACGGTCCTGTCGCGCTTCAAGCGCCTCGACTGTCTCGTCAACAATGCCGGCTTTCAGAAGGAATCGCCGAGCGAGGCGCTCGACGTCGAAACCTATCGCCGGATCATCGACGTCAACCTGAACGGCGCCGTGCTCTGCGCGCAGAAGGCTCTTGCGCATTTCGTCAAGCGCGGCGGAGGCGGCAGCATCATCAACTGCTCCAGCGTCCACCAGATCATTCCGAAGCCCGGCTATCTCGCCTATTCGATCAGCAAGGGCGGCATGGCCAATCTGACCCGTACGCTGGCGCTGGAGTTCGCCGGCCGTGGTATTCGCGTCAACGCGGTGGGGCCCGGCGCGATCGACACGCCGATCAATGAAGCCTGGACCGGCGATCCGGAGAAACGCGGCGTCGTCACCTCCCACATTCCCATGGGACGCGTCGGCACGCCGGAGGAGATCGCCGCCGTCTTCGCCTTCCTCGCCTCCGATGATGCGAGCTACATCACCGGACAGACCCTCTATGCCTGCGGAGGCCTGACGCTATTCCCGGAGTTTCGCGAGAACTGGGCGAGCTAGGACGTGATCTGGCAAAACCGCCCGGCGCAGCCTACATCTGCCTCATGGCAAACGCTCCGCTGGCAACCCCTCCGCTCCAGGATTTCATCGATCGGCACGACAAGCTGTTCGTGCTGACCGGCGCCGGCTGCAGCACCAATTCGGGCATCCCCGATTATCGCGACAGCAATGGCAATTGGAAGCGGACCCAGCCGGTCAACTTCCAGTCCTTCATGTCGGACGAGCTTACGCGCCAGCGCTATTGGGCCCGCAGCCTGATCGGCTGGCGGCGGTTCGGCCAGGCGAAGCCGAACGACGCGCATCACGCGCTGGCGCGGCTCGAGGCGAGCGGGCGCTGCGAGATGTTGCTGACCCAGAACGTCGACCGGCTGCATCAATCCGCCGGCCACCGCCAGGTGATCGATTTGCACGGACGGCTCGATCTGGTCCGCTGCATGGGCTGCGGGGCGAAGACGCCGCGGAGCGAATTCCAGGATGCGCTCGGCCGCGCCAATGCGGAATGGCTGACGCTCGATGCCGCCGATGCGCCCGATGGCGACGCCGATCTGGAGCACGCGGAGTTCTCGTCGTTCACGGTACCTGCTTGCGAAGCCTGCGGCGGCATCCTCAAGCCCGACGTCGTGTTCTTCGGCGAGAACGTCCCGCGCGACATCGTCGCGACCGCGCAGGACCATCTGTCGCAGGCCGATGCCATGCTGATCGTCGGCTCGTCGCTGATGGTCTATTCCGGATTCCGCTTCGTAAAGGCTGCCGCGCAGCGCAACATTCCGATTGCGGCGGTCAATCTCGGCCGCACCCGCGCCGACGATCTCCTGACGCTCAAGGTCGAGGAGCGCTGCGAGGCGGCGCTTGCATTCCTGCTCTGATCGCGCAGGCTGCGAACACGCCTTGCCTATTGCATAGGTGCCGCGCAAAATAGCCGGGCACGGCGTTGCCGGCATGCCTCATGGCACGGGAATTGCTGCGCTTTCAGCCACAGTCTAGACGATCAGCACGGAGAATTTGGAATGCTTGAGGGAGCCGAGGTGCGGCTTGCCGTCGATATCGGTGGCACGTTCACCGACATCGTGCTGGACGTGGGCGAGGCGCGCAAGACGCGCAAGCTGCTGACGACGCCGCAGCGGCCCGAGCAGGCGGTGCTGGACGGCATGCGTCTCATTCTTGCCGACGCGCGCGCCCATATCAGCGACATCGACGTCTTCATTCACGGCACCACGCTCGCGACCAACGCGATCATCGAGCGCCGCGGTGCCAGGACGGCCCTGATCGCGACCGACGGCTTCCGCGACGTGCTCGATATCGGCACCGAAAGCCGCTACGACCAGTACGATCTCGGCATCGACAAGCCGAGGCCGCTGGCGCCGCGTTCCCTGCGTTTCACCGTGCCGGAGCGCGTCGATGCTCACGGCGCCGTCCGCCTCCCGCTTGACGAAGCTTCGGTGCGAGGCCTCGCGCCAAGATTGCGCGAGCTGGGCGTCGAGAGCGTCGCGATCGCCTTCCTGCACTCCTACGCCAATCCCGAGCACGAGCGCCGCGCCGCCGCGATCCTGGCCGAGGAGATGCCCGGCATCTCCTTGACCGTGTCCTCCGCCGTTTGTCCCGAGATCCGTGAGTATGAGCGCACATCGACTGCGGTCGCGAATGCCTATGTGCAACCGCTGATCGACGGTTATCTCGCCCGCATGGCCGACGCCTTGCAGGTCGAACAGTTCCGCGGCGCGATCTACCTCGTCACCTCGGGCGGCGGCGTCACCTCGATCGAGACGGCGCGGCGTTTTCCGGTGCGTCTCGTCGAATCCGGCCCCGCCGGCGGCGCGATCTTCGCGGCGCAGATCGCGGCAAGGCTTGGCGAGAGCAAGGTGCTGTCCTTCGACATGGGCGGCACCACCGCAAAGATCTGTCTGATCGAGAAGTACCAGCCCGAGACCTCGCGCGTGTTCGAGGTCGATCGCGCCGCGCGCTTCCTCAAGGGCTCCGGCCTTCCGGTGCGCATCCCCGTGATCGAGATGGTCGAGATCGGCGCCGGCGGCGGCTCGATCGCGCATGTCGACGCCATGAAGCGCGTCACGGTCGGCCCGGAGAGCGCCTCGTCGGAGCCGGGCCCCGCCTGCTACGGCCGCGGCGGCCAGCGTCCGGCGGTGACCGATGCGGACGTTGCGCTGGGCATGATCGATCCCGATGCGTTCGCCGCCGGCACGATCAAGCTCGACCCCGAGCTGTCGAAGCAGGCGCTGCTGCGTGACGTCGGCGAGCCGCTCGGCTTGTCCGCGGAAACCGCGGCCTATGCCGTGCACGAAGTCGTCTGCGAGAACATGGCGAGTGCGGCGCGTGTCCACGCGGTCGAGCGCGGTGAGATCGTCGGCCAGCACACCTTGATTGCCTTTGGCGGCGCCGCGCCGCTGCATGCGGCGCGCGTTGCCGAGAAGATCGGCGTCTCCCGGGTGATCGTGCCGTCGAATGCCGGCGTCGGCTCGGCCGTCGGCTTCCTGGCAGCTCCCATCGCCTATGAGCTGGTGCGCAGCCGTCATGTCCGGCTCGACGATTTCGACACCGAGGGGGTCTCCGACCTCTTGCAGGAGATGGTGACCGAAGCGCGCGCTTTGGTCGAGCCTGGCGCTGCCGGTGCGCCGGTGCGCGAGCGCCGTGCCGCCTTCATGCGCTATGTCGGCCAGGGTCATGAGATATCCGTCGAGCTGCCGAACCGGCGGCTGACGACAGCCGATCTCGCGGGCCTGCGTCAGAAGTTCGAGGCGGACTATTCCGCGATGTTCGAGCGGGCCATTCCAGGCGCGGCGATCGAAGTCTTGAGTTGGTCGGTGCTGGCGACCACCGAGGCGCGCAATCCGCCGGCCGTTGCTTCCGTCGCGCGCAAGCCCGCGGCCAAGGCGTCCGGCAGCCGGAAGTTCTTCGACGGCCGCGCCGGCGAGGTCATCGAGATCCCGCTCTATCGCCGCGAGGACATGGCGCCGGGCGCGACCATTGCGGGACCCGCCGTGATCGCGGAGGACGAAACATCTACTTTTGTCTCCACCAGTTTCAACGCGCATATCGACGGTGCCGGCAGCATCGTCATGGAACGAAAGGCGGCCTGATCATGAGCAAGGCAAATGGCGCGAGCCTGATCGACCTTCAGATCATGTGGCACCGGCTGATCGCCGTGGTCGAGGAGCAGGCGCAGGTGCTGCTCCGCACCGCCTTCAGCCCGATCGTGCGCGAATGCGGCGACCTCTCCGCCGGCGTGTTCGACCTCAGGGGGCGCATGCTGGCGCAGGCGGTGACGGGCACGCCCGGTCACGTCAACTCGATGGCGGAATCGGTCAAGCACTTCATCAATCATTTTCCGCTGGCGACGATGAAGGAGGGTGATGCCTACATCACCAACGACCCCTGGATGGGCACCGGCCACCTCAACGATTTCGTCGTCACCACGCCCTGCTTCAAGGACGGCAAGCCGGTGGCGCTGTTCTCCTGCACCAGCCATCTCATGGACATCGGCGGCATCGGCTTCGGCCCTGACGCCACCGACGTGTTCATGGAGGGGCTTTACATCCCCATGCTGAAGCTGATCGACCAGGGCGTCGTCAACGAGACGCTGATGGCGATGATCCGCACCAACACGCGCCTGCCGATCGACACCGAGGGCGACACCTATTCGCTCGCCGGCTGCAACGACGTCGGCTGCGAGCGCCTGGTCGAGATGATGACCGAGTTCGGCATCGACACGCTCGACGAGCTCGGCGACTACATCTGCGATCGCTCGCGCGAGGCGGTGCTGGCCGAGATCGCAAAGCTGCCGAAGGGCAGCTGGCGCAACACGATGGTCGTCGACGGCTATGATGCCCCGGTGACGCTGGCGGCGACGCTGACGATCTCGGACGACGGCATCCACGTCGATTTCGACGGCACGTCCGCCGCCTCGAAATTCGGCATCAATGTGCCGCTGTCCTACACCACCGCCTACACCGTGTTCGGCCTCGGCTGCGTCGTCGCCTCGCAAATCCCGAACAATGCCGGCTCGCTCTCGCCGCTGACGGTCTCGGCGCCGGCGGGCGCGATCCTCAATGCGCCGAAGCCGGCGCCCGTGGCCTCCCGCCACATCATCGGCCAGATGCTGCCCGACGTGGTGTTCGGCTGCCTGCGTCAGATCATCCCCGAGCGCGTGCCGGCGGAGGGCACCTCCTGCCTGTGGAATCTCAACGTCCGCGGCCAGACCCGTTCCGGCGTCGGCGGCAATTACGGGTTCTCGATGGCGGTGACGTCCAATGGCGGCACCGGCGCGCGCTTCGGCAAGGACGGCCTGTCAGCCACCGCTTATCCAAGCGGCGTGCGCGGCACGCCGGTGGAGATCGCGGAGACGCAGACGCCTTTGATCTTCTGGCGCAAGGAGCTGCGTCCGGATTCCGGCGGGGCAGGGCGCACCCGCGGCGGTCTCGGCCAGATCATTGAGGTCGGCAGCGGCGTCGATGCGCCGTTCGACATCCTCGCGGCCTTCGACCGCATCGATCATCCGCCGCGCGGACGCGATGGCGGCAAGAACGGCGAAGCCGGCTATGTCGGCCTCAAGTCCGGCAAGAAGCTACGCGGCAAGGGCTTTCAGCAGGTGCCGCCGGACGACCGCCTCGTGGTGCTGACGCCCGGCGGTGCCGGCATCGGCGCGCCGACCGAGCGCGATCGTGCGGCGGTCCAGAACGATATCGAAAGCGGGCTCGTGTCCGCGGACAATGCTGTTGCAGTTTATGGATACGCGCGCTGACGGTGTCAGTGCACGTGGTAACAAACGGAGGGGCTCGATGATCACGCGACGGAATTTCACCGCGGGCGCAGCGACGCTGCTCGCCGCCGGCCACATCTCGACCCGCGCGCGGGCGGCGACGACGAACTGGGATATGTCGACGGTCTGGCCCGACGGCAATTTCCACACCCAGAACGCAATGGCCTTCGCGGAGGAGGTGAAGAAGCAGACGGGCGGCGCGGTCGCCATCACCGTGAAGGCCGGCGGCCAGCTCGGCTTCAAGGGACCCGAGCATCTGCGCGCGGTGCGCGACGGCCTGGTGCCGCTCGCCGACGTCCTCAACATCCAGCAGGTCGGCGACGAGCCCTTCATGGGCGTCGAGAGCATTCCGTTCCTCTGCGGCTCCGTGGACGAGCTGAAGGTGCTGCACAAATATGTGCGGCCCGAATACGAGAAGATCGCCGCGCGCAACAACCAGAAGATCCTCTACATCGTGCCGTGGCCGACGCAGTATCTGCACCTCAAGGCCAAGGTCGCCGACGTCGAGGGCCTGAAGAACATCAAGATCCGCGTGCCCGACAAGAATGCGGTGGACATGCTGAATGCGATCGGCATGGCGGCGGTGATGATCCCCTGGGGCGAGACGATTCCCGCGCTCGCCTCGGGCGCCGTATCGGGCGTCTCCACTTCGTCGGTATCAGGTGTCGACGGCAAGTTCTGGGAATTCCTGAAATATGTCTACCCGACCAACCACGTCTGGTCGTCGCAGATGCTCACCGTCAATCTCGATTCCTGGAAGGCGCTTCCCGCGGACCAGCAGAAGCTCGTGGCGGATATCGCCGCGAAGATGGAGCCGGGCTTCTGGGCGAACTCGCTCAAGGCCGACGTCGACAGCCTCAACCGCCTCAAGGAGGGCGGCATGGAGGTGGTGCCGGTCTCTGACGCGATGATGAAGGACATCCGCGCCAAGACCGCGCCGCAGCTGGACGCCTTCCTCAAGCGCGTGCCGGCGGCCGACAAGCCGGTGCGGGCCTATCTCGCCGACATGAAGCGCGGCTGAGGGCGGCGTCGTGGTGAGCGTTTCGCCCGAAGCACCACAGAGCCTCAACGCAGCGGCGCCCGCGCCGCTGCGCATCCTGCTCGACGGCATCGATCGTCTCGGCCGGCTCGACGGCTGGATCGGCGGCGGCTGCCTGTTGATGCTGACGCTGCTGATGCTGTGCGAGGTCGCGACGCGATTCCTGTCGAACTTTCTGCCGTTCTTTCCGCCGAGCATCTCGATCGCCTGGGAGTATTCCTCCTATCTGATGGCGGCGTCGTTCACCTTCGGCGCCGCCATGACCTTGCGGGTCGGCGGCCACATCCGCGTCGTGCTGCTCCTGAAGAACGCCCCAGTGGCGGTGCAGCGCGGGCTCGAGATCCTCTCGGCCGCGGCCGGCTTCGCCTTCATGGCCTTCCTGACATCGTCGATGGCGAAGTTCGCCTTTGCCGCGTACACGCGCGGCCAGGTTTCGACCTCGAGCGATACGCCGCTGTGGTTTCCGGAAGCCGTCGTCACCTTCGGCATGCTGCTGCTCACGCTGCAGTTCCTGGCGCGGGCAATCCAGGCCGTGCTCGGCCTGCCGCTGGAAGATCACCGCATGAAGGCCTCGCCCGTCGAATGACCGCCTTGCCCGCTCCCGGATTTAGGATCGCATGACCATCGAAGTCGTTGCCCTGTTCGCGATCCTGTTTGCGCTGCTGGCCTGCGGCGTGTGGATCGGCCTGACGCTTGCGCTCACCGCGACGCTGCTGCTCGCGATGTTCCGGTCGATCCCGCTCGACAAGCTGCTGCCGCAATACGCCTGGAACATCCTGACCACGCAGGAGCTGCTGGCGCTGCCGCTGTTCATCCTGATGGGTGAGCTCTTGTTCCGCACCCGCCTGTCGCGCTCGCTGTTCCAGGGGCTGGCGCCCTGGGCCGGGCTGCTGCCGGGCCGTCTTCTGCATGTCAACGTGATCGGCTGCACCATCTTCGCGGCGATCTCGGGCTCGTCGGCCGCGACCACGCAGGTGATCGGCCGCATGTCGCTCAACGAGCTGTTGCGCCGCGGCTATTCCCGCGACATCGCGATCGGCTCGCTCGCCGGCGCGGGCACCCTGGGTTTCCTGATTCCGCCGTCCAACATCATGATCATCTACGGCGTGCTCGGCGACGTCTCGATTCTCAAGCTGTTCACGGCCGGTGTGCTGCCGGGCTTCCTGCTCGCTGCCACCTTCATGGCCTGGGTAATGCTGCACACCAGCCTCAAGCCCGCGATGGTGCCGGAGACGGAAGCAAAGCTCTCGGAGGTGCCGTGGGGTGAGCGCTTCGCCGCGCTGAAGGATCTCGCGCCCGCGCTGTTCCTGATCGCCTGCGTGCTCGGCTCTATGTATGGCGGGCTCGCAACGCCCTCGGAAGCCGCCGCCGTCGGCGTGCTCGGCGCGGCGCTGGTGGCCTGGGCGCAGGGCGCGATGTCGCAGCAGGTGATGCGCGACGTCTTGATCGGCTCGGTCGTCACCTGCTCGATGATCGCGCTGATCGTGCTCGGGGCCTCGATCCTCGGCAACGCCGCGGCCTTCCTCGGAATTCCCCAAGCGGTCGCCGCCTTCGTCAAGGGGCTCGGCCTGTCGCCCTTCATGCTGATCGTCGTGCTGGTCATCTTCTACCTCGTCCTCGGCTGCTTCCTCGACGGCTTCTCGATGATCGTGATGACGCTGCCGATCGTGCTGCCCATCGTGAAGGGTGCGGGCTTCGACGAGATCTGGTTCGGCGTCTTCCTGGTGCTCGCCGTCGAGATGGCGCAGATCACCCCGCCGGTCGGCTTCAACCTGTTCGTGATCCAGGGCCTGACGGACGACGGCCTCGGCTACATCGCGCGCGTCACGATGCCCTATCTGATGATCATGGTCGGCTTCGTGCTGCTGCTGACGCTGTGGCCGGGCATCGTCACGATCCTGCCGCGGATGCTGTACGGGTAATTCGCTCCTGGAGCAGCAGCGTAAGAACGCTGCAGCGCGTCCGGGACACGAGTGACGCGCCGTAGCTACGCTTCGTCTTGTTGCTGACGCCGCGGCACGGCATCGTCACGATTTTACCGCGCGTGCCGTGCGGCTAGCTGCGAACGAGAAGCGGCTGCAATGTTCATGCGATCAGAGTTGCAACGCGCGATCGCGAATGCATGTGACACTGCAGGATCATCTCGACCATCCTGCGGTTGCCGTGGTTCTACGGTCTCCCGTATGAGATGCGCTTTTGCCGAAAACCGTGCGACAAAATGATTTCATTGTTCGGATCGCTGCTCGGTCTTTAGGCAAATTAAATCCTTTCGGCGCTTACCTGAAGTTCACAGGTTCGATTTTTGCGAATGCCACGTTGGAGGCTCCCATGCGGACCAATCTTCCGGTCACGACCACCGAATATCCCATTACCGACGAAGCCCTCATCGTCTCGCGCACCGATACGAAAGGGAAACTGACCTACTTCAACGATCAGTTCGTCGAGGCCTCCGGGTTTGCCGAGGCGGAGTTGATGGGGCAGCCTCACAACATCATCCGCCATCCGGATATGCCGCCAGCGGCCTTCGAAAATCTGTGGGCCACGCTCCAGCAAGGAAAGCCCTGGTCGGGTGCCGTCAAGAACCGGCGCAAGAACGGCGACTTCTATTGGGTGCTGGCGACGGCGTCTCCCATTCGAGAGAACGGACAGATCGTCGGATACAGCTCCATCCGCACCAAGCTGCCTGCCGACCAGCGCGCCGAAGCCGAGCAGGTGTATGCGAAGATCCGGGAGAACAAGCCGCACGACTATAGGCTGGACGCCGGCATGCTCCGCAGACGTTCGTTCAGCGATCGGTTGGCCATCTTCCCGGGCACGCTGAATGCGCGCCTGGTGACGCTTGTCGCCATCCTCTCGCTGTTCCTGCTCGTGATCGGCGTCATGGGCTTGCAGGGGACACGCCAAAGCAATTCGCGGCTGCAATCGATTTACGAGGACCGCGCGGTGCCGCTGGCACAGCTCTTCGAAATCAATGACCGGATGAGAGACAACACGGTGCTGCTGTTCGAGGCGGCCGCCAATGGACGCGCCGGAAAGCCGGTCGAAGGAATCACAGCCAAGGTGAACGCCAATTTGGAGAAGGTTGGGAAGGCCTGGGCCGACTACATGGCGACCTACCTGACGCCGGAAGAAAAAGGTGTTGCCGACAGCTTCACGCCCAAGCGCGTGAAATATGTCGAGCAAGGGCTGAAGCCGGCGCTGTCGCTCGCTGCCGAGCGAAAGTACGACGAGCTCGCCGCCGTGCTGGCCGGGCAGGCGCGCGAGCTGTACGAGGCGGCGAAAGCCGATCTCGACAAGCTCGTGGCGATCCAGGTCAAGGAAGCCAAGGCCGAATACGACGCGGCCGAACACGAATATGGCTGGCTGGTCGGCGCGGCGCTTGCCCTCCTGGTGACGAGCATCGCCATCGGCGGGCTCGTGAGCCGGCAAACCATCCGTGCCATCGTCCGCCCGCTTCAGCGCCTGAACGATGCGATGCTCAGCATCAATCAGGGCAAGCTCGACAACCGCATCGTTGTCGAAAGAGACGACGAGCTCGGCGTTGCCTTGCGAAACCTGCAGACGCTACAGGCCATCGTTCGATTCGACCGCGACGAGCTGAAGGCGACCGAGAAGAGGTCAGCGACCCAGCGCAAGCTGGAGATGATCAAGCTCGCCGGCAGTTTCGAGAGCGCGGTGGGCGAGATCATCGAAACCGTCTCGTCGGCCTCGACGGAGCTGGAGGCCTCGGCGAACACGCTGACCTCGACCGCGGAGCGCGGAGAGAAGCTCGCGACGATGGTTGCGGCGGCTTCCGAAGAAGCCTCGACCAACGTGCAGTCCGTCGCGAGCGCGACGGAGGAGTTGTCATCCTCCGTCAACGAGATCGGCCGGCAGGTCCAGGAATCCGCGCGAATGGCCAATGAGGCGGTCGAGCAGGCGCGCATCACCGATCAGAAGGTCGGTGAGCTGTCCAAGGCTGCGGCGCGGATCGGCGACGTGGTCGAGCTCATCACCACGATCGCGGGTCAGACCAATCTGCTCGCATTGAACGCAACGATCGAGGCTGCGCGGGCCGGCGAAGCCGGCCGCGGCTTTGCCGTCGTCGCCTCCGAGGTGAAGGCCCTGGCCGAGCAGACCGCCAAGGCCACCGGCGAGATCTCCCAGCAGATTTCCGGCATTCAGGGCGCGACCCAGGACTCGGTCAACGCCATCAAGATGATCGGAAGCACGATCAAGTCCTTGTCGGAGATCTCGTCGACCATTGCGGCGGCTGTCGAGGAGCAGGGCGCGGCGACCCAGGAGATCGCACGCAACGTGCAGCAGGCCGCTCAAGGCACCCACGAGGTCTCGTCGAACATCACGGACGTCCAGCGTGGCGCGACCGAAACCGGCTCGGCCTCGTCCCAGGTTCTCAATGCGGCGCAAGCGCTTTCAAGCGACAGCGAGCGGTTGCGGACGGAGGTCGGTCGCTTCCTTGATGGTGTCAGGGCGGCCTGAGCGAATTTCGAGGGAGTGTGCCTGCGGCTTGCCTGCGGACCATCTCGGACCTGCAGCAAGTCGTTGTCCCCTCGTGGGGACAACGACTTGAACGACAGCGCAGCGTTCAGTCCGGCCTATGCCGCCGCCTTCTTGCGCGCGAGCTCGGCCTTGTACAGCTCGAACTCTTCCGCAATCGCTTTTGCCACCGAAGGCCGCTGGCGCAGGCGCTCGTAATAGGCCTTCACGTTCGGCCATTTCGCAAGCTCGATCGGCGGCGTCGCCATGGTCCAGTTGATGACGGTGACGAGATAGGCGTCCGCCACGCTGAAATGATCGAGCAGGAAGTCGCGCCCCTTCAGGTAGTTGTCGAGATAGTCGAGCCGCGACAGGTTCTTCTCCAGCGCATAGGCCTTGGTTTCCTGCGGCGCCTTGCGATCGAGCACGGGAATGAACAGGCCCTTGTGCAGCTCGGTGCCGATGAAGCACAGCCATTGGTGCAGGCGCGTGCGGTCGATGCCCTCTGCGGCGCCGATCCCGGATTGCGGGAAGCGGTCGGCGACGTATTGCAGGATCGCCGCATTCTCCGTCAGGACCACGCCCTCGTCGGTGCGCAGCGTCGGCACCAGTCCAAGCGGATTGACGGCGCGGAAGTCGGAGCCGTCGCTCAGCACTTTCTTGGTCGCCGGGTCGACCTCGAGATAATTCGCCCGGGCGCCGGCTTCATACAGCGCGACGCGGGTCGCCATGGAACAGGCGAGCGGCGAGAAATAGAGATCCATCTGTAGCCTCCTTGGGCAATTCTTGAGGTTTCGCTCAACCTGGCCAGATTGATTTTTGTACTGTCTTGCATAATATAGGGTCGGTCAAGGATTATTTTGCGAAATGGTACAAAAACCGAAGCCGCCAGCTGTTGCCAGTGAGCCCAAGCGCCGCGGTCGGCCGCGCGCTTACGAGCCGGAGGTCGCGCTCGGCAAGGCGCTCGACCTGTTTCGCAGGCAGGGCTTTGCCGCGACCTCGCTCGACGACCTCAGCGAGGCCACCGGCATGAACCGCCCGAGCCTCTATGGCGCCTTCGGGGACAAGCGCGAGCTCTACATCAAGAGCTATCAGCGCTACCGCGAGGAAGCGCGGGCCTCCATGGCTGCCATCTTTCGCGAGGAGATGCCGGTGCGCCAGCGGCTGGAGCGCATCTTCGCCTCGGCGCTGAGCATCTATCTGTCCGGCGAGACCGGTCCGCGCGGCTGCTTCACGGTGGTGACCGCGGCGTCGGAAGCCGTTGGTGATCCCGAGATCCGCGCCATGGTGCTCGACGGGCTCACCGAACTCGACAAGGCCTTTGCGAACTGCTTCCGCCGCGCCAAGGAGAAGGGCGAGTTGCCGGAGAGCGCCGATCCAGCCGTGCTGGCCCAGATCGCATCAGCCACCGTCCACACCATCGCCATCCGCTCGCGCGCCCGCGTTCCCCGCAACGAGCTGGAAGCAATCGTCAAGGGCGCGATCGACGTGATGGTGGGAGCCAAGGAGTAGGCTGTCGTCCCGGACAAGCGCAGCGAAGCGGAGCGCAGATCCGGGACCCATACGCCGCAGCAGTCATTGGGCGAGGACTCGGAGTCGCCACCTTGCGCCGCAACTTCTCCCTGTGGTTATGGGTCCCCGCGTTCGCGGGGACGACACTGAAGTCGCCGCGTTGGTTTCGTCCCCTACGCCGCGCGGATCTGCCCGAGGAAGCGATCCACCTCGTCGCGCAGCCGCTGCGACTGTTTCGACAGCTCGATCGCCGAACCCAGCACTTCCTCCGCCGCCGTGCCGGTGGCGGCGATGCCGTCGGTGACGCCCGCGATGTTTTGCGAGACCTCGCCGGTGCGGGCGGCGGCCTGTTGGACGTTCTGTGCGATCTCCTGTGTCGCCGTGCCCTGCTGGCCGACGGCAGCCGCAATCGCGGCGGAGATTTCGTCGACCTGCTGGATCGTCGCGCAGATCGACTGGATGCCGTCGACCGCGCCTGACGTCTCGCCCTGCACGGCCGTGACCTGTGCGCCGATCTCCTCGGTCGCCTTCGCCGTCTGCGTCGCCAGCGCCTTGACCTCGGAAGCGACCACGGCAAAGCCGCGGCCGGCTTCGCCCGCACGCGCCGCTTCGATGGTCGCGTTCAGCGCGAGCAGGTTGGTCTGGCCGGCGATGCCGTTGATGAAGGAGACGACGTCGCCGATCTTCTGTGCGGCTTCCGCCAGGCTCTGCACGCGTGCATTCGACTGCCGTCCGTCGTTGGCGGCCTTGCCGACGACCTCGGTCGCGTGGGCGAGGCGGCGGCTGATCTCGGTCATCGACGAGGACAGTTCCTCCGCCGCTGCGGCGACGGTCTGCACGTTCTCCGAGGCCAGTGTCGAGGCCGACGACACCGCGCGCGTCTGCTGCCTCGACTGCTCGACGATGGCCGACATCGAGCGGGCCGTATGCTCCATCTCGACCGCGGCCGAGGACACCGTGGTGACGACGTCGCGGATGCTGGCCTCGAAATTGTCGGCAAGCGCGGCGAAGGCGCGCCGCTTCTCCGCCTCCGACTTCGCCTTGGCTTCCAGCTGCTCGGCCTGGAGCTCGTTGAATCTCACGGCATTGTCGCGGAACACCGTGACCGCCTTCACCATCGCACCGACCTCGTCATTCGCCTTGCTGGCGGGAACGGGGACGTCGATGCGCCCGTCCGCAAGCTCGCGCATGACGGATGTGATGGCGAGGATCGGACGCGAGATGCTGCGGGCAATGAGATAGCCGACGATCGCGGCCAGCACGAGGCCGAGCGCGGCGATGCCGAAGGCAAGCAGCCAGGCGCGGTCGGCCGAGGCCACGTAATCGGCATTGTCCATCACCAGCTCGACGGCGCCGAGCGGCTTTCCGGAGAAATCCTTGATCGGTCCGAGCAGCGCGGCGACCGGAATGTTGTCGAGCTTGGCCTGTCTCACGGTGAAGTCGCCGGCGGTGGCGCGGCCGTAATCAGCCGCGTCGAAGAAGCTCTTGCCCTTCAGCGTGCCGCCGAACAGCTTGAAGGCCGAGCCGTCGGCCAGATGGAAGGCGATGTCGACGTGGCGGTTCGCCTTGAAATCGTCGAGGAAGGACTGGCCGAAGGTCAGGCCGAATTCGACCGTGCCCAGTTGCTTGCCCCCTTGCGCGATCGGCACCACGCCGCGGATGCCGAGCCCGGCGACGCCGCCTTCGAGGCCGACGACGACCTTGTGCTCCTGGTTGGCGACCAGAACGGTCTTGCGGAAGCCGGAGAGGTCGTCGCCGAATTTCGCGGGCTGGTGCACGCGCAGGAACGAGGTCGCCGGCGCCGTATGGAACTGGAACTGCTCGACACCGTATTCCGATTTTGTCGCGGCAAAGACCGGCCCGAACAGGGCCGTCAGGGCGCTGCGGTCCTGCTTGGCCATCGCATCCTGCGTCGCCGGCATCGCGGCCACGACCGTGCTCATGGCGGCCGCGCGGTGCGACTCTTCCGCGATCCGCGACAGCAGGGCATCGTAATGGCTGCGCAGCTCGCGCTGGTCGGCGCGGTCGATGATCCCGGCGATGATCCACATCGCCCCGAGCACGGCAAACAGTGCCGTCGCCGCCGCCGTCACCGCGAGGGCAACCGTGATCCGCATCCTGAGACCGAGGCTCGCGCGCATATCCGACTCGTTCGTTGACCGTTGGTTAAGGACGCATATCAAGTTCTCGCTAAGAGAGGATGAACGGGATACCGCCGGAGCGCAGTGGTTGTGGGGAGAGATCGTCGGGGCAGGGCTGTCTGACCCACCTGGCATGAGGCGCGCGTGCCTCTTCCGGCCAGCTAAAGCCTAATACCCCCGCGTCCGGTCCACCACGTTGTCCAGCGCGCCGCCAGCCTCGAACCGTGCGATCTGCTCGGCGACATAGGCCGAGATCGCGTCCGCATCGGTGTCGGCTGCGTTGTGCGGTGTCAGCACCACCTTGGGGTGGGTCCAGAACCGGCTGTCCTGCGGCTGCGGCTCCTGCACGAAGACGTCGAGCGAGGCGGCGCCCAGCGTGCCGTCGTCGAGGCAGGCCAGGATGTCGGCCTCATTCTGCAGGCCGCCGCGGCCGGCATTGATCAGCACAGGTGCGCCGAGCGGGCTGTTGTGGTTGAGCTTTGCGAAGACGTTGCGGTTGAGGATGCCGTGCGTCTCCGGCGTCAGCGGCAGCAGGCAGACCAGGATGTCGGTCTTGCGCAGGAACGCATCCATGCCCGTGGTGCCATGGAAGCATTCGACGCCGTCGATCGTGCGGGGGCTGCGGCTCCAGCCGGCGACACGGAAGCCGAGCCGCCGCAGCACGTCGGCGGCATCGGACCCCAGCGTTCCCAGCCCCATGATGCCGACCGTCACGGCGCTCGCGGGCCATTGATATCTCGGCTCCCAGCGCTTCGCGCGCTGCGAAGCCCGCAAATAGGGCTCTTGGCGGTGGTGCATCAGCACGTGCAGCACGACATATTCGGTCATGCGGTTGGTGAGATCTGGCACGGCGACGCGGACCAGCGGCACGCCAGGCAGGCTCTTGTCCGCCATCAGCGCATCGACGCCGGCGCCCAGATTGAAGATGGCCCGCAGATTGGGAAACGCGCCGAGAGCGCCCGGCACCGGCTTCCACACCGCGGCATAGTGCACCTCGGCCGGGTCGAGCCCGGCATCCGGCAGCAGCACCACGCGACGGTCGCCGCAGACGGCGTCGAACCGGGCCTTCCAGCGCTCCGGCGACCAGTTCTGCTGCGTGCTGTTGATCAGGACGGCCAGGGTGCCCATGGTCATGCGAAGTGCCTCGTCAAAGTTCCGCTGGAGAAGGCCCTCCTTGGCACGATCTGCCTGATTTTTCCTGCAATTTTTTTCCGCAGTCCTGTCGGAGCGGGGCATATTGGCGCGTCTTTAGAACAGACGAGGAAAGTGCCGCCTATGCTTTATGCCATCCTTTGCTATCACGATGAGGACTTCGTCGGCTCCTGGAGCAAGGAGCAGGACGAAGCCGTGATGAAGAAGCTCGCCGTGGTGCAGGAGAAGCTCACCCAACAAGGCCGGCTCGGCCCGGTGGCGCGGCTGTTGCCGACCACGGCGGCGGCGACCTTGCGCAAGGAAGACCCGCCGCTGGTGCTCGACGGCCCCTATGCCGAGACCAAGGAGCAGTTGCTCGGCTTCTACATCGTCGATTGCAAGAATCTCGACGAGGCCCTCGACGTCGCCCGCGATCTCGGCGCCGTCAATCCCGGCGGCGCCTATGAGGTGCGCCCCGTGGGCGTGTTCAGGCCGGGAGGACTTTCGACGTGAGCGAAGCCGACACCGCCTGGATCGAGACTGCGCTGACCTCGGCGCGCCCCCAGGCGGTCGGCGCGCTGCTGCGCTATTTCCGCGACCTCGACACGGCCGAGGAGGCCTTCCAGAACGCGTGCCTGCGCGCGTTGAAGACCTGGCCGCAGAATGGGCCGCCGCGCGATCCGGCCGCCTGGCTGATCATGGTCGGCCGCAACGTCGCCATCGACGAGGTGCGGCGCACGCGCAGGCAGCAGCCGCTCCCTGAGGACGACCAGGCAATCTCCGATCTCGACGACGCCGAGGGGGCGCTCGCCGAGCGGCTCGACGGCTCGCACTACCGCGACGACATCCTGCGGCTGATGTTCATCTGCTGCCATCCGCAATTGCCGGCGACGCAGCAGATCGCGCTGGCGCTGCGCATCGTCTCGGGCCTGACCGTGAAGCAGATCGCGCGTGCCTTCCTGGTCTCGGACGCGGCGATGGAGCAGCGTATCACCCGTGCCAAGGCGAAGGTCGCCGAGGCGGGGACGCCGTTCGAAGCGCCCGGCGCGGTCGAGCGCTCCGAGAGGCTCGCCGGTGTCGCGGCGATGATCTATCTGATCTTCAACGAGGGCTATTCGGCGAGCGGCGACACCGCCGAGATCCGCAAGCCGCTCTGCGAGGAGGCGATCCGGCTGGCACGGCTGCTGCTGCGGCTGTTTCCGAGCGAGCCGGAGATCATGGGGCTCACCGCGCTCATCTTGCTGCAGCATGCACGCAGCGCCGCGCGCTTTGCCGCGGACGGCTCGCTGATCCTGCTGGACGATCAGGACCGTTCGCTGTGGAACGGGACCATGATCGCGGAGGGGCTTGCCTTGATCGACAAGGCGATGCGCCATCGCCGCAGCGGGCCGTACCAGATCCAGGCTGCGATCGCCGCGCTGCATGCCCGCGCGGCGGCACCGGAAGAGACCGATTGGGCGCAGATCGACCTGCTCTACGGCGCGCTCGAGGTCGTGCAGCCCTCGCCGGTGGTGACGCTCAATCGCGCGGTCGCGGTCTCCAAGGTGCGGGGGCCGCAAGCCGCGCTCGATTTGATCGAGCCGCTGGCGCCCAAGCTCGCCAATTACTTCCATTTCTACGGCGTACGCGGCGCCTTCCTGATGCAGCTCGGCCGCAACGACGAAGCCCGCATCGCCTTCGACCGCGCCATTGCCCTCGCCAACACATCCGCGGAAGCCGCCCATATCCGCATGCATCTCGATCGCCTGATCCGGGACAGCCAGCCGAAGGCAAAGGAAACTGCGAAGGCGAAATAGGGGCGCCTCGTCATTCCAAGGCGATGCGAAGCATCGGACCCGGAATCTCGAGATTCTCAGGGGCGTAATTGCGCACCGGAGACTGGTCCTTCGGACCGTTCCGAAATGACGATCAAAAAACATTCCATCAATTGTCGGCTCCAGCCCTCCCGCTTCGTCCTTTGCCCGTATCCACGGAGCCATCCATGCTGAAAGCCATTGCCATCATCGCCATCGTGCTCGCGGTCGGAATCGCGGGCGTCCTCGTCTTCGCATTGACGAAACCCGACACCTTCCGGGTCGAGCGCAGCCTCGCGGTGAAGGCGCCGGCCGGTGCGATCTACCCGCAGGTTGCCGATTTCCACCGCTGGACCGGCTGGTCCCCCTACGAGAACCGCGATCCCGCCATGAAGCGCAGCTTCGGTGGCCCTGAGGAAGGCAAGGGCGCGACCTATGCCTGGGACGGCAACAACAATGTCGGCGCCGGCCGCATGGAGATCCTCGAGGCGAACGGGCCGTCCAAGCTTCGCATCAAGCTCGATTTCGAGCGGCCTTTCGAAGGTCACAACACCGCCGAGTTCACCTTTGTGCCGCAAGGCGATGCCACTCTGGTCACATGGGCGATGTACGGTCCGGCTCCGTTCATGTCCAAGATCATGCAGGTGTTCATCAACATGGACAGCATGATCGGCAAGGATTTCGAGGCCGGTCTCGTCAGCCTCAAGAAGCTGGCCGAGAAACAATAAACCTCACTGCAAACGAAGAGGAGAGAAACGATGCTCAACGCCTATCTGTTCTATCAGGATAATTGCGAAGCCGCGTTCAACTTCTACGCCAAGGTTCTCGGCGGCAAGATCGATGCGATGATGCGTGCCTCGGAGGCGCCGCCGGATATGCCCGCCGCGCCCGGCCGCGAGAAGACGATCATGCATGCGCGGATGTCGCTGCCCGACGGCAGCGTGCTGATGGCCTCCGACGCTCCGCCGGAGCATTTTCACAAGCCGCAGGGCTTCTCGATTTCGCTCACGGTCAAGGATCCCGCCGATGGCGAGCGCAAGTTCAACGCGCTCGCCGACGGTGGCAGCGTCACCATGCCGTTCAGCAAGACCTTCTGGGCGAAGGGCTTCGGCATGTGCGTCGACAAGTTCGGCATTCCCTGGATGGTGAACTGTCCGGCGGAAGGCATGTGACGCGCATGGGTTGAGTTGGAAATCCCCTCTCTCCAAATGCTGCGGGAGAGGGGACACAGGGAGCCGTCACAGGGCGCAAGCGTCGTTCCGTCACGCGCCGATCGGCCGATTCCCTTTTACCGGATTGATCCGGTCACCTCCTCGCCTTGCGGCGAGGGCTGCACGCAGCGAGGGCAGATGACGAGCTTGGTGCCGAGTTGCCTGTCGTTCTCCGCTTCGATCTCGTCGTGGACCGCCCACCACGCCTCGGAGTAGGGCCGCAAGGTGCCGAGCACGCGTTCCCGTTCCTGATTTGGATCGCTCGCCGCAGGCGCGGGACTCGCTGCTTGCCGCTTCGCGTTATGAGGGCGGCTCTTGTTGGCGGCGCTCTTATTGGGGTCTTGGCCAAGGCCATCCCACGCGATCGGACGACGCTCCTGCGCCGATGCGACTGCACATCCGAGCAGCGCTGTGCAGAAGGTGAGCAAGATGAAGCCGTGTCGCAGCATGCCGGACCCAAAGTTCGCGCAATGCGCACGCTCCGCACAGGGAACTCGCATCGCGTCGGTGAAATGGAACTTAAGGCAAACGAGTTGGCCGGCATGGCCGCGGAATGAACTCAACGAGTCGCATCACTTTGCGGGAGCAGTGAGGCCGCTTCGTGAAACCGCGCGGACTGCATCGCACAACAATTGACGCAATATTGGGCTGTGATGAGCACGTCAGAATCGCTATTGGTGACTCATAAAATCTAAAAAGCTGGGGTGGACGTCACTTGTGGAAGGGGAGCGACCGATGGCGGCGGCGCTACAGATCAATTTTGCCCTGTGGGGGATGCTTATCTGCGTCAGCATGAAGCTGGGGCCGGTGATCCAGACTCTTTATTGAAGGCAGCCAAGCGTGATGGCGTAGCAGACCCGGTGCGCACATTCGGTGCGAGCACAGGGAACCTGCCGTATGGCCTCGCGCCAGCCAAGCCAAATGCCATTGGTGTGACGCGGTTCACATAACTCGTTCACGTCACATGCGGCGCGGTTGCCACATTCGTCAGCGGCAGCGCGGATAGATCGCGGCGAGATCACGCCCCTTGAGCAGAAGCAGCCGCGAGGTGAGGCCACCGCGGCGGCTGATCCAGTCGCGGACCGGGCCGGGATAGGCGGCAAGCACAGCGACCGATGCTTCCGGCTCGGCATAAAAGCGCCCGCGCCGGTCCACCGAACGTGCTGCGTGGAAGCCCAGCACGGCGCGCTTGGTGACACAGATGCGTTCCTCCGGCACGATGCTCAGCACCAGCGTGCAGGCAGACAGGCAGGGACCGTCGATCACGACGCGCTCGCCGCTCTCGCGTACCTTCTCGAACAAATCGAGGAACGGTCCGACCTGTCCGCCCGGAGATTGGATGATGCGGATTTCGGCGGCGGCCGGCGAAATCGCAAGAAGTGCCGATGCGAGCATCAGGGCTTTGACGAAAGCGCGTCGCATGGAGCACTCCACAAGCTCGGTTTCGTAAGGGTGGGCAAAGCGCGCCGTGTCCACCAATGTCACGTGGTGGATACGGCGCTCACGCGCCGTTACCTACCTTACAATTTTCGTACCTACCCGTTCCGTCTTTGACCGCGCAGCGTCGGCAGGCCGATCCCGGCCGCATCGAAGCCGCCATCAACGGCCAAAATTTGGCCGGTGATGTAGCTCGCATTTGCCGAGCACAGGAAGTAGATCGCTTCCGCGAGTTCCTCCTCCAGGCCGTAACGGTTGAGCGGGATGGCGTCGTGATAGTCCGCGCGGATCTCCTTGGTGTGCACCTGCTTGGCCATCGCGGTGTCGACCGGCCCCGGCGCGACCGCGTTGACGCGGATGTTGAGAGAGGCGAGCTCGACCGCGAGCTGCTTGGTCAGGTGTGCGAGTCCGGCCTTGCTGGTGCCGTAGGCCGAGCGCAGCGTCGAGGCGCGCACCGCCGAGATCGAGGTGATGTTGACGATGGCGCCGCCATGGCCCTCGCGCATCAAGGGCACGGCCGCCTTGGTGCAGAGGAAGGGGCCGGTGAGATTGACCTCGAGCACGCGGCGCCAATCGGTCTCGGATGTCTCCATCAGCGGTGCGAACACGGCAATGCCGGCATTGTTGACCAGCGCATCCAACCGGCCGAACCGCCGCTCGATCGTCGTCATCGCATCGCTCACGGCAGCTGCGTCGGAGACGTCGCAGGTCAGCGCCAGCGTCACCTCGTTTTGGTCGATCCCGGCGACCGCCCGGCCGAGCAACTCGCCCTCGATGTCGAGCAGCGCCACACGCCAGCCCTCGGCCAGGAACTTCTTCGCGGTCGCAAGTCCGATGCCGCGCGCGGCTCCGGTGACGAGGGCGACTTTTTGCGGGGAGGCGGGCATGGGCGATTTGTCCTGTGTCGAAATACGGGCGCGCGTGAGCAGCCGCTCCTTTTACTGTGCTTCGGTATCGATGAGGAAGAGCTTATGGCGCTGGAGCGGCGCGCTCACGCTTGAACCGTCCCCCTGCGGTGGCCACTTTTTCAGAGGCCCCCGAAGGAGGACAGGACTAAAAACAGCGGAGACGACGCCCTATGACAGCTCTGCCGAGGCGCGCTGCATGTTGGCCGACATGTCGGAGGTCACGATGCTCTGCTCCTCGACCGCGGCGGCGGTGGAGGCGATGAACTCGTTGACGCCGGCGATCGCAACCTTGATCGCGCTGAGCGAGCTCGCGACGTCGCCGGAGATGGTGTTCAACGCGTCGATCTCGGAGGTGATCGTGTCGGTCGCGCGCTTGGCCTGGCCGGCGAGGTTCTTCACCTCGGAAGCGACCACTGCAAAGCCTCGCCCGGCTTCGCCCGCTCGCGCCGATTCGATCGTGGCGTTGAGTGCGAGCAGGTTGATCTGGCTGGTGATGCCCGAAATCATGTCAACAATGCCGCTCATGGCGTGGGCGGCCGTGGCCAGTTTCTGCGCCTGGTTATCCGCCGATTCGACCCTCGTGGTCGCGACCTTGGAGGTCTCCCGCGACTTCGCCATGGTCTCGGAGATTTCGCGGATCGAGGCGCTCATCTGCTCGCTGCCGGCGGCAACCGCCTCGATCAGTCCGCGGGCATTGTCGGCCTTCTTGCGGCCGATCGCCTGCGCGGTGATGTCGGTGGCGTATTTCACCACCTTGTAGGGCTTGCCGTTGAGGTCCAAGATCGGATTGTATGATGCCTGGATCCAGATCTCGCGGCCGCCCTTTGCGATCCGCTTGTATTCGGCGGCCTGGTATTCGCCGCGGTTGAGCGTCTCCCAGAACTGGCGGTAGGCGGCCGAGTTCTTCTCGTTTGGCTCGACGAACATCGCGTGGTGCTGGCCCTTGATCTCGGCCAGCGCATAGCCCATCGCCTTCAGGAAGTTCTCGTTGGCGGTGCGGATCGTGCCGTCCATGTTGAACTCGATCACCGCTTGCGATTTCTGAATTGCGGCGAGCTGGCCGTCATTGTCGGCCGCCTTCATCTTCTGCGCGGTGACGTCGGTCGCGAACTTCACAACCTTGAACGGCTTGCCGGCTTCGTCGAGGATCGGATTGTAGGTGGCGATGATCCAGATCTCCTTGCCGCCCTTGCCCAGCCGCTTGTATTCGGCCGCCTCGAACTCGCCGCGGTTCAGCTTGGCCCAGAACGCGGCATAGGCCGCACTCGCGCGGTCCTCGGGCGTCACGAACATGCTGTGATGCTTGCCCTTGATCTCGTCGAGCGAGTAGCCCATCGCGGCAAGGAAATTCTCGTTGGCGGTGACGATGGTGCCGTCCATGTTGAACTCGATCACGGCCTGGGCGCGATTGATCGCGGCGATCTTGCCGGAATCCTCCATGGTCTTGATCTTGTACGCCGTGATGTCGGTGGCGAACTTGATGAAGCTGATGACCTTGCCGTTCTCGTCGCGCAGCGGCGCATAGGAGGCGTGGATCCAGACCTCCTTGCCGCCCTTGCCGAAACGCTTGTATTGCGTGGTCTGGAATTCGCCGCGGTTCAGGCTGGCCCAGAAGTCGCGGTAGCGCGCGCTGTCGCGCTCGATCGGGCTGACGAAGATGCTGTGATGCTTGCCCTTGATCTCGGCCAGCGTGTAGCCGCTCATCTTGAGCAGGTTCTCATTGGCATCGAGGATGGTGCCGTCGAGACCGAATTCGATCACCGCCTGTGACCGGTCGAGTGCCTCGACCTCCGCGATCGCATGTCTGATCTTCTTGCTCTGGAAATTAAACACGTTGGCTCCGCAATGCTCAGAAACGAATCGGCAATACCGTTATCCCGAACTGAAAGTTGCAGGCTCTTCTTGATCATCTGTAAACCATGCTCAATCCTCCGCCGGTTCCGCAATTCGATGTGCGCCGGTCCAACTCCTTCAACTAACGGGTGTTTTTGATCTGTATGCACGGCGGAGTTCATAACTCGGACCCGCACTTTTACGGAGGCCCAGGCGAAATATTTTTCGCGTCGTGTAACCGCGCACGGCCGGCGGTGTCGGCAGGCTCAGGCGTGAACCGTCCTTATAGGATGTTTGTCTGCGGAGACGATTGATGCCCGACGACAATGAACGCCTGATCCGAGACCTCTTCGCCGCCTATCTCGCCAACGACCGGCCGCGGGTTGCCGACGCGTTGGCCGACGATTTCCGCTTCACCAGCCCGTTTGACAGCGATCTCGACAAGGCGACCTATTTCGAGCGCTGCTGGGGCGACAGCGGCTGGATCGCGCGCCATGACATCGAGCGCATCTTCGTCCGGGGCGAGGAGGCCTTCGTCACTTATCTCTGCTTTGCGACGGATGGCCGGAGTTTTCGCAACACGGAGTTCTTCACCTTCGCAGCCGGCAAGGTCCGGCGCATTGAGGTCTATTTCGGCGCTGCCAGAAAGGACGGTCGGTTCCTGCCGCAGCCGCGCTGAGGCTCCTCGAAATAATTTCACTCTCGTGTCGGTTCCGTAGGGTTCCGTTCGTCTTGAAGGCGAGCGCGACCCGGGCGCGAGCCCGGCAGGACGAACAACGAGGAACTCCATGCGATTCATGATGCTGATGATCCCGCTCGGTTACGAGACCGCGCCGCCGGACGTGCAGCTCGATCCCGAGCGGGTCGCGGCGATGATGCGTTACAATGAGGCGCTGAAGGACGCCGGCGTGTTGATCACGCTCGACGGTCTGCATCCGCCGTCGATGGGCGCACGGGTGTCGTTTGCGACCGGCGAGCCCATTGTCACCGACGGCCCGTTCGCCGAGGCCAAGGAAGTCCTCGGCGGGTATTGGATGATCGAGGTGGCCTCGCGGGCCGAGGCGATTGCCTGGGCCAAGCGGTGTCCGGCATCGCCGAACGAAATCATCGAGATCCGGCAGGTGCAGGAGATGGCCGACTTTCCGCCTGACGTGCAGGCCGCTGCCGCCGGTTTTGGCGACCTGAAGACATAGCCCGCATTGGCCGCGACGAGATCGCGGCCGTCGATATCAACAAGGGAGAGACCGATGAGCACCGAACACAGATTCCTCGCCATTTACCTCGGCAGCATGAGTGGCGAGAAGATGAAGGCCTGGCATGCGATGCCCGAGGCGGAGCGTAAGGCAAAGGAGCGCGAGGGCATGGCCGCCTGGCACGGCTGGGTCGAGAAGCACAAGGATGTCATCGTCGAGCTGGGCGGCCCGCTCGGCAAGACCCGCAGGATCGACGGCCGCGGCATCTCCGAGATCAGCAATGCGCTGACCGGCTTCACGGTGGTACGCGCCGCCTCGCAGGAGGAAGCCGCAAAACTGTTCGAGAACCATCCGCATTTTGCGATCTTCCCGGGCGAGGCGATCGAAGTCATGCCCGTGCTGCCGATTCCGCAGATGTAGCTGCGGACGAGGCCCAATTCCGGGCGATGTCGTCCCTCCGGCCCGGCATCGCCGTGGAAGCACGGGGTTAATCACCCCCGATTCCCGCTAGTGACCTTCACCGCCGGCTCATGTAAAAGTCGTTCACATGAGCTGGCGCAAGGAGCAGCGCCGCGCCGAGCGCGGCTATCATCACGGCAATCTGAAGGAAGCACTTCTGCAGGCCGCTCTCGGGCTGATCGCCGAGAAGGGGGCGGCCGGCTTCACCTTCGCCGATGCCGCGCGCATGGCCGGCGTCAGCGCCGCGGCGCCCTATCGGCATTTCCGAGACCGCGACGAGCTGTTGTCCTCGATCGCCCAGCGCGGTTTCGAGCAGTTCGAGGCGCGCCTGACCGCGGCCTGGGACGACGGGCGGCCCGACACGGTCACCGCATTCGAGCGCGTCGGCAGGGCCTATCTTGCTTTCGCCCGTGAGGAGCCCGCCTTCTACAACGCGATGTTCGAGTCCGGTCTGCCGGTCGATGCCAATCCGGCGCTGCAGGCCGCGAGCGAGCGCGCTTTCAACATCATTCGCGCCGCGGCCGAGCGGCTCGCAGCGCTGGCGCCGCCCGGCATGCCCCGACCGCCGGCGATGATGATGGCCCTGCACATCTGGTCGATGGCGCACGGCGTCGCCTCGCTGTTCTCCCGTGGCGACGCCGCGCGACGAAAACTGCCGATGTCGCCGGACGAGTTGCTCGAAGCCGAGGTGTTGATCTATCTGCGCGGTCTCGGCTTCCCGACCGATCGCCGTCCGCCAGCCAAGAGCGCCGAGCCGCCGCCGGTGCCACCGGAGGCGTCCTCCGGTTCAGGCGTGCCGCCCGGCGGCTCGCCAGGCGGTCCGTGGGGCAAGCCGAAATAAAATTACGCAGATCATCACGCGGGCGTGTCTTGCAGCCAGCTTGACAAAATCGCGGGATGGTCTAGCTATGTAAATGTTATTTACATTCACAACGGCTGATGCCGTCATGGAGAAGGAAATGGCCTACACCGCTGATGTCAATCGCTGGCGCGGCCCTTCGGACCAAAACTACGAGCGCCCCCATATGCTCGATACGCCCTGGCATCCCGGCTGGATCGCCGTGACCATCCTCGGCTTCATCATCTGGTGGCCGATCGGACTTGCCCTTCTCTTTTTCACACTCGGGAGCAGAAGAATGTCGTGCTGGAGCCACCAGGATCGCTGGCAGAACAAGATGGAAAAGATGCAGTACAAGATGGACCGCATGCGCGGCCGCATGGAGCGCCGCGGTTTCGGTTTTGGCTTCGGCCCGCCGTCCTCCGGCAACCGCGCCTTCGACGAATACCGCTCTGAGACGCTGCAGCGCCTCGAAGAGGAGCAGGTCGAGTTCAGGAACTTCCTCGATCGTCTGCGTCACGCCAAGGACAAGGAAGAGTTCGACCAGTTCATGGCGCAGCACAAGACGCGTCCGACCCCGCCGCCGACCGATCAGCAGCAGGGCTGACCTTCAAGCCTGACATCTCTCAAAGCCTTCAGGCGCATGCCCCCAAAGTCCTGATGGCCCCGAGCCGCCCGTCTGCGCAACCCGCAGGCGGGCGGTTTGGTTTTGAGGATCTGCTTTCGATTCTCCGCGCGCGAAGAGGAGGGGCGGAGTTCGGACGACATCCGGACGGCGGGTTGTAGTTGCGCGCGACAGCAACCGTAGTTATTGGCCGGGCAACCACCTCTCATGCCGCCGACTGCGGCGATCCGGCTCGCCCCGAAATTGAATCAGCTCTTGCAACCAGAGGGTGCCACGCGTAACCTCGGGGCGTTTCATGCGATGATATTTGGCTGAATATTTCGGGAGTATTTTCGTGCGGATCGTATCGATCGTTCGGAAAGTGGCCCCTCGCTGCTATCCCAATTATCTCAAGGCCTTTGAAGACGGCGACGACATCTTCGACCGCTTCAAGATCAACACACCCCTGCGCATCTCGCACTTCCTCGCCCAGGCGCTCTACGAGACGGGCCGCGGTACGGTCCTGTTCGAGAACCTCAAATACAAGACGGCAGCGCGCCTCCTCGAGATTTTCGGCGTCGGCAATCACACCGCGGCCATCCGCTCCGACGAGGTCGATCAATATCTCAACAATGATCGCGCTCTGGCCGAGCGCGTCTACGGGCTGGGGAATCCAAAGAAGGCGAAGGAGCTCGGCAACACCAAGCCCGGAGACGGGTACAAATATCGCGGCGGCGGCCTGATGCAGACGACGGGCGGCGCCAACTATCTGCGCATGGGCAAACTTGCAGGCGTGGATTTCTACAATGATCCGGACCTGATCGTCGCACCCGAAGCATCTCTCCTTCCCGCGCTTCACGAATGGAACGAGGGAGGACTGAACGCCTACGCGGATCAGAACGATATCCGCACGATCACGCGCATCATCAACGGCGGCTACAACGGCCTCAGCGGTCGTACGGAGCTGTTCGAAACCGTGTGGAGCGCAATCGGCAAGAGCGGCGCCAACCAGGTGGCCTGGAAAGCCGCGGCTACTTCGGATGAAACGCGCGAGCTTCAGGAGGCCCTGAACGATCTTGGCGCCGACCCGGCGCTTGTCGTGGACGGACGATATGGTCCTGCCACCGAGAAGGCCGTCACGTGGTTTCAACGCCAGGCCAAGATACCGGTCGATGGAAATGCCGGCATGGTCACGCTGGCGGCGCTGAAGCTCCGCTTGAACGCGAGGACTGCTTCAGAGCGCGCTTGAGCGCTCGTCGCCTTTGACGTGCGAGCTTCGCCAGAGCTTCGCAGATGGATGTCTCGATATTGAGGGCCGAACTTTAGCGAATTGATCACGCAGAAGGGAAATAGCATGACCGACGGCGAAAAGATGCTGAAGCTGGCCGAGTCCCGCATCGGCGAGAAATACGTCAACGTCTGCGTGCCGAAGAACAACAAGAACTGGCACGGTCCATGGGACTGTGCGGAGTTCATGTCCTGGCTGGTGTATCAGGTCGGCGGATTTCTGTACGGCTGCGTCGACGACAACGGCAATCCCGCAACGGTCGAGGCCTATACCGGCGCCTGGAAGAGCGATTCACAGAGACTCGGAAAGCGTGTTCCGTGGCAGAAGGCAGCTGCAACGGTCGGAGGCATTCTGCTTCGCTACCCGCCCGGGCCCGGCATGATGGGACACATCGTCGTATGTGACGGCGAGGGAGGCACCGTGGAGGCGATGGGCTCGGCCTATGGCGTCCGTCGCGGCAAGGTGTCGGGCCGGAATTGGGATACGGGCGTCTTTCTCCCAAACTTCACATACGGGGAGGCCGGTGAAGATCTCGATGTGGCCGAGCCGACCCAGCTCTATGCGCTCGGGCGCCCGGGCATGAAGGCGTCCGTGGTTCGCGATATTCAGCGCGCCCTGAAGGAGCTGGGGTTCAATCCGGGGCCGATCGGCGGTGAATATAACGACCTGACGGTGGCGGCGGTCGCGGCGTTTCAGGCGACCAAGGGACTCGTCGTCGACGGCCAGGTCGGGCCTCAGACGGCAAAGCGGTTGAAGGTCGAGCTCTAGGGTTGGCGCAGTTCTTTCAGTTGCCGGCGCGTACGACGCACGCGCCGGCAGCAGCACCGGCTCCGAGCTGCTTCACCTGAGAAAAGCTTCAGCGCACCGTCACGAGCTGCGACCGAACCGAAGCCAGGAAGTGCTCGTAGGCGTGATCAACGATCTCGTTGAGCGATCGCGTCCGCGCGAAGATCGCCTTGGCCTCCGTGAGAAACTCTTCGCGGGTCGGTATCTTCGGCAGATGCAGGTGGGTCAGCGCGTCCACCCCGTCATGCGCGCGATTGAGGATGTCGTGCAGCGTCGGCAATTGCTGGGCGAGGTCGGCCCGGTGCAGCGCCGACGAGATCGCGTGCGCGAGAGCCTGTGCATCGAACCGTCCGGCCAGCTCGCGGGCGGCGCGATTGATCACCCGGGCGCCGAGCGGCTGCTCGTTGCGTAGCACCTGTTCGGGCGGTGCCTTCATGTCCCAGACGATTCCGAACCACGACAGCATTGTCAGGACGTAATAGGTGACGTCGATCTCCCACCAGCGAAAGCCCTGTCGCACGCTGCTCTGGTAGGCGTGATGATTGTTGTGCCAGCCCTCGCCCATGGTGAGGAGCGCAAGCAGCCAGTTGTTGCGGGAATCATCGCCGGTCACATAGCGCTTGCGTCCGTGAACGTGGGCGAGCGAATTGATGCAGAAGGTCGCGTGATAGACCAGCACCGTGCTCCACAGGAAGCCGACCACCAGGCCCGACCATCCCCCAACCAGGAAGCAGAGTCCTGCAAGCACGAAGGCCGGCAGCAGCTCCAGCCGATGCAGCCACAACAGCTCCGGATAGGCCGTGAGATCGCCGACCTTCACGAGGTCGGTCGCATCGTGTTCGCGATAGAAGATCCAGCCGACATGGCTGTACAGGAAGCCGCGTTGACGCGGCGAATGCACGTCCAGCTCGGTGTCGGAATGCAGATGATGGTGGCGATGCTTGGCGGCCCACCACAACACGCTCTTCTGGGCAGTGCTCTGCGCAAGGCAGGCCAGAATGAACTGAAACACCCGGCCGGTGGCAAAAGCCTTATGCGAGAAATAGCGGTGGTAGCCTGCCCCGATGGCAAACATGCGCACGACATACAGTGAAACGCAGATCGCCAGGGCTTGCCAGGTGACGCCAGTCCAGATGGCGGCAAAGCAGCCGAGATGAACCAGCACGAACGGTATGGCGGAGGGGTACATGACGTCGTCGTGGTGGTCGTCGGCGGGCGCGTTAGGCGACATGTCTTGGCGTGACCTCAGGTAACGGGGATCCGGGATTCGTGTCGGCAGCGTTGCGAGCCGCCGGGTACGAAAAACCCGCGGATGGCGGACCACCGCGGGGTTGAACCAGCTGCTTGACGTGGGCAGTCCCGGCCAAAGCAGCGTCGGCCGGACATTCGACGGACTATATGGGCGTGGATGCCTGGCATGCAAGCTCGTAGCCTCACGGGGAGCTGCGGCATGGTGCTCGGGTCGCGCGCCGTGCTCGCGGCGTGGCGAGCGGGCTGCCTACGGCCTATATTTCGAGATGTGAAGCAAGTACCCAAGCACCGGAGGCGGCGATGACGCCAGCTGTGACCGCGACGAAAGATCGCCTCTGGCAGAAGATTCGCGACGAGGCGCAGCGTGCGCTTGCATCCGATCCCGTCTTCGGCAAGTCGCTGGCCGAGACCGTCCTCGTGCATGAGAGTCTTGCCGCGGCTCTCGCCGATCTGATCGGGCGCAGGCTTGGCGGCAACCTCGCCGAGCAGGCGCGCTTCGCAGCGTTTGCCCGCAACGCGTTTCACGCCTCGCCGGAACTGATCGAAGCTGCGGGCCGCGACTTGCAGGCCATCGTGCGCAGCGATCCCGCCATCAGCGGTCTGTTGGCGCCGCTGCTGCATTTCAAGGGCTATGTCGCGTTGCAGGCCTGGCGCGTCTCGAACTGGCTCTGGCGCCATGACCAGCGCGATGCCGCGCTCTTGTTTCAGAACGAGGCGTCGAACGTCCTGCAGGTCAGCATTCATCCGGCCGCCAGCATCGGCTCGTCCGTCTATCTCGATCACGCCACGGGCATCGTGATCGGCGCCGATGTCGTGATCGGCGACGAGGTCACGATCCTGCAGAATGTCAGCATCGGCCGCAGCCACGAGCTGCCGCCGCGCTCGCCGCGCATCGGCCGCCATGTCTTCATCGGCGCCGGCGCGACCATTCTGGGCGATATCCGGATCGGTGACTTCGCCAGGATCGGCGCCGATACGGTCGTGATCTCCGATGTTCCCGGCGGCTGCACCGCGGTCGGAAATCCCGCGCGATTGACCAACTGCCCCGAGCCCGCCTCGGCGGCCTGACACGCCTCCAATGGCGACGTCGCGGTCCCGGTGCCCGTCTGAAAACGTGCGCCCCATAGAACCTGGTCGCGACGAGATCCGACCAAGCCGCAACGGCGGCTTTTTCGCCTGTGCCGACGGGTAGGGCCATGACCATTGCTGAATGCAAGGAGACCAGGCAGCGCATCGCTCTGTTCGCGCGTGCCTCAGATCTGTTCGAGCGGTTCGGGTGCTGGCTGCCGCTCGCGCTTGCATTCCTCAATGGATGGCCGACAGAGGTCAAAACCTATCAGGAGTTCGTAGACGGCGGTGCCTGGCACCTCTTTTTCAGCGGCGCCCTCTATCAACTCGCCGCCTTCGCGCTCAGGCGTGCGGTCTCATTCGCCGAAGCGGGTCTTGACCCGTGATCCTGCTGCGCGATTTCACCCTCTTCGGTCTGCCCGTGCTGATCGCCGCTGGTGGCTGGCTGTACGCGTTCAGCCTGCGCCGGCGGCGCCGCCTGTAACCCCGGGCCACGTCGCGGCGATTGGCGGAAAGTGATTTTCGGGACAATTTTCCGGGGTGGGCGTGGTTCCTCGGGTCGAACCGGGACACGGGCCAGGCCTGCCCACCACCCCCCAACCGCCTGCGCCGCCTACCTTTCCCGCGGCCTAATTCAACTCTGGTAACCCGGCATTAACCAACGCCGGGCTCTGGTAAGGGCGGACAGTCGCGCCCAAAGCCCGCAGCCGAGCCCCGTCAAGGCCCGGGGCCAAAGGCCCATAGTTTTGACATCTTGGCAGGGAATGCAGACGGCCGCTTTGGATGAGCCCCTGCACCCCAGAAAGACAAGGCTTTGAGCGGGCTTGCCGGCCGCGCCGGTTCTGACGCGGCCCATTGGGGAACCGGCAGCCATTTGCTGGCCGGCACATCGGGTAACGATCGCCTTGAGAGGATACTGCTTATGAATCCGGCCGACGTGGCTCAGTCAGCCCTTCCGGTTGCCGCTTCCGCGGACGTGTCGCTGATCGCGCTGTTCTGGCAGGCTCACTGGATCGTGAAAGCGGTGATGCTGGGACTTCTGTCCTGCTCGGTCTGGGTCTGGGCGATCGCCATCGACAAGATCTTCCTGTTTGCCCGCACCCGCCGCTCGATGGACCGGTTCGAGCAGGCGTTCTGGTCCGGCGAGTCGATCGAGGAGCTCTATCGGACGCTCTCCGCCAAGCCGACGCACTCGATGGCGGCCTGTTTCGTCGCGGCGATGCGCGAGTGGAAGCGCTCGTTCGAGAGCCACGCCCGCTCGGTCGCGGGCCTGCAGATGCGTATCGACAAGGTCATGAACGTCTCGATCGCGCGCGAGGTCGAGCGGCTGGAGCGCCGCCTGCTGGTGCTCGCGACGGTCGGCTCCGCCGGCCCCTTCGTCGGCCTGTTCGGCACGGTCTGGGGCATCATGTCGAGCTTCCAGTCGATCGCGGCGTCGAAAAATACCTCTCTGGCGGTGGTGGCGCCCGGCATCGCGGAGGCGCTGTTTGCGACCGCCGTCGGCCTTATCGCCGCCATTCCTGCCACTATCTTCTACAATAAGTTCACGTCCGAGGTGAACCGGCAGGCCCAGCGGCTGGAGGGCTTCGCTGATGAATTTTCCGCCATTCTGTCGCGTCAGATCGACGAGCGGGGCTGACGGGCGGCATGTATAGTGTGAAGGGCAATTTGGGCACGCGATCATGGCGATGAACGTTGCGAGTTCGTCCGGCGGCGGCGGCGGGCGCCGAGGCCGGCGCAAGCCGGTCGTGGCCGAGATCAACGTCACGCCGATGGTCGACGTGATGCTGGTGCTGCTCATCATCTTCATGGTGTCGGCGCCGATGCTAACGGTCGGCGTGCCGCTCGACCTGCCGCAGACCCAGGCCAAGAGCCTCGAAAACAACGACCAGAAGCCGATCCAGATGTCGGTCGACATCAAGGGCAAGGTGTTCATCAACGATGCCGAGATCGCGATCAACGAACTGATCCCCAAGCTCAAGGCGATCACGGACGCGCGCGGCGGGCTCGAGGAGCGCATTTATCTGCGCGCCGACAAGAAGGCGGATTACGGCACGGTGGCCAAGGTGATGGGCCTGCTGTCCGGCGCCGGTTTCAAGAAGCTCGCCCTCGTCACGGAAGCGGATCAGGGGTAAGCCGTGAAGGTGAACGTCGACAAGACACTCGTTGCGTCGATTGCCCTCCACGTCCTCGTGCTGGGATGGGGGCTCGTCACCTTCAGCAGCAAGGCCTACATCGCGCCGGAAGAGTCGCTGCCGGTCGACATCATCTCCACCGATCAGCTCGCCAAGATGATGGCGGGACAGAAGACCGGCAAGAAGGAAGAGCCGAAGCCGAAGGTCGAGAAGATCGCGGAGCCGAAGCCCGAGGAAGACGCGGTCGGCAAGGTCACCGAGAAGAAAGAGCTGATCAAGACCAATTCGCAGCCGGAGCCGCCGCCGAAGCCCGTCGAGAAGCCGGTGGAGAAGAAGCCCGAGCCGCCGAAGCCCGTGGCTGAGGCCAAGCCGAAGGAAGAGCCGAAGCCGCAGGAAAAGAAGCCTGACCCGGCCAAGGAAGATCCGATCGCCGAATTGCAGAAGAAGCTGGAGACGAAGAAGCCGCCGCCCAAGCCCGTGGAGCAGAAGGTCGCGGCGGTGCAGCCGCAGCAGCAGCCGAAGCCGAAGGAGCGTAGCTTCGATCCCGCGCAGATCCAGCGCGATCTCGACAAGCGCGCTGCGACCCGGCACGAGCAGACCGGCTCGGCGCTGAATGCGTCAGCCTCGCTGGGGGCAGCGACAGGGACTTCCGCCAACAACGTTGCGACCTGGCAAGGCGCCTTCCAGGGCGCCGTCAAGCGCTGCTTCACGCCGACCTATAATGGGCAGGACGCCAATCTCTATGAAGCCGACATCGACATTCCCATGAAGGTCGATGGCTCGCTCGCCTCCGAGCCCATCATCGTCGCGGTGCGAGGGCCCTCGCGGTCGATCGCCCAGGCGGTCGCCGAGAGCGCCAAGCGCGCCATCGTGCAGTGCCAGGTCTATTCGTTCCTGCCGAAGCAGCAGTACGACAGCTGGAAGCTCATCCCGATGACTTTCGGCCTGAAAGATATGTTGTGACATCCGAACAAAAGAATTTTGCAATGAATGACGTCCGATCGATGAACCGCCGCCGCTTCATGACCCTGACGGGGTCGACGCTCGCGATGCTCGGGGGCGGGCATGCTTTTGGCCAGACCCAGCAGGGGCGCCTTCGCATCGATCCAACCGAATTCCAGCCAATCCCGATCGCGATCTCCGGCTTTGTGCCGGGCTCGCCCTCCGACGGCGACGTTGGCAATGGCGTCACACAGGTCATCACCAACAACCTGAAACGCTCGGGCCTGTTCGCGCCGATCGACCAGGCCGCCTTCATCGAGCGCATCAGCAACATCGACGTCGCGCCGCAATTCCAGAACTGGAAGACCATCAACGCACAGGCGCTGGTCACAGGCCGGATGACGCGCCAGCCGGACGGCAGGCTCAAGGCCGAATTCCGTCTCTGGGACGTCGTCACCGGCCAGCAACTCGCCGGCCAGCAATATTTCACCTCGCCGGAATATTGGCGCCGGATCGCCCACATCATCTCCGACCAGATCTACGAGCGGATGACCGGCGAGAAGGGCTATTTCGACAGCCGCGTGGTGTTCGTGGACGAAAGCGGCCCGAAGGAGCGCCGCGTCAAGCGGCTCGCGATGATGGACCAGGACGGCGCCAATGTGCGCTATTTGACCCGCGGCTCCGATCTCGTGCTGACGCCGCGCTTCTCGCCGAGCTCGCAAGAGATCACCTACATGGAGTTCGGCCAGGGCGATCCGAAGGTCTATCTCTTCAACATCGAGACCGGCCAGCGCGAGATCGTCGGCAACTTCCCCGGCATGACCTTTGCGCCGCGCTTCTCGCCGGACGGCCAGCGCGTCATCATGAGCCTGCAGCAGGGCGGCAATTCCAACCTGTTCGTGATGGATTTGCGCTCGCGCTCGACCACGCGCCTCACCGACACGCCGGCGATCGACACCTCGCCGTCCTACTCGCCGGACGGCACCCGCATCTGTTTCGAGTCCGATCGCGGCGGCCGGTCGCAGATCTACGTGATGGCGGCGGGCGGGGGGCAGGCGCAGCGCATCTCGTTCTCCAAGGACGACACCAACGCCAGCTATTCGACCCCGGTATGGTCGCCGAAGGGCGATTACATCGCCTTCACCCGGCAAGGCGGCGGCCAGTTCTCGATCGGGGTCATGAAGCCGGATGGCTCTGGCGAGCGGCTGCTCACCTCCGGCTTCCACAATGAAGGTCCGACCTTCTCGCCGAACGGCCGCGTGCTGATGTTCTTCCGCGATCCCGGCGGCAATGGCGGGCCATCGCTGTACAGCGTCGACATCTCCGGTCGTAACGAGCTCAAGGTGCCGACGCCGGGCTTCGCCTCAGACCCGGCCTGGTCGCCGCTGTTGTCCTCGACGGCAGGTCAATAGACTCGCACGTTCGCAACGCGCGATTTCTTCGAAGAAAAGTGCATCGATTCTTGGCATTCGGTGAGGAAAGCAATCCTTTCTTCACCTTGCGCCCGGCACGGCTTGCCCAGTTGCTTGATATTTAAGCGGAAATCGGTTCGCCGTTACCGAAAAACAACTCGACTTTAACGATGTTCCCTCAGAAAGACTTCATATGGCTTGAGTAAAAGTACGCGCCAAACAGGACGCGTAACAAGCCAATGCAACTGGCCGACCAGAAGCAGAGTGATCGAGACGAGCTGGAGCCGATACTCTTCGCCGCTCTCATCAACTCCATGGTGCAGAATTTCTGGGCGATCTTCCTCGGCTCGGCCTCCGCGGCCGTGGCCGCGGTGATGACTGCGCTGAAGACGGGCGACGTCCTTCTGTGGCCGATCGCATTCCTGTTGATCGCCATCGGCACCGCGCGCGCCTTCCAGATGCGCGGATACGAGAACCGCACCCAGCCGCTGTCGTTCGAAGAAGCCAAGCATCTGGAGCCGCGTTACTGGATCGGCGCGCTGAGCTACGCGGCGGTGCTTGGCGTGTGGGCCTTCGTCGTCATCTACAACAACAACGATCCGGTCGCCGACATGCTCTGTGTCGCCATCGGCATCGGCTACACCGCGGGCGGCGCCGCCCGCAATTACGGGCAGCCCCGCGTCATCCAGTGGCACGTCGCGCTGGCCTGCGGTCCGATGTCGCTCGCTCTGCTGCTGCACGGCGGCTTTTATCACATCGGTCTTGCCATCCTGCTCGTGTTCTTCTTCATCGGGCTCAAGAACATCAACCTCAGCCTGCACGCGATCTTCGTCAAGGCGTTGACCTCGAGCTTCCGCGAATCCGCGCTGGCGAGTCAGTTCGACACCGCGCTCAACAACATGCCGCACGGCCTGTGCATGTTCCGCGCCGACGGCCGCCTTGCGGTGATGAACCACCGCTTCGGCGAGCTGATGAGCTTGCCGGAGGATCTCGTCAAGCGCGGCGCCACGGCCGCCGACATCGTGTCGGCTTGCGTTTCCGCCGGATCGATCTCGGCGGAGAGCGGCGACCAGATCCTGGCGGAGATCGAGCATGCGCGGGTCTGCGAGATCGTCACCGCCGATCCGGATTCCTCGCGCGGCCGCACGCTGTCCTGGACGTTCCAGCCGATGTCCCGCGGCGGCACGGTGCTGCTGCTGGAAGACATCACGGAACGCACCAATGCGGAAGCCCGCATCAGCCATCTGGCCCGTTACGACGAGCTCACGGCGCTGCCCAACCGGGTCAGCTTCCATGACGAGATCGAGCGGCTGCTGAAGAATTCGCATCATGCCGAGCGGCTTTCGGCGCTGCTCTTTGTCGACCTCGACCAGTTCAAGCAGGTCAACGACACGCTCGGTCACCCCTGTGGCGACCAGTTGCTTTGCGCCGTCGCCAATCGTCTGCGCGAGATGCTGCGTCCCGACGATTTCGTCGCTCGCTTCGGCGGCGACGAGTTCGTCGTGTTCCAGCAGGACATCGCTTCGCCCGAGGACGCCGCCGCGCTTGCCCGCCGCATCGTCGAGCGGCTGAGCGAGCGCTACCGCATCGATAATCACCTCGTCGAGATCGGCGCTAGCGTCGGCATCGCACTGACCTCGCCGGAGGGCGTCAGCGCAGACACGCTGCTCAAGAACGCCGACATGGCGTTGTATCGTGCCAAGGCGGATGGCCGCGGCACCTTCTGCTTCTTCCGCGACGAGATGGCGGCGACCGTCGAGGCGCGCCGCATCCTCGAACTCGATCTGCGCAAGGCGCTCGCCAACGAGGAGTTCGAGCTCTTCTATCAGCCGCTGGTCAACCTGAAGTCCGGCAAGATCACCACCTGCGAGGCGCTGCTGCGCTGGAACCATCCGGTGCGCGGCACGGTCTCGCCGGTCGACATCATTCCGGTCGCCGAGGACATGGGCCTGATCGTCGACCTCGGCCGCTGGATCCTGCGCCGCGCCTGCATGGAATGCATGAAGTGGCCGGAGGGCGTCAGCGTCGCCGTTAACTTCTCGCCGCAGCAATTCCACCAGCGCGACGTCCTGAGCGAAATCCGCTACGCGCTCGAAGTGTCGGGCCTGCCGGCGCATCGGCTGGAGATCGAGATCACCGAGTCCTCGCTGCTGCGCAACACCCAGCTCACCCACGACATCCTGTCGCAATTGCATGCGCTCGGCGTGCGCATCTCGCTCGACGATTTCGGCACCGGCTATTCCAGCCTCAGCTATCTGCACAATTTCCCGATGCAGAAGGTGAAGATCGATCGCTCCTTCCTCGAGGGCATCGACACCGACCGCCCGCTGACGCTGCTGCGCGGCGTGGCGCGTCTATCCGCCGATCTCGGCATGTCCGTCGTGGTCGAGGGCATCGAGACCAACGAGCAGCTCGATCTGATCAGCGCCGACGGCACCGTCTCCGAGGCGCAGGGCTATCTGTTCAGCCGCCCGGTGCCTGCCGTGCGGATGCGCCAGCTGCTCAACGCTTCGCATGGACGGCGCGGCGAAGGTCAGCTTCAGGTCGTCGGCTCGCGCTCTATCGCTTAAGTCCATTTCCCGAAACGTCTCATCATTTCACGCCGTTGCAGGGTCACCGTAGTGCTACGGGGGTTAACCCTAACCCTTCGATTGCTTTGCAAGCTTGTTAAGAAGGTGTTAATAAATTCCCACGCGCGCGCAAGTTGTCTTGCAGGAAAGACCTTCGAATACCGCGGCGTGAGTGTGGGTAAGGGAGTTGGAATGCAGTCCTCAGCCAGATCTGTCATTTCGGCTGTTGGACGAGGAGCAGAACTCCTGACCGACGTCGATTATCACCTTGCGGAAACCGCGGCGGAGAAAGAGGAGATCTACAATCTCCGCTATCGCGCCTATTTGAGGGAAGGCGCCGTCAAGCCGTCTGCGGACCAAAGGGTCACCGACCGCTACGACGAGCTGCCGAACGCGTGGACCTTCGGCGTCTATCTCCATGGCGAGCTCTGCAGCTCGGTGCGCATCAGCGTGCTGACGTCGGAATGGCGCGAATCCACTTCGGCCGACGTCTTCCCGGACATCCTGCTGCCGCGGCTCGACCGCGGCGAGGTCATGATCGACCCGACCCGCTTCGTCGCCGATCCCGACCAGGTCAAGCGGGTTCCGGAATTGCCCTATCTGACGACCCGTCTCGCCTACATGGCCTGCGAGCATTTCAATGCCGATCTCGGCCTCGCCATCGTGCGTTCCGAGCATCAGGCCTTCTACCGGCGGGTCTTCCTGCACGAGACCATCGCCGAGCCGCGGCTGGTTCCCGGCCTCACCAAGCCGTTCGGATTGATGGCGGCGGATTTCCCGACCTTCCGCAAGAAGGTGTTCGAGCGTTATCCGATCATGCGGTCGACCGCTTTCGAGCGGCGGATGCTGTTCGGACGCGGCGGCCAGCGTCAGGTGCCGCAGCGGCCGGTGCTCGTGGCCGACCTGGCGGACGCCGCGCACGCCTGAGACCGTGCCGGCCCGGTCCTGGATCCCCGCCGGGATCCCAAGGCCTCAGGGCAGGACCTGGCCATGAGCCGGGTGCCGGCATGTCGCCCACCGGCACCACGCCCTCCACCCAAAATTCCGGCAAAAGGCGGCGTTTTTGCTGACGGGCCCGGCTTGCCTTCACCCTCGCGCCACATTTACAACCCATTAACCATGACGGGTGCTTTTCGCTGGTTGGGGGCATTTGACCGGCTGAGGCAAGGTTCCGTCAAGGTTGACGGAACGTTCGCTTAACCAACCCCCTGTAGACCGGACAGCAGTGGACGAACGTGAGCGTGGAGGCTCCGGAATGAAATATCCTATGCGTATCCTCCAGGGATTGAAGCTGGCGGCAGTGGTCGCAATCGCGCTGTCGATGGGCGCCTGCGCCAACAAGAATGCTGCGACGGATGCGATGGCCAATGCGGCGACGCCGGGCAGCCAGCAGGACTTCGTGGTCAATGTCGGCGACCGCGTGTTCTTCGAAAGCGACCAGACCGATCTGACCCCGCAGGCGATCGTGACCCTGGAGAAGCAGGCGCAGTGGCTCCAGAGCTATCCGCGCTACAGCTTCACCATCGAAGGTCACGCCGACGAGCGCGGCACCCGCGAATACAACATCGCGCTCGGCGCCCGTCGTGCCCAGTCGGTGCGGTCGTTCCTCGCCTCGCGCGGCATAGATCCGAACCGCATGCGCACGATCTCCTACGGCAAGGAGCGGCCGGTCGCCGTCTGTAACGACATCTCCTGCTGGTCGCAGAACCGTCGCGCCGTCACCGTGCTGAACGCGAGCTCCTGATACCGGGACACTGACACTCAGTCAGGCGCCGTTCATCTTCAGAAACCGATCATGCCGGCGCCCTCTCGGGCGCCGGTTTCGTTTCAGCAATCCGTGACCTAAAACCCGGTGGTGCCTGTCACAGTTTTGGCGTACTCCCCTTCAATGTGTGGCGCGTCGCATGTTCCGTCGCAGGCCATTTCGCTTTCGTCGTCAGGGCAAGATGTCATCCAGATTTAAGGTCTTTACCGGCACCGTGGCGATGGCCACGCTGCTCTCTTTGGGCTCGCCTGCATTCGCGCAGACGGACGATGATCCCGAGATGCGGATCGAGCGGCTGGAGAACCAGCTGCGCCAGCTCACCGGCCAGAACGAGGAGCTGCAGTACCGCAACCGCCAGCTCGAAGAGCGGCTGCGGGCGCTCGAAGGCGGCGCGCAGGCCGCACCCGGACAGGCGCCCAATGTCGCGGCCATGCCGCCCGCCCACATCGCACCAAATCAGGTCGCGCCGGGCTATCGCCAGCCGCAGCAGCAGGCCGTGCAGCCGAATTACGAGCAGCCGCAGGTCGCATCTCCCGCGCCGATCGTTCAGGAGCAGCCGGCGCCCGGCGCCCCCGGCAAGAGCCGCCGCGGCGATGCGTTCGACCCCGGCCAGAACCCGAATGCGCCCGGCGCGCCGCGCGCGCTCGGCGGGGGCCAGCAGCCGATGTCGGCAGGAGCTCCGGGCGGGCGTAACGCCGGCGAGCCGCTCGATCTCGCCAACACCAGCCCGCGCTATCAGCCGCAGGCCGCCCCGCCGGCGGCCCAGCCGGGCTATCCGCCCGCCCAGCAAGGCTATCCGCCACAAGCTGGCGCTCCGGCCTTGACCACGCTGCCGCCCTCGGCAACGCCGCGCGACGAGTTCGACCTCGGCATCGGCTACATGCAGCGCAAGGACTATGCGCTCGCCGAGCAGACCATGAAGAACTTCACGCAGAAATATCCCAGCGATCCGCTGCTCGGGGACGCGCAATACTGGCTGGGCGAGAGCTATTTCCAGCGCCAGCAATATCGCGACTCCGCGGAAGCCTTCCTCGCCGTCACCACGAAGTACGAGAAATCGGCCAAGGCGCCGGATGCGCTGCTGCGGCTCGGCCAGTCGCTCGCCGCGCTGAAGGAGAAGGAGGCCGCCTGCGCCGCCTTCGGCGAGGTCGGCCGCAAATATCCGCGCGCCTCCGCCGGCGTCAAAGCCGCCGTCGACCGCGAGCAGAAGCGGGTGAAGTGCTGACGCCTGGGTCCTGACAACGCGGATGGTGCTGCGCTAGATTGCGCCCGCCATTCGCTGGCGATTGCTGGGCAACGTCATGTCAGACGACGACAATTCTCCGATCTCGGCACGCGAGGCGAGGCGGCTCTTCGCCGGCCTGCGAAGCGCGCCGGCGCTGGTGCTCGCCGTCTCAGGCGGCCCCGATTCGGTCGCGCTGATGTGGCTTGCGGAGCGCTGGCAGCGCAGCTTGGCGCGCGCGCCGGTTCTCACCGCCGTCACGATCGATCACGGCCTCCGGCAAGAGGCGGCGCGCGAGGCGCGCGAGGTCAAGCGGCTTGCCACCGAGCTTGGATTGCCGCACCGGACCCTGCGCTGGCGCGGGGCCAAGCCGAAGACGGGAGTGCCGGCCGCCGCGCGCGAAGCGCGCTACCGCCTGCTCGCAGAGGCCGCGCGTGCTCTCGGCGCGAGCCATGTGCTGACCGCCCATACCCGCGACGACCAGGCCGAGACATTGTTGATGCGGCTGCTCCGCGGCAGCGGACTTGCCGGGCTCTCGGCGATGGCGCAGCTGACTGAGCGCGACGGCATCGTGCTGGCGCGCCCGCTGCTCGACGTTCCGAAGGCGCAGCTGATCGCGACCTTGAAGCGGGCCAAGATCGGTTTCGCCGACGACCCCACCAACCGCGACACCGCCTTCACCCGGCCGCGGCTGCGCGCGCTGCTGCCGCTTCTCGCGGCCGAGGGCGGCGATGTCAGGAATCTGGCGCGGCTTGCGACGAGGTTGGCGCGGGCCAATGCGGCGGTCGAGGTGCTGGCCGACGGCGCCGAGCGCTTCCTCCGTTTGCGTGATCGCGGCGAAGCGCCGCAGGTGGGGGTGCGAAGCTTCGAGGCTTCGGCCTTTGCCGCCCTGCCGGACGAGGTCCGGCTGCGGCTCCTGCTGCGGGCCATCAACGCGCTCGGGCATGAAGGTCCTGCGGAACTCGGCAAGGTCGAAACCCTCCTGGCGGCGCTCGATCAGGCCATCGCCGCACCTCCTCGCGCAGCCCCAAATGGCCGGCCAGCCATGAGGCAGACGCTTGCGGGAGCCTTGATCAGCCTCGCTGGCGGGCGTATCCAGATCGCGCCGGCGCCGGCCCGGCGGCGCAAGGGTGCATGAAGGGCCCCGAGGGCCGCATGAAGTCGGATCATGACACCGGCCATTTCGGCCCCGCAGCGTCAGGACACCTTAACCAGGCAGGAAAAACCCCGCCTCAAGCGCCATTATTTCAGCGGGAATCGCTCTAAGATGGGCTAAATAGTCCCATCTCGTTCCCTTGGCAGCGACCGGGGCGGCACCTAAATTGTATGCGTCTAACCGAGAGGATTCCTTGGGGATTTCCTCGTACGGCCCAAAATAACCGCCCGAGGATCAGGCCGCGATCCGCGCGACCACGAAGGAAGATCGATGAACGCCAATCTGCGCAATTTCGCCCTCTGGGTCATCATTGTCTTGCTGCTGTTGGCGTTGTTCACGCTCTTCCAGAATCCGGGTCAGCGGGCCTCCTCGCAGGACATCGCCTTCTCGCAGCTGCTGAGCGAAGTTGACCGCGGCAATGTGCGCGACGTCGTGATCCAGGGGCCTGACATTCACGGCACCTTCACCAACGGCTCCAGCTTCCAGACCTATGCGCCGAACGACCCGACGCTGGTGAAGCGCCTGTATGACAGCAAGGTGCAGATCACCGCGAAGCCGCCGGGCGACAACGTGCCGTGGTTCGTCTCGCTGCTGGTCTCCTGGCTGCCGTTCATTGCGCTGATCGGCGTGTGGATCTTCCTGTCGCGGCAGATGCAGGGCGGCGCCGGCAAGGCGATGGGCTTCGGCAAGTCGCGCGCCAAGATGCTGACCGAAGCTCATGGCCGCGTCACCTTCGAGGACGTCGCCGGCGTGGACGAAGCCAAGCAGGACCTGCAGGAGATCGTCGAATTCCTGCGCGACCCCGGCAAATTCCAGCGCCTCGGCGGCCGCATTCCGCGCGGCGTGCTGCTGGTCGGCCCTCCCGGCACCGGTAAGACCCTGATCGCACGTGCGGTCGCGGGCGAAGCCAACGTGCCGTTCTTCACCATTTCGGGTTCGGACTTCGTCGAGATGTTCGTCGGCGTCGGCGCCTCTCGTGTGCGCGACATGTTCGAGCAGGCCAAGAAGAACGCGCCCTGCATCATCTTCATCGACGAAATCGACGCCGTTGGTCGTCACCGTGGCGCCGGTCTCGGCGGCGGCAATGACGAGCGCGAGCAGACGCTGAACCAGTTGCTGGTCGAGATGGACGGCTTCGAGGCGAACGAGGGCGTGATCCTGATCGCCGCGACCAACCGCCCCGACGTGCTCGATCCCGCGCTGCTGCGTCCGGGCCGCTTCGACCGTCAGGTCGTGGTGCCGAATCCCGACGTCGTCGGCCGCGAGCAGATCCTGAAGGTCCACGTTCGCAAGGTGCCGCTGGCGCCGGATATCAACCTCAAGACCATCGCGCGCGGCACCCCGGGCTTCTCCGGCGCCGACCTGATGAACCTCGTCAACGAAGCCGCGCTCACCGCCGCCCGCCGCAACAAGCGGATGGTGACGCAGGCCGAGTTCGAGGAAGCCAAGGACAAGGTGATGATGGGTGCCGAGCGCAAGTCGCTCGTCATGACCGAGGAAGAGAAGCTGTTGACGGCCTATCATGAGGGCGGCCACGCCATCGTCGGCCTCAACGTGCCCGCGACCGATCCGATCCACAAGGCGACCATCATCCCGCGCGGCCGTGCGCTCGGCATGGTCATGCAACTCCCCGAGCGCGACAAGCTGTCGATGTCTCTGGAGCAGATGACCTCGCGCCTCGCGATCATGATGGGCGGCCGCGTCGCCGAAGAGCTGATCTTCGGCCGCGAGAAGGTGACCTCGGGCGCCGCCTCCGACATCGAGCAGGCCACGCGCCTCGCCCGCATGATGGTGACGCGCTGGGGCCTGTCGGAAGAGCTCGGCACGGTCTCCTACGGCGAGAACCAGGACGAGGTGTTCCTGGGCATGTCGGTGTCGCGGACGCAGAACGCCTCTGAGGCGACCGTGCAGAAGATCGACTCCGAGATCCGCCGTCTGGTCGAGGAAGGCTACAAGGAAGCAACCCGGATCCTCACCGAGAAGCATGCCGACCTCGAGGCGCTGGCCAAGGGCCTGCTGGAGTTCGAGACGCTGAGCGGCGACGAGATCGTCGATCTGCTCAAGGGCAAGAAGCCGAACCGCGAATCCGTGCTCGAGCCGACCACGCCGCGCGCCTCCGCGGTGCCCCCGGCCGGCAAGTCGCCGCGCCCGCGGCCCGATGCTGATCCCGGCCTGGAGCCGCAGCCGCAGGCGTAATCGCCGGGCGTCATATGAGATTGAAAAACGCGGCGGAAACGCCGCGTTTTTTGTTGGCTGGCTGCGCATCGCGGGGCGCGAGCGAAGTGCCTGAACCGCCTTCGCGGCAAACGCGCGAAACATTAAAGAAGAACTTAACGCTTGCGGCCTATTTTGGCCCGCCATGACTGACCAGGTCGTCCACAGCGCGGTTCAACCGTTCTCGGCACGTGCAGCGCTCCCTTGGGCAGTAGGCCTTTGCGTCTATGCCATGCTGCTGGTGGCGGGGCCGCGGCTGCTTGCCGATCCCGACAGCTATTCTCACATCGAGGTTGGACGCTGGATCATCGCGCACGGCGCCCTGCCGGCGAGCGACCCGTTTTCCTTTTCGATGCGCGGCGCGCCCTGGATCACCTTCGAGTGGTTGTCCGAGGTCATCTACGCCGGAATCTACGCGCTTGCCGGCTGGCCAGGCGTGGTCGCCATCGCGGCCGCGGCGATCGCGCTCGCCTTCGGCCTGTTCACCTCCTTCCTGCTGCGCGAGCTTTCGCCGACCCTGACGCTGCTCATGGTGATGGCGGCCGTCGTCCTGCTGGCGCCGCACATGCTCGCGCGTCCCCATGTCTTCGTGCTGCCGGTGATGGTGACCTGGGCGGCTGCGCTGGTCCGCTGCATGGATCGTGCGGGGCCGCCGCCCTATTGGGCCCTGCCGCTCCTGGTGCTGTGGACCAATCTGCACGGCAGCGTGGTGCTGGCGCTTGGACTGATCGGCCCGGCGGTGCTCGAGGCGCTGCTGCGTGAAGCGCGAAGCGAATGGCCGCGCGTGCTGCTGCGCTGGCTGCCATTCACGGCCCTTGCGGTCGCGGCATCCTGCCTGACGCCGCACGGGCCGGAACCGCTGCTGATGCCGCTGACGACGCTCGGCCTCGGCTCCGCGCTCGCCTGGATCGCGGAATGGCGGCCACAGGATTTCAGCCACATCGGTGGCTTCGAGTTGCTGCTGCTGGGCAGCATCTTCGCGCTCTCGCGCGGCATCACGCTGCCGGTCGTGCGCGCCCTCGTGGTGATCGGCCTGCTGCATTTCGCGCTGGCGCAAATCCGCAATGCGGATCTGCTGGCCATGCTGGCGCCGCTCTATCTGGCGGCTCCGCTGGGCCGGAAGTTCGGCGGACCGGCCGAGGATGATGCGGCAGTTGTCTCGCGCGGCCTAAGCCTGGCTGGGCTCGGTGTTTTGATCGCGATGAGCGGGGTGGCCCTGGCGCGCGACGTCAGGCCGGCTCCATCCGTCGCCCCGCAAGCCGCGATCGCCAAGGCCGACCTCGCCAAGGCGGGGCCTGTGCTCAACGATTATTCCTTCGGCGGCTATTTGATCTTTTCCGGCATTCCCACCTTCATCGATGGTCGCGGCGAACTGTACGGGGGCCCGTTCATCAACCGCTACAATCGCGCGCTGGCGCTGGTCGACCTCGTAGACTTTCTCAAGCTGCTCGACGAATACAAGATCGGCGCGACGCTGCTCGCACCAAGCACGCCGGCGGTCGCCATGCTCGACCGGCTGCCGGAGTGGCAGCGCGTCTACAGCGACGATGTGGTGGTCGTGCACAAGCGGCGGGATACGCCGAAAAAATAACTCAGGCGGTTCCGAACGCGGCGTATTGGCCGCCGAGCCACACGCCGCTCAGTGCGCCTTCCAGGCGCCGTGCCGGCTTGCTGTCCCAGGGAAGCAGCAGGAAATGCCGCGCATCGATCTCGCGCAGGCCGCCAGCCGTCATCAACTTTCGGGTCGTGCCGGCACCGAGCAACACCGCGTCGCGGTCGAACTCGCAGCGCGCGACGGCAAGCCGCGTCAGCGGATTGTACGGATTGTGCTCGATCACGCAGACGAGCCCGCCGGGGCGTGCCACGCGGCGCATCTCGGCGATGAACTGCGCCCACTCGGTCGGCACGATATGGTGCATCACGCAGACGGCGGTGACGAGATCGAAGCTGGCATCGGCAAACGGAAAAGTGCGCCCGTCGAACTCCCGGTAGTCGACCCCGTGATTGCGAGCGCGCGCCTGCGCCAGGCTGGCCGAGGAGACGTCGATGCCGCTCAAGCGGCCGACCATGTCGTGCAGCAGCGGATGAAGGCTGCCGACGCCGCAGCCGACGTCCAGCAAGTCGGGCTTCTCGACATCCAGCCGCTGCGCGATCAGATCGCGCAGCAGATCGGCCTTTGCGCGCATGAAGAAATCATGCGGCAGGCCCGAGAAGTCGATCGAGGATTGCACCACGTCACGGTAATTGTCGTGATAGCCGTCGAACAGTTCGGTCATGCGTTGGTCACTCGTTGACGGCGTGGATCGCCGGCGTCGCCGCCGTCTCGTCGCGATCGAAGCCGACGCGGGCCTGCACCACGTAGAGCGGGCGGCGCTTCACCTCGGCATGGATCCGACCGACATAGAGCCCCACGATGCCCGTCATCAGCATGTTCATGCCGCACAGCAGCGACACGACGACCATCGTCGAGGACCAGCCGGTGACGAGATGACTGTCCTTGCTGAGCCACAACAGGACGACCCAGCCGCCGTAGAGCAGCGCGAGCCCGGACACCGTCAATCCGCACCAGATGGCAAGCCGCAGGGGCAGATCGGAAAAGCCGAGCGCGGCGTTCACCGCCAGACGAACCATCTTGAACAGCGGGTACTTGGTTTCGCCCGCGGCGCGCTCGAGGCGGTGGAAGGCGACCTCGGCCTGGCGGAAGCCGAGCCAGGCGATCATGCCGCGCACGAAGCGGTCCTGCTCCGGCATCTGCCGCAGCGCCTCGAGCACCTTGCGATCGATCAGGCGGAAGTCGCCGACATCGGCGGGGATCCCGACCGAGGACATCTTGCCGAGCAGCCGGTAGAACAGATGCGCGGTCGCGCGCTTGAAACGGCTTTCGCCCTCGCGCGACAGGCGGCGGGCGTGGACGATGTCGTTGCCCTCCTTCCACTTCGCGATCAATTGCTCGATCACCTCGGGCGGATCCTGCAGATCGGCATCCATGACGATGATCGCGTCACCTTGCGCGGCGTCCATGCCGGCGGTGATGGCGATCTGGTGGCCGAAATTTCGCGACAAGCCGATGTAGCGAAAGCGCGAGTCGCGCGCGGCGAGCGCCTTTAGCACGATCGAGCTGGAGTCGCGGCTGCCGTCGTCGACGAAGATCGCTTCCGCCGGCCCGTCGAGCCGGAACATGACCTGGTCGAGCCGGCGCAACAGGACCGGCAGCACGGCTTCCTCGTTGAACACGGGGATGACGAGGCTGTAGCGGATCGATCTGGAAGTGGCCGCCATGCGAGGGGATTCCGACTGGGTTGCAGGGGCGGAAGTCTATGAGGCGGTGGTTAAGGTCGCCTTGCCGCAACCGTTAAGGGTCTAGCGCCCGGAGCATTGCCGGAGGCGAACAGCGGGGAGGCGGAGTGGGATGGTGAAGGCCGGTTAACCACGCTTGGGCAGCCGCGGCGTCGGTCTAGGGCTTGCGGCGGATCCTGTAGAGAACAAATCGCTCCGAGGTCTCCAAGACTTCCAGCCGATCCGGCAGCGGGTTCGCGGCCGGCGCCCCAAGCATATAGAGGTAGTCGAAATCGCGGTCCCAGCTGCGGACGAACGGCGGAACGTCCGCCGGCGGCTGGCCTGTCGCGATCGCGGCCAGCAGGCCTGACGGCACCGGTCCGCCATAGGGAATGGCGATATTGCGCATGGCCTCGCGCGGCCGCACGGGCTGCTTGCCCGTTTCAGTGAACAGGTTCGGCACGAACGCATTGGCGTAGTGCACGGCCAACGTCGGCGCATAATACATGGGATACGAGGTGAGGTCGGCGAAGGGCGGGTCTCCATCGTCGACCGTGCTGCCGACCAGGACACGCGAGCCGCGATCGATCTTCTGGAACGAGGCGATGATCGCCGCGTAATCGGCGCGGTAGGGCAGCCACACCGAAAGGACGACGGCGAGATTGAGCAATATGATGCCGCTGATACCCGCGAGCGACGCCATTTTCCACCGACGGCTCGGCAGCGACAGCGAGCAGAAGGCCGGCAGGATCAGGGCCGCGGCGGGAATCACGCGAAGATCGACGAAGGAGGTTCCGAACAGCTTCGATGGAATGACCAGATAGAGCAGCGCAAAACCGATCGCGAGCCAGGTGCCTGAAGGCTCGAGCCGGAGGATGCCGCGTCGTGCCGCGAAAAACAGCGCGATCATCAGCGCCAGTCCGGTCGCTGCCGCCGTCGTCAGATTGTAGCCGTTCATGATGCGCAGCGGCCAGATCGGCTTGAAGGCAAGGAACCAGCTCGTCCCTTCGCTTCCGATCGAGCCTGCGGTGAAATGCATGAGCGCAAACAGCGCCAGCGCCGGGAGCGCCAGCGCGCCAAGCCGTGCGGCCGCGACGGGATAGGCGATCTGCCGTTGGCGAATGCGCGACAACTCGAACAGGCCCAGTGTCGCGCCATAAATGCCGAGCGAAAAGAAATGCGCCACATACAGCGCAGCGACGAAGATCAGATTGGCGAGGAAACGCAGCGGCCATGGGCCTTCTGCCAGCATCAGATAAACGGCGATGCCCCAGAGCGCGAGGCCGAGCCCGAACTCGAAATTCACGAAGCCCCAGCTGAACGGCAGGCAGTAGAGGACAGCGAGCGCGGCGAAGCCGGCAAGCTCGACCCGTCCCTTCCGGACCCATTCGAGCAGCAGCGCGCCTCCGACGATCAGCAATTGGCTCAGCAGCAGAAACAGCCGTGTGGCGCTCTCGACGCTCATCAGCCGCGCCATCTGCGGCACCAGCAGATCCATGCCGAGATTGGGATAGAAGGCCCAGGTCACCTCGTAATGCGGATTGGCGTTGGGGGTGCCGCTTTGGCTCAGAATGTACATGCGGGCGAGGTGATTGGGATAATCGACCATCGCGGGAATGGGGGTCAGCAGAACCGGAAGCAACGAGACGGCCGCCAGCACCGCAAGAACGATGATCGCGATGGATCGGTCCGAGCCGGGACGCGTCGAGATTGTCAAAGCCGGCCTCTCGGAGGGAACCATGTCATGGGATCGCTGTGCGGCGCGGATTTCCGAGAGGGCCATGCTCGAACAACGTCATGAAGCGCGACGCATGATCATCATGTCGCGCTTCGGTTCGAGCGGGCGGCATTGGACCATGGCGGTCATAACTTCGGGTAAACCGGCAGCGTCATGCCGGCTTCATGTCCCGACAATTTAACTGATTGTTTTAGATTTCGATTTACCATCGGCCCACACACGCAATCCGCTCGGTGTTTACGCAGTCGAATTAACTGCGGCGCAATTCTTTGTCTCTACATTCAGTTCCATGGTCGGGCGGCGCTGGGAAGCCGAAAAGACCAGATCAGTTGCAAGCCTCGTGTACTCATTTGGAGCACCTCTATGAAGAACCTCGTTGCGCGTTTCGTGAAGGATGAATCCGGCGCCACCGCCATTGAATACGGACTGATCGCTGCCGGCATCGCGCTGGCGATCATCACCGTCGTCAACAACCTCGGCACCACGCTGAACACCAAGTTCACCGCGATCTCGACCGGCCTCAAGTAAAGCCGGACGACCAGAAGATTTCAGAGAGCCCCGTCCTTGACGGGGCTCTTTTCTTTTCGAAGAAGCTTGTCAATTCTCCTGGACGAGGCCTGTCAGTCCGCTCGACGCAGCGGGCGCTGCAGACCCATGCAGCGCGCGGCTCCGGCCGAGGTAGAACTTCGCCGCCCAGATCGAAGCCGCTGCGAGACCGACGCCGGCAGCGACGTCGATGATGTAATGCGCGCCGATCACCGGCGTCGCCGCGATCATCGCCAGGTTGAGCACGGCCGCGATGCCGCCGAGGCCGCGCACCGGCCACAGCGCCCACATGTAGAGCACCCCGGATGCCGCGTGAAAGCTCGGAAACGAGACGATTCCGGAGAGAAAGAACAGCCGAAGCTCCTGCAGGCTGCCGTCCCGGAGCGCCAGGATGTCGCGCAGCTGCCCGGCATAGACCTCGGTGTTGATCTCTGGGAAATGCGCGGCCGATAAATGCAGGCCGTAATAGGTGCCGATCGCGGGGACCACGGCCGAGATCGTGATGGTGACCGCGAGCGCGAGGCTCATCGCCAGCATGAATAATTGCAGCCGCACATAGCGCGCCGTCAGTGCCAGCACGACGGGAATGCCGAGCAGCGGAAACTTGATCAGGCCATAGGCGCGCGTGAGGCAGTTCGCGAGCCAGGGGTGATCGTTGACATAGCGCGCGATCGGTTCCGGATCGAGGCCCAGCGCCCGGTCGATCGCCAGCAGCGCCTGGTCCTGCAGCGGCCAGTTCAGCTTGCCCGCGACGTAAGTCAGTGGCCCGATAATGGTGCAGAGCAGGAGGAGCTGTCCGATGGTGCCGAGCGAAAACACCAGCTTCGGGTCCGCAAGGTCTCCTTTGACGATCCGGTGCCCATAGACGATCGCGGCCAGCGCCGCGGCGATCGCAACGGTCACGCCAAAAGCGACCGGCTCGAGAGCGAGTCCGGTCAAGGGAAGGCCAAGCGCCAGCAGGGTCCCCATCCCGAGAATCGGAAGCCAGTTGAGTTGGAAAAGCTGCCAGGCGGTCCGGGAGTCCCTGTCGAGCATGGTGTACCGAGATGGAATTACATTGCCTCCGCACAGTTACGGATCTGCATTAAGATCGCCGTAAGAAGTGTGGTTATCGGACTTAGAACCATTGCATGGTACTTTTATCTATGCGTTTACAGCGCCCTCTCCCGGGGGCGTCCACGCGTTTGGTCCTTCTGTGATCCGGATTGGAAGGCCAAGCCCATTTTCGAGATTACGATGTCTCGATTTTGGGTAGACCGTACACTTCGGGCCCAAAATTGAGGGCGCGTGACCTAAAGCCGTTCGCGGCCTGCTCGCGCAAGAAAAACGTTGGATGGCTCGACCTCTATCAGGAATGCGTCGTTCGCGAGACCTGGCACCCCGATCCACGTTGCGCATGGCGGGTTGTCGCCGAACGTTGCCTTGGGCGCGCCACTGATCGCCTCGCCTTCGTGCAGATGATCGTGCTTGATGTAGAGACGGAGTGAGCCGACGTCATTGAGCGTTGCCCCAACCGACGCCAATGCGACAGCCAGATTTTCCAGGCTCTTTTCCAGTTGACGTCCGATGTCGCCGGGGCCAACGATTTTTCGATCGGCATCCCAAGCGACCTGGCCAGATATATTTGCAACGTCACTAAACCGGTGTCCGGATGATTGCGACCTGTGCAAAGCCATACGGCCGGCTATCAAAGAGTCCTGTAGCAACCTGAATGGATCGGCTCATTGTAGCTCCTTGCCTCTTGGTGCGGGCTGACGGCGTGCGGCAGCATGATAATAGCTAGCTTTCGGGCGCCGCGTCGCGGCGCCAAGCTCATTGAACGGACGGATCGGATGAGAAAGTGTGTGGCTGCATCGGCTATTTGCATGCTCGTCACTTGCCCATCAGTATCTCACGGCTCCGAGCCACAGCCTCTCGCCTGGCCGGTTGCTTGCGAGTTGGGAACGACCTGCTTCATCCAGAACTACGTCGACCATGATCCCTCGGACAAAACCTTGGACTTTCGATGCGGGCACTGAACCTATGACGGCCACGACGGCACCGACATCCGGTTACCCGATCTGGACGTTCAGAGAAAAGGCGTCGAGGTCGTTGCTGCCGCTGCTGGGCGCTCGTGCACACGCGCGATGGCATGGATGACGTATCGGTCAAGGTCGTCGGCAAAGCCGCAATCGCCGGCAGGGAATGCGGCAACGGCGCGGTCGTCGAGCATGAGAACGGCTGGAGCACGCAATACTGCCACATGGCCAAAGGCAGTCTCAGATTGAAGCCCGGTGACAGGGTCAGTTCCGGGCAGGCGCTCGGGTTGGTGGGCCTGTCCGGAAACACCGAATTCCCACACCTGCATTTCACCGTGCGGCATGACGGGACGGTTGTGGATCCGTTCGCTGAGGGCGCCGTGAAAGGCGAATGCAGCTCCGGCCGTTCGCTGTGGCAGCCGACGCTGAACACCGTTTCGAACTATCCGGCCGCCGAAATCATCAATGCCGGCTTTGCCGATCGAGCAGTGACCATGGACGAGATCGAGACAGGCGAGCTCAAGCGATCCTTGCCTGGCTCTCATTCGGCCGCCATCGTGGCCTATGTTCGCGCGATCGGACTTCAGGCGGACGACGAGCAAATTCTCGAGCTGAAGTCACCCGAAGGGCAAGTGATCGCCGAGTATCGGGCACCGAAGCTGCCGCGCGACCAGGCCCAATATTTCATCTCGGCCGGAAGAAAGCGCGGAGGCGTCGTCTGGCCGCCTGGCACCTATAGGGCAACTTACGTTCTTCGCCGAAAAGCTGCCGAGATCGGGCGGCGGTCCTTCCAGTTGGACATCGCGCCATAGCATCGCGTCTCGCGACGCCGGCCATCGCACAGGCGGCATTTCGGCTCCCTTTCGGCAAGCAGGAATCCGCGGCGAGGTGGAGCGAGCACGCCCTGATCAGCCTCCGCAACCAGGGTTGGCGCTTCAGTCCGTCGCCGTGACGCTCCACGCATTTCCCATCTTGTCATCTACCCTGAATAGTTGTTCAGTCCTTGCGGGGCGATTTGCATCTTTGACGTGACGAAGCGTTCGGCCGCAGGGCGTGCGGCACGCGTGTGGGACAGGAAGCGCGCCATGGTTTATCGGCGGACGCATCAAGTGGTGAAGCGCCTTGCGGCGCGGCGCAGTGCGATTCTCGCGGCGGCGCGGGAGACTGCGGCGGAAGGCGGGATGGCGGCGGTGCAGATCGCGCCGGTCGCGGTCCGGGCCAATGTCGCGGCCGGCACGGTCTACCGCTACTTCCCCTCCAAGGCCGAGCTGATCTCTGAACTCATCGCCGAGGTCTCCCGCGACGAGCTCGCGGCGATCCGCCGGGCGGCCGATGCGGCGCCGGGGCCGTCCTCAGCCTTGGCCGCGGCCGTGACCACCGTGGCGGTCCATACCCTGTCGCAGCGCCGGCTCGCCTGGGGCATCCTGGCCGAGCCCGTCGATGTCGATGTCAGCGCCTCGCGCCTGGCCAGCCGGCGCGAGATCGCGGGCGAGATTGCTGGGCGGATCGACGCTGCGGTACGGGCCGGTCACCTGCCGGCGCAGGACACCGCGCTCGCCGCCACCGCGTTGCTCGGTGCGCTGCACGAGGCGCTGGTCGGGCCGCTCGCGCCCGACAATCTCGATGATCCCGTCAAGATGCGCGATGCGGTGCAGACCGTGACGCTGCTGGCGCTGCGCGCGGTCGGCGTCATGGACGCCCGCGCCCGCGGTCTGGTGGTGCAGCAGACGCTGCTGCCGGCGACGAAGGCGCTGGTTGGCGCGTAAGAACCGCCGCGCGACCGGGGCGGCGGCCTGATCCCGCTCAGGTCGTTGAGCGGGAAAGCCTTTTCGTCAGATCGCAGCAAGCTCGCCGGACCCTCCGGCTACTGTGCATGGGGTTGTTCTTCGATATTTGTGTTGGAGGGGTGCCGGCGACCTACATGTTCGCGTCGCCTTCGGGGCCGACCGAGGCGATGCGTACCATGTTGGTGGTGCCGGGAATGCCGAGCGGCACGCCGGCGACGATGAGCACGCGCTGGCCGGCACGGACGAAGCCGTCACGGAACGCGATCTGGCCGGCACGGCTGACCATGTCGTCCTGATCGCGGGCATCCTCAGCGACCACGCAGTGCACGCCCCAAGTGACGGCGAGCCGCCGTCCTGCCGTGATGTTCGGCGTGATCGCCACGATCGGCGGCTTCGGCCGTTCGCGCGCCACGCGCACTGCGGTCGAGCCCGACGAGGTCCAGCAGATCAAGGCGGGCAGGTCGAGGGTCTCGGCGATCTGCCGCGCCGCATCCGCGATCGCATCGCCCACGGTCGCTTCCGGCGCCGGGCGCTGGGCCATGATCACCGAGCGGTATGTCGGGTCGCGTTCGACCTCCTCCCCGATGCGGTTCATGGTCGAGACCGCCTCGACCGGGAATTTGCCGGCGGCCGACTCGGCCGACAACATGATGGCGTCGGCGCCCTCATAGACCGCCGTTGCGACGTCCGAGACTTCAGCGCGGGTCGGGACCGGCGACTGGATCATCGATTCCAGCATCTGGGTCGCAATCACCACGGGCTTGCCGGCGCGGCGCGCCATCCGCGTCATCTGCTTCTGCAGGCTCGGCACGCGCTCGAGCGGCAGCTCCACGCCGAGGTCGCCGCGCGCCACCATCAGCGCGTCGGAGGCCTCGATGATGTCGGCGAGGCGGTCGATCGCCTGCGGCTTCTCGATCTTGGCCATGACGGCGGCGCGGCCGCGGATCATCTTCTTGGCTTCGAGCACGTCGTCGGCGCGCTGCACGAAGGACAGCGCGATCCAGTCGATTCCGGTGACGAGCGCCGCCTCGAGGTCGGCGCGATCCTTCGGCGTCATGGCGGAGACCGGCAGGTCGGTGTCGGGCAGGCTGACGCCCTTGCGGTCGCTCATCTTGCCGCCGACCACGACACGCGTCACCGCGTGCTCCTTCGAGGTCTCCTCTGCGATCAGGCGCACCTTGCCGTCGTCGAGCAGCAGCGCGTGGCCCGGCCTGAGCGCGGCCAGGATCTCCGGATGCGGCAGGTGGACGCGCGTGGCATCGCCGGGCGTCTTGTTGGAATCGAGCGTGAAGGTCTGGCCGTTCTGGAGCTGCACCGAGCCTTCGGCGAAGGCGCCCAATCTGAGCTTCGGGCCCTGCAGGTCGACCAGGATGCCGATCGGCCGGCCGTAGCTCGACTCGACGTTGCGGATCGTCGCCACCAGCTCCCGCATCTTGTCATGCGGGGTGTGGCTCATGTTGATGCGAAACAGGTCGGCGCCGGCCTCGAACAGGCGGCGGATCATCGCGAGATCTGAAGAGGCCGGTCCCAGGGTCGCGAGAATCTTGATACGGCGAAGACGCCTCATGGCTTATTTCCAGACTGGGGTGGCAGGCCGGGCGAGCCCGGGGGCGTAGCACCGGGCGGGCTGGTGGGCAAACCCGGAACCCCGCCTGGGCCAACCGGACCGGGCAGGCCAGGTACGCGTTGCTGCGCCGGCTGTTCGTTGGCGTCGGTCAGTTGCACCGTCCACGCCCGCTGCTCGCCGGTGTCGACCTCGAAATAGCCGGTCCGGTCGTAGCCGCGCGCGAGGCAATCCTCGGTGCCGCGGATGGTGAACTCCTTGTCGCGGGAGCACATGAAGGCCTGCCCCGACCACTCGCCGCCGCGATCATAGTCGATCGCGTAGATGTAATAGTAACGGGCGACCAGCGTTCCCCGCAGCAGGGTCTCGCAGGAGCGCGACGAGATGTTCCACCAGCCCTCGGTGGTCCAGCCCTCGGCGTCCTTGTAGCCGAGGGCAATGCCGACCCGGCTCGATGTGTTGTTGCAGAGCCGGAAATCGGCCGAGGCCGGGCTGGCGCCAAGGCATAGCCAGGCGACCATCAGCACCGGGACCAACCGGGCGAGCAGGCGAAGCGGGGAGCGGGGAGATTCGGCAATCATTGTCGCGGTAGCTATACCAGATCATTGGCGATTTGGCGTAGGGCCGGGGAACCGCCACAAACGAGCGGCAACCCGGCTTCGGACCGGTCTGCGCCGGGATATGGCAAAATCTGTGACAGGGCCCAATTGATCCCGTAAGGGTGACCCCCATCGGGGTCAGGCCCAAAGGATACCGGGGATACAGCCATGGCAATCGACGACAAAACCAGAACCGAGCTCGAGGCGGCCGCTTTCCGGCGTCTGGTCGATCATCTCAAGACCCGGACCGACGTCCAGAACATCGACCTGATGAATCTGGCGGGCTTCTGCCGCAACTGCCTGTCCAACTGGCTCAAGGAAGCCGCCGACGCCCAAGGTGTCGCCTTGAGCAAGGACGAGAGCCGTGAGGCCGTCTACGGCATGCCCTACGAGACCTGGAAGTCGAAACATCAGGGCGCGGCCACGCCCGAGCAGCTCGAGACCATGAAGAAGGTCCATCCCCACGGCCACGGGCATTGAGTTCGCGCAAGCCTTGAGTCGCACCGCACAACAGCTTTCTTCGCCCCGCCGCAGGAAGGTGTGGGCGCGCTGTGGACGAGCGCGATGCTGCCTTGAACGCGACCGGCGCCAACCCTAAGGGTTCTGCCAGCACGCGCGGTGAGGGATGCCGGCGTCACCTCGTTTTGCCAGTTCCATTTGGAGTACCAAGATGGCCACCACCGCCGCCGTCCGCGATGACGAGCCCGCGACGAAATTTGCCAAGGACCAGCTCAAATCCATCATCGAGCGCATCGAGCGGCTGGAGGAAGAGAAGAAGGCGATCTCCGACGACATCCGCGACGTCTATGCCGAGAGCAAGGGCAATGGCTACGACGTCAAGGCGTTGCGCACCATCGTGCGCCTGCGCAAGCAGGACCCCAATGAGCGCGCCGAGGCCGAGACGATTCTCGAGACCTACATGCAGGCGCTGGGGATGATCTGAGGCGCTCGCGCCTCAAACGTCGCTGCCGTAGCCCGGATGGAGCGCAAGCGGAATCCGGGTTCTGGCAGCGCAGGCCGCATTCCCGGGATGACGCTTTCGCTCCGTCCGGGCTACAAGGCTGGCGTGTTGCCCTTCCTTTGTGAACGGAGACCGCCGTGACTGCGCCACCGCTGCCGCGCGAATTGAACCGTGCCTTCGGCGCTCTGCCGGCACCGATCGGTAAGCGGCTGCTGCAGGTGCGCGACCTGATCTTCGCGACTGCCGCTGCGGACGAGCATGTCGGCCGCCTTACCGAGACCCTGAAATGGGGCGAGCCGGCTTATCTGACCGATGAGACCGGCAGCGGATCGACGATCCGGCTTGGCCGCGTCAAGGACTCCGACGCCGCCGCCATTCTCTTCAACTGCAAGACGACCCTGATCGACACGTTCCGCGAACGCTTTCCCGATCAGTTCGAATATCGGCAAACCAGGGCGCTGTTGTTGCCGGTGTCGGGCAAGCTGCTGACGCGGGAGCTATCGATCTGTCTGTCGCTGGCGCTGACCTATCATCGGGATCGGCGGGGCAAGCAGGCGCGGTAGCACCACCTGTAGCCCGGATGGAGCGCAGCGAAATCCGGGGCCGTCGTTGCATGCGGCATGATTCCCGGATTGCGCTTCGCTCCGAGCTACGAGAGTGAAATTCTGGAAACAGCAGCGGCGCTCAGCGCAGCGCCGCGGTCCGCACGACGAACGACGTCGTCTGGAGCTTTGCGGTGGCGCTGCCGGAGAAGGTCTCGCAGGACAGCCCCTGCATCGGGTCGTCGGCAAAGCCCATCGCGATCACGGCCCGCGGCTTGACGAAATAAGCGCGCAGCGCCGCGGTATCGAGCTCGCCCATCAGCGTGACCGACATCGCACGGCTGGCGCTCGGCGACAGCATCACGATCTTGAGCCAGACGCTCTCGCCCTTGGCGGCAGAGAGGCGCGTCGCGGTCGCGACCATGCCGTCGGTGCTCTTGCCGACCACGGTGTTGATCTCCGTCGCCTGGGCGAGGCTGCGCGAGGCGGGGCGGGCGGAACGCGGGATCGGCGCCGAGGCGGCAACGACATTGGCGCGGTCAATCGGGGAGGCCGCGGGCGCGAAAGCGAGCGCCTGCAGGGCCGCGTTGGACACGCTCGCGGTGGCCTGCGGATCGGTGGCGGCGGCAAGGGCCTGGCGGGCCTTCAGCGCAGCGACCTGCGCCGGCGTCGCCTGCTGTGGCGCGGTCGGGACGTCATCCCAGAAGCCGCGGGCATTGATGATGTCGGCCGGCGTCTCCGGCTTGTCGTCAGCAGATTTGCCGGCAGCGGGCTTGTCAGCAACCGGCGCGGGCTTCGGCTTGGGCGGGGCAACGAGCTGCGCATCGGCCGAGGCGAGCTGGATCGCGGCCATTTGCGGCTTGGCTCGCGGCGTCGGCACCGGTTCGACGGGCTTGGCTGCGGCTGCGACGACGGTGGGGGCTGCCGGCTTCGCGGCCGGGGCGGGCGCGCCCTCGTCATCCTCATCGCTGCTGGTAGCCGGAGCTGCCGATTTGCCCCTGAACAGGGCGGCGAAGAAGTTCGGCTTGCTGCTGCTGGAATCGTCGCCGTTGCCGCGGCGCTCGATCTCGGCTTTTGCGAGCTCATAGCCCTTCAGCGGCGTGCCGTCGGTCGGCAGATGCACCGTCTTGCCGTCCGGGAAGACGCGGGCGAGCTGATCATGCGTCATCCGCGGCCAGTGCCGGATGCTGCCGGTGTCCAGATGCACGAAGGGCGAGCCTGAGGTCGGATAGAAGCCGACGCCGCCGCGCTGCAGGCGCAAGCCGGCGAAGCGGATCTGCTCCAGCGGCACGCCCGGAATGTAGAAGTCCATCGCATGTCCCAGCATGTGCTGGCTGAAGCGCGCCACCCCGGAGGAGCGGCGGCGGAGCATGGCGTTGGTGGCGGGGGAGCGGTAGGACGAGATGATCTGGATCGGCTGCTTGGCGTCGACGTCGCGATAGACTTCCCAGAGGATGTCGAACAGGCGGCGGTCCATGACCGTCTCGTCCTGGGTGCGCCAGTCGCGCAGGAAGTGGTTGAGCTGCTTCAGCGCCGCTTCGTCATAGCGGCCGTCGCGCTTGAAGGTGACGGTGAGGTCTTCGCCGGAATGGGTGTGGTGGAAGGAGAGCGTCTTGGTCTCGTTCAGCGCGGCCGCGTTATGAACCGATCCCGCGGCAGCAAGCAGCAACGCGGCAGCGAGGCCGATGCGCGAACCGGCCTTCACTCCCGCATGGGACAACGACAGCACAGCGAATTGGCGTGCGAGACCAGTCAGCACGTATGAGCCCACCCAGTCGACGAGCGTTCAAAATGGACTCTCCCGCCAACCCCGTTAGCAGCGCGAAGAGGATGAACGCTTTCTTAAAGCGAGAAGGTTAATTCGAGGTTGACCTTCTCGCCCCCAAACCAAGTCAGAATACGATCCTAACCGGTTGACTGTGGCAAAAAAACGCCCGCTCCCCGGGCCGAGGTGGACAATGGTTAACGTTAAACGGCCCCATCCATGGGATGGGGCCGTTGATATCGTTGCAGAATTTTGGAAAGGGCCGTCGAGCAGGCTTACCGGGTAAATACCCGCTGCTGCTGGGGCCGGCGGCCGACCGGAGCCGGCGGCGGGGTCGGAGCCCCGCCTCCGAACAGCCGCTCGAAGAAGTTCGGGCCGGACGAGCCGAAGCCGCCGCCATTGTTGGCCACCGCGACACCGGAGGGCAGGGTCGTCGCCGGGCGCGAATAGCTGGGCTGCGAGTGCGCAACGACGGCCTCGAGGTCCTTGCCGCGATTGTTCTTCAGGATGTTGATCATGGTCGCGTCGCGGCCATAGACGTCCTTGCGGAATTGCAGCTTGCCGGCGTCATCCACGAACGCGGTCTGATAGGTGATGTTGACCGGCATCGGCGTCGGGAATTTCAGGTCGATCTCGCTCCTGCCGTACATGCTCCGCACGCGCTCCGGCGTGTACTTCTCGTTCGGCATGACGATGTTGAGCAGCACCGAGGCGTACTGATCGGGGTTCTGCACGCGCATGCAGCCATGGCTGAAGGCGCGATCTTCCCTGGCGAACAGGTTCTTGTCCGGCGTGTCGTGCTGATAGACTAGGAACTTGTTCGGGAAGTTGAAGCGGATGCGGCCGAGCGCGTTGGCTTCGCCGGGCGGCTGCGAGATGTGCACCGAGCCATCGCGGTTCTGCTCGAGCTTGAGGCCCATGCGCTGCAGCACGGTGGGGTCCTGCTGAAGCGCCGGCAGGTACTCGTTGTAGACGATCGACGGCGGCACGTTCCAGGTCGGGTTGACCGTGATGTACTTCATCGTCTCGGTGAGCAGCGGGGTCGCATGCGTGCCCGGCTTGCCGGTGACGACGCGGGTGGTCCAGACCTGCTGGCCGCGCTGCATCACCTTCAGCGTGTAGTCGGGAATGTTGAGGATCACATAGGCATCGCCCAGCGATGGCGCGCCGAGGTCGCGCGGCAGCCAGCGCCAGCGCTCCATGTTGACCAGCACGACGTCGATCTGCTTGTCGCGCTTCGGGGTGTTGAGCGCCTTGACCGTCTTGTCGTCGAGGATGCCGGTCGCCTTCATCTCCGCGCTGTTCTGGAACTTGCGCACGGCGTCGGCGACGGCGGCGTCATAGCGGGTGTCGCTGGCGTTCTCGGCGAGGCCCAGCTTGGCGCGGAGCTGCGGCACGCGCGAATCTTCCACGACGATTTCGGCCTGCTTCTTGGTGGCCGGAGTGTATTTCAGCGCCGGACCGTCGGCGATCTCGATCGCCGGGCCGCTGCCCTGACCGCGAAGCTCCGCGAGCTTCGCCTTCAGCTCCTTGTAGAGCTTGTGCGGCGGGTTGTAGCTGTCGAGCGCTGCGGAGGCGTCAGTTGCGGTCGTGACCTTGGCGAGCACCTCGTTCGGGTCGACCGGATGCTCGGGATAGAGGATGTCGCCAGAGACCTGCGACCAATGCATGCGGCCGCTCTGGGCCTGGCGCGCATAGTCGAACATGCTGGCGGTGAGCTTGAGCTCGGCATCGGCCAGCGCATCGGGCGTGGTGGCGCTGGCGAAATCCGGCACCGGATAATCCGCCGGATTGAGGCCGTCGGAAGCGGCGTCCTTCAGCCGCGCGATGACGCCCTTGGCCGCAGCCGTCAGGCTGCCGCCTTGCGTCCAGACCGGCGCGAAGTCGCGTGCGCCGTAAAACTTCTCGATCGCCGCGCGCTCGTTCTTGCGGTCGAAATGGCGCGACGTCTTGGCGCCGATGATGTCCTTGAGCTTGTCGGCGACCGGCTGGTCGGCGGTGGGAACGCTGCTCGCGGCCTTGACCGGCTCGGCGGCCGGAGCTGCAGCGGCGGCGGGTGCCGCAGGTGCAGCCGGATTTGCCGTGGCGGTGTCCGCCTTTGCAGGCTCGGTCTTTGCAGGCTCAGTCTTTGCAGGCTCGGTCTTGGCAGGCTCGGTTTTGGCAGTCTCGCTCTTCGGCGCCTCGGTGGCGGGCGTCGTGGCGACGTCGGAAGGCTTGGTCTCGACCTTGTCCGCGGCGGGGGCGACGTCAGCCTTCACAGGCTCCCTTGCCGGCTCCTTGGCGGAGTCCTGAACCGTGGCGGTGGTGTCGAGCTTGATGTCCGATGCGGTCGGGGGCGGGACATTGGCCGGCTCGGGGCGCGGGATCGCGGCTTCGATCGCGAGCTCCGCAGCGCTGCTGCGCGCCTGATCCTGCGCCAGGGCTGAGCTGGCCGACACCGTGAGGAAGGTTGCCGCGACCGTCATCAAGACACGGTCGAAGCCCGCACGGTGGTTCAAACAGTCACGCATTGTGTCGCACCCCTCGGGTGAACTGTCCCTTATGGAACAGCTTCGTTATCGCCAATTGAGCTTCGGCTAAATCGCGCCGGCCTCTCGAAAGTTGCACGCCTGCACGCAACGATTCATACGCAGACGATATACAGACCCCGGTTTTGCAGCCAGCGCTAACCGGGACAACTCACGCCAAACTGACTTCAAGGGAGCCTCTTGGCAACGGATTGTGCGCTTGCCTCAAGCGCTTTTCCCTGTGTCTGTCACTTCCAAGTCACGGTTCAAGTCGCAGTCGAATTCTGTCGTCATGCGAACGGCTTACAACCGGTCTCGCATCGCCTCGCGAACCTCCGTTCGCATGAGGCTCAGTGCGTCTCTTCGCCGCTTTTCCCGCCATGGCCGGGAACCCCGGCTTCGTCGAGTTTGCGGTAGAGGGTGGACCGGCCGATTTTGAGACGGCGGGCCACCTCGGACATCTGGCCGCGATAATGCGAGATCGCGAAACGGATGATCTCGTTCTCCATGTCCTCGAGTGCGCGGACATCGCCGGTTGGGGTCAGCATCGCCAAAGTTCCCACGGCCGGGAGAGGAGCGATTGGTATATCGTTACCTGACACGACCGACGGGCTCGCCGCCGGCTCGAGCATCAGCGGCGCGGTCGGAATCTCGGTGGCGTGGTGCGGCTGCGACGCGAGCAGCGGGAAATCACTGAGGCCGAGCTGGTCGCCCTCGCTCATCACCACCGCACGGTAGACCGCATTCTCGAGCTGGCGGATGTTGCCGGGCCAGTCGAGTTGGGCGAGATGCGCCATGGCCTCGCCGCTGATGCCGGTGATCTGGCGGTTCTCCTCGGCGGCAAAGCGCGCCAGGAAATGCCGGAGCAGATGCGGGATGTCCTCGCGCCGGGCCCGGAGCGAGGGGATCGTCAGCGGCAGCACGTGCAGGCGATAGAACAGATCTTCCCGGAAGTGTCCCTGCTTGACCCGCTCCAGCAGCCGGCGATTGGTGGCCGAGACGATGCGGACGTCGACCTTGACGGGCTTGCGGCCGCCGACCGCCTCGACGGCGCCTTCCTGGAGCGCGCGCAGCAGCTTCACCTGCGCGGTCAGCGGCAGCTCGCTGACCTCGTCCAGAAACAGCGTGCCGCCATGTGCTTCGACGAATTTGCCCATGTGCCGTTCGGTGGCGCCGGTGAAAGCACCCTTTTCGTGGCCGAACAGAATGGACTCGACGAGGTTGTCGGGAATCGCGCCGCAATTGACGGCGACGAACGGCTTCGCCTTGCGCTCGCCGCTGCCATGGATGGCGCGCGCGAACATCTCCTTGCCGACGCCGGACTCGCCCTCGATCAGCACCGGAATGGAAGAGTTCGCGGCCTTCTGCGCGGCGCGCATAACGCCGGCCATCGCCTCGGCGCGGGTGATGATATCGGAGAAGGTCAGCCGGCCCTCGCGGCTGTGCCGAATACGCTGCAATTCGCCCTTGAGCGCGGAGGCGTTGAGAGCATTGCGCAGTGAAACCTGAAGTCGCTCGAGGCCGACCGGCTTGACCACGAAATCGGCCGCGCCAGCGCGCATCGCCGAGATCACGTTGTCGATGCCGCCATGGGCGGTCTGCACGATGACGGGGACGCTGAGGCCCGCTTCGCGGATCTTGGCCAGCACGCCCATGCCGTCGAGGCCGGGCATCACGAGATCGAGGATGACACCGTCGATGGCCGGAGCATCGGGAGCGGTGAGGGCGGCGATCGCGGCATCGCCGGAGTCCACGACGACCGTCTCATAGCCGCATTTCTGCACCATGTTCTCGACCAGCCGGCGTGCTACGGCGTCGTCGTCGGCGATCAAAATACTGGCAGCCATGGTGTTCCCCGCACGCTACTACTATCTGTCTCGAATCGGGGCACTCTGGCCGAAGCCGATTAACGCACTCTTAAACCTTGATGCCCCCGCTCGCCGCCGCGATGGTTGAACACAGGTTTCCCACACAATGAATTCGCGCTCCAAGTCTGCTCTCAACAAGTCTGCTCTCAACAAGCCTGCCCTCAACAAGCCTGCTCTCCGCAAGTCTGCTGCCGCGAAGACATCTGCCGTCAAGAAATCGGCAGCCAAGAAATCTACCGCCAAGGCAAAACCCTCCGCTAAGCCTGCGAGCAAAACCGGCAAGCTTCCCGAGTGGAACCTGGCCGATCTCTATTCCGGGATCGATGCGCCGGAAGTGGCGCGCGATCTCGAAAAGATGGATGCCGACTGCGTCGCGTTCGAGACGGACTACAAGGGCAAGCTCGCGACAGGGACAGCAAACGAAGATGGCGGAAAATGGCTCGCGGAGGCGGTGCGACGCTTTGAGGCGATCGACGATCTCGCCGGCCGCCTCGGCTCCTACGCCGGGCTCGTCCATGCCGGCGACAGCGTGGACCCTGCGATTTCAAAGTTTTACGGCGATGTTTCGGAGCGGCTGACGGCGGCGTCGACGCATCTTCTGTTCTTTGCGCTCGAGCTCAATCGCGTCGATGACGATATTTTGAACCGCGCGATGCAAGCCCCCGAGCTTGCGTACTACCGCCCGTGGATCGAGGACCTGCGCAAGGAGAAGCCGTATCAGCTCGACGACAAGCTGGAGCAGCTTTTCCTGGAGAAGGCGCAGACCGGCTATTCCGCCTTCAACAGGCTGTTCGACCAGACCATCTCCGGCCTGCGTTTCAAGGTCGGGTCCAAGGAGCTGGCGATCGAGCCGACGCTCAATCTGCTGCAGGACCGTGATGGCGCAAAGCGCAAGAGCGCGGCTGACGCACTGGCAAAGACTTTCAAGGCAAATGAGCGCACCTTTGCGCTGATCACCAACACGCTCGCCAAGGACAAGGACATCTCCGACCGCTGGCGCGGTTTTCAGGATGTCGCGGATTCCCGGCACCTCAACAACCGGGTCGAGCGCGAGGTTGTGGATGCGCTGGTGGCCTCGGTGCGCGCGGCCTATCCAAAGCTGTCGCATCGCTATTATGCGCTGAAGGCGAAGTGGTTCGGCAAGAAGCGGCTGGCCTATTGGGACCGCAACGCGCCGTTGCCGTTTGCCGCGACCGACGTCATCGGCTGGCCCGATGCGCGCAACATGGTGCTGACGGCCTATCGCGGCTTCTCGCCCAAAATGGCCGATATCGCCGAGCGCTTCTTCACCGATCGCTGGATCGACGCGCCGGTGCGGCCGGGCAAGGCGCCGGGTGCGTTCTCGCATCCGACCACGCCCTCCGCGCACCCTTACGTGCTCATGAACTACCAGGGCAAGCCGCGCGACGTGATGACGCTCGCCCACGAGCTCGGCCATGGCGTGCATCAGGTGCTGGCGGCCAAGAACGGTGCGCTGATGGCGCCGACGCCGCTCACGCTGGCGGAGACCGCGAGCGTGTTCGGCGAGATGCTGACGTTCAAGCGGCTCCTTGCCCAGACCAAAAATGCAAAACAGCGCCAGGCGCTGCTGGCCGGCAAGGTCGAGGACATGATCAACACCGTGGTGCGGCAGATCGCGTTCTATTCCTTCGAGCGCGCGGTCCACACCGAACGCAAGAACGGCGAGCTCACCGCGACGCGGCTCGGCGAGATCTGGCTGTCGGTGCAGGGCGAGAGCCTCGGGCCTGCGATCGAGATCAAGGCGGGCTATGAGAACTACTGGATGTACATCCCGCACTTCATCCATTCGCCGTTCTACGTCTACGCCTATGCTTTCGGCGATTGCCTCGTGAACTCGCTCTATGCCGTCTACGAAAACGCGGCCGAGGGCTTTGCCGAGCGCTATCTCGACATGCTCGCGGCCGGCGGCACCAAGCATTATTCCGAGCTGCTGCGCCCGTTCGGGCTCGATGCCAAGGATCCCAAATTCTGGGATGGCGGCCTGTCGGTCATCGCCGGGATGATCGACGAGCTGGAGGCGATGGGCTGAGATTGAACGCGGACGCTTTGCTCTAGCCGGTCGCGTTGGGGCTGCGGCCGAGGCTGTTCTGCCCGGCCGCGGGCTCGTTCACGTCGACGAAGCCGAGCATCGCACCAAACCGGTCGGTCGCCGGCTTGTCGAAGCCGACTGCGCCCTCGAAGCTTGCCGGATTGCGGAAGGTGCCGAACAGCATGTCCCAGATCGGCAGGTCGCCATAATTGAAGGCGTGCACGTCGCGCTGGTGATGGATGCAATGCGCCTCCGGCCGCTGGATGACGAAGCCGAGCCATTGCGGCGTGCGCACATTCATGTGCTGGAAATAGCCGTAGAAGGCGGCGATGTATCCGGTCGCGGCCGCCGCGACCGGATCGAGCCCGAGCACCAGCGTCGTCACCACGGATGCGATCGCAAAGAATGAGATCGTCTCGAGCGGGTGAAAGAGGGCCGCGCCGGACATGTCCATGCGTTGCGGGCTGTGATGGATCTGGTGGAACAGCCGCCACATCAGGGGAAAGGTGTGCGCGCTGCGGTGCCAGCCGTAATTGACGAGTGAGAGCACAAAATAGCCGAGTGCCGCTCCGCCGGCGACGCCGAGACCGGTGAGGTCCATCAATCTGTGTCGCTCCAGCCAGGCTTCCGGGATCAGCAGCGGGGTCAGCGTCGCCAGCAGGCCCTGAACGGTCAGGAAGCAGAAGCCTTTGAGCCGCCAATAAGGAATCTCCGGGAATTGCCGCGCCGGGATCAGGCGCTCGACGGCCAGCATGACGAGATAGGTCGCGGGCACCAAGAGGCCAAACAGCTCGATTGCGGACATCGCGTCAGCTCCAGGCTTACAGTGTAAGGCAGCTTCACAATACGGCCTTGCGGTGTAAGGTTGCAAGCGGTTTCGATTCGGAATGTCATGACCAGAAAAGCCAGAGCGGGCCGGAAAGCCTCGACTGTCCCGCGCAAGCGCCGGCCGCCGCGCGAAGGGGGCAGGGGGCTGTCCCGCGAGCTTATTGCGGCCTCCGCGATGGCGCTGGTCGATCGCGAGGGGCTCGCCAAGCTCTCGACGCGCCGGCTGGGCGAGGAGCTCGGCTGCGAGGCCATGAGCATTTATCACCACTTCCCGAGCAAGGCGCATCTGATGGATGCGCTCGTCGATCTGATGCTCGCACAGGCGCGCGTGGCGATGGAGCCGCAATGGGACTGGCGCGAGCGCCTGCGCCGGGCTGCCCACGGCTTCCGCGCCATGGCGCTCACGCACCCGGCCTTCTTCCCCTTCTTCGCGGTGCACCGGCTCAATACGCCTGCCGGGGTCGCCTATATCGACGGCATCATCGGCATCCTGCGCGAGGCGGGCTTCTCTGACCGCGATGCCGCAATCTATTTCCGCGAGCTCGGCTATTACCTCACGGGCGCGGCGCTGGATGAGACGGCGGGCTATGCCCGCGGGCCCTCATCGGCGGAGCCGGTCTCGAACGAAACGATCGCCGCCAGCTTCAGGCATCTTGCGGCGGCTGCTCCGTATTTTCAGCCTGCGCATTTCGATGCGACGTTCGAGACGGGGCTGGAGATCCTGCTCGCCGGCATTGAACGCTCGGCCCAGAGACAAGACTAAGCCAGTAGATACTTTATCGTGTTTTTCAACTATTGATTGTTGATCGTGATTTTCGCTGGGGAGGGTCGCATGGCCGATCGGGGACAGGTTCCGCGACCTGAAGCAGCGCGGAACGCCGCGGCCTTTGAGGAGGAAACGCCCTGGTGCCAGAAACACCAGCAGATCGTTCGCGACGAGATGAAGGCGATCAACACGCGCCGCGAGACGGCGCGGCAGCTCGATCCCGACCGCGTCGATGCCTGCCAGATGCTCGACGTTGTCGGGCTCGCTTTGTCCGGCGGCGGCATCCGCTCTTCAGCCACCTGTCTCGGCGTGCTTCAGGCATTGAACCATCACGATCTGATCGGGCGAATCGACTATCTCTCCACGGTGTCGGGCGGCGGCTACATCGGCACCTCGCTCAGCACCACCATGACGGTGACCGGGCGTTTCGTATTTGGCGAGCGGCCGGCCGGTGGAATTGCGACCGCCAGCGAGATCAGCGATACGCCGTCGGTCGGCCATATTAGGAATTACTCCAACTATTTGATCCCGGCCGGCGTCCGCGACCTGCTGACCGGGATCGCGATCGTGGTGCGCGGCCTGATCGCCAATATCGGACTGACCCTGCCGGTCGTGCTGCTGCTCGCGGCCGTCACGATCTGGTCGACGCCGCTGCGGAGCTGCCTGACGGTCGCGAACTTCTTCGGCGTCGATCTCGCCGACGGCGCGTTGCCGCAGTGTGAGCTGCATCATTTCGGCTGGGTCGCGGACCGTTTCGGCTTCGCGGCGATCGGCACGATGGTCGCGCTGGGGCTGCTCGTCTGCGGCGGAATTGCCTATCTGGTCGCGCGTGCCGAGCGCGGCATGGGCCCGACGCTGTCCTTCATTTATGCCGCGGCGATCGCGTTCCTGCTCGGCATCGCCTGCGACTTCGCGCGCCTCCTGCAGATCAAGCAATTCGCGCTGACGCTGGCGACCGCGATCATCGGTATAGGCCTGTTCTTCGTCTGGGCGCTCAAGCAATCATTGGCGAGCCCCGAAAAACGTCAGGAGTTTCGTTCGCATTGGCCGACTGCCGGCGCGACCTTCCTGGTGCTGCTTGCCGTGATCGCATTCTTCGAGTTCCAGCCCTTCATGCTGTCGCAGATGTTCGATGTCGTCGACAGCGATGCGATCGGCGGGCCGGTCGGCGGCGTCGCCGTCACCTGGATCAAGGCGTTCGCTGCGATCGCCGCGCCGATCGGCGTGTTCGTCACGGCCTTCAGGCAGCAATTCGCCGAATTCCTCAAAGGCAACAGCGTGTCCTCGCAATGGGGTGCGTTGCTGGTCGCGATCATTGCCAAGGTCGCGCTGTGGATCGCGGGCCTGGCGCTGCCGCTGATCATCTGGGTCGCCTACCTCTATCTGTCCTATTGGGGCATCGCCAACGACCCGCTCGAAAAATGCCAGGCGCCTCTGGCGCTCGTCGGGCAGAGGAGCTGCCTTGCCGCCAGCAAATCGACCGCGCCCGCATCGGGCAATCTGGCCGGCAAGATCGCGTTCGACGCGGGCGCGGGCACCTTCACGGCCGAGATCACGCCGCAGCCCGCCGCACCGGCGGCGACGATGGAGTGGCTGACGCCGGTCTCCCACGTGCCGGCCTGGCTCAGATCCGCCGCGAGCAACATCGCACGACAATTCCATTGGTCGGATGCAGGCTCGGGCTATTCGCACAGCCTGCCTCTGGTCATTCTTTATGCGCTCGTCGGCCTGCTGCTGTTTGCGATCTCCTGGTCTTTGACGCCCAACGCGAATTCGCTGCACCGTCTCTACCGAGATCGGCTGAGCAAGGCGTTTCTGTTCGACCCTGATCGTTCGGCGGACGGCAATATCGCGCGCGCCGAGGCGAGCCTCGACCAGGGGCGTGATTTCATGCCGCTCGATCGCATGAAGCTGAGCGAGCTCTATGCAGCCGCCAGGGACGGCGCCGACAAGGATGGCGTGGCGGCGGCGTCGAAGCTGGGGGCACCCTATCATCTCATCAACACGGCGCTGAACATCCAGGGCTCCGACTTCGCCAACCGGCGCGGTCGCAACGCGGACTTCTTCGTCTTCTCGCCGCTCTATGTCGGCAGCGAAGCGACGCGCTACGCCAGGACGGAGGCGGTCGAGCGCCTGGAGCAAGGCCTCGACCTCGCCACCGCCATGGCGATCTCAGGGGCTGCGGCGTCGTCGAACATGGGCTCGAACTCGATCAAGGCGCTGACGCCGACGCTCGCGCTGCTCAACGTGCGGCTGGGCTATTGGCTGAGCAATCCGCGCTATGTCGAGGCCACGGCCCGGCCGCAGCGGCGCTCCACGCCCTTGTTCCTGTGGTCGGAAATCTCCGGCCGTCTCTACGAGAACAGCGACGGCGTCTATCTCACCGACGGCGGCCACATCGAGAATCTCGGCGTCTACGAGCTGCTGCGCCGGCGTTGCAGGGTGATCGTCGCAGTCGACGCGGAAGCAGATGCGCCCATGAATTTCGCCTCGCTGATGAAGCTGCAGCGCTACGCCCGCATCGATCTCGGTGTCCGCATCGATCTGCCCTGGACCCCGATCCGCGACCGCACGCGTGCCATCATGGCGGAGAATGCGGACAAGACCTCCGCGCAAGCGTCCCCTGGGACATCGGAAGAAGCCTCGAAGCCCCACGTTCACGTGGCGATCGGCGTCATCGACTATGGCGGCGATGACAAGGGCTATCTCGTCTATATCAAGTCCTCGCTCTCCAGCGACGAGAACGACTACATCCGCGACTATGCGCGGCGGAACGCTACGTTTCCCCACGAGACCACCGGCGACCAGTTCTTCTCGGAGGAGCAGTTCGAGGTCTATCGCGCGCTCGGGTTTCACATGACCCATGGTTTCCTGGCTGGCGACCATGATGTCGCGGTCGGTCCCGGCACCGCTCCGCGCATGGCGCGGTTCACCGCGGCTGGAGAGACGGCCGTCGCCGAGGTGCGCGCGGCGCTCGGGCTCCCGGCGCTCCGGCGACGGCCCGTGAGTGCCGCCGCCACGGAGGTCGAACAGGACTGAGCAGCGCGCGCCCCGATTCCCGGCAATTGGAATTCCAAATCACCTGATTTGCAGGAAAACCGCGCCCGCCTGCCGTTGCCCTGCCCGAAACTTTGCGGTATCCCAGCCTAAGAATTGAACTTTCGACTGGGGACATCCATGGCTGATCATAGCGAAGTGGCGTACAGCACCGCCGACGGCAACGACTACGTTGCCCACGAGCAGACCTACGAGGGCTTCATCAAGCTGGTGAAGTACGGCACGGCCTCGGTCGCGCTCATCGTGATCCTGATGGCGATCTTCCTGACCTGACCGATCGGCAGCTGCACACGCCAGCGGCAGCAGCTGCCCAGAATATTTGCATTCAAGCCGGTGCTAAAACCGGTATCGAACGCCGCGGGAGTAACGCTCAAGTTTGCGCGCGCGCTGTCCCGCGCCGCCGGAGGACCTATGAAGATCGCCGTTGCCAAGGAAATCGATCCGTCGGAGCCGCGTGTCGCCGCTTCGCCTGATACGGTGAAGAAGTTCAAGGCGCTGGGCGCCGAGATCGCCGTCGAGCCGGGTGCCGGACTCAAGTCGGGCCTGCCGGATTCCGAATTTACCGCCGCAGGCGCCACCGTCAGTGCAGACGCGCTGAAAGATGCCGACATCATCATCAAGGTGAAGCGCCCCGAGGCATCGGAGCTGTCGCAGTACAAGCGCGGTGCGCTCGTCATCGCCATCATGGATCCCTACGGCAACGAGGCCGCGCTGAAGACGATCGCCGATGCCGGCGTCTCCGCCTTCGCCATGGAGCTGATGCCGCGCATCACCCGCGCGCAGGTGATGGACGTGCTGTCCTCGCAGGCGAACCTTGCCGGTTACCGCGCCGTGATCGAGGGCGCCGAAGCCTTCGGCCGCGCCTTTCCGATGATGATGACCGCGGCCGGCACCGTGCCCGCCGCCAAGGTGTTCGTGATGGGCGTCGGCGTCGCCGGCCTCCAGGCGATCGCGACCGCGCGCCGTCTCGGTGCCGTCGTGACCGCGACCGACGTGCGTCCCGCCACGAAAGAGCAGGTCGAATCGCTCGGCGCCAAGTTCCTCGCCGTCGAGGACGAAGAGTTCAAGAACGCGCAGACCGCCGGCGGCTACGCCAAGGAGATGTCCAAGGAGTATCAAGCCAAGCAGGCCGCGCTTACCGCCGAGCACATCAAGAAGCAGGACATCGTGATCACCACCGCGCTGATTCCGGGCCGGCCCGCGCCGAAGCTCGTCTCCGGCGAGATGGTCAAGTCGATGAAGCCCGGTTCGGTGCTGGTCGATCTCGCCGTCGAGCGCGGCGGCAATGTCGAGGGTGCGAAGCCGGGCGAGGTCGTCGACCTCGATGGCATCAAGATCGTCGGTTACACCAACGTCGCCGGCCGCGTCGCGGCCTCGGCCTCCAGCCTCTACGCGCGCAATTTGTTCTCCTTCATCGAGACCATGGTCGACAAGAAAGAGAAGAAGCTCGCCGTCAACTGGGACGACGAGCTGGTCAAGGCCACCGCGCTCACCAAAGACGGCGCCGTCATCCACCCGAACTTCCAGCCGAAGGTTTAAGGAGACCCGCCATGGAGCATGCTGCACAGGTCGTCGACCCCTTCATCTTCCGGCTGTCGATCTTCGTCCTCGCCGTCTTCGTCGGCTATTTCGTGGTGTGGTCGGTGACCCCGGCCCTGCACACGCCGCTGATGAGCGTGACCAACGCGATCTCCTCGGTGATCGTGGTCGGCGCGCTGCTCGCGGTCGGCGTCGGCATGGTTTCGAGCGGCTCGGGATGGGCGCGCGGCTTCGGCTTCGTCGCGCTCATCTTTGCCTGCGTGAACATCTTTGGCGGCTTCCTTGTCACCCAGCGCATGCTGGCGATGTACAAGAAGAAGTCGAAGTAAGCGGCCACCTCGGGCTGAAGGATTAATGGGGACCTGAGATGAGCGCCAATCTCTCTGCATTCTTGTATCTCGTAGCGGGGGTGCTGTTCATCCTGTCGCTGCGCGGACTTTCGAGCCCGGCTTCGTCGCGCCAGGGCAATCTGTTCGGCATGATCGGCATGGCGATCGCGGTCGCCACCACGCTGGCGAGCCATCCGCCGGCCGACGGCGTCGCCTGGGTGCTGGTCATCCTCGCGGTCGCCATCGGCGGCGGCATCGGTGCGGTGATCGCCCGCCGCGTGCCGATGACCTCGATGCCGGAACTGGTCGCCGCCTTCCATTCGCTGGTCGGCATGGCCGCGGTGCTGGTCGCCGCCGGCGCGTTCTACGCGCCCGAGGCCTTCGACATCGGCACGCCCGGCAACATCCATACGCAGAGCCTGGTCGAGATGTCGCTCGGCGTCGCCATCGGCGCGCTGACCTTCACCGGCTCGGTGATCGCGTTCCTGAAGCTGTCCGCGCGGATGAGCGGCGCGCCGATCATCTTGCCCGCCCGCCACATCATCAACATCGCGCTCGCATTGGCGCTGGTGTTCTTCGTCGTCCGCCTCGTCCTCACCGGCGGCGCGTTCGATTTCTGGATGATCACCATCCTGGCGCTGGCGCTCGGCGTGCTCATGATCATCCCGATCGGCGGCGCCGACATGCCGGTCGTGATCTCGATGCTGAACTCCTACTCCGGCTGGGCCGCGGCCGGCATCGGCTTCACGCTGGGCAATTCCGCGCTGATCATCACCGGCGCGCTGGTCGGCTCCTCCGGTGCGATCCTGTCCTACATCATGTGCCACGCGATGAACCGCTCGTTCATCTCGGTCATCCTCGGCGGCTTCGGCGGAGAAACCGCCGCGGCCGGCGGTGGCGGCGGCGAGCAGAAGCCCGCCAAGCTCGGCTCGGCGGACGACGCGGCCTTCATCATGAAGAACGCGCAGAAGGTCATCATCGTGCCCGGCTACGGCATGGCGGTGGCGCAGGCTCAGCACGCGCTGCGCGAGATGGGCGACATCCTGAAGAAGGAAGGCGTCGAGGTGAAGTACGCCATTCACCCGGTCGCGGGCCGCATGCCCGGCCACATGAACGTGCTGCTCGCCGAGGCCAACGTGCCCTATGACGAGGTGTTTGAGCTCGAGGACATCAACTCCGAGTTCGCGCAGGCCGACATCGCCTTCGTGATCGGTGCCAACGACGTCACCAATCCGGCGGCCGAAGAGGACAAGACCTCGCCGATCTACGGCATGCCCGTGCTGCAGGTCTGGAAGGCCGGCACCGTGATGTTCATCAAGCGCTCGCTGGCGTCAGGTTATGCCGGCATCGACAATCCGCTGTTCTATCGCGACAACACCATGATGCTGCTCGGCGACGCCAAGAAGGTCACCGAGAACATCGTCAAGGCGATGTAGCGCGCGAACGAGACGGACCGTGGCCATCAACAAGGAATGGCACCGGTCCCATCGCATGCCGTCCAAGGCGACGCGCGAGCAGCGCATCAAATGGCACGCCGCCCATAAGGCGGCGTGCGGCTGCCGCGGCGTCCCGGCAAGCCTTCGGCCTGACGTCATGAAATCGCTGCGGAGCCGTCGCAAGCCCTGAGTGGAAACCGGGGCCGGCCGCGCAATGATCACCATCGCCAAATGGACCGTCATCCTGCTCGTGGCCGCCTATCTCGCCGGGCTCGTCCTGCTGTATGTCCGGCAGCGCGAGATGCTGTTTCCCATACCGACGACCGAGCGAACCTCGCCCGGTGCGGCGGATTGTCCCGAGGCGGAAGAGCATGTCCTGACCACCTCGGATGGCGAGAAGGTCATTGTCTGGCACGTGCCTGCGAAAACCGGCCGTTCCGTAATCCTGTATTTTCCGGGTAATGGCGATTTCCTTGCCGGTCGTGTCAGCCGCTTCAAGGCCATGACGGCCGATGGCACCGGCCTCGTCGCACTGTCCTATCGCGGCTATGCCGGCTCGAGCGGCGCGCCGAGCGAGCAGGGCCTGCTCAGCGATGCGGCCGCAGCCTACGCTTTCACCAGCGCGCGCTATGGGGCGGACCGAATCGTCGCCTGGGGCTTTTCGCTCGGGACGGGCGTGGCGGTCGCGCTTGCCTCCGACCACGCCATCGGCAAATTGATCCTGGAGGCGCCGTACACCTCGACGGTCGATATTGCAGCATTGGCATTCCGCTACGTGCCGGTGCGCCTGCTCATGCGCGACCAGTTTCGTTCCGACGAACGGATCGCGCGCGTCACGGTGCCGCTGCTCGTGATGCATGGCACCAATGATCTTGCCATTTCGATCCTGTTCGGAGAGCGTCTGTTCGCGTTCGCGCATGAACCGAAGCAGTTCGTTGGTTTTGCGGGCGGCGGACATGACAATCTCGATAGTTTCGGTGCGGTCGAAACGGCAAGGCGCTTCATTGGATATTAAACGACCTGTCACGCGGCTCCGGGGCGTCTTCCTCCTTGCCGTCTTCATCTTGTTGCCGCAGCAGGCATGGGCGGCCACCGGGCTCGACGGTGCGGCGATGCGCTGGCCCTATGCGCTGCCCTTTGCGGGTCTGTTGCTGTCGATCGCGCTCGGGCCCTTGTTGTTTCCGAAGATCTGGCACCACCATTACGGCAAGATCGCCGCCGCCTGGTCGCTGGCGGCGCTGGCCTCGCTGGTGATTTTTGCCGGAGGCACGGCGACGCTGGCGGCGCTCGTGCATGCTCTGCTCGCTGAATATCTCGGCTTCATCGTGCTGCTGTTCTCGCTCTATGTCGTGGCCGGCGGAATCCTCATTACCGGCGACATCAAGGCCACGCCGGCGATCAATGCCGGCATCCTCGCGCTCGGCACGCTGGGCGCGAGCATCGTCGGCACCACGGGTGCCGCGATGATCCTGATTCGTCCGCTGATCCGGGCCAACCGGCCGCGGCGCCACAACGCTCATGTCATCGTCTTCTTCATCATCCTGGTTGCCAATGTCGGCGGCGCGTTGAGCCCGCTCGGCGATCCCCCGCTGTTCGTCGGTTTCCTGCACGGCGTCGACTTCTTCTGGACCACCCGGACCATCTGGCTGCAGACCGCGGTCGTGGCCGGATTGCTGCTTGCCATTTTCGTCGCCGTCGACGTCTGGCGCTTCCGCAGCGAGCCTTTGCTCGACGACGCCGGCCCCGGCAAGCCCGTCCGCATCCGCGGCCTCGTCAATCTCGTGCTGATAGCCGCCATCGTCGCGAGCCTGCTGGTGTCGGCGATGTGGAAGCCCGGCATTGCCTTCGACGTTCTCGGAACGAAGTTCGAGCTGGAGGATATCGCGCGCAATTTGGCCCTGCTCGTCATTGCGGCGCTATCGGTGTGGCTGACGCCGGACGAGCACAGGCTGGCCAACGGCTTCACGTGGGAGCCGATCCGCGAGGTCGCAAAGCTTTTCGCCGGCATCTTTGTCGCCATCATCCCGGTCATCGCCATGCTCAACGCCGGCCACCACGGCGCCTTCGCGTGGCTGTTGTCAGCCGTGACGGCACCGGACGGCACGCCGCGCGAGGTGGCCTATTTCTGGTTCACGGGCTTGATGTCGGCGTTCCTCGACAATGCGCCGACCTATCTGCTGTTCTTCGAGCTCGCCGGCGGCGATCCGCAGGTGTTGATGCATCAGCTCTCGGGCACGCTCGCTTCCATCTCCATGGGGGCGGTCTACATGGGGGCGCTGACCTATATCGGCAATGCGCCGAACTTCATGGTGAGCAGCATCGCAAGCGAGAACGGCATCGAGATGCCGAGCTTCTTCGGCTATTTCCTGCGGGCCGGCGCCGTGCTGATCCCGCTGTTCCTGCTGCTGACGTTGCTGCCGGTCGCGCCGATCTTGCGCTGGCATTGAATCTGCCGGCCGATTTGCTACAGCTCGGCTGACATGATTGGATCCGGTGGATGAGCGCCCATAATCCGATGCCCCGGTCATCCTGGATCTTCCCGGCGCTGGCCGTGCTGTTGTTCGCAGCCGTCAGCGCGACGGATTACGTGTTCACGATTTCGCCGAGCGGGCTCGTCTTCGCCATCGTCCTTCTGGTCATCCTGTTCGGCGCGGTGTTCGCCGCGGTTCATCATGCCGAGGTGATCGCCGAACGGGTCGGCGAACCCTATGGCACGCTGGTGCTGACGCTCTCGGTGACCATCATCGAGGTGGCGCTGATCACCACGATCATGCTGGGTGACAAGCCTGCGCCGGAACTGGCGCGCGACACCGTGTTCGCCGTGGTCATGATCGTCTGCAACGGCCTCGTCGGGCTCTGCATCTTCATCGGCGGCCTGCGCTATCGCGAGCAGGGCTTTCAGCTCTCCGGCGCCAACGTCTATCTCAGCGTCCTGTTCGCGCTCGCGACCATCACCCTGATCATGCCGAACTACACGACCAGCACGCCGGGGCCGGTCTTTTCGGCGGCTCAGCTCGGTTTCGTCGACGTGGTCACGCTCGCCCTGTACGGCGTGTTCCTCTACACCCAGACCGTCTTGCATAAGGATTACTTCGTCCATGAAAGGGCGGACGGGGAGGCCGGCGGGGTGCACCCGTCGGGCAGGATGTTCGTGCTCAGCATCGTGCTGCTGTTGGTTGCGCTCCTGGCGGTCGTGCTGCTGGCCAAGAAGTTTTCGCTGGTGGTCGACGCTGTCGCGGCCAAGATCGGCGCGCCGCCGGCCTTCACCGGGCTTCTGGTCGCGCTCCTGATCCTGATGCCGGAGGGCGTCGCGGCCGTCTCCGCGGCTCGCAAGAACGACCTGCAGAAGAGCATCAACCTGGCGCTTGGCTCGTCGCTGGCCACCATCGGGCTGACGATCCCTGCCGTCGGCATTGCCACCTACGCGCTCGACAAGGAGCTCGAGCTCGGCCTCAGCGCCCAGGGCAGCGTGCTTTTGCTCCTGACCTTCTTCCTGAGCATGCTGACCTTCGGCACGGGCAGGACGAATGTCCTGTTCGGGCTGGTCCATATGGTGGTATTTGCCGTCTACGTTTTCATGGTTTTCGTACCCTGACCCACCGCCTCCGCGACCCCTTCAGGTCCGGGTCGCATCCCTGGAGTTCCCGATGCTTGCCGCCAGATCCGAAGTTCAGGTCGATAACGAGGAGGTTCGGGTCACCGAATGGCGGCTCGGTCCGGGCAGCGCCACCGGGCATCACACGCACGGCATGGATTACGTGATTGTTCCCGTCGTGGCGGGGGAGATGACCATCGTAGCCCCCGGTGGCGAGCGGTCCAAGGCGCAGCTGGCGGCCGGGAAATCCTATTTCCGTAAGGCTGGCGTCCAACATGACGTACTTAACGAAACCTCAACCGAGATCGTGTTCCTTGAGATCGAGCTGAAGCCGTAACTTCGGCCTTAACACTTGCCATCGATCCGTCGCAGTTGATCCCTTACAATGCCCCAAAGTTCCCGCATCAGATCGCGCGGGGAGTGGCCGGAATGCTGAAATACCTCGCTAAAATTTCGATGGATATTTTCCCCTCGGTGCTCGCGACGATCATCGGGGCGTACATCGTTAATCACTACATCAACGCCAAGCCGGCGGCTGATGCCCCCTCGGCCGTGGTAGCTCCCGCCGAGGCCGGCAAGCCGGCCGATGTCGCCAATCTCCCGGCCCCCGGCGTCAAGGCGAAAGGCATCCCCGAGAAGCACGTGACGGACAAGCCGGCGGCTGAGAAGGCCGCCGATCAGCCTGCCGTCGAGCACAAGGCCGCGGAGGTGACGCCGGGCGATGCCAGCCCGCGCGGCAAGCCGCCCGCGCGCGAGAAGGCTGCCGCCAAGTCTACGCCGACTTCGCCCGCGGCTGCACCCGCTTCCGCTGCCCCAGTGGCGGAGGCGAATTCGGCGCCGGCTGCGACCCCCGACGCGAACGATCTTGTGCGTGCCGCGATCGAACGCCTGCGCAAGACGCCTGAAGGCAAGTCGTCTGAAGCCAAGTCGTCTGAAGCCAAGTCGTCTGAAGCCAAGTCCGCTGAGGCTAAATCTTCCGAAACCAAGCCGTCCGAGATTCGACCGTCCGAGCCCAAGTCAGCCGAGCGGCCAGCCGAGCCTGCCGTGCGGGAGGCCTCCCGCACGCCCGAGGCCCCGCGAATCATCAATATGGAGCCGGCCGCGGTCCGCCCGCTGCCGCCGCCGATTACGGTGTCGACGCCGTCACCCGAGGCCTATGGCAATAATGGTTCCTCGTCGGCCAATCCGCCCTACACGGCCTCGGTTGGCAACGACGATCCGAATCGGATGACGCCGCCGGCCGACATTCCCGTGCCGATGATTGCGCCGCCGCTCGATCTGCGCGCCGACGCCGGTGCCTCCATGCCACGGCCGAAGAAGACCAATGTGGCCGACGAGATGCTGTCAGGCATGAAGTCGATGTTCCACTCCGTTCTGCCGAAGAGCGCCACCCCCGACTAAGGCAGCGCCTGCGCTGCGCCCAAACCGTCAGCCGCCGACGCGGGCAAGGCCGCTGCGCGCGGTGTCGTCGCGTGGGCGGAGCGAGACGGCACGGGTGTAGGATGCGGCCGCCTTGGCCTTGTCGCCCAGCCGTTCATAGGCCTGTCCGCGCGCGGTCCAGACCTGGGCGTTGTGCGGATCCACCTCGGAGGCCTCATCCAGATCGGCTGCGGCTTCCTTGACCTTGCCGAGCGCAAAATAGCTGATGGCGCGCCCAAGCAGCGGCTCGACCTTCTGGGGGTTGAGCCCGCTCGCAGCGGTGAAATCGGCGATCGCGAAGTCGTGCTGATGATTGCCCTGGTAGATCAGGGCACGGCCATAAAGCGCCTGCGCATTGTAGGGATCGAGATCGACCGCGCGATTGAACTCGTCGAGCGCTGCCGCGGTCTCGCCTGACTTCGCCAGGGATTGGGCTTTTGCGGTGCGGGCCTGAGCTTCGGTGACGTTGCCGGCGCTCACCGCACTCTCAGCGGGCGCGGCCGCCTTGGGTGCTTCCTGCTGCGGCTTGTCCTTCTCCGGCATCAACGATCCCAGATCGAAGGAGCAGCCGCACAGCGCGATCCCCGTCAAAGCCAGCGCGAACGGCCACCAGATCCGGCGTCGTCGCGCCAAGCTGCGTTCGGGGAAAGGGGAGGCCATCTACGGTCGCTCGCGCTAGAGCATGATCCGGAAAAGTGTGAAGCGGTTTTCCGAAGAGTTCATGCTCAAACAATAGACCAAAGCACGATGAAAGACCCATCGCGCTTCGGTGCCGCATCGTGCGTGCCCCGTCCCAGAAAGGCACCGCCCACAAACAATAACGCGGGCCAGTGGCCCGCGTCATCGGAAACTGAATCTTGCAAGATCCGGTGGATCAGCGCGGTCCGCGCGGACCTGCACCCGGGCCGCTACGACCGCCACGATCACCGCCGGGACCGGCGCCGAACACCGGCTTCGGCTTCATCGGCAACAGGCCTTCGCGCTGCAGCTTCTTGCGGGCCAGCTTGCGCGCACGGCGCACGGCTTCGGCCTTTTCGCGGGCCTTCTTCTCGGAGGGCTTTTCGTAGTGACCGCGGAGCTTCATCTCGCGGAAAATACCCTCGCGCTGCATCTTCTTCTTCAGCGCCTTGAGGGCTTGATCGACATTGTTATCGCGAACGAGAACCTGCACGCGGCATCCTCTTTAGTGGATCGGATTTGAATTCTGGTAAGACGAAGGGGATGGCGAAACGCGCAAGCCCTTAACCTTGAGGGCGCGGATGTATCAGACAAAACCGGGGATGTCCACCTGCCAAGCGCGGATTCGGGCCAAGTTCAGCCATTAAATAAGGCAAAATATCTCCGTGCGGCCCTGATTTGGGAGATTTGACGCCAAGGGTGGGGCCGTTTCCGGAGCTTTGTTCCGGAATCTTGAAAGCAGGGGACGACACATGGATATCAAGAAATACGCTGCTGAAGCCATCGGCACCTTCTGGCTCACATTCGCAGGTTGCGGGAGCGCGGTGATAGCCGCCGGCTTTCCGCAGGTCGGAATCGGTCTGGTCGGTGTCTCCCTCGCGTTCGGGCTTAGCGTGGTCACCATGGCCTATGCGATCGGCCATATCTCGGGTTGCCATCTCAACCCCGCGGTCACTGTCGGTCTTGCTGCCGGCGGCCGTTTTCCCGCCGGGCAGATCCTGCCCTATGTGATTGCGCAGGTGGCAGGTGCGATCGTGGCGGCTTGGCTGCTCTATGTCATCGCGAGCGGGGCTCCCGGATTCGACGTCAGCAAGGGCTTCGCATCCAACGGCTATGATGCGCATTCGCCCGGCCAGTACAGCATGATCGTCTGCTTCCTCACCGAGGTGGTGATGACCATGATGTTCCTGTTCATCATCATGGGCGCCACGCATGGCCGCGCGCCCGCCGGCTTCGCACCGCTCGCGATCGGGCTCGCGCTGGTGATGATCCATCTCGTGAGCATCCCCGTCACGAACACGTCGGTGAACCCGGCGCGCAGCACGGGCCCCGCGCTGTTCGTCGGCGGCTGGGCGACAGCGCAGCTTTGGCTGTTCTGGGTCGCACCGCTGATCGGCGGCGCGCTGGGCGGGGTGATCTATCGCTGGCTCAGCGAGGAGCCCACCGGCGTCGTCGCGGGCGTGAAGACGGCGTAACACGAAAGGGGATCGCAGCGATTGCTGCGGTCCCCCACGTGCCCTTGTCACTTGTCTTTCGACGGCCTGACTTCGGTGACGTGGCCCATCTTGCGGCCGGGGCGCGGCGTGCCCTTGCCATAGATGTGCACAGTCGCGCCCGGCACGCCCAGCCACTTCTCGTAATCGTTGATCTCGTCGCCGATCAAATTTGTCATGGTGACGACCTCGCCGTGGCGCACCGGCTTGCCGAGCGGCCAGCCGGCGATGGCGCGGATGTGCTGCTCGAACTGCGAGACCGACGCGCCGTCGAGCGTCCAGTGCCCGGAATTATGCACGCGCGGGGCGATCTCGTTGACCAGCACCTTCGGTCCCGTGCCATTGGCGAGCACGAACATCTCGACGGCGAGCACGCCGACATAGTCGAGCGCGCTGGCGATCTTTCCGGCAATGCCGCGCGCTTCCTCGGCAAGTAAATCCGGGATCCGTGCGGGTGCGCGCGAGATCTTCAGGATGTGGTCGCGATGCTCGTTCTCGGTGACGTCGAAGCACTCGACCTCGCCTGTGATCGAGCGTGCGGCGATCACGGAAATCTCGCGCTCGTACGGCACGAAGGCTTCCAGGATCGCAGATTTGGTGGCGAGGCTGGTCCACACCTTGGCGATGTCGTCGCCCGCGCGGATGATGGCCTGGCCCTTGCCGTCATAACCGAAGCGGCGGGTCTTGAGCACGGCCGGAAGACCGATCCTGACGATGGCCTCGCGCAGCGACGCCACCGAGGTGACGTCGGCGTAGGCGGCCGTACCGATGCCGAGGCGGGTGACAAAATCCTTCTCGGCGAGCCGGTCCTGGGTGGTCTCGAGGATCTTGCGGTTGGGCAGCACCGGCCGGCGCGCATCCAGTACCATCGCCGCAGCCGAGGGCACGTTCTCGAATTCGTAGGTGATGACGTCGACGTCGTTGGCGAACAGTTCGAGCGCTTCAACGTCGGCATATTCGGCACAGGTCGCGTTCAGCACGACGTCGAAAGCGGGCGAGTCCGGATCGGGCGAGAACACCTGGCAGCGCAGGCCGAGCCGCGCCGCCGCCATCGCCAGCATCCGTCCCAATTGTCCGCCGCCGAGGATTCCGATGGTGTCGCCGGGCTTCAGCTTCACCTGCTTTGCGTCACTCACGCCTTGTCCTCCGGGCGCTCGGCAACCGCCTCGGTTTGCGCCTTGCGCCAGGCGGCGAGGCGATCCGACAGGGCCGGGTCGGACAATGCCAGCACGGCAGCGGCAAGCAGTGCCGCATTGATGGCGCCCGCCTTGCCGATAGCGAGCGTGCCGACCGGGATGCCCGCGGGCATCTGGACGATCGAATGGAGCGAGTCGACGCCCTTGAGCGTCTTCGATTCGACGGGCACGCCGAACACCGGCAGTTCCGTCAGGGCCGCCGCCATGCCGGGCAGATGAGCAGCGCCTCCGGCGCCGGCGATGATGATCTTGTACCCCGCGGCCTTGGCGCCCTTGGCGAAAGCAAACAGCCGGTCGGGGGTGCGGTGGGCCGAAACGATGCGGGTGTCGGCGGCGACGCCGAGCGCAGCAAGCGTGTCGGCGGCATGCCGCATCGTGTCCCAGTCCGACTGGCTTCCCATGATGATGGCGATCGGCGCGGTCATGACGTTAATTGTGCCCGAAAAACAGAAGGATAGGCCAGATTAACGGTTCCGGCCGGCGGCTCGCAAGGCGGTGGCAAGGAGAAGGGAATGCACTATCCTGTCTTGGTGAATCCCCGCAAGCCTTCATTGAGCAGGATGCCCATGAAGAAACCAAAAAGGGCGAGCGCTGCGAAGGCCAAAAAGGGCCGAAAAACCAGCGCCAGCCGTTCCAAGGCCGCCCCGAAGCGGCTGACCAGGCGTCCGGCGCAGCCGCCGCGGCGTGGCGCGTCGAGCGATGATGGAGCCAAGGAAACCACGAGAGCGACGATCCGGGGCTTGCGGACCAAGCTCAAGGAGGCGCTGCGCCGGGTCGCGGAACTGGAAGCTGCGGCCGATACCGACTTCCTGCTCGAGATCCCCAACCGGCGCGGCTTCGAGCGCGAGCTCGCGCGCGCCATCGCCTACATGAAGCGCTATCGCGCCAGTGGGGCGCTGATTGTGCTCGACGTCGATCGGTTGAAGCCGATCAACGATTCGTTCGGTCACGGCGCCGGCGACGAGGTGCTCAAGGCGATTGCCGCCACGCTGACGCGGCAGGTCCGTGCCTCCGACGTGGTCGGCCGGCTCGGGGGCGACGAGTTCGCGCTGCTGCTCTGGAATCTGAGCGAGACCGATGCCAAGGCGAAGGCCGCCGCCTTCGAACAGGCGATCGACGAATTGTCCTTCGTCTTTCGCGGCCAGCACGTGACCGCGGGTGCCTCCGCCGGCGTCGCGCTGCTGGGAGCGCAATCCGACGCAGGCCGCGCCCTGGAGGAGGCGGATGCCGCCATGTATGTGCGCAAGGCGCACCGGCGGCACGAGCCGCGGATCAGGCTGGTCAGCAGCTAGAGCATGATCCGGACCCGAAGGGCCGCGTCAGCGAAAAGCGTGAAGCGGCTTTCCGAAGAGATCAAGCCACGACCCTTACAGCGTGGCGAGATCTTCCGGCACGTTGCCGAATTTGCGCAGCAGCGTGGCGTCGCCGAATTCGCCGGTCATGGGATCGCCGCTGCGGCTGAATGCGACCGCGCCGATGTGGCCTGCGCCGCGCGACAAGGCCTCGGCGCGCCGCAACGCGGAGGTCGAACTCTGGCATTCTTCCGCTGCGCCGGCGACAGGCGAGCCGTCGGCGTCGATCAAAAAGGGCATTGCAACGTAATAGGTCACGTCCGACATGGCGTTGCTCCAATATTGAAGTTCAAGCGGCGCTGCTCTTGCTCCGCGTCTTGCTGCGGGAGGTGTCCGGAATGCAGCCGGCGGAGATCGCCGCCTGCAATTCCTCCAGTTCGGCTTCCAGATATTCGTTGGCCATGATCAGCGCCTTGATGGTGCTGCGCAGATTGCCGTCGCACATCGCGATGGCTTGGTCGCAGGCCTGTTCATAGTGGCTGTTGTCGAGAAGGGCGGCTGTCGACATCTGCGTTTCCTCGGGCGTTCCTGGGGGGGGGGGCGTTGGGGTACCCGAATGTTCTTATTTTGTTCTTTTTGAGTCAAGCGGATTCGATGCCCAGCAGGCTCGTCGCGCGCGGTCTGTGGATCAGGCGATGATGTCCGGGGTAATCTGGTCTTCGATGAACGCGATGCGGTCACGCAACAACAGCTTGCGCTTCTTCAACCGCTGCAGCCGCAACAGGTCGGGGGCGGGCGATTGATGCAGTGCATCGATCGCCGCATCGAGATCTCGGTGTTCCTGCTGCAACCGGGTGAGCTCGGCTTCGAGCTCACGCTCGTCTTCATTGGTCATGTCTGCGGTGGCCGAAAACCGATAGGCGTGAGACTAAGGCTGTGGATGCCCTGTGGAAATTATCGTCCTTGCGCGGCGTGATCGCAAGCGATCTGCGATCCCTCTTCGCCGATCTCCCGCAACATATTTCTGAGGAGATCTGACGGGGCCGCGCAAGCGCATTGATATCATGGATTTTTCCCGCGGGGTTCCTTTACTCACGCTTCGTTACATATGAATTTTCAAAAATGAAGCTGCGACGACGGATACCCATCGACAGAACGAATCGGTGATGTAGACTTCATTGTCCGGATCGAATCCTAAGGTTCAACCCTACCGAGGAGGTTTCGAATGACAATTCAGGCACATCTCGTTGAATTGGAACGGAAGCACAAACTTCTGGAAAACGAATTGCACGAAGCTCTCGTGCACCTTTCAACAGACGACCTGCAAATTGTTGAGTTGAAGCGCCGGAAGTTGATGGTCAAGGACCAGATCGAGCGTCTGAAGCACGGCGACACGCTCCACTAGTAACCCCCGTAACAGCGTAGAGTTGATCGTACCCTTATCCAGCAGGGATGAGAGCTTTGCGCTCATCCCTGCTGAAGGGGTGCGCACCGTGCAAAGCCATTTGCGCGGCTCTTGGACTTCGTCTCGATGCTCTAGAGACCTGCGAGCCTAGACGTCTGCGAGCTCGGCGACGTGATCGGCGATCGCGAGCGACGACGTCAGACCCGGCGATTCGATGCCGAACAGATTGACCAGACCTGCGATGCCGTGATCGCGCGGTCCCTGCATCAAGAAGTCTTGCGTGGCCACCGCGGGCGGCACGATCTTCGGCCGGATGCCTGAATAGCTCGGCATCAACGCGCCGTCGGGCAGCGTCGGCCAATATTTGCGGATCGCCGGATAGAACCGCTCGGCACGCGACGGATCGACCTCGTAATCGATCGTCTCGATCCACTCGACGTCGGGGCCGAAGCGCGCCTGGCCGGCCATGTCCAGCGTCAGGTGCACGCCAAGTCCGCCGGGTTCGGGCACCGGATAGATCAGGCGCGAGAACGGCGCCTTGGCATTGCAGCTGAAGTAATTTCCCTTGGCGAGATAGGCCGGTGGAATGCGATCCAGCGGCATGCCGTCGATGTTGCGCGCTACCGCCGTCGCCGAGAGCCCAGCGGCGTTGACGAGCAGGCCGCATTGCAGCGTCATCGGGGCCTCGCCGCCGGCCTCGATCTCGATGACGCCGCCGGCCGCCTTGGCACGGACCAGCGGGGTGTGAAACGCGAAGGCGGCGCCTGCCGCCTCGGCTTCGCCGCGCAGCGACAGCATGTAGGCGTGGCTGTCGATGATGCCCGTCGAGGGCGACAGCAGTGCGGCGTCGCAGGCCAGCGCCGGCTCCAGCGCGCGTGCCGCCTCGCCCGCGAGCAGCTGCATGTCGAGCACGCCATTGGCCTCGGCATGCGCCTTGATCGCTTGCAGCTTGGCGGTCTCCTGCGGGCTGGTCGCGACGATCAGCTTGCCGCAGTTCTTGTGCGGGATGCCGCGCTCGGCACAGTAGCGGTAGAGCGCGTGCTTGCCGTCGACGCACATGCGCGCCATCCAGCTCCCGGCGCGGTAGTAGATGCCGGCATGGATCACCTCGCTGTTGCGCGAGGAGGTGATGGTGCCGATCGCCTCGGCCTCCTCGAGCACGATGACCTCGCGCCCGGCCTGCGCCAGCTTTCGGGCCACCGCGAGCCCGACCACCCCGGCTCCGACGACGACGCAATCGACCCTATCCATGGTTGTGCAGCATGTCCGCTGGTCGCGCCGGTGGCATCAGGACCGGAATGAATGGCGCGGGGGCGTTTTCCGTTAAGGAAGAATTTATCATGTCAGGGCAATTGCCGTATTTTACGTCACATTTTTCTGTTGCGCGTACAGGCGTTTACCCGATCCAAACCCGTGAAGCCAGACAATCCGACGTTGAAATCGCGGGTGGCTGATGGCTGAGAAGAACTGGCACGAGGGCAGCACGCTTCCGATTGCTGTGCAGGCCGTTGTGTGCCTGGCCGGCACGGTTGCGCCCGCGCGCGCCTATGCGCTGTCGGACGGCTTCGCCGCGCCGAGCTATCTTGGTCAGCTCGATCCCAATGTGGTCTGGGAAGTCCTGATCGCGGGCATCGTCGTTTGCGCCTTCCTTGCCGCGATCGCGCTGTGGATCCATTCCTCGCTGCGCCGGACCAGGCGTTTGCAGCTGCGGCGCAACGCCTTCGTCTCCTCCGCCATGAACAATCTCAATCAGGGCGTGGTGATGACGGATTCGCAGCGCCGCATCATCTTCTGCAACGACCGCTATCTCGAGATTTACGGCCTGACGCGCTCGGACATCTGGGCCAACATGAACGGCTATGAACTCCTCGAACTGCGGCGCAAGCGCGGGGTGCTCGGCGTGGCCTCCGACGACGAGTTCTATGAGAAGGCGGCCAGCACCAACGGCCTGATCACCGAGCTGCCGGACGGGCGGGCCATCCTGGTGAAATATTTCGTGCTGCCGAACGGCGGCTCGGTGGCGACGCATCTCGACGTCAGCGAGCAGCGGCGGCTGTCGCGGCAGCTCGCCTCGACCAAGCAGTTCCTCGAAACGGTGCTGGACAACGTCCCGGCCTGCGTGGCCGCGAAGAACATCGAGGATGGCCGCTATATCTTCGCCAACAGCGCCTATGAGCGGTTCTGGGGCTTCTCACGCGACCACGTCGTCGGCAAGAATGCGCGCGAGCTGTTCGCGTCGCTTTCGGCTGCCAGCATCGAGGCGACCGACCGGGCGGCGCTCAATTCGCCGGACGGCCAGTTCCGCAACGAATTCGAGGTCGACCGCGGCGGCGAGCGGCGCATGGTCGCCTCGATCCGGATCGTGGTCCGCGACGAGAGCAACAAGCCCGAATTCCTGATGCTCGTATTCGAGGACATCACCGACCGCCGCTCGCTGTCGAAGGAGCTGGAGAGCACCAAGAAGTTCCTCGAACTGGTGGTCGACAACATCCCGGTGGCCCTGATCGTCGAGCAGGTCAAGGATGGCCGCTATCTGCTCGCCAACCGCAGCGCCGAGACGATCCTCAATCGCAGGCGCGAGGAAGCCACGGGCCTGACGGCGTCCGACATCTTCAACCCCAAGGAAGCCAAGCTGATCATCGCGCGCGACGAGGCCGCGATCAAGAAACGCGGGATGATCACCGAGGAGCACCCGATCTCCACCAAGGACGGGCTGCGGCTGTTCCTGACCCGCCGCGCCACCGTGCTCGGCGATACCGGCGAGCCGCAATATCTGATCAAGACCCACGAGGACGTCACCGACCGCCGGCAGACCGAGTCGCGCATGGCGCACATGGCCTATCACGACGGCCTCACCGATTTGCCGAACCGCGCCGCCTTCCTGCAGGCGTTGACCCAGATGATCGAGGCCTGCGAAGGCACCGACGAGGAGTTCGCCGTCCTCTGCGTCGACCTCGACGGCCTCAAGGAGGTCAACGACGTCTTCGGCCACGCGCTCGGCGACAAGCTCCTGGTCGAGGTGGCCCAGCGGCTTCAGGACTCCGCCCGCGGCGGCGTGGTCGCGCGCCTCTCCGGCGACGAATTCGGCCTCATCATCGACGGCAAGCAGCCGGATTCGGGCCTTGCGCTGGCGCAGCACCTCGGCGAAGCCGTCGCGAAGGAATTCCAGATCGACGGCCGGGCGGTCCGCGCCGGCGCCACCACCGGCATGGCGGTCTTCCCGCACAATGGTGCTGACGGCGCCTCGCTGCTCGCCAATGCGGGTGCGGCGCTGTTCCGGGCCAAGCAGAAGTCCCGCGGCACAATCAGCCTCTACCAGCCGGAGATGGACCAGCAGATCCGCGATCGCCGCGTGCTGCACCAGGACCTCTCAATGGCGATCAAGAACGGCGAGCTCTCGCTTGCCTTCCAGCCGCAGGGGGCCGCGGGCCACAGCGTCGCCGAGAGCGAGATCATCGGCTTCGAGGCACTGGCGCGCTGGCAGCATCCGGTGCGCGGCCAGGTCTCGCCGGCCGAATTCATTCCGATCGCCGAGGAGAGCGGCCTGATCGTCGAGATGGGCGAGTGGATCCTGCGCGAGGCCTGCCGCGAGGCGGCGTCCTGGCCGAAGCCGCTCCAGGTCGCGGTCAATCTGTCGCCGGCGCAGTTCATGCACGGCGACGTGGTTGGCCTCGTCCATTCGATCCTGATCGAGACCGGCCTTGCACCCGGCCGGCTCGAGCTGGAGATCACCGAGGGCGTGCTGATCGAAGATTTCGACCGGGGCCTCGCGCTGCTGCGCCGATTGAAGGCGCTCGGCGTTCGGATCTCGATGGACGATTTCGGCAGCGGTTATTCTTCCCTGAGCTACCTACAGGCGTTCCCGTTCGACAAGATCAAGATCGACCGCGCCTTCATCATCAATCTCGGCCGCAACCCGCAATCCGCTGCGATCGTCCGTGCGGTGATCGATCTCGGCCATGGCCTCGACATGTCGATCATCGCCGAGGGCGTCGAAACCGTCGAGCAACTCGCTTTCCTCGCCAAGGAGGGCTGCGACGGCGTGCAGGGCTATCTGCTCGGCAAGCCGCTGCCGATCGGCAAATATGCCGGTCTCGTTGGCCGCGCCGAGGTCATGGAGCTTGCGCTCAAGACCGGCTAGAAGCGTTTTCCAGCGAAGTGGACGCCGGTTCGCGTCAAGAAAACGGCGTCAGACTATGAATCCAGAGCACCGTTCCGATTTCATCGGAACGGAAATGGCTCTAGAGATGAGAGGGCGCTTCGCTCCTTCTCGACGGCTTCATGGCGGATTACGACCTTGCGATCATCGGCGGCGGCCTGAACGGTGTCAGTCTCGCGCGCGATGCGGCCGGCCGTGGTCTGCGGGTTATTCTGTTCGAGCAGGGCGATCTCGGCGGCGCGGCGTCCTCGGCAACACCGCGGCTGATCCACGGCGATCTGTCGGTGCTGGAGCGGCGCGGGTTCTGGCGGGTGCGCCGGTCGCTGGCCGAGCGCCCGATCTGGCTTTCCATCGCCCCGCATGTCGTGCGGCCGATGCGCTTCGTGATCCCCGCGCATTCCGACGAGCGTCCGCCATGGCTGCTGCGCGCCGGCTTGTTTCTCTACGACGGCCTCATCAGCCGGAACGGACTGCCTGGATCTGTGACCCTCGACATCACCCATCATCCGGTCGGCAACGCGCTGAAGCGCCCGTTCGGTACGGCCTTCGAATATTCGGACTGCGTGGTGGACGATTCCCGCCTGGTGGTGCTCACCGCGCTGGATGCATCCGAGCGCGGCGCCGCGATCCGCACGGGGGCGCGCTGCGTGCGCGCCGATCGAACCGACGTCTGGCGGCTCGCGGTGGTCGATCGCGGCCATCGCCGCACGATCACGGCCCGGGCGCTGGCCAACGCGACCGGGGGCTGGACGTCGATGGTCGCCGACACCGTGCTGCGGCAGCCGCAGCCGGCTATGGCGGCTACGCAGATGAGTCAGATCGTGGTGCCCAGGCTGTTCGACTCCGAGAATGTCTACGTGTTTCAGAACCACGATGGACGACTGATCTTCGCTCAGCCGTTCGAGCGCGCGTTCACGCTGATCGGCACGGTCACGCATGCCTTCACCGGAGATCCCGCGATCGTCGCAATGCCGGGGGCCGATGTCAGCTATCTCTGCGAGGCGGCCAGCCGCTATTTCCGCGAGCGCGTTGCGCCCACCGACGTGGTTCGGACGGTCTCCGGCGTCAACCTGACGCTGGCGTCCGCGCGGGGACGCGACGGCGCGATGCTGTTCCATGCCCGCCGACGCAAGGCGCCGCTGATCACGATGTTTGGCGGCGACGTTACCACCTCGCGCCTGCGTGCCGAGCAGGCGGTGACGAAGCTGACGCCATTCTATCCGATGTCGCCGCCCTGGACGGCCGGCGCCGTGCTGCCTGGCGGCGATTTCGCCTGGGATCGCTTCGACACCGAAGTCGACCTTGCGCGCGACCGCTGGCGCTTTCTTGAGGAGACACAGGCCCAGCGCCTGGTCGGGGCCTATGGCTCGCGGCTCTCGGCAGTGCTCGGCGAGGCCAAGGCCCGCGACGAGCTCGGCCCTGCTTTCGGCCCAGAGCTAACGGGCGCCGAAGTGCGCTATCTCATGACCCGCGAATGGGCGCGCTTTCCAGATGATGTCCTGTGGCGCCGTTCCAAGCTCGGCCTGACCATGGCTGCGGCGGATCGTGAGGCGCTGGCAGCGTTCATGGCGGATGTCCACCGCTAACCGGTTGAGCAAAGGTCGATCGGCCGCTAGCGTGCGGCGGAATCGGGGTTGGCAGGGACCATGACGGACGAATTGCCCAAAACGCGCGCCACCACAAATGCGGTCGATGGAGACGCTGCTGTCGGCCAGCCGCTGCTGCGCATCGAGAACGTCGCCAAGACGTTCGGGACGTTCCGCGCCGTCGACGGCGTGTCGCTCGACATCAAGGCCGGCGAGTTCTTCGCGCTGCTCGGTCCGAGCGGCTGTGGCAAGACCACTCTGCTGCGCATGCTCGCGGGCTTCGAGGCCCCGGACGAGGGCCGCATCCTGCTCGGGGACAAGGACATCGCGCAGGCGCTGCCGCACGAGCGCCCGATCAATATGATGTTCCAGAACTACGCGTTGTTTCCGCATCTGTCGGTGCGCGAAAACATCGCCTTTGGACTGAAGCGTGCCGGCATGGCGCGCGCCGAGATCGCCACCCGTGTGGCCGAGATGGTCGCGTTGGTGAAGCTCGAGGGGCTGGAGAAGCGCAAGCCCGACCAGCTCTCCGGCGGCCAGCGCCAGCGCGTCGCGCTCGCCCGCGCATTGGCGCGGCGGCCACAACTTCTTTTGCTCGACGAGCCGCTCGCGGCGCTCGACAAGAAGCTGCGCGAGAGCACGCAGGGCGAGCTGATGGAGCTGCAGCGCCGGCTCGGCATGACCTTCATCATCGTCACGCACGACCAGGAGGAGGCGATGACGATGGCGAGCCGGATCGGCGTGATGAAATCAGGCAAGCTGGCGCAGGTCGCGAGCCCCCGCGAGCTCTATGAAGCGCCGCGCTCGCGCTGGATCGCGGAGTTCGTCGGCGACGTCAATCTGTTCGACGGCGAGACCAAATTGCGCGACGGTCATCGTCTGGTCGTCGGCACGCGTGATGCGGGCACGTTGGTGGTCGCCGAACCACGCGAGCCGGTCGGCGCGGGACGATTCTCGATCGCGATCCGTCCCGAGAAGGTCAAGCTGTCGCGCCGGGGCCCGGTGAGCGAGGCCGGCCGTGAAAACGCGATCAACGCCCTGGACGGCGTGATCGCCGACATCTGCTATCTCGGCGGCACCACCACTTACAAGGTGAAGCTCGATGCCGGCGGAACGGTGCAGGCGTCCGTCGCCAACAGTGCGCGCCTCGACGTCGATGCCTACAGCCTGAATCAGCATGTCGTCGCCTGGTTCTCTCCCGACGATTGCGTGGTGCTGCAATCATGAGCGCCCGCCGCATCTTCGCGCGCCCGGCGCGCTTCGCCGCGATCGCCCCCTATGTCTGGATGGTGCTGTTCTTCCTGGTGCCGTTCGCTTTCGTGCTGAAGATCAGCCTGTCGCAGACGGCGATCGCGCAGCCGCCCTATGAGCCCGTGTTCGACCTGACGGCAGGATGGGACGCGCTCAGGGCGGCCTTTGCCACGCTCTCGATCGATAATTTCAAGCTGCTCGCTTCCGACGATATCTACGTGTTCGCCTATGTGCGCAGCCTCACCGTTGCGGTGACGGCCACCGCCCTGTTGCTGCTGATCGGCTATCCCATCGCCTATGGCATGGCGCGACTGCCGAAGGCTTGGCAGGCGGTGGCGATGGTGCTGGTGATCGTGCCGTTCTGGACCTCGTTCCTGATCCGCATCTATGCCTGGATCAACATCCTCCAGCACGACGGCCTGCTCAACCAGATCCTGCTGGCTTTGCACCTGGTCAGCCAGCCCGTGGTCTGGCTCTCCACCGACAGCGCGATGTATATCGGCATCGTCTATTCCTATCTGCCGTTCATGATCCTGCCGCTCTACGCCACGCTCGCCAAGATGGAGCCGGCGCTAGAGGAGGCGGCCGGCGATCTCGGTGCTCCGCCCTGGCAGGTGTTCTGGCTCGTCACCTTTCCGTTGTCGCTGCCTGGCGTCGGCGCCGGCGTGCTGCTGTGCTTCATCCCGATCGTCGGCGAGTTCGTCATTCCGGATCTTCTGGCCGGCTCCAATTCGCTGATGATCGGCCAGACCCTGTGGCTCGAATTCTTCACCAACAAGGACTGGCCGGTCGCGTCCGCCGCGGCCATCGTGTTGCTGGTCGTGCTGCTGGTGCCGCTGCTGCTTTATGAGCGGCTGCAAAAGCGGCAGCTGGAACAAGGGCGCTGAGACGATGCGCAGGGTCTCTCGCCTCTCCCGCTTCAACATCGCCTCGCTCGCGCTGGGTCTGGCATTCCTCTATCTGCCGATCCTCATCCTCATGATCTATTCCTTCAACGCCTCGCGCCTCGTCACGGTGTGGGGCGGCTGGTCGCTGCGCTGGTATCACGAGCTCTTCAATGACCGCGCCATGATCGAGGCGGCCTGGATGAGCCTGCGGGTCGCGGTCTCCTCGGCGACCATCGCCACGCTGCTCGGCACGCTGGCCGCGGTCGCGCTGTCGCGCGGCGAGCGGTTCCGTGGCCGCACGCTGTTCTCCGGCATGCTCTATGCGCCGCTGGTGATGCCAGAGGTGATCACCGGATTGTCGTTGCTGCTGCTGTTCGTGGCGCTCAACGCCGAGCGCGGCTTCTGGACCGTGACGATCGCCCACACCACGCTGACGATGTGCTTCGTCGCGGTGGTCGTGCAGTCCCGCCTCGGCTCGCTCGATCGCTCGCTGGAGGAAGCGGCGATGGATCTCGGCTGCAACCCGCTCCGCGCATTCGTCTCCGTGACGTTGCCGCTGATCGCGCCTGCGATCGTCGCCGGCTGGATGCTGGCCTTCACGCTGTCGCTCGACGATCTCGTCATCGCGAGCTTCACCACCGGACCGGGCTCGGCCACCTTGCCGATCCGCATCTATTCCGAGGTGCGTTTGGGGGTGAAGCCGGAGATCAACGCGGTCTGCACGCTGGTGATCGCCCTGATCGCCGTCGTTATCGTCATCGCCTCGCTCGCTTCGAAGCTGTCGAGCTCGCAGGGCGAGAGCGCAGCGCCGCTGTAACAACTGAGAGCGACGTGTCGCGCGCGCGACGAAGTGACGCTGAATAATAATATTCTACCTCTGGATGTGTAATCCACTTCACAGCTCTCCGCTGAGGTCGGGCGCATAAAGTTGCGTCGCCCCACGGGCGTCAGCTCGCATTGCCTCACATCCTCATTTCACAAGGAAATCATTATGGCGAAGCGTAAGAAGAGCGACAGAAATCAGAAGTCATCCGCCTCTGAAACGTCGGGACGTCCCGAACAGCACCGAATTTGCAATCTGCTGCCGTCCCGCGACACCCAGAATGACTGGCAGTATGAAAATGCGCTGGCCGCAAACGCCGTCACCGCGCCCGCGGCGCTTCCGGCCAGTGTCGATCTGCGCGCGGCGTGGTGGGACATTGGAAACCAGGAATCGACGGGATCCTGCGTTGGCTGGAGCTCGACGGACGGCATCGCCCGGTATCATCTGGTCAAGGCCGGCAAGCTGGATGCGAAAGTCAAGCTGTCGCCCCGCTTTACCTGGATGGCGTCCAAAGAGACGGACACGCTGACCAGTTTGCCGGAAACGATGATCGAGGGAGCAGGCACCACCCTGAAGGCGGCAATGGACATCCTCCGGAATTACGGTCCGGTGCCCGAGACCCTGCTGCCGTTTCACATTACGACCAACATGTATCTTGGCGACGAAAAGACCTTCTTCGCAACGGCCGCGACGCGCAAGATTGCGTCCTACGTCAATCTGCAACGCAATACGGCAAACTGGCGGTCATGGCTCGCGACGCACGGGCCGATCCTGGTCGGATTGAATGTCGATCACGCCTGGGACAATGCCACTGCCACGCACGGCATCATCGACACGTTCCAGCCGGGAACGGTACGCGGCGGCCATGCGGTGTGCGCCGTCGGATACCGGGCCGACGGCCGTATCATCATCCGCAACAGCTGGGGCACCGCCTGGGGCGACAAGGGGTTTGCTTACGTCAGCGAAGCCTACATCAATGCCGCTTTCTATTCAGAGAGTTATGGGGCGACCGTCTAGACTGGATTGGCGGGCTCGGCGCGGACGGGCAGGAACTTGACGTCCGTCCGCGCGTTTGGTGTGCTGCCGTGCACAGGCCGGCTTTGCTGCGGGATTGAAGCGTATGCCGTCGTTGACCGAAGCTGATAACGATCGCACGCTTGATCTGCGGGGCGGAGACACCGTTGAAATCACGCTCCCCGAAAACGCCACCACCGGCTATCGCTGGGCCATCGAGCGGATCGATTCAGGCATTGTCGAGGATGGCCAAGCGACGCCGAATTATTCTTCGGGCCAGCTCGGAAGCGGAGGCGAAGTGAAGTTCTCCTTCAGACGCATTTCGGCCGGAAGCGGCGATGTCGTGCTGAAGTACTGGCGTCACTTCGAGGGCGACACATCCGTGACGAGACGGTTTCGCATCCGGCTCGAGTCTTGATCCTGAATCGCGCAAACCTGGTGCTTACGACTTCACCGCACCTGCCGTGAGCCCGCCCACCATGTAGCGGCGGAAGGCGTAGTAGACCGCGGCCGGCGGCAGCGCGTAGATGAAGCCGGTGGTCATCAGCAGCTCCCAGGGCGAGTCATCGGCGGCGAGGAAGTTGCCGAGCGCGACGGGAAGGGTGATCTCGCGGTCGTTGGAGAGCAGCAGGAACGCGTAGAGATATTCGTTCCAGGCCAGCAGCACCGCATAGGTGCCGATCGCGACCAGCGAGGGCATCATCAGCGGCAAATAGACCAGGCGGAAAATCTGCAGCGTCGTCGCGCCGTCCATCACCGCGGCCTCGTCGAGCTCGACCGGCAGCTTGTCCGACGCCTGCTTGAGCACCCAGATGGCGTAAGGCGAGGCGATCGTCACCATCGCCAGGATCAGCGACCAGTGATTGTTGAGCAGGCCGTAATTGCCCATGGTCCGGTACATCGGCACGGCCAGGAACGCGGCCGGAATGAAATAGGTGAAGAGCGCGAGGTTCAGCACGATCCGTCCGCCCGGCACTTTCAGCCGCGAGATCGAGAACGCAGCCGCGGTCGCGATGAACAGCGTCAGCACGCCGACGGACGCCGCAATCACCACCGAATTCCAGAACTGCACGTAGAAATCGCGCAGGAAGTAGTGCTGCTGCTTGAACACGATCTCGAAGTTGTGCAGCGTCGGATGGTCCGGCCACAGCTTGCCCGAGAATGCGTCCTCCTTCGGGGAGATCGCGAACAGGAACATGTGATAGATCGGGATCATCGTCCACAGGAAGACGGGAATGCCGATCAGCAGGAGCCGCGCTTCGATCCCGACTTCGCGCCAGGAAAACTCTCTTACGCCGGGGAGCTTCATCGGGACAACCGTTTCATCATGAAGTACACGAGCGGCAGGACGAACGGCATCGCGCAGACGATGGATGCCATTGCCAGCGAGAGCTGGTCGAGCCGGAGATAGCGGATGCCGAGCGTCGACAGCACGTGCGTGAGGTCGGCCGGGCCGCCGCCGGTGAGCAGATAGACGCTGTTGAAGTCGCCGAGCGTCCAGATCATCGAGAGCAGCGTGCAGGTGACGTAGAGCGTCTGCATCGACGGCCAGGTGATGTAGCGGAATTTCTGCCACCAGCTCGCACCGTCGACTTCGGCGGCCTCGAACAGGTCGTGCGAGATCGCAAGGCGGCCGGTGATCAGGATCAGCGTCCAGAACGGCAGAGACTTCCAGATATGCACGGCGATCGCCATGGTCAGCGCCACGGTCGGATCGTTCAGCCAGTTCGGGCCGTCATCGCCGGTGAAGGAGAAGATGAAATGGTTGATCATGCCCCATTCGGGATTGAGCATGAAGCGCACCGACAGGATGGTCGGGATCGACGGCACGGCCCAGGGCAGGATGAAGATCACCGAGAGCCATTTGATCCAGGGGCGCTGCTGGGCGAAGAAGCCGGACAGGAACAGCGCGATCAGCATCTTGATGTTGATGCCGATGACCAGGAAGATCAGCGTGTTGACCGCAGCGCGCGCGAAGATCGGGTCGTTATAGAGCGCGACATAGTTCGAGGGGGCCCGCGCCAGCCAGAGCCCGTAGCAGACGGGATAGACCACGAAGGCGAGGAAAACGAGCAGATAGGGCGCGAGCAGCACGATGCCCCAGACCTGCGCCGGGGTCAGCCGAGACGACAGGGGCGGGCCGGGGACTGCCTGATCGCCTGAGAGCGTGATCGCCATTCTTTTTGGACTCTTCAAAGAGAAGCCGGCCGCGAAACGCGGCCGGTGTTGTTCTTACACCTCTCCCCGCAATGCGGGGAGAGGGGCGGATGAATTAACCCGCGACCTGCTTGATGCGGGCGATCAGTTCGTCGACGGCTTTGTCGACCGGAACCTTCTCGCTGACGACGCGGTTCATCGCCTTCGCCCACACGTTCTCGTTGTTGAGAATCGTGAACTTCCAGTTCTTGGTGAAGTCGAACGCCGCGGTGCCGCCCTTGAACTGGGTGTAGACGGCCTTGCGGTGCTTGTCAGCCTGCCAGAACGGGCTTTCCTGGCTTTCCTTCGTCACCGGGAACCAGCGGCCGAGCGCGCCCTCGATGTAAGGACGGACGTTCTCTTCCTGGAGCAGGAAGCTGATGAACTGCTTGGCCTCGGCCTTGTTCTTGGCCGCGGTGAACACCAGTCCGGTCTTGACGTCGGAGCGGTAGCGGATGGTCGAACCATCCGGTGCCTTGGGGAAGGAGGCCGTGATGATGTCCTGCTCATAGGCCTTCTTGCCGGCCTCGCGCTGCTCGGGCGTCAGCGCCTGGTTCGTGGAATCCTCAAACCACTTCGCCGCAATCGAGATCGTGAAGTTGTGGGTCATCACGATGGTCTTGTTGTGGAAGGCGACGTTGTTGTCGGGATCCTTCCAGGTCGTGGAGGACGGCGGCGTGCAGCCCTTGATGTAGGTGTCGGTGTAATCCTTCATCGCCTTGATCAGGTTCTCGCGAACCTTGGGATCGTCGACGGTGAGCTTGCCGTCATCGTCGACCAGCTTGACATGGTAGGCGTCCATGAAGGTGTAGAAGGACTGGAAGGCGTCGGTGGATTCCACGCCCATCGGCTGGCCGACGGCATAGATGCGCTGGCCGGTCGCCTTGCGGATCGCGGGCTGCACCTTGTCGCACCAGAAGGTCCAGTAACCGCTCCAGTCGTTCGGAATGTCGCTCAGCTTGAAGCCGGCCTTCTCCAGCATGTCGTTCCAAATCTGGACGTGCATGCTCTGCTGTTTCAGCGGAAAGCCGTAATAGGCCTTCTTCTTGGTGACGTCGTTGTAGAGGATCGACGCATCGAGCGTGTTCTGCACGAAGCGGCCCTTGATCGGCTCCATGACGTCGGAGAGATCCTCGAGCTTGCCCTCATAGGCCCACTTGCCCTGCGCCTGGACGTCATAGGAATCGGAATAGGCGACATCGGGCACGGTGCCGGCATCGAGAGCGGCGACCGTCTTCGGAATCATGTCCTGGATCGCATACTGCGACAATTCGACCTTGATGCCGGTCTTGGCTTCGAATTTCTTGATCGTCTCGATCAACGCGTCGTCTTCGGAGCGGTAGAAGCCCTTGCCCCACCAGACCGTGATCGTCTTCTGCTGCGCAAATGCGGGTGCAGCGGCTGCAAACAGCCCGGCCGCAGCGACCGCCAGTGATACTGCGCCAATAACCTTGGATTTCACGTTTTTCTCCCTCAAACGGCCGGTGTTTTTAACCGGTCGTATAAAACACTAGCGCATGGCCGTCATCCGATCTAGCGGCTTCTTGTCAGACCTATGTCGCGGTTGAAGAGAGGCTGTGGGGCTGCGGATTCGCGCATCGATCCAAAGGCCGCATCAATACATGCCAATCAATTCGCCTCGCGGTGTCCGGCCTTGTCAGCGTTTCCCGCGAGGCACGGTCGCAGCGACATTCGCGCTCGTGTCGGCAGATCGGGAGCGCGGCCTGCCTTGCCCGCTGGTCCGGGCAGGCGAGCGCCATGCCTCCAGCAGCATCTTCAGAAACTGGCTGGCATGAGGGGACAGGGTCGCCCCGCGCCTGCGCACGATGCCGATCGTCCGCGACACTTCCGGCTCGATCAGGCGAATGGTGTGAATGATCGGATGGCCGGCCGCGGGCGTCGCGAGCTTCGGGAGCACGGCGATGCCGAGACCCGCCTCGACCAGGCCAAGCGAACCGGAGAGGTGGGCGACTTCATAGGACCAGTTCAGCTGCAGCCCGTGTCGCGCCAGTGCATTGTCGATCAGCGCGCGATTGCCGCTGTTGCGACCGACGGTGATGACCCGGTGCGGCACGATCTCCGGCCAGCTGACCTGCTTGCGCGACGCCAACGGATGGTCATGACGGCAGGCCAGCACGAAGGGATCCTCGACGAGCTTCTCGAATTCGATCTCGGCATGCGAGGCGCCGATGAAATTGATGCCGAAATCAACTTCCCCGCGCGCGACCGCTTCCAATCCCTCATTGGCGCCGATGTCGAGAATCCGGATGCGAATGCGCGGATACGCTTCCGCAAACCGGCCGATCGCACGCGGCAGGAAATAGAATACCGCTGTCGGCACGGCCGCCACCGAGACCAGGCCTGAGCTTCGCGCGCCGATGTCCTGGATGGCGAGCACCGAGGTCTCGAACTCGTCGATGAGGCGGCGCACCTTCGGCAGGAAGTCACGGCCGGTCATGGTGAGATTGACGTGGCGGGTCGACCGTTCGAGCAGGGGCGCCCCGAGACTTTCCTCGAGCTTCTGAATGCGCCGGCTGAGCGCGGGTTGCGACAGGTTGAGCGCCTTGGCGGTGCGGACGAAGCTTCCCGTCTCCGCCACGGTGATGAACGCCTTGAGGTCGAGCAATTCCGCGTTCATTACGGCCTCCCCATTATACCGATATCCGAAATAATACATCAGATATTTGCATTTCACAAAAGAGTTCTGCCGAGGGATGCTCCGGCCTGCGCGAGATTGTCGCCAACGGAACAGCTCCATGAACGATCAGATTGCCATTCCCTGTGTGGTCATGCGCGGAGGCACCTCGCGCGGACCGTTCTTCCTGGCCAGCGACCTTCCGGCCGACCCGGGGTCACGCGACGCTGTCCTGTTGTCCGTGATGGGAGGGGGACACGATCTCGGAATCGACGGGATCGGCGGCGGCAATGCCGTCATCAACAAGGTCGCGATCGTCGGACCGGCATCGGTGCCCGGCGCCGATGTCGATTATCTGTTTGCCCAGGTACGTGTTCGGGAAGGCATCGTCGATACCTCGCCGAATTGCGGAAACATGCTGGCGGCGGTGGGGCCGTTCGCAATCGAAGTCGGTCTCGTCGCCGCCACCGCGGATCGCACGCATGTACGCATCCACAACGTCAATACCGGCAAGCTGATCGACGCGACGATTGCCACGCCGGGAGGGCGGGTGACTTACGAGGGCGAGGCGCGGATCGACGGCGTGCCGGGAACGGCCGCGCCCATCGAATTGTCGTTCCCCAACGCGGCCGGCGCGCGCACCGGCCGTCTGCTGCCGACGGGACGAGCGGTCGATCGCATCCACGGAATCGACGTGACCTGCCTCGATGCGGCGATGCCGGTCATGCTGGTCCGTGCGGCGGATCTGGGATGCAGCGGCCGCGAGGCGCCTTCCGATTTTGCCGACAGCAGCTTCCGCGCGCGTCTCGAAGACCTGCGGATCGAAGCGGGACGCCGGATGGGGTTTCCCAATCCCGCGAACATGGTGATCCCGAAACCGGTTCTGATTGCGCCCGCGAGCGGGGCGACGTTGAACGTCAGGTACTTCATGCCGCACGACTGCCATAGCGCGCTCGCGGTGACCGGCGCGGTCGCGATCGCCACGGCGTGCGTCACATCAGGAACGATCGCTGCAGAGATGGTCGGACCGCTGGCACCGCCGGTGCCGATCACGCTCGCCCATCCCTCCGGCCAGCTCGTGGTGAAGCTCGAGCCCGGTCCGGTTGCCCGGGTGTTGCGGACAGCCCGGCGGATCTTCGAGGGCCACGTCTTCGCCCGCCGGTCACAAGTGCCTCATTCCGTGCTGGCGGCCTGACGCTCGCGCCCCGCGAAGCCATCACAAAAACAGAGCCATGGGAGACAAGAGGATGCACAAGGAAGCGCTGGCCGGGCATGCGAGCACCGAGGCTCGGAAACCCTTCTACCGGATTCTCTACGTCCAGGTGCTCATTGGCCTCGTACTGGGTGTCCTCACGGGCCATTTCTGGCCCGAATTCGGCGCCGCGCTCAAGCCGTTCGGAGACGGCTTCGTCAAGCTGGTCAAGATGATGATCGCGCCGATCGTGTTCTGCACCATCGTCAGCGGCATCACCAGCATCAGCGATTCGCGCGAGGTCGGCCGCACGCTCGTGAAATCCATGGCGCTGTTCTATCTGCTGACCGTGCTCGCGCTGTTGGCCGGGCTCGTCGCCGTGTCCCTGATCCAGCCCGGCGCTGGCATGCATGTCTCCGTCAGCACGCTGGATCCGTCGGTGGCCGCGAAGTTCACCAAGCAGGCCGGTGCGACCGGATTTGCGGACTTCATGCTGCACATCATCCCGCATTCGTTCTTTGGCGCGTTCGCCGATGGTGAAGTGCTGCCGGTCCTGCTGATCTCCATCCTGATCGCCTTCGGCCTCAGCCGTGCCGGCGATGGGGGTGTCGTGGTGACAAAGGCAGTCGCCTCGTTCTCTCACGTGCTGTTCGTGTCGTTCGGCTTCATCATGAAGCTCGCGCCGCTCGGCGCCTTCGGTGCCATGGCGTTCACGGTGGGCCGCTACGGCATCCGTTCGATCGGCTCGCTCGGACTATTGATCCTGACCTTCTATATCGCCTGCTCCGTATTCGTGGTGGTCGTGCTGGGTACGCTGGCGCGGCTGAACGGCTTCAGCCTGTGGAAGACCATCCGCTACTTCAAGGAAGAATTGCTGATCGTGCTCGGCACGTCATCCTCGGAGCCAGCGCTCCCTGGCGCGCTGCGCAAGCTGGAGCAGCTCGGGTGTCGCAAGGGGGTCTCGGGCCTGGTGCTGCCGATGGGCTATTCCTTCAATCTGGACGGCAGCGCCATCTATCTCACCCTGGCGTCTCTGTTCATCGCGCAGGCCTGCGACATCCATCTGTCCTGGGGCCAGATCGCGGCGATGCTCGGATTGATGCTGCTGACCTCCAAGGGAGCGGCTGGCGTCACCGGCAGCGGCTTCGTTGCGCTGGTCGCGACGCTTTCGGTGATGCCGGATCTGCCTGTGACCGGCGTGGCGCTGCTTGTCGGCATCGACCGCTTCATGTCGGAGGCGCGGGCGCTGACCAGCATGATCAGCAATTGTGTCGCGTCCATCACGATTTCGCTGTGGGAGAACGCCTGTGACCGCGAGGTCTTGGACCGCGAACTGGGCCAGGGCAGCACGCCTGCGATCGCGACCGCACCGAGGATCGCTGCCGCCCCGCTGGTGCGGGAGGACAAAAGCTGGATTTCGACGACGCAATCGGCCGCTTGAGGCCGCCAAGCCGAGAGAGCGATGTCACCTTTCCTAAGCGCGATGACGATGAATCGTCATCGCGCTTCAGATGGCGTTTGGACACGATCTTTTCGGAGAGCCGGCGCGCACTGTCCAGATCATGGATCAGTTGGACTTGGCGCTTTCCTTGGCATTCTCGGCCGTCGGCGATCCCTCGGGACGCTTTCCGCCGCCCGTAATGCGCTGCTTCAGCAGATCGAGGAAGGGGGACGCCGCGGGCGATTGCCGGATCAGGCTCTCAGGGTCGGGGAAGATCAGCGGATCGTCCCAGGGACCCTGCACCATGAAGGGCAATTGAAAGCCGGACGTCGTATTGAGGCTTGCCACGCCCTTCATGTCGTATTCGCGCGTCGGCACCGAGGCGGTGCCGGTCAGCGTGATCTTCGCCGACGGCCCTTCAATACGGATGTCCTCGGCGGTGGCGATGCCATCGGAGAATTTCACCGCGATGGTGAGATTGTTGTACGGCGTCGACCCGTTGCGGAAATTGCCGCCGCCCGACAGAGGTCGCCGCTCCAGGCGCTTCAGGAGCTGCTCGGCGTTGAAGCCCGAGATCGCGCCGTCGTGCCCGGTGACCGTCGCGCTGCCGTCGAGCGACTGGACGAGGCCAAACGGGCTCGAGCCCGAGGCGAACAGCGACACGTTGATGTTGCCGCGACCGGACAGCTTGTTGAGGCCGAACAATTCGGTGGCGCAGGCCTGGAGATCGACGTCGGTGAACTGGAATTGCGCCTTGATGTCGGCGACGGCGTCGGTGCGCGCGATACCGAACGAGCCCTTGGCGATCCCGCCATAGACCTGGGCCTCGCCGACCGAGAGCGCCAGCGTGCCGTTGCGCAAATTGGCGCCGATCGCGGTACGGCCGAGCTTGGTCGGCCCGACCGTCAGCTTGGCTGCCGACAGGCGCATGTCGAGGTCGGTGGTCGACAATCCCTGGAGATCGAACAGCTGCCTGTTCCAGTCGCGCGCCCCGCTCGCGAGCAGGCGGAAGGTGGAGATGTAAGGCGTGAAGTCGAGCGCGTCGGCGGCGAGCGTCGCCTGCAGCGTCTGCCGGCCGTTATTGGCGTAGGTCATGACACCCTCGGCGGCGTTGCCGTCGAGTTCGACATTGACGTTGGTAAGCGCGATCGAGGGGCCGACGACGTTGGCGCGGGCCTTCAGCGCAAAACGGCCGAAGCCGCCGCTGGCGGGCTGCGGCTGCCCGGCCCAGCGCAGCGCGTTGCGCAAGGAGGGGCTGTCGATCGTCAGCGTGCCCTCCATCATCGGGCTGGTGCGGTTGGCGACGCTGCCGTCGAAGGCGAGCTTGAGCGGCGCACTGGCGATCCGTGCCTTCAACCCCGAGCGCTCGCCGGACAAAGCGGCGACGAAATCGGAAAAGCTGATCGAGCCGTCGACGCGCTCGCCGCGCCAGTCGAACTGTCCCGTCGCGGCGAAGGAGCGCGAGATCGAGGGCCAGGCCAGCGACAGGTCGATGTCGTCGAATTGCTCGGTGGCGTGGGTGGCGGCGTCCTCGTATTCGAGCACGCCGTCCTGGATCCGGATTTCGGAGAACGAGACCTGGTTCTCGGCCCCGGGCTTCATGGTGCGCGCGATGGTCTGGATGAAGGGCGTCCAGTTGCTCTCGCCGTCCGGCTTCAGGCTGACATGGATACGCGGCCGCAGCAGCGTCAGGTCGGCGATCTCGAACCGTTGCAGCAAGAGCGGCAGCAGCCGCAGATTGGCGGTGAGCACGTCGACATGGAGCGCGGAATCGCTGGTGCCGCCGCCCTTGAGGCCGACGTCGTGGAAGGAGATGTAGCTCGCGGGCAGCACCGAGATGTCGATGCTGCCCGCGACATTGAGCTCGAGGCCGGTAACGTCGCGGATCTGCGCTTCGACCGCCTTGCGCAGCGCGTCGCGGTTGATGAGCCAGGAGGTCGCGATCAGGGCGATCAGCGCCACGCCGAGCAGCGCCGCGATCGGCGTCCCGAGGCGCTTCATTCCTTGGGCCATGGTCAATGGCATGTCCTGATCGGGTTGGTCGTTGGAGCCAGAAGGGCGGGTCGGGAAACCTGCGTGCCCACGCCCAAGCCCTATTATGTTAAGTCCTGCAACTTGATGGGTTTTCTTGTCGCTTTCAAGGCCGCGGACGGTTCTGCCCACGGCGTGGGCAGCTTCTATCACCCGGGCGCGGTGCGGAGAACCCCGTATCATTGACGGCTTTGGAGGATTTCGCCTAATAATCGCCGCCAATAGGGCGCGACGCCTCCAAGCCGCAGGTTCAGTCGAAGGTTATTTGCATGAACAAGGTCTATCCCGACGCCAAGTCGGCTCTGTCAGGCATTTTGAAAGACAACATGATGATCATGTCGGGAGGTTTCGGCCTCTGCGGCATCGCCGAGGAGCTGTCGGATGCAATCCGCGAGTCCGGCGTCAAGGGTCTGACGGTGGTCTCCAACAATGCCGGCGTCGACGGCATCGGCCTCAGCCGCCTGTTGGAAACCCGGCAGATCAAGAAGATGATCTCGTCCTATGTCGGCGAGAACAAGCTGTTCGCCCAGCAATTCCTCGCCGGCGAGCTGGAACTCGAATTCAATCCGCAGGGCACGCTCGCCGAGCGCATCCGCGCCGGCGGCGCCGGCATTCCGGCCTTCTACACCAAGACCGGCGTCGGCACGCTGATCGCCGAAGGCAAGGAAGTGAAGGAATTCGACGGCGAGAAGTATCTGATGGAACGCGGCCTGTTCGCCGACCTCGCCATCGTGCATGCCTGGAAGGGCGACACGGCCGGCAACCTCATCTACCGCAAGACCGCGCGCAACTTTAACCCGATGATGGCGACCGCCGCCAAGATCACGGTGGCCGAGGTCGAGCATCTGGTTCCGGCCGGTGAACTCAACCCCGACCACATCCACACGCCCGGCATCTTCGTGAAGCGCATCGTCGAGGTCGGCACGGCCAAGAAGCGCATCGAATTCCGCAACACACGCCCGCGCACGGCAGCTTGAGATCAGGAGACGAAGATGGCCTGGACCCGTGAACAGATGGCCGCGCGCGCCGCGAAGGAATTGCGCGACGGCTATTACGTCAATCTCGGCATCGGCATCCCGACGCTGGTCTCGAACTACATTCCGGATGGTGTCGACGTCAGCCTGCAGAGCGAGAACGGCATGCTCGGCATGGGACCGTTCCCCTATGAGGACGAGGTGGATGCCGATCTCATCAATGCCGGCAAGCAGACGGTGAGCGAACTGCCGTCGACCTCGTATTTCTCGAGCGCGGATTCCTTCGGCATGATCCGCGGCGGCCACATGGATCTGTCGATCCTCGGCGCCATGCAGGTGGCCCAGAACGGCGATCTCGCCAACTGGATGATTCCCGGCAAGATGGTCAAGGGCATGGGCGGCGCGATGGACCTCGTCGCGGGCGTCAAGCGCGTCGTCGTGGTGATGGAGCACTCGGCCAAGGATGGCCCGAAGCTCCTGAAGAAATGTAATCTGCCGCTGACCGGCGAGCGTGTGGTCGACATGGTCGTCACGGATCTCGCCGTCTTCACCATCGACAAGCACGGCGACGGCGGCATGGCCCTGATCGAGCTCGCCGACGGCGTCACGCTCGACGAGGTCAAGTCCAAGACCGAAGCCGAATTCCGCGTCGCGCTGAAGAACACCTGAGGTCTTCGCAAAGGGGGCGCGCATGACGGTACGGTCGGCGCGTCCCGAAGACGCCGGCTTCATCGCTCGAACCATCCTGTCGTCGCAGCGCGGCTATCGGCCGCGCGGTTGGTTCGACGTCGCGCTCGGCTGGCCCGAAGCGCAATGCCGCGACTTCATCGCGCGCATCGCGGTCGCGCAGGCCGTGTCGATGTGGCACGTCTCGCAATTCCTGATCGCCGAGGTCGATGGCAAGCCGGCCGTGGCGCTGTGCGCGCTGCCCGCAGCCGGTACCGGACCTGCAGCCTGGAGCGCGATCGCGGAAGTCGGGGCTGCAACCGGGCTGTCTGAGACGGAGCTGGATGCGATCCGCCGACGCGGCGCCTATACGCGGGCCTGCTGGGTCCAGGGCGGCGAGGGCGACTGGATGATCGAGCATGTCGCGACCGACCCCGCCTATCGTGGCCGTGGTCTGGTGCCGGCGTTGATTGCGCATGCGCTCGACAAGGGCCGCGCGGCCGGATTTGGGCGGGCCACGATCTCGTTCCTGATCGGCAACGAGCCGGCCGAACGCGCCTACGCGAAGGCGGGCTTTGCCTTCGCGGAGGAAAAGCACGATCCCGCTTTCGAGACGATCATCGGCGCGCCCGGCTTTCGCATGTTCGCGCGGACGATTTGAGAAGCCGTGGTGCGGAAGATAGCGCGCTAATAGACTACGACCTCGCCGACCATACCTTGCTCCAGCGCGCCGACACGCTCGCGACCCACGAAGTCTCTTCGCGCACCAGGCGGAAGCCGAGATTGGCTGGTGGCACCCCTTGGGCGCAGCCGCCGGCGCGGGCGTCGCGGATGAAATCGGTGACATAGGCGCGGTGCGCGCCCTCGGCGACGCGCACGCCGCAATTCACGGTGGGGCGACCGGCATTGCCTGCTTCGTCGACGCGCGAGCGCACGAAGCAGGTCGAGGTCCACTCCCAGACGTTGCCGGCGAGATCTTCAACGCCGTGCTCGTTCGGGCCGAACTTACCGAACGGATAGGCCGTGGTGTCGGAGAGGTCGCGTTCGGATTCGCGCTCATAGCGGCTGATCCAGCGCTTCGAAGGATCGTTCGCATCGACTGCTACGCCATCGTCCTTGAATCTGGAGCCGGCGGCAAAGGCCCATTCGGCATCGCTGGGCAGGCGGTAATGGCGGCCGGTCTTGCGCGACAGCCAGCCCGCATAGGCCTCGGCGTCATGCCAGTTCACCTGCACCGCGGGGCGATCGGGGGCAACCGCCACGTCGCGATCGAGCGCGCGGCAGGCGCCGTCCTGCACGCAGAGCTGATAATCGGATGACGAGACCTGGTTTCGCATGATGTGCAGCGGTCGGTCGACGCGCATCGCGCGCAGCGGTGCTTCCGCCTGCTGTCCGGCGCGCGTGAAGTCGCCGGCCTCGCGATAGGACAGGCTGCCCGGCGCGACGCTGACGATCGCAGGCTCCCCGGCCGTGCCGCGGACCGCCACGGTCGAAACCAGCGGCGCCATCGCGATCGGCCCCGCGAGTCCGGCGACGCAGGCGAGGGCCATTTTGAGCTTGAATGCGATCAGCATGGTCATTCCCTGAAGAAGAAGGGGCCGGTGATGACCGGCCCCTTGTCGCGTTTAGTTGGTCTTGGGAGCCGGTATTTCGGCAGGTGCCTTCACCTGGGTCATCAGATCGTCGTTCCACTTGCCTTCGACCTTGAAGTGCGCGGTGGCACCGAGGTCTGCGGCTTCGATCAGATTGTGCGTGACATAGGCGTAGATGCCGGGCTGCTGGAACTTGTACAGCGCAGCTCCTGCCGAGCCGCCGCGGATGAACCAGGTCTCGAGCCCGACCTCAGGTGCATTGCCGAACTTGCCGGTCTCCCAGACATAGTCGCCATGACCGCCGATCAGATGCGGACGGCTGTCGCGATTGGCCTGCGAATGCACGATCAGCACGTTCTCGCCGACATTGGCGGTCAGGGCGTTCTTGCCGGTGAGCGCGCCGGCCTTGCCGTTGAACACGACGTGGGTCGGGATCAGCTTCTTCATCACCTCTTCAGTGTCGGTGAAGGCTTCACCCGGCGAGTCGTAGGACTTGAAGTTGCCCTTCTCGTCGCGTGGCACGTACATGTCCTGCTCGCCGATGTAATAGACCTTGTCGTACTTCAGCGCGTGGCCCTTGCCGTCGTTCAGGCCCTCGCGCGGCAGCACCATCACAGCGCCGTTCATGCCGGAGACGACGTGCCAGGGGATCATCGGGCCGCCCGGGGCGCAGTGATAGACGAACACGCCGGTCTTGGTCGCCTTCCAGCGCAGCACGACCTGCTCGCCGGGATTGATCAGGGTGAGCGCGCCGCCGCCGAGCGCGCCGGTCGCGGAATGGAAGTCGATGTTGTGCGGCATGGTGTTGGTCGCGGGATTGACCAGCGTCGTCTCGACGTAGTCGCCCTCATGCACGACCATCAGCGGGCCCGGCATCGAGCCGTTGAAGGTCATCGCCTGGAAAGTGGTGCCCTTCTCGTCGATGACGACCTTCTTCTCCTCGATCGTGAGCTTGAACTCGATGATCTTGGGGCCTTGCTTGGTCGCCTGCTCATGCGCATGCACGAAGGGCGGAGCGACCAGCTCGACCTTCTGGCGCGGCAGCTTGAGATCGTCGGCAGCCAAGGCGGGGGTCGCCAGCATCAGAGCGGTCGCTGCGGCGCTGATCAATGCGACTCTGCGGGTGAACATCGTAAGCATCCTTCATCTGGAAAGGTTTTGATGACGGGATGCACTGTGCGCCAACCGCGGCAAGAGTGTTTGCGCTGCGACAAGGTTTTGCCGGATTCGGTTCCGCAACAGTACGTAGGTGTCTTAACGGAGCAGGATCGGTGACACCACGTTAACCGCATCCAATGGCGTGATGCGGATGTCGAGGCCGAGCGATCAGCGGCCGGACAGTGGTGCCGACATCCTGACTCGCCACTGATCATGACTGATGCGCTCGGCATTTGCGGTGATCGGCGCCACGCCATGCTCGGGATTGCCGAGCGTGACCGCAACCGCATCCGCACTCAGGGGCAGTTCGTTGGCATCTTCGAGCTGGATTGCGATCTCCACCGGGCCGGCGCGTCCGGGAGAGACCGTGACGTTGGCCATGGCCTTTTCAGCATGGAGATGCGTGAAGAAGCTTTCGTCTGCGTCGGATGTCGCCGCGGGTGGGACCGCCGTCGCCTGCTCCGCGCGATGCGCAGGCTCCGTCGCAGCGGTGCTCTCCGTGCTTGCGGGCGCCTGTGCGCCCATGGCCTGCACATCCAGCGTCACGTTCACGTCTCCGGCGCGCTCGAACGACAGCTTCACCGGCATCTGGTCGCCGGCATGCAGCGGCACGTCGAGGCCTATGAACATCAGGTGTCCGCCGCCGGGCGCCAGCGTGATGACTTGTCCGGGTGCGATGACAAGCCCCTTGTCGAGCGGGCGCATGGTCATGATGCCGTCGTTGACGGTCATCTCGTGGATCTCGGTTCGAAGCGCATGGATGGCCGATGCAGCCTGCAGCCGCTCCGGCGCGTCGCCCCTGTTCTCGATCGTCAGATAGCCGCCAGCGACCTTGGCTCCGCCGGGCGTTGCCCGGCTCCACGCCTTGCTGATGACGAGATCGCCGCTGGTCGTGTCGGCGGCGAGGGCAGGCGACCCGACAAGGCATGTTAGGATGATGGCGCAGGCGACCGCGCGCTTGGATGAGATCATGATCGGGGCCCTGGACAGGACGTGACTAGAAGAGATGTGTGGCAAGCCAGACCACCGCCCAGATCGCCAGCGACAGCACGGCGAGGACAGCGATGACGGCGGCCAGAGCGCGCGCGGTGCCGGCCGGAGCCGGTGCGACCGGGGCCGGCCGGAAGTCGTCGAAACGCGGGATATGGCCGCGGACGTCGAGCAGGGAGAAAATCAGTTCGAGGACGAGAAGCCTCATGGGCAAATGCTCCGGATGTCGTGCCAATTTCAATGATCATGGCCCGGAACCGGCCGCTGCGCTTTGCGCGAGCGCAACCTCCGGCGCGCGCCTCCTCCCGGGCCGACTTTGCGCGAGCGCAAGGTCGCCCCCTCGGATCCGGGTTAGTGGAGTGCATTCCGTGATTTGCCGTGACGTCTGCACACGGCCGAAATTTACGAATGGGTAAGATATGAGAGCTGATCTCGCGGCGAGCTACGGCGAAGAACGATTGCCACGCTATACGAGCTACCCGACCGCACCGCATTTCTCAAAAGCGATCGGTCCGGACACCTACGGCCGGTGGCTGGCCGAGTTACCGGCGAGCGCCAGCGCCTCGCTCTATCTCCACGTCCCGTTCTGCCGTGAGATGTGCTGGTATTGCGGTTGTCACACCCAGATCGTCCGCCGCGACGAGCTCATCGCCGGCTATCAGCGGACCCTGCGCAACGAGATCGTGCAGGTCGCCGAAACCATCGGCCGCCGCATCAAGGTGGAGCACATCCATTTCGGCGGGGGCACGCCGACGATCATGATGCCGGAGGCTTTCGCCGAGTTGATGGCGACGATGCGTCAGAAGTTCTTCGTGCTGCCTTCGGCCGAGGTCGCGGTCGAGATCGATCCCCGCACATTGACCGCCGACATGGTCGAGGCGATGCGGCTCTCCGGCGTCAACCGCGCGAGCCTTGGCGTGCAGAGCTTCGATCCCGTGGTGCAACGGGCGATCAATAGGGTGCAAAGCTTCGAGCAGACGGCGTCCGTAGTCGAGCAGCTTCGGCACGCCGGCATCGTCGGAATCAATTTTGACCTGATCTACGGCTTGCCGCACCAGACCGTCGCATCGTGCCTGGATACGGTTCGGCGCAGCCTCAGCCTCGCGCCCGACCGCTTCTCCGTGTTCGGTTACGCCCATGTGCCCGAATTCAAGAAGCACCAGCGCATGATCAACGAGGGCGTGCTGCCTGACGGCCTCGCGCGCCACGACCAGGCCTGCGCGATCGCCAATGCGCTGAAGGAGGCCGGCTACGTGCAGATCGGGCTCGATCATTTCGCGCGGCCCAACGATTCCATGGCGGTGGCCTTCGAAGAGCGGACGTTGCGGCGCAACTTTCAGGGCTACACCACCGACAAGGGTGAAGTCCTGCTCGGCTTCGGCGCGAGCGCGATCGGCCATTTGCCGCAAGGTTACGTTCAGAACGAGGTGCAGATCGGCGCCTATGCGCAGAGCATCGCCGCCGGCCGTCCCGCCACCGCGAAGGGCTACGGGCTCACCGACGACGACCGGCTGCGCGCCGACATCATCGAACGTATCATGTGCGAGTTCAGCGCCGACCTCGGCGACATCTGCGCGCGCCATGGCGCCGAGGCCGGGGCGATGCTGAACTCGGCGGCGCGTTTGAAGCCGCTGATCTCCGACGGCGTCGTAAGGCTGGAGGGCAATCGCCTCGCAGTCGCAAAAGACTCGCGCTTCCTGGTCCGCAGCGTCGCCGCCGCGTTCGACGCGCATCTCAATCCGGCGAAGCAACTGCACAGCCGGGCTGTGTAATCCTCTCTCCGCCATTCCGGATTCGCGACTTGGTCGCACCTGGAATGACGGTGGAGAGAAGCAGCGCCAGCTTGCGCTTCCACAAAGAAACTCCGCGCCCTTCCGCTATTGTCGTATCGGAACGGAGTTGTCCATGTCCTTTGGATCCGACGATCTGGTCGATGACATCATGCGCACGGCGCCGCACACGATCCGCGTGTTTCTGGCCTTCAAACTGGCCTGTGTCGGTTGCCCGATCGCAACCTTCCACACGGTGGATGATGCCTGCCGCGAGCATGGCATCGACCGCGAAAAATTCCTCGCCGCGCTGGTTGATTGCGTGCCGGCGTGAAACGGTCTGGAATTCGCGCGGGCGCGCGCGGATTCTCGGGTGAGGGGCGGCTTTCGCCGTAAGCGGAAGGCCCCCACCCCTATCCTGGACGGAGGCGCCTTGGTGCGCCCGTCACACCGCCCCGCTGTCTGCGTTCCGTTCCGCCAACACGACGATCCCGTGCGGGTCGCGCAGGATGATGCGCTGGCGGCCGCTCTCGACGAGGCCCTGGCTCTCCCAGCCGCTCAGGATGCGGCTGACGGTGTGCAGTGTGGTGCCGGTCATCTGCGCGATGTCCTGGCGGCTGATCGGGAAATCGATCTCGATGCCGTGGTCGAGCTTCTTGCCGGATTGCTTGGCGAGGCGCAGCAGCGCATGCGCGACGCGCTGCTCGACCTGCTGCGTCGACATTTCCAGGATGCGGGTGTGGCTCTCCTGGAGGCGCGTGCCGACGGTCTGGAGCGTGTTGGCGGCCAGCGAAGGAAATCGCTCGACCAGCCGCGGCCAGGCCGAGGTCGGCCAGATCAGCACGACGCTGTCGTCGACCGCGATTGCGGTCGCCGGATATCGCGCGGCCCCGATCGCCATGGCGAGCCCGAAGGTCTCGCCGGGCGCGACGTAGCGCACCACGATCTGCTCGCCGGTCGGCGTGGTCTTGGCCGCGCGGACGTGGCCGTGCAGCAGCAGGAAAAAGGACTGTGCGTCCGCGCCCTGCTCGAAGATGGCGCTGTTCTTGGGATATCGCGCCGAACGGGCCTCGCGCAGGATCTCGTCCAGAGCTTCCGGCGTGACCCCGGCAAACAGCGGCAAATGCGCAACCAGCGATGTGTCGACCTTGGCCATTCTGCCTCCTTGGCACTGGGAGTGTGATGGCACCTGCAATCGTCCGACAGTTTGCGATAGCGCAAAACGGGACGGCGGGCTGGCAGTATTTTTCCAGACAACGAACTGAGATTTATTGGAGTTGACCCTATGGCTGGCGCCCGATCCCGAAAATATGAGGGCTGGCCGCTGTTTGCGAACAGTTTTCGGCCGTTTTTCCTGCTCGCCGCGATCCAGGCGGGGCTGTCGATCCTGGCTTGGCTGCCGATGTTCTATGGCGAATTGTCGGTGAGTTCCGCCTTCGCGCCGCGCGACTGGCACGTCCACGAGATGCTCTATGGCTTCCTGCCGGCTGTCATCACCGGGTTCCTGTTCACGGCCATTCCGAACTGGACCGGCCGGCTGCCGATCCAAGGCACCTCGCTTGGGGCTCTGGTGATGGTCTGGCTTGCCGGGCGAGCCGCGGTCACGTTGTCGGCCGATACCGGCTGGGCGTTCGCGCTCGTCGTCGATGCGGCCTTCCTGGCGCTGGTCGTCGCCGCCGCGGCGCGCGAGATCGTCGCAGGCGGCAATTGGCGCAACCTTCCGGTGGTGGGGCTGGTGTCCGTTCTGCTCGCCGGCAACGTCGCTTTCCATCTCGAGGCGCATTACCAGGGCGCGGCCGATATCAGCATCCGCGTCGGCATCGGCGTGGTCGTGCTGCTGATCGCGCTGATCGGTGGACGCATCATTCCGAGCTTCACCCGCAACTGGCTGGTCAAGTTCAATCCCGGCCGCCTGCCGGTGCCGTTCGGACGCTTTGACGGCGCAGTGATCGGATGCAGCGCGCTCGCGCTCGTCGCCTGGGTCGTCGCGCCGCTGAATGCCGTCACCGGTGTCCTGATGGCGCTGGTCGGCGGGCTGCATCTTTTGCGGCTTGCGCGTTGGGCCGGCGACCGAACCTTCCACGAGCGGCTGCTGGTGATCCTCCATATTGGTTATGTCTTCGTGCCGCTCGGCTTCATCCTGCACGCCATTGCAGTGTTCGGAGCGCTGCCGCCAAGCGCCGGCATCCATGCCTGGATGACGGGTGCCGCGGGAACCATGACGCTCGCGGTGATGACGCGCGCGAGCCTCGGCCATACCGGTCAGGCGCTAACCGCTTCGCCGGCGATCCAGGTCATCTATGCCGCGGTCGTCATCGCGGCTCTGGCCAGGGTCGCGGCCGTGGTATTTCCCGCGCAGAGCGATGTGCTGCTGCACATCGCTGCCTGCGGTTGGCTCGTCGCATTCCCAGGATTTGCCGTCGCGTTCGGCCCGCTGCTCGCCGGCAGCCGGCGGCGTGCTCTCGCGATCATGGGCGTGCCTGCGCCGGCGCGTTGAGCTCAAGCAGCGGTCGCCGACGGCGTATCGGCCGGCGCTGCCGGAGGCCGCACGCCTTTGCGCCAGTCGGTGATGGTGCAGCCGAAGCGGCCGCGAAACCAGCGCGCCATGGCGCTCTGCGCGGAGAAGCCAAGCTGCACCGCGATGTCAGCCAGCGGCCGGTCGGGATCGTCAATCAACTGAATGACGAGATCGGCGCGTTGCGCATCCAGGATGGCCGAGAAGCTGGTGCCTGACGCTGCGAGATGGCGGTGGATGGTACGGCGGGTGCAGGCAAGATACTCCGCGACGCGTTCGACGGTACAGTCGCCGGTCGCGAGCAGGGTCCGCACGACCTCGTCGACCTTTCCTTCCCAGCTTGCCGGCCGGGTCTCGATGGCCTCGATCCGCTTGCGCAGATAAGCCGCGATCAGGGGATGCGCGCTCGGGATCCGGCGCTCCATATCGTGCACCGACAGCAGGATCGCATCGTCCTCGGCGTTGAAAGTCACGCGGCAGCCGAAGAAGTCGCGATAGCGCTTGCGGTCCTTCGGCGGCGGATAATGCAGATGCACCTCCTGCGGTCGCCAATCGTGGCCGTACAGCGACTGGACGATGCGGTGGATGCTGCCCAGCGCCATGTCGATCGACTGGCGCGGCGCCATCGGCCGACGTCCGCGCAGATGCAGCGTGACGGCCACGGTCTGCTTGCCGCGCGTGACGTCCAGCCGCATGCCCTCATGGTGGATATGGATGAAGCGCGAGAACGCTTCGATGGCTTCGCCGACGGTCGCCTGCTCGCGCACGATCAGGCCGACCGCGCCGAAATTGGTCAGCCCGCCGCGCTCGGCGAGACGCAAGCCGAAATCTTCGGCACCGGACGCCTTTGCCGACAATTCGAGCAGGCGGCGCAGGCCGGCGACGGCAATGGGAGTATCGGGTTTGTCGAGACAGGCCAGCGGCAGCCTGGCCTTGCGCATCATCTGTTTGGGATCGAGCCCCACCGACCGGGCGATTTCCGGGTAATAGCTCAAGCCTGCGCTGCGAACGAGGTCGGTCATGCGAACCGTTCCTGCCAGCCATTCCCGCAGATGTCCCGAAATGTAAAGTTTCTGTCTCGATCCGTCAAATCCGGGAACCGGGCGCCGCATACATAAGGCAAACCGAAGCACTGGCGTGAATGCCGTGCTCATGACGGCGCGGCGCGGCGATGGGGCCCGCCTTCCGTTTCGGACCATTTGACCAAGACATTGCTGGATCGGGATTATGCCGGGAAACATGCTTTCCAAGGGTGAGGTATTCGTCATCGACACCGACGCTGCCTCCCGCGAACAACTTTCAACCGCGCTCCAACAGAGCGCCTATGACGTGATCTGCTTCGCAGACGGTGCGTCTCTGTTGTCCGAGGCGAAGGCGCGGATGCCGGCCTGCGTGCTGATGGCGCTGCCGCCGGATCGCTCCGGCCTCGACATGCTCAGGCGGCTGCGCGAGGAAAACTGCATGGCGCCGGTGCTGGTGACCTCGGCGAATGGCAGCATCGCTATGGCTGTCGACGCCATCAAGAGCGGCGCGACCGACTTCATCGAAAAGCCGTTCCGCACCCATGATCTCGTCGATCGGATCGATGCCGCCATCGACGAATTCGCCCAGCCCGGCACGAGCCGACAGGGCTGGCTGCCCGGTTGCGAGCCACTGACCGCGCGCGAAATCGACGTGCTCGGGCACCTTGCCGCCGGCCTGACCAACAAGGAGATCGCCCGCCGCATGCATCTGAGCGCGCGGACGGTCGAAGGCTACCGCGCCGGCATTTTGAAGAAGGCCGGCGCGAAGAACGTGACCGATCTGCTCCGGCGCATCTTCGGCCAGGGCTCGCCGACCCGGGTGTGAGGATTGCCGCGGGACTGCAAGACGTTCCGCGGCCTTGGTGCCGCCGCAGCGGCGCCCCAAGGAAACCCCAATCGAACCAGTTCCTTCCCTGCCGCGTCCAACCATGTTGGCGAGGCATCTTTCGCGCGTCCGGCTGGCGACGCGTCGATATCGGCAGGGAGGAATTTCATGCGCATCACCGCAAAATGTCTGGCAACGACGAGTCTGGTCCTGGTGACCACGGCGCTCGCGGTGCCGTCATGGGCCGCCGAATTGGACGCCAATTCGGCGATCGACACCGTCACCGTCTATCCCGATGGCGCGACCGTGACCCGGATCATTTCGCTGGACCTTGCTTCCGGTGACAGCACGCTGGTCGCCAGGGATTTTCCGCTCTCGCTCGATCCGTCCTCCCTCCGCGTCGAAGGCGAAGCAGGCGCCAAGCTCACCATCGGCACGATCGATGCGCGGCCACCGCGGACCACGCCGCCCGTCAACCTGCCCGAGCTCGACAAGCGCATCGAAGCGCTGAAGGATCAGCGGGCCGACCTGCAAGGTGCAATCGACTCGGCCAACGCAAGGCGCAAATTCGCGCAGCACTTTGCGGAGACCTCGCCTACAGGCCTCGGGGACAAGGGCGAGGCCCGGCCGATCACCGAATGGCGCACGGCCTTTGCCGCGGTCGGCGAGGAGATCGCGACCGCCGACACGGCGATCCGCGACGCCACGCGCAAGCAGCGCGAGATCGACCGCCAGATCGCACAGCTCGAGGCCGAGCGCTCGGCCAAGCCGCCGAGCAAGCTGGAAGTGCGGATCGACGTCGCCTCGGCCGCCGCGACCAAGGCGACGCTGCGGGTGACCTATGCCGTGCGCAACGCGCGCTGGGTGCCGCTCTACGACGCCCGGCTCGACACCGGCGCCAAGGACCGCAAGCCGCAGCTCGAACTCGTGCGTCGCGCCGAGATCACGCAGTCGACCGGCGAGGATTGGTCGAACGTCGCGCTCGGCGTCTCCACGGTGCGCATCGGCCGCGGCGGCAGCGCCCCGGAGCTGAGCTCGCTGGTGGCGCAATATCCGCAGGTGCCGAAGCCGCTGGCGCTCGGCACGGTTTCGGACCTGGCGCGGCCTGCCCCCATGACCCGCCAGGCACAATCGCCGGCGATGGCCAAGATCGCGGAGGCGGCCGAGCCGCGCGAACGCGCGGACGAGCAGCAGGCGGTCGCCGAGATCGGCGGCTTCCAGGCGACGTTCAAGATTCCCGGCCGTGTCAGCCTCGGCGCCCAGGAGGGAGCCAAGAGCATGCGTATCGCAGCCATGAGCGTGCCCGCCGACCTTGCGGTGCGAGCTGCGCCGGTGCTGGACCCGACCGCCTTCCTCGAAGCCAGCTTCAAGCAGAGCGACGACACGACGCTGCTGCCGGGCAAGGTCGCGATCTACCGCGACGGCGTCTTTGTCGGCCGCGGCAAGATCTCGGCGTCCGCCAAGGACGACATCGTGCGGCTCGGCTTCGGCGCCGACGACAAGGTGAAGATCGAGCGTGCCGTGCTCAAGCGCAACGAGGGCTCGGCAGGCCTGCTGGTCACGACGTCCAAGACCGACGAGCGTTCGTTCAAGACCACGATCCGCAACGGTCATGATTTCCCGATCAAGGTCGCGATCGAGGATCAGTTGCCGATCAGCGAGAGCGAGGACATCGTCGTCGAAATGCTGCCCGCGACCACGCCGCCTACGGCAAAGGATATCCACGACAAGCGCGGCGTGCTGGAATGGTCGTTCGATGCCAAGCCGGGCGAGGTCCGCGACATCAATTTCGCCTGGCGGATCCGCTGGCCGAAGGACAAGAGCATGGTGATCGTTCCGGCGGGGTAGGCGGCGCCCTTCACCTCGCCCCGCTTGCGGGGCGAGGGAGCGCACCTTCACAGCGAAGGCCCCGCCGCCCGCATCGATTGCGGCAGCACGTACGGCACGCCGTCGGCCTGATGCACCTCGGCGTCGATCTCGAAAATATCGCGGATGATCTCGCTCGTGACAATGTCCGCGCGCGGGCCATCGGCGGCGAGCTTGCCACCCGCCAGCACGACGAGCCGGTCGGCGAAGCGGATCGCGAGATTGAGGTCGTGCAGGATCGCGATCACTGCCGTGCCGCCGCCGGCGCGGCGGCGGGCGGCTTCGACCAGGTCGATCTGGTGACGCAGATCGAGGCTCGAGGTCGGCTCGTCCAGCAGCAGAAGTCCCGGGCCATGCTCGGCCTCGCCGCAGGCAAGCTGCACCAGCACGCGGGCGAAATGGGCGCGCTGCTGCTCGCCGCCCGATAGCGTCGGCAATTGCCGGTCGCGGAAATGCGCAAGGCCGACCTCGTCGAGGGCCGCATCGACGAGCCGGCCTGCGTCACGTGCGCTGCGCTCTCCCGCGCCCATCAGCACGATCTCCTGGACGGTGAAGGGGAAGGTGACGCTGATGTGCTGGGACAACATCGCGCGGCGCGCGGCGAGCTCGCGCGGCGTCAAGCTGCTGATGTCGCGCTGCTTCAGGCGCACCTCGCCTGCATTCGGCCGGAGATCGCCGGAGAGCAGCCGCAGCAACGTCGATTTGCCGGCGCCATTCGGGCCGATGATCGCGACCATCTCGCCGGCATTGACCTCAAGGCCGACGCCGTCGAGCAGCGTCGCGCGGCCGGCACGCTTGCTGAGGGACCGCGCCTCGATCACGGCACTCATAGCGAGGCGAGCCCGCGCTGGCGCAGCAGGATGAAGAGGAAGAGCGGCGCGCCGACGGCTGCGGTCAGGATGCCGATCGGCATCTCCGCCGGCGCCACGATCGTGCGCGCCAGCGTGTCGGCGCCGACCATCAGGATCGCGCCTGATAGCACCGAGGCCGGCAACAGCAGGCGATGCGCGGGGCCAATGCCGAGCCGGAGCAGGTGCGGCACGACGATGCCGACGAAGCCGATGACGCCGCTGATCGACACCGCGACGCCGGTCATGGCGGAGACCATGACGATCGAGATCCGCTTCAGGCGCTCGACATCGACACCGCCGTGAAAGGCGTCGGCCTCGCCGAGCACCAGGAGATCGAGGCCGCGTGTGATGAAGCTGCAGGCGCCGAGCCCGATGACGAGGACCGGCGCGAGCACGGCCGCTTTGGTCCAGGTCACGCCGCTCATCGAGCCCAGCATCCAGAACGTGATGTCGCGAAGCTGGCGGTCATCGGCGACGAAGACCAGAAGCCCGATGCCGGCATTGGCGATGGCAGTGATGGCGACGCCGGCGAGCAGGAAGATCGCGATCGAGGTGCGCCCCGAGCGGCTCGAGATCCCGTAGAGGATGGCGGTCGTGGCCAGCGATCCCGCGAATGCCGCGAGCGGCAGCAGCTCGGTCTGCAGGAAGCGCAGCGACTCGCCGAAGCGCGAATCGGTGAAGACGATCGCGCTTGCGGCTGCGAGCGCGCCGCCGCTGGAGACGCCGACCAGCGCAGGATCGGCGAGGGGATTGCGAAACAGTCCTTGCATGATCGCGCCGGCCGCCGCGAGCAGGCCGCCGATCATCGCGGCCGCCGCGATCCGGGGCACGCGGATCGACCACAGCACGAGCTGGTCGCGGGCTGTCATGGCCGTGCTTTCGGCTGATAGCCCGAGTGCGGCGGGCAGGCGGGAGAGGGGGATGCCGGCGGCGCCGACGGTCAGCGCGACGATCGCGGTGACCGCGAGCACCGCGACCAGGAGCGGGATCGCGAGCGATGCGGACCGTCGCCTGGCGCTGGCGCTGCGTTCCGGGCTGCGCGCTCCAGTTCCGATCGCCACGCTCATTGCCGGCAATTCGCCGCCGACAAGGCCGACGTGAACCCATCGCTCCCTTCAGCCAATGCCGGATAAAGCCTTGCGGAAAGATCGCGCGCCGCCGCGGCCGTGCGCGGCCCGAAGCCGAGCAGATAGAGCCCGTCCATGGTGATGAAGCTCTTGTTCGTCGCGACCGGCGTCAGTGCAAAGCCGGGGTGGGCATAGATCGCCTCGGCAGGAAGCGAGTCCTTGCCGCGTTCGATCGACAGCGCGACGTCGGGTCTTGCCGCTGCGATCGCCTCGTCGCCGATGATCTTGTAGCCGTCGAAATCGTCGATGGCATTGGCGGCGCCGGCGAGCTGAATGATCTCCTCGGCTGCCGTCTTGCGACCGGCCACCAGCGCTCGCCCGTTCTGCAGTGACATCACGAACATCACGCGCACCGGCTTGGTCACCCTGGCACGCAGGACGCGGAGCTGCGCAAGATCGGCGCTGACCGCGGCGCTCAGGCACGCAGCGCGCGCGTCGACGCCCATGGCGTGACCGACCAGTTTTATCTTCTCGATCAGGCCGGCTTCGGTGAAGGTGTCGGGCACCAGCACCAACGGCACTTTCGCCGCTTCCAGGATGTCCATGGTCTCGCGCGGGCCCGAGCCCTGGATCGCCAGGATCAGGGTGGGATTGAGACCCAGCACGCCTTCGGCGGAGATCTGGCGCATATAGCCGACATTGGGTTTGTCGTGCAGCGCCGCCGCCGGATAAAGGCTCGTGGTGTCGACGCCGACCAGCCGGCTCTCGAGCCCGAGCGCGTAAAGGATTTCGGTGATGGCGCCGCCGATCGAGACCGTGCGCGCGAAGTCGGCGACGGTGACCTCGCGATTACGCGCGTCATGCACGGTGATGCCGGCGGCGTGCGCGGCCGGCGCCAGCACGATTGTGATGGAGAGCAGGAGACTGGCGAAGGTGCGACAAAATGCCATTGCGGGTTACTTCGTCAGGATCAGCTTGTTCTGCGAGGTCAGTCGAAGCCGGTAGCTGTCTTCGCCATGCGCAATGATGATCTCGCGGGCGGCTGCGAACAGCTCGCGGCTGTCGATCCGGCTTCCACGCATGGTCAGGGTTCTCGTTGTCGCAGAAGAGCTTCCTGCCGATCCCGCCGCGTCGCCGTCGTTGTCTGCGGACGTTGCTGACATGTGAAATGTGATGCGCCTTCGAAATCCTTGGAGTGCTGCTTGTTTGTATAAGCGGCACGGGGTGCATTCCAACGGCTGCAATTTACAATCGATATAAACTGCAACCTGATGTCATTGACCGTCAGAGTGTTGCCACGTAACCAATTATGGCAGCGGGGAACATGCCCGCGACTTGAGACATCAGCCAGCCAGTCGTTCGCGTTGCGAGCGCACGCCAGCCAGAAGACTCCAAAAACTAGAGTAAAGTGCAGGCTGGGGCTGATATGGCTGACGGGGCTAGGTATTCGCGCGCCCTGATTTTGGGCGCGTCGGTGGTTTCAATCGCGGCAATGATGACGGAGAGTGGTCTCGCGCAGACTGCATCGCCGCAAGCCGAAAACGCGTCCTCTGAGCGGCCGAAGCAGGCCGGGCGCAAGCCGCCCAAGCCACAAATGGCGCAGCAGGCAACGCCTGAGGCGCTGAACGCCAGAGCGCAAGCCGGCGCTGCGCCGGTGCAGACGCTGGACACCATCACGGTCGCAGCGACGAAGACCAAGGAGCGCGCGATCGACTCGCTCGCGCCCGTCAGCTCCGTGTCGCTCGAGCAGATCCAGGGCCTTCAACCAAACCGGCTGTCGGATGTGCTCTACGCCGTTCCCGGCGTGTCATTCCAGGAGCGCGGCGATGATCCCGCGACCGTCGTCAACATCCGCGGCTTGCAGGAGTTCGGCCGCGTTGCGGTGGTCGTCGACGGGGCGCGCCAGAACTACCAGCGCACCGGCCACAACGCGAGCGGCTCCTTCTTCCTTGATCCCGAGTTGGTCGGGGGTATCGATGTCGTGCGCGGTCCGACCGCCAATATCTACGGCTCCGGCGCGATCGGCGGCCTCGTCTCGTTTCGCACCAAGGACATCGAGGACGTGCTGCGCCCCGGCGAGCGCTGGGGCGTCGATCTCTCCGGCTCCTATGGCTCCAACAACAATCGCGGCCTTGGCTCGGTGTTCGGCGGCGTCCGCGCCACGCCCGACGTCGATATCTTCGGCGGGGCGGTCTACCGCACGCAAAGCAATTACAAGGACGGCAACGGCACCGAGATCGGCAACACAGGCAACCAGGTCGAGAGCGGCCTGATGAAGCTCACGGTCCGTCCCGCGCTCGGCCATGAGGTCAAGTTCGGCGCGATATTCCAGGACTACCAATATGATATCGGCCAGTTCAACAGGGGGCCGACGACGACACCCGCGTTGATTGCGTTGAATCGCGGTTCGTCGGTTTATGCATCCGACGCCAAGAACTACACCGGCACAATCACCTGGAATTACGCGTTGCCGAGCGACAATCTGTTTGACTGGCACATGTCGGTCTACGGCAATCGCACCGACAACGACCAGACCAAGACCTATCATTATGGCACCACGCCGTCGGCCTATTGCAACGGCGGCTTCGGCAACAACGTTTCGGGCTGTGTTGGCGACAAGCGCGGCTATGTCCTCAATACCTACGGCATCGACGCCAACAACACCACGCGCTTCAACGTCGGCGACTGGCGTAATGCGCTCACCGTGGGCTTCGACGCGTTCCAGGACGACGTGATCACGACCGACAGCCGCGGCAATTCCAACATCACGACGCCGAGCGGCATCCGTACCGTGTCGGGTGGTTTCCTGCAGTTGAAGCAGAACTACAGCACCTGGTTCGAGGCGGTGAGCGCGATCCGCTACGACCGCTACGATCTGGAATCGGGCAGGACCAATGGCAGCGGCGACCGCTTCTCGCCGAAGATCACCCTCGGCGTCACGCCGGTTCCGGGCTTCCAGCCCTATGTGAGCTACGCCGAAGGCTATCGCGCCCCATCGATCACCGAGACGGTGATTTCCGGCGCGCACGCGACCGGTGGCGGCCCGGCATTCTTTGTCTGCCCCAACGGGACCGGCGGCATCTTCTGCTTCCTGCCTAACCCGAACCTTCGTCCCGAAGTCGGCAAGAACAAGGAAGTCGGCATCAACCTGAAATACGACAACATCTTCACTGCGTCCGACTCGTTCCGCGGCAAGATCAATCTGTTCCGGAACGACGTCAGCGATTATATCGACCTCGTTCCGTTCGGATTCGTCACCTTCCCGGGCGTTGGCTCGTTCGCCCAGTTCTACCAGTACCAGAACATCGCGCAGGCTCGCATCCAGGGTTTCGAAGTGGAGACGATGTACGATGCCGGCAACTGGTTCGTCGGCGTCGCCGGCCACTACATCCAGGGCAAGAACGCCGTCACCAATGTCGGGCTTGCGACCATCACCCCGCGCAAGGTCGTCACGACAGGTGGTGTCCGCCTGCTCGACCGCACGCTGATCCTGTCGGCGCAGTGGGCCTCGTTCGGCGCCAACAACGATGTCCCCGCCGGTTATCTGCCGGCGACCGGCTACGAGCTTGTCAATCTGTACATGACGTACAACGCGACCAAGGACATCGTGCTCTCGGCCTCGATCGACAATCTCTTGAACCAGTACTACCGGCCTTACGCCATTCCCGGCACGTCGACCGACGGCACCACGCAGAACGACGTGCTGTGGTCGAGCCCGGGACCGGGCCGGGTCTACAAGGCCGGCATGAAGATTCACTTTGGAGGTGCGTAACGCGCACAGCAACACCACAAACCTCCGCCGGGCCGCGCTGATGCTCCAGCGCGGCTTCGGTGCGTTTCGTTTTGATCAGAAGGAGAGACTTTGATGTTCATCGCCATGAATCGTTTCCATGTGAAGAAGGGCGCGGAGACCGCGTTCGAGACCGTCTGGGCCACGCGCGAATCCTATCTCGGCAGCATGCCGGGTTTCGTCGAGTTTCATCTGTTGAAGGGCCCGGAGGCCGAGGACCACACGCTCTACTCGTCGCACACCAGCTGGGTCGACAAGGCGGCGTTCGAGGCCTGGACGCGCTCCGAGGAATTCCGCCGCGCCCATGCCCGTGCCGACAACAGAACCGGCGAGAGCCTCTATCTCGGCCATCCCAAGTTCGAGGGCTTTGAGGTGATCCAGAGCGAGCGCAAGGCCGCGGCAGCTTGAGGCCACGACGCACTGGAGGAGCCGGACATGTTGAGCACCGATCTCGCCGATCTCAGGGCCTATATGGCCGACAACCCTGGCGCGGTGATCGAGGACGTCGCGCGCGAGCGCAACGTCACCCCGCGTACGGTGATCGAGGCGCTGCCATCCTCCATGGTGCGCCTCGGTGGCGGCGAGCACTTTGCCGCCGCCATGCAGGACATCGCGGCGTGGGGTGAGGTCACGCTGATCGTTCACACCGATGATGCGATCTTCGAATTCACCGGCGCCATTCCCGCCGGCGAGATCGGCCGCGGCTATTTCAACCTGATGCAGCCGAAGGGCCTGCACGGCCATCTGCGCCACGAGCGCTGCGCGGCCGTTGCCTTCGTCGAGCGGCCCTTCATGGGCAAGACCTCCCCCTTCGTGGCTTTCGTCAATGCCGACGGCGGCATCATGTTCAAGGTGTTCGTCGGCCGCGACGAGACAAGGGCGTTGCGGGCGGATCAGCTGGTGCGGTTCCGGCAGTTTGCAGATCGGATCGTGGCCGCAGTGTAGTTCGCTTCAACCTCGGGAGCTCAGGATGCAGAGCAATTCCAGGCTTCGGCATATGATCCTAACCATCGCGCTGGCGCTCGCGCCGTCACCGGCCTTCGCGATCGACCAGGCCCTGCTGCCGCGCAATCTGTCGCCCTGGGGCATGTTCCTCGGCGCTGACGTCGTGGTGAAGACGGTGATGGTCGGACTCGCCCTCGCCTCGCTGGTGACCTGGACGGTGTGGCTCGCCAAGACCATCGAGCTGCGCCGCAAGGGCGCGCTCGCCCTCAAGCGGACGCGCGCCCTGGAAGGCAATATGACGCTGGCCGAGGCATCCGCACGGGCCGGCGACGTCCACGACGCGGTTGCCCAGCTCATCCAGTCCTGCGCCAGGGAGGCCGAGCTCTCCGGCGGCGTGCTCGACGACGGCCTTCAGGAACGTGTCGCGCTGCGGCTCGAGCGGGTCGAGGCGGCAATGTCTCGGCAGATCGCGCGCGGCACCGGCGTGCTCGCGACCATCGGTGCGACCGCGCCGTTCGTCGGGCTGTTCGGTACCGTCTGGGGTATCATGAACTCCTTCATCGGCATTTCGGAGAGCCACACCACCAGCCTCGCGGTGGTCGCACCTGGTATCGCGGAGGCGCTGCTTGCCACCGCGCTTGGCCTCGTCGCGGCGATCCCGGCGGTCGTGATCTACAATCATCTCGTTCGCAGCATTGCCAACTACCGCGCCCTGCTCGGCGACGCCTCGGCGCAGCTGATGTTGCTGGTCAGCCGCCAACGCGACCACAGGGAATTCCGTCTGGCGCGGGCGGCGGAGTAGAGCCATGGCCGCAAAGCTCGGTACGCACTCCGGATCACCGCTCAAGCGCGGCGATCAGGGCGATCTCGACGTCACCCATGAGATCAACGTCACGCCGTTCATCGACGTGATCCTGGTGCTGCTGATCATCTTCATGGTGGCTGCCCCGCTCGCCACCGTCGACATCGGCGTCGAGCTGCCGGCAACTGCGGCCGAGCCGGCGCCGCGACCGGACAAGCCGGTCTTCCTCACCGTCAAGCCGGACCTGTCCGTCGCAGTCGGCGAAGACGTCGTACCCCGCGACGCGCTCGGCACCTCGCTCGATGCCGCCACCAAGGGCCGCAAGGACGAACGCATCTATCTGCGTGCCGACAAGGCGGTCTCCTATGGCGACCTGATGGAGGTGATGAACGCCTTGCGCAACGCCGGCTATCTCAAGGTCGCGCTGGTCGGCCTCGACGGACGCAGCTGATGGCCGCGAACGCCTTCGCCCTGCACGATCCGCTCGGCGAGCGGGAAGCGGCGCGTTGGGGCATGTCGGCAGGAGCGATCGTGATGCTCCATGTGGCTGCCGCGCTGCTCGCGATCAATTGGCAGAGGTCGCAGCCGGAGCAGGGCGTCAGCCTGCCGGCGATCATGGTCGATATGGCGCCGCTGACCTCGGCGCCGCAGTCGACGCAGGATGACATCGCACCTGGGCCGGTGATGCAGCAAGCCGATGCCTCGCCCCCGGAGCCCGTGCAGCAGCAGGCCGTCGAGGAGGCGATCGCGCCGACGCCGCCTCAGGACAAGCCTGACGTCGTGGCGCCGCCGGAGCAAAAGCTCGAGCTGACACCGGCCAAGCCGGAACCCGCGAGGATCGTGCCGGTCGAAAAGCCGGCACCCGCAAAGCCGAAGGTGGTTCGCCGCGAGGCGAAAAAGCCGTCGGAGGCGACGCCTGCGCCGCGCACCAGCGCAGCTCCGCGCGCCGAGCGAGAGGCGCCGATGGCATCGGCCCAGAGCGCCGGTGCGGTGGCCGCCGCGATCGCGTCGTACAACCAACGCGTCCGTGCGCATCTGATTCGCTTTCACTCCTATCCTGCCGGTGGTGGCGGCCAGCGCGGCGTCGCCAGGCTGAGCTTCACCGTCAGCCGCAGCGGGCAAGTGACGTCCAGCCGCCTCGCCGGTTCATCCGGCGTTGCTGTCTTCGACGCCCAGGCTACGTCGATGGTCCGCCAGGCCTCGCCGTTTCCCCCCATACCCGACGAGATCAAGAACGGCACGATGAGTTTTACGATTCCTGTGGAATTTACGGTGAGGTGAGGGGGCGCGTCTGCACAAACTCCGGCCGTCGTCCCGGACCAGCGCAAGCGCAGGTCCGGGACCCATAACCACAGGATCGAGTTTGACGAAGGCTTGTCATCGCCATCTCGTGCCACGACTCCGGTTTGGGGTTATGGGCCCCTACGTTCGGGACGACAGTGGAGTGTGTGGCGGCCGAAGAGAATCGCTCTGCTACTTCGCTTTCAGAAAATCCGCGACCTCCAGCAGCACGAACTCGTCGTCGTCCGCCTTGTTGGGATCGCGGCTGGAGGAGAACGGCAGGTTGTTGTCGTTGCCGACGATGATGTGGGTGTCGTCGACCCGATCGACGTTCTCGATAGTGAAGAACGGGAAGGTGTAAACGCCGTCGTTCAGCGGCTTCCGTGCTTTCTTGTCGGGATCCCGGATCTTCATGAGGTCGATATAGTCGATCTTGCGCGCGGGCTTGCCGGCATTGGCGTCGGTCAGCTCGATCTTGTAGACGCGCTTGAACTTGGCGAGATCCGGGAAGCAGTTCTCGCCGCGGGTACCTTGCGGGCAAGCCTTGTCGGCGGTGCCTTCGCCGTTGTCGCGCTCGATGACGAGGCCGGAGGCCGGGTCGATCATGTTGAAGTCGCCGATGGCATTGCCGTTCTGCTCGAACACATAGTGCCAATAGCGGCCGGTGAATTTCTCTGCGGCGACGTCGAATTCGAGGATGCGCGAGGCTTCCTTGCCGTCGACCTTCTCCCAGTCCTTCTTCTCGGCGTCCCAAAGCGGACCCTCGAGCAGGCCGTAGAGGAATTTGCCATCCTTGGAGGACGCAAAGCCTTCATAACCCTTGGAGCGGCGGAGATTGACGTTGGTGTAGGTCGCGCCCGGCGCGCCCGGCGTTGCCACCGCCCAATTGTCGGGCGAGCGCACCGGCTTGCCGTCGGCGACGGTCTCGAACACGCCGAGGATCTTGCCCGATTTGTCGGCCTTCAGGATGTAGGGGCCGAACTCGTCGCCGATCCAGAAGACATCGCCGATGATCTGAAAACCCTCGGTGTCGAAGTCGGAGCCGGTGAGATAGCGCTTCTGGGTGTCCTCGTGCACGATGCGAAAGGGCACCTTCTTGTCGGGGTCGTGCAGGAAGATGGCCTCCAGCCGCTCGATCTTGCCGCCCGCCCAATCCATCTTGTAGCGGTTGAGATACAGCATCGAGTCCGGCGAGTTGGCGCGCGCGCCCATGCCGTTGTCGGTGATGACCCAGAACGTGCCGTCGGGCATGGTCTTGATGCCGGAATGGCCCTGCAGCGGCTGGCCCTTGAACGGCAGCGACACGCCGGTCGGACGTTCATAGGACTTGCCCATCACGGTGCCGAGCGCGTCGACGCGCTTGCCGGTGGTGTATTTCCCCGAAGTCCTGAGATCGGCGGGGGCATCGGCCGGAGCATCGATGAAGGACTCGGCCGGCATCACCACGTGGCCGGCGAGCTTGGCCGGGAATTCACCTTCGCTCTGCGCGAGCGCTGGGCTTGTGGCGAGAATCATCGTTGCGACGGGGGAAAGAAAAGTCGCGCGCATGTGCGTTTCCTGTTGGCGGACGCACGCCTTATGCGGATCGCGTGTTGCAGTTTTGTGAAGCCGGGCCAAACGCCGCAGCGGCGATCTACTCCTTCACCGCGCCGGTCAGCGAAGACACGTAGTAATCCACGAACAGCGAGTAGAACACCGCGACCGGCAGCGATCCCAGCAGCGATCCCGCCATCAGCGCCCCCCACTGATAGACGTCGCCGGTAACGAGCTCGGTCAGGATCGCGACCGGCACGGTCTTGTTGGCGCCGCTCTGGATGAAGGCGAGCGCGTAAATGAACTCGTTCCAGGACAGCGTGAAGGAGAAGATGCCGGCCGAAATCAGCCCGGGCACCGCGAGTGGTAGCGTGATCCGCCGCAGGATCTGCAGGCGCGTCGCGCCGTCGACCAGCGCGCATTCCTCGAGCTCGTAGGGGATCGACTTGAAATAGCCGATCAGGAGCCAAGTGCAGAACGGCACCAGGAAGGTCGGGTAGACCAGGATCAGCGCCAGCGGCGAGTCGAACAGGCCGAACTGCACCACGACGGTGGCGAGCGGGATGAACAGGATCGACGGCGGCACGAGATAGGCGAGATAGATGCCGAGGCCGACATAGGGGCTGCCGCGGAAGCGCAGGCGTTCGATGGCATAGGCGGCGAGCGTCGAGGCGACCAGGGACAGCGTGGTCGAGCCGATCGCGACCAGCATCGTCGTCTTCAGCCAGCGCGGATAGGAGGTATCGAACAACAGATGCTTGATATGGGCGAGCGTCGGCGAGGAGATCCAGAACGGGTTGTGATCCCGGTAGTTCATCAGCTCCGCGTTCGGCTTGAACGAGGTGATCGCCATCCAGTAGAACGGAAACAGCAGGATCAGCACGAAGCAGCCGAGCGGCAGGTAGATCATCATCAGCCGCCGCAGCCCGGAATCCCAGGCCATGGTGTCGGGTGCGGCCTTGGCGTCCGCGACGCCGGTTTGCGCGACGGTATCAGTCATTGGCCTCTCCCTGCTGCCATTTGCGGCGCGCCAGGCCGAAATAAGAGAACAGCGTCGCGAACACCAGGAACGGGATCATCGACACCGCGATCGCCGCACCTTCGCCGAGCTCGCCGCCGGCGATGCCGCGCTGAAATGCGAGCGTCGCCAGCAGGTGGGTCGAGTTGACGGGCCCGCCGCGTGTGATGGCGTAGACCAGCTGGAAGTCGGTGAAGGTGAAGATGATCGAGAAGGTCATGACGATGGCGAGGATCGGCAACATCATCGGGAAGGTGATGTAGCGGAAGCGCTGCCAGGCGCTGGCGCCATCGAGCATCGCGGCCTCGTAGAGCGAGGGCGAGATGGTCTGCAGGCCCGCCAGCAGCGAGATCGCGACGAAGGGAATGCCGCGCCAGACGTTCGCCGCGATCAGCGAGAAGCGCGCCGGCCAGGGCGAGCCGAGGAAGTCGACATTGCTCGACCGCCAGTGCAGCACGTCGACGAGCAGATAGGAGATGATCGAGAACTGCGGATCGTAGATCCACCAGAACGCCAGCGCCGAGAGCACCGTCGGCACGATCCAGGGCAGGAGGATGATGGCACGTAAGAGGCTCTTGAACGGAAAATGGTTGTTGAGCAGCAGCGCGAGCCAGAAGCCGAGCGCGAACTTCCCGAAGGTCGCGATTCCCGTATAGACCACGCTGTAGAACACCGCGTTCCACCACAACGGATCGGTGAGCAGATACTGGAAGTTCTCGAAACCGACGAAGATGCCGCGCCGGCCGATCGTGGTGTCGGTGAAGGCGAGCCAGATGCCGAGGCCAAGTGGATAGGTGAGGAATACCGAGAGTAGCCCGATCGCGGGCGCGAGGCACATCACGATGAGGAACGGCTTGTAGTCGAACAATCGCACCAGCCAGGAGGGCTGTCGATGCGCCAGGGCGGGGGAGGAGAGTGTCGTCACGGACATCAGTGTGTTGTCCCGTCTTTGAAGATCACCACGGCCGTCATTGCGAGGAGCCCGTGACAAGATTGCGAAGCAATTTTGCACTGGTGCGACGAAGCAATCCGGACCATCTCCGCGGAGGGGACCTTGGATTGCTTCGCTGCGCTCGCAATGACGACGCTTTTATCCGGCGCTACTTCTGCCGCCGGAAGTACCGCTTGCAGCGCTGCTCGGCTTCGGCGGCCGCGGCCTCCGGCGTGGCCGCGCCGGTGGCGACAGACGCGCACATCTGGATCAGCACGTAGTCGGCGCTGACGGCGCCGGTCGCCGTCGAGATCGGCCCCTTGTAGCCGTCATAATAGGTGCTGTTCATCGTGTCCTTGAACAGCTTCACCTTGGGATCCTGCGACCACACGGCGGCCTCGGCATAGGCGGCCAGCGGCTGCGACCAGTAGCCGGAATTGGCGTTGAGCCACGGCTCGTACTGGTCCTTTTCCAGCATGTATTGCAGGAAGGCCTTGGCGGCGTTGGGGTAGGGACTGTGCTTGAACACCATGGCGTTCAGCGTCAGGCCGGCCATCGGAGAGACCTTGGCGAGGCCTTTGGGCAGCAGCTGGTGCTCGCTGTCCTCGGCGATTGCCTTGGTCGCCGGGTCGTTCTTCAGCGAGAAGTACAGCGAAACGCCGTTGGCGGTCAGCGAGATCTCCTGCGAGGAATAGGCGCGATTGTTACTGACGTCGTTCCACGATGGCGTGCCCGCGATGAAGGTGGGGTAGATCTCCTTGACCCAGTTCAGCGCGGCGATCGTCTCCTTGCTGTTGATGACGACATTGCCTTCCTCGTCGAGCAGGGACGCGTTGTGCGACCACAGCGCCCAGTTGGCGAAGCCGTTGCCGTCGCCCTTGGCATTGCCGAGTGCGAAGCCGGCCGGCTTGCCGGCCTTGTGCAGCTTGCGGCAGAGGTCGAGGATTCCGGCATGGTCTTCCGGCACCTTGTCAAAGCCGACCGATTGCAGGACCGACTTGCGGTAGATCAGGGGCCCCGCGGTGGCGCCGAACGGCAAGCCGATCCAGGCGTCGCTCTTGTTCTTCTTGCCATAGCGCTGCGCCAGCGGCAGCCAGCCGCCATAGCGCTTGCCAACATAGTCGGCGACGTCGGTCAGCTCGATCAGCTTGTCGACGTAGATGTGGGGAGCGTCGGAGAAGCCGATGATGATGTCGGGGCCCGCGCCGGAGTTCGAGGTGACCGCGGTCTGCTGGTTGATGTCCTCCCAGCCGACGAAGTCGACCTTGACCTCGACGCCGGTCTCCTTGGTGAACTTCGCCGCATTGGCGCGGAACACATCCTCGTCGGCCTGGACGAAACGCACCGGGCGCAGCATGCGCAAGGATGCGCCCTTCTCGATCTCGCGCTTGGGCGCCGCCACGTCGGCGGCCTTGATCGTGGATGTTTGCGCTGCAGCACCGGTGGCCGCGAGCGTTGCAGCGGATAGGCCCAGCGCCAAGGCATCACGACGTGTGATGTCGTTCCTCATCAGTACCTCCCTATGATGTTCCCCTCCCGGCGTTGATCGCCGGTGAAGGGTCGTTTCAGTCGTAGGCGCCTTTGCGCCGGCCGCCTAGCTGTTCGGCCCGCGATCCATGCTGACGGGTTGCCAGCGGCGGAGCGAGGTGGTCTGCAGCACCGACGGATTGACGCAGCTTACCGGCCACATGCCCTGCAGCACCAGTGACAATTCGTAGCCCACCCGGCGCTTGCGCGCCTCGTCAAACCGTGCCGAGGCAGAGGCGACGTGGGCCGTCAGCGTCACGTTCTCCATGCCGAGCAGGGGATTGTTGTGCGAGGGCGGCTCCTTTTCCAGCACGTCGAGGGCGGCGTGCGCGATCCAGCCCTCCTGCAGCGCCTTGATCAGGCTCTCCTCGTCCACAGTGGCGCCGCGCCCGGTGTTGATGAAGATCGAGCCTTTCTTCATCTGCCGAAAATGCTTCTCGGTCAGCATGTGATGCACCTCGGGCCTTGCCGGAGCATGCATCGAGACGAAGTCGGATTGCGACAGCACCTCGTTCAGCGTCGCCGGGATCACGCCGTGATCGTACATCAGCGTTTCCTGGATGAAGGGATCGTAGGCCATCATGCGCAGGCCGAACGGCGCCGCACGCTTCGCAACCGCACGCGCGACGCGGCCGAACGAGACGAAGCCGAGCGTCTGGCCCATCAATCTGGGAACCTTGAGCAGCGCCGGTCGGCCCTCGGCCCAGCGGCCATCGCGCACCATGCGGTCCTGCTCGACCAGGCGGCGGAAGCCGGCAAGCAGCAGCATCATGGCGTGGTCAGCAACTTCCTCGATGAAGGTGTCGGGGATGTTGGTCACCGGGATTCCACGGGCCGTGGCGGCCTTGACGTCGACGCTGTCGACGCCGACCGAGCCGAGCGTGATGACCTTGCAAGTCTCCAAGCTGTCGATGATCGACTTGGTGATGGGGATGCCCTTGGCATAGATGGCGTCGGCATTCTTCGCGGCGGCGATGAACCCGGCCTCGTCGGCGGGGGCCTCGACGATCTCGGCATCGATCGGATCGAGCGCTTCGCGCTCGTAGGAATAGTCGCTGCCAGCGACCGTGAAGCTCGCGCCCTTCGGCGTCACCACCCTGTATTTCGGCATTGTCTCACTCCCGATTTGGTTTGTCGGTTCTTGTTGTGACCCGTCTCCGCGGGCGGGCCTTTGCGTCTTTTACGCGAAATCGGTGTGATGACGTACAATTCCCGGTTGTCGGCCTGCAGATAAATCGCCGTTTTTCGCGGCTGCGTCCGGGCTTCTACGGAGGCACGTAAGTAACTTGCTAAGGGGTGTCCCACTAAAGGTTGATTCAAATCAAAGAGGTCTGCGGTGCGTCCGCACCATTCGAGGAGCCCACGGTGAAGTTGAGCAATCTGAAGATCGCCCCGAAGCTCGGCATCCTTGTCGGCGTCACCTTGTTTGGCCTTTGCATCTCCGGCGTCCTCGCCGGCTATTTGATGAAGCGCGAGATGGTGAATGCGCGCATCGAGCAGGCTAAGGCCATCGTCGAGATGGGACGCAATTACGCCGTGGCGCTGAAGAAGCGCGTCGATGCTGGCGAGATGACGAAGGACGCTGCTATGGCTGACCTTCGCCGCTACGGCAATGCGATGACCTATGACAAGGGCGCCGGCTACCTGTTCGGTACGTCCTACGACGGCATCACCCAGTTGGCGCCGGACCCCAAGCAGATCGGTACCAACCGCATGGAGGTCGTGACCAACGGCCGCAAGCTGTCCTGGGAGCTGATGAACGGCGCGAAAGCCAACGGTTCGATCCTGCTGACATACGAATACGCAAAGCCGGGTCAGGAAGGCTTGATCCGGAAGATGGGCTACGCGGTAGCCGTTCCCGAGCTCGAGATGTATCTCGGCACCGGCGCCTATCTCGATGACATCGACGCCAAGATGGGCCCGGTCTACTGGATGCTCGGCCTCGCCATGCTTGGCATCGTCATCGTCGCCGGCGGCGTCGCCTGGTTGATCGGCCGCGGCATCAGCCGTCCTTTGGCGCTGCTCGGCGCCCGCATGAAGGACCTCGCCGACGGCAAGCTCGATGGCGATATTCCTGGCGTCGGTCGTGGCGACGAGGTCGGCGCGATGGCAGCCACCGTCCAGATCTTCAAGGACAATGCCGTCCGCATCCGCGACCTCGAGAAGACCGAAGCCGATGCCAAGGAACGCGTCGCGGCGGAACGTCGCAGCGCGATGGAGGGGATCGCCAACGACTTCGAACGCAGCGTCAACGGAATCGTCCGCTCGGTCTCTTCGGCCGCGGCCGGCATGCAGACCACGGCGCAGTCGATGACCGCGACCGCCAGCGACGCCTCGTCGCGCGCGGCAACGGTCGGTGCGGCCTCGCAAAAGGCTTCCGGCAATGTCGGCACGGTCGCGGCGGCCGCCGAAGAGCTGTCGAGCTCGGTTGCGGAAATCTCCCGCCAGGTCACGCGCTCGACGGAAGTGGCGAGCCGCGCCGTCAGCGACGCCGAGCGCACCAATGCCACGGTGCAGGAGCTCTCCACCGGTGCCGAGAAGATCGGTGAGGTGGTCAAGCTGATCCACTCGATCGCGGCGCAGACCAATCTGCTCGCGCTCAACGCCACCATCGAGGCGGCCCGCGCTGGCGAGTCCGGCCGCGGCTTCGCCGTGGTCGCCTCCGAGGTCAAGGCGCTCGCCAACCAGACCGCCAAGGCCACCGAGGAAATCTCCGCCCAGGTTGCGGCGATGCAGACCTCGACCAGCGATGCGGTGGCGGCGATCGGCGGCATCACGCAGACGATCGCAGAGATGAGCGAGATCACGGCAGGCATTTCCGCCTCGATCGAGCAGCAGGGCGAGGCCACCCGCGAGATCGCCCGCAACATCCAGTCGGTCGCGGCCGGATCGAGCGAGATCAACGCTCATATCGGCAGCGTTACCTCGGCCGCGGAAGCGACCGGCACGGCGGCAGGCGATGTGCTGACCAACGCCCGCGAGCTGGACAACCAGTCCGGCGCGCTGCGCAGCGCCGTCGACAGCTTCCTCGCCAAGGTGCGCGCGGCGTAAGCCGGCGCTCGAGCGTTACCATCAACTACGACGTCATGCCCGGGCTTGTCCCGGGCATCCGCGTTCTTGGACACCGAACACGCCGTTGGACGTGGATGGCCGGGACAAGCCCGGCCATGACGGAGAATGCGGAGAGCGCAGCGCGCGCAAGCGCTCCTACTGCTTCTCGATCTTCGCGTTGGTGATCAGCTTCTCCCACAGCACCAACTGCTCGTTGACGAACTTGCCGAGATCTTCCGGCGTGCCGGAAAATGCGTCCATGCCGAGCGTGGCGAGCTGGGCCTTGATTTCCGGCTTCTCGACGATCTTCCTGATCTCGGCGTTGAGCCGCGTCACGATCTCCTTGGGCATGCCGGCCGGACCGAAATAGCCTTGCCACGAGGTGATGTCGAAATCGGGCACGCCGGCCTCTTGCATCGAGGGCAGGTGCGGCACCAGCGGCGAGCGCTCCTTGGTGGTGACGGCGAGCGCGCGCAGCGCGTTGCCGTTGACGTGCGGAAGGCCGGTCAGGATGTCGACGAACATCATCGAGACGCGGCCGCCCATGACGTCGTTGAGCGCCGGCGGCGAGCTCTTGTAGGGCACGTGCAAGAGGTCGAGCCCGGCATTGTGCGCAAAGGTCGCGCCCGACACGATCGCCGAGGATGATCCCGAGGCGTAGCTCAGCTTGCCCGGATTGGCCTTGCCATAGGCGACGAGCTCGCCGACGGTCTTGGCCGGCACCTCCGGATTGACGACCAGCATGAAGGGCAGGTCGCCCGTGCGCGCGATCGGCGTGAAGTCCTTGACGGGATCATATGTGAGGGTCTTGAGCAGATAGGGATTGGCCGAATGCGTGGTGTTGGTGGTCACCAGCAGCGTGTAGCCGTCGGGGGCGGCCTTCGCGACATAGCTTGCGGCGAGCATGCCGTTGGCGCCCGCCTTGTTCTCGATCACGATGCCGACGCTGAGCGCCTGCGACAGATGCTGCGAGATCAGCCGCGTCGTCGTGTCCGTGCCGCTGCCGGCCGCGAACGGCAAGACCAGCGTGATATTGCGGCTGGGATAATTGTCGGCTTGGGCAGCGGATGCGGCGGCAACACACAATGCGGCCGTGGCGACGGCGCGCAGGTTTCGAATCAGCCCTGAAATCATCTTGAGACGTTCCCTCTTTTTGGTTGGCGGGGAACCTATCTTGTCTGGACAGAAATCAAAAGGCGCGAGTTGACTCGGTCTCGTGTCCCGGACGCAGCGCAGCGCTTCTTCAGCGATGCGCTGCCCGACACCCGTCGTGTGTCCGCCGCGCGGAATTATTTCACGGCCGAACCCTGGCGCGAGGCGATCACGACGCCGGCGAGCACCAGCACGTAGCCGGTCAAGTGAAACGGCTGGAGTTTCTCGCCGAGCAGCAGGATCGCCATCGCCGAGCCGAACACCGGCACCAGATGGAAGAACGGGGCCGCCCGGTTCGGCCCGATCAGCGCCACCCCGCGGTTGAAGAAGAGGTAGGCCAGCGTCGACGGAAAGATCAGGATGTAGCCCAGCGTCGCCAGCGTCATCCCGTCGAGCTGCAGGACGCGGCCGCTTGCCGCCTCCCAGACCGCTGTCGGCAGCAGCATCGTCGCGCCACAGCAGGTGGTGAAGGACAGGAAGGACAGCTGATGGATCTTCGGCCGGCGCGGGATGAAGGCGGAGTAGATCCCGAACGCCACCAGCGAGGAGGCGAACATGATGTCGCCCCTGTTGAAGCTGATGCTCGCGAGCGCGGCGAGATCGCCGCGCAGGATGATGATCAGCACGCCGAGAAGCGAGATCGCGATGCCGGCGAATTGCGCACCTGTCAGCCGCACGCCGAACAGCACCAGCGACCACAGCGCCACGAACAGGGGACCTGCCGACTGGATCAGCAGGGCGTTCAGCGCCTCCGTATACTGCATCGCCCAGTACGAGATCGCGTTGTTGAAGGCGAAGCCGACCAGCGACAGGAACAGCATCAAGGGCAGGCTGCGCCGCAAGGCCGGCCAGTCCCGCTTCAGGTGCGGCCAGGCGAACGGCAGCAGGATCAGAAATACGCCGAACCAGCGGATCGTGGTCACCGTCAGCGGCGGCACATGCGCGCCGACATGACGTGCGAGCACGATGTTGCCCGCCCAGAACAGCGAGCTCAGGCTGAGCAGCAGATAAGGCTGGTTGTTGAGCCAACTGGCCGGATTGGTGGCCTTTGGCGCGGGCGAAACGATCGTCATTGGCGTTGGACGGGAGCTTGCGCCGGATTGGCGTTGGGGCACAAGTCACAGGGCCGCAATGCTACAATGCAGGCAAACCCCGAGGAGGTGCCATTGGCGGTTAATATGTTGAACGTCGAGGGCCTGGAGCAGCTCGATCCGCAGGCGCCGGTGGTGATGCTGAACCTGATGCGTTTCCACGCGCGCTCGCGCGACGGTGACGGGTCCGGCTGGGACGCCTATTTGCGCTACAGCGCCGTCACGGTGCCGATGATCAAGGCCCGCGGCGGCACCTTGCTCTGGACCGGCGAGGCCAAGGCTGTCGCGCTAGGACCGCACGCGGGCCATGACTGGGATTTCGTCGCGCTGGTCTATTACCCGTCCGTTGCGGCCTTTCTCGACATGATGACGTCGCAAGCCTACGAGCGTGAAGCCGATCCGCATCGCGTCAACGGCTGCGCCGAGCACGTCATCATCGCGACGCGCGAGGCCTACAGCAAGTTCAGCGCCGGCTGACCCCGCCCGGCTCGCGGCCTTGATCTTGATCAATGGTCCGTCACCGCTTGCCAGCAAGGAATCGGGGTCGGCCTCCCGCGCGCCATCGGAGAATCCCATGCATCGTCTTGCCCTGGTCAGTCTGTCCGCCCTTGTCCTGTCGTGCGCCGCGGGGACCACCCCGGCCCATGCGGCGCGCTATTGCCTACAGGGGGATCAATGGGGCTATCCGGGAAATTGCAGCTTCAATACTTATGAGCAGTGCCGGGTCACGGCGTCCGGCACGCGTGCCTCCTGCGGCATCAATCCGAAATACGCGCACAGAAAAAAGGTCTAGTATTGAGGCGTCAGCTCGCCTGCTTCCGTGACGCCACGAACACGCCCGACAGCACCAGCGCAAATCCGACGAAGTGAAACACCTGCGGGTGTTCGCCCAGGAACGCCATCGCCATGATCGAGCCGAACACCGGCACGACGTGGAAGAACGGCGCGGCGCGGTTGGCGCCGATCAGGCGCACGCCGCGATTGAAGCACAGATAGGCGAGCGTCGAAGGGAACACCGCGACGTAGAACAGCGTCAGGAGGTTCGGCCCGTCGAGCTTCATCACGGGACGCGCGGACAATTCCCATATCTCCAGCGGAATGAGGCAGGCCGCGCCGACCCCGAAGGTGAAGGCGAGGAACGACAGGCCATGCATTGGCGGCCGCTTCAGGGTCAGCACCGAGTAGAGCGCGAAGATGACGAGCGCGACGATGAAGATGAGGTCGCCCTTGTTGAATTCGATGTTCGACAGCGTGGTGAAATCGCCATGCAGCAGGATCGTGAGCACGCCGCACATCGACAGCAGCACGCCGAACGCCTGCCCCGCGGTGAGGCGGATGCCGAGGATGGCCAGCGACCACAGCGCCACGACCAGGGGCGCAGCTGATTGCAGCAACAGCGTGTTGAGGGCCTGGGTATGCTCCAGCGCCCAATATTGCAGCGTGTTGAAGGCGCCGATGCCGGTGATCGAGAGCGTGACCATCAGGCCGAGCTTGCTGCGGATCGCGGGCCAGTCTTGGGCGAGATGCTTCCAGGCGAACGGCAGCACCAGCAGGAAGGCGAAGAACCAGCGCAGGAACGATAGGGTGACCGGCGGGATGTGGCCGGCGGCGAGCCGCCCGACGATGGCGTTGCCGGCCCAGCACAGTGCAGTGATGCTCAGCAGCAGGTATGGCTGGTTGGTGATCCAGCTCGGACCGGATGTTTCCGCGCTCGTGGTCTGACCGGTGGCGGACATTGTGATTGATATGGCCCCGCGTGCACCGGGGCTTCCGGCCCGGCGGGATCCGGGCCGGCTGATCGGCCGGCGATACCCAAAGACACGGAAATCGGGGCTGCATCAACGGGGGGCGGACGCATCGCGACCATGCAGCGGGTCAAATCGGTCTCACGCTTTGGTCGAAGCCTGCCGAGCCGCCCTGGAACGTTTCTGGATTTTCCGGGGATATCAAAGGCTTAAACTGCCTCTTGAGCCCCGAAAAACCCCCGTTCTTGCTTGCCTAGAGCGGCCGCTTCCTTTATCCGGTTGGCTGCCTTGCGTGCGAACGGCTTCCCGGCCGTCAGCTGGGCTGGCGCATCTAAAATCTTCGAAGGATTACCCGCGAATGGCCAATGTTGTCGTCGTCGGCGCCCAGTGGGGCGACGAGGGGAAGGGCAAGATCGTCGACTGGTTGTCGGAGCAGGCGGACATCGTCGTCCGCTTCCAAGGCGGTCATAACGCCGGCCATACGCTGGTGATCAACGGCAAGACTTACAAGCTTGCGCTGCTGCCCTCCGGCGTGCTGCGCGAAGGCAAGCTGTCGGTGATCGGCAATGGCGTGGTGTTCGATCCCGCCGCCTTCCTCGACGAGGTCACCAAGTTGCGCTCGCAGGGCGTCGCGGTCTCTCCGGACAATCTGCGCGTGGCGGAGAACGTCACCCTGATCCTGCCGCTGCACCGCGAGCTCGATGCGCACCGCGAATCCGCCAATGCGGCGACGGCGATCGGCACCACCCGCCGCGGCATCGGCCCGGCCTATGAGGACAAGGTCGGCCGCCGCGCCATCCGCCTGATGGACCTCGCCGACCTCGACACGCTCCCGCACAAGATCGACCGGCTGCTGGCCCACCACAATGCGCTGCGCCGCGGCCTCAACCTGCCGGAGTTCGACGGCAAGGATATCCTGAAGGAACTGACCGGGCTGGCGCCTCAGCTTCTTCCTTATGCCGAGACCGTGTGGCGGCTGCTCGACATCAAGCGCCGCGAAGGCAAGCGCATGCTGTTCGAGGGCGCGCAAGGCGCGCTGCTCGACGTCGACCACGGCACCTATCCGTACGTCACCTCGTCCAACACGGTGGCGGCGCAGGCCGCGACCGGTGCCGGCCTCGGGCCGGGCGCGGTCGGCTACGTGCTCGGCCTGTGCAAGGCCTACACGACCCGCGTCGGCCAGGGCCCGTTCCCGACCGAGCAGGACAATGAGACCGGCCGCAAGATCGGCGAGCGTGGCCGAGAGTTCGGCACCAACACCGGCCGTCCCCGCCGCTGCGGGTGGTTCGACGCGGTGCTGGTCCGCCAGGCCGTCCGGACTTGCGGCATCAACGGGCTGGCGCTCACAAAACTCGACATCCTCGACGGCTTCGACACGATCGAGGTTTGCACCGGCTATAAGCTCGACGGCAAGGAGATCGACCATTTCCCGGCCGGCGAGGGCGCCCAGGCCCGGGTCGAGCCGATCTACGAGACCATCGAGGGCTGGAAGGAGCCGACCGCCAGTGCGCGGTCCTGGGCCGACCTGCCGGCCCAGGCCATCAAATATGTCCGGCGGATCGAGGAATTGGTGGGGTGCCCGGTCGCATTGCTTTCCACCAGCCCCGAACGCGAGGATACTATCCTGGTGCAAAACCCGTTTGAGGCTTAACGATCTCTTACTAGGACGCGGGTATAGTTGAGTTGAAATGGCTGATTACTATCCGCTGATCGCCCGCGCTATTGCCGCCCTGGACCCCAACGCTCCCGGCGAGAGCCGTCGCGCGCTTTATGAGCGGGCGCGCACGGCCCTGATCGCGCAGTTGCGCAGCGTGCAGCCGCCGCTCTCCGAATCCGAGATCACCCGCGAGAGGTTGTCGCTGGAGGAGGCCGTCCGCAAGGTCGAATCGGAGGCGGCCCAGCGCGCCCGCGAGGCCTCGCGCCCCGGTGGCGGCGGGCGCAGCGGCGGCAGCGGCGATGCGTTTCGCCGCGCCAGTACAAGAGCCACCGAAGGCAATGCGGCTGCAGCCGCGCCGTCCCAACCGCGGGCGCGTCCGGCTCCGCCGCCGCCACGGGCCGACCGTCCGTCCTTCAATGTCGACGACCAGGGCGATACCCAGCGTCCGCCGCGCGCGCCCCGCTTTGACGCTTCGCGCCAACCGGCACCGTCTGCGCCGCCACCGATGCCGGAGCCGCCGGCGGCCGGACGCGATCGCGCCGGTGGGCGCCGTCCTCCTGATATGGGACCTCCGCCATCGCTGCCGCCGGCACCGGGCGTGCGCGGCTTCCGTGACATCACGGCCGATGCCAATGATCTCGGCGGCGCGGCCGCGCAGGCCAGCCGCGCCGCGCGCCGTACCTACGCCAACGTGCCTTCGCCCTCGCCGGAATTCGACCGGCTCGAGCCGAGCCTGGAAAACCGCGCCGGCGAGCAGGACGCACCCTATTCCTACGACGAGTCGGTCGAGGAGGCGGAGCGCTACGCGCCGCAACCGCCTTCGCCGCGTCCGCGCATCGCGCCCGAGCGCGACGCCAAGAAGCGCGTGCGCACCGGCTCCGCCTTCCCGTTCAAGAGCGCGATCGCCGTCGGCATCGTGCTGATCCTGGTCGGTGCTGGCATCCTCTGGGGCAAGCCGCTGCTCCAGATCGCGACCAACCTGATCAAGTCCTCGCCGACCCAGGTGGTGGAGGCGCCGAACAATCCCGCGCAGCCGCAGAGCAAGCCGAAGATCCCCGATCGGGTCGGTCAGCCTTCGGCCAGCGACCAGCCGGTCGCGCCGGTGGCGCAGAAGGTCGTGCTCTACGACGAGGATCCGTCCGATCCGAAGGGCAAGCAATATGTCGGCTCGGTGGTGTGGCGGCTGGAGCCGATCAAGGCCTCGGGCGCCCAGAAGGCCGACGTCGCCGTGCGCGCCGACATCGAGATTCCCGATCGCAAGTTCAAGATGACGATGTCGTTCCGCCGTAACACCGATTCCTCGCTGCCGGCGAGCCACACGGCGGAGCTGACCTTCATCCTGCCGCCGGACTTTCCGGGCGGCAGCGTCTCCAACGTGCCGGGCATCCTGATGAAGTCGAACGAGCAGGCGCGCGGCACGCCGCTCGCAGGCCTCGCGGTGAAGGTGACCGACGGCTTCTTCCTGGTCGGCCTGTCCAACGTCGATGCCGACCGCGCCCGCAACGTCCAGCTCCTGAAGGAGCGCTCGTGGTTCGACGTGCCGCTGGTCTACGCCAACCAGCGCCGCGCCATCATCGCCATCGAGAAGGGCGCCCCCGGCGAGCGCGCCTTCAACGACGCCTTCGCGCAGTGGGGCGATTAGGTCAGGTGCGCAATTGCGCACCTGAGAATCCATTTCCACGAATACCGTGCAGCACGATGGATTCCGGGCTCGACGCTGACGCGTCGCCCCGGAATGACGAGTGCAGCTACTGCGCCGCCGCTTCCCGCTTGCGCGATGCGGTGCCGGCAGCCGCTTCGCGGTCCATCACGGCGCGGCAGCCGGGGCTGACCTGCGCCTTGTTCCGCACCATGCAGGCTCTGACCCGCGGGATATCAGGGATTTCACTGGAGCACAGCCGCATCGCATCGCCCGTGCACATCTGCTGCGCTTCGGACGAAAAGGCGAGGCCGGGTGAGGTCTGGAGCGCGATGGCGGTGGTTGCGACGGCCAACAGCGAAGCGGTGGTCTTCAACAGCGAAGCGATGGTCTGAGTGCGTGTCATGCAGAATGGGTCCCCGATATCCCTGGGCTTGAGCCACTTGGTTTTTGGGGCGCCGCACGCGACTTGATTTGCCGCATGTCACAGCCTTCACGCCGGGAACTCTGGTCCCGCATGTGGTCGCTCGATCTCTTGATTGTTCGAATCGAAAAGTGCTGCGCCGCCCGAGCGAAGTATGCGCCATTGCCGCGCGACCGCAATGGTCGGCATGAATGAAATTGCAGTTGTTGCGTGAACGTCACGCAGAAGGCGTGCGCGCGCGATCGGATCAGCCGATGGGAGGACGCGCCGCTTGTTCCACGTCGCTCTCACCAAGCGCGGCAGCGTGTTCCTCGACGGCGGTGACGCCTTTGGCGGTGAGCTCGAACAGGTCACCGTCCTTCATCACATAGCCATCGGCGATCAATTGCCCCATCTTGCCTTGCCGGTCGTCGGCGAAGGCAACGGACTGGCTGATGTCCCGCAGGATCGAGAGCTGTTCGTCGCGCAACATGGCTTCACTCTCCGTTCGCCGGGGACTGGGGTCCTCACATGCCGTGGCTCTGAAAGACCTTGCTGCACGACTTCGACAGCTTGGCCCGGTTGGCCTGCAGGCAGCCCTGCACCGCGCCGTCATTGCCGAGGTCCTTGCGACAGAAGCGCGATGCGTCCCGCGAGCAGGCCTGCTGCTCCTGCGGCGAGCCCATGTGGCCTTGCGCGAGAGCAGATGCGTTCGGCAGGCCGCTCAGGGCCGCCAGCGTGATTGTCGCCAGTAGAAATTTGCGGGCCATCGGCGGCTCCAGTCTGCCAGGGATGATTCAGGTCCTGTCTGAACTCGTCGCCTTGTCACTTGTTCCCCCAAAGGCAGAGCCCGCCCCGCTATTCAAGGTTCCCGTGGCGCTGCTATAATCACGGGACAAGTGTGAGGGTTTGATGAAACGTTATCTGGTGTTTGCGCTGGTCGGCCCGTTCGTCGGCGGGTTCCTGCTGCTGCTGACGACGACGTATCAGTCCGGCTATTGGGCCCAGACCAGTCTCGGCGAGGTCGGCAAGCTGTTCGCGGTGTTCTTCAAGACCCTGCAATACAGCTACCTGTTCGGCGTCCTGCCCTCGCTGATGATCGGCGCGGTCGACGACATCCTGGTCCATATCAGGCGGATCGGCCCGGGCTTGCGGATGCTGCTGGTCGGCCTGTTCGCGTTCGTGCTGGCCTCGCTCACCTACAGCTCGCGCGGGCCGGATTCGGGTGCGGTGCAGTTCATCCTGTACGGCCTCGTCGGGTTTGTACCGGCGGTGATTTCGTCCTGGCTCGTGCATAGATACATCAAGGAGCCGCAGGCGGTGGCGGCGCCGACCTGAGCGCGCGACGTTCGGGCGCGGCGCAGCAACTTCCGCCGCGCCGGTGCGTTCTTGAAGGCCATGACCATGTCCGACGACGATATCATCGCTCCGCGCAGGTCCCGTTCAGGGAGCGGTTCGCATGCGACCTCAGGCAAGGCCGCGCGCGGCCCGATCATCGACCAGGAGGGCCATGAGATCCGCCCCGAAACGCTTGAGCAGGGATTTCGCGAGTTTCGCTTCGATCTCGGGCAAGGCAATCCATTCGGCAATCTGACGCGCGAGCAACGGATCGCGCGGCTTGAGGCGATTGCAAAGCTGCTCGACGTCGCCTTCATCCTGCCCGGCACCAACATCCGCTACGGCATCGATGGCCTGATCGGTCTGATCCCCGTGGTCGGCGACATCATCACCACGGCGATCTCGCTGTGGCTGGTGCGCGAGGCCCGCGCGCTGGGCGCGCCCTGGTACCTCACCGCGCGCATGCTCGGCAACGTCGCGCTCGATGGCGTGGTCGGCATGGTGCCGTTCGCGGGCGACGCTTTCGACGTCATGTTCCGCGCCAACATGCGCAACGTGCGTCTGCTCCGCCGCTGGCTCGACAAGCAGCCGCGGATTTAAGAGCGTCGTTCTCCGCAATCGAACATGCCCGAATGGTCGGCATGCCCGGGCTTGTCCCTGGCCATGACGGCTGCGGAAACGCCGCGTTCAAAAACGCAAAAAGCGCGACAACCTTTCGGCCGTCGCGCCTTCTGCGCACATCGGAGGCTTGCGAAAACTTACGCCGCGTCGGCGTCGGTCTCTGCCGTCTGCGCCGGCTTGGGGCGGCGGGGCAGCGGGAAGGCTTCGCTCTCATAGAGCGAGCGGATGCCGTTCTGGTCGAAGCGCGCTTCCTCGACCTGGAGATAGGCGCCGTTCAGCGAATCCGTCGGCAACTGCTCCATCGCGAACTGCACGGCTTCGGCCGCGGTGCCGAACCGGCGATAGGTGAAGCCCGCACGCTTCTTCTTGCGGATCGCGGCGGGGAAGAGTTCGGCGGAGGTGTTGAAGTTGAACGGACGCAGTGGACGCATGGTCAAAGACCTCGTGATCTTCTCTGGGGCTTTAAGCGCGTGGGGTTTGGGAGGGCAGGGCCGCAATCGAGCGGGCCCGCCGCACATGCCATTTTCGCCCTCTAATATAGGCCGTTTTGACAAAAATGCGACCCCTGCGATGGGAGATGATGAATCCACGCATGGCAGCCCCGCAGCCGCAATAAATGTAGCAATTTCAATATTTTATATGATTTACAATTTTCCAAGAAGCAGCAGGACGACCAGCACCACGAGCACGACGCCCCCGATCCCCATGCCGGAATGGCCGAGGCCATAGCCATAACCGCCCATGCGGCCGGACAGGCCCCCGAGCAGATAAATGATCACCAGGATGATTAGGATGGTTCCGAGCATGGCTTCCTCCCTGGCGGCCGCCAAGATGCGATGATCGGCCGCACCGCCAGAGAAGAAAAGCACATCGGGCGGTCGGGTTCCATGAAGGAACCCGACTGCACAGGCCGATTATTTCGGCTCCAGCTTCAGCGCCGCCGAATTGATGCAGTAGCGCAGGCCGGTGGGCCCCGGGCCGTCGGGGAAGACATGGCCGAGATGGCCGCTGCATTTGGAGCAGAGCACCTCAGTGCGGATCATGCCGTGGCTGGCATCCCGCTCCTCGTCGATATGGCTCTCGACGGCAGGCGCGGTGAAACTCGGCCAGCCGCAGCCGGAATCGAACTTGGCGTCTGACTCGAACAGCACATTGCCGCAACCGGCGCAGACATAGGTGCCGGCGCGGTGGTCGTGCTCATATTCGCCCGAGAAGGGACGCTCGGTCGCCTTCTCGCGCAGCACCGCATACTGCATCGGCGACAATTCGCGCCGCCACTGCTCTTCGCTCTTGATGACCTTGTCGTCGGTGGTCTTCGTCTTGGTGTCGGGCATGGGTCTCCCGTTCTTGAAGTGATCTTGCGATCAGTTGGTGGCCTTGCTGGTACTGACCAGCGTCGGTTTTTCAATGTAGTTATCCGCGAACAGCTTTTTCAGGTTCTCGACCTTGGGCAGGTCGTTATAGGCGATGTAGGGCTGGTTCGGGTGCAGGGTCAGATAGTCCTGGTGGTAGGCCTCCGCCGGGTAGAACGCCTCCAGCGCGCCGACCTTGGTCACGATCGGCTTGCTGAAGACCTTGGCGCCGTTGAGCTGGGCGATATAGGCCTCCGCCACCTTCTTCTGCTCGTCCGAGGTGGTGAAGACGGCCGAGCGATATTGCGGGCCGACGTCGGGACCCTGGCGGTTGAGCTGGGTCGGGTCGTGCACCACCGAGAAGTAGATCTGGAGGATCTTGCCGTAGGAGATCTTCTTCGGGTCGTACTTGATCTCGACCGATTCGGCATGGCCGGTCCGGCCGCTCGAGACGGTCTGGTAGTCGGCGGTGGCCTTGGTGCCGCCGGCATAGCCGGAGACCGCGTTGACGACGCCTGCGGTGTGCTGGAAGACGCCCTGCACGCCCCAGAAGCAGCCGCCAGCGACCACGGCGGTCTGGATCCCGCTCGCGGGGGCTGCATCCATGGCGGGGGCGGGAATCACGACCGCCTCCTCGGCGGCCCGGGACGGCGCCGCAAAGGTGAGCGAGAGGGCGGTGGTTGCGGCCAGCAGGGAGGCGAGGGCAGGTCGGCGCATGGCGGATCCTCTTTCGGAAGGTCTGACAGTCTAGGACGCTCGGGGCCGGACGAACAGTTGTCCGGCCCCTTTCGCATCATCCGAGGTACGGACGCAGCCGCCGATTGTTACGACGGGACGGACACGACTCCGTGACGTGAGCCGCGCGGGGGGGGGGCCAGCGCGACCTTGGCGAGGCCGGGAACTCCGCGTTAGATGAACCCGGGCGATCGATCATCGACTCAAGAAGACTTTGCTGGCTGGAGCAGGCCTGACACCATGCTGCGCGTCGTTTCCCTGACCCTCGTCCTCCTGGCCGCCGGCGTGCCGGGCGCGGCGGCCGACCCGCAGGCCGACGACCTCACCATCTGCCGTGACCGCCAGGCGGAAGCCCAGGCCCGCGCGAGCGCCTGCGAAAATCTGCTGAAGGCCGACAAGGTCAGTGGCAAGGACAAGGCGATCGCTCTCTCCGTGCGCGGCACCACGCAGCTCAACAAGCGCGACTACGACCACGCGATCGAGACCCTGTCCATCGCGCTCGATCTCGACCCGGACTACGTCATCGCCCTCAACCTGCGCGGCCTCGCTTATGAGCGCAAGGGCCAGGACGACCTCGCCATGGCGGACTACAACCTCGCGCTTCAGAAGCGCCCGGCCTATGGCGTTCCCTACAACAACCGCGGCGTCATTCACGCACGCCGCGGCGCGCTGCAAAGCGCGATCGACGATTTCAGCCTGTCGATCAAATACACGCCGAAATTCCTGCTGGCCTGGACCAACCGCGCCCGCGCGCGGACGCTGCTCAAGGATTTCGACGGCGCGATCGCCGACTTCGCCGAGGCCGAGAAGATCGACCCGGCCGCCCCGCAAATCGCCGGCAACCGCTGCGTCACCTACGGCATGATGAGGCAGTTCGATCAGGCCTTTGCCGACTGCAACCGCCTGATCGAGAAGCAGCCGACGAACGTGTTCGTGATCAACAATCGCGCCGATGTCAGCATGATGAAGGGCGACTTCGATGCCGCCCTGAAGGACTACAACGCGGCCCTCCAGATCAACCCGAACAATGTGCGCGCCCATTCCGGCCGCGGCCAGATCTACGAGCGCCGGAAGGACCTGGCGCAAGCCCGCGCCGACTATCGCGCCGCGGCCTATTCGCTGACGAAGTTCGACGACACCGAAGTTGCGCGCGCCCGCGCCATCGCGCAGGAGCGGCTCGCCGCGCTGACGCCGGGGAGCGCACCCACCGGCCGCCGCGTCGCGCTGGTGATCGGCAACGGCGCCTACAAGAACGTCCATGCTTTGCCCAATCCGCCGCGCGATTCCAAGCTGATCGCGAGCGTGCTGCGCGACGTCGGCTTCCAGACAGTGATGTCCGTCAGTGACCTCACCCGCGACAAGTTCTTCGACGCGTTGAAGGCCTTCGCGGAGGAAGCGGAGAAGGCCGACTGGGCCGTGGTCTATTACGCCGGCCACGGCTTCGAGATCGGCGGGGTGAACTATCTCGTTCCCGTCGACGCCAAGCTTGCCGCCGACAAGGACGCCGAGGCGCAGGCGGTCGCCCTCGAACAGGTCATCGCCGCGGTCGGCGCCGCGCGAAAGATGCGCCTGGTGGTTCTCGACGCCTGCCGCGACAATCCGTTCGCGCCGACCATGCAGCGCACGCTGTCGCTGAAGCTGGTCGACAAGGGCTTTTCCAACATCGAGCCCGGTGCCGGCTTCATGGTTGTCTACGCCGCCAAGCACGGCGAGACCGCGATGGACGGCGACGGTGCCGCCAACAGCCCGTTCGCCACCGCGCTGGCCCGCGAGATCAAGCAGCCCCGCGTCGAGATCAGAAAGCTGTTCGACATCATCCGCGACGACGTCTGGGCCGCGACCAAGCACGAGCAGCAGCCCTTCACCTACGGCTCGCCGCCGGGACGCGAGGATTTTTACTTCGTGGCGGGGAAATGACGCAGTGGCTTTACACCACGATACTCAATCGTTTCGCCGCCCGCGTGATGCCCGTGTATAGCCACCGCGCCCGCGAATCCTGGAACGCAAAGCTCTCGTCGAACAGCACGACGTCGTCCCATTGCGAGCCCTGCGACTTGTGCACGGTGAGCACGTAGCCGTAGTCGAACTCGTCGTACGGCTTGCGCTGCTCCCAGGCGATCTGCTCGATGCCGCCCTCGAAGCAATCGGCGCGCACCGAGACCTTGGTCACCTTGTGGCCGAAATCCTCGTCCGGCGACAGCCGCATCGAGAGAATGCGGGACTTCGAGCGCGAGGTGTTGCGCGACTTCACCCGCCACAGACCGCCGTTGAACAGGCCCTTCTTGCGGTTGTTGCGCAGGCACACCAGCTTGTCGCCGGCGACCGGAAAGGCGTCCTCGATGTTCTGGCGCTGCCGCACCCGCATGTTGTAGGCGCGGCGGGTGTTGTTGCGGCCGACCAGGACCTGGTCCGCACCCATGACCCGGTCAGGATCGAGCTCCTTGCGCGAGACCACCTCGCTTTCGCCGTAGCGGCCGATGTCGAGCTCGCGGCCTTCGCGGACGTCCATCGACATCCGCACGATCGGATCGTCCTGCGCCTGGCGGTGCACCTCGGTCAGCATCGCATCGGGTTCGGTGTTGGTGAAGAAGCCGCCGCCCTGGATCGGCGGCAGCTGCGCGGGATCGCCCAGAACCAGCAGCGGGCAGTCGAACGACATCAGGTCGCGCCCCAATTCGGCGTCGACCATCGAGCATTCGTCGATCACGATCAGCTTCGCCTTCGAAGCCGGCGCGTCGTCCCACAGCTCGAAGCTCGGCTGCTCCTCGCCGGATTCGCGGGCGCGATAGATCAGCGAGTGGATGGTGGAGGCGTCGTCGCAGCCCTTGTTGCGCATGACGAGGGCGGCCTTGCCGGTGAAGGCAGCGAATTTCACCTCGCCATCGACGCCTTCCGCGATGTGCCGGGCCAGCGTCGTCTTGCCGGTCCCGGCGAAGCCGAACAGGCGGAACACCGGCGGCGTGCCGTTACGGCCGGGCTTGGCCTTGAGCCAGTCGCCGACGGCCTTGAGCGCGGCATCTTGATGCGGGGTGAAGCTTGGCATTGTTGTCTTGAGAAAGGGGCGACGCGCGGCGATTCGCCGCTCTCCAAGGTAACCATTCGACCCGTCCTTTCAAGGCGGATGCGGCCCCGAGAATCGAGGCCGGCAGCGCTTTCTGGTCGTGCCTTCTCGGCGCGTGAACCGGCTTCGTCGGCTCAAACATGAAAGCCGGGTAAACGCCCTGATCGATTGGCGCAATTTCACACCGCAATGGACGCGCGGGTTAATCGTTCGTTGCGCGCAATGACGATGCGCCCTTGATCTAGCGCAATGCGATCTGGACAGCACGAACCTATGGTCCGCAGCGGTGACAATGGCGTCGACCGAGGTGTGCCCGATGGGGCGCATTCTCCTGGAAAATTCCTGAACACGGGGCTGCCCGTGGGGATTCGGATATGCCGAGACCAATGTCACGACGCTCGCTGTTTTCTGCCGTTCTGCCGTTCGCATCCGGCCGCGACGCACTTGCGCCGCAGCTGGAAGAGACGCGCCCCGAACAGGTGGCGACGGTCTCCAGCGCGAGCGCCTGCGTCGAAAGACATGGCGTGGTCTGTCGCCGTTGCGTCGAAGCCTGTGAGCATTCCGCCATCCGCATTCTCGCGCGCGAGAAGCTGGGCGCGGTGATCGATGCTGCGGCCTGCACCGGCTGCGGCGACTGCATCCCGGTCTGCCCGGTCGAAGCCATCGCGCTCGCGCCGCGGGACCGCATCGCGCTCGTATCCGAACTTGCAAACCTGGTCGTGCACAATGGCTGAAGCCACCAACATCTGCGGTGTTGCCGTCTATCTCGCACCGAATGCGGAGCGCGATCTGACGGACCGGATCCTGGCGCTGCCCGGCGTCGAGCTGGAGGCTGCATCCGGCGAAAGCCGGCTCGCGCTGACCGTGATCGACACGCCGGCCTCGCTGGCGATCGACCAGATCGCCGCCATGCATCGCCTGCCCGGCGTCGTCAGTGCCTCGCTGATCTTTCACGCATTCGATACGGCCGATGACGAGAGCGCCGTCGAGACCGAGCCGTCCGCGTGCTGCGGCGGCGCCTGCCAGAATTCCGGCGCGCATGCGCGCGCTTCCGCAATTTGAGATTCGTTGAGCCGGAGAGACCGACGATGGTTACGAAACTGACGAACGGAAATGAAGCCACGGCGACGCGCCGCGATGCGCTGAAGGCAGCTGCAGCGGTTGCTGCCGCCTCGACGATCGGGGTCACGCTGCCGCAAGCGGCGACCGCCCAGCCGGGCAAGACCGACGGCATCCGCTGGGACAAGGGCGTGTGCCGCTTCTGCGGCACCGGCTGCGGCGTGATCGTCGGCACCAAGAGCGGCAAGGTCGTGGCGACGCAGGGCGATCCCGATGCGCCGGTCAATCGCGGCCTCAACTGCATCAAGGGCTACTTCCTGTCCAAGATCATGTACGGCGAGGATCGGCTCACCCAGCCGATGCTGCGCATGAAGAACGGCAAGTTCGACAAGAACGGCGACTTTACCCCGATCTCCTGGGACGCGGCCTTCACGCTCATGGCCGAGAAGTGGAAGACGGCGTTGAAGGCGGGCGGTCCGTCGACCGTCGGAATGTTCGGCTCGGGCCAGTGGACGATCTGGGAAGGCTATGCCGCCGCCAAGCTTTACAAGGCCGGCTTCCGCAGCAACAACCTCGATCCGAACGCGCGTCACTGCATGGCCTCGGCCGTCACCGGCTTCATGCGCACCTTCGGCATCGACGAGCCGATGGGCTGCTATGACGATATCGAGCATGCCGATGCGTTCGTGCTCTGGGGCTCGAACATGGCGGAGATGCATCCGATCCTGTGGTCGCGCCTCACCGACCGCCGGCTGACGCATGAAGGCTGCGAGGTCCACGTCCTCTCGACCTTCGAGCACCGCTCGTTCGAGCTCGCCGACAATCCGCTCGTGTTCACGCCGCAGAGCGACATGGCGATCCTCAACTACATCCAGAACTACATCGTCAATTCCGGCGCGGTGAACAAGGACTTCGTCGAGAAGCACGTCGAGTTCGCATCTACCGTGACCGACATTGGCTACGGGCTGCGTCCGACCCACGCGCTCGAGGTGAAGGCGGTCAACGCCTCGCACAAGGCCGGCAAGGACGGTGCGCTCGATCCGGCCGGCTTCAAGGACAAGATCGGGTTCGAGGAGTACAAGAGGCTGCTCGAGCCCTATACGCTCGACTACGCCCACAAGATGTCGGGCGTTCCAAAGGAGAATCTCGAGCGGCTCGCAAAACTCTACGCCGATCCCAAGAAGAAGGTCATCTCCTACTGGACGATGGGCTTCAACCAGCATGCGCGCGGCACGTGGGTCAACAACATGATCTACAACGTGCACTTGCTGGTCGGTAAGATTTCCGAGCCCGGCAACGGCCCGTTCTCGCTGACCGGCCAGCCATCGGCCTGTGGCACCGCGCGCGAGGTCGGCACCTTCGCGCATCGCCTGCCCGCCGACCTGGTCGTCACCAACCCGAAGCACCGCGAGACGGCCGAGAAGGTGTGGCAGCTTCCCGAGGGCACCATCCCGGGCAACATCGGCTACCACGCCGTGCTGCAGAACCGGATGCTGAAGGACGGCAAGCTGAACGCCTATTGGGTTCAGTGCAACAACAACATGCAGACGGCCCCGAACATGAATGAGGAGGGCTATCCCGGTTATCGCAATCCGGCGGCCTTCGTCGTCGTTTCCGATCCCTATCCGACCGTGACCACGCTGGCCGCGGACCTCATCCTGCCGACGGCGATGTGGATGGAGAAGGAGGGCGCCTATGGCAATGCCGAGCGGCGCACCCAGTTCTGGCGCCAGCAGGTGAAGGCGCCGGGCGAGGCGCGCTCGGATCTCTGGCAGGTGATGGAGTTCTCCAAGTACTTCAAGATCGAGGAGGTCTGGCCGGAGGAATTGATCGCCAAGAAACCGGAAGTGCGCGGCAAGACGCTGTTCGACGTGCTCTATGCCAACAGCGAGGTGAACAAGTTTCCGATCACCGAATGCCAAAAGGGCTTCGAGAATTCGGAGAGCGGTGCATTCGGCTTTTACGTGCAGAAGGGCCTGTTCGAGGAATACGCGAAGTTCGGCCGTGGCCACGGCCACGATCTCGCGGATTTCGAGCAATATCACCAGGCGCGCGGCCTGCGCTGGCCCGTCGTCAACAACAAGGAGACGCTGTGGCGCTTCCGCGAGGGCTATGATCCCTACGTCAAGCCGGGCGAAGGCGTGTCGTTCTACGGCAAGCCGGACAAGAAGGCGCGTATCATCTTCTGCCCGTTCGAGCCGGCGGCCGAAACGCCCGACAAGGAGTTCGATCTGTGGCTGTGCACCGGCCGCGTGCTGGAGCACTGGCATTCCGGCTCCATGACGCGCCGCGTGCCCGAGCTGCACCGTGCCGTGCCGGCCGCGACGCTGTTCATGCATCCGGATGACGCGGCCGAGCGCAAGCTGCTGCGCGGCCAGCCGGTCAAGATCCAGACGCGCCGCGGCGAAGTGGTCACGCGGGTCGAGACCAAGGGACGCAACAAGCCGCCGCGTGGCCTCGTCTACTTCCCGTTCTTCGACGAAAGCCAGCTCGCAAACCAGCTCACGCTCGATGCGACCTGCCCGATCTCGAAGGAGACCGACTTCAAGAAGTGCGCCTGCCGCGTGACGTCAGCCTAAACCCCTCGATGGACGAGCCATGTCGGATTCCAGCTCAGGCATCCCGCGCGATCCGCGCCGCCGCAAGGCGCTGCAGGATATGACGCGTTTCGGCGGCGGCGCAGCCGTCGCCGCGACGATGCTGACGGGATTCGGCGTGTCCTCGCGGGCCAGACCTGCGCAGGCGCTGCGGCCTCCGGGCGCGTTGCCCGAGAAGGATTTCCTGGCGGCCTGCGTCCGTTGCGGCCTTTGCGTTCGCGACTGTCCCTACGACACCCTGAAGCTCGCGGACTGGGCCGACGGTCCCGCATTGGGCACGCCGTTCTTCCAGGCGCGCAACGTCCCCTGCGAGATGTGCGACACCATTCCCTGCGTCAAGGCCTGCCCGACCGGCGCCCTCCAGCATGCGCTGACGGACATCGCCAAGGCCAAGATGGGCGTCGCCGTGATCACGAGCCGCGAGACCTGCCTCAATCTGCAGGGTTTGCGCTGCGACGTCTGCTATCGGGTCTGTCCGGCCATCGACAAGGCGATCACGCTCGAAGTTTCGCACAACGCGCGCACGACCAAGCACGCGATCTTCGAGCCCGTCGTTCACGCCGAATATTGCACCGGTTGCGGCAAGTGCGAGAAGTCCTGCGTGCTGACCGAGTCCGCGATCAAGGTGCTGCCGATCGAGCTCGCCGCGCTGAAGCAGGACGAGCACTACAAGCGCGGCTGGGAAGAGAAGACCAAGGCCGGCGGAGCCCTCGTCGATGCGCCGCTCAAGCTGCCGGTGCGCAGACCCGAGGGAGGCGTGCCATGACGGCGAATGCCAGACCCTATGTCGAAGCGCGCGCGCAGAAAGGGCTTTGGGCCGCCTCGCGGTTTCTCGTGCTGCGCCGGACCAGCCAGCTGGTCTTCCTCGCATTGTTCCTGTCGGGACCGCTTCTCGGCGTCTGGATCGCCAAGGGCACGCTGGCCTCGTCCATGACCCTCGGCACGTTGCCGCTGACCGATCCTTTCGTCTTCCTGCAGTCGCTCGCGGCGCGCCATTGGCCCGAGGGCCTCTCGGTGATCGGCGCGGCCATCGTGCTCGCTGGCTATCTCCTGCTCGGCGGCCGGACCTATTGCTCCTGGGTCTGCCCGATCAATCCGGTGACCGATCTGGCCGGCTGGTTGAGGCGGCGGCTAGGCATCACCTTCACGGCCAAGATCCGCCCGGACCTCAGGCTCTATTTCCTCGGCGCAGTGCTCGCGGCATCAGCGCTGTCAGGGTCGATCGCCTGGGAGCTGATCAACCCGGTGACGGCGCTGCATCGCGCGCTGGTGTTCGGGCTCTGGTTCGGCGCCGGCGGAACGGCGGCGATCTTCGTGTTCGATCTGCTCGTCGCCAAGCACGGCTGGTGCGGTCATCTCTGTCCCGTCGGCGCGTTCTACGGTCAGATCGGCAAGGTCGCGCTGCTGCGCGTTACGGCCGACAACCGTGCGGCCTGCAACGACTGCATGGATTGCTTCGCCGTCTGTCCGGAGCCGCACGTCATCAGCCCCGCGCTCAGGGGCGAGCGCACCGGCGCCACGCCTGTCATTACCGCGGGCGACTGTACGGTCTGCGGCGCCTGTATCGACGTCTGCTCCAAGCAGGTCTTCCATCTCGGTCTGCGCGGCCGCAATGCGGTGCGCCCTGACCCCTCCATGACCGCGCCATCGCCAGCGGCGCGCGTCGTCACTTCCCAGCCGGCCGTCCTTGAAAGGGACCTTCCATGACGTTTGTTCGACTGATTCCGTTGATTGCGGTGGCGGCCGTGACCGTCGCGCTTGCAATTCCGTTCGCGGCGTCGGGCCCGCTTGCGCAAGAAGCCAAGCCGGTCAAGGCGTTGCGCGAGGCCCCGCTGACCGAAATGTCGGCGCCGCCCGACGTGACCAAGCAGTCCGTGCCGGCGAGCGGCTTCGAGCGCGCCTATCGCCAGCAGCCGCCGCTGATCCCTCACAAGGTCGACGGCTACCAGATCACCACGCAGAACAACGCGTGCATGGGCTGCCACGACTGGCCCGGCAATACGCGGGTCAACGCGCCGAAGATCTCGGAAACGCATTACGTCGACCGCCAGGGCGTGCGGCTCGATAAGGTCGCCGGCACGCGCTACTTCTGCCAGCAATGCCACGTGCCGCAGGCCGATGCGAAGCCGCTGGTCGGCAACATCTTCCAGAACGCGACGCAGGCGAAGTGAGGCTGACATGCAGGACTCCAGCACTTCTGCCGCAATAGCCGCCGCACGGCCGGGACGCCTGAAGCGGCTGTGGCGATGGTTCTTCTCGCCGACGGCGCGCTATGCCTGGGGACTGATCGTCGTTGTCGCATTCGCCGCCGGCGTCCTGTTCTGGGGCGGCTTCAACTGGGCGATGGAGATGACGAACAACGAGCAGTTCTGCATCTCCTGTCACGAGATGAAGGAAAACGTCTATCTCGAATATCGCAACACGGTTCACTATTCGAACCGCACCGGCGTTCGCGCGAGCTGTCCGGATTGCCACGTGCCGAAGGAATGGGGACACAAGGTCGTCCGCAAGATCCAGGCCTCCAACGAGGTGCTGCACAAGATCCTCGGCACCATCGGCACGCCGGAGAAGTTCAACGCGCACCGTATCGACCTTGCCAAGAGCGTGTGGCGCGGCATGAAGACGACGGATTCGCGTGAATGCCGCAACTGCCACAAGTTCGACCACATGGAGTATGCGGTGCAGGAGCCGCGCGCCTCCAAGCTGCACCAGACTGCGTTCGCGCAGGGCAAGACCTGCATCGATTGCCATCAGGGCATCGCGCACAAGCTGCCGCCCAAGGCGCAGGAGGGATATCGCGACATGCTCGACCATATCGACGAGGTCGGCCCGGTGCAGCGCATGATCGACTTCCTGCAGGATGCCGACGTCGCCAAGGCAAAGGCGGCGAGGTGATGGACATGCTCCAGCAATCTCGCGATACGGCGGATAGCGCCGCAAGGCCTTCCGCCGCCATCAGCGTTGCCTTGGTCTATGATTCGGGCCCCGCCGTGAACCGGTGGTTCTCAGGTCTCGTCACCGAGCTCCGCCGCTCCGACAAGAGCCTCGCCGGCCTGATCCAGGAGGACGTGCCCCAGCCCGGTCGCACACGCTGCGACATGGTTCTGCACGAGCTCGCCACCGGCCGGTCGATGTCGATCTCCGAGGACCTCGGCGCGGGCGCGACCTCCTGCCGTCTGTCGACGCCGCGCCTGCTCGAGGCGGCGCAACTTGTCGAGGCCCAGCTCGCCGACGCCGAGATCGTCTTTCTCAACAAGTTCGGCAAGGCCGAGGCGGAAGGCGGGGGCTTGCGCGACCTGATCGCCCATTGCATCGAGTCCGGCAAGAGCCTGGTGATCGGCGTTCCCAGCGGCAACCTCAAGGCCTGGACGGATTTCTGCGGCGAGTATTTCAGGACGGTCGAGGTGACGGCAGAGCCGCATCACGACGCGATCGCGGCGCTTGCAGCTCTGCTCGGTCAGCATCCGCTCGGCAGCGAGCATCTGCAAATGGTCTGAGTCTGCGCGCCGGCCCGCGATCCCTGTTCTTCCACGTCGCGGAATGACGTCGTGGTGGACAGGATCGCCTCGCTCAATACAATGCCCGCAACAACAAGACAGTAGCGGGAGAGCGACGCCATGAAGTTCGGCATCTTCTACGAGCTGCAACTGCCGCGGCCCTGGGTGGCCGGCGACGAGCTCGCCCTCTATCAGAACGCGCTCTCGCAGATGGAGCTCGCCGACAAGCTCGGCTACGACCATGCCTGGGTCGTCGAGCATCACTTCCTCGAGGAATATTCGCACTCGCCCTCGCCCGAATCCTTCCTCGCGGCGGCCAGCCAGCGCACGAAAAACATCCGGCTCGGCCACGGCATCCTCCAGCTCACCACCAACCATCCGGCGCGCGTCGCCGAGCGTGTCGCGGTGCTCGATCTGCTTTCGGACGGCCGCTGCGAGTTCGGCATGGGCGAGAGTGCGTCCATCACCGAGCTGACGCCGTTCGGCCGCGACATGGAGACCAAGAAGGAGGTGTTCGAGGAGGCGGTCGCCGCGATCTTCCCGATGTTTAGGGACGCTGGCAGCGAGCATCACGGCAAATATTTCGATATCCCCTTGCGCAACGTCGTGCCGAAACCGGTGCAGAAGCCGCATCCGCCGCTGTGGATGGCGTGCTCGCAGCTGCCGACCATCGAGCGTGCCGGCCGTCACGGCTTTGGCGCGCTCGGCTTCCAGTTCGTCAGCGCCGACGCCGCGCACGCCTGGGTGCACGCCTATTACAACGCCATGACCAAGCGGCTGCACAAGCTCGCCGACTACGAGATCAACCCCAACATGGCGCTGGTCTCGTTCTTCATGTGCGCCAAGACCGACGAGGAAGCGCGGGCGCGCGCGGACGGTGCCACCTTCTTCCAGTTCGCGCTGCGCTTCTACGGCGCTTCGCAGAACCGCCAGCGGCCCGCGCCCTACACCGTCAACATGTGGGACGAGTACAACAAGTGGAAGCGCGACAATCCCGAGGCGCAGGAGGCGGCGCTGCGCGGCGGCCTGATCGGCTCGCCCGAAACCATCCGCAAGAAGCTGAAGCGCTTCCAGTCCTCGCATATCGACCAGGTCATCCTGCTCAACCAGGCCGGCAAGAACAGCCACGAGCACATCTGCGAATCGCTCGAGCTGTTCGGCCGCGAGGTGATGCCGGAGTTCCAGAACGATCCGGCGCAAGCCGAGTGGAAGCAGGGCGTGATGAGCGGCGAGATCGAGCTGGAGGAGATCGATACGGAAGCCTTCACCGACCGCTACGGCAAGCTCGCCATCAACGTCGCCCCGGCGAAGGCGGCAGCGGGGTAGGGGGCTGTGCGCCTCCGATGGGCCCCGGCTCAGCAGCGCACCGCCGAAATGGCGCTGCGCTGCGTCCGGGGCACGGGACCGACAGTGGGGCACGTGTCCCGGACGCGCCGCAGCGCGTAGCGCTGCCGCGCAGAGCCGGGACCGAGAAGTGGCAGGCGCGTCCGACTTTCAGTCAAATCCCATCACTGCTATCCTCGCGCAAGAGAACGTCTGGCGGAGGAAACCAATGCGGCCCGAAGGGATGGCCTCGAATCTGGCGGCCGGCGACGTCACGCCGGCGGTGCTCGCCATCGGTCGCCCCGACTTTCCGAACGTCCTCATCGACACGCTGCGCCGCCACGCCGATGTCGGCCATTGCATGGTGTTCGCGCTGGATCGCGCCGGGGCCGCGTCCTGCCTGCTCGATGCCGGCAACATCCCGATCGGCGGCGACCTCGGCGCGGCCTATGCCGGCCAGTTCCACGAATCCGATCCCAATCGCGATGCGCTGTTCGAAGGCGAGGGCGGCGGGCCGATCATGCTGCCGGCATTCGCGCCGCGGATGTATGGCGCGCGCTACCGGAAAATCTTCTTCCACGATTCCGGCATCGTCGACAAATGCGCCACGGCGATCTGGGCCGGCGACACCTGCTTCTACGTCAACTTCTATCGCATCGCAGCCCAGGGCCGCTTCACCGCCGCGCAGCGCGAACGGCTTCAGGCGATCGCACCGGCGGTCGGCGCAAGCGTTGCGCGCCATTTTCAGCAGAAGGCGACGCCCGAACAGTCTCTCGCCACATTGTTCGCGACCCGTGCGCCGCTCGCTTCTCTCACACCGCGCGAGCAGGAGGTCTGCCGGCGCATCCTCGCGGGTTTCAGCTCCGAGGCGATCTCGCAGGGACTCGGCATCAGCCTGCATTCGACGCTGACCTACCGCAAGCGCGCCTATCAGCGGCTCGGCATCTCCTCGCAGGGCGAGCTGTTTGCGATCGTGCTGCAGCTGCTGACGCGCAGCCTGAACTGAGCCACGTCCTCGACGTCAGCGACGTCTGCTTCCGCCTGTCAAAAAAGTATCAGTTGCACCTTCAAATCGTGGTGGCGTGCGGGGGTACCGGTCGTTACTCTCGCCGGGAGAGGAAGCGCTGAGCAAATTCAGCCGATAGGGAACAGGGGCGGTCATCGCAAACCGCACCGGCCTGAAGGGAGCGGATATGGAACCGGACCTGGAAGTTGTCCAGATACGGCGCGGCGAGTCGTTCAAGGCGTGGTCGCACGGCTACCCATTCCACACGGTCCGCTGGCATTTCCATCCCGAATACGAGCTTCATCAGGTCGTGGCGACCAGCGGTCGCTATTTCGTCGGCGACTTCATTGGCGAGTTCGAGCCGGGCAATCTCGTGCTCACCGGTCCCAATCTGCCGCACAATTGGGTGAGCGATCTGCCGGCGGGGGGCACCATTCCGCTGCGCGGGCGCATCCTCCAATTCAGCGAAGAGTTTATCGGTGACATGATGAAGGTCATGCCCGAACTGTCGGGCCTCGGCACGCTGCTGGAATTCTCCCGCCGCGGCGCGCTCTTCACCCGCTCGACCAGCGACAAGCTCGCTCCGCTGATGGAAGAGATCGTGACGGCGAACGGCGTGCGCCGGATCGAGCTGTTCCTGATGATCCTGGGAACGCTCAGCCGCGCCCGAAATTCGCGCCCGCTTTCCAGCCCGAATTATCTGCCCGACCCGTCCGGATACATGTCTGCGGGCATGAACAAGGCGCTCGCGTTCATCCGGCAGAACCTGACGCAGCCTTTCGGTGAAGCCGAGCTCGCGGCCATCGCCGGTCAGTCGCAGAGCGCGTTTTCGCGCTCCTTCCGCCGGCACACCGGCATGTCACTGGTGCAATACGTCAAGCGCCTGCGCATCAATCTCGCCTGCCAGATCCTGATGAGCGACGAGCAGGCGTCCATCACGGACATCTGCTTCGAGGTCGGCTTCAACAATCTCTCCAATTTCAACCGGCAGTTCTTGGCCGAGAAAGGCATGCCGCCTTCGCGCTTCAGGCGATTGCTCGCGCAAAACAGCGATACGGCGCGCGCTGCCTAGCCGGCGAAAAGCAAAGGAGGACGACCAACGGGAAGAAGAACGTGGGCATGCCGATGGCAGCCCGCGACAGGAATCGCTTGTCCAGGAGTTTCGCGCGGCTTCGCAGCGCCAGCACTTGTCTCCGCCGGCAAGGGAAGCAGCGATTGCTCATCGTTAGGGATCAACCACGCACTCCAGTTCTGGAAAGGAAAGTCCGAATGAAAAGCCTCTCCCCGAAATATACGGGCACACTTGCTTTGGCCCTGTCGCTGCTCGGCACGACGGCCATGCTCTCGCAGGCCGCGGAGTTGAAGGACGCCACCGTCGCCTTCCTGATGCCGGACCAAGCCTCCACCCGTTACGAACAGCACGACTATCCGGGGTTCGCCGCGGAGATGAAGAAGCTCTGCGAGAGCTGCAAGGTGATCTACCAGAACGCCAGCGCGGATGCGGCGCGGCAGCAGCAGCAGTTCAACTCGGTGATCTCGCAGGGCGCCAAGGTGATCGTGCTCGATCCCGTCGACTCCACCGCCGCGGCCTCGCTGGTCAAGATGGCACAATCGCAGGGCATCAAGGTCATTGCCTATGACCGGCCGGTCCCCGACGCCAAGGTCGATTTCTACGTGTCCTTCGACAATCAAGCCATCGGCAAGGCCATCTCCGAATCGCTCGTCAAGCATCTCAAGGCCGCCAATGTCACGGCGAAGGAGGGCGAGGGCGTACTTGAAATCAACGGATCGCCGACCGATGCCGCTGCGGGACTCATCAAGAAGGGTATCCATGAGGGCCTTGATAAGAGCGGCTATCCCATTCTCGCCGAATACGACACGCCGGACTGGGCGCCGCCGAAGGCACAGCAATGGGCGAGCGGCCAGGTCACCCGCTTCGGCAAGAAGATCCTCGGCGTCGTGGCCGCCAATGACGGCACGGGCGGCGGCGCAATTGCCGCTTTCAAGGCCGCAGGCATCGATCCGGTGCCGCCGGTCACGGGCAACGATGCGACGATTGCCGCGCTTCAGCTCGTCATCGCCGGCGATCAGTACAACACGATCTCAAAGCCCAGCGAGATCGTGGCCGCCGCGGCGGCCCAGGCGGCGGTGAAATTCCTCTCCGGCGAGACGCCCAAGGCGGAAACCACGCTTTTCAATGCGCCGTCGAAGCTGTTCGTGCCGGCGGTCGTCACGCAGGAGAACCTGAAGGCGGAGATCATCGACAAGAAGATCCAGACTGCAGACCAGCTCTGCACGGGCCGATATGCCGCGGGTTGCAAGAAGCTCGGCATCACGCAGTAAACTGTGTCCGTCCCGGCCGCTCGGGCGGCCGGGACGGGCGTCGAGAGGGCGGACTGACAAATGACTGCGATCCCGGATGTCGAGCACGTGCAGGGCGAACCGCGTCAGCCGGTCCTGAGTCTTCGCGGAATTTCCAAGCATTTCGGCGCCGTGTCCGCCCTGACCAATGTTGATCTCGACGTGCATGCCGGCGAGGTCGTGGCGCTCGTGGGCGACAATGGTGCAGGAAAATCCACGCTGGTGAAGATCCTTGCCGGCGTGCACCAGCCCACTTCCGGGACGATCGCCTTCGGCGGCGAGCATGTCGTCCTGTCCGATCCCTCCACCGCGCTCGGCCTCGGCATCGCCACCGTTTTCCAGGATCTGGCGCTCTGCGAGAATCTCGACGTGGTCGCGAATATTTTCCTCGGCCGTGAGCTCAATCCGCTGCGGCTCGACGAGGTCTCCATGGAGCTTCGTGCCTGGACCTTGCTCAACGAATTGTCGGCGCGGATCCCGAGCGTGCGCGAGCCCGTCGCGTCACTGTCCGGCGGGCAGCGCCAGACGGTTGCGATAGCGCGTTCACTGCTCACCGAGCCGAAGCTTATCCTGCTGGACGAGCCTACCGCCGCGCTTGGCGTCGCCCAGACCGCCGAGGTGCTCGACCTCGTCGAGCGCGTTCGCGCGCGCGGCCTCGGTGTCATCATGATCAGCCACAACATGGAGGACGTCCGCGCGGTCGCCGACCGGATCGTGGTGCTGCGCCTCGGCCGCAACAACGGCGAATTCGAGCCCGACGTTTCCAACCAGGATCTCGTCACGGCGATTACCGGTGCGGACGAAAACTCGGTCTCGCGCCGCGCCAGCCGGCGCCGCGCCCATCAGTCGCCGGAGCTTGGGCGATGACCGACGACACGCAACGGGTTTCGACGGCGCGGCTGCTCGACCGCAGTGACGAACGGGTCAAGCACGCGGACACGCTTGGAAATACGATCCGCGGCTTCGTCGACCGTGTGCGGTCGGGCGACCTCGGTTCGCTGCCCGTGGTCGTCGGGCTCATCGTCATTTGCACGGCATTCGAGAGTCTCAATCCGGTTTTTCTCGCGCCGAACAATCTGGTCAATTTGCTGTTTGATTGCTCGACGGTGGGCGTGATCTCGCTGGGCATCGTCTGCATCCTGATGGTCGGCGAGATCGATCTCTCGGTCGGCTCGGTGAGCGGGTTTGCATCGGCGCTCGTCGGCGTGCTCTGGGTCGGCCAGGATTGGCCGGTGGCCGTTGCCATCGTCACGGCCCTGATGCTGGGCGCGGCCATCGGCGCGCTCTATGCGTTTCTGTTCAATCGCCTGGGAATGCCGAGCTTCGTGTCGACGCTGGCCGGCCTGCTGGCGTGGCTCGGCCTGCAGCTCTATCTGCTCGGCTCCTCCGGTTCGATCAACCTTCCGTATGGATCGCCGCTGGTCAATTTCGGGCAGATGCTCGTCATGCCGCCGGTCGTGTCCTACGTGCTGGCGGCGCTGGCGAGCCTGATCATGTTCGTGGCCGGCTATCGGACGGCCGCGCGCCGGCGGGCGGCGGGGCTGTCGGCCAGTTCGCTTAGCCGCATGGTGCTGAAGGCGCTGCTGGTCACCATCGTGCTCGAATTCGCCGTTTATTATCTCAATCTCGGGCGCGGCATTCCCTGGATGTTCGGCCTGTTCGTCGGCTTGTGCGTGGTCATGAACTACGCGTTGACGCGGACCAAATGGGGCCGCTCGATGTCTGCCGTCGGCGGCAATCGCGAGGCGGCGCGCCGTGCCGGCATCAACGTTCGGCGCGTCTATCTGTCCGCGTTCGTGCTGTGCTCCACGCTGGCGGCCGCCGGTGGCATTCTCGCCGCGGCGCGGCTGGCATCGTCCAGCCAGCAGGCCGGGACCGGGGACGTGAACCTCAACGCGATCGCCGCTGCGGTCATTGGCGGCACGAGCCTGTTCGGCGGCCGGGGCAGCGCCTATTCCGCACTGCTCGGCGTCATCGTCATCCAGTCCATTGCAAGCGGCCTCACGCTGCTCGATCTCTCCTCGTCGCTACGGTACATGATTACGGGCGCGGTCCTTGCCATTGCGGTCATCGTTGATTCGCTGGCACGGCGCTCGCGTCTCTCTCATGGCCGAGCTTGAATAACTCGAACAAGAAAAGGACAAGCCTTGGCCCAGGAACTTGCAGGAAAAGTTGCCGCAATCACCGGCGCGGCGTCGGGCATCGGTCTGGAATGCGCCAGAACATTGATCGGGGCGGGCGCGCGGGTGGTGCTGATCGATCGGGCGGAGGAGGCGCTGAGCAGCGCCTGCGCCGGGCTGGGCGATCAGGCGATTCCATTGCGTATCGATCTCACCGATCCCGCGAGCGTGGCAGCCATGATGCCGCAGGTGCTGGAGAAGGCAGGCCAGCTGGACATCTTCCATGCCAATGCAGGCGCCTATGTCGGCGGCGAGGTGCTTGGCGGCGATCCCGACGCCTGGGACCGCATGCTCAATCTCAACATCAATGCGCTGTTCAGGTCGATCCATGCGGTACTGCCGCACATGGTCGAACGCAAAAGCGGCGACATCATCGTCACCAGTTCGATCGCAGGTCTCGTCCCCGTCGTCTGGGAGCCGATCTACACCGCCTCCAAGCACGCCGTGCAGGCTTTCGTGCACACGCTGCGCCGGCAGGTCGCCAAACACGGTTTGCGTGTCGGAGCCGTTGCGCCGGGTCCAGTCGTGACCGCGCTGATCAAGGACTGGCCCAAAGCGAAGATCGAGGAGGAAATGGCGGCCGGCGGCTTGATGCAGCCGGTGGAGGTCGCAGAGGCGGTGCTCTTCATGCTGACGCGTCCGAGAAACGTGACCATCCGCGACCTCGTCATTCTCCCGCAGAGCAACGATCTGTAGCGTCTTCATGATCAGACAATCCGATCACCGCCATTTCCTTGGCATCGATGTCGGCACCGGTAGCGCACGGGCCGGCGTATTCGACCGCTCCGGCAGACTGATCGCGAGTGACAGCGCCCCTGTCGCGCTGTGGCGGGAGGCCGGCGACGTCGTCGAGCAGTCGAGCGAAGATATCTGGCGTGCCGTCTGCCGCAGCGTGCGGAGCGCGGTGGCACAGGCCGGCCTCGCGGCGGATGGCATTGCCGGCATCGGCTTTGACGCGACCTGCTCGCTGGTGGTGCTTGGGGAGGGGGGCGCGCCGCTGCCGGTTGGCCCGTCGGGCGATCCTGCCCGCAACGTCATCGTATGGATGGATCACCGCGCCGCCGATCAGGCGCGCCGGATTAACCAGACCGGCGAGAAGGTTCTCGATTATGTGGGCGGCACGATCTCACCCGAGATGGAGATGCCGAAACTGTTGTGGCTCGCCGAGAACATGCCCGAGACATTCTCCCGGGCGTGGCAGTTCATGGACTTGACAGACTTCCTCACCTGGCGCGCGACCGGGAGCTTGTCCCGCTCCATTTGTACCGTGACGTGCAAGTGGACTTATCTCGGTCATGAGAACCGTTGGGACGACAAATTCTTCCACAAGGTCGGCCTCGGCGTGCTCGCCGACGAACAGTTCCGCAGGATCGGCACCGAGATCGTGCCCGGCGGAACAAGGCTGGCGGCGGGCCTGACCGCGGAGGTCGCGACCGATCTCGGTCTCGCGATGGGTACGCCGGTCGCCGCAGGCCTGATCGATGCGCATGCCGGCGGCGTCGGCACGGTGGGCGCGCGCGGTACGGCCGGCACGGTGCTTACGCGCATGGCCTATGTGTTCGGAACCTCCGCCTGCACCATGACGACCACGCCGGACCCGTCCTTCGTGCCCGGCGTTTGGGGGCCCTATTTTTCCGCCATGGTGCCCGGGCTTTGGCTCAATGAAGGCGGGCAGTCGGCCGCCGGCGCCGCCATCGAGCATCTGTTGCAGATGCATCCGCATTCCGCGCAAGCGGCCCAGGCTGCAAGCCGGAAGCAGCAGACGCTTGCCGATTGGCTTGCCTCGGAAACTGAATCCCGCGGCGGTGCCGAAATGATTCCGCAGTTGGTCGGCGAGGTTCATGTCGTCCCCGAGTTTCTCGGCAATCGCGCGCCATTCGCGGATCCCGACGCGCGTGCGCTGATTGCTGGGCTCGATATGCGCTCGGATCTGGAGAGCCTGCTGGCGCTTTATCTGGCCGGGCTGTGCGGTCTCGGTTGCGGGGCGCGGCAGATCGTTCGCGCTCAGCAAGACAAGATTGCGGTCGATACGATCGTGGTCAGCGGCGGCGCCGCGAAAAGCGGTCTCGTGCGGCAAATCCTCGCCGATATGACGGGCCTGACGGTCGCTGCGTCGGCCTCCCCGGAGGCCGTCCTGCTCGGCTCCGCGATGCTTGGATCGGTTGCCTCAGGCGATCATGCCGATCTCGGCGAGGCGATGCAGGCGATGTCGGTTTTGGGAGACGTCCATCGGCCCCAGGCCAGTTTGGCAGGCTGGTCCGATCGGCGCTTTGCCGCCTTTGAGGCTCTGCAAAAGGTCGGTCGGGCAATGAGAAGCGCTTCTTAGCCGCTTTGCCAACTGGCCCCGCTAGCCAGGCCCGGCTTGCGTCTGACCCGGCAATGCCTGCTGGAGAAGAGGGCGCCCGACCCTCTTTCATCATCTCGACACATATGTCATGATAGAAGTACAAATGTATAGACCGCTTGTTTGCCCGGCGAGGGAGGGCTGTCCATGAGTAGGAAAGTCGCATTCATTGCGGCCTTGTTCGGTGCGTTGGCATTGGCTGGTCCGGCGCAGGCGCGGGTCGAGGTCCAGTGGTGGCACGCCATGAGCGGCGTCCTCGGCGACCGGCTCAATGAGCTGGTCGAGAAGTTCAACAAGTCGCAGGACAAGTACACGGTCGTCGCGGTTGCCAAGGGCAACTATGACGAGGTGACCAACGGGGTGATCGCCGCCTATCGCGCCAAGCGGCCGCCGGAGATGGTGCAGATCGCCGAGCGCGGTTACATGACCATGCTGCTGTCAGGGGCCATCGTTCCCGTGCAGGATCTGGTGGAGCAGAAGGGTTACAAGATCGACTTTTCGGACTTCATCAAGCCCGTGGCGAGCTTCTGGAGCTACAAGGGGCGGATGTCGGCGATGCCCTTCAACTCGTCGACGCCGATCTTCTGGTACAACAAGGATCACTTCCAGAAGGCCGGTTTCGACAAGCCGGCCGAGACCTGGCAGGAGCTGGAGAAGCAGCTCTACGCCATCAAGTCCAAGGGGATCAGCGAATGCGGCACGGTGCTGCCCGGCGACTTCTACTGGAGCCTGCTCGAGAACTACAGCGCCATCAACAATCAGCCCTACGGTACGCTGGCGAACGGCTTCGACGGGCTCGGCACCGAGTTCGTGTACAACAAGACGAAGATTGTGTCGCAAGTCGCGCGGCTCAAGAAATGGCTCGATGACGGCGTGATGCAGATCGCGGGCCAAGGCTTCAGTCCCGAGCAATTGTTCACGTCGGGCCGGTGTTCGACCTTCGTCAATTCGACCGCATCGCACGGCAACATCGAGCGCAACGCGACCATCAGCTGGAGCGCCACGTTCCTGCCGCACGAAAGCGACATCAATCCGCCTCTCAACAGCACCATCGGAGGCGGCGCCATCTGGGTCATGAAAGGTCACACGCCGGAGCGCTACGAGGCCGTCGCGGCTTTTCTGGATTTCGTCGCCCAGCCGGAAACCCAGGTCTGGTGGCACGGCGCGACCGGTTATGTTCCGGCGACGAATCGCGCCTATGCGCTCGCGCGGGAGCGGGGTTATTACAAGGATCATCCGACCAGGGAGATCGCGGTGCTGCAGCTCTCGCGGGGCACGCCGAACGAGAACTCGCGCGGCTTCCGCTTCGGCAATTTCGTGCAGACGATGCTGGCCCAGCGCCAGGAGGTCGAGGCTGTGTTCGCCGGCCAGAAGCAGCCGCAGCAGGCCATGGATGACGCAGTCAAGCGGGGCAACGAGATCCTGCGGCAGTTCGAAAAGCTGAATGCCGGAAAGACTCCGGAAACCGAGCGTCCATGACGCTGCGCCTGTCCATCCCGTGGCGTGACGCGCGCGCGCCCGTGCTGCGAAGGCACGGGAGCGGCGGGTCCAAGGCCCTGCCGGCGGCGGCCGCCGGCAGCTCGCGCAGCTCGGGAAAGACGCGGCGGCGCGAGGAGGCCGGACTGAAGCGCGCCAATTTCGGCGATGGTCCGGGCCTGCCGACGCTGCTGTTGCTGCCGCAATTGCTGATCCTGCTGTTCTTCTTCTTCATTCCGTCGCTGCGGGCGCTGATGCAATCCGTCCTGCTCAGCGATCCCTTCGGCAATAACGTCCAGTTCGTCTGGTTCGATAATTTCAAGGCGCTGCTTGCGAGCAGCGACTACCGCCAGTCGATCGCGGTGACGTTCTGGTTCACGGTGGCGCAGAACGTGCTGACATTGGGCAGCGCGCTCGTGCTGGCCTTTGCCACGGACAGGATCGTGCGTGGCCGCTCGGCCTATCGCACGATCATCCTGTTGCCCTATGCCATAGCGCCCGCGATCGCCGGCATCCTTTGGGCCTTCCTGTTCAATCCGGCGGTCGGCCCGCTCGCGCAGGTGCTGCACAGTTTCGGCATCGCATGGGACCCCAACCTCAATCCGACCGATGCGCTGATCCTGGTGACGCTCGCCGCGTCCTGGAAGCACATCTGCTACGACTACATCTTCCTGGTCGTGGGCTTGCTCGCGGTACCGGTGTCGCTGATGGAGGCCGCCGCCGTGGACGGCGCGGGGCCGATCCGCCGCTTCGTCTCGATCGTGCTGCCGATGCTCGGGCCCACCATCTTCTTCCTCACGGTGATGAACTTCATCTATGGCTTCTTCGAAACCTTCGCCATCATCGATGCCGTGACGAAAGGCGGGCCGGCCGGTGCGACTAATATCCTGGTCTACAAGGTCTTCGTCGACGGCTTCGTCAATCTCGATCTCGGCTCTTCGGCAGCACAATCGGTTCTCTTGATGAGCTTTGCGCTGATCTGCACGCTGCTGCAATTCCGCTACTTCGACCGCAAGGTCAATTACGGGGTCTAGCCGCATGGTCGAACGCTCGCCGGTCCTCAACATGGTCTGCCACGCGATCCTGATCGCGGGCGCGCTGATGGTCTGCGTACCCCTGTATTTCGCGTTCGTCGCCGGCTCGCTCACGGTGGCCGAGGTGCAGAAGGTGCCGTTGCCATGGCTGCCGGGAGGCCAGTTCTTCGACAATCTGCAGCTGGCCTGGAGCAAGGGCAATTTCAGCCGCACCTTCGCCAATTCGATCATCGTTGCGCTCGGCATCACGGCCGGCAAGATCGCGGTGTCGTTGCTCTCGGCCTTCGCCATCACCTACTTCCGCTTCCGCTACCGAATGCTCGCATTCTGGCTCATCTTCATGTCGCTGATGCTGCCGATCGAGGTTCGGATCGTGCCGACCTTCGAAGCCGTGGCAAATGCGGCGCTGCCGCTGCAATGGCTCCTGGAGACCCTGCATGTCGCGGAGATCTGGACCTGGATCAGCGGGCATGAGGTCGCGATCGCGCTCGAATGGAACATGGTCAATACCTATCCCGGGCTGATCCTGCCGCTGATCGCCTCGGCCACTGCCACGTTCCTGTTTCGCCAGTTCTTCCTGACCATCCCGGAGGAGCTGTGCGAGGCGGCGCGGCTGGACGGCGCCTCGCCGCTGCACTTCTTCTGGAGCATCCTGCTGCCGCTGTCCGTCCCGAACATGGTGGCGCTCGCCATCATCCTGTTCCTGTTCGGCTGGAATCAGTATCTCTGGCCGCTGCTGTTCACGACCGACAAGGACATGGCAACGGCGGTCATCGCGTTGAAGGGCCTGATCCCGCGCTCCGACAGCGAGCCGGCCTGGAATATTGCCATGAGCGGTGCGCTCCTCACGATGTTGCCGCCGGTACTGGTCGTTCTGCTGTTGCAACGCTGGTTCATCAAGGGTCTTGTCGACAGCAGCAAATAGGAATTGATCATGGTTTTCATCGCCGGGCATCGCGGCGGACGCAATCTTTGGCCGGAGAACAGCCTGACCGGTTTCCGCAATCTGTGCCGGGAAGGGGTCGACGCAGTCGAGTTCGACGTGCATCAGAGCACGGACGGCGGGCTTGTCGTGATCCATGATCCGCTGCTCGATCGCACCACCTTCGAGACGGGACCGGTGGGCGTGCGCAGCCTGCGACAATTGACGGCAACGCGTCTGCGTGATGCCGGCGATGAGTGCATTCCGACCCTGGACGAGGTGCTCGATGTGTACAGCGAAACCACGCTCGAACTGCATATCGAGATCAAGACGGATGCGCTCGGCAATCCCTATTCGGGCCTCGAGGCGCGGCTGATCGACCATATCAAGCGCCGCGGCCTGGAACGGCGCGCGGTCATTACCTGCTTCGTGCCGGGGGTGATCGAGACCATTCGTCGGCTATGGCCGGAAGCGCGGGTCCTGGTTTCGCTCGACCGTCGTTCGGCAGAGATGATGGGCGGGATCGAGCCCGCGCTGGCGCAATTGGCCGCCATTCCCGGCTGCATCGTCGCGGTCGAAAAATCGCTGCTGGGGCTCGCCTTGCCGCTTGCCCTCGAGATGCTCGGCTCCGAGCGTCTCGGTGCATGGGTGACCAACGAGCCCGAGGATATCGCTTACTGGCTCGCCCAGCCGGTGCGGCAGATCACGACCGATCGGCCGGATCTCGCCGTGAGCATTCGTCGCAGGCTCGAAACGATGCCGGCGCGGCCATGATTGCCCGCCGCCGCTTTCTCGTGGGATCGCTGGCGAGCGCCGCCTTGGCTGCGCCCGCCGGCTTTGTGCGGGGAGCGCCGGTCTCGTTCAGCGCAGATCCCTTCACGCTCGGTGTTGCCTCCGGATGTCCGCGTGAGGATCGCGTCATCCTGTGGACCCGCCTTGCGCCGCAGCCGCTCGAGGGCGGCGGCATGCGGGACGCGTCGGTGGACGTCGAATGGCAGATTGCGGAGGACGAGGCCTTCTCGCGTATCGTCTCCCGCGGTGTCGTGCGGGCAACGGCCGAGCTTGCGCATTCCGTGCATGCCGAGGCGACGGGCTTGCTGCCGGATCGCGTCTATTGGTACCGCTTCCGCGCCGGTCCGGCGCTCAGCCCGGTCGGACGCACCCGGACCGCACGCGCCGGGTCGTCGCGGCCTTTCCGCTTTGCCTTCGCATCCTGCCAGCAATACGAGCAGGGCTATTTTGCCGCCTATCGCGACATGGCTGCACGCGATCTCGATCTCGTCGTGCATCTCGGCGACTACATCTACGAGAAGTCCTGGGGATCGCGCCACGTCCGCCAGCACGGCGTCGGAATTCCGACGACGCTCGAGGAATTCCGCAACCGCTACGCGCTCTACAAGAGCGATCCCGACCTGCAGGCGGCGCACGCCGCCTTTCCCTGGCTTTCGGTCTGGGACGATCACGAGGTGATGGACGACTATGCCAATGATCGCTCCTACACCGTGCACGACGCCGGTCAGTTCCTGAAGATCCGCGCGGCCGCCTATCAGGCCTATTACGAGCACATGCCGCTGCCGCTTTCGGCGCGCCCGCGCGGCGCAAACGCGACGATCTACGAGCACTATCGCTTCGGCGAGATGCTCGACGTGCTCCTGCTCGACGACCGGCAATATCGCTCGGCATCTGCCTGTGTCGGAAATGGGCGGCCGACCTGGGTGACGGATTGTGCAGGCCGCACCGACGAGGCGCGGACGATGTTGGGCCGGGACCAGGAGCAATGGCTCGATGCGCGCCTGCGCGACTGTCGCGGCCGCTGGACCATCGTCGCGCAGCAGACCTTGATGGCGCAGGACAAGCGCGAAGCAGACGACGGCGCGCGCTTCTGGATGGACGGCTGGGACGGCTATCCCAATGCACGCCGCCGGCTCCTTGATTCGCTTATGGCGCATCGCCGGCGCAATCCGATCGTGATCGGCGGCGACCGCCACGCCTTCTTTACCGCCGATCTCAAGCGTGATGACGCCCGCCCGGATGGCCCAACCATTGCGACCGAGTTCGTCGGCACGTCGATCAGCTCAGACGGGCCGAGCGAAGCCAGCGTCCGCAAGGCGCTGGCGGAGAACCCGCATCTGCTCTATGCGCGTGGCGACAAGCGCGGCTATGCGACCGTCGAGCTCGACACCCGGCATTGCACCGTGGGATTCGAAGCGCTCGACGACGTCAAGGACGCCGCGAGCGCCGTGCGCCGGCTGACGAGCTTTGTGGTCGAGGATGGTGTGCCGGGCGCGAAGACCGCATGACGACATCCGCATGCTGCAGATTTGACGGCCAACGAAAGATCGCCTCAAATGCTTCGACATCTGATTGTGCCTTGAGGCCGCTGCGGGGGGCTGCGCCGTGACTGATCAAACCATCCTGCGGGTCGCCTGGCTCTACTACATGGAGAACCTGACCCAGGCCGAGATCGGCGAGCGGCTCGGGCTGACCCGCGCCCGCGTCAACCGCATGCTGTCGGATGCGCGGCAGACCGGCATCGTCAACATCCGCCTCAACTCCGCCTTTGCGAGCTGCACGGAGCTGGAGCATCGCTTGCGCCGGGAATGCGGCCTCGAGGACGCCGTCGTCATCCCGAGCCCGGAGAATCCCGAGCAGGTCGGCAGCCTGATCGGAATGGCGGCCGGCGCGTATCTGTCCAAATTGCTCGAGCAGAAGCGTCCGCGCATCATCGGCATCGGATGGGGGGCGACCCTGCGCGAGACCATCCGTTACGTCACGCCGGCGGACTATCCCGATCTCTCCATCGTCTCCATGATGGGCGGCCTGTCGCGCGGACTCGAGCTCAACACCTTCGAGATCGCCGGTGAGCTCGCGCACCGGCTGCACGCCCAGTGCAGCTATCTGGCCGCACCGATCTTCGTCAGCAGCCGGCGCTCGCGCGACACCTTTTTGGCCCAGGAGGTCTATCAGGAGGTGCTGAACAGCGTTGAAAAGATTGATCTGGCGCTTCTGAGCATGGGAGACATGACGCCGCGCTCGCTGTTGATGCGGCATGGGCTGCCGCCGGACGTGCGCGCTGAGCAGCTGCGGGCGGCTGGCGCCGTCGGCGACGTCCTGGCGCAATTTCTCGACAAGACCGGCCGGCCCATCGATCACAACATCAATAGCCGCGCCATTGCGATGCCGCTCGACAAGCTGGCGCGCGTGCCGACGTCGATGCTGATCGCCGGAGGGCTCAACAAGGCGCCGATCATCGCTGCGGTGCTGCGCGGCCGGATCGGCAAGGTGCTGGTGACCGACGAGAACACCGCCATCGCAGCGCTGAAGCTGATCGACAAGCAGAAATAGCCGTACTTTCCGCCACCTCTATGACATCCGCCGTGGGCACCCCTGTCCCCGCGCGGCCGACGTGCGCCGGAAGGCCTGCAAAAGCATTTGTCACCGTGCTGTTACATATGTAATATGCCGGAGACAATTGCTCAGAAGGATGGCGTCGACATGCGCGCTGCGGTGCTCCAGGACATTCGTGATATCCGCGTCCTCGATATTCCCGAGCCGAAGCCGCTCGCGGAGGACGAGCTCATCATCCGCGTCAAGGCTGTCGGCGTCTGCGGCAGCGATCTGCACTCCTATCTCGAGGGCGGAACAACCGGTCCGACGCAAGTCAGGCCGTTCGTCCTGGGTCATGAGTTCTCGGGTGTCCTCACGCCGGACTCGGCGCGCAAGGCGGGGTTCTCGGCCGACGCGCTGGTGGCGGTCGATCCTTCCATTCCCTGCGGCCGTTGCGAGTGGTGTCACCGCGGGCACACCAATCTCTGCCCCAATGTGAAGTTCCTGGGTTACGCGCCTCACAACGGCGCCATGGCCGAATTCGTCTGCGTGCCCAAATCGGCCGTGCATCTGGTGCCCGACAGCATCGATCCCGCCGGCGCAGCGATCCTGGAGACGCTCGGTGTTGCGATCCATGCGATGGATCTGGCGCGTCCGCGGCTGCTGGAAAGTGTGGCGGTGCTCGGCTGCGGGCCGGTGGGGCTGCTGCTGGTGCAACTGGCGCGGCTCGCGGGCAGCGGCAAGATCATCGCGATCGACCCGGTCGAGCAGCGTACCGCACTGGCCTGCGACCTCGGTGCGGACGTGGCATGCCGCAGCTACGCCGAGGTCGGCGAGGCCACCGAAGGCCGCGGCGTCGACCTGGTGATCGAGGCGACCGACTCCTCGCACGGCTTCGAGCATGCGGCGCGGTGCGCCCGTATCGGTGGCCGGGTCGTGCTCGTCGGTATCCCCGAGAACAATCAGTACATCCTCAGCGGCGCGGAATCGCGCCGGAAGGGCCTGTCGATCAAGTTTTCGCGCCGCATGCCGGAGGTCTATCCGCGGGCCATCGCCCTTACGCAGTCGGGGAAGATCAAGCTGGCGCCGCTGGCCACGCATCGCTTCTCGCTCGACCAGACGCCCGCCGCATTCGAGCAGCAGGTCGCGCGGCGCGATGGAATCATCAAGGCGATCATCTGCCCGTAGACGGAGCGTCATCGTCAAGAGCCTGGTGCAGTGGAGCAGGCACAGAAGCAGGACCGGTCGTGATGGCGAAATCGTCGAAGTTGGTCGTCGCCCGAAAAGGGCGCGTGCTGATGGTGAGACGCAAGCGCGACGGGCTCTGGATGTTTCCCGGCGGCCGCAGGCGGGCAGGCGAGAGCGACAGGAGCTGCCTTCGTCGCGAGATCAAGGAGGAGCTTCCCAAGCTGAAGCTCGGGCCGTTGAAACTCTGGAAGGAAGTCAAAGCGAGGAAGAGCCGGACCGGCCGGCGGATGAGCGATGCGATCTTCCTGGCCAAGAAGGTGTCGGGGCGCCTGAAGGTCGGTGACAAGAAGGAGATCGACCGGGCGGTCTGGCGCAAGCCGCGCGGCGCCAGGTTGACGCCGACCTCGCGCTACATCCGCGACAAGCTGTTCCCAGGGCGCGGCCGCCGCTAGGTCGCTTGCGCCAGACGATGAGCGGAGGTTCGTCGTCCGGAACTGCTCGTCATTGCAGCGCCCGGCGCAGGAGGGCGAGCAACTCCTCGTGGATCAATCCGTTGGAAGCGATCTTGTCGAGATCGTCGTTGCGGCACGGCCGCCCCGTCAGTGTCGTGACCTTTCCGCCGCCGGCCCACACCATGGGCAACGCGGCCGCGTGCGAGACGATGTCGGCTTTCAGGGAGACAAAGCCGTCCAGGCGACCCGAGGCGACCATCGTCGTCTCGAAGGCGCCGGAGACGACGATGCGCACGCCGCGCACCACTTTGCCGAGCAGTTCGATCACGCGCGTCGTCCGCTGGACCTCGTCGGGCGAGAAATGCGAGGTCAGGATCACCGAGATCACCGCATCCGACAGTGAACGTGTCATGGAGACGCGTGCCGGCAAGCCGTCGATGGTCGCGCCTTCCCCCGCAAGATAGCGCGCCGTCAGTCCGATCTTGGGCGCGTTGATCAGGCCAAGCTTCGTCTCGCCGTCGACCTCGTAGGCGACCGTCACGGAAAACCACGGCAGCCCCCGCGCGTAGTTGATCGTGCCGTCGAGCGGATCGATGATCCAGCGCGCAGCATTATCCCCCGGGCTCGCGCCGCTCTCCTCGGCGAGGATACCGGCCTCCGGCGTCAGCGCCTTCAAGCCCGCGACCACGATCGCTTCGGAGGCGAGATCCGCCTCGGTGACGATGTCGAGATGGTCCTTGCGCTCCGTGCGCAGCGGCGTTGATTGCATCGCGACCAGCCTGGCCGCCGCCTCGCCGACGACGGCCTCTGCGCGCCTCAGCAGTGCCGGAAGGCCGTCGCCCCGGTCCGTTCCCGGATCGTCTTGGCCGGCCGCGATCTCGAATGGGCGACCGTAGTCTCCGACCGGAACGAGGTGGCTGCTGATGCCCGTGTCCGGCCGCCAGCAGTGCAGGGCAAATCCCGGCGGCTCCATGATGAAGCGATTGCTGTGGCCGGGCCGCAAGTCGAGCGCAACCTGGTGCGCCGTGCTTGGCGCCACATAGCCCACGGTTCCCGCGTAGCGCGCCGTGATCGAGCGGTGATAGTGACCGCACAGCACGCGTTCGATTTCGGGATGGTCTTTGATGATTGCGTCGAGCGCGTCGGCCCCGAGGAGGCGTAGATCGTCCATCCCGTCGGCCCCGACCAGGAACGGCGGATGATGAATCACGACGACCGTCGGCTTGCCGCGCCCGGTCGCGAGCGCGTCGCGCAGCCATTGTTGCCGGGCCGCGCAGAAGGTGCCGTGGATCTTCCCGGCCTCGACACTGTCGAGGAAGATCAGCCGGACCGGAAAATCGTCCACGACAAAATTGATGAAGCCGTCGGACGGAAGATAGCGGTGACGAGAGCGTAGCGAAGATATCAGCTGCTCGCGTTGGTCGTGGTTGCCGGGAATGACGAACACCGGCATCGGCAGCCTGGCCAGGCCGGCGGCGACGATCTCATATTCCTCTTCGAGCCCGCCATCCGTGAGGTCGCCGCTGACCACGACGCAATCGGGCCGCGGATCGAGCCTCAGCACGGCGTCGATGGCGTCGTGAAACATCGCGTTGGTATCGACGTCGCCGTAAGCGAGCTTGCCGAGCGGTCGGACGTGCAGATCGCTCAGCTGGGCAATGATGAACACAGAATTCCGCCTCCGAAGGGAACAGTAGCGGCCAGCGCAGGCCGCTTGCCGCAATCGATCGTCCGCTGCCTACGAACTCTTCATCAAGGCGTTGCTTTCCTTGACCATGCGATCGAGCCCTGCCTCGGCGGTCGTTTCGCCGCGCATGACGGCATGGATGATCTCGCGCTGTGTGCGCCAGATCTTCACGGATTGTCCGCCTGGATAGCCCTGCCACGGCTTCGCGCGCTCGATCTGCTGCGACACGGTGCGGAAGTTCGGGTTCTTGTCGTAGAACGGGGCCAGGAATTCGGGCCCTGAAGCGCGCAGATTGGTCGGCATATAGCCCGTCGTCTCGACCACGATCTTCTGCGCTTCCGGTCCGCTCACGAATTTCAGGAACTCCCAGGCGGCCTGCTGCTTCGCCGGATCCTTCGCCGTGATGATCGCCGCGTTGCCGCCGGTGGGCAGCCCACCCTTCTGCTTGTCGTCGATCGGGAAGGTGCAGGTGCGCAAGGTGAACTTGTCGCCGATCAGGTCGGTGACTTGGCGCAATCGGGCCGGCGTGTCGGCGAAAATGCCGATCTTCCCGGCGATGAACTGCTGGCGCGAGGAGTCCCAATCGATCAGCGGCATCTTGGCATCGGCCACGAACCGCCGGCAATGGGTCAGGGCCTTCAGTCCGGCGTCGTTGCCGAATCCGGCTGCGGTTTCCGACGCATCGAGCATCTGGCCACCACCTTGCAGGATCAGCGAACGGAACAGCCAATCGTCGGGCCAGTCGTGGATGTTGTAGGCGATGCCGGCGACGTCGGCCCCCTTGCTCTTGATGCTGACGGCGAGGGCGATCATGTCCGTCCAGTTGTCGGGCATCTTGTCGGGATCGCCGCCCGCTTCCTTCACGAGCTGCGCGTTGAAATAGATGATCGGCAGCGAGGCGTTGAACGCGAGGCCGTAGATCTTGCCGTCGACCGCCCCGAGCGCCAGGATCCCGTCGGAATAATTGGCCTTGCGCCAGGCGGCGTCCTCCTTCTGCAGCATCGGAGCAACCTCGGTGATCTGGTTGCGTTTCACCAGCGTGCGCACCAGCTCGGCGAGCAGGTGGTAACCGGAATAGTAGACGTCCGGCAGCTGGTTGGTGACGGCCTGCCGCAGCATGGTCTGATGACCTTCGTCATAGCTCGCCGCCGGCGCCCGGAACTGGATCTTGATGCTCGACTGCCGCTTCATGAACTCCTGCGCGATCGGCTCATGGAATTTCGCGAAGGCGGGAAAGGCATAAAGCACATCCAGCGTCACGTCTTGCGCTTGCGCCGGGCGCGTCAGGAACGGGCTGGAAAGTGCGCTCGTCCCGACGGCGGCGGCGCTCTTCAGGAGGTCTCGGCGATGCAGCATGACGGTGTCTCCCCTGGCAGTGGTTGAAGTCATTTGATTCCGGTCATCGTGATGCCGGCAATGAAATGCCGCCGCGCGATCAGGAAGGCGATGACGAGCGGTGCCGTGATGATGGTGGCGCCGGCGGCGAGCGCCCCGTAATTCGAGCCCAGCTCGGAATCGGCGAAATACATCATGCCGAGCGGCGGCGTCGCGAGCTTGGTGTCGGAGACGACGATGAGCGGCCAGTACAGGTCGTTCCAGTGCGCCACGACGGAGAAGATCGAAAACGCTGCGATGGCCGGCCAGGCGCTCGGCACCACGATGCGCCACACGATCTCGAACTCGCCGACGCCGTCCAGCCGCGCGGCCTGGATGATCTCGTCCGGATAGGACTTGAAGAACTGGCGGAACAGGAAAATCGCGAACACCGACAGGAAGAACGGCATCATCATCGAGACGTAGGTGTTGAGGATGCCGAGCTCGGCGAATGCGATGTAGAGCGGGAGGGAGGGCGCCTGGACCGGAATGCAGAGTCCGAGCAGGACCAGCGAAAACAGGATCGGCCGTCCCGGAAACCTCAGCTTGGCGAGCGCATAGGCGCAAGGGATCGCGACCAGAAGCTGGACGACGAGGATGCCGCCGCAGACGATGAGACCGTTGAGCAGGAAGCGCAGCAGCGGCGCCGTGCTCAAGGCAGATTCGAAGTTCTGCCATCCGTAGAACTGGCGCGGCCAGAGCCGGAACGTCGCCTCGAAGATCTCGCCCGGAGGCTTGATCGCGCTCGTCAGCATGAAGACGAATGGCAGCAGCATGAAGACGGCGCCGCCGATCAGCACCGCGTGGACGAATGCAAGCGACACGAGGCGCCGTGTCCGGATCGTGACCGGCGCAGGCGGGCGGGCGATCGTGGCCGATATGCGCGTCAATAGTGCACCCGTCGGTCGAGGATAAAGGTCTGCAGCACCGAGAACACCAGGGTGAACGCGAGGAAGACCAGCGTGAGCGTCGCCGCATAGCTCATGTGAAAGTACTGAAACCCCTCCAGATAGATGGCATAGAGCAGCACCTCCGATGCGCCTCCGGGGCCGCCACGCGTCATCACCGCAACCGTGTCGAAGATCTTGAACGCCGTGATGAACGTCGTCACGGTCACGAACATCGTCGTCGGACCAAGCATCGGCCAGGTCACTTTCAGGAAGCGGTCGATGGGATGGCTCGCGCCGTCGATATCGACGGCTTCATAGAGGTCGCGAGGGATCGCCGAGAGACCGGCAAGGAACAGCACCATGTTGAACCCGACGAGCTGCCAGATGCCGATCGCGGCGAGCGTCGGGATGACGAGGCGCGGCTCGCTCAGGAACGCCGTCTCGGCGAAACCCAGCCCCTTGAGGGTCTGATTGATCAGTCCCAGGGTCGGGTGCAGCAGGAACTGCCACATCGTGGCCATGGCGATGAGAGTCGAGGTGACGGGAAGAAAATAGATGACCTCATAGAGGCTGCGCGTGCGCTTGCGCTGGTGGATCAGGATTGCGACGAGCAGCGAGATCAGGACGCCGCCGGGCACGACGATCGCCACGTAGAGCAGCGTATTGGTCACCGAGCGGCGGATCACGGGATCCTGCAGCGCCGTGCTGAAATTCTTGAGGCCCACGAACGCGAAGTCGAGCGCGCCCAGCTCGTAATTGGTGAAGCTCAGAAAGGCGAGAGCCGCCAGCGGCGCCAGATTGGTCAGGACCAGCAGGATGAAGGCGGGTGCTGCGAAGCCCAGGCCCGCGAACCGTTCGATCCACCGCTGGCGGCTGGCTGGCGGCGCCGCGGTGAGCGGGGTGATTTGAGCCGCGACCGCGTTCATCGGGCCTCGCTCGCGCGGCGCACGTCGCGGCCGGCCGCATTGCGGCTCTCCACCTCGATACGGCGGCCTTTGTTGTCGAACACGTGACAATCCCGCGCCTCGAAGGCGAGCGTGACCTCGCCCTCGGGAACGGGCATGTCATTGTCGATCCGGCAGAGTACCGCCACCTCCGGAGAGGCCGCGAGGTCGAAGTGGAGGATGCTTTCCGAGCCGAGGTTTTCTCGGCGCCGGAACCTGCACGGAACGGTGCACGGACCGCCCCCGATTCGCATCGCTTCCGGACGCACGCCGATCGTCAGTTCCGCAGCCGGCACGTTGCGAATATCGATCGGCAGCGTCCGGCCGAGCAGCTCGACCTGGCCGTCGGGGCCCACGCGGGCCGGAAACAGATTGATCGCCGGACTGCCGATGAACTGCGCGACCGCGGTCGTGGCGGGCCGTTCATAGACCTCGGCGGGTGTGCCGAGTTGGAGGATGTCGCCGTGATCCATCACGGCCAGCCGATCGGACATCGTCATCGCCTCGATCTGGTCGTGTGTCACGTAGACCATCGTGGCGCCGAGACGCGCGTGCAGCTCGGTCAGCTCGCCGCGCATGTGCACACGCAGCTTGGCGTCGAGGTTCGACAATGGCTCATCCATCAGGAAAGCTTGCGGATGACGCACCATGGCGCGGCCGAGCGCGACGCGCTGCCGTTGTCCGCCCGAAAGCTGTCCGGGACGGCGATGAAAGAAGGTGTCGATGCGAAGCTGCTCCGCGACGGCCCGCACCTCACGCGCGATCTCGTCCATCACGCGCCTGCGGCGCAGCGACAGATGACGCATCAAGGGCAAGCGCTCGAACAGGTTCAGGCGCGTCATGGTGAGCGGCAGCGCGATGTTGTCGAACACCGACATGTGGGGATAGAGCGCGTAATTCTGGAACACCATGGCGATCCTGCGCTCGTGAGGCCGCAAATGGTCGACCGAGGTCCCGCCGATCGACACCGAACCGCGATCCTGCGATTCCAGGCCGGCGATGATGCGCAGGAGCGTGGACTTGCCACATCCGGAGGGGCCGACCAGCGTCAGAAACTCGCCGTCCGCAATATCGAGATCGATGTCGTTGAGGACCGCCGTGTCGCCGAAAGTCTTCCCGATGCCGCGCAATGTGAGGCCGGCCATCGCGGATCACGCCTCAGCTTCGCGCGGCGGATACACCTCGTGCACCACGTCGTCGATCCAGTAATCGGTGAGGCCCGGCACGGGGCGAATGCTCACGTCGATATTGTCGCCGTCGATGTCGTAGATCACGGCTCCGAGCCGCGCGGCGCCGCCCATCGGCGGCGCCAGTTTCTCGCCGACCAGAAAGCCGGCCGCCGGCCCCCAGACGTAGTGCGTGCCGTTCAGCCGAATTTCGTGCCAGCGATGCAGATGTCCGCTGGCCACGATCTCGACCCGATGGCGCTGCAGCAAATCGAGAAGGGCGCGACGCGGCTCCGGCTTGACCGACCAGTATCCGGTGTCGGCCTCGGTCGGTGACTCGATGAACAGCGGCCGATGCGTGAACCAGGCGATGCGACGCCCTGCGGCATCGGCCATCGCGGCCTCGAGCCATTCGGTCTGCCGCGCCTCCTCGGGGCCGCCGCCGAAGATCATCGAATTGAGCCCGATCAGGCGCCAGCCGTCCACATCGCGCAGCCAGTGGTCGTCACCGAAGTGGCGGCGAAAGCGATCGAGCCGCTCCTCGTTCACCGGCTGGTGTGGATTGCCTACTTCGCCGACGTCATGATTTCCCGGAACCGCCACGACGGGGACACCGAGCGAGGCCAGTTGGGCGGCGCAATATGCCGCGTCGGTCTCCTGGTCGGCCGCATCGACCGTCACGTCGCCGGTGTGGATGACGAGATCGGGCTTCTGTTGCGTGATCCAGCGCGCAAGGGGCGCCCAGTTTGCCGCGAAGTGCTGCTTGCTCGGGCTGAGATGCGTATCGGAAATCTGAACAACTCGGACCATGACGCCTCTGCTGTGGGTCGCGTGTCACGCCGTGCGTCGACCGCGCAGCGGTCTCTCGCTCGTTTCGAAACGCGCTGCTTCTCGCCGCGCGGGTTGGCGGTGATTGCCATCGGGATCTGAGGTTTTTGGCGCTCTCCCTTGCTGACGATCACTTGGGCGGATCGTGCTCTTTCGATCGAATATACATATGATCGAGTGTCGTGACAAATGTAATATGGCGGTGACCATCCTCGTCGGCGCGCAGGCAGGCAACGTCTTGCGCATGCGAGGGCGACCCCCGCGCTTTGCCGCGAATTGCTCAGCTCCGCATTGCCGTGAACATCATTCGGCGTCCACATGGCCGAACAGACGTGATTGAAGCGGATCTCCAAGCGCGCGTGCTCGAGGGCCGACGATGCGCGTCCTGCGAGTGGCGCGTGCGCTCCCGCTGCGCAAGCGTAACGGCCTGCACGAAGACGCGATTTCCGCTTCCAATTCATGCCTATATGGTTCTAGAAGAGCCGGATTGCGGCAGCCTCGTCAAACCAGATGTCTCAATCGGTCTCATCACGTGAGCGCCGGCAGAGGCAGAATATCTCAGTGAAATGAACGGCTTGGATCGTAGATTCTCTATAGCCCCCATGATGGACTGGACTGACCGGCATTGCCGGGTGTTCCACCGCCATCTGACGCGGCGGGCGTTGCTCTATACGGAGATGCTGACGACGGGCGCCATCATTCACGGTGACCGCGAGCGGCTGCTTGGGTTCGACGCGGTCGAGCATCCGGTCGCGCTTCAACTCGGCGGGTCGGATCCGCGTGACCTCGCGCAAGCTGCGCGGATCGGCGAGGCGTTCGGCTATGACGAGATCAATCTCAACGTCGGCTGCCCGTCGGACCGCGTGAAGGACGGCCGCTTCGGCGCGTGCCTGATGGCTGAGCCGGAGCTGGTGGCGAGGTGCGTCGAGGCGATGAAGGGTGCGGTTGCCGTTCCCGTCACGGTGAAATGCCGCATCGGGATCGACGACCAGGATCCCGAAGTGGCGCTCGATGCGCTTGCGCGCGCGGTGGTCGCCGCCGGCTGCGATGCGCTGATCGTGCACGCCCGCAAGGCCTGGCTCAACGGTCTGTCGCCGAAGGAAAATCGCGACATCCCGCCGCTCGATTACGAGCGCGTCTATCGGCTCAAGCGTGCGATGCCCGGCGTACCCATCATCATCAATGGCGGCATCCCCGGGATAGAGGAAGCGAAGGCGCATCTCGACCATGTCGACGGCGTGATGCTCGGCCGCGCCGCCTATCAGGAACCGTGGCGGCTGCTCTCGGTCGATTCCGAGATTTTTGGCGAAGCGCCCCCGCATGACTCCATGCAGGCCGCGCTGGAGGCGGTGATGTCCTATATCGAGCAGCAGCTCGAACGCGGCACGCGGCTGCACGCGATCACGCGGCATTTCGTCGGCGCATTTCATGCCGTGCCCGGCGCACGAGCCTTCCGTCGCCATCTCGCCGAGCAGGGCACGCGGCCGGGTGCCGGCGCCGACGTGCTGAGCGATGCGATCGCCAAAGTCGCATTCGGGCAGGTCGCGGCCTAGAAGCTGCACCCAACGCGCCTGTCCCAATCGCTGGGGACAGACGGCGGTGCCTGAACGCGCTAGGTCTCGGCAGGGTACAGCAAGGGAGCGAAGCTTGAGCACCGCGCCGCGCATCGACATCGATCCCGCCGCATTCTGGGCCGATCCCTATCCCATGCTCGCGAAAATGCGGAAAGAAGCGCCGATTGCCTTCGTGCCGCAGCTCGGCTCGACGCTGCTCACCTGCCGCGACGACATCTCGATCTCCGAGAAGCAGATCGACGTATTCTCCTCGCACCAGCCCGCCGGCCTGATGAACCGCCTGATGGGCCACAACATGATGCGCAAGGACGGCGAGGCGCATCAGGTCGAGCGCCGCGCGATGTTCCCGACGGTGTCGCCGAAGACGGTGAAGGCGCATTGGACCGCGCAATTCCAGGCCCATGCCGACCGCATCCTCGCGTCGATCGCGCCGGGGCGGGTCGACTTGATGCGCGATTTCGCGTTGCCGTTCTCCGGCGAATGCCTGAAGTCGATCACCGGCCTCACCAATATCGGCTTTGTGGACATGGACGCCTGGTCGCAAGGCATGATCGAGGGCATCGCCAACTATGCCGGCGATCCCGCGGTCGAGGCGCGCTGCCATGCCGCGACATCGGGTATCGACGCTGCGATCGACGACATCCTGCCGGTGCTGCGCAAGCATCCCGACCAGAGCATCCTCGGCGTTCTCCTCGCCTCGGGCATGCCGATGGAGAGCGTGCGCGCCAACGTCAAGCTCGCGATCTCGGGCGGGCAGAACGAGCCGCGCAAGGCGATCGCCGGCACGATATGGGCGCTCTTGCCCCATCCCGAACAGCTCGATCTCGTTAGGCGCGGTGACGTCTCCTGGCTGCAGGCGTTCGAGGAATATGCCCGCTGGATCTCGCCGATCGGCATGTCCCCGCGCCGCATCGCAAAGCCGTGGAGCATCCGCGATGTGTCATTCGAAACCGACGAGCGCGTGTTCCTGATGTTCGGCTCCGCCAATCGCGACGAGAAGCATTTCGACCGTGCCGATCAGTTCGACGTGCGCCGCGACGTGACCAGGAGCGTCGCGTTCGGCGCCGGCCCGCATTTCTGCGCCGGCGCCTTCGCCTCCCGCGCCATGATCGCCGACGTCGCGCTGCCGACCTTGTTCGGACGGGCAAAGATGCTCGAGATTGCCGACGACGAGGAAGTGCGGATCGGCGGCTGGGCGTTTCGCGGACTGCAGAATCTGCCGGTGCGGTGGATGCATTAGACCTGCAGGCCACGGTGGCGCCACTCCGCGATCATGCCATCATGCTCCTGTTTTGCCCGACGGAGCAAACGCATTGCCTGAGGCCGACTAGCCTCCCGCGTAAGTCATTGATCCCGTTATCGCCGGCTACTTTGCATGGGGTTGTTTTTCGCCTTTTGTTTCCGGCCCCGACCAAAAGGCCCTCACATTTGCGTGCGGAAAGATTTGCCTGCATTTGCCTCGCCGATTGAACGATTGATCATGTCGTCGGACGCGCGACAGCATGCGCATTGTTCTTCGTTGAGAGATCTCGACAAGTGCGGCTGACCGCACCATCGTTTTAAGTGCGTTAGGTTCGGAGCCGGTTAGCGGCGAGCCACCTGTTATCGGCGGACGATCGTACCTGAATAGAGGGAACCCCGCTTCGGGGAGCAATGCCATGAATGTAGTGCCCCGCGATCTCATGACTGAAATCCCCGTCTCGTCCGCCGATTTCCGCGGCGCCATGCGCCATCTCACCGGCGGCGTCAGCGTCATCACCGCCGGCAGGGGCAAGGACATCACCGGCATGACGGTGACCTCGGTGACCTCGCTGTCGGTCGAGCCGCCGACGCTGCTGGTCAGCATCAACCGCGATGCCTCGTCCTTCCCCTTGATCCGGCGCCACGGCGCCTTCGGCGTGAACATCCTCAACGCCGACCAGCTCGATGTCGCCGAGCGCTTTGCCGGCAAGGGCGGGCTGAAGGGCGCCGATCGTTTCAAAGGCGCCAAATGGGTGACGGCGGTCTCGGGCGTGCCGCTCCTGGTCGGCGCGCTGTCGGCCTTCGATTGCGAGGTCGAGGAGATCATGGAGCGCCACTCGCACGGCATCGTCATCGGCCGTGTCAGAGACATCAAGAGCTCGATGCGTACCGCGGCGCTGGCCTATTGGCACGGCCAGTATGTGGCGGTCGACCAGGACGAAGACGCTGCAAGGCTCGCCGAAGTCAGCCTTCCCGCGCACGGCCGGCGCGGCGCTTGATCGCTGCCCGAGGAAGCGCAGGCTGGCCTTTTCCGCCTCATCGCTCTAGAAGCGGCCAGAGCCTGCCGGTTCGGGATGGCCATGGAGCGGATCGATGAAGCGCATCGCGACCTTAGCCTTCTACGCCGTCGGCGCGCTCGCGATCGCCTATCTCGCGCTCTATGCCTATGCGATGTTCTCTGGCCAGCCCGTGATCATCCCCGGCGATCCCATCCACATCTTCCGCAAGCCGGACGCCCCGAGTTATTCGTGAGACGCGGGCGGGCATGACGGCGGAGGCCGTGGCTACCCCCGCAAAATCGCCAGCGCCAGGGCCTGCGCGCGCGGCACGATGCTGTCGATCTCCAGATATTCCTCCGGCGTGTGCGCGAGGCCGCCGACCGGGCCGAGACCGCAGATGGTCGGCGTGCCCACGGCGGCGGTGAAGCCGGAATCCGCGCAGCCGCCGGAGAACTCGCCTTGTAGGGTTGTGAGGCCGACCTGCCGCGCGGCCGCCTGATAGCCTTCGAACAGCGTCTTGGACTCCGCACTCTGCACCACCGGCACGAACTCGCCCTTGATCGTCAGCGCTGCGCTGGTGCCCGGCACGTAAGACGTCGCGACGATTTTTTCGATCGCGTCCATCACCCGCGCACGATCCGCCGGATCGACATAGCGCAGGTCGATTTGGCCCTCGGCGGAGGGCGCCGTGGTGTTGACGGACTGCCCGCCCGAGACGAGGCCGACATTCAGCGTGATGCCCTTGTCGAGATCGGTGAGCGCGTGGATCTGCACGATCTTGTGCGCGAGCTCGCCGATCGCGCTGACGCCCGCCGCAAAGTTGGCGCCGGAATGCGCGGCTTTGCCGGTGATGGCCAGATGCATGAAGATGCCGCCCTTGCGCCCGGTGACGACGTTGCCGGTCGGGCGGCCCGGCTCGGAATTGAACACGGCGCGGGCGGAGCGGCCTTCGCGCTCGATCACGGGCCGGGAGGAGGGCGAGCCGATCTCCTCGTCGGAGGTGATCAGCAGCTTGATCGGATGCGGGTTGCTGCCGAATTTGTGGAAGGCTGTTGCGACGAACACGTTCATGACGAGACCGGACTTCATGTCGGCGACGCCAGGCCCGTAGGCGCGGCCATCCCTGATGGTGAACGGCCGGCGCCCGGCCTCGCCCTTGCCGAACACGGTGTCGCGATGGCCCATCAACAGCACCGGCTTCTCGTTGCTGCCGGGCTTTGCCACCTCGGCATGGATCGCATCGCCGAAGGTGGCGTTGGCCTCGCGGCGGCACGGAATCCCGTGCTCGGCAAAATGCCGCTCGAACCGCGCCCCGACCGCATCGACGCCGTCCTTGTCGTAGGACCCGGAATCGATGTTCACGACATCGCGCAGCAGATCGATCATCGCCTGCCGCTGCGATGCCAGCCAATCCGTGATTTGAGCTTCAGACATGTGTTCCCTCGTGGTTCTCACGCGGGGTTATAGGACTTTACTCCCGGGCGTCCTAGTCGCGTGGCGCGATCCCGTTATGCGGCGTGCGCTCTCAATGACGAGGTTGGCAGCTTGCTCCACAACAGAAATGCCCGGGACCAGCCCGGGCATTCGTTGTCTCAACCAGCGTGAGGCGCTTACGCCCCCATCATCGGCACCCGCGGATATTCGCCGGGCGTGCCCGCCGGCGGGATCGGGATGCCGCCGTCGGAATATTCATTGAGCTTGTTGCGCAGCGTGCGGATCGAGATGCCGAGGATGTTGGCGGCATGGGTCCGGTTGCCGAGGCAGTGCTTCAGCGTCTCCAGGATCAGGTCGCGCTCGACGTCGGCCACAGTGCGGCCGACCAGCGCGCGCGTCACCTGCTCGGCGGCCATGGTGGCGTGCGCGACGGCGGGGGGCGTCTTGGCGAGGTCGAGACGGTCGCCGTCGGGCGTGATGATGGCGTCGGCGCCGATCTCGTCGCCCTGCGCCATCAGAACCGAACGGTGCATGGTGTTTTCGAGCTCGCGGACGTTGCCCTGCCAGCGGTTGGCCGAGAGCACGCGGCGCGCTTCCGCCGAAATCGGGCGCAGCGGTACGCCGTTGGCCTCGGCGTATTTCTTCACGAAATGCTGGGCGAGCTCCAGGATGTCGGCGGGGCGCTCGCGCAGCGGCGGGATCTTCAGATTCACGACGTTGAGCCGGAACAGCAGGTCCTCGCGGAACGTGCCCTCGCGCACGGCGTCCGCCAGATTGCGGTTCGAGGTCGCGATGATGCGGATGTCGACGGGCACGGGCTTGGTGCCGCCGACGCGGTCGATCACGCGCTCCTGGATCGCGCGCAGCAATTTCGATTGCAGGCGGACGTCCATCTCGGAGATCTCGTCGAGCAGCAGCGTGCCGCCGGTGGCCTCCTCGAACTTGCCGATGCGGCGCGCGACCGCGCCGGTGAAAGCGCCCTTCTCGTGGCCGAACAGCTCGGATTCCAGGAGATGCTCGGGGATCGCGGCGCAGTTGATCGAGATGAAGGGACGCTTGGCGCGGGCCGAGCGGGTGTGGACGTAGCGGGCCAACACCTCCTTGCCGGTGCCGGACTCGCCGGTGATCATCACCGAGGCGTCGGAGCCCGCGATCTGCTGCCCCAGCTTGATCACCCTGGCCATGGCTTCGTCGCGGTAGATCAGCTCGCGGGAATCGTTGGCGACGGCGGCCAGCACCGCGGCGATCAGCTCGGGGTCGGGCGGCAGCGGGATGTATTCCTTGGCGCCGGCATGGATCGCGGCAACCGCGGCGCGGGCGTCGTTGGTGATGCCGCAGGCGACGATCGGGGCGTGGATGTGCTCGGCCTCCAGCCGCATCACGAGATCGCGGATGTCGAGGGCGACGTCGACCAGCAGCAGGTCGGCGCCCTTGCCGCCGCGCAGCACGCGCATCGCCTGGTCGTGATCCTCGGCGTGGGTCACGGTGGCGCCGTTGTCCATCGCGATCTTGGTGGCGGTGGTGAGCTGGCCCTTCAATGTGCCAACGATGAGAAGCCGCATGTCAGTCTCCTGTCCGTCTGGTCGCGCCTTCGCGCGTTATCACGTGCGTTCGGTCTTGATGATTTCGGTCATGGTCACGCCGAGCTTGTCCTCGACCAGGACGACTTCGCCGCGGGCGACCAGCTTGTTGTTGACGTAGATGTCGATGGCTTCGCCGACGCGGCGGTCGAGCTCGAGCACGGTGCCGGGTCCCAGCTTCAGCAGCTCGCTGACGTCCATCTTGGAACGGCCGAGCACGGCCGAGACCTGCACGGGAACGTCGAACACGGCCTCGAGGTCGGCGGCGGCGCGCGCCGCATATTCGTCCTCGTTGTAGCCGACATCCGTGCCGGCAGGCGGCATCGGGCCGTTGAGATCGGGCAGCGGGACCTGTCCGTCGGTGTCGCTCATGGGTTAACTCCCCCTGCGGGACGCGATGTAGCGTCCAACCATTTCGTCGATCTTGGCCGCGATGGCGCCGCGCTCCAGCACGACGCCGCCATCAGCCCATTCGATCCGGCAGTCGCCGGTGGCAATCTCCGGCTCGGCCAGGATCACCAGCCGGCCCTCGAAGCCGCTCTCCTTGGCGAGCCGCTCGATCTTCTCGCGGGCGGCGTCGTAGAGCGCATCGTTGATGCGGACGATGAGATGCGGCGTCGCGACCAGATGCGAGAAGCAGTCCTTGACCAGCGCGACGATCTCGCCGAGCGGCTCGGCGGCAACGAGATCGGCGCACAGCTTGCGCGCGACCGCCACCGCGACGTCGACCGCCTCGGTTTCCATCTTGGTTTCGATGTTGCCGATGCCGGCCGCGATGCCGCGGACGGCGATATTGATCTCTTCCATGGCAAGCGCGACGCGGCGGTCGCTCTCGGCCTTGGCTTCGTGCTGGCCGGCGGCAAAGCCTTCCTGATAGGCGCGCGCTTCGGCTTCCGCGACCTTCTGGGCGATCTCGGCGGCGGTCGCGGCCTTCTCGCGCGTCGCCCGCTCGGGCGCCGCGAAGTCGGTATCGAACAGGAATTTCGCCGGAGCGGCCATCAATACACCAGTTCGTCGTCGGCGCGGTTCTTGGTCAGCATGATCTCGCCCTTGGCGGCGAGGTCCTTGGCGAGGTTGACCAGAAGCGCCTGGGCCTCGTCGACGTCGCGCAGGCGGACCGGGCCCATCGCCGCCATGTCGTCCTGCAGCATCTTGGCCGCGCGCGAGGACATGTTGCCGAAGAAGAAGTTGCGGACGTCCTCGTTGGCGCTCTTGAGCGCGACGCCGAGCTTGTCCTTGTCGACGTTGCGCATCAGGGTCTGGGCCGATCCGGAATCCAGCTTGACGAGGTCGTCGAAGGTGAACATCAGCGCCTTGATGCGCTCGGCGGATTCACGGTTGTCCTCCTCCAGCGAGGTGATGAAGCGGGTTTCGGTCTGGCGGTCGAAATTGTTGAAGATTTCAGCCATCACCTCGTGCGCGTCGCGGCGGCGGGTCTGGGACAGATTGGACATGAATTCGGTGCGCAGCGTCTTCTCCACGCTCTCGATCACCTCCTTCTGAACCGCTTCCATCTTCAGCATGCGGTTGACGACGTCGAGCGCGAGGTCCTCAGGGAAGATGCCGAGCACGCGCGCGGCGTGTTCCGGCTTCAGCTTCGAGAGCACCACCGCGATGGTTTGCGGATATTCGTTCTTGAGGTAGTTCGCGAGGACCTCTTCCTGCACGTTGGAGAGCTTCTCCCACATGTTGCGGCCGGCAGGGCCGCGGATCTCGTCCATGATGCCGTTGACCCGCTCCGGCGGCAGATATTGCTGGAGCAGGCGTTCGGTGGCGTCGAAATTGCCCATCAGCGCGCCGGAGGCCGACATGCGCGAGACGAATTCGAGCAGCATGTCCTCTACGGTGTCGACCTCGACGGTGCCGAGCGTCGACATTTCCAGCGAGAGCTGGCGCACTTCGTCGTCGTCGAGCAGGCCCCAGATCTTGCCGCCATATTGCTCGCCGAGCGCGAGCATCAGGATCGCGGCGCGCTTCGGTCCGGACAATTGTTCGGCCGGCTTGCCGTCCTTTGCCCTTGTGTTGGCACGCTGACCGAGCGTGGAGATCACGCTGGTGATGTCGTTGCTGTTGGCGTTTTGCAATGCGGCGGCCATGTCAGTTCACTTCTCGTATTACTTTGCGGATTCGCTCAGCCATTGGCGGACGATGGCGACGGTTTCGTTGGGGTTGCGTTCGGCGAGCTCGCCGACGCGATGAACGGACTGGGCGTGGACCTGGCCCTGGATGGTGGCGACGTCGATCGCGCTGGCGGCGCCGCTCGGCAGGAGGGCCTGGCCCGAGGCGGGCGCGGCCTCTTCCGAGGCGGCGGGGCCGGCGAGGACGCCGGAGATGGCGGCGGCCATTTCGTCGGAGGCGAGGATGCGCTTGACCAGCGGGCGGATCACCAGGAACAGCACGATCAGGCCGAGCAGCATCATCACGCCGAGCTCGACGAAGTACATGACGTCGTCCTTGGTGAACTGCAGCATGCCGAGCAGGCCGCCGGGCTCGCCGATCGGAGCGGTGGAGGGCGCGTCGGCAAAGCGCAGATTGACGACCTCGACCTGGTCGCCGCGCTTCTGGTCGAAGCCGATGGCCGAGCGCACCAGCGCGGCGATGCGGTCGAGCTGCTCCTTGGTGCGGTCCTGATAGGCCAGCTCGCCCTTGTCGTTCTTGGAATAGATGCCGTCGACCAGCACCGCGACCGAGATGCGGTTGACCCGGCCGGCCTCGGTCACCTCGGTCTTGGTGGTGCGGGAGATCTCGTAATTGTTGGTCTCTTCGGTCTTCTTGCTCTGGTCCTTGGCCGCGACGCCGTTGTTCTGCTGGTTGCCGGGCAGCTCGTTGTTGACGGTGACCTGGCCGTTGTTGTCGGCGGTCATGCTCTGCTCTTCTCGGGTCTGGCTCGAGCGCAGCACGCGGCCCTCGGGATCGTACTTGTCCGAGGTCTGGGTGACCTTGTTGAAGTCGAAATCGGCGGAGAGCTGCACGCGGGCGCGGCCCGAGCCGACCACGGAGGAGACGATCTCCTCGACCTGCTTGCGCATCCGCTTCTCGAAGGAGATGCGGCGCTCGTCGCCGACCGCCTGCTCCGGATCGGCTGCCGCGCCGTCGGCCAGCAGCTGGCCGGCCTCGTCGACGATCGAGACCCGCTGCGGCTTGAGGCCGTTGACGGCGGAGGCGACGAGGTGGCGGATGGCGCGGATCTGCTGGGCTTCCAGCGAGCCGCGGACCCGCACCACGATCGAGGCCGACGGCTCCGGCGCTTCGCGGGCGAACAGCGGACGCTCGGGCAGCACCAGATGGACGCGGGCGGCCTGGATGCGGTCGATGGCGCGGATGGTGCGGGCGAGCTCACCTTCCAGCGCACGCAAGTGATTGATGTTCTGGACGAAAGAGGTGGTGCCGAGCGCGTCCGACTTGTCGAACACCTCGTAGCCGACGCCGCCGCCCTTGGGCAGGCCGCCCTCGGCGAGCTTCATCCGCAGCCGCGTGACCTTGTCCTTGGGCACCATGATGATGGAGCCCTCGTTGCGGATCTCGTACTGGATGCCCTGGCGCTCCAGGTCCTTGATGATGCCGGAGGAATCCTCGACGCTGAGGTCGGTGAACAGCGTGGTCATCTGCGGCGTGGTGACGCGCATGATGACGAACGCGAAAAAGCCGATGAGCGCGGCGGTGACCGCGATCATCGCCGCGAACCGGGCGGCTCCGATACTCTTCAAAAAGTCCGCAAGACCTTGCAAGCAACCGCCCCAACAGATTCGGCCGCTTTCACCGGAAAGGCCGACTGGGCAATTATTGCCTAGGGGATGGTTTCGATATGGTTAACGAAGGTTAAGAGGTCGGACAAAAGTAGCGCCAAAGACCAAATATGAAAAAAATCGGCCTCGCGGGGCGAGGCCGATTTTCGTCAAAAGCCGCAGTTTTCCGGATCGCCTTACTGGCGATATTGCTGGATACGGGTGGTTCGAAGACCCGCCAGACCATGCTGGTCGATGGAAAACTGCCAGGATAGGAATTCGTCGACCGTCAGGGTATAACGGCTGCAGGCCTCCTCGAGCGAGAGAAGTCCACCACGGACAGCGGCGACAACTTCGGCCTTGCGGCGGATGACCCAGCGTTTGGTGCCGGGTGCAGGCAGGTCCGCGATCGTCAACGGACTGCCGTCCGGCCCGATGACGTATTTTACCCTCGGGCGATGGGGTTCTGTCATGGCGTACTCACAAACTCTCAACCACTGAACTCACATCCGTAACCCTACGCCCGGCGGCTTAAAAATCCGCTAAGCCTAAGGCTTCAATACAATTCTCGTTGAAAATGCTGAAACGACGCCATGTCGGCCGGCGGATCGGGTGACATCCGGGCCGGTCGAGGGGTCTTCTTAAATACTTTACTAACGAACGAGGCCCTCAAGGGGCTCTCTCAGCCGTCGTCCCTGCGAAAGCAGGAGAACTCATACCGCGTGATCTCTCGATGGGTCGCGCGTGGCAGCACCAAGAAAAATTTCCTAACTACGAGTCTTCGCCAAATTCCTCCCCGGGGTTATGGATCCCCGCGCCGGTGCGCAATTGTGCACGAGGCGGGGATGGCACCGACTATGTGGCTCGTGCCCGAGCCTAATTGCTGCTCGTCGCAATGATGCTCTTGACCTGGCTCAGCGTGTAGCTGGCGCCGTCGATGGTGAGCAGCGGCGGCGACTGGGTCAGGTCGACGGACGACACGGTGCCCTGCACCTGCGCGGCGATGCCGACATTGTTGTTCGCGACGTCCTTGCCCGTGGCCGTGATCGTGTACTTTCCGTCGGGCCATTGGGTGCCGTCATTGCCCTGGCCGTTCCAGGTGAAGGGGATGTCGGTGCCGGCGGCGGCGGTATATTTGCCGGTGAACACGGTCTGGCCGCTGGCATTGGCGACGGTGATGTCGACGGTGGAGTCGGTCGGCACGTTGAGATGCCAGGTGGCCGACGAGCTCTTCATGGTCGCGGTCGAGCCGTCGACCAGGGCGGTCTTGCCGACGAAGCCCAGCGCCTGGGTCGCCTGCGTGGTCTGCTGCAGGGTGACGAGCTGGGACAGTGCATCATTGGTCTTGAGCTGCTGCTCGACGCCGGCGAACTGCACCAGTTGCTGGGTGAACTGGTTGGTGTCGAGCGGATCCAGCGGGTTCTGGTTCTGCAGCTGCGTGGTCAGCAGCGTCAGGAAGGTCTGGAAGTTGCCGGCGAGCGTCGATCCCGTGGTCGAGCTCAAGGAGTTCGACGAGGAGGATTTCGGCAGGTCCGTCGTCCCGGAGACGACAGCAGGGGCGGTGGCGCCAGTCGTGGTTGTCATGTCGAATACTCCTTACACTCTGATGTCGACGCCGCTGCTCGGCCCGTACATGCGGCCGTAGCCGCGCCCGACGGGTGCGGCAGCGACAGTGTCGTCCTCGCTGATGATCAGCCGGCGGGCATTGCCGCCATTGTCGTTGTTCTGGCCGGAGTTCTGGCCCGATGAATTCTGGTCGCGCAGGCTGAAGGACAGCCCGTTGCTGCCGGTCTTGAGGCCGGCATCGTCGAGCGCGCGCTGCAATTGCGGCGCGTCCTGGCGCAGCATCTGCAGCGTCTCCGGCTTCTCCACCGTGAGATGCGAGGTGACGTTGCCGGCGCGGTCGACATGGATGCGCACGTCGATGCGGCCGAGCTCGGCCGGATCGAGGCTGATGTCGAAGCGGGACCTGCCGGAGCGGATCGCGGCTGCGATCTCGACCGGCACGCCGCTGATTGGCACCGCCGTGGCCGTCGCCGCGGTCGCGGTCAGCGTCGCGGTCGAGGCGGACGCGGTCGAGGTCGTGTTGGTCAGCGGCGCCTGCACGGCGGAAGCGGCCTGCGCGTTCGCATCGGTGGCATTGAAGGCGGCCTGCGCATTGGCATGGGCCTGGGCGGCCGGTGCGGCCGGGATCGCGTCGGGGCTGCGGTCCGCGGCGCCCGGCTTCGTCTCGGTCGCTGCGTCATCCACTTGTGCCCTGGGGCCTTGCGGATGCGTGGCGGCGTTGGCGGTCGCAATGCTTGGTGCTTGCGTCGGGGCGGCGTTCGCCTTGCCGGTGTCCTGGCCGATATTGGAGACGTCGGACTGTCCTTGCGCGGTGGCGACGGCCTGGAACGAGGTCTTTGGCGTGCCGGGATTGACGGGGATCAGTCCGCTGGTCGGCTTGGCGTCGGCGGTGGCCTCGTCGGTTGTGCCGGTCGCGGCGTCGGCCAGCGTCGCCGACGTGTCGGCATCGACCTTGGCGCTGGCGGTCTTGGCGCTCTTGTCGCCTGGCGTTGCGGTGTCGGTCTTGGTGCCCGCGATCTGCGCCGCGGTCGAGGCGCTGGCGGCAAGGCCTGCGGCGGCGATCGTCAGCGGCGAGGAGGTGGCGGCCTGGGTCGCAGCCGCGTTCGGATCGGTCGGGACCACAGGCGCGGCCACCACGATCGCGTTGGGATCGGGCACGGCGACCTGCGCCGCATCGGTCGGTGCGATTGCCGCGGGATCCACGGCGGCGGCGAGCCCGTCGGTGGCCTCGGCCTTGTCGCCCTTGGTCTCCTCTGACGCGTCAGCCGATTTGGCGTCGGATGTCTCGGACTTGTCCTTGACCTTGTCCTTGGCCTTGCCGGCGTCCTTGGCCGGATCGGCGGTGGCGTCGCCCGTCTTGTCGTCCCTGGCGGGGGCCGATACGTCGGTGTCGTCGCTCGCCTTGCTCTGCGAGGGTTGATCCGTGGATGAGGTGTCGCGCGGGCCCTTGTCCTGGGAGGACGAGGACGAATCGCTCCGCCGCGGCGCGCTGTCCTGAGCCTGCGAGGCCGCATTGGTGCTGATCGCCTGGGCGTTGCTGTCGACCAGCGACCCGAAGCTGTCGGTCGCGGGCGCATCTTTGGCGCTCTGCGAGCGGGCAGGCTTGTGTTGCGTCCTCGAAACTTGCACGCTTGCCGCGACTTCTGACGTACGACCGACCACAGGCGACCCCTTGGAAACATCTTCGGCATCAACGGAGCAAGGAGCGGGCCAGCACCGCGATGCGTGATTTTATATAATAAAATCAGTGACTTGATTGTTTTCGAACGCCGCAGCCGGGCCCGCCGCGACCCCGTCATTTCTGCCTCCCCGGCAAGAATTGCCCTAAGCTGGCCACCCCCGTGATTGCTTCACCGGAATGCCGCCTATATTAAAGAGGTTACTCTCAGCCGCTTTCGACCGGGCAGATGTGCCTTTCGGGAACTAAAGTTCCCGGGGATCGCCGATGTCCCGCGAGAAGCAAGAAATCGCGGGTCGCCGCGCGCCGCCGTCAACCCTTGAAGGCCCATGCTCAACAGTCTGGATCTCGAAGGCCGTCCTGAGGACACCAGGGTCGTCGTTGCCATGTCGGGCGGCGTCGATTCCTCGACGACGGCTGCGCTGTTGAAGGCGGAAGGCTACGACGTCGTCGGCATCACGCTGCAGCTCTACGATCACGGCGCGGCGACGCACCGCAAGGGCGCCTGCTGCGCCGGCCAGGACATCCACGACGCGCGCGACGTCGCGGCCAAGCTCGGTATTCCCCATTACGTGCTCGACTACGAGGATCGCTTCCGCGAGTCCGTCATCGACAATTTCGCCGATAGCTACGCGCTCGGCGAAACGCCGGTGCCGTGCATCGAGTGCAATCGCTCGGTCAAGTTCCGCGACCTCCTGAAGACCGCGCGCGAGCTCGGGGCGCAGGCGCTTGCCACGGGCCATTACGTCGCCTCGCGCCGCCGCGAGGACGGCTCGCGCGCGCTGGTCTGCGCGGCCGACGCCGACCGCGACCAGAGCTATTTCCTGTTCGCGACGACGCAAGAGCAGCTCGACTTCCTGCGCTTCCCGCTCGGCGACATGACCAAGCCCGAGACGCGCGAGCTCGCGCGGCGCTTTGGCCTGTCCGTCGCCGACAAGCACGACAGCCAGGACATCTGCTTCGTGCCGACCGGGCGCTACACCGACATCATCACGCGTCTGCGGCCGAACGCGATGGACCCCGGCGACATCGTCGATCTCGACGGCTGCGTGCTCGGCCGGCACAACGGCATCGCCAATTTCACCATCGGCCAGCGCCGCGGGCTCGGCATCGCAGCTCACGCGCCGCTGTATGTGGTGCGGCTGGAGGCAGCTCACCGCCGCGTCGTCGTCGGCCCGCGCGATGCGCTGAAGATGCACCGCATCGCACTTCGCGACGTCAACTGGATCGGCGACGGCGACATCGACCGCGCCATCGGCGGCGGCCTCGAACTATTCGTTCGCGTGCGCTCGACCCGCTCGCCGCAGCCGGCCTGGCTGCGCGGCGGCAATGGCCATTACGAGGTCGAGCTCGTTGCCGGCGAGGAGGGCGTCTCGCCCGGCCAGGCCTGCGTGTTCTACGACGCAGCCAGCGGGCAGGCGCGCGTGCTCGGCGGCGGCTTCATCCAGAGCGCCGCCGCGAAGGTCGGCGGTGCATCGGCGCGCCCGCTTGCCGAAGCGGTTCGCGGCTAATCTTGCCGAGATCGGCCCCAACTGCTACCGCGAAAGAGGTGCACCCCCTCTCCCGCTTGCGGGGGAGGGTAAGGGAGGGGGCTCTCTCCACCAGCGATATATCGCGAGCGGAAAGAACCCTCACCCGGCGCTGCGCGCCGACCTCTCCCGCAAGCGGGAGAGGCTCTAGGCCGCGCACGGAGTTGGATCTGATCTCACCAATGATCATTACCGAATAGAAGCGTTCAGGCAGGGCAGGGGCATGGCAGCAGACATCTCGCGGGCCGGGGTCGAGAAGGCCTATGGCCGCTGGGCGCCGGTCTATGATCTCGTGTTCGGCAAGGTGTTTGACGCCGGACGGCAGTCGACCATCGCAGAAGCCGACCGCATCGGCGGCCGCGTCCTCGACGTCGGCGTCGGCACCGGGCTGTCGCTGTCGGACTATTCGCGCACCACGAAGATCTGCGGCGTCGACATTTCCGAGCCGATGCTGCGCAAAGCGCAGGCGCGCGTGCGGAGCTTGCGCCTCTCCAACGTCGAGGTGCTCTCGGTGATGGACGCGAAGAACCTCGCTTTCCCCGAAAACTTCTTCGACGCGGTGGTCGCGCAGTACGTCATCACGGCCGTGCCCGATCCCGAAGGTACGCTCGACGAGTTCGTGCGCGTGCTCAAGCCGGGCGGCGAGCTGATCCTGGTCAACCACATCGGCGCCGAGAGTGGTCCGCGCAAGCTGTTCGAGCTGGCCTTCGCGCCGATCGCCCGCCGCCTCGGCTGGCGCCCGGAATTCCCGTGGGCCCGCCTCGTGAACTGGGCCGCCAGGCACGGCGGAATCACGCTGGCCGAACGCCGCCCGATGCCGCCGATGGGGCACTTTTCGCTGATCCGCTACCGCAAATCGTGATCATGTGCCGGGAACGCGCGCCGTGATCGGCGCGTTTCCCTCCCATGCGCACGACATCAAACATCATCCTGGCTGGCCTCCTGATCGCCGCTTCCGGCGGAGCGATCGCCCAGGCCCCGCCCGCCCCGGCGACGCCGCCGCAAGCGACTGCGCCGCCATCCCCGCAACATGCCGCCAACTGCGCCCCCAGGACCGGCCGGGCCGCTCGTCGGACGGCACCACCACCGGCCAGTCCCGGGAACCGCTCGGCGACAAATTGGCTAAGTCCGACGGCGTGCTCTGCCCGCCCGCCGGCGTCGACCCCGAGATGCATGCCCCGGCGCCCGACAGCGGCGGCAACACCCCGGTCATCCCGCCCCCCGGCAGCCCCGGCGGCGACCCCAACGTCAGGCCGAAATAGCGCGCCGTACTCCAGATCGCGTCATGCCCGGGGTTGTCCCCGGGCATCCGCGTTCTTGGGGCCCGCAAATCGAGGCGTGGGTGGTCGAGGCAAGTCCGGCCATGACGAACTCATTGAAAAAGATGCCGTATTCGTAAGGCACTTGCCCCACGATAGCCTTGGCGAAGGCGGAAAAAGGCGGCCGCTTTGCTTGACTTCCCGCCGCCCCCTTCTTTATATGCCGCGCGTTCGCGAGATCGGCCGTCGCAGCCGTTCGCGACCCTGTGGCGGGGTAGCTCAGCTGGTTAGAGCACGGGAATCATAATCCTGGGGTCGGGGGTTCGAGTCCCTCCCCCGCTACCAAGGAAATAGGCGTTTCTGACGCTTTCCCTTCCTAACGATCAGTTGGTACCACGCTTCGTACCACATTCCCTCCTAAGTCTGCCCTTCAAGGTCTGAATACGAACCATCGATCTTTCAAGTTCTTACGTGAGGTGCAATTTTGCCTCGCTCGGGGGTATGGGCCGAGAGGTTCACTGGTGGCCAGGCTGAGATTGTGTCGTAGACACTATCCCGGAGAGTTGGGCCCGGAGATCGACGATCTCTTCTGCACAAAGCTCAACACTGGGCTAGGCACCTGCCGGCGAACGGGCGCATATGGATGCGGTCGTAGCGTGGTGCTTGCCGGTCCTCTGCTTGGCCGAGCTTCGCACAACCTTCGAACACGACTAAGCAATAGCCCTACCGCGGGGGCTCGTGCAGTATTGGCGCGACGGTCTGGCGAGCAGCGATTATTGAAGGCGGATCGAGAACGCGGGAACCCGGTAGAGCGGCGAGCGGCCGATCGGCAGGGTGCATCCGGCCCGTTTTAACTCATCTGCCAGAGCCGCAGCTTCCGTCTCGGTAAGGCGCGGATCGAGTACGACGTCATCGCAGATCCCGTTCACGTCGAAGTCGAAGAGGGCGACCCTGTTTGCGCCGCGCTTCGGATCGAGGTCTTGGAAAAGAAGCCGGACTTCCTTTTCGTGCGCGAAGGCCTCACGCTTCACGCAGAGCAGCCGTGCAAACGGCGTCGCCTTGCCTCCGAACGCGATATCCTGAAACGTCACGCCGCTCATGAACGCCGCTATCTCCGCCTCCGTTTCATAGCTGACCGTGCCTATAACGTATTTCAGGGCAGCAAACGAGTCCGTGTCATCGTAGAGGCTCTCGAACAGTTTCCGGATGGTCGTTCTGACTTTGATGCTGTCGCGCTCCGTTCCCGGACTGTAAATGCGCCACATGGCGTCGGTGTCTTCGTGAAGCGTCCAGCATTGCCCGTACCAGTCCTTGGCAAGATTGCTGATCGAGATGACCTCGCCGTTGGGGCCGGTCACGCTCGCGCGAAGGAAGAAGTTCTCGAACGGGTCGTCCCATTTGGCCGGATTGACAAGACCGTTCTTGCGGGTCCGAAGAAGATCGAGGAATCGCGATTTCGAGAAAATCCGGTAGATCGGCGCGTCAGGGTCGGTGACATCGAGCATATTGTTAGGATACATCTCGTGGCTCTCCCGCCAGTGCAGGCGCGTTAAACAGGAACGAATATCCCAAGCGCTTCAAATGGATTACCGAACGACTCAGCTGATTCAGAATCCGATGTGCAAGGGCAGGTGTCGATGGCTGGATGGCGGATAGTGCACTGGCCGCGCCGCCTCGGCCCTCGCATTGGCGAAATCACGCGCGACATGTTCCAGCAGCACCAAAACGTTGTGTTACGTCTCCGGAAAGAGCCTCGGGAAAAGGATGTCGAGGGTCTCGATGGGGAAACGCAGAGACACGGCACCTTTCGGCGTCTCGGAGCCGAGTAACCCTTCGGCGATAACATCGGACAGGATGCGGCGCGCCGAACGTTCGGGAAGGCCGGTGATACGCGCTACGTCGCCGCGTTCGAACTGACCGCGGATCAGCGCTTCCTCAAGCAGACGCTTGGCCTCCGGCTTCAAAGTCTTGCTGCGCTCGACATATGTGCTCAAGCGCGGGCCGAGGCTGTCGAGTTCAAACAGGCTGTCCATGAACTTCACCTGATCCAGGCAAACCTGAAGAAACCAGAGCACGAATTCGTTGAGTGCTTTCAAGGACAGATTGCCGCGTCCATCAAGGTCGCCCTGCCGCGGCGTATCGGCCAGATCCATCATGCGCTTGTATTCGCTCGGCGCCTTCAGGCCACGCGCCAGCCCACGTGAAATCGACCAGAGCCCGTGAGAACCAATACCCGCGAGCTGTGCCATGGCATGGCTCATTAGGCGGCTGACGCGCCCGTTTCCATCGGGGAAGGGGTGAATGTAGTTGAAGCGGTGATGCGCTGCGGCGATTGCCATGATCCGGCCCGCCGTCTTCAGGGGCTTGAAGGCGTAACGCTCTTGGAAGTAGCGCAGGAAATCGTCTACGCGGTGGCTGGACGGCGGAATGTGCCGCCCGATGGCAACGTCATGCTCTGGCTTCGAGCGCCAAGCACCCGGCTCCATGATGAATTCGGAGTCCTTGCCGCGGATGCGCAGCATTTCTTCGGGCGCGTCACGGTAGAACTCGAGATGAAGCCATTTGATGAACTCGACCGACGCAGGCTCGCCGAGCTTGCCGTCGGCGGCGAGGCGGTCGATCTCCGCCTGAACCCGTACATGTGCGGCAGCTTCGAGCTGGAGATTCCGGCGGCCTTGGTCCGGGTCGAGCTCGCCTTCCAGGGCGCGGGCGATGTCCTTCGGCCGGGTGTTATGACCTTCGATCAGATTGCTGTAATAGGTGTTCATCAGCCGCACGAGGTCGGCCAGGTTGGCGGCCGTGCGCGGATGCAGCCCGTGACCGAGCTTTGCCGAGGCCGCCGACAGATCGGCGATCACGTCGGCAATGGCTTCGGGCGTTTCTTCCAACCTTGCAGGCTCGATACGCTGCGGTGTTTCCTCAGGCATTTTGGCCGATCCTTGATCAAGTCAAGATATTGACCCTAAAACAAAAATCGAAATTTTTCACTAAAATTGGCCAATAGAGTGGCCGATCGTGGGCAGGGTTGGGTTGGCCGATCTTTGTCTTTTTAAGACATTGATTTAGAATGAGAAAAGAGGATCGCAGGTCTCCTTTGGCCACCTTTTTGGCCGATCTACGATCTCCCCAGGAAAGTTCGCGATTCCGCACGATTAGGCCTTGAATTGCGAACGCGGCGGCCCATTATGTTCGGAGTTCCGAACAGATAGTGAGTCCTTGGAGAACTCCCCGGATGCCCCTCAACAACACCGAGCTCCTTTATTACGATGCCAACATCCTGCGTCTGCCCGCCGATAAGCGTAAGGAATACCACGCCCAGGTCGACCGCCTGATCGCGGAACTCAGCCGGAGCATCCGCGACAAGACCACGATCAAGATCACGAAGGTCGTCAAGGCGGGCTCGTTCGCGAAGTTCACGATCTTGCGCAAGACCTCGACCGACCCGGTCGACGTCGACGTTGTCTTCTACATCTCGGGTAAGAGCGTCGACACCGAGACCCTCCAGACCCTCAACGACACCATCTACAAGCTGCTGATCGAAATCTATCCGAACAAGGATGTCGAAGATTTCGAAATCCAGCGCAAAGCCGCCACGGTCTCGTTCGTCGGCAGCGGCCTCAGCGTCGATGTGGTGCCAGTGATCGAAGACCCAAACAAGCCCGGCTATGGCTGGCAGTTCGACCTGCAGGACGGCTCGGCCATGGAAACCTGCGCACCTTGTCAGATCCAGTTCGTGCGCGACCGCAAGAACAAGGACGGCGATTTCCGCACCTTAGTGCGGCTCGCCAAGAAGTGGCGCAACCATGCCGAGCTGAAGGCGCTGAAGTCGTTCATCATCGAGCTGATCATGGCCTACATCCTCGACAAGGAGGGCAAGTCGGGCAGCATCGAGCAGCGCTTCCGCCGTTTCCTTCTCTATATCGCGCAGTCCGGCCTCAAGGACACGATCTCGTTTCCCGAGAACGCCGCTCCCCTCGGCACCTTTTCCGATCCGGTCGTCATCATCGACCCGGTGAACAGCAAGAACAACGTCGCCAGCCGCATCACCGAGGCCGAGCGCGCCGCAATCGTCGCGGCCGCCGAAGGCGCATGGGAGGCCGCGCACTTCGCCTCCGCCGAAGACGACAACGACGTCTGGAAGGAACTGTTTGGTCCCCGTTTCCGTGTCGAGGAAGACGCATGAGCTACGCCGCAACCGCCACTACCAGCACCAGCTACACCTATACCAACGCCGACGTGGAAGCCGTCGTTCGGCGGTTCACGGCCGACATCGTGATGATCGCGCAAAGCTCCGGTGCTCTCACCGAGGCCAAGGCGCGGGATTACGCGCACGATGTCGAGAAACTTGCCAAGAAAGGTTACCTCGCACGGGTCGATCTGATGCTGTACAGCGGCGGCGTTGAGAAGCGGGCCGTGCAGTATCTGGTGAACACCGCATCCGGTGACCTGACCATGAGCCGGCCGGGCGGCGTGATGTGGCCCAGGCTCCCCGATGCCTCCTTCGAGATCATCCTTTTCTACACTTCCGCTTACACGGCTGCCGAAAAGGAGCGCATGCGCGACTCGCTCAAAATCAGCTGGGGCCCCTCCAACATCGACACCAGCCACGCCGGCCTAAAGGCGTCGGGCAACCGCGATTATGCGAGCAACGCATTCGGCATGCAGCGAAAGGATTTCATGTGAACCAGCCCGTCCTGATGAACCAGCCCGCGGTCAAAGTCTTCGACGCCGAACTGGTGCTGCCGCACGAGCCGCTCACGAAGAAAGAGAAGACGTTACTCGGCTTCGAGGACCGCTACCAACGGGTCCACAGCCAGCTGCGCCTGCTTCTGAACCTCGGCGAGCTCGGAGCCTGGAACAAAAAGCACTTCGGGGGCAAGCTCGCGATCTGTGATCTCGTCGCCGAACAGTATCCGCTCGTTATCTTTCACGGCGACGTCGGCACCGGCAAAACGGCGACAGCGGAGTGCCTCGCGAACCGCCTGATTGCCGAAAGCCGCACCGAGGATTCGATCCTTTTCAAGCTCAGCAACCGCGTGCGCGGCTCCGGCAAGGTCGGCGAGATGGGATCATTGCTTTCCGAGGCCTTCGCCCGCGTGGCGCAATCGGCTGGCAAGGGGCGCAGAGCCATCCTCATCATCGACGAAGGTGACTCCCTTGCGGCCGCACGCTCGCAGGCGCACAGCCACCACGAGGACAAGGTGGCGGTGAACACGCTCATCCAGGGCGTCGACGATCTTCGCCGCTTCGGTGGCAGGGTCGTGGTGTTCCTTTGCACAAACCGCATGGCCGTTGTCGATCCCGCCCTGCAGCGGCGCGCCGCGATCGTCGAAGAATTTAGGCGTCCAACGGCGGAAGAGCGGCGCCAGCTCCTCAAAATGGACCTCGGCGCCATGAATTTGTCGGAAGCGCAGATCGGCCATTTGGTGACGGCGATGGAGACGCGGGGTGGCCAACCACCATGGACCTTCTCGGATATCCGCACGCGTCTTTACCCCGCGGCGCTCGCGCTCGCCTATCCGGACAAGCCGCTACAGTTCGAGCACCTGCGCAGCGTCGTTTCCACCATGAAGCCTTCGCCCGCGGTTTTAGACCAATGACAGCACGATCACCCCTTTTCGGCCGGAGAATTCACGTTTCGGGCAGCATCGCGGCCGATCCGGCCGTCGCCAGCGCGGAGGATGTGCACCACGCGCGCGACCTTGTCGCCGCACTGACGCGAGAGCTCATGGCGCTTGGGGCGACGTTTGTCCTGCCGGTTGACGACGAAAAGTTTCGCTCCGATGGCCAACCCATCTGTTTCGACTGGCTGATCTGGCAGGCGGTTCACGACAGTCTGGCACGCCGACCAGCCGGGGCGCCGCACCCTCTCGTTGTCGCCGTCGAGCATCACAAGACCGAGGATCAGATCCCGGCACAGTTCCATAAGTTATGGGATGACTTGCGCGCTTCCGATCTTATTCAAATCGAAAACGTCTCGCACTGGAACATGGCCAGCAAGCGTATGGAGGCGCAGGCCCGCTTCGGCGACATCCTGCTCACGATCGGCGGCGGGGAAGGCGTCCTATACCTCGCCAATCTTTACCACGACGCAGGCAAGCCGGTGGTTCCATTGAATGCTCGGGTCACCGGGGCGGACGAAGGATCGCGGCGCCTCTTTTCCTTGGGCCTTTCCAGCGCCAAGGCCGGACAGTTCTTCCAGCCGACGTCCTCGAATGCCCACAACTGGATCAACCGTATCAACTTCACGGCACGTACGGCATTGGCGGAGCAGATGAAGGGTATCGTCAACCTGCTTGAAGCGCTTGAGGCTCCGCGCGCCTTCGCGGTGCGCTTGCTCAATCCGGATCACGCCGACTTCGCCGACGTGCAGAATTTCTTCGACATTGTCGTGAAGCCCGTCGTGGAAGACGAGTTGGGTTATCGGCTCGTCGTGGTCGATGGCCGTCAGGTCTATGATCACCCGCGAATCGATCAGGAGATTTTCGCCAAGCTTCATCGTAGCAGGGTCGTCTTTGCGGACATCACGGGCGCCCGGCCCAATTGCTTTCTTGAGCTCGGCTATGCGCTTGGCCGCCCGCTTCCGACCATGGTCATGGCCAAGGAGGGCAGTGCAACTCCCTTCGACATTCATACGTTTGCAGGGCTACACTGGAAGACGACGGGCTCGGTGGACGAGCGCCGCCGCGTCTTCCGGGAGCATTGGGATGCCATCCAGACGCGACCACCACTTGTCCCGACGGAGCCGTTGATCTCGTGACCAAGAAGAAAAGGGAAATATTTGTTTCGGTCGACGTGGAAGCTTCAGGCCCGATCCCCGGCGAGTACAGCCTATTGTCGATCGGCGCCTGCGTTGTCGATCAACCGGACCGGACCTTTTCCTGCGAACTGAAGCCGATAACACTCAAGGCTGACCCCAAGGCATTGGAGATCAGTGGCTTCTCCCTTGAGAGGTTGGCGCGGACCGGCGACGATCCGAAAGCCACGATGGAGTCGTTCGCAGCCTGGCTTGATGGTCTGCGCAACGCCGATGAAAGCTTGGTCTTTGTGGGCTTCAACGCTCCGTTCGATTGGTCTTTCATCAACTATTATTTCCACAAGTTCACCGGCAGCAATCCTTTTGGGTTCGCAGGACTGGATATCAAGGCGTATTATATGGGCGTAACAGGCTGCGCTTGGGGGGATACCCGCTCGAGTGTGATGGACGCGGCCCTGAAACCAACGCGTAAATCCGATCATACCGCCTTGCATGACGCACAGTACCAAGCAGAGCTATTTCAGCTTATTCGGGAGAGAGCGGCGGAAAAGTCTGTGGGCAGAGGTTGACGTGACGCGCTTTATTCCGCGTTTTGGAGGGAGTAGACGCAAATGCCTACGATTTTAGGGTCAAAGATACGACGCCTCCGTACGGAGAAGAAGCTTAGCCTTGATCAACTGGCTGAGTTAACGGGCTCTAGCAAAAGCTATATCTGGGAACTCGAAAACAAAAACCCGCCACGTCCTTCTGCCGCTAAGCTCGCCGAGATTGCCAACAAGCTAGATACAACCTTAGAATTCCTTTTGGACAGTGGTGGGGAGATTTCTACCGAGGATGCTACCGACGCGAAGTTCTATCGCCAGTACCGACAGATGGACCCCAGCACGAAGGCCAAGATACGGCAAATGGTGAAGCTCTGGAGCGATGATACGTGAACCAAGGCTTCTCTCCAGAGAGATGGGCCTTTGAAATTACGCACGTCCTAAACACCGTGCTCGGTGCCGACCATTTTCCGATCGACGTAACCGCCGTCGCGCGCGAGTATACAGCGCAAAAATTTCCCTCCGATCCAATCGTGCGTGTCCAGGGTGAGGATCTGCCGGGCTTTGAAGGTGCTTTGTTCAAGGCTCCAGCTGGCAAGAAGGGGTGGGGAATCTTCTACAACAATCGCCTCAGCTCCAAGGGCCGGATCAATTTCACTCTCGCGCATGAGCTCGGCCATTACCTCTTGCATCGCGTGGCTTTTCCCGAAGGCATCCGATGCGGCGAAGACGATATGGTGCAATGGGATTCCGAATTCGGCCAGATCGAACACCAGGCGAATGTTTTCTCGGCCAATCTCCTGATGCCTCTGGACGACTATCGGCGTCAGATCAACCCTGCCGAGAACGTGACATTGGACATGCTGGCGCATTGCGCCGACCGCTACCGTGTTTCGCTCGCCGCCGCGACCTTGCGATGGCTGGACTACACCCATAAGCGCGCCGTGCTTGTCGTCTCGCGTGATGGTTTCATCCTTTGGGCTCGCTCCAGCAAACCTGCTTTGAAGACGGGAGCGTTTTTCCGGACCTCGATCGGGCCTATCGCGATTCCTCCCGCATCCCTTGCCGCGGCACCCGCGATTGCAGCAGGAACGATAATGAAGGAGCATCCCGCTAACGTGTGGTTTGCCGAGCCGACAGTTGAGGTGGCTATGGTGGCCGACAAATACGACTACGTGTTCTCGCTCTTATCCCTTGCGGATAGTCCGCCTTTTAATTTTGACGAGTGGCGGACCCGACGTCGTTAGTCTCGCTCAATCTCTGGTCGAACGTGTAGTATCGATCGTGCGTCAGAGGGGCTCGTCCTGTGATCCCTCCGACGACTTTTTCCTACTTGTTGGCGCCACGCATGACAATCTTGAGCGCCTCGTCAGGAAGTGAGCGTTGCAGCGCCTTCGCTTCGTCCCACGACGCGCATCCAACTTCGCCTTCCTCCTCAGTCGTCAATATCGGCACGTAAGGAGACGCCCGCAGAGCTCTACAGCAGGCTTGCGTTCAACATCCTCTGCGGCAAAATGACGATCACGCCGGGAGCCACGCGGCTTCTGAATCGGGACCGAACTTGCGGTCATGCCACAACGCTGGACCGGCGGTGAAGCATGGCAGGCCATGTTGATCATGGGCGAAGCACGCGAAGCGAAGATTGCCACAGCAAAATGAGCGAAGCCGGGCCTTTCAGCTTGACGGTCCAAAATGGCTTGTTCTAATTTTGTTCTCAAGGACTAAGGTCGATTCTGTGGGCTCGCAGCCAACGCTTATTGAAAACAGCACCGCCTGACCCGGCCAGGAACCATGCACGAGATCATCTGCCCCCACTGTGATAAGGCCTTCAAGATCGATGAGTCGGGTTACGCGGATATCCTAAAGCAAGTCCGTGACGCGGATTTCGACAGGCAGATCCACGAACGGCTGGAACTAGCCGAGCGCGACAAGCACGCTGCAGTCGAGCTGGCCAAGGCACAGGTAGGTAACGATCTCCAGAAGACCGCCGCCGCCAAGGATGCCCAAATCCTGGAGCTGAAGGCGAAACTCGAGGCGAGCGAGGTTGCACAGGAGCTTGCCCTCACCGGCGCGCTCAGTGTCGTGGAGAAAGAGCGCGACACGCTGGCGAACGCCCTCGCTCAGGCTGAGCGCGAAAAGAAAGCCGCCTCGGAGCTTGCCGAGGCGTTGCTGGCCAGCGAGCAGCAAAAGATCTCTGCTGCCAAGGAGAAGGAAATCCAAGAGCTGAAAGCCAAGCTTCAGGCCGTGGAGCTCGAGAAGAGGCTCGCTGTCACCGAAGCGCTTAGGGCGATAGAAAAAGAGCGCGACGAGCTGAAAAGCGGCATCAAGCAGGTGCAGCTGGAAAAGCAGCTTTCTGAGCAGTCGCTCAAGGACAGATACGAAACGCAAATCAAAGATCGCGATGACGCGATCGAACGTCTCAAGGACATGAAAGCCCGGCTCTCGACCAAAATGGTCGGCGAGACCCTCGAGCTGCATTGCGAGACCGAGTTCAACCGGGTGCGCTCGATGGCCTTTCCCCGGTCATATTTCGAGAAGGATAACGACGCGCGTACCGGCTCCAAGGGGGACTACATTTTTCGTGACTCGGATGAGGCCGGCACCGAGATCATCTCGATCATGTTCGAGATGAAGAACGAAAGCGACAGGACCGCAACAAAAAGCAGGAACGAGGATTTTTTAAAGGAACTCGATCGCGACCGGACCGAGAAGGGCTGCGAGTACGCCGTCTTGGTATCACTGCTTGAACCCGACAGCGAACTCTACAACGCGGGTATCGTCGACGTCTTTCACCGTTATCCCAAAATGTACGTGATACGGCCGCAGTTCTTTCTGCCGATGATCACGCTGTTGCGGAATGCCGCCATCAACTCGGTGAAATACAAGACGGAGCTGGCCCTCGTTAAGGCGCAGAACATCGACATCACCCAGTTCGAGAACCAGCTAGAGACGTTCAAGAACGCATTCTCGAAGAACTACGATCTTGCCTCCAGGCACTTCCAGACGGCGATCAACGAGATCGACAAATCCATCGACCATCTGCAGAAGACCAAAGACGCTTTGATCGGCGCGGATCGCAACCTGCGACTTGCAAACGACAAAGCCCAGGATGTCACGATCAAGAAGCTAACCCGCGGCAACCCGACAATGGCGGCGAAATTTGCGGAGCTGAACAGTCAAGCGGCGGAATAAATCGGGTTGGTGCATAGGCCTCTATTCTCCGGCTTGATGTTTCCTTCAGTCGCCTCCTTACCTGATGGCCTGCTTAATGCTTCATCGGTGGTGTGCATTCCTTAAATCGTGCTCGCCCTTAGCTCAACCGGTAACGGACGCTGCCGCCTCGAAGCGCTCCCGTGTGGAAGCGGCGAGCCTTCCTAAACCGAAGTGTTCCTGCATTCCACGAATGACGTCTTCGACGTCTTCCAAGCCTTCATTCCGGAGCTTGGCCGCCAGGCCGGCCAGCTCGGGCAGCGGGATGTCGTCGTGATCGCGTCCCTCCGATCCTCGATACGGGACGATGCTGCCTATGGTCGCATCCTGCCGCCAAACGATCTGCCGCTTCCCTTCCTTCGTCAGAGGGAAGCGGTCGCGGCCGAGTGATGCGACCACGATCTTCTGAACAGTCTCGCCGGACCTCATGAAACCATGGGCCCGGGCGATCCGGTCGACGAGGACATCCAGATAAATCGGTCCTTCGATTTCCACGACATGATCCACCATGCTGCGAAGGGTTCCTCGATAGCCGATATCGTAGAACCGCTCGCGATCCGGCGCGGCCACCGCGCTCGGTTGGGCGCGCACGTAGACCAGCCTTTGTGCCGGCTCCGCAACATCGTCTCTGCCGGAAGACGGCCCGCGAGCGTAGACCTTCGCAACCTCAGCTCCGTGCTGGTCGTCGTTCGCCGGAGGTGCCGCGACGATGTCTTCGGCATTTATAGCGACTTCGTGATCCGCTTGACCCGGGGTTTCCGATTCATCCGGCGGTATTTCGGTGGCATCGGACGAAGGAGTTGTATCCGTCTCCGGCTCCAGGTTCGACCGGGATGCCCGGTCCGCCTCAAGATCGGCCAGAAGCTTCGCATGGATCTTCTCGCTCGCCGCGCTGGGGTCCATCCACCATTCGGTGCTCCAGATGCGCCGAATGCGCCACCCCAAATCGGTCAGCACCATCTCTCGTAGACGATCGCGATCCCGGGCGGTGGCTGAGCGATGGTACGCAGCACCATCGCATTCCACCCCTGCCAGGTAGCGCCCGGGGAAATCCGGATGAACAATCCCGAGATCGATCCGAAAGAAGGAAACTCCCACTTGAGGGTGAACTTCCCAACCTCTTTGCTGCAACGACCGGAGGACGGCATCCTCGAACGGTGACTCCGTCTCCCGCCCCGTTGCCGAAAACGCCTCCGCGATGGCCCGCGCACCGTGTTCCGAGAACTCGAGGAAATGCTTGAAGTCGACGACCCCCTTTGCCGACGTTCGACCGAGATCGATCTGCTCGGGGCGAAGCGTCGCGAACACGAGCAGCTCCCTACGCGCCCGGGTGATGGCCACGTTGAGCCTCCGGTGACCGCCTTCGCCATTCAGCGAGGAAATCTGAGCCGTAACTCGCCCGGTCTTGTCCGGACCGACCGCCACAGAGAAGATGATGAGGTCGCGTTCGTCGCCCTGGACGTTTTCGATGTTCTTCACGAGGACGGGCTCGCGGGTGAGATTCTTGTCGAAATGCGGCTCGAGCTCCGGGTCGGAGCGGCGCGCCTGATCCAAGAGGTTCTCGATCAATCTTTGCTGCTCACCATTGAAGGTGACGACGCCTATCGAATGGGTCGACGTCTTCATCCGGCGGACGACTTCAGCCACCACGGCCTCCGCCTCCTTCCGGTTGACTTTGGCACCGCCCCGTTCGTACACGCCTCCGTCGACGTGAACGTATCGGACAGCGGCGTCGCGCGTGACCGGCGAAGGGAACGTGGTGAGCTCTCCTCGGTAGTACTTGGCGTTCGAAAAGGCGATCAGGCTTTCGTGTCGGCTTCGGTAGTGCCACGACAGCCGCATGCTCGGTATGTTCGAGGCAAGGCACTCGTCGAGAATGCTTTGCTGGCTCTGGACGATTGAGCCGTCGTCCTCGTCGTCGTCGACCCCGCGCTGTCCGACATTGGTCGGCGGAAGCTGCTCCGGATCTCCCACGACGACGACCTGATTGCCGCGCGCGATCGCGCCTATCGCGTCCCAGACGGGGATCTGCGACGCCTCGTCGAAGATGACGACGTCGAACGGCTTGGCGTCCGCGGGCAGGTATTGCGCGATCGAGAGAGGGCTCATCATCACGCAAGGTGCGAGCTGAGTCAGCGCCGTCGGCAGACGGCCGAACAGTTGCCGAAGCGGAATGTGGCGTGCCTTTTTGTTGATTTCGCGCGCGAGAGTTCCCCATTCGGGATCCTTCCCGAAGTTGGTCTGGGTCGGAATTGCGGATCCGATACGGGCCTTCACTATGTCTCGTGCAAGTTCGCCGACCTTCTTGTCGGCCGAGACGAAGGCTTCGATGGTCGCTTCGTGCTTCTCGGCGAGAAAGCCGCTCAGGACCTCGTCTTCGTTGACGATGGCTTCCGCAACCCAACGCGCGTAGGCGTAATCGAAGACGGCCGTAAGCGCAGTGCCGTCCAGGGCTCCCGATTCCACGGCGTCGACCAGAGGCGCCAGTCCGGCGGCACGGGCCGACCGCGCCGCCCACCTCCAAGTCGCCCATTGGGGTGCCTTGACGGTATTGGCCTTCCAATCGGCGGTCCGCCGGCGAAGCGCTTCGATCCAGCCGGTTTCGATCGCAACGATGTCTTCGGGTTCATCCAGCCCGATACAGGCTCCCAGCTCCTTGGCTACCCGATGCATGGATGGAAAAGCCCTGTACATCCCTTCGAAAGCGAGCCGGACCTGGCCGCTCGGTCGGAACCGGGCCCCGTCCCGGAGCAACAGATCCCGCACGTGAGCCAGCAACTCCTCCGAAGTCATACTTTCCACCTCATAGGCGGTGGCGGCGGCCCTGGCGTTCTCGGCCCAGTCGATGAGCGGTTGGAAACGCGAAATGTCGGTTTGCGGGCCCCGCCACAAGCGTTCCATGCCGCGAAAGCGGGGCCTGATGTCTTCGATCTCCCGAAGCAGCAGTGCGACCTCTTGCAGCAACACGATGTCACGCCCGATGTCGTCGGGCACCTCGACGGGACAATAGGGTTTGAGCGCAAACCGGACTTTCTTCTTGCGGCCGCTGCGGACAATGATGTTCGAAGCGCAAGCTTCCGTCCATTCGCGTTCGAGCGCGGACAGATCCAGCAGCGCCGCCCTGGTGTCGTAGCGCGCCGAGAGCTGCGAACACTTCTCGTCGAGGCGCGCAATCACGCCGGCAAGGTCGCGTAGAGCATCGACCCGTTGCATTCCGTCTGACGACAGCAGAAGCGCACCGTCGGCCGCGTCGGCATGCAGCAATAGTCCGGCCAGTTTGATCATCTGCGGCAGCAGACCGTCGTCCCTGGTCGTCGCATCCAATTCCAGAGAGGATGCGAGACCGTCGGCCGCCTGCTGCAAGTCGTTCAGGGCCGCGTGCAGCTGCTCGATCAGTTGATGTAGCGATTGCACCCACGCAGGGCTCCACTTGGTGTGCTCGATACCCTGGAGCGGATGACCGACCGGGTCTCCGACGGCCTCGAGTGCGGTCCTTATGTCCGAACAGAGCTCCCGCATACGCGAAAGATCGTCCGGAGAATGCACGGTTCCGACAGGCCATGTCAGAGCCACATCCGGAAACCGATCGCGATCGGCAACCACACGTCCGAAAGCCTCGTAGGCCGTCATTCCGTTCTGCCGACGGCGGTGCAACGCCGAAACCAGTTTGTTCAAATGATCGCGCCGGCGCCTGAGCTCGCCGGCGGCGGTTGACCAATTCTCTTCGGTGACGGCGTTGCGCTCGCGCCAGGCGGTGGCGAGCTGCTCCAGCACGCTCGATTTTTGGGCCTTGGTCGAGTGGACTTCGAGACAGTAGTTTCCGAGACCGATGGCCTGCATGCGTTGCCTGACGACCTCCAAGGCGGCTGTCTTCTGCGAGACGAAGAGGACCGTCTTCCCGTGCGCAAGGCAATTCGTGATCATGTTCGCGATGGTTTGGCTCTTGCCGGTGCCCGGCGGCCCGAACAGCACGAAATCGCCGCCGCGCTGAGCCGCGACGACCGCCGCGATCTGCGAAGAATCGGCGGAGAGCGGTGCGAACAACTCACCTGGGTCCACGACATGGTCGATGTCCCGGCCGGCTACGAACGCCGAAGCTGCACCTTCGTAGGTGTGGGTGGGCGTATCGATCAGGTGCTTCACGACCGGATTGCGTTTCAGCATCTCCGACCGCTCGACGAGATCTTTCCACATCAGGTATTTCGTGAACGATAGCGTGGCTAAGGTCACCTGTTCGGTGACTTCCCATCCTTTGATGCTCTTGATATGTCGCCTGACCGTCTTCCAGATGCCGGCGACGTCGGTGCCGCTCGAGTCCGCCGGCAACTCACTCTCGACCTCTGGAACCGAAAGGTCGAAATCCTGCTTCAGCATCTGCAACAGGGTCGGGTTGAAGCGGACCTCGTCCTCATGCAAGGCCAACCGGAAACCCGACCGGACGCTTTTTCTTTCCAGCTGAACCGGAACGAGGATCAGCGGCGCCTTGTAAGGGCCCGCGCCGTCCTGCGGACTCCATTTTAGGAAACCGAGGCAAAGATAGAGGATATTCGCGCCGCCTTCCTCGAAAGCGAGCCGGCTTGATCTGTACAGATCGGTCAGCCGCCCTTCGAGCTCGGATTCGCCGACGCTGGCGTGAAGTTCACCACGCGCCAAAGCATCGAGGATGAATTCCTTCCGTGCGTCGTCCTGTAGGCGTTGGGCGAGCAGGGCGGGGTCCCGTCCGTCGCTACCGTCGAGCACCTCGGTACGTCCCAAAAGCTTGAACCGCTCTCCAGCCGCAAGCTTGTCCTCGAGCAGCGCGGCGTCCGGACACTCGATCGTTATAGTGGATTTGCTGTCTTTGAAGTTCAGAAGGCGATTTCTGAGCGTGAGATCCAGAAGGTTGCGCTTCCAGGTTTCGAGCCGGTCGAGGTTCTTGTCCGATATCGGCTCACGCTGCTTGTCCAGCTCCTCTTCGAAGGCGGGGATCTCGCCGACACCCTGCGAGGTGTGGCGCTCGCTTACGGCAGGAACGAGAATTTCGCTGGCGAAGGACAGGTCTAGTGGCCTGATCTTCGCGCTGCGTGCGCGTTTGATGTCGATAGCAAGCTCGAATTGGGATGCCGCGTCTTCAGCGACCAGTTTCGCTCCGGCATCAACCGCTTGCTTGAACCTTGCGGGATTCGAACCGGTGAGAAGCGTAGTTTCTATCAGTACCATCTCCTGCAGCTGCACGCGTTTGCGCAGCATCTGCGGATCGTCCACGACGAGACCGGAGAAGTCCTCGTCTACCAGCCACAAGCCGACGAAAGCGTGGCCTTCCGTCAGTACGAGCACCGGATTGAGCCCAGCTTGCTCCAGGCAAGCCGCGTACAACAGGCTTAGATCGAGGCAGGTGCCTACCTTGCGAGACAGGATCTCGCTAGGACCCCGAATTTGCTGGCCCGATCGTTCGAAACTCCGGGGTGGCAGGACATAGGCGATGGAATGCGATACGAGTGCGGCCCAAACCGCGTCGGCGATCTCCCAGGCCCGCGCCTTCGTCTTCTTACGGTAGCCATCAACCGCGTCGTCACGACCGGCGGACGCCAGCTTGCTCGAAGCTTCGCGCAGTACGACGTCGATGCTCGGATCGGTCGGTCTGACAAATGCGGCGAGAAGCTCCGGCGAGGTGGTGACACCTCCCCAATGGGAAGGTGGAAGCAGATTGAGTTCGACCAACTCGTCCGCGATCGTCGCTCCGTCTACATCCACTCGAAAACGGAGTTGAGCGCGTCGGGAGGCAGTCACGCCAGCCAGATATGCCGGGTCGAGTTTCGAATCGAGGCTGCGGACATGATGCGTAGCTCCGGCAGCGATGCGATCGATGCGCCATACGCCCGGCGTCAGGAACGCAGGTTCTGATACGAGATGCACCGAGAGGCCTGACAGATCGCGATCGGTAGCATTCTCGATCGCCAGTTCGCGAACGATGGGGACAGCATTCTGATAAAAGGCTATATTCACGTTGTCCGAGACCGTGCAGGCGATCTTCAGCTTGCTCGCGCTCGCGCCCTCCGTTTCCACGTTCATCAACCGCTCCCCCTGCGGATCGTATTTGGAATGGCCCTCGCGCACCACTCCGACCGTTCGATTCAGCACCGCGAATATAAGCTAGATCAATAAGAATACGAGCAAAACAAAAGGCTTATGCCGAGGTCCGCGGCTCGCTGTGTGATCGCGTGGCCGGCGCTCTGGCCTACGTCAGGAAACCCTGAGCGATTGGAATATGGGCCGCCGAGAATGTGCACGACTTCGCCGTAGAACATAATAGGCTTCGCCCCCCCCTTGTGATTCGGCGAGAGCCCTTTCGCTCTGGTCAGACGTGATTCGAAACTCAACTTCGGTGACCAGCTCCTCGTATGGCGATGGTGCCCGCTGAAAAACAACCATGCCGGATTCGGGACGTGTAGCGACTCGCGCTTCCCCGCTACCAGTCCATCCACGAAGGCTCTTACATCCATCGGCTTGCCCCCTCACGGTCCTGCAGAGGCCAATACAAGCGGCCTTCGAACGAACGGAATCATGGAAGGTCGGCGTGTGGCGCCCGTCGGGCTTCGTCGCGATGCGATAGGCTACGGGTGCTTTCGAAACGTCGGGCGCATCTATCGGCGAGTGCTCTTTTTTCCAAACCAGGCCCTGACGTGGCTTCCGGCATTTCGGAGGAAGCTACGAAACCTGCATCGCATCTTCAGTTCGACAAGCACCATTGCCGCCTCCGTAATTGAACATTGGTGTCTAGTTCAGATCTCGATCGAACTATTGAATAGCGAGTACTTTCAGCCGGGCTATCGGGTGCACCGGGATGCCGTACGCAGGGTGATCCAAGCCGATTTCGGCCTTGGCACGATCGAGCCACTCGTTGTAGTCGTCGGATGCGGTTCCGCTCGGAACGACAATGAATACCCAGTCGACGAAAGTGGCGAGGCCGAGCGCCTTCAGCATCGAGTCGTTTCGTTTTTTCCTGTAAAGGCTCTGGTTCTGGTAGGGGCCGACGACGATGGCCGCCACTTCGCGATCCCTGCCGCTTAATGAGTCCTTAAACTTGTATCGAAGGTGGACACGACGATGCGCAGGGGGCTTGTCCTCGCTTCGCATGATCTTTTCGCCGAGCAACGTTTCGATCCCATGCCGCAGCCGCGGCTCGACGTAGTCGCTGTAAGTCCGGGGCAAGGATTCGTCGCTCGTCGTCGCCAGCCTCGGAGGTCGGCTCTTGCTCATCGAGGCAGCGAGCCCGCGCGTCGTCAGTTCACCCTTTTTCCATTTCGCCAGGCCGGCTTTAGCGTCGGTCGCGTTGATCGGCCACCAGCGAGCGAAGACTTCGACTACGCCGAACGATGAATCCTTCAGCTCGTTATGGCTCTCCCGGTCCGTCCCCTTCAGGCGGTCAAGGAACGCGAGCGCCGCGACCGCCCGACGCACCGTATTGACGTCGGTCGTGCCGCCGGCCGCCCTCAGGACGGCCTCCCGCTCTCCATGTCTCGCGGCGGCCAGCTGCTGCCGGGCCTCGGCGGCCGTCTTCTTCCAATCCCAGGCCATCAAAGGTTTATGCCCGTTAATCATATCTGCGTTGGGGCGTCGACGCCCGCGAGGAGGAGTGTTAAAGGTAGCGCTGTAGTATTCATAAAGCGGAGTTCAAGCAATGGCCCAGCGGTCGAAGGCGGCGAAAAAGACGGCAAAGCGCACCGGCAAGAAGGTCGGCGAGACGAAGGTCCACACCAAGATCCCTCTCGGCCGCGGCTGGCGCCTTTCCAAAGGCGGCAAGACCGTGTCGGCCAGCCTGCTGGCCGTTCACGATCTGGGGGACCGGTATCTCGTCCTGTTCAAAAGTGCAGTATGATCGCAGGAATTGCGGCGGGCCTGGGCGGTCGCCGAGCCGACATCAATGGGGGATAGTCCGCGTGGCCGCGTCGGACCGCGGCCCTTGCATGATCGGCAGGCGCCCCTGGTCTGAACAGTATTCGACCGAAACGATGTCGTCAGGCGTTTACCGATCTGCGGCCGCACACCTCGTGATGTCGATCAGGTTTCCATTTTTAGAAGAAATAAGCCGGACTTGTTCGCAGTTGCCGCGGCGACGTCGTTCGCCCGTGCCAGCGCCGCGTCGAGCCGATCGCTCAGGCCTCGTTCGCTACTCGGCGTCTGCCCAAGGCAAATTGGACCGCCAGGACTCGTAATCCGCCGACCGGTCCGGAATAGGACCGCCGACCGGCTCGCCCACGGTTTCGATTCCGCCGTCCCGCGTAGCCCGCAACACACCCAGCCAGCCAACCTCAGCAGATCGAGCGCCCCACAGGCAGCAACATCGCGAATGCCGGTCTCTCTGTTGTAGTATGTCTATCCTGGTGGACGCCTGACGGTGGTCGCCTCGCCCAGATCGCTATACTGAAGGCGAAGTCGGCTCGCTGATCCTGGGCAGGGCAGGGCCCGTCCCGGCGCGCCTGTCGGCGCGTCCGGATGTTCACGAAGCCGGGCACTACTTCGCGGACCAGTTCTCGTAGTTGATCGGGACCCACTGGTAGTTCTCGCCTGCCTTTCGGACGTATCCGACTCCGGGAAACGAAAGGTGGGGAGCGGCGATAAGAGTCCGCTTGTCCGCGAACTCGGCGAACGCCTTTCTTCGGACGTCGACCGCGAGCCGCGGCTCGGCGTCGTACATGATAGATACTCCGGGAGCCGAAAACTGCACTGCGGCGGCATGCACGATGTCGCCGACAAAGACGATGGCGCCGCCGCTCGTGGTTAGCGTGTAGAACGCACTTCCCGGCGTGTGGCCCGGGTGCGGCGTGGCCGTGATACCCGGCACTACTTCGGTGCTGCTTGTGAACGTGGCGACCTTGCCCGCATCGAGATACGGTTTCAGCATCTTTACGGCCTCTTCGGACGCCTCCGCATCAGCGTGCGGCCTGGAGCCCTTGGCGGGTTCGACGAAGTAATTGAGGTCGGGCTTTCCGAAGTGCACCACGGCGTTGGGAAACATCGTTTGGCCGCCGCGGACCAACCCGCCGACATGGTCCGGATGGACGTGGGTGACCAGGATATCGTCGATTTGCTCGGCGCGGATGCCGGCAGAGGTGAGGCTATCGGTCAGCCGGCCGCCGCTTCCCGGGCCGAACAGGTCGCCGACGCCGGTGTCTATCATCACGTGGCGCGAGCCCATCTCTAGCACAAAGACGTTTATCGAGGTCTGGACCGGATTGGCCAGGAATTCTTGTGTGAGCGCCGCGTCCGTGCGGGCTGCCGTGGTGCCTTGAAGTAGCTTATGGAGATCCTGGGGAGCAGTGCCATCAGACAGAGCAACGATCTGAACGTCGCCGACCTTGAACCGATACACGCCCGACGGCTGCGGCAGGACCTGGGGCATCGTCGTCGAGACGATGGTCGCCGTCGTCGCGAGCGCGGCGGGCGCGGAAAACAGCGCCAGGACCGCCATTGCATGAGTGATGTGCCGGGATATGCTCTGCATATCGATATCTCCTGTTGAGGACGCGGGGGCGAGGCGCCTTTGGTCCGATGTGACTTGAAATCCCGTCCATGTTGCCAGATGCGAAACGTATAACCTCCAAGCTCAAAGCCAAGCCGGCGGCCCCTTCGCAGCTCAAGATTGATGCTTGGATAGATCGGGAGTTGGCCCGAGGGGGGAAAGAATTCGAAACCAATCTGGCGCTCGCGGCCGCGGCCGGGTCGCCGGCGAGCAATCTGTCGGAGGCCGCGCGCTACCTCCTGCATCGTCCGGATCGCACTTTCCCAGGCTTCATGCGGTGGGGCGCCCCCGAGCGCTCTGCGGAATGGTATGCTCGAATGAAGGACGATGCGGCCGTCAAGGTTTTGGTAGAGCGTTTCATCCGCGACGTGCTGCCTGAATCCCGAGACGACTACCCGAGCGGATTTGCGGCCGCAGTCGAGCGGCTGGCGGGCGGGCTGACGCCCGCATTCCTGGCCGCGGCCGCCGAGGCGGTCAATCACGGCGTCATCCACACCAGTGACGCCATCGCCAATGGTGCTCTTGCGGATCTCGCCGCCTTCGAGGCGATCGTCGAACGCGCAGTCCAAGTCGTAACGCCGAGCCAAGCGGAGCTGCAAAGAAACGCGGAAATCCACCTGGCCATCGTAAACGGCGAATACAGCGAGGATTACGCCGAGCACCTAGCCGAGGATGATAGCGGCTACACCGCCCGCGAGTTTCTCGAGGCTTACGTCGACCGTGTGCGAGCGACCGCGGGGTGGGCCCGCATCGCACAGCATCCGCATCGTGCCTATCTACAACGGTATTGGTTCCGGGCGCTGCTCAAGGAAGATAAGCCTGCGGCCGACGAGGTAGCGGGAGCATTCGCGTCCGGTCACGGGACGGAGCACGAGGATGATGTTTGGCACGTCCTGGTCAGGGCATGGAATCCCGCCTTCGAAAAACCGCTGATTCAAAGGATCCTGACCGGACATCAAGAGAGCAGCATCAGGACCGCCGCCCTGATCGCTCTGGTCGAGCGAGCCCCTCAGCGTCTTGCCGAGATCCTCGAGACGTTATCCCAAGCGGGAAATCAGGCCCGGCTGATCCAGCTCGCCATCGAGCTTGGTGAACTTCGACATCGCCAAGCCCGTCCCGATGGAAAACGCCACACCGAAGCTGCCGAGCAGGCCTGCCAGTCGCTGCCGTCTGCATTGCGGGAGATTGCGGAGGCTGCGTATTCGCTCGACAAGGGAATTCCTACCCTTTCGGCCGAGGCCCGCGAATACCTGACGGGAGTTGCAGACGTCGACGAGGATGTACGGCTCTTCCGCGTCAAGATGGATCGCCATGTGCCACTGTCCATCACAGAAGACGCTCGCTGGCTGCTCGCGCATTCTGACGAATCCAGCCACGCAGTAGAAGCTTTGGAATTCGTCATCCGGCACAGAATGGATGCGGACATGAAGGCCGCACTGTCGCATCGCTTCGCGGACGTCGTCGCCCGGTCGCTGCAGGCCTTGCCTCCCGCGTTGCCGCTGCCGCCGGATATCCTCGCCCTGGCGGAAGCCAAGGGAAGTCCCGTGCGCAAGGCGCTGGTCGAGCTGCTCGAAGCGCGACCTCACCCATCCCACATGCCTGCACTCGTCCTTCTATCAAAGGACGACTGGTCTCCTAGGGCGAGCTACAGCGGCGAGGCAGCCGACTACCCGATTGCGCAAAGCGCCGTTAAGGCAATGGCGAAGCTCGGAAGGATCAACGACGATACAGCGGATGAACTTTATGGCGTGGCAATCGACACGCGCGATTACGATCTTCGCTACGAGATATTCCTTCTGCTGGCGCGCTCGGCCAGCGAACAATTTCAGGACAGGCTCTTCGAGCTTGCCACTAATCCCGGTACTCGCGACGTGAGACTGAGGGCGGCGCACGCATTGCTCGTAGCTTCGGAGTTCGCGGTGCCGCGGCTTCTGGAATCGATAACTCCCCAATTGGTCAAGACGAAGATTGAACCCGTCGCTTCCCGGTTCTTGCTTATGCTGGCGCTTCGCGGTGACACCGATCAGCTTTTGAAATGCGCCGAGTCTCTCGCCACGCATGACAAAAGGCGCGTGCTGCTATTGCTCGCGATCTGGGCGGTGCGCGATAGGGACGTCGCGGCGGCCGAACGGATAGCAAGCATGTTGCCAACGAACCACGTTGCCGCGAAATGGGCACTCGCTGGTGGTACTGGTAAACTAGCAGATGCTGCGCTGGATGATTTAGGCGATCCGATCAGCGTCGAACAGGTGAACTTCTTCATGAAGCGGGAACGAAAAAAGCGTTGAAGTCGACCTGTCGGGTCAATTTGATCGCAAGAAACAGCGCAATCGGAATGTGTCGGACCTACTAGAGCGATACTGATCCTATAAATAGTTTACAGCTATCGGGCCGTTGGAGGGGCAGCGAATGATTTTCAGCGGGAGCGCAAGTAGAGATACTGCCGTCCACGAGTCCGGCCATGCCGTTGCCCGCGTTCTGTCGATCGGCCGCGTAGGCATCACCGATGAAAACGCCATCCGGTGGATAGAAATGGATTGGGGCACTCCGCATTGCTCGGTGTTCGAGCTACCACTGAACATGCCCGGGCTTAAGGAGTTTGGGGCGCGCGAAGGCATCAAGGAAGGCATCTGGCCGACGGTAGAAGAATGGCGCAAGCTATTCTCGTTTATGGGCATCGATCCATTGGAATGGGCGAGCGTGCGGCTTTTTGAGATTACTTCTGGAGCCGCGGCGCAAGCAAAATTTGCAGGCGTCTCATTCGACTCGGTCTGGTTTGACGTCGGGTGTAGTGACGACCGTCAGAAAGTCGTTGAGACTTGCCAAAGGATCGGCTTGAACGAAGCAGAAGCAAAAGCGCTTTTGGCGGAGCGGTCTAGACAAGCGTGCACCGTAATGGAAAAGATCGACGTGTGGCGGGCGGTGCTGACCCTAGCTGAACGACTGCCCCCCAGCGGCAGAATGCCGGGCAGAACCGTCGTTTCTATCGTTCAGAACGCATTGCGCGCTTAGAAGTCAGGGTGGAACGGGCTACGCGAGCCTCCCCTCCGTTATTCTCGCATTACGATTTTTTCTGGCGACGATACTGCGGTGGCAACGCCTTGCCGCGCCATCCGAGCGTCTCCCCTCGAACCTTCCATTGGCCGCGACTCCCATGAGGCCCCGTCCATTCCTTGTCCAGTAGCATCACTAGCTTTTTGCCATATGCTCTCATGAGTTTGGTGTAGCCATCCCACAAGTGCTCATACAGATGTTGCCCCTCGTGTGTGTCCTGAACTGTGAGGGCGCATGGGTATCTGAACCAGGAATCCAGCCCCGACTCGAAAGCCTCCAGTACGTGCGTATAGGTTTTCTTGTATGGGACGAGGTTCGATCGGTCTCGCAGGACGGTCAGCTTGTGCGACGTAAGCAAGCTGGATAGCCGCCCGTTCGAGATCCAGCTGGGGTTTTCGTACACGAGGAAGGCCTTGATCGCATTCTCAAGCGCAAAGCCTCCGAGTAGGAAGACCGGCTTATCAACCCCTCGCATCTGGTGAACCACTTCTCCTTTCGCGTTCAGTCTCGAAAGGATGCTGGATCGATTGCGCCGCCCGTACATTTCCGTGGCTTGGTCGTGGAGGTTTTCGGCGGTAAGTAGCCAGGCATGAGGGTTGGCGTAATCGTCAACAAACCGTCTATTGTCGTCCATTTTTCTTTCTCAACGCGCCCCGCGTACATGGCGACGCCGGCGTCGTTCTCTTCTTAGTTTCGCCACGTCTGCCTCGTGATTTTGTCGAACCACATCTCGGTCACGTAGCGAGCGTGAGGCACGGCACGGAACTTAGTGTAGGAATAGTGCGGACCGTTCTGCATCCACGTCCAGAACGAGCCAAAACCGTAATGATAGAGGCCGTCGGGCGGCCATGGCTCTCCAGCTTCCTTTGCCCATTTCTCGATTAGCGCGGGCATTTGCGCTTCAGCTTCACCCTTCTTCACACCTATCTCCCCGTACAAAGTGAGCTGTGGCGAATGTTCGTCCGCGAAACGAAGCATGACATCGATCCGATCTGGGCAGCACCTTGTCGCTGCGCAACGACTCCCGGGGTCGGTTAGCACCAGGTTCGCGGCAAGGACCTGTCATCGGTACAAGGCGCCAACCCCTGGGCGATCTCATAAAGGCTATCACCGGTGTCTGGAGGAACACGAAGAGAATTCGCGGTCGACCAATCGGTCGTGCTGATCAGAGACCCATTGGCCCATGGCCGACTTTTTGTGCGCGGAAACTATCCTAAGCCGCCGTTCGAACTCTGGAAGTTCGGCAGGCCAATGGCGAAGAAAAGATGGCAGTCGAATTTTCCGAGACGTTGACACAGGATTGGCTGAAATCGAAGTGGCCGCTGATCGATAGTGGGTGTCAGAAGGTGATCGAATGCGCTAAGGCTAGGGGATACAAGAGATTGCGATATTACGAATGGCACTAATGGGGCAGCAGCCCGACAGCGGCGGGACCCAAGGTTGGTAAATTTCGCCCCTAGCGCTAGGTTTGAATCCATATCATTTCAAAAAATGAGACCAAGTTGGCCGAGCGGTAACCGGCATGACAACGCAGAGCTACCCGAACGACGCTTTCACAGTAATCCCCGTGCCACGGCATCGGCTACCGGTGCGCTTGTCGTACGCATTGCGCGGTTCACACGGCCAGTACCAGCTAAGAGGGGGTATCGGCCTCCTTAGTAATGATGTGCGAGAGAGTTTTACTCTGCCGGCTATATCGTGGGCCGACCGTTAGATCGCTACCTTCAAGCGAGGCATCCGGCATAGATGTCGTAAAAATCACCTGGAACGGGACTTTCACCTTCTGCGCCTCAGCGATGAGGAGACGCTGGAAGTTGTGCGTGCGCACAGCCTCCATCCCCTTGTCTTCGATATTATCCATCAGAAGAAATCTGGGGTGCCAAAACTCAGCATCGTAACAAGCCGCGAATAAGATCGAAAGAATGGCCGCGTTTTTGAGGACCACGTTGCTGCTCTCGGCGAAGTTCATCTTGCCGTCGACGAGCATTGCGTCATCCCCGAAGTTTATCGAGAAGGTCGTTGGATCTTCAAATGCGTCTTCCCGAGATAGGTCTTGCTTCAGAATGTTGCGGCCGATAGAGCCGACCAACGCCATGGCTTTATTCGTCCTGGACGTCGCGGAAGCAAGCAAGCGCTTCAAAAGCTTCTCGACGCGGTCAATTTCATCGTTCAATGCAGCCCGAGTCATTGAAAGTGCATCGATGCGCGCAACGATAGCCCGTATTTCTTCGAGGTGAGCTATTTCGTAGTCGATGCGACCTATCCGTCTGTTCTTCTCTGCCAAGAAGCTTTCGCGGGGGGAGTTGCTTACGTCATATCTGGAGGTGAAATCCGAGAGCAACACCATGTAATCACGACGCAGGCTGCGCGCCTGGGCTTGGGCTTCGAGGAGCTGACCATTCTTGGAATCAAGTAGTTGGCGCGATTCGCGTATCTGAAGTTCCGTGTCGATTCTGATTTCGAAGTATTTCGACTTCACTTCGTCGACATCCAGGACCTGATGGCAAACGATGCAATGGCCTGGTTCGGCCTCACTCAGCGGCTTTAGACACGCCGGGCAATATTGGAATTCAATATTTCCGACCTTTTCCGCCAAATCGTCTGTGGCACTTAATGTCTCGAGCTGATCTTCTAGGTGGGTGACGAATTGGCTTATCTCGTCGATTTCGTCCGAAAGCGTTGTCGCGTGTTCTTCAACTCGATTGAGAGTCCCCGCAACGCCCCTAAGCCTGTTCTGCATCTTCCGCCGGTCCGCGGCGAAGTCGTCGGTTTGACCGGAACCGACCAAGTCGTCGGCGTTCTCGATCTCAGATAAAACGGCGGTCTTCTCCGAGGCCAGCGCGCTGCCTCGCGCGTCGAGCATCGCAATCGATGACAATCCTTCAGAAGCCGGCAGCGCCGCTACGGCAGCATGATAGTCGCGATTCTTATCAGCATATTCGGATTTCAACTCGCGTAGGCGGATCTGATTCTCATACAAATCGTAACCGTTGACGCCGATCAGGAGTTGGCCGACAACTTCCCGGATATCTCTTGTGTCGAAGCTTTCGAAGCGGAATAGCTTCCCAGGCGGGGTCTGTTGATCCGCATATAGCAGACGAAGTGCCTGATGCATGGTAACGTTAGAATTTCCCAGGCTGGGGGCTTCCGGTAAGCCGATCGCGCGAAATAACACCTGGGTGATAGAGAGGTCCTTGCCGCCCGGAGGGCGCCGGATAGGGAAGCGTTGCCAGGCCTCAATGTCAGCTTCGAGTGAATCCGCCAGTGGCCCGTAATAAACGGATACCGGTTCTAGCTTGGTCCCGATCGCCCGATGAAGCGTCAGTATTGACGACGCGGTCTCCACTTCCAATCGCACCGCCGTGCATCTGCTGGCGGCATCCTTCCACCGGTCGAACTCGCCGCCGAGTCCGAAGAAGATGAAGTCAGCTATCGTCGACTTGCCCGAACTATTTTCGCCGCGAATGACGTTCACACCGTGATGAAATTCTTGGTCGTACTCGACGGATGCGCCTGCTGTTACGCGTAAACGCTTTATGGCCATGAACGATCGCGTCATTAGGTGCCAATTCTCCGCAGACCGGTGGCCGACCGAAGCCCGCCCTTGTCGATCCCAACGGAGGCAAATTCGTTGGTGATGAAGCGCAGGACGCCCCGTTCGCGGCTAAGAACCAGGCGGTCACCCAACGAGGCGGCGAGCTCTTTGCCCGTATCGTTCAACTGATACAGCCCCCTGTCGGCAAGCTTCAGGTCGCAAAGACCGCGACCTATAAGATTTTGTACGGCCAGTGTCTGGGTGCCCGCCATTTTGTTGTACAACAGAGGCGGTGAAGGATACTCAAGGAACGCTTCGTCGGGTCTCGGAATTTTGAGAGAGTTGAACGCGCGTCTAGCATCCAGGGACATTTGGGTGAGATGCAGGAGGCTGGGATTCAGGAGGTAAAAATCAGAAACAAAGAGGCGGTCACGGCGAGGCGCCATGGAGTTCCAGTTTTGAAGGATGGCCAGATATCTTCTCATAGTGTCGAAGATATCGAGTTGAGCGTGCCATTGGCGAAGTTTCATGGTGCGTCCCACCGAACATGGCACCGCTCTGTCAGGAAATAGAGCGCGTTCATTATCGTCTTGGTACTCGCTCGATGGGCGCTGTATTTGAAACTGAGCGGCTCGATCACCTCACGCAGAATAGCGGCGGAAATAACGGCGTTGTTCGCTCCGGTGCATATCAGCGGATGATATATAAGAGACTGGAAATACTGTTCAACATCGGCCAGCAGATTGTTATGTAGCTGCGATTTGCGCGTTATCAGGCCTTGCTGAAAGAATTCGCGCGCGAAACGGTTCTGAGACTCGTTGGCGAACATGTATTCATGCTCGCGATTGGCTGATGCCATCTTCTCAAGCAATGTCCGGCGGTCCTCACCCCGCTCTTGAAGGTCGTCTGAAGCGAACGCATCTCCGATTGCCCGGTCCTCATGTTCAAAGGCGAGCTTCTTTAGCCTCCGGTGAATGCCGAGGTATACGACGTCGTGTCGGCTTGTGGGCTTGCAAATGGTGAGGTGGTCGGCATCGACGGCTATTGCGGGGGCGCCACCCACGCCTGGATCGGCGCTACGCTTATCGACGACAAGCGCTACGTTGTGCGTCTTGTACTTCTCGTAGTAGGCGCATACGTCGATCTTCCGGCCGTGGCAGTACATGCGGAAGCTCTCGTTGAGATCGTCGAGCTCCGGGCTTTCCATCGCCAGTTTGTCGACATGAACGGACGTCAGCCTCCGCACAAAAGTCTTGAGTAAATCCGCGAGGCTCGATCCGGTGTGGGGCGTCGCCAGAAAATAGATGCCTGCGCAGCTGTCAGCTATGCGGTTCCACCCATCGTCGTTCGACTCCGCTGCGGTTCTCAGCATCTGCTTGACGAGGAGACCGCCGAGGCTGTGACAGACGAAAACGATAGGTTTGTCGCCAAAGGAATATCCGGCAAGCGTCTCGAGGGTACTCTTTGCCCGCTCATGAAGGTTCATCTCCTTCTTGGCCCACTGGGCGAAGACGCCAGCCGGATATCCGATAGTGTAAAAACTAAGCGAGGGCAGGTCGGCGGACAGCCAGTTCGGCCAATAATTGCCCTCAGCCTCGGAGCTGGCTGAACAAGTCCAGGTTTCTACGGCATCGCCGGTCAGGCCGTGCACGAAAATCACGTCCGCGCAGCATTCTCGCTTCGCGACTGCAGCAAAATGAAAAGTCCCTGACAATTGTGCTCCGCTCATCTAGCTTATTCTGGTTGTAGACATAATCGGCCTAATTGCAAATCAGGTCAGGGGGGAGGGATGTTTGACCAGGGGATATTCTTAACGCGGGCGTTTAGCCGGCGCGAAGGCGCCTTCGACCTACGAATGCCGGACGTCGAGCGTGCTTGGTCTCAATCCTTGGCATCTCGTCGCCCGGTCCGTCCAGGCCGATTCCCGATCTTTCGATAGCTACGCTTCTCCGAAAGTTGAGCCTGGCGATAAGCTCGATTGGCATCGATGCAAAAAGTAAGACCAAGCTTGCCCAACGGTAACCGGCATGACAACGCAGAGCTGTCCGAATTACACTTTCATACTAATCCCTGGGACCTGGCATCGGCTCTTCGCCCGCCTCTCTCGTCGTACCCCCTGGTATCAGGAGAGGTCCGATTTCCGGGACCGATTGTCCGTAGAATTGACGAAAGCCGGGCTCGCGTTCGAGATGACGGACTTCTGCTGGAGCGGCGCCAACTCCGTGTTCGTGAGAAAAACCGAGGCGCAACGACTGGCGCGCGAGTTGCGCCATCGAGATAAGGTGGGCCACGAACAGATACTGATCGCCCATAGCTATGCGGCCAACCTCGCCCTCTTAGCCTGCAAGGATTGCCCGGAGATTCATCAGCGGCTGCGGCTGATCACGCTGGCCTCGCCGTTTTTGCAGATAGAAGTGACCGGGCTTGTGTCGGCTCAGGTCAATACGCTCAAAACCGCGATGCTTACGTTCCCCGCTTTTCTCTTAATGCTGCTGTTCGACTTCAGCATAACCTCGCCGACCTTTAAGTACCTGGTCGTCAATGTCTCGTTCCTGTTCGCGTTAGTTCCGGTTTTATGTGGCGCGTTGGCGCTCGCATGGGGAGCCCGAGTTCTCGACCGATCCTACACGCTCTGGGACGCCTACGTTCCGCGCAAGGTCTTACGACTTCATGAGGCCGCTAGATATTCTCTGAGGGAGATGACGGGTCTAAGGATGCTTATTCTTAGAGGGATCGATGACGAAGCGGTCGCCGCGATCACGATAGGTGCGATGTCCACTCAGATCGCAGCCTCGTTTCTTCGCCCGATGAATAATCTTTGTGGCTGGGCATTCGCAGCATTCGCTTTGCTCGTCCTACCAGTTTCAATGTTCGAACACATCACGGGCTGGAACATCGGTTGGTTCGACCTTGCGGAGAGATGGCTAGAACGGCACCTGTCGGGAGCAATCCCATTCGTCGCCGCATACTACTTCGGATTTATCCTGGTGGCACACTTGCCGCGGTCGGTCTATGGCCGCGAACTCCTCGTGAATTCGATCCGTTGCGACGTTGTCGTCAATTCCGTTCCCGACGCGAGCGAAGGAAACAAGGTCGAAGTGACGACCATCAACAACGCGCAAACTAAACGCGGCATGCGACACGGAATTCACGCAAGTTTAGAGTGCGCCCCAACTATCAAGGGGTGGGTCAACGGTGCCGACGCAGGTGTTGCGCCTGATGTTTCGACGTAAGGAGAAAAGGCTTCTTGGCAGTCGCGTCAAACGTCTGGATACTTGGTCATGATGGCCGACTCTGATTTTGGGGTGAAGGCGGGCAGGTGCTAAGGCCGATTGGAGCGGTGCGAAAAGCTACCTCCGCCGGCTGCTACGCAACTTGATACTTTATTGCCGCCCCAAACAATCCATGCGATCCTTAGGTCGCTGCCGCCAAGGTAGACTTTCGGTCCCCGAGCCCGAGCAAGGTGCGGACCTTTGGGCAGGGGACCGGATTGGCCCCTTCTGGGCTGTTATTCGACGGTCAGATTCGTGTTACCCGGGACGTTACTGGCATTTGTCTTCAGCAGGCTTCGAATTGCCCGTGCCGCTGGAACGAATGCCTTTTCGTAGGTGAATGCGTGCCAATCGATTGCGGCCCGCGCACCCAGCTTATCTTGGTGAAGCCTGTCTCGGACGCTCATCGCGCTGCCGACGTCCGCGTCGACGCCCAGCTTTGCCTCGGGGTCGAACTTCTTTGCTAGGGAGGGCCTCCACTGACCGGTTTCGATGCGGTCCGCTGCCGACCCGTCCCGGCCGTTTTCCCTCAACCACAGTGCTGAGCCCAATCCTTCACAGATCGAAAAAGTCCCGACGCAAAATTCGAAGTTGAGGATTTGGAAGTATGGCTCAAACAGAAGCGCCTTGCCATTTCCTCGTTTGGCATGCGGAACGATCAGAGCCGCCTTCATCTCCAACCCGACCAGGATGTGTTTGAGATTGGAGACAAGCCGATCGTGCACCACTTGCGCGAGACCAGCCGGGAGAGATTTTCGGATCCATTCTTCCCAGTCGGACGAACTGGAGACGTTTACAAATCCTGTTGGCTGAGCGGGCAATTCGATGAGGTGAAACTTCAACTGAGCCTCCGTGTTCTGGCGTGCCATCAGCGTCAGGCCGCTTGGTGATATCATTGCAGCTTTAGCGCTCACTGGCGATCTCTGCGCCACACTTCAAAGAGCCTGTCTGCAAAACGGCATGTTCGCCATTGACAGGTATCAAAAAAGAACTCACTATTCTAGCAATGGCGCCGCCATAAAATCGCGATCGAGCATTGCTTGCCGCCGCAGCAGTCCTCCGGCGGGCTTCAGGGAGGATTGTAGATGCGTCGAATTTCGACAGCACTAGCAATGTCGTTTGCCGTTTTGCTTGGATGTTCCTTCGCGTACGGAGCAGATCAGCCCGGCGTTACCGCTACGACGGTGAAGATCGGATCGATCTTTCCGCTTAGCGGTCCGGCCTCGTTGCTCGGTAACACCGGCAAGGCCTTGATCGCCTACGTAAGATATTTGAACGACGCGGGCGGCATCAACGGACGTAAGATAGAGCTTGTCGCCTACGACGACGGATACACTCCGCCGAAAGCGGTCGAACAGGCCCGACGCCTCGTGGAAAGCGATGAGGTTGCGTTTATGTTCGGGCAACTCGGCACGCCCGGCAATTCCGCGACGATCAAGTACCTGAATGCAAAGAAGGTGCCTGACCTTTTCATTTTCTCCGGTGCCAACAGGTTCGCGAACTTCAAGGAATACCCTTACACAACAACTGGACTTCCCAGCTACTTCACCGAGGCGAGCATTTACGCGAAGTTTGTCGCCGAAAAACATCCAGAAGCCAAGGTGGCAGTGCTTTATCAAAATGACGATCTCGGAAAGGACTTTTTGAACGCATTCAAAGATTCATTCAGGGACAAGTCGGCACAGCTCGTCACTGCCGGCTACGAGGTCGCGGATCCCACGGTGGATTCTCAAGTCGTTAACTTGAAGGCTTCCGGAGCGGAAGTTCTGATGATCGCCGCGACGCCCAAGTTCGCCGCTCAAGCGCTCAGGAGGCTAGGCGATATCGGATGGAAGCCGCTGACCATGATCAACATGGTGTCTAGTTCAGTTTCGGCCACCTTGCAGCCGGTCGGCCTCGACAAGGTCGTCGGGGTGGTCTCCGCGGCGTTTTTCAAGGACCCCAACGACGCCAAGTGGATCGACGACCCGGGAATGAAAAGTTACCGATCCTTTTTCGACAAGTACCTGCCAGGATCAGAGTTCGCCGACCTTAACTATCTGACGGGCTATCAGGCAGGTCTAATTCTGGAGCAGTTGCTCAAGCAATGCGGCGAGGATCTCTCACGGGAGAATGTCTCCAAGCAGGCAAGGTCCATCAAGGACCTAGTCCTACCGACCGCGCTTCCAGGCATCGTCGTCAATACAAGTCCCATCAATAGTGAGGCTTGGACGCAGCTGCAACTTCAGCGATGGAACGGTAAGTTTTGGGAAGCCTTCGGAGAGGTACTCAGCGGAAAGTCCGAATAGGACGCTCTTCCTCGGGCGCGTCCCACCCTCATTTCCTCTTAAAAGAAGTGTGTAAGGTCGTCCTGATCGGGGACGCAGCCAAATAATGAGACCGCCAGGCAGACGCTCCGCTGAGATCTGTTTGAAGTTCTCAGGACCAAAATGACTGGCGGATTGCGACTGCGCTTAATCGTGCCCGAACACGATTGAGGAGGCGCTTCGGACTAATCGGTTGAAACGGAATCGACTTAGGCCGTCCATATGCTTACTGCGCCGGGCCCGGGCGTCAGGCGTTTGGCATCCAGAGGGTTGCACTTCAGCGCGTTAGAACGACTCGCAATCTTTCAGTTTCATTTCTCGTCCCCGCGCGATGATGGAGGAGGGTGTTTTCCCCAGGCGGGCGAGATTTTGATATGCCTCACTTTGCTCAGGAGGTGGAGTATCTGGAAGGACGGCTCCCATCCGACTTTGCCGAGCAAGCTCAAGATTGTGCTTCTGGATCCCTTTTTTATCGTCTTGCCAATAACGCAACAGCAATAGGCTTTCACATGCGAGGCGGATGGATGCACTAGTCGAATCCCGATCTCCGGTGATCGCAGATGCCTCGGAAGCCGCTGAAGCAGCTCTCTGAGCATACTCAGCCAGTTGATAGTTTAAATAGTTGAGATTTTTGCGAGCTTCCTCGTAGTCGGCCAAGTACCTAGATGCAACCAGCTTTGCCGAAACCTGATTCTTGTTTAGTCGAGCGTCCAACAGCAACGCGGAGCTCTCGTCTCGCTTCCAATCGTTCGACAAGGAGCTCTTGTTCTTTCCCGCGCCGTCCCACATCTCCGACGCGCGCTCAAAATGAGAAACCGCCATTTTTGCTCGCTGTCCATCGTTGGAAGCCGTCGCTGCCGCTTTCATCAACCTCCCGGCAGCTACGTGTATTCCAATCGTATCCCTTAGGCGCAAGAAGTCGCGCAACGGGCCTCCCAATCCAGCAGAGGCTCCCAATTCATCAGCATTCCGATCGATGCTCTGAGCGAACGCGTCCACTTGATCGGCGTATTTCGAAAGAATGGGCGGCGGATTAGACGAAGACGTTTCCCTCGCCGAATACTCAATTGCATGGACCAGATCACTCTGGAGCTTCGTCGCAACAAATGCGGGAACGTCGGCCGGTTTGAGCTCCGTTTGAATGATCGGATCCCGGAAGGGGCCGCGGTGCCAGACATGCAACTCGACCCGCTGTTCGCCAGTCACCTTACCCCACAAAATTAGATCAGAGTTGTGCCTCCTCAGCAGCCACGCTGCAGATACCTCGCCGAACGAACTGCCTTGCTTCCCCGTGGCCGCGCTCTTGGACACCTGCAAGCACGTTTGGATGACCGGAAAGCCGTATTGTTGGGCGATCGACTTGGCGAAACGGTCGCCCACGCCTTCAAAGTCGCCTTCGAAGCCTGCGACGAGGACGGTGAATCCGCCTGCTGCAGCCGATGGTTCGAAATAGGAAGCGAGCGAGCAGCGGATGGAGCGAGCGCCAGACGGAGCGTAGGCGACCGAAGCAGTGAGAGCATAAATGCATCCCACGGCCACGAATGCCGCAGCGTTGCGCCATATCTCGTTCTTCCGAGCCACCGAAGGAGGCTCGCCCGCAGTCACATCGTCGAGAGGCTCCTTAGTGGTGCAAGCATGTTCGATGTAGGCCACAATCGCCTTCAGTGCATCGGGATTGTTATAAAGCGAATGCCGAAGGTTTAGCAGGCCTCCTTCAGAGGGAACGCACCAATCGACTTTGTAGGAGTTGGAACCGCCAGGCGTATCGGAAACGTCGACGGCCGCATTAAGCGATCGATAGAACAGCTCTCTGCCAAAAAACGACTTGCAAATGACTGCAAGCAAAACGAGGAAGGCGCTCAATCCAAGCCCAAATGCGACGTAATGAGCGATTTTAGCGATCGAATCATTCATCGAAACAGATAGGACGAGGGCAAGAAGCTGCTGATTTACGCAATCTGGGGTAAGGCTCGCTAGGCATTCAGAATAGGTTTGTACCGTCGAGAGCAAATACTTCATCGCAATATACGAGAAGGATACAACAATCGAGGCCGCGGCAATCGGGATGATCATCGAAATGGAGGCGGCGATATGCGTCAGAAAGCTTGCAAGCTTTCCAAACAGCAACGTCAGAGTAGCTTCATCTCGTCGGCTCCTTAGGATTTTTAGATTAGGAACCACCCGGGAAATCTTTGGCGATTCATATTGCGGCCCGTAAAGAATATTTCCTGCAATTGATCGTGAGACGAAGAAGACGAGCAAAGACGGAATGATCACGGGAAGTACAACCGCTGTGCCTCCAAGGAGCATTAAGGTGAACAGCGCGGAATTAGCGTCATGCAAGTCCGTGCTCCCAAATATACCCGCTGGATTTCGCCCAAACGAAAGCCAGCTGGCAGCGAATATGATGCTACTCACAAGTAAAGTATAGTTGTTGATACGCCGCGCGAACTCTAGCGTTCGGGAGCGGCGACTGGGTCGCTGCGTGACTAGAAGAGCTCGATATGCCCAGACACAAAAGGTAATGATGCCAAAAATGATCGACATGAGGGAGAGCAACCAAGGGAGGTACAGGAAAAAACTGGAAGCAAACGTCCATGCTATCAAGAGATAGCCTGCGAATGTTGCGGCACCGAGTGAAAGGCAGATTACAAAAAGCCTATCGATGATCCGAGGGACCGCGCGGTAAATGGAGAGAAACGGCGTGGCCATGGTCAGAATGTGCACGTTGAACGGACTGCCCAACATCGCCTCCCGCGCATCTAGCGCGAGGTTTCCGCCGTGACTGTGAGCGATGATGAAATGTGGTACCTCCGGCGCTGCAGCGACGCTGTCATCTAATATCCTTGCCAGGCGCGTGGCAGCGCTTCGCCGTTCTTCGATTGAATTGGCTCCCGACCAAAGAAACGAATTCAGGTCTGCCGCTTTCACTAAGCCTGCTAGAGCGGAAGCCAAGGCCGAATAGAATTTCGAGCCCATTTCGAACCAACGAGGTTCGGCGGCAGCAGTCTGTTTCGAAAGTGATTTACTTTCAGGATTGAATCCCCGGCCCCAAGTTCCATGAACAAGAATGACTTTTGCTGGCGTACTCTTCATGGGGGAGAGTCCATCTTGTGGTCGAAGGGGTAGGTCTCTATTCCGCTGAAGAATCGGCTATTAGTCACGTGCAGGCGTGCCCTGCAGTTCGCGATCAATTCGCAGCTTGATCTGGCGGATAGCCAAGAGCGAAAGGCGCGCCTCTATGCGCCCGATTATATCTCGACCTTCAAAGCTAATCGTATATTGCCAGTATCCGGCTTCGGGAGCCCTCGCGAGCGAATACCAGGCACCACGATAAATGGCGCTGCTGGCGTCTGCATCTTTGGGAGATCCGCTCATCGTAGCCATCGGGTTGATCGAGAGCCCAACGCCCCCTTTCTTCCTTGCGCGACCGTCGCGGTAAGACACGAAACGGCCCAAAGCTCCGCCGCGATCCAATCAATTGTCGTTGCAGGGAAGGGCGCCCATATCGTCTGTGACGACATAAAGCCTGTCAGCTTCGAACAACAGGTCGTCAGCCTTAAGCTGGTAGCGTTCGGCTACGTTGATCAACCGCTTCTTGATGAATGGGTTGGCGGTCATCCGCGCAACGTTGCGAACCCGTTGAGCTAGTGTTGCGTAAAAAACCTCGTTCAAGCGACAACTCCGGAATAGGATTTCGCGAAATCGAGAAAGGAATGCGGTACTCTCCCGCATTGTAGGGGACTTGGCAAGCCACCTTTGGTCGAGCCGCGATTTGCTGCCGATAGGATCGACCGGGCGTCGCGGGCCGGGATTTGGACATCACCGAAGGCTCCCAACCGGCCAATCGGCAGACGTGGTGGTGCCGGCGCCCCGCTGGGTTTCTTACCAACTTACTGGTTGATACCATTGCGGTTTATACCCGGCACCAGTCCGGCGAACGTGCCTTCTCCAAACTAAAGGCCTTCGAGCGTAAACAACATGTCGCGATCGCTCGTGCACTGTTTGCGGAGGGCGATGAGCGGTTGGTACTCTGCCGAAGTGTACCAGGCGTTCAGTGCCTCCATGTCGGGAAACTCGATGATGATAACGCGATCGGGTTTCCAATGCCCGCCCTCGGGCATCTTCTGGCTTCCACCCTTGGTAAGATTGCGGCCGCCGTGCTTCGCGATCAGCGGTCCGACCTTGGTTCGATATTCCTCGAATTTTGCCGCATCGGTTATGATGTGTTCGGCAATGACGTATGCTGCCATCTTCTCTCTCCTAATAATTATCGGCCAGATCGTGAAAGCGAGGTTTGGAATCCGCATCGGCAACTCCCGGCAGATACCTCGCTTTCACGCAATGAACCTGTGGGAGTAGAGCGGCCCGCCAATTGCAGGTTCTCTTTGTAGTAAAACCAATCAGGGGTCAATTGAACTGCAAATAATGAAGTGATTTGTTTGATGACGCTTTTGGAGCAACTTCTCTTGCAAAGCCGACGCTACAATCCCGGCCACCGGAAGGCTCTGAAATTGTTGCGAAACTAGTCGAGCCGCTACCCGGTTTGCGAGTCGGGTCTGCTTCGCAAGCGGTGGCGAAGCAAGAGAAACATCGGCGCGATGAGCCTGCCGGTCAGCTATCTTAGGGGTTGAAGCTGCAAGCCCACCGAGTATGATTCAGGTGATTTGCAGTTATTCGGGGAGTGCAGCTTGGCAGCCGTCCTCGTCTTCAAGGTCACCATCGTGGCATTGAGCGTATTTTCAAGCATATTGGCGCTGATGCTAGTACTTGGCCAAATCTCTGTCGGGCAATAGTCTCGGATAGCTTGGCGTATTACGGCTCTGTGCTGCCGCTGGCGGGTCTCCCGTCGTAGCTTTGGTCCCCCTGCGAAAAAGGGCAGACGACTGGCTGATGTGGAGCCTGCTCCGTTGAGGCGAGGTCCTATGCGGATACGCCTCATTTCCTGCGCCTGGATGTGCCGCCTCGACCTGCCGCCTCAGTCCGGCGACATCTGCTGTCGCTAGTTAACTTGACGACTCGCGCGCGGCCCAATTCCAGCGGCGAAGCACACGGCATGAACAAGCCCTGCTAACGACCTTCGCGAGCCTCGTCCTCGGTCTGCCCGCCATCAAAGAAGTCGGAGAGCTCATCATTTGTCTCCATATCGGGAAGGTCGAGCAGGGCGATGTCAGGCATGGCCTTACCGGCGATCGCCTGAAGATCGCCCACCAAACCGACAGTCGATTCGATCACAGAAACGATCTGGGTTTCACGCTTGGCCCAAAGGCGGGTTACGAACTTGCGTTCCTTGTCCAGATCGTCGCGCATGTCATTGAATTTTTCGACGACGGCTTCCACCCGCTGGCGAAATCTCGTGCCCGTCAGGTACTGATAGATCTGCTCGACCTTGGTCTTCTGTCCCTGCTGAACCAGCCGTGATCCGCTGACCTCAAGAAGAGACTGTCTGAGAGCAATGGCGACCGGCAGCGCGCAGCGGGGATGTGTCACCCATACTCCGTCGATCAAATCGAAATGCTCGACGTTCTTGGGGAGGGCTTGGGAGACGATCAGGGCGACATCAGCTCCCGAACGCCTCTGATCGTCCCTAAGCTTAGCGAGCCATCCATCGCTCCAAGCCTTCGTGCGCTTGGTTTCCCACATAATGGATCCCGCGCGCTGGGCGATGGCCCCGTTTACATGCTGAACGAGATCTGCCCCCGCTTCGCCCTTTCCGATCGCTTCGATGAGATCGGCCGGGAAACGCGTTGCAAGGAGGTTTTGAAGGTCGAGTTCCAGCGCCTCGCCTTGCGACTGTTGAGAACCTTGTTCGGCTTTGCGTTTGAGATCCTCGATCGTCCTGGCCATTGAGTCGATGGTCTGCTCCCGCTCCAAGAGCCGCAAACGCGCCGCCTCATCCGCCTCCTGCTTAGCTTTCGTCCGCAGCTCTTCCACGGAACCTCGGACTCGCCGTTCGATCGTGAGTTCGAGTTCGCGCCTGGCTTCGTCCAACTCTCGCTGTTTGCGAAGAAGCTCGGCATGATCGCGCTGCGCCTCGGCGAGTTTGGCGTCGTTGATCTGCAGACTACGGCGAAGCTCGACCGCCTCGGCTTCCTTGGTCCTGAGCTCCGCAGCTGCCGCGTCGCGAGCTTTTTTCGCTTCGGCAGAGACAAGAGAAGAGCGCTCGCTATCCAACCGCTTGCGGACCTGCTCCTCGACCTCTTGGCGGGCTTTAGCCACGTCGTCGCGTTCCTGGCGCACCAAATCGAGCTGCTGGGCCACCTCGTCATCTTTCTCGACGAGCTGCTTCTGGAATTGCTTCCGTGTCTCTTCGATCAAGGGCGCGGCCAAGGACTCCGTCAGCCTGATCGGGTAATTGCAGTTCGGGCATTTAAGGGTCGCATCATGGGCTTCCGGAACGGCGGCTTTGAAGTTCATCGTGCATCCTATTGCGTTTGCATGTTGATTTCATCGGCAGGGCGCTTCGGTCAGTCGTCGTTTGGCGCCTGCCTTTTAGATTTCGAGCTATTCCGGCCAGGCGGCCTTCGGTGAGCCTTCGCATTGGGTCGCCTTAAAGCAATGTGTCGCGGACCCAGGCGGACGTGGCGCCAGGAATTGGCGAGATCGCCTAGGCCGTGCCTGCGCAGCTCAGCAATCAGGAATCGCGAGGCATCCCTGTCGCCCGCGAGGGCGCTGCGCAGCAGGCTTGTCATCAAAAGGTCCCGATTCGGGGAAGGAAAGCGATGTCGTGCTAGATGATCGATGGTATCGGCCGAGACTCCGGAGAGCACGTCACGCCAGTTGGGTCTGGTCAGCGAATAGCGATCAAGCAATAAGACCAATATTTTGAGATCGAGATCGTCGAAGCTCTGCGCGGCTCGCGTCCTCCACCAGTGTAAAGGGTCCCGGGTCGGTCGCGTGGATGCGCTTGGCCGGGCGCGGCGACGGGACCGAAGCGTGCGGACCGATGCGTTCGGCGGACCCGCGAACGAATCAACGGCAATCCCCGCAACATCAGGGAGAAGTCGGGAATCCTCGTCCAGCGACATGGAGCATGGGGGCGACTTTTGGCTCTTCACGTGCCAAGACCTCGTTGGAAGGAGCGCTATCGAATGCAACATGCTCGTCGGCATGTCTTCGCTTCAAGTGAAGCTCGGACGACCGCGAACGACGTCGATTGGATACGGGTGTGCCCGCAAACCCAGTAGGAGGGTTGATCGCGATCTATTGTTCGGAGCCGGATCCGAGCAAGCGATGGAGAGCGTTCCGCCCGTGATCCACCCGCGCAGGGTGAAATCGCTGATGATTCGGGTCCTGAGCCGCATCGTCAGCTTCGCCGGCGCGATCGATTGCGAGATGCGCTTCGGCGGGAACGCCATGTCAGGTAGACGTTGTGAAGGCGCCATGAAGCGGCCAGCTTGGCTCGATCAATCGATGGTAGCGGCATCTGCAGAAGCTTGGTCGATAACGCCATCGCGGCGTCGGCATCCTGGAAGGCGCTGCGCAATAGCACCGTCATCGTAAGGTCAACGGACGCGGTGATCACTCCGGGCGTATCGAGCTTCAGCGCGATATCGATCGCGGCCGTAACATCTCCATCGATAGCCCTTTGCATATCGTCGAAAGTCGATGCCATTTGCGCGACACAAGACAGCACCTCGTCCTGCATCTCGAGCTCGAATGCTTCACATGGTAACTTGCGCCAATAGGATAGCGCGCGATGCCGTTCAGATCGGGTCGCGCCGCCGTTTTCGTTCCATCTCATTTGCAAAACTCCATCGCCGCGCGCGGAGGCGCGTTTCGCCGCACGAATTTGCGCGGCGATTCTGTAGTCGGTGTTTGGGGTTGAGCGGCGCGCCTAACCCGAGAAAACTCGCCGGAGTGCGTCCGCTCTAAATGGGACAGCCGTCCGGATCGCTATGCTGATGGCGACCGCGTTGCATTGCGCGAGGCGTCTACGTGTCTCAAACTGCTCCATGCCTCGTGCTTTCCGATAATCAGATTCGCCGAAGCACCTCATGAAGATGTCAAAATATGGCTATATTATGGTTTCGGTTACATCATTTAACAGGAGCGTCTCCAGCCTTTTTACTCGAACCATAAGTTTAGACGTGCGGGGCAAGGACTCGCGAGCCCGGGCCGAAGGAATTGACAAGCGCGGCCGGGGAATCGCGAAGAAGCATGGGAAAAAGCGAATCCTTGAACCTGCACAACAGCAATCTTGGTTCACAGCTCCGACGCGACCGTTTTAACCGGCGCGAGAATGGAAGCGCAATCGCCCGCGTCGCGGACAGCGCGCAGGCCAGACGGATTCGGCCAAGCTGAATGCTCGATGCTGCTGACGCAGACCGCAAGAATGTTGTCACGGGCGGAAGACACGCTTCACGGCGAAGTGACTGTAATATATGAAGCAACTAGCGCATGCCCCCGGGCGGCGTAAAGGACAAGTTGATGGCTGTCGGAATCCAACTTCCCTGCGATGTCGCCATCGAGCCATCCGTCGGCGCCTCGACGCCCACAGGAACTCGATATTTGGTGTTAGGAGCCACCGTGTTGGCTTCCAGCATGGCCTTGATCGACGGCTCGGTCGTCAATGTTGGGCTTCCGACCATTGGCCGCAGTCTTGGGGCAGAGGCAGAAACTCTGCCGTGGGTTGTCACCTCCTATCTAATCCCTTTAAGTGCGCTCCTTCTGCTTGGAGGAGCGGCCGGAGATCGATTTGGCAGGCGGCGCCTACTGATGATGGGGGTTTCGCTGTTCGCGATTGCATCCCTTGTTTGCGCATGTGCCCCCAATTTGACGATCTTGCTAATCGGTAGATTCGCGCAGGGGGTAGGTGCCGCATTTTTGATGCCGAACAGCCTCGCCGTATTGGGGCAAACGTTCCTAGGCGCTGAGAAAGCCAGAGCCATCGGCATATGGGCGTCTGCCGGCGCGATCTCGGGCGCAATCGGTCCGGTCGCGGGAGGAACTCTGATCGACTATGGGAGCTGGCGCCTCGTATTCTTCATCAATATTCCATTGGCGGCGACATCTCTATTGCTTTCCTGGCGCTACGTACCAGCGGACGTCGACAGGAAGGAGCCAAAGCTCGATTTATTGGGTGGGTCTTTAGCTACATTGGGTCTCGCCGCGCTGGCATGGGCGTTGACAAAGTATTCCGCGAAGGGCGGATGGTCTCCGGAAGCTGCCGCGATCCTGGTGCTCGCTCTTGCCGCGTTGACTTCATTCCTTTTCGTGGAAAAGCACCGGGGTGATCGGGCGATGTTGCCTCTCGGCCTTCTCGCTTCAAGATCGTTTATTGGACTAACGCTGCTTACGATGCTGCTGTACGGTGCCCTAGGCGCCGTTTTGGTGCTGTTGCCGTTCACCCTGATGCAAAGCGCTAATTTCTCCTCAGCGGCAGCGGGCGCCGCGATGCTGCCTCTCCCGCTCACGCTATCAATCGTCTCTCCGTTCATGGGAAGCATATCAGCGCGAACGAGCTCCCGTACCGTGCTGAGTATCGGTCCGCTCATAGTTGCTTCAGGCTTCATGCTGGCCTTGAGAATTGGGCCCGCTGCGAGCCTATGGCGCGACGTGTATCCTGCCGTCATCATTCTCGCGCTTGGACTTGGGTGTGCCGCTGCGCCGCTGACGACCGCCGTGCTGAACTCCGTTGACGTGCGGCATTCGGGGTCGGCCTCCGGCTTCAACAGCGCCGTTGCGCGAACTGGAGGCCTGATCGCGACCTCGTTGCTGGCGGGGGTCATGGCTTCGGAAGGCACAGACTTTGTCCGGGCCTTCCATATGGCGCTCGTGATTGCTGCGGCTGCCTGCCTAGCGGCGTCTCTCGCTGCCTTTTCGTTGGTCGAACGTTGATCTCGGCCCTAAAAGTAGGCCCATATCGGATCGACCGCCATCCATAGCACGGCAATACATCGGAATGATCTCCGACCGCCGTGCGAACTGGCAAATCAGGATCGACTTTCTTTCTGCATTTATTGAGGGGGCCTACGTAAGCAGGCGCACTTCCCCGTGCAGACCGGCAACGGGCGCCACTGCGGTCGAACACGCGATTTCAATCGCAAGCTCCACGACGGGCGCGGTAATCCCGAGGCCTCCGGCATCCTTCCGCGGAGTTTTGCGGCGCGTAAGCCATTCTTCGCTTTCGGGCGTTTAGTCGACGACCCAATCCGCCGTCATGGCTTCCTTGCATACGCGCTGCAGCAGGTACCAAACTTCTTGTCGGCGATTGTGGTCAAGAACCATAAACTCTGCGGCGCCGGAGGCCTGGCCAATGAGCGGATTAGCCGAGCGAGTAGCGAACACGCGGTATTTTGACACGTCTGCCAAGTCGCTTTCGTTGCCGATGCGCAGCGTCCCGATCGTTCGCCGCAAAGCCTGGCTGCCGCCGGGAAAGATCTCAATCGTCACCACGAGCATGGCAGCCTCTCCTTGATGTCGTTGTGGAGTCGCAGAGCGGTCACGGCGCCGCTATGTACCGCATCGCCGGCCACCGCCGGGACGGAGCGCTGCGACGGTGCGGGTGCCGTTCCCCGGGCCCGGGTCTCGTTCGTCATGCCTCAATATCTATGGTCAGGGACGGGTCGTAACCGGCGATCTCGTCTGCATATCCGCAACTATTTGAGAGCAGCCGTGTGTGGCCGCGAACCAGGTCGACAGGGTAGTGGACGTGACCTGATACCCAATGACTGGGTTGAAAACGATCGATCAGTTCGTCGAGGCGTGAAGCGTACGCAGCCGAGATCAACTCCGACCGGTTCAGCGGCGGAATGTGATCAAGAGTAGGTCCAGTGTGTGTCATCACGATCGTGGCACCGCCGTGATCGCGCGCGAGTTCGGCAGCCAAGAACGCACGCGATCGTTCATGGAGCATGCGGGCTTCGATCGGCCTGAACCGCTTCCACGGCTTGCTCTGCCACTTGATGCGCTTGTGATCACGCATCGTCGCAGATGCGGTCTGCATGGCAGCGTCGCGCAGACCCTTTCCAAGCAGGTCGTAGTCGGTCCACAGCGTGCATCCTAGGATTCGCAACTGTCCAAATGTTGCCACGCCGTCTTCGAGGAAATGAACGCCGAGTTCACGGGCACATTCGCGTCCTTCCGCGAGTTGATCGAAATACGAGCCACCGTAGAATTCATGGTTTCCGGCGCAGGTTACTATCTCGGTTCGAGGATACGCCGAGCGCATTTCCCTGATGGCGCGTTGAAGTCCTTCGCAGGTATCGCCAGCGATCAGGACTATGTCGGTGTCCGACACCAGCGGGGGGAAGCCGCGGGCGCCGGGACAATCGACGTGCAAGTCCGACAAGATCTGAATCTTCAGCTTCATCGGTCGTCCTCGCGCCGCAGGAGGGCGACCGGAATGGAGCGGCGCCCGTAGCTGCGCCGTGCCAAGTAGATGTTGTGTACCTTCCAGGATGTCGAAAGGCGGGCGCGTGTACGCCACGGCAAGGGCATTTGTCCGAGCCTTGTGGAAAGAACAAGAGCGGCGGCCGGATTCACGAAAGCGCAATTCAAGAGAGTCGTCATGACCAGGTCGGCGTGTGGACCGATGCGAGCGGGGATCGTCATCTTGAGAGCCAGACTGCAGGCAGTAGCCACATCGCCCTCGATGGCTGACTTCAAGTCCGCGTTGGTCGTCATGACGCTGCGAACACACGAGCCTACTTCGTCTTGCGAAGCGTGATCGAACGCTTCGGCCGGCATTGACCGCCAATACGTCAAAACGGCAGGCCAGCCTTTCTGTTCATCGTCGGAGGCAGTCTGACTCATAGCAATACTCCATCGCTCGCGCGAGAGGCCGCGCGTTCACCGCTGATTGGTTGGTCGTTGAGAATTTTAAATGTTGTTACGGTTGCGCGCCGACCATGCGCAGCGCGAACGGCAAGCTCATCCGGGACGTGCACATGGCGACGGATCGCGGCCATGCCAAATGTTCTAGAGAGGAAAGGTGGAAATCCTAACCATTCCCGAGAGACGAACGCAATTGCCGTCCCTGACGAACGTTGGTTTGCGAGCTTCCCCCGTCGGCCACTCTCCGATCCCAGACAGCGTGCCCGTCGTCTTATGCTCAGTGATTTGGCATCTCCTTGGAAGTCGCTCGGACGCATGGTCAAGCATCTCGTCGAAGAGTCATCGCTAAATGTGTCATAATTATGTTTTCGGTGACATTGCGCTTTCTCCTCCGTTTCTAGGCGTGAGGCTGCCGTGCCTTGTCGTCGATGGAAACGCGCCTTCCGTCCTGCGCTGAACCCGGCGTGGGAATTGAGGCTCGGCACCCGCGAAATTCCGACATCGGGCTCGCCGCGCCAAAATCAGGAATCCTTGGAAAACGAATCCTTGAACTCTGGACAGTCGATCATACGCCCCCCATGGATGAAGAAGGATATCCGAGGGATGGCTGCAATTGGCTCGAGGGAAAATACGACCGCTTCTTTCGCCGACTATGATCAGGAATGCCCGCAAGCTCGCCGGCATCAATCAAGCGCGTCTGGCTTCGGCCGCAGGCATAACGAGAAAGACAGTAGTGGCTGTCGAGGCCCAGCTTCCCGAAAAGCCAGACGCTAGACGGCGCGCCGTGCTGGAAAAGATTCGATGGGTTTTTGAGCGCGGGTACGACCTGGAGTTCACGTTTGCGGACGACGCGGAAGGCGAGGGCGTGCGAAGGAGGTCCATCGAAGGTACCGAAGCAGACGAGGGCGCCTAGGGTGGAAACGTTGGGCACCACCCTACGACTCTGGCGGCGATATGTTTTACCGCGCAGGCACGCTGCAGCTACGGATCGCGAGTCGTAGGGCGGCCACCTCATCGGCGAGGAACCGCAAGCCTGAGACGGACGCTATGACATGCTCACCCCGAGGAGCGTCCGCATCACCTCGTCTAAGACTGACGATCTTTCGCCGTTGTATTCGCGGAAGCAGATTAGGGCGATTATCGCCGCCCTCCAGGATCCTATCGATAACAACTTGTTCTACGCCTAGAAAGATCGTGCGTTTCTGAGCGCAATCGCAAGCCAAGAGCGTCCATCCGGAGGCGATGCGGCCCTTATAAACCTCACAAGAATATGGCGATCGCTCGTCGAATAACTTGAGGCGTCCACGTGCTTGCGCCAGCTCGACGACGAACACCGAAAGTCGCTAGATCTTTCCGAGTTTGCCGTCTCGCGCATGTTTCCCTGTCAACCGAGCAACCCGCTCATTGGCATGCCAATATCGAGACCGCGCATCGTCGGCGCAAAGCGGCCTCAAGAAGGGGCCTGACGTTCACAAGGGCAAGTCCCGGCGCTGGAGGCGTCTCTTCGGTGGTGCTGCCGAATGCAACAGCCTCAATATCCGGCATGGAGGATGCATGCAGCAAACGCCCGGCGGAAATCTCCGCCGCAGCGCGTCATATTGACGTAAGCTTCTCCGGCGGAAATTTCATCGGCAACCTGCGCGAAGTCGCAGAGCAAGCAGATGCCTTTGAGAAGTTCGCGCTCGCCGGCGCTGCAGACACCGCCGTACCTTCGCGCCGCATCGATGAAGCAGCCGCGATCCTGGTTGTCGTTGAGGTCGACGATTGCTTTGCGGAAACCGGCGTAGCTCGTCGCCGCTTCGAGCGCGCCACGAAAGCGGGGTCCTAGGGCGGCCATGATGCTGAGCGGAGGCCCTGACTGGAATTCGTCGAATTTCATCGGTCTGTCCTGTTCACGTTGCCGCGTTTCGCCGGCGGTTCGCGTCATTTGGGTGCTCTTTCTATTGACGTCAAACGCGCCTCCGTGCTCCCGTGCAAACTTCCAAGGACTCGTCTGTTCAAGCGAATGCCAACCGATTGCATTCAATCGATGAAAGTTTTTTAGCTCGACCTTGGTTAATGCGATGATTTCATGTCTTTAGGACAACCGGCATCAACGGGGATTTCTGCTGCAGGGCTCTTGACTCGGCGAGGTTCGGCATTCGCCGCATGGTCGACGAAGTCGCAGCTGGCTCTCGGATAGGGCGGCTACGTCTTTATGGAATTCTGCGCGCTCGCGTTAGGCGCGGTCGCTCGCGCATGGGGATTGGCGGCTGCAGTTGCCGCAGCCTCTGTACTCCTCGCGTCGCTGGGAGCTGCAACCTTCATTCTCGCTGCGCGATTTCCAAGGGTGACCGAAAAACCTCACGATTCGTCGTGCGTCACCGGCTTTCCTGTGAGTGGGCGCTGCGTTCCGCACAGGCGCCACGGAGCACGTGGAAGAGACTCAGGCCTGCCGATTGCGAATCCCTGACCCGTGCTAACCGCCTGGAGCGAGCGGGCGGGCGGAAGGATTCGATCCCGGCAGGAGCGATCTCGATGCTGATGAGGAAGGAACGACGGCCGGCGATCCGTACGCTGCGCGGCTGGGCGATCGGCCTGCTGCAGGAGGCCGGCGCGATCCACGAATGCGAGGAGCACGGTTGGGCAAAGGATCGGACCGACCCCCAAGCCCGCGAGCGCGCGCTCGAGCTTGCTGGGGAGGATCACCTTACGGCGTCTCCCCCGACGATGCTGTCGCAGAAATCCGCGCCGTCTTGGATTCCATCGGTGATACCTGCCCGGAGTGTCTGCCCAGCGATTGAGCGCGCCCCAATACCCCCAGCTCAGTCCCGAATGAGTCACGGCGCTGGGCTTTCGGAGCAAGCGTTTCGATCGTCTGAGGCTTGTCGCCTGGACCCGGCGTACCAGTCGGCGTACGGCGTGTTCTTGACCGCGTGTCGATTGAAGTCGGGCGTGCCGTCCTTCCACCACACCGGTCCGCGCTCTCCCAAGCCGCGCTTGGCCTGATCGACGAGTCGATGCGCTGCGGCTTCGGCCTCCGAATCTTCGGCCGCTTTGGCTGCCTTCACTGCGCGGCGCGCATCCATCAGCTGCTTCACCAGCCGCGCCTTGTCGCCGGGAGCTATGGTCGGATCGCTCATCCGCCAGAGTTTCCCCCGGACGACGAAGTAGCGAGCGTCCGGGGTCACGGGATGTTTGAGACCTGCCATCCAGAAGAGCTTACTTGGTGCGAACGGTCTTTGCGCCGGCGCCCTTCAGCGCCTCGGCGATCTTGTCGGGCTCGTCGCCGTGGAAATCCACCGACACCTCGATCTCGCCTTGCAGCCTTTGCAGCCCTTCAGGTGTTGGTGCGGCCTTGACGTCCGCGCCGGCCGATCGCGTTCCAGACGAATTCGCGGCGCCAACAGGCTGAACGAAGACGTCGCCTCGCGCGACCCTACATTCCTGGACGACGTGCTCTACGGCCAGCTCGGCCTCGCGCCGGGTGGCGAATTCTCCGATGATGGTGCTTTCCAAGGTTGTCCTCCGCGCCAGGGATCGTGAGGCGGACAACCGGCCGGTGACGTCGAGAGTTCCTATAGCCAGTCCGGTGCCCTTCCTCCGACAGACGCCGCGCGCGATGCGCTGGCGTTCAGCAGCAGAAACAGCGCCCGCTCCGCCTTGTACCTCGCGGCCGCGCGGCCGCACTCTGACCCTGACATCAGAATTTCTCCGCAAGACCGGCGCACGGCCCACTTCCACCGGCCGCGTCCGCGCGGCTTCAAGACGATATCGTAGCAACTCGGATGTTCGGTCGCCGTGTCGGGGTGCAGCAGGGCATTGATGTCCACGACGTTGTCGGCGGGGGCGGTCGTCGGCCGCATGGCTTGCTCCATTTCTAAAGACGAGTTAGGGAAGGCCGCGCGGAGGATCCGCGCGGCCGGCGATCGAGTCCCTGCCCTGTGTCCGGTCAGGCGGCTCTGGATTCAATCTGGGTCACGTTGCTGGGAGCGGCGCCGTTGATCTCGATGCGGCGCGGCTTCATCGTCTCGGGGATCTCCCGCTGCAGGTCGATAACGAGCAGACCGTTCTCGAAGCGGGCGCCCTTGACCTCGACATGATCGGCAAGGGTGAACTGGCGCTTGAAGTTGCGGTTCGAGATGCCACGGTGCAGGAAGGTCTTGCCCTCCTTGTCCGCCTTGCGGCCCTCCAGCGTCAGGACGTTCTGCTCGACCGTCAGCGCGACCTCATCCGGCGTGAAACCGGCGAGCGCCACCGAGATCTGGAAGCGATTCTCGTCGAGCCGCTCGATGTTGTAAGGGGGATAGCTCTCTTCGCCCACGCGCTGGGCGGCTTCGGCCAGATCAAAGAGGCGGTCGAAGCCGATGGCCGACCGGAAGAAGGGCGAAAAATCAACAGTGCGCATAGCCAGATCCTCCTGGGAGCAAAATGGTTACGAGCGGCACCGGACACGACCGGTGCCCGTCTCAGTTGGCGGGACCCTGACGGCATCCCGATCGTCGTAGGACGACGCCGACAAAATTTGGGAGGTCGGAGAGACTTTCAAGGGGGCCGCCGCAAAATTTTTAGCGAGGACTGGGGAGGGTTAATCAAGCGTTGCGGGCCTATTCCCTGGCCCGGTGCAGCGCGCCCTTGAGCCTTTCTCTTTCCCTCGTCCAGCGGGCGTCTTCGGCCTCGATCCGCTTCTCGATATCGTGCCGCTCGGCTTCGAGGCCTTTCGATCGTTCTTCGTGCTCCCGCTGCGCAGCGTCCAACTCGCCCTGGGCTTTCGCGGCAAGCTTCTCGCGCTTGGCCCGCTTCTTTTCGCGCTCCGCCTCTACCCTCTGCCGCTGATCATCCCGTCGCTTCTGCTCGCGCTCGAAAGCTGCAGCCGCCTTGCGCGAGTCCTCACCGCTGATCTTGGGAGCCGCTCGCCTCTTTGAATCCGCGGGGTGACTCTTCTTCGGCTTGGCACCTTCATCGTTCAGGTCCGGCAGGTCGGCATGCTCGGCGAACGGCCCGCTCGATCCGGCGGGCCGCTTGAGCACTACCCACGGCTTCGACATGGTCTCGGCGACCACGTCTGGATCCTCCGTCTGCCTTGCGAAGCCCTGATGGAAAAGATTGCCGCCGGCGCCCAAGCCTCGAGGGCCGCCTTCATTGAAGGCGCGGCGACCGCGAGGTCATAGAAGCCCAAAGAGGTCTGGAAAGTCTTGAGCTTCCTCGCCATGGGGCCTGCAAGGCTCGCCGTTCTAGCGCCTGCGCGCGAGCCAAACGCCGAGCGCAAACGCCGCGAGCAGCGATCGCAGCGGCGCCTTGACCGTCGCGTCGCGCAAGGGATCGATCCAGCGCAGACCTCGTCTTCCGAGGAGATGGCCGAGGGGCGAGGGCTCGCCTGGGACCTAGCCATTCTCGCGCCGGCAGCAAGTTCGGTGCCATCGTGATCGTCGACAGGCCGGAGGCCGCCGTGACCCGTTGGCACGTTGACTTCCCGTCAATCTGAATGGTTAGTTCATGCCGTCACAGTTCAATGGCTGAGTCGAACCGGTGGTCACTGCACGAAAAAAGAAACGCGCCGACATCCCGGCGCGCGACCGAATCCTTGAAGTTGCAACCAGACTGTTCACCCAACGCCCGTTCGACGAGATCTCAGCGGAAGATATTGCTCGCGAAGCGGGCGTCGCCCATGGACTCACGTTCCACTATTTCGGCTCGAAGGCCAAGCTCTACGAGGAAATTTCACAAGCTGCCGCCGACCGCCTGGATCTAATTCATGTGAAGGCGACACTCACTGGCTCGGCGCCAGAAAGGCTCCGCAGCTTCTTGGTCGCGCACATGGAAGAGGTCCATCGCCGCCGGGTCGATTACGTTTTCCACTCGCGCGGCGGTGGCACTGCGGCAATCCAAGACATTTGGGAACGTTCGCGCAGCCACGGAATTCGGCTGGTCCTGAGCTTTTATGGCGTGACTGCGCCCTCCCTTGAACTTGCTGTCGCGACGCGCGCTTGGCTTGGCTATTTCGATGAACTTGTTCTGGCCTGGGTTCAGGGGCAGATAAAGAATAAGCCGGCCATCGTCGAGATGGCGTTTCGGCTTTTCCCGCTTGCGGTCGCCAACGCCGAACTTCTTGGCGAAAAGAATCTTCCATCGGTCTGACAAAGGGTTGAGGGCACTTCTTGCCCTGCATCATTGACTGTCAGTCAAACTATTATTGACTGTCAGTCAAAGTTGCGCTTGGTTCTCGGTCGCGAAAAATAATTCACGCGATCGGGAGGAGGTCTCATGGAGACCGAAGTGGCAATTGTCGGTGCCGGACCAGTGGGTCTGACGGCTGCCGCCTTGCTGGGTTCGTTGGGCGTGAACACGATCCTTGTGGAACGAAATGCGTCGACATCGGCTCATCCGCGGGGGCATGTTGTCAACGCGCGCACGATGGAAATATTGCGATCGATTGGTTGCGAGGAGCCGGTCGCAAAAGCCGGATTGCCTCCAGAGCGCAATGCAGGAGTCTCCTTCCTGTCCCGGCTGACAGGACCAGATATCGCGGTGTTGGCGACGCGGGGTATTCCCGACCGCGACCAGGCCCATCAAGCCGCCAGTCCGAGCCGCAAGACGTCATGCCCTCAGGACGTACTTGAGCCGATCTTGGCTGACGTTGCGCGAAGCTTTGCGCCCGTCAAAGTGCTGTTCTCCACCGAGCTCAAAGAGCTCGCGTTCCGACCCGATGGTGTGCGACTCGAATGTAGGCAGGGAACCAGCGACCTCACGATCGACGCGCGCTACGTGATTGCCGCGGACGGCGCGCGCAGCTTCGTGAGAGAGCGTCTCGGCATCGGAATGACGGGACGAGGACGAATCGGCCGACAGATCGGCATCTATTTCGAGGCCGACCTATGGGAATTCGTCGAAAAGCGGCCTTATCTTTTGTGGTGGGTCTACAACGCCGCGACCTGCGGAGTGCTCATTGCCCTCGATGGCCGGCGACGTTGGACGTACAATTTCGCGTTCGATCCGGACCAGGAAAGTGTCGAAGCGTTCACGACCGAACGCTGCGAAGCAATCGTCCGGGCAGCCATCGGCTCAGACGACGTTCCGCTCGAGATCCATAGCATCCTGCCATGGAGAATGCAGGCTCGGCTTGCGGACCAGTTCAGCCAAGGTCGGGTATTCATCGCGGGGGATGCCGCCCATCCGCTGCCGCCAACGGGCGGGCAAGGAATGAACACCGGCATTGGTGACGTGCATAATCTGGCGTGGAAACTGGCCTTCGTGTTGCGCGGCAACGCTCCGGCCACGCTTCTCGAAAGCTATCACGAGGAGCGCCGTCCTGTCGCCCAGACCAATATCGCGCAGAGCGTTCACAACGCAATGAAGATGGCAGAGAGTGGTCTGTCCGGGATGGCAACGCACGACAGCCCGATCGCCAAGATGCTTGAGGGCCCGGATTCGGCGGCAGCCGAGCGCCACATCCGGGAAGTGATCCCGAGCCTTCGCGAGCACTTTGACTACATAGGCCAGACATTCGGTCACGCCTATTCTTCCCGATGGATATCGCCTGACGGGACGTCGGCTCCGCCCTTCCGCATCGAGCATTACAAACCGGTTGCCCGTCCCGGGCACCGCGCACCTCATCTCTGGCTGCAAGGGCCAAACGGCAGATTGTCGACCATCGATCTTGCCGGTGCCGGCTCCTTCCTGATGCTGACGACTCCGGACGGGGACGATTGGCAGCGCGCCTTTGCCGAGGTGTCCGCAGAGCTTCGTCTTCCAGGGCGTTGCTGCAGCATCGGCCCGGGCGGCGACTACATCGCTCAAGACGGCTCCTTTGTTCAATCCTACGGCATCGGTCCGCGCGGGATGGTCCTGATCAGGCCCGACGGCTACGTCGCCGCGCGCAGCTCTCACGCAGTGGCCGATCCAGCGATATTCATCGAACGCGCTCTTAGGACGGCCTTGGCCGGACTGGACGTCAGAAGCGACGAGGAGCCGTCTGCCGCTTGAGACATGCGGACCGATCAAACAAAGCAAAAAATAGGAGGGAGAGGCTTTATGACCAAAAGAATGTGTTGCGCAGGCCGAGCATTCAGTCTTGCGATGATCTCTCTTGGCGCCCTGCAGGGATCGCAAGCGCTGGCCCAATCGCCGGTTCCAACGACGATCGTCTTGCCCGCTCAGTCGCTCCTATTCGCGCCACTCTACATCGCGCAGGAGCGCGGCTTCTTTCGCCAACATGGCATCGAACCCAAGATCATCTATGTCGCCGGGCCCGGCGTCATCAACGCGATGCTCGGCAAGAGTGCCGACTTCTCGGTGATCTCGGGCGGAATCCAGATTGCGGCCGCGGCACGAAATCAGAAGCTCGTTGCGATAGCCAATACCCAGGATCGCTTCACGACGGATATCGTCATCCGCGACGCCGTAGCCAAAAAACTGGAAATGGCGCCCAACGCCGACGCGATGGCGAAAATCCGTGCCTTGAAGGGGCTGACCATCGGGGTCGATGCCATCAATGGTCTGCCCCACAGTTTCCTGCGCTTCGTCGCGATCAAGGCGGGAATGAACCCGGAAACCGATTTCACGATCACGGCGCTACAGCCGCCCGCGATGGTCGCGGCGCTGAAGGCAGGCACGATCGACGCCATGGTCTTCTCGCCTCCATTCTCTCTTCTGGCCGTCAAGGAGGGCGGTGTTCGATGGCTGTTGGGGCCGGAGGTCTCTCTCCCCGAGCTGAAGCCCTTTCCATACAACGTCGTTCTAGTCCGGCCGGGCTACTGCGATGCCGAAACGGTGCGCTGCCAGGGATTCGTGGCGGCTCTAAAGGACGCCATCGCGTTGATGAAGACGGACCGTTCCGCGAGCCTCGAGGCGCTCGGCAAATCGTTCGACAAGATGGAGCCTGATATCCTTAAGGCGTCCTACGAAGTGTTTGCCCCGTTCGCTCAGCCGGACATGAAGCTGACGAGCGCCATGCTGGACAACGTCATCGCCTTCGATCGGATCAGCGGAATCATTCCTTCTGACGCCAAACTGCCCCCCGAGGCAGAACTCTATCTCACGACGTTCACCCCCTAGAGGGCGGCGGGATCAAACCCATGAATAGTGCAACCTTCGACAAGATCGCATTCGGAGCTATGCTTCTGCTTGTTTGGCAAGCCGCAAGCGTCTGGACCGGCCCCGAGCCGATAAGTTCGCCGTTTCTCGTTGCGCAGCAGCTATATCGCTGGTCGCTCAACGGCGTCCTGGGTGCGAATGCCGGTTATACGCTGCTGGCTGCCGTTCTGGGGTTTGTCATCGGCGGATTGCCGGGGCTGGCACTTCCGTTCGTGCTGCGGAAGCGGCCATTCGTGACGGCGGTGCTCGACCCCTTCATCTTGATCGGATACGGGTTGCCGAAGGTCGCATTCATTCCCCTTTTCATCATATGGTTTGGAATCGGCATCTGGAGCAAAGTTGCTCTCGTCGCGAGCGTCAGCTTCTTCCTCGTGTTTTTCAGCACGATGGAAGGCGTTCGGGGAGTCGATCCTCGCCTGCTCCGGATGGCGAAGGTTGCGGGCGCGAGTGAAGCGCAGTTGTTGCGCACCATCGTCTGGCCTTCTGCCTTGCCGTTTGTTTTTCAGGCGGTGCAAGTGACGTTACCTCTTTCAATCGGCGGAGCGGCGATTGCCGAGTTGATCTCCTCGAACCGAGGTCTGGGTTATCTGGTCCAATATTCCGCAGGAAATTTCGAGGTGACGGGCGCACTCGCCGCGGTAACAGCTCTCGCGTTAGTCGTGGCCGTCACCAACGTCGGCATCGATCGTTTGCACGATCGCCTGTTGGCTTGGAAGGGTTCTCATTCCAAAGGCATCACTTCGGGAAAGGTCTCATGAGAGTGAACGGTAAGCCGCTCCTGGATGTTTGCAACCTCGGAAAACGCTTCCAAGGGCAACGCAAAGACGGCATTCGCTGGGTCGTTGAGGGCATGTCGTTTGCACTTTACGAAGGTGAGTTTGTCACGCTCATCGGACCCTCAGGCTCCGGCAAATCGACGTTGCTCAATATGATCGCGCAGATCGATATTCCTTCGAAAGGGGAGATATTGTTTCGCGGCGAGGTCATCAACGACCCGAGCCGCAGCAAGCCGTCTCCAGGATGCGGCGGTCGCATCGGATATGTGATGCAGGACGATAATCTTTTGCCGTGGCGGACTCTGCGGGAGAATGTCGAGTATCCGCTCGTTGTCCAGGGTCGACTCAACAGCGAGACCAGGGCGCGGGTCGACGAATTGATCGAGACGGTGGGGCTCGGTGGCTTCGAAGGCTACTACCCTCATCAACTTTCCGGCGGCATGCGCAAGCGCGCGTCGATCATCAGGACGCTGGCCTACGATCCTCCTGTCATCCTGATGGACGAGCCATTCGGAGCGCTCGACGCTGAATCTCGGCTCCATATTCAATCGGATCTCGTCAAATTGTGGCAACGAGGAGAGAAGACCATCCTGTTCGTCACCCACGACATCAATGAGGCGATCGCCCTTGGCGACCGGACCATCACGCTGACGAAGTCGCCCGCTTGCGTCCGAGGCGAACACGTCATCGACATCCCGCGGCCGCGAGCCCTCGATAGCATCGTGACCGCGCCGCAGTTTCCGGGCCTGTTTAGCCGGATAAGGGCGCAAGTTTGATGCCAAATTCGTCAATCATCTCGGCAAGACAGTCACAGACGGCGATTGTTCCTTCGCCGCTATTCATTGCGCGAACAGCGGTCGCCGTCGTGCTGGTTGGCATCTGGCTCGTGGCCGCGGCGGCCTATCCGACGCTTGTTGCCATGCCGCAAGCCACCCTCCAGAGGGTCATGGAGCTAATCTCGAATCGCGAGCTATTCCCGATGATGGCGACGACCGCAGCAGAGGCCGGCATAGGCCTTATGTTGGGAGCGGGCCTCGGTGTTGTCCTTCCCTTTCTTGTCCAATTGTCCCAGCGGCTTCAGGCGGTCGTTGAGCCGTTCGCCCGAGCCGCTGTCGGTATTCCTAAGCTCGCGCTGAGTCCCATTCTCATCCTGTGGTTTGGCATTGGTCTCGGATCGAAAGTCGTGCTTGTTGCGCTGATGACCTTCTTCCTGGTCTTCGTCGCCACGGCCGCCGGAATACGATCCATCGGCCCGAACCTCGTGCAAACGGTATCGATCTTCGGCGCGAGCAAGATCGAAGTGGCGCGCGAGGTGATCTGGAATAGCGTGCAGCCGTTTGTGTGGACGGCGCTGCGGGCCGCGCTTCCATGGGCGATCAATGCTGCACTTGTCGGCGAGTTTCTCGCGGCCGAGAACGGCGTTGGCCATTACATCGAGCAATCCTACAATTCTGCGGACATTGCGGGCGTCTATGCCGGCATCACCTTGATCGTACTCATCGTCTTCGCGTCCGACGCAGTGCTTATGGCTTTACAGCGGCGTTGTCTTGCGTGGCGTCCCGTCGATCAGGATGTCGTTTTGCATTAATCGGGAGACGAATGATGAAGCTCTACTTTGCGCCCGGCGCCTGCTCGATCGGCGTTCATTATCTGCTGCAGGAAATCGGGTGCAGTTTCGAACTGCGGAAAGTCGATATTCGCAATGGCGAGAATTTTCAGGCCTGGTACACGGCGGTCAATCCGAAACGCAAAGTGCCGGCGCTCGAACGTGCAGACGGGTCGGTGCTCACCGAATTCCCCGTGATCGCGCGATATCTTGTCGAACAGGCGCCTTCGGCGGGCCTGATGCCGTCCGACCCGGAGACGCTTTTGAGCGCAAGTGAGCTGACCGAGTTCATCGTTTCGACCATCCACATGCAGGGCTTCTCGCGCGCGTTTCGTCCGGACAAGTTTGCGATGGCTGAAGCGGATCATGAGGCGACGCGAGCGCGTGGGCGGGAGATCATCCGGGAAGGGTTTGTGGTCGTCGATCGCCACCTGCGACGGAACGCAGGGCCAACATTCGCCGATGGCGCGCTGTTCTACACGCTTTTCTGGGCTTGCGAGCGTCTCAAGCTCGAAGTCCCGGCGGCGTGCGCCGCTCGGTGGAGCGAATTCAAATCCCGCCCTTCCGCGCAACGTGTGTTCGCAGCGGAAGGCACAGCCCTTTAGACCAGCGACGCTGCTGCGGACAAGCAAGGCGACGCATCGATCTGGAAAACGGCGGAGGAAACGGTCATGGCAATCAAATCATTGGGCTACGTTGGCGTCGAATCGACCAAGCTTGAGGACTGGGAGGGCTTTGCGACGCGGCTGCTCGGGATGCAGAAGGTCGATGCGGCCGCTAAGGTTCGGGCGTTTCGCATGGACGATCGACAGCAAAGGCTCGTCGTGACCGGCGCCGAGAATGATGGGCTGGGCTTTCTAGGGTGGGAGGCCGAAAGCAAGGCGGATCTCGACGCGCTGGCCGCGCGGCTGGATAACGCCGGCGTGGCTGTTTCCAAGGGAACGCGTGCCCTCGCGGATGAGCGCCGTGTGGCGGACCTCATTGCGTTTCGCGATCCGGGCGGGCACCGGGTGGAAGTGTTTCATGGACAGGAGATTTCGCCCGACCCGTTCAAGCCAGGCCGGCCGATCTCGGGCTTCAAGACCGGCCCTCTCGGAATGGGGCACGTCGTGATGAACGTCGCCAAGGTGGACGATCTGTTGCCGTTCTACCGCGATCTCCTGGGCTTCCGCGTCACGGACTACGGTTTGTCGCCATACCCGCTCTACTTCCTGCACGTCAACGGCCGCCACCACAGCTTTGCCATGGTCGGCTCGGGCAAACGCAGTTTCCACCACTTCATGGTCGAGATGCAGAGCTTCGACGATGTCGGGCAGGGCTATGATCTCGCCCAGCTCGAAGAGGGGCGGATCGCCTATACGCTCGGTCGTCACACGAATGATCACATGACGTCCTTCTATGCTCACACCCCGTCCGACTTCTTCGTGGAGTACGGCTGGGGCGCGCAAGTGATCGACACCGCGACGTGGCAGCCCTTCGAGACCTTCGATGGCCCAAGCCTATGGGGCCACGAGCGACTGCACCTGCCGGAGGAGCAGCGGGTCCGCATGCGCAACATGCGACTGGATGCTGCAGCCCGCGGCGTGCGGGTTCCGGATCCGAATTGCGCCTGGCTCGCCTCGGTCGTGGCCCAGGAGCCGCTGGTCAGCCAGGAATAGCCATGATGCCGGTGCGCGTCTCAACAACCTGCTCCAGAGAGGACTTCTCATGAAACTCATGTCCTTCACTCGCGATGGTCGAGCCAGCTACGGCGTGATGCGTCATGATGGCGTAGTGGACCTCGGCGGACGGTTGGCCGCTCAGGGAGCGCCGACCCTGCGGACGCTGCTCGCAAAGGGGATGCTCGACGCAGCGCGAAAGATTGCCGAAGAGGCCAGCAGCGACCTGAAGGCCGAAGAAGTCGCGTTTACTCCTGTCGTCCCGGATCCGGAAAAGATCATCTGCGTCGGGTTGAACTATCACGATCACGTCGCGGAGACCGGACGAACCGCGACGGAATTCCCGGTGCTGTTTGCCCGTTATCCGGCAAGCCAGACTGGGCATCTTCAGCCCTTGGTCCGACCCAAGGTCAGCCATTCGTTCGATTTCGAAGGCGAACTCGCGGTGATCATCGGTCTGGCTGGACGTCATATCACCGCGCAGCGGGCGTTGGAGCATGTCGCGGGATACTCCTGCTACAACGAGGGCAGCATCCGCGACTGGCAACGCCATACCAGTCAGTTCTTTGCGGGGAAGACGTTCGAGCGAAGCGGCAGCTTTGGTCCGTGGATGGTAACGACCGACGAAATTCCGGACCCGTCGCGGCTTACCCTCGAGACGAGGTTAAACGGCCAAGTGGTGCAGCACACGACGACCGATCTGATGATCACCGGCATACCTCGCTTGATCGAGTACGTTTCGACGATCCTGCCGCTGGTGCCGGGAGACGTCATCGTCACTGGAACTCCCGGGGGTGTCGGCGCCAAGCGGACACCTGCGCTGTGGATGAAGCCCGCCGATGTCGTCGAGGTGGAAATCAGTGCTATAGGCGTGCTCAGAAATGCGGTCGTCGATGAAGCAGCGTAGAGTCTGGTAGACGGGAACCGTTTCGCTCGATCGCAACCGTGCGAGAGCTCCATCGCGACCGCGGACTGACGTGAACCTTGATCCATGGTTGAAGAAGAGATCATCCCCAAACATCAAAGGGCGATAGTCATTACCGCCGCCGGCGGCCCGGACGTCTTGCGTCTGGTCCCGGATTGGCCAATTCCGACGCTTGACGCCGACGACGTGCTGATCAAGGTCGTTGCGGCCGGGATCAATCGGCATGATGTCCATCAGCGCGCCGCCGGCCCGACGCGCGAACCAAATCCGGTCCCCGGTCTGGAGGCATCCGGACGCATCGTCGCCTGCGGCAAGAACGTTCCGCAAAACCGCATCGGCGAAGCCGTCATGGCCCTCACCGATGGTGGGGCATACGCCGAATTCGTATCGACCGATCAGGATTGGCGCTGCCTTTGCCGGCCGGTTACGACCATATCGCCGGTGCCGCTTTGCCAGAGGCGCTATTCACGACCTGGTTCAATTTTTTCGAGCTGATGCAGATCAAGCGCGGTGAAACGGCGCTCATCCATGGTGGTGCCAGCGGCGTCGGCACCATCGCTATTCAGGTTCTGAAAGCACTCGGCCACGACGTCTTTGCTACGGCCGGGACAACGGAAAAGCGAGAGATCGCGCGCTCATTGGGATGTCGCGTCGTATTTGACTATGCAGCGCCTGATCTTTCCGCCCAAATATTGGCCGCAACGGACGGGCGAGGCGTGGATACTTTGCTGGACACTTCGGCAGGCGCTCACCTGGCCGACGATATCGAGGCTCTCGCGCCAAGGGGACGAATTTCGCATTTGTCGGCCGGCGGCGGGAAGAGCTTGGCATTGCCGCTGCGAGTACTCATGTCGCGGCGGGCCTCCATTACGGGCGGATTTCTTCGATCTGCCCCATTGGAGCTCAAGCGTCGCTTAGCCAGTGCTCTGCGAGCCGAACTCTGGCCACGACTTAGTAGAGACATCCGCCCTGTGATCGATAGTACCTACGATTTCGGCAGGGCGCCCGCGGCGCGTGCTCATATGGAGACATCCCGCAACATCGTTCTCAAAGTCTCGTCTCCTTGATTGACGGCGATAGCGTCGCTCACTGGCTTATGGACACGGGCAGAACGCGAGACTTTCGAAGAGGGCCCGCACGCCAGGCGTTTCCGAGGTCGCCGAACTGGAGGTGCAGGGTCATAGCCGTGGACGGGCGGGGGAACGGCGTGCGGCTGCGTGCAAGGCTCGCCGTTCTAGCGCTTGCGGGCGAACCAGACGCCGAGCACAAACGCCGCGAGCAGCGATCGCAGCGGCGCCTTGACCGTCGCGTCGCGCAAGCGCTCAACCCAGCGCATGACCTCGTCTTCGAAGGAGATGGCCGCGGGGCGAGTACTCGTCTGGGACCCAGCCATTCTCGCGCCGGCAGCCAATTCGGTGCCATCGTGATCGTCGATCAGGCCGGAGGCCTCGGTCATCGCCGAGACGTCTTTTATGTCCATGACATCCTCCACTTCTCACGCAGACTTCCGCCGCGTGCCGGCGGCCGGTTTCTTCGCAGCTTCCTTGGCCGGTTTTTTTCCGGCGATAGGCATCAGCATTTCCTTCTGGCCCGTGGTGGCCCTCTTCGCCTTCTTATCGGGCTTTACCTCTTTCGCCGGCGCGGCCTGCCGACCGACGCTCTTGCGCAGTGCGTCCATCAGATCGACGACGTTCTCGCCCTTCGGGCGATCCTTCGGTCGGATGACCTTGCCGGCCCGCTTCTGGTTGATGAGGTCGACCAGCGCGGTCTCATAGTGGTCTTCGAACTTCTCCGGATCGAAGCGCCCCGCCTTCTGATTCACGATGTGCTTGGCGAGATCGAGCATGTCCTTGGTGACCTTCACGTCCTGGATCTCGTCGAAATACTCCTGCTCGCTGCGGACCTCGTAGGGGTAGCGCAGCAGCGTACCGATCAGGCCTTTGTCGCGGGCTTCCAGCGCGATGATGTGCTCGCGGTTGGTCAGCACCACACGGCCGATTGCGGCCTTTTCCATCTCGCGGATGGTCTCGCGGATCACGGCGAAGGCATCGTGGCCGACCTTGCCGTCCGGACGCAGGTAGTAGGGCCGGATCAGGTAGCGCGGATCGATGTCGCTGCGGTCGACGAACTCATCGATCTCGATGGTCCGCGTGGACTCGAGAGCGACCTCCTCGAGCTCTTCCTTCGTCACCTCGATGTATTGGCCCTTATCGAATTCGTAGCCCTTGACGATGTCCTCGTTCGGCACCTCGTCGCCGCTGTCGGCGTCGACCTTCAGGTACTTGATGCGATGGCCGGTCTGCCGGTTGAGCTGGTTGAAGCTGATCTTCTCCGACTCGGAGGTGGCCGGGTAGAGCGCCACCGGACAGGTCACGAGGGACAGACGCAGGGAGCCTTTCCAGTTGGCTCGCGGGGCCATGTTACGCAGAACTCCGTTAGGGGCTACCTGGATTCAAGACGAACGGGCCAAGCCAGTTCCGACATGCCGGACCGCCATCCCCGAGATTTCGCCGACCTACGGGGTACCGCGGCCAAGCGGATTTGAGGTGGCTCAAAGCGAACCGCTGCGAGGCTCGTAGAGTTGATTTTGTACCGAGCGGCATGAGCGCGAGCTCCGGTGCCGTTACGGTTGCGGAGCTCCGGACTCCTAGGCACTCCGGGCTCCGCTCCGCCGTTTGCGACCGCAGACGCCGGGTCGGCTCCGAGAGGGGCCCGCGGGCAAGTTTGAGAGCTCAATCAGCCCCGACAGCAATTCGGTTGTCAGGGTCGATTTTATTGGGCGCGCCCCCGATCGAGAGGCGCCAGTTTGCGGGCCGAGCGGACCTGGTATCGTTGTTCATGCGGCGGTGCGGCATCTCCCGGCTCGAGGCGCTGGATTCCTCGCGTTCGTTCTGTCCGGGATCGCTCTCCAACTGCTCCATGAGCGTCTGCTTGCGCGCGAGCAGCTTCACCACGATCGAGCCTCTCCCTCGCGGGACACCCGCAAACCACTTGGTGCGTGGGCGACTACAGTGCGACCCGATATGATCAGGCGGAGCGTTTCCCGCCATCGGGCTGGCTGCCGCTCAGTTCTCCGAGCAGCTTGCCGGTCGTGCTGTTGACGAAGTGCAGTGCCATGCAGGCCGGACACCTCACTGAAGCATAGGCATTCCTTGGCGCCGCCGGCAGATCGTCGTCCAGCCGATGCTGGACGTTCATGCCGTTGCGCGGGCATTTGAAGATGATCTGGCGTTCCATTGCCGGACCATGCACCCGGTCCTGAGCGAGCGAAATTGCGGTTGATTACTTAAGGGCTTACGGCCATGGCGGCCCGGCGGCCTGAGGAGGCCGCATCGGATTTCCCCTGCCGCATGCCACTTAGGCCTCGGCATGCCGCCGGCAGTGTCGTGAAAAGTTGTCCCAGACCCGCTTTGTCCAAGCGGGTTGTTGCCCTCGGCTGCAAACGCTTCAGCGGTCGTTGAGCGCGTCCTTGACCTCTCCCGCCGACCGGCTTCACGCGCACCCTCGCGCCACCGCCGAGCAGTTCGTGCGTGGCGACCTCGTCTTCGCTTTCGACCACCGTCAAATCCGTCTCAGGCTTCCAGCCAAGCGTCAGATCGAGATCGCCCGGAAAGATCTGCCAGCGCGAGCCGTCTTCGAGTTCGACGATGTGGCTCTCGGAATGGGTGCGGATCTTCATCCGGGCGCGTCCCGACGTTCCGCCGCACTTCGCTACTTCTGGCCCGTCGAGGCCTGCGCGTTCGCGTCGTTCGGGCTCTTCTGCTTGTTGGCCTCGTGGTGCCCGATGACGCATCCCGCCGCGGCGCCGAGCTTGCCGTGTCCGGCCACGTGACCCGCCACGCCTCCAACGAGCGCACCCTTGATGCAGCCCTTCGCTTCAGCGGGCGAGACCGAGACAAGCGCGAGCAAGCACGCGGCGGCAAGAATTGGTTTCATGATCGTCTCCACTCTCCGGATGACCTGTGGTCCATCAAGTCGCCCGGGCGAGACACGTTCCGGTGAAGCAAGCCGAACGGTCCATTTTGCTCACGCAGCGTCAAGTCCGCGCGCGCGGAGATCCGGACGTGCAGTGTGGCGCAAGCGTCCGACTTCCTGGTTACCGCACCGCGAGCAAGGGAAGGAGACCTCGGGCTGCGCGACCATGCTGCTGTGCGCGTTGACCGCCATCGGCCAAGCACCGCATCTGGGACACTTCACCAGCAGATCGTTCGTTTCCAGCATCTCGATATCCTCAACCTGCGCCCCATAGATCCGCCAACGATCGGAGAATTCTGCCGTTCCCATCGTATTGCTGAGGAAGCATCGCCGAGAGCTCGACCCGGCCCTGCTCTCTCTTACGTTCAAAATGATACATACGGCCGCTATTCGCGAGCTGCAGGCGCGAGATGAAGTGGTTCATGTCGAACCTGTTGCGCCAAGCATCTGCGAGCACCATAGTACATCGCTTCGTGCGCCCGGGTTGCGAGGGCATGGGCGAGATCGAACTGAGTTCAGACCGATCCGTGTTTTCCCCGATAAGCTGACGGAATCGCGCGAAGCGGCCAACGCAGCTTGAGAAGGTTTTCGGAAGTATAAACAACTAGTAGTTTTTCGATCGGAACATCGGCCCCGCAGGGCACGTTGCTTCGAGATGGAAGACTCACTCCAGCGCCTGTTGACGGCCAGATCGGACTTTCCGATTTGGGTGCGCTACACCTTGACGCTCGGCCTGGTAGGCATCGCGTTCATCGCCCGGGTGATGCTGGACGATCACCTTCGCTCGTATCCCGTTCTGCTGTTCATTCCGGCCATCTTCCTGTCTTCCGTCCTTTTCGACCGCGGCTCCGGTCTGTTGGCCACCGCCGCAAGTGCCGCACTCGCCGCCGCTTACTTCATGCCCGGGCTCCCATCGTCCGCCGCGATCCCGCTCGTCCTCTTCGTCCTGACCGGGATCTGCATCGCCGCCGTCACCGAGCTCCTGCGGCACACCCTACGGAAGCTTTCAGAATCGAAACTATACTCGGAAGTCTTGCTGCAGGAGCTCGCGCACAGAACCCGGAACGACCTAGCCACCATCATGTCGATCCTCCGCCTCCAGGCCCGCTCAGAGAGCGATCCGGTCGTTCAGACGGCGATCGCGTCCGCGGTGAGCCGAGTGGACGTGGTCGCGAAAGTCCACGATCGTTTGCGCGCCACCGGCGACAGCAGCCGGATCGCGCTTGCGCCGTACATCGAGGCGTTGTGCGGAAGCCTCGCCGACTTCCATCGCGGCGTCCGCACGATCTCGATCGGCGTCCGCTGCGACGACGTCGAGGTGAGGAGCTCGCAGGCGGCATCGATCGGGCTCATCGTGAACGAACTGGTGACGAACTGCTTCAAGTACGCGTTTCCGGAGGGCCGCCGCGGCTCCGTGGAGGTCGATGTTCGAGCCAAGGACGAGCGCGTTGTGGTGACGATAAGGGACGACGGCATCGGATGCCCGACCGAAGTCAAGAGCGGGCTAGGACGCGGCTCGTAGGCATGCTCGCCACCCAGATGAAGGGCACCATCGTCAGAAGGCCTCTGCCGGAGGGCTGCGAAGTGCAGGTCTCGCTCGCGCTTGACGCCTGATTGATCGCCGTGGCGCGCCGGCTACGGCCGCCCTTACGGCTGCCGCTGCGGTGGCGAGAGCGTGTTCCGGATAGAGCGACTCGGGCCGGCTGGCGCCGTCGGACCGGCTAGGAGGCCGCCAGCATAGACGACTTAACGGTTCCTGACATGTCGTGCGCGGCGAGCCTCCGCGGACGTCCGATCAGGAAGCCCTGCATTTCGTCGCAGCGCTCCTCTAGCAGGAGGGACATCTGTGCCTCGGTCTCGATCCCCTCCGCGAGCGCCGGCAACCCAAGTCCATGAGCGAGGCCGATCACGGCCCGCACGATAGCCAGCGACCGCTCGCTTTGGCCCAGTGCCATGACGAACGACCGGTCGATCTTGATCCGGTCGAGAGGGAAGGCCTCCAGGTACGAGAGCGACGAATACCCCGTTCCGAAGTCGTCCAGAGCTATCTGAACCCCAAGCGTCTTGAGCGACTGCATCGTCCTCTTAGCCCGCTCGATGTCCTCGATCAGCACGCCCTCCGTGATTTCGAGTTCGAGTCGCGAGGCCGGCAGCCCGCTCTCTCGAAGGGCCTTGCGCACATGCGCATCGAGGTTTTCGCGGCGGAACTGCGCGGCCGAGACGTTGACGGCCACCCTGAGAGGCTGGTCCCACGAAGCTGCTTCCCTGCAGGCTTCCATCAGCACCCAGTCGTCGATCTGCGCGATCGCGCCGCTCTGCTCCGCCACCGGAATGAATTCTCCGGGCGGAACGATCCCGCGAATCGGATGGCGCCAGCGTACCAGCGCCTCATAGGCTTTCAGCGTGCCATCTCGTTGCTGTTGAGGTTGATATTCCAGAAAGAGTTCGTCCCGCTCGACGGCGACACGCAGATCGTGCTCCAGCGCGCGGCGGTCCCGCAACTGCTGGTCCATGGCGCTCGTGAACAGGCGGATGCCCCCTCTGCCCTCGTGCTTCGCGCGGTAGAGGGCGGCATCGGCGTTGGCGAGCAGCGAGACTGGGTTGTCAGCATCTCGCGGATAGAGCGCAACGCCCACGCACAAGTCGATCTGCAGCGCGTGTCCGTCGACTTCGATGGCCCTTTCGAACTGGACACGCATGCGCGTGGCCAGCAGCTCTGCCGTCCCGGGCAATGGCTGTTGATCGATGATGGCGATGAATTCGTCGCCGCCGACCCGTGCGACGTATGCCCCTTGTGCGGCCTCCTCGAGGCGTCTTGAGGTCTCGCGCAGCACGGCATCCCCGATGGCGTGGCCGAACAGGTCGTTGATCTCCTTGAAATGATCGAGATCGATGCAGAGCACGGCGAATGGGGCGCCCGTGATCTGCGCGCGTTCGATCGCAGATTCCAGGTGCCGATCGAGCGCCGTCCTGTTGGGCAATTCCGTCAGAGCGTCGTGGCAGGCCAGATAGCTGATCTTTTCTTGGGCCCGATTCCTGTCCGTCACGTCGAAGGCGACGCAAACGTGCGCAGGCCGGCCAGCGTAGATGAGCGGTCGGGACTCGATCACCACGTGGATCACCTCGCCGCTCGACGTAATGTGGAGTTCGCAGTCACGCGCCTCGGCATCGGGTTGATGCCCGCACTCGAGCTGCGGCTCCGACATGTCAAGGAGAGCTTCTCGCGGATAGCCATAGTGGCGGCACATTGCGCCGTTCACGGCGATCAGTCGCCGCGTATTCGCTTCCGCAACCCACATCGGAAGCGGATTTTCCTCGAAGAGCAGCCGAAAGGACGCTTCCCGGCGCTTCAGGTCGGTGATGTCGATGCGGACGCCGATGCTTCCGCCGTCTTCGGTGCGCCGTTCCTCGACCCGGACCCATCGATCGCCGGGCAGATGCTGCTCGTGCGAGTGTTGGGGAAGTGCATGCCGGGCCAGCCGCTCGGTGAGCCATTCCGCCTCCCGGCCTATGGCATCGGGATACTGTCCGGCGTCCAGACCGGTGCGGATGAGCGTCTCGAACGACGTGCCGGGGGCAAGTGCGCTACGGCTGACGGAATAGAGCTCCGCGTACTGCCGATTCCAAAGAACCAGCCGATCGTCCTTGTCGAAGATGGCGAGCGCCTCGGGAACGACGTCGAGCGCCTCGGTGAGGTGGGTGTGAGCGGCTCTCGCGCTTGCTTCCGCCTGCTCCGCAGCCGTCTTTGCGTCCGCAAGCGCCGTCTCGGTGCGGTGCCGCTCCGTGATGTCCTCGTGAGTGGCTACCCACCCCTTGCCCGGCATGGGCCGATGCCGGATGCGCACCATGCGCCCGTTGTTCAGTTCGACGGTGGTATCGGAATCTTCGGCGATCACGGAAGAACTGTTGCGCCAGACCAGATAGTCCTGCTTGGACATCTTGGGTGCGCTGCCTACGGCGTATCGGAGATCGACGATGTCGTTCAGTTTCATGCCCGGCCGGACGAGTTCGGGGTCGAGATCGTAGACCTCGAGATACTGCCGGTTGCAGACGATCAGCCTCTGGTCATCGTCGAAGAAGCAAAGTCCCTGGGACATGTTGTTGAGCGCTCTGTCGAAGCGATCCGCCACGGCTGTTGCGGTCTGCTCGGCGACGCGCGCGCGCTCGCCTTCTTCGGTCAGTCGGCTCTGCGTCTCGATCAACTGAACGAAAGAGCGGAAGTTGGTGCTGATCATCCGTCCGAGTAGGACGAGCAGCAGCAGCAGATTGATCCCGAGCGAGATCATCATTCCGTCCCCCGAGAGCAGCAGCGCGGTCGCGATCGGAGGGCCCGCGATCACCATGGTCAACAGGGAGGCCGGCGGAAAACTGCCGAGGCAATACGCCGTGCCGACGCAGCCCATGAACACAAGTAGTCCCACCGGGGCGCGAAGGCCGGGATCCACAACCCCGAACAGCGCGAGAATCCAGAGCACGAAGCCCGTGTTGAGGACGATCGCGACGAGGCGGGTTCTGACCAACTGACGGTAGGCGTCCTCGGAAGTGAATTCGGCGCGGCCCAGGCGGACCCACTGCACCAACCGCACCAGGCAAATCGCGAGGAGCCCGGCCGGAACCGCAAACCGAAGCCAAGGCGAAACACTAGAGGGCAGAACCAGTCCCACGCTGATGCTGTCGATCAGCAGGACCGCATAGAGAACCGGCACCTGTTTCCGCAGCACACGGAACTGCTCCACAAGCAGCGAACGACCGAGTGGGTCGGTCGCGCTGCCTACGGAGAAGGCGCCGCGCATTTGCGAGAGTATGTCCATCGAAGAAACCCCTAGCCGATCAATACGCTAGAGGCGGAGTGTCGAACGACACGTAAAAGTGCTGAAGCCTTCGGCCGCTAGGTGACAATTTGGTGACTTAAAACTTAACGCTTTCAAACGCCGGCATCCATATCAAGATACCGGTCGGGCTTTCTGCGGCCTACATCTGCCAAGTCCGGCGACCGCTGGCGCGGCTGAGCAAAGGCCATCCTGGAGCGTCCTCTACAGAATGAGGATCCGGTCGCCCGAACCCGCTCGCAAGCCGTCCGGCCACGTCGGCGCCGTTCACTTCGACGCATAGCCGTTCCCAGGAGAATGCCGTGGTTTCTGCCGGCAACATTGTATCGTAGATCTTCATGTCGGACCGATCGAGCTTTCCGTGAAGCTCGGCCAGTGACGCCGTATCCAACTTCTCATACACTTGGACGGCGAAAAGAATCCGCTTGGCGGGAAACGCATCGCCGACCTTCGCGATGATCTCCGTTATGGGAGGTTCGGTGCGGCGCAGATCCAGCCCTTCCGTCTCGTCCAGCGCCGTGCCCCAAGGCGGCGCCACGAAGACGATCAGGGTCTCATTGTCTCACATCGATTTGCCCCAACATGAGGCCGTAATCGCCGGCCCTCAGATCGATGGAGCGATCGAGGACCGCTAGGTTTTGTTTGGTCAGCCGAAAGACCTGAGGGTCGAACTCGAAGGCGATCCCGCGCGAGTGCGGCACGTGCCGCAATATCCAGTACAAGGTATTGCAAGAGCCGGCGAAGGGATCGACAATGACCCAACGTCCCGCGGCGGGAAGGGACGCCGCGACGCGACGTCCCGACCGATGCGGTCGGCAACGGCGTCCCGAGTGCACTCGACTGCTGTCCCGCCGAGCAAACGCACCCCTCGCGCGTACCACTCGGCCGGCGTCATGCCGTATAGCCGGATGAAATCGGGATCGGAGAAGCTGTCGCTGCCGTATCGATGGACCTCTTCCAAGGTCAATAGCTCGTTGAGTTTCGAGCCGTGCAACAGCAGCTCGGTCATGTGCGGCGCAGCGGATTCCTTCGAATGCTCGCTCATGTACGGGCTCCCATGATCGACGTTTCCATTTTCAGGCCGCCGGCACGGCTACGGCTGCCGCGGGGCAGTCCTGGACGGAAGAAAATGGACAGTCAGCGAAGCGATGCGGCAACCACGAAGGACTCCTGGGGAAACGTCAGCCTACCATTCGCCAGCATGGCGGAATCCAAACGGGCTGCCACATCGTCGGCGATCGCCGCGATTTTGCTCTCACGACCGATGTCATCCTCCTTCTTCAACAGCGCGGCCATGGGGGTCGCCGTCAGCTGAAAGCGGACATAATCGAGTGTCGACGGAAAGCTGATCTGCTTGGAAACGGTCTCGACATCGACGCGGTCGAAACCCGCCTGGCGCACCCAAGTACCCACCTCGGCCGCGCCGCAGGAAAGATGCTCTGCGCGTTTGGTCCGCGAGGACTCCGCTCCGAGAAACTTGTCCAGCGCCTGCACGAAGGCGTGTGCGGCCGGCGTGTGCTCTATGGCACTGTAGACGCTGAGCCCGAGCCGTCCGGACGGTCTGAGAACGCGAGCCATCTCTTTAAGAGCCCGCGGCCGGTCAGGGAAGAATTGTAGCCCGAGTTGGCAAAGAACGACATCGAAGCTGCCGCTCAAGTAGGCGCAAGGCCGCTGGTACATCGTGAGCTTCCATGACGCGATAGCCCAATTCACGAAGGGTATCGACCGAGTACGCCCTCACGTCCTCGTCGTCCTCCAAGACAAGGATGGTCTCCTCCTGCGCACCTTCAGGGCTCGGGAGCAAGCCGGATTCCTCCGCGCTTAACTGTCGTGCCTGTCCGACTTCGCAGTAGATCTTCACGTGCCCGCCGGACTGCTTCACGAAGCCATAGACCTGGCTGAGACCAAGTCCTGTTCCTTTGCCCACCGCTTTCGTCGTGAAAAACGGCCCGAACGCCTGGGCGATCGTCTTTGAATCCATGCCGACGCCGGTGACCGCGATGGCGACATATTGGCCTGGCACGACTTCGCTGTGCGCAGCCACGTATGCTTCGTCGATATCCGCCTTTTTTCGGCGTTGCGTGCGCCGCAGACCGGACAAGCTACCGAAGGCTCTTTCATCCGCTGCAGGACAGAGCGGCCAGTTTGGCTGCGAGTTCACCGCTGCTGAAGGGCTTGACCAATCGCGGTAGATCGGGCGCAACGCCCTCGCTCTCTGCGTAGCCCGAGACCAGCAGAACTTGTGTTCCAGGCAACTCCGAGAGAACCCGCCTCGCCAGATCCGTGCCATTCATTCCAGTCATCAGATGGTCGGTGACAAGCAGTTGGGGCTTGAGGCCGCCGCCGATCAGCCTGATGGCCTCTTCCGCCGAAGCTGCTTCCAGAACGGCGTATCCGATATCCGTGAGCATGTCGGCCGCGGCCGCACGTACTAAGGGCTCGTCATCGACGAGAAGCGCCGTTCCAAGTGCCCGGCCGCTGGGCACCGAGAGCTGATTCTGGCTCTCCGCCTGCACAGGCTCATCGGTCGAGGGGAGCCAGATCTCGACGTTCGTACCTAGCCCCAAACGGCTTTGGATGGTCAGCGCGCCTCCCAACTGCAATGCCAGACCGTGAGCCATGGACAGACCGAGGCCCGTGCCTTTTCCGATTCCTTTGGTGGAGAAGAACGGTTCGATCGCACGCGCCCTGACGGTATCGTCCATGCCAACGCCACTGTCCGCTACGGATAGTCTGACATAGCGGCCCGGCTGCAAGTTGGCCCGATGTCCGGCATCCACGTGCTGAGCGTCCGCGGTGATGCGTAGCGTACCGCCGTCGGGCATGGCGTCACGCGCATTGACCGCGAGATTGAGCAGAGCCATCTCCAACTGGTTCTCGTCGACCTTAGCGGCCGGCAGGTTCGCTTCGATCTCCACCGAAACCTTGACCTGGGGCCCCGACGTACTCGCTACCAGCTCGCCCATTCCGTTAATCAGGTCTCCCACCTGGGTGGGTTTTGCCTGGAGGGGCTGCCGGCGGGCGAACGCGAGCAATCGCTGGACCAGCGTCTTGGCTCTTTCCGCCGATTGCATCGCGCCGGCGATCAGGCGCTGCTCGCGGTCGCCGCCCACACCCCTACGCTGCAAGGCATCGAGAGCGCCGACGATCGGCGTCAGTAGGTTGTTGAAGTCGTGGGCCACGCCACCGGTGAGCTGGCCCATCGCCTCCATCTTCTGTCCCTGGCGGAGCTGCTCCTCCGCTCTCGCCAAGCGCTCCTGCTCCCGGATGCGTTCCGTCACGTCGTAGACGAACTGATACGCGCCTATCCGCTCGCCGTTGCTGTTGCGCAGAAGGTTGTACTTCATTTCGTAGTGGCGACGGTCCCGGCTGCGATCGCCGAAAGCAGCGATTTCCGTGAATTCCTCTCCGGAGAGCGCGCGAGCCCACACGGCGCGGACGGCTTCGCGCTCGGCAGGCAAGCGCGACAGGAGGTCGAGCATGCACTGGCCGGCCTGCGGACGAACGCCGAATATCTTCTGGAATTCGTTGGCCGCGGCCCGGTTGATGGCGAGCCAGCGAAATTCAAGATCCACGACCTGGACGAAGGCATCCGTCCCTTCAACGATGTCGGCCAAAACTTTCCTTTCAGCCAGCACCTCGGAGATCCGACGCTCCAATGTCTCGTTCAGTTCTTTGAGTTTTGCTTCATCTGCCTTGCGGCTGGTGATGTCGATGGCGGTGCCGGTCACTCGCACACAGCGGCCGTCACTGTCGAACACGCCTCGTCCCTTCGCTGCGACCCAGCGGACCCGACCGTCTTCTTTACCCAACGTTCGGTACTCAACATCGTAGAGAGCGCGCTTATTGGGATCTGCTGCCGCCGCATAAGCTGCGCTGACGGCTTCCCGGTCCTCGGGATGAAGGCCTGAGTAGAAGTCCAGCATCGACACTGCCTTGTCCGGCGAGATACCGAACATTGCCTTGACCAGGGGTGGCCAGTGCAGGACCTGGTTGATCTCATCCACATCCCAGAAGCCTATGTCGGCGTTGGCGGTCGCGAGCCGCAACCGTTCCTCGTTTTCTCGCAGGGCAATATTCGTTGCCTGCAATTCCTCTTCGGCACGGCGGCGTTCTGCCTCTGCTTCCTCTCTCTGGGTGACATCGACGTTGACGCCGATCATCCCGAGGAATTCACCGGAAGCGCCGATGCGAGGATGCGCGATGGTCTCCAACACGCGGTAGGCTCCTGAGGCGCTGCGGTATCTCCCTTTCAGCGCTATCGGAGCCCGCTTCGCAATCGCGGCCCCGACCTGATCGGCAACGACTGAGGCGTCGTCGGGGTGTATGGTCGACGACCAGTCGAAGTCAGGAATGGCTGTTTCCTCCACCCCCCAGAAGCTGCGGAGAACCCGATTGAGGTGAAGGCATTTGCCCGCGGAGTCGCTCACCCAGATCATGACGGGAGCATGCTCCGACATAAGGCGGAAGCGGTGTTCGGATTCCCTCAACTGCTCTTCTGTCAAGATTCTGTCGAGCGATAGACTTAATTGGCGTGCGATGGTGCTGGCGAGACGCGTTTCTCCCTCGCTGAATTGATGCGGAGACCTGTAGTAGGTCATGAACTTGCCGATGACGCCTCCGTTGCGGACGAGCGGAATGAAGGCGAGGCCACGAATTCCTTCGCTCTCAATCACCTTTTTCAAGGCATCAGGTTCGTCCGTATCCCTGATGTCGGCGACGAAGATCGGGACCGCATCAGTCGTCTCGGGCTTCCACGGCGAGTGACCATCCACGGCTTGGCGGTATTGATCGCTGATGCCCTTCCAGGCGACGAAGCGCATGAAGGACGCTGAATCGAACAGCAGAATCGAAGCGCGCTCGCACGCAAGCGCGTCGGTGATCGCCTCGAGCGCCGCCTCGTAGACCTCTTGGGTGGATCTCGCAGCCTGCAGGCGCTCGGTTAAGTGGAAGAGCGTTCCAAGCTCGCGAACGGTCCGCGAAAGGGATTCCGCAGCGCTGTTGCGCTCGCTGATGTCCCGGCAAAACGATGCTCCGCCCACGACCGATCCGTTCTGGTCGCGCAGCGGGACGACCGTAATCTCCACAGCGTGCGCTTCGCCATCCTTGGCTACCCTGACGGTTTCGAAAGGACCAAAGGATTCGCCGGCGCCCACGCGATCAATCATCTCTTCGGCGGCTGAGCGCTCCGAGCGCGTGACCAAGTCCAGCAGGGAGTGACCGGCGATCTCCGAAGCGCTGAACCCCAGCAGGCGTTCTGCCGCGGGATTCCAATGAGTGATGATGCCGTCGGTTCGCCAGCACCAAATCGCGTCGGGCGAGCCGGCTAGGATTGCCGAAAGCACCGTAGGGCTGGGTCCTACCGCCGGGCGCCGATAGGATTTTGGCCTTAAGGCGGAAACCGGTCGGTCGGCCCCACTAGACATCTTCACCCCTCGAAGCCATCCGAGTGAAGGGACGGCTCCCAATTTTCGTCAATAAAACCTTACCCAACAACAAGGATTGGGATTGGTTCCAAACTGTAGGCAGATAACCAAAGGGTGGCAGGCCGGAGCATCAAGCGCCCTGTTCCTCCACCGATAAATCGGACCGACGGCCAGCCGATTTCCCGAGCGACGTGGGCCGCGAACATGATACAAGTCCCCAAGCAGCGGACCGCGCAGCAGCGCTTCGTACAATCCCACGTCCGCCCCCCTCCAAAAGTAAACAGTACAGCCAATTGCGGTGCGCTATGCTGCATCCGCCAAGCCCCCACAGGAGGGAAATTAAATGCCCGGAGTGCTCGAACGAAACAATGTGAAGGTCCGCGGAGCCGGCGAGCAACCGATGATGTTTGCTCACGGCTACGGCTGCGACCAGAACATGTGGCGGTTCGTCGCCCCGGCCTTCGAAGCGGATTTCAACACCGTGCTGTTCGATCACGTGGGGGCGGGGGGATCCGACCTGAGCGCCTACGACAAGCGTAAGTATTCCAGTCTGAGCGCCTACGCCGATGACGTTGTCGAAATCGGCCGGGGGCTGGGTCTGGAGGACGCCGTGTTCGTCGGCCACTCGGTGAGCGCGATGATCGGGGTGCTCGCGTCCCAGAAGGCGCCGGGCATGTTCGGCAAGCTCGTCCTGATCGGTCCGTCCGCTCGCTACATCGACGACGAAGACTACGTCGGCGGCTTCAGCGCCAAGCAGATTGAAGAGCTTCTTGAGTTCCTGGAGGCCAATCACATGGGTTGGTCCGCCCAGATGGCTCCCGTAATCATGGGCAATCCGGACCGGCCCGAGCTCGCGGAGGAGCTCACGAACAGCTTCTGTCGGACGGATCCCGACATCGCGAAGGCTTTCGCCCGGGTGACCTTCACCTCCGACAACCGCAAGGATCTCGCCGGCGTGACCGCCCCGACCCTCATTCTCCAGTGCAGCGAGGACATCATCGCTTCGCAGGCGGTCGGCGACTTCGTGAACCGCAACATTCCGAAGAGCCGGATGATCGTACTCAAAGCCACGGGCCACTGCCCGAACCTCAGCGCACCGGACGAGGTCATCGCCGCCATGCGGACCTTCGTGTGACCCACGTGGAGAGCAGTTCGCGCCCCGACTTCGAGGATATGGTGGAAAGCGGGCCGTTCGGCTACGTGTCTCTGCGGCCCGACGGCCGCGTCGGATACGTGAACAGCACCCTTATGGAGTGGTGTGGCCGTACGGCTGACGAACTGATCGGAAGGCCGCTTCTGGAGCTTTTGACATTGCCCGGGCGCATCTACTTCGAGACGCATCTGGCCCCGCTGCTCCGGATGCAGGGCTCCTTCTCCGAAGTCGCGCTTGACCTCCTCAAGAGCGACGGCGAGCCGCTGCACATGATAGCCAACGCCAGGGAACGGCGGGACGCAGAGGGAAAACCGACCGCGGTCCGGATCGCGTTCATCAACTCCACCGACCGGCGCCGGTACGAACAGGAGCTCTTGAGGTCGCGCGAGATGGCCAGGGCCGCCGCCGAGGCGACCGAGGAGAAGCTGCAGCGCGAGCATCAGATGGCCGAGCTCCGTGAACAATTCATCGCCGTTCTTGGGCACGATCTGCGCAACCCGCTTGCCGCCCTGAGCGCTGGCGCCCGAATTCTCGACCGAACGGTGCAAAGCGAGAAAGAGCGGCAGATCATCACCATGATGCAGACCACGGTTGCCCGAATGGCCGCCCTGATCGATGACGTGCTCGATCTGGCGCGAGGGCGCCTCGGCGGCGGCATCGCGCTCGAGCACAAGGCCGGCAAACCGCTGGAGGCCGTGCTCGTCCAGGTCGTGGATGAATTGAGGCTGGCCTCACCTGGCCGCGAGATACTGGTGGATCTTCACGTGGACCGACCGGTCGATTGCGACAGCTCGCGCATCGGACAGATGCTGTCGAACCTTTTGGGAAATGCCTTGACGCACGGCTCGGCCAGCAAGCCCGTCATAGTCCGCGCGGAGACGCGCGAACGGGATTTCGAGGTGTCGGTCAGCAACGCGGGAGAGCCGATCCCGCCGGACGCCATGGAGAAACTGTTCGAGCCGTTCTTCCGCGGAAAGGCCCGCGCGAGCCGACAGGGTTTGGGGCTTGGCCTCTACATAGCGTCTCAAATCGCCAAGGCACACCGAGGTGAGCTCGTCGCTACGTCGAATCCCGAGGAGACCAGGTTCACGTTCACGATGCCCGTGGAAGCGGCCGCAGAACATCAAACCCACGAGCCACGGGGCATGCGATAGTTTCGCATTCGAGGCGGAAGAGCTTTCAGTCCCGCCCTTAGTCCCTTGTCGCTCAAATTGGCGTTGGCGCTGTTCGCGCCAGCAGACACGGCATCCCCACATGGTCTTGATTATGTCCGCCCATTAGGGAAGATGTCACCGATCCAGAAAGGGTGACTCGTGGGGGAGAATTTTCTTGAACGATCAGATGCATTCGGCCGCGCCTCACCATCTGCCGTTCTTCGTGCCAGGCTCCGACGGCTCGGACACGTTGATGGTGGTAATGGGGGTCTTCCTGGTGGCCATCGTCCTCTGGGTGGGAACGCTTTACTGGAAGCTCCACAGCCTCCCCGAGCGGATGGCTCACAAATCGCAGAAGCTGCAATTCGAGATCGTCGCCGTCCTCGGGCTGATCTCTCTTTTCACACACATGCACATCTTCTGGGTCGCGGCCCTGCTGCTCGCGATGATCGACCTCCCCGATTTCAGCACGCCTTTGCGCAACATCGCGGGATCCGTCGAGCGCATAGCCGACGCCGCGCCCCCATCAGCCACCTCCGAGCCCCAGGCCACCCCAATGGAGCGGCCGGACCATGCTTGAGCTTCTCCTGTGCTCCCTGGTGACGATTCTGCCCGATTATCTCTATCGCCGTTATCGGCAGGGCAAACGCTTCGGGAAGGAAATCACGTTCTACTCGGTGTGGTACGAACTCAGATGGGGCATCACCGGCTGCCTGATGCTGACGGTCGCGCTGATCACCATGATTTTCTACTATCACCCGTCGACCACCTCGGCGACGATCTATTTCCGCACCGTTCCTATCCTCCCCGAAGTGGCGGGTCGCGTCGAACAGGTGAATGTCGATTTCAGCGCCCCCGTGAAGAAGGGAGACGTGCTGTTCAAGCTGAACAGCTCGAAGCAGCAGGCTGCTCTCGAGACCGCGAAGAGGAGGGTAGCGGAGGTCGGCGCTGCGCTGATCTCTGCCAGGGCCGATGTGGTCAAGGCGGAGGCCCAGGTTGGGGAGGCGAAGGCCGCCTGGCAGCAGGCCAAGGACGAGTTGGACACCAAGAGCGAGTTGCAGCGCCGCAATCCCGGTATCGTGCCGCAGCGCGATATCGATAAGCTGCAGGTCGCCGTCGACCAGAGACAGGCGGGCATCGACGGCGCCGACGCGGCCCGGGAGGCTGCGGCGCTGCGCGTCTCCACGCTTTTGCCCGCCGAAAAGTCGAGCGCGGAGGCCAAGCTGGCCGAGGCGCAGGTCGATCTCGACAAGACAGAGGTCCGCGCCGGCGTGGACGGAAGGGTCGAGCAGTTCCTTCTGCGTCCGGGTGATGTAGTGAACCAGCTCCTGCGGCCGGCAGGGATCCTGATTCCGGACGGCGCGGGTCGGAATGTGCTGCAAGCCGGCTTCGGCCAGATCGAAGCTCAAATCATGAAGCCGGGCATGATCGCCGAGGCGACTTGCATCTCGAAACCCTGGGTGATCATACCGCTTGTCGTCACCAACGTGCAGGACTACATCGCCGCCGGTCAATTCCGCTCCGGCGAACAGCTCGTCGATCCGCAAAACCTGCGGCAGCCGGGCACGATCCTCGCGTTTCTCGAGCCCCTCTATAAAGGCGGACTCGAAGGCGTCACGCCAGGCTCGAGCTGCATCGTCAACGCCTATACCAGCAACCACGACGTGATCGCGGATCGGAGCACCGGTCGGCTGAAGGGTTTTGCTCTACACGTGGTGGACGCGACGGGCGTAGTGCACGCGCTGTTGCTGCGCATCCAGGCTTTGCTGCTGCCGGTCAAGACACTGGTGCTGAGCGGCCACTGAGATCTCAGGCCGCCGTGTCTGCTTCGAGGAAAGGCCGGAGGCAATGACCGCGCTGCGTCGTCCGCGCCGAGCGGGGCCTCGCTCGCCGGGACCTCGAATCGTCTTCAAATCGGTCGAATTTGACGGCCGAATCGGCCGGTGAGGTGGTACACAGCGGTGGTCACAAAACGCGACCTGGCTTTTCGCGAATCCTTGTTTTTCGGCGGAATTCGCGCGTGCGCGGCTCGGGGTAAGAGAGTCCCACTCTCTCCGCCAAGCTATCTGTTGGAGTCGTGACAGCCGCACTTCATCTTTCGTGAATGCGCTTCATTGTGCTGACGCAACATATCTGCAACACGATGGACCTAAGCCGTTGATTTCTGTTTCTATGGAACGGTTTCCTAAGCCGTAGCTCGGATATCGACGGAATGTCGATCCAACCTGGAACAGCATCCTCAAGTACATGTGGCAGGTCGAAAAAGGGCAGCTAGTTCTCCAAACAGCAAATCCGGAGGCTGGCTAATCTTCGACGGGAATGGCTTGGATCCGGAGCACGGACCCAATGCTAGGGTGGATCTTTCCGGTGCCTCCGAAAATGACCTATGCCGGATTTTGGTGGACGACCGGCCAGTACCAGCCGTCCGGACCCATCGCTCTCATCGCGTAGCGGATGCTTTCGATCTCCGAAGGCGAGAATCGGTCGAGCAGGTCCAAGGCCGGCTTGCCGCACTTCAATCGCGTACCGGCGAGCTCGACAAGTAACCATTCGCCCGACGACTCCGTGCCGCGGGGGCCCGCGCCCGAGGCACCACGCTCGATGAAATGCGTCCAGCGCTTCGCCGCCCGCAGCCTCGCTTCCAGCTTCTCCTCCTCGAGCTGCTTCAGCAACACGGAATCGAGCCCTAACGCGATCGCCCGCTCGGCAGCCTCGATCAAGTCTACATTCTTGCGTGCGACGAAGATTCCGCCTTCGAACACCTGCGTCGGCGAGGAGCAGGCGCGCCAGACGTCGCGGTCGAGGCGAAGCAGCACGCCGCGTTCGTCGTCTACCCCCACGTAGAACACATCGGGAGCAAGCCAAGATGCCGGGCGTATCGTAAACGACGGAGTCTGGTAGGACATGAGCAATCCTCGTTGGTTGAGACGAGCTTGCTCGAATCTCCGTCACCGCGCGAAGTCTCCAAGCACTCCATCGTGATTTAGTCGTAAAAAAAGGGACTGCAATCGATCCTCAGGCGCGCGGCGACAGACCGCAAGGATTCATCTTTTCAATGGATTGAATCGCCACGCGAAAAAATCTTGAAAAATTTGCCGATGCGGGGTCGCGGGCGAGTTTCCAAGGACTCGTCCGCGCTCGTCGAGTGCCGGTAACGCGACCGTCCAACGGAATCAATCGGGATAACGCCCGCCGGCGGCAGAGTAGGCCTTCAAGAGGGTTTCGCTCCACGCCACCATCGCCTTCGTTTTCTCCGGAATACGCTGCGCCTGAAAATACCACCGCTTTCCCGTCCGGCCCACGCGATCGAGTTCGTCCCTGCGGTCACCCGCGATTTCGTGACCGATGATCAGCGAGGCGGTGCCCGGCGGCAATTCGGTGTGATCGAGAATGAAGTCACCGAGCGTGGAGCGGATGATGTGCATGGAAAAAGGCGGGATCCCGCGCAGAACGTCGCGGTGGTTGCCTTGGCGCAGGCCCCTCAAGTTGCGCAAATGGTTTGCAAGGGCCGATCCCGAAACGGGGGCGTCGCCGTTGCTCATCACTCGGGAGGCAAACACCCACTTGCTGACGCGGGCGACCGGCTTCTTGCGTTCGGCCGCCGCCGTCTTCCAGTCGCGTATGCAGCAGTCGATGATGTGGAGGCCCAACGGCGGCACGGGTAGCGTGAAGTCGTTCTGGGCCTTCATGACTTCGGCTTGCCAGGTGGCGAGACCCCAGCCGGCCTCGCCGTTCGGATCCTTGAACAGGACGTCCTCCAGCGCGATCCACGTGCCCGAGCCGCGTCGGTGCCCGGTCAGGGCGTCCCACCACAAGCCCCAGCGGACGGAAGGCGAGACGCGCGCGTTCCCGGTACGCGAGGCGCAGAAGCGCTCGTGCTCGGCCAGAAGCTGACCGAGATGTTCGACCTTGAAGTTCTCCTTCTTCTTCTGCAGCGCGATCTGTCGCTGCCGCTTTTCCTTCACTTCCTTTTCGGTGCGCTGCCGCTTCTCGGCGGCCAGCCACCAGCGCCGTCCTGTCAGGCCGCTCTCGCGGCGCTTGTAGGTGGCGGCCCAGGTCAGCGCGGCCTGGGCGTAGGTGCGAAACTTGCGGTAGGCGGTGAAGCCGCCGGTCTTCCTTGCATGGAGCTTGGCCTGGATTTCCTCGAGCCATTCTTCGTTCAGTTCGGTGAGCAGCCTGTTCTCGTGCTCCGCTACCTCCGGCCGCTGGAAGATCAAGCGGGCGTCGTTCTGACTGTCCGCCGAGGGAAAGATGGGTTTGCCCGAAGCGTCCTCCCGCATCTTGCCGAGCTCGGCGCGGTACTCGGTGACGAGTTTGCCCCAGGTCCAGCCCGGCGGCTTGTCGGCTTCATTGTTCTGCGGACGTCCGTCGAGCTTCGCCCATTCCGTACGGGCCAGCTTCTGGGCATCCCGCAATCCAAGGAAGCGATCGCCGGCGGCGGGGCCGCGCCTGCGCGATTCCGGAATTTTCGATGCCTTCGCCGGCGCGATGGCGGTCCCAATCTTGACCGTGCGGGCGCGGGTCTTGACGAGCCAGGAGGCCGAGTGCCCCCGGACTCGAAGGACCCAATACGGCTGCAGCGTGTCGCAGAAGTCGATGATTTCCTTTGTCCCTTTGACGGCGAGTTCAACCGCCTCCTCGACGACATCGGCGGTCAGGTTAACGCGGCGAGACGGCATTTTCGATTCCTGTTAATCCGAAGGGTTCAGTGGTACGTACCACGAAGGTACCCTCGAAGTCCAAGAATCCCGTCGGCGGAAACGTGTCTAGGAGCGGTTTAGCGCGATTTTTTCTAACTTTTTGCTTCGAAACTGCTGTACGAACGCGCCAGAGTACAAGAGGCGAGATATCATAATCCTGGGGTCGGGGGTTCGAGTCCCTCTCCCGCTACCACGTACCTCCCACTGTTATGGTGGGCCTCCGGAGAGGCCTCCCGCCTATCCAGCGTGGCGAGTCTCCCCTTCACATCGAGTTCGAAGCCCTTCCAGGGTCCCTTTGGCTGGACAGTGACGCTGTGCACGGAGGTTCGGTAGATCATTCTGCGATTGACCGATTCTCTGACGACCGGAATGATCTCGCGGGCGCCTGCCGGTCCTTTTGCGCGGACGTCTCGTCCGGTCTGCCCGTCGGGTGCGATACAGAGCGCGGTGCCTGAGGCGGAACGTGCACGAAGTTGGGAGTGGTCTTGGCCTCAACATTTGTAAAGCCGATCGCAGAACCGCATCCCCTGGCTTCGGCAATTCAGGGTGGCTTGAACACGTTGTCCAATGCCCTGAGCTGGGCATGGCTCGACACGGTTTGCCAGTATCGGCGCTCGAGGATCGGCCCTCTGTGGGAAACCCTCAACGTGCTCGTGATGCTGCTGGGCCTGAGCGTCGTCTCGTCGGCCATCTTCGGCAGCAGCGTCTCCGACATCATCGCCTATGTCGGTGTCGGAATCATCGTGTGGTCGGCGATATCGGCGCTGGTCATCGAAGGGGGCGGCGTCTTCGTCAGAAATGCCGGATATCTCAGCAATTCCACGCTCGGTCTTGGTCTCTATGTCGGCCGGACCGTCTTCAAGATCATGATCACCTTCGGTCATCACGCCATCATCTATCTGCTCGGCCTCGTGTTTGCGCTGGTCCCGCTCAGCTGGACGAGCCTGCTGGCTATCCCCGGCATCATCCTGCTGTTCGTCAATGGTTTTTGGGTCGTGATGGTGCTCGGCTTCATTTGCGCGCGGTACCGCGACGTCGAGCTGATCGTGCGCAATTTGATGCAGCTTGCTTTCTTCGTGACGCCGGTCTTCTGGAATTATCGGCAGATCGCCAGCGACCGGCAGTTTCTCGTCGAATACAACGTGCTGTTCTATTTCATCGAGATCATACGCAATCCACTCCTCGGCGAGGTCCCGCCGCTTGCGCATTATCTGACGGTGCTCGGCGTGACCGTCGCCGGCTATGGCCTCGCCTTCGTGGTGTACCGCCGGATGCGCGGTCAACTCGCCTTCTGCGTCTAGAGCATGCCCGAAAAACTGAACATCGGTCTTCCCAGCGGATCATGCTCAACCAAGAGATTCCCACGAGAAACGGCTGACCGATGGCTCATGTTCGTCTGAAGAACGTCAACGTCAGCATCCCGATCTACGACAGCCATGCGCTCCGCCTGATCCGCCTGCCGTCGTTCAGCAATGCCCGGGTCGGCTCCGACTCGGCAAGCCGCACCAACGGCATCATCGTCATTCATGCCTTGAAGAACCTGTCGCTCGACCTGGAAGAGGGCGACCGCATCTGCCTGATCGGCCACAACGGTGCAGGCAAGACTACCCTGCTGCGGCTGGTTGCCGGAATCTACCCGGCGTCGACCGGTTCGGTGGACGTGAAGGGAAGCGCGTTCACGCTGCTCAGCGGCAGCATCGCGCTCAATGCCGACGCGACCGGATACGAGAACATCAGGCTGATCGCGAATCTCTACAACTGGCCGAGCGACAAATATCAGGACCTCGTGCGCGACATCGAGGAGTTCACCGAGCTCGGCGTCTATTTGTCGTTGCCGACGCGCATCTACTCGGCAGGCATGCAGGCGCGGCTCTCGTTCGCGCTTGCGACCGCCCAGAATCCGGACATCCTGTTGATCGACGAAGGCATTGGCGCCGGCGATGCGCACTTCCAGGAGAAGGCGCACGAGCGCGTGAACCAGTTCGTCAGCCGCGCTCGTATTCTGCTGCTCGCATCGCATTCAAAAGACCTGTGCCGGTTGATGTGCACCAAGGCGTTGGTGCTGTCCAAGGGCGAGGGCGTCTTCTTCGGCGGTGTCGAGGAAGGCTTCGCATTCTATGAGCAGATGGGCTGAAGCAATAGTCCGGGATCGGCGGTGACCTCCGTTCGAGGTACCAGCTGAGGCTCCGCGATGGGGGATCGGCAGCCTTGCCGGTCGCAGAGACGAATGCGCTCACTTTAGGAACTCCGCGCACGGTCGCGGCTTGAATCGGCGGGCCAGAGTCGCCGCCGATTGCTGGCCTGCACGGCCCGCCTCCAAGCCCCCATGCCCCCCCAGGGTGGGCCGTGCGTCACGCGAGGAGAAACCATTGTCCGACCCGACCGAGCAAGAGATCAGGGAACGCGCGCACCGCCTGTGGGAGCAGGCCGGCAAGCCCGAAGGCCGCGAGGACGAGTTTTGGCAGGCCGCCGAGCAGGAGCTGCGCAACGAGGACAAGTCGAGCACGTTGCGGACGCCGGACACGCTGTGACCGACAAGACCTGCCCATTCTGCCGGGGTCTGGGATGGGTCTGTGAAAACCACCCGCTCCGGGCCTGGAGCGAGAAGCTTGGCGGCTGCCGCTGCGGCGAGGGCATGCCCTGCACCTGCAACACGATTGAAGATCCCGAAATCCGCGTGGTGATCGTCGAAGCCGATACGACCTGGCACTAGCGGCGTCGAGCAGATGTGATGGTGCGTAGGGTGGGCTACGCCGTCCGCTAACTCGCGCTGTTGCCGAGGGAACAGACCATCCCGGAAAGGAATTCAGTCTCTGAACAGCACGGGCTCTGACAACAATCCTTTCCCACGGCAGTGTCAGCGGTGGATGAGCAGAAGAAGATCGAGCACCAGATCGAACTCGCGACGCGAGCGGCAGCGCTCGTCAAGGACGAAACCACCGGCCAGCGCTTCAGGAATTTCGCCGACGAGCTGAAGCGCAAGCTCCGTCGCATGATGCGGCGCGGCCAGGTGCGCGCGCGTGCCTACGAGCTCTGGGAGCAGGCGGGACGGCCAGCCGGCCAGGATCTGGAATTCTGGCTCGAAGCGGAACGGCAGATCGAGGACGAGCGCGAGGAGCGGAAGGGCCCGGGCGCTTCATAGGTGCAAGCTGCGCGCGCGATTGGAGGGGCCATGTGCCGCGTTGCAACAAAGAAAAAGCCGCCGGCTCTCACCAGGCGGCTTCGAAAAGTCCCGAGCTGTCGATCGTCGCCGCAGCCTTACGCGTACCGCCGTTACCTTGTTTGCGGCCATGCACCGCCATAGTAGGCGGAGGCGTGTGATTCTGCTGTGATCTGAACCACACAGTGGACAGATGATGGCGGCGCTGGGAGCGACAAGAGGGTGGCGAGACGAAGCAAAGCTCGGGTGAAATGCACCGCTAGGTCGAAAAGGCGTGTCTGAAGCAAGCCGCCGGCCCGGCTCGGTGCCGCAACGCTCTAGGCGCTGCGGCTTGTTCGGGACACGCGCGTCCAGCCCTCAGGCCCGATACCACGCCGCCAGATTCCACGTAATGGTGTCCCAACCCGAGATGTCGATCATCAAATTGTTGGCGCCGGCATTGACGATATGGCGCGAGAGCAGCGGCAGGAACACGTGGGCTCCGCAGAAGATCTCGTCCACCTTCATCAGCAGCGCGGCGCGCTTGGCGGGATCGAGCTCGTTCTGCGCCGCCTTGTAGGACTTGTCGGCTTCAGGGTCGGCATAGCGCGAATTGTTGCGGCCGAGCCATTTGTTGTCCTTGGTCGCGATCTCCCAGGACACGCATTGATTCAACAATCGCTCCGGATCGGGCTGCGGCTGGGTGGTATTGTACATCTCCATGTCGGCATAGAATTTCGAATAGGTGTCGGGATTGCCGACGTCGGAGGAGAAGAATACCGAGGCGGTGACCGCTTTGATCTCGATCTCGATGCCGGCCTTCTCGCAGGCCTGCTTGATGATGGCCTGGGTCTTCTGGCGCGGGGCATTGGTCGAGGTCTGGAAGACGTATTTGAGCCTCTTGCCGTCCTTCTCGCGGATGCCGTCCGCGCCCTTCTTCCAGCCGGCTTCGTCGAGGATCTTGTTGGCCTTGTCGATGCTGAACTCGTATGTCAGCTTGGGCGACTTGAACTGCTTCGGTGCGTTGACGAAGCTCGCGGTCGCGACTGCGCCGCGGCCGTAGATGAATTTCTGGATCGCGTCGCGGTCGATCAACAGGTTGATCGCTTTGCGCACCGCCGGATCGGACAGCGTCGGATGCTTGGTCTTGGCGTTCGAACGCTCGCCGTCGACCTCGGTCCAGGGGTCGGTCGTGTTGAGGATGATGAACTCGACATTGCCGGAGGGCGTGATGTCGAGCTTGCCCTTGCCGCCCGCTTCCATGCGCTTGAGCACCTCCTCCTCCACCTGCATGTTCCAGGCAAAGTCGTATTCGCCGGTCTGCAGCACGGCGCGCGCCGCGGACACCGCATCGCCGCCGCCCTTGATCTCGAGCGTGTCGAAATGCGGCTGGTTCTTGATGTGATAGTCCGGATTGCGCTCGGCGCGGATCAAATCGCCCGGCTTGAACTCGACGAATCTGTACGGGCCGGTGCCGACCGGCTTCAGATTGCCCGGCGCTTCGCGCGACTTGGCGCCGACATAATCGCCGAAAAGATGTTTTGGCAGGATCTGGCCGACCGAACCGACGAACGGATCGGCCCAGAACGGCGTCGGCGCCTTGAAGATCACCTTGACGGCGTAGTCGTCGATCTTCTCGACCTTGATGTCCTTGTAAGAGCCGGTGGTGTAGGCCGCGGTGGCGAGGTCGCCGGCATACTGCCAGGTAAAGACGACGTCGTCGGCGGTGAAGGGCTTGCCGTCATGCCATTTGACACCCTGCTTCAGCTTCCAGACCACGCTCATGCCGTCGGCCGCGAGGCCGCCGTTGGCCTTAGTCGGGGCCTCTGCGGCAAGGCAGGGGATCAGGTTGCCCTCCTTGTCCCAGCCCGCGAGCGGTTCGAAGAAGACGCGCGAGGCGATCTGGTCCTTGGTGCCGAGCGCGAAATGCGGATTGAGCAAGGTCGGCGCCTGCCACAGCAGCATCTTGAGCGTTCCGCCGCCGCCGGCCTTGGTCGGCTTGTAGGGCAGCGTGGCTTCCGCCATCGCGACGTCGTTCCAGACCAGGATCTGGCTTGCGATCGGGGCCGCGATGCCGGCCGCGGCCACCTTCTGGATGAACGAGCGTCGCGACAGCGTGCCTTGCTTGACCTGTCCGACCAGACCCCGGATTTCATTCTCGTTCATCAGATGACCCTCCACCTCGAAGACAAATCGTCCCTGGCGGTCATCATGTTGCATCATGCGCGAGGCGGCAATGCCGGCAAAGCCGCCCTGCGACGAAATGACGATGGGGACAGCCCGCGCGGGTCACGAGCGGGATCGCCGCGCAGGCCCCTTGACGCGCCGGGCATCTAGCCGATGCTGACCACGCCGATCGCCAGGGCCGAAAGCAGCAATGCCTGGCTCAGCAGCTGCAGCGCCGTGTTCGGAAGCGCCAGCCAGCGCGAGACTCGCTCGGAGAAGGACAAATTCGTGTCGGCGAACAGCGGCTCGAAGCTGTGCCGGAAGAAATGCGGGAACCTGGCGCCGAACCCCGGGGTCAGCAGGGCGTGAAAAGTCGACATCATGGCGACGAAGATGACGGCGCCGAAGGGCTGGCCGACGAACTCGGCCGCGTCGATCAGCTTGATCAGCAGCGCGACGCCGGAATAGATCGGCACGCCCTGAAGCACAAAATAGAGTGCAAAACATTCGAGCCATTTTCGGCCGGTGAGCTTTGGCGTGGCAAGTGCGGTCATGGTCGATTGCTCCTTTGGTTCCGCTGGTGATGTCGCCAATCTCGCGCGCCGGGCGCCGCGTTGCCGTGATGCGCCTCACGCTTTGCGGCCGCCGCGAATTCGTTCCGCGTTTGCCGCCGAATGGAGAACGCGTGCCCGCCCCGAGCATGCAATATGGATTTCCATTTCATTGATTTCGGCCTACGGAGAAGCGAATACGGTTCCAGTCATTTTCGCCGTGCCATGGAGACCAAGATGTCGTTTCGCTTGCCCCTGATCCTCGCAACCTTGCTCGCCGCCTGGTCGGCAGGAAGCTCAGCCGAGACCATCAAGATCGGCGTGACGCCGGGGCCGCATGCGCAGATCCTCGAGGCGGTGAAACCGGTCGCGGCCAAGCAGGGCCTCGACATCCAGCTGCTCGAGTTCTCCGATTACGTGGTGCCGAACGCCGCGCTCGATGCCGGCGAGATCCAGGCCAATTCGTTCCAGAACCAGCCTTATCTCGACAACCAGAAGGCCGACCGCGGCTACAAGATCGAGGCCGTCGGCCTGACCGTGAACTTCCCGATCGGCGTCTACTCGAAGAAGCACAAGGCCTTCGCCGACATTCCCGAGGGCGGCAAGGTCTCGATCCCCAACGATCCGACCAATGGCGGCCGTGTGCTGCTGCTGCTGCGCGACAAGGGCGTGATCAAGCTGAAGGACGGCACCGGCTTCAAGCCGACGGTGCTCGACATCACCGAGAATCCCAAGAAGCTGAAATTCATCGAGGTCGACGCGGCGCAGGCGCCGCGCGCGCTCGACGACGTCGACGCCGCCGCGATCAACACCAATTACGCAACCCAGGCGGGTCTCGATCCGGTCAAGGATCCGATCCTGCGCGAAGACCCCAAGGGCCCCTACGTCAACCTGATCGCGGTGCGCACCGCCGACAAGGACAAGCCCTGGGTCAAGATCCTCGTCGACAGCTACCACACGCCCGAGGTGAAGGAATTCGTTCTCGCCAAGTTCAAGGGCGCGGTGCTGCCGAGCTGGTAGGCAGTCTGCCCAGCTCCAGCGCAGTCGCGGGCGATCCGGTGGGCGGCCTTGCGCATGAGCCTTGCTTATGAGCCTTGCGCAATGCCCGCTTGTCTGAAGCAGCAGTAACCGACATCATCGGGGGCCTGGCCATCCCAGCCCGACAGGGGTCGTATGAAACGCTTTGCAAATTTGAAACGCCTGGGGTTCTTCACGCGGCTGCTCGACGAGGCCCCGCCGGCGGACCGCTACCGCTTCGCGGCCGAGCAGATCGTGCGCGCCGAAAAGGCGGGGCTCGATTCCGCGTGGATCGCGCAGCATCATTTCCACGAGCGCGAGGGCGGCCTGCCGTCGCCCTTCACCTTCCTCGGCTACGTCGCAGCGCAAACCTCGCGCATCCGCCTCGGCACCGGCATCGTCACGCTGCCGCTGGAGAATGCGGTGCGGGTGGCGGAAGACGCCGCGGTGCTGGATCTCTTATGCAACGGCCGTTTCGAGCTCGGCGTCGGCACCGGCGGCAATCCGTCGGCTTTCGCCGCCTTCGGCCTCGACAGCGCCCAGCGCAACGAGATTTTCGCCCGCAATCTCGAGGTCGTCCGCACCGCTTTGGTCGGCAAGCCGCTCGATGGCGGTGACACGATCTATCCGCAGCGGCCGCAGCTGGACAAGCGGATCTGGCAGGCGACGTTCTCGGTCGCCGGCGGCGCCCGCGCCGGCAAGGCGGGCGATGGCCTGTTGCTGTCGCGCACCCAGCCGCGACCGAAGGAGGCACCGAAGGCGACGCTCGCCGAGATCCAGAACCCGGTGATCGATGCCTATCTGGAAGCGCTGCCCAAGGGGGCTGAGCCGCGCATCATGGCCTCGCGCAGCGTCTTCGTCGCCGACGACCATGCCGAAGCGATGCGGCTCGCAGACATTGGACTGCGCCGCGCGCTGCCGCAATTCATGAAGGGCGGTCACGCCAAGCCGGGCGAGACGCTGGAGGAAATGATCACGGCGTTCGACACCCATGTCGGCGACGCCGATCACGTCGTCGCCTCGCTGCGGGGCGACGCGACGCTGGAGCGGATCACCGATCTCGTCTTCCAGGTGCATTCGGTCGATGCGCCGCACGCCTGCGTCCTGCGCTCGATCGATCTGGTCGCGGAGAAGGTCGCGCCGGCGCTGGGCTGGATCCGGACGGCGCCCGACGTGGCGCTCGCAGGTTAACCGCTATGAACGCGATCGCGTGGCACGAGGCTGAATGATGGCAACACCAGATATCATCGACACGCTCGCCGGGATCGAGCCCGGCTCGGCTCTGGACGCCATCCGCGCCCGCCGCCTGCAGGCGCGCGACAATGCGCAGAAGAGTTATCTCTCGCTGTTCGAGCCGATCGACGCGAGCGAGTTTTCGCTGGCAGAACGCGCCGCGGTCGCGGCCTTCGTGACCGGGCTGCACGGCGAATCCCCCGTCGCCGCCTTCTATCGCGACAAGCTGGCCGCCAACGCGGATGGCGCGCGCCTGATCGAGGCGATCGACGGCGAGATCGCAGGGGGCAAGACCTCGGGTCCGTATGGCTCGTATCCCGCCGGTCCGCTGTCGATCGAGAACACCGCCGGCCTGATCTATCGCGTGAGCGCGGAGCGCAAGGCTGCCCTCGGTCCGCGGCTCGTCGCGGCGCTCGAACATGCGCATCTCCTGGTGTTCCGGCCGCGCGATGCCGCGTCCGCCGACATGAAGGCGCTGCTGGACGCCGGCTGGTCGGCCACCGGAATCGTCACCTTCTCCCAGCTCGTCGCGTTCCTGTCGTTCCAGCTGCGGGTCGTCAGTGGCCTGCGCACGCTCGCCGCCGCGAACGCATAAGAGGAGGGTGTTTCATGAGCGTCACCGTCAACCCGCCCGTCGTCTTCACCCAGGATGAGCTTGGCTGGGTCTCCTGGATCGATCCGTTGCCCGAGGCCGAGCTGACCGAGCGGCATTACGCTGGTCTCGTCGACCGCGCCCGCGCCAAGTCGGAATATTTCCGCCTGCTGGTGCGCGATCCCGAGGTGCTGGAAGCTCGTACCAAGACCGACAAGGACATCTTCTACAACGTCGCCGACGGCCTGCCCCGCGCCGAGCGTGAGCTCGCGGCGGCCGCGACCTCGCGCTATAACGGCTGCATCTATTGCGCCTCGGTGCATGCGCGCTTCGCCAGCACCTATTCCAAGCGCCGCGACGACGTGCAGAAGCTGCTCGATGAAGGCGTCAAGGCCGATCTCGGCGAGCGCTGGAATGCCGTGGTCAAGGCCTCCGTGGCGCTGGCCGCGACGCCGATCGCGTTCGGCCCTGACAATATCGCGGAGCTGCGCCGCGCCGGTCTCGACGATGCCGAGATCGTCGACGTCATCAACGGCGCCTCGTTCTTCAACTGGGCCAACCGGCTGATGCTGTCGCTCGGCGAGCCCTCGAAATAGGCAATATCACCGGCACAAGACTTGCTGCTTGTTTCAACACCTGAGTGGATGGAGCCGTGCATGAGCAACATCGATCGTCGTACCCTGGTGAAGGGCTCGCTTGCCGCCATGATGGCGGGCGCGGCCTTTTCGCGCGGTGCCTTCGCGCAATCCTCCGAGCCGATTCTGCTCGGCGTCAGCGGCCCCCTGACGGGACCGAACGCGCAATATGGCACGCAGTGGAAGCAGGGCTTTGATCTCGCGCTCGACGAGATCATGGCGGCCGGCGGCATCAACGGCCGCAAGCTCGCTTACCAGTTCGAGGACAGCCAGAGCGATCCGCGCCAATCGGTGGCGATCGCCCAGAAGTTCGTGTCCGATCCCCGCATCGTCATGGAGCTCGGCGATTTCTCGAGCCCCGCCTCGATGGCGGCATCCCCGATCTACCAGCGCGGCGGCCTGGTGCAGTTCGGCTTCACCAATTCGCACCCTGACTTCACCAAGGGCGGCGACTTCATGTGGAGCACCTCGGTCAGCCAGGCCGACGAGCAGCCGCTGCTGGCGGCCTATGCGGTGAAGCGCCTCGGCCTCAAGAAGCTCGCGGTGCTGCATCTCAACACCGATTGGGGCCGCACCAGCCGCGACTATTTCGTCAAAGCCGCCAAGGAATACGGCGCCGAGATCGCGGTGACCGAGGGCTATATCGCGGAAGAGCGCGACTTCCGCTCGACGCTGGTGCGCGTGCGCGACGCCAATCCCGACGGGCTGATCCTGATCTCCTATTATTCCGACGGCGCGCTGATCGCCCGTCAGGCGCGGCAGGTCGGCCTGAAGCAGGTGATGTGCGCCGCAAGCTCGGTCTACTCGCCGAAATTCATCGAGCTCGGTGGCGAGGCGGTCGAGGACGTGCATCTCGGCACGCGCTATTTCCCGCAGGATCCCAGGCCCGAGGTGAAGAAGTTCATCGCCGGCTTCAAGGCCAAGTATGGCGGGCAGGAGCCCGATGCCTTCAACGCCTATTCCTATGATGCGATGAACATGGCCGCTGCCGTCGTCAAGATCGGCGGCACCGATCGCCGCGCCGTCCGCGATGCCTTCGCCAAGGTGAAGGACGTCTCCAGCGTCATCTTCGGCCAAGCGACGTTCGACGTCGAGAGCCGCCGCGTCAAGGGCGCCATGAACGCCGAGCTCGTCGTGCGCAAGGGCCAGTTCGCGCTCTGGGACGGCAAGCCGACCTGACCTGATGGTCCGAGCATTCGCTTCGGCCCGTTCTCCCTTCAGTAGGAAAACTGCGTGTCTTCCTGGCTCGACTACACCATCAACGGGCTGATCGTCGGCAATGTCTATGCGCTCGTTGCGGTCGGGCTCGCGCTGATCTTCGGCGTCAGCCGGCTGATCAATTTCGCGCAAGGCTCGATCTATCTCGTCGGCGCCTATGTCGGCTGGGTCGCTGTAGTGCAGCTGCATACGCCGCTGCCCCTCACCATCATCGTGGTCGCGGTAGCGGCTGCGATCGTCGGGCTGATCATCGAGCGGTTCGGCCTGCGTCCGCTGCAGAACTCGGTGCGCATCGCACCGCTGCTGGCGACGATCGGCATCAGCTTCGTGCTCGATCAGCTGGTGATGCTGACCTTCTCGCCCAATCCGCGCGCGCTGCCGAGCCAGTTGCCGGATGTGCGTTTCCAGGTCGGTGGTGGCACGATCGGGCCTCTTGATCTGCTCATCGCAGGTGTCGGCCTCACCAGCGCGCTCTTGCTGTTCGTGTTCCTGCGCTACTCCAAGCTCGGCTGGGCGGTGCGCGCGGCCTCGCAGGACCGCGACGCCGCGATGCAGATGGGCGTCGACGTCAACCGCGTCAATCAAGCCGTGTTCGGCATCGCCGCCGCGCTCGGCGGCGTCTCCGGCATGCTGGTCGGCATGTACTACAACCAGATCGACACCGCGATGAGCCTGCAGGCGACGCTCAAGGGCGTCGTCGCGGAGGTCGTCGGCGGTGCCGGCAATGTACCGGGCGCGGTGATCGGCAGCCTGCTGCTCGGCCTCGTCGAGAGCTATGGCGTTGCCGTGTTCGGCACCAGCTACCGCAATCTGTTCGCGTTCCTGCTGCTCGTCGTCGTGCTCGTGCTGCGGCCGAACGGCCTGTTCGCCAGCGCGCGGCAGGCGCCGCCCGAGCCGCTCACCGGCACCTTCATCGCGCCGAGCCGTCCCGTGCGCATTCCGCGCTGGGCCCTGGCTGTTGCGGCAGCGATCTTCGCGGTCCTGCCGCTGTTCCCGGTGTCGTTCTACGTGCTTCAGACCCTGATCAACGCCTGGCTGCTCGGCATGCTCGCGCTCAGCCTGACACTGGTCGCGGGCACGATCGGCCAGGTCTCGCTTGGCCACGCCGCGCTGCTCGCGATCGGCGCCTACACCTCCGCGCTGCTGTCGCTCACGTTCTCCGTTCCCGTCGGCCTCGCGATCATCGGCGGCGGCCTGATGAGCGCTGCGCTCGGGACAGCCTTGATCTCACCCTCGTTCCGCCTGCGCGGGCACTATGTCTCGATCGCAACGCTCGCGATCGGCGAGATCGTCTCGCTGGTGATCCTGAACTGGGAGACCGTCACGCGCGGGCCGATCGGCATCTCCGGCATCCCGCCGCTGTCGCTGTTCGGCTACGATCTGATCAGCCCGACCTCGATCTACTGGTTCAGCTTCGCGGTGATGGTGGTGCTGGCGCTGCTGCAGGGCCGGTTGCTCGGCTCGCATCTCGGCCGCAGTTTCCGCGCCATCCGCGACGATGACGTCGCCGCGCGCGCCTATGGTCTCAGCCTGAACCGCTACAAGTCGCTGGCCTTCATCTTCGGCGGGTTCGCCGCCGGAATCAGCGGCGGCATTGCCGCGCATCTCTACTCCTACATCAACCACGAGACTTTCAACACGCAGCAATCGATCCTGGCGCTGACCGTCGTCATCCTCGGCGGGCTCGGCAATGTCGTCGGAGCCATTCTCGGGGCGGTTGCGTTGGTCGGCTTGCCCGAGGTGTTCCGGATCGCGGCGGAGTATCGCATCCTGATCTACGGCATCGTGCTGCTGCTGCTCGTGCGGTTCAGGCCGCAGGGCCTGCTGGGGACGATCTGATGGCGGAGCAGCACGCACCCATGCTGTCCCTGCGCGGGCTGACGCGCCGCTTCGGCGGCCTCACCGCCGTCGACGCGATCGATCTCGATCTCGCCAAAGGCGAGCTCGTCAGCATCATCGGCCCCAACGGCGCCGGCAAGACGACGCTGTTCAATCTCGTCACCGGGCTCGACCGCCCGGATGCGGGTACGGTTCACTTCGAAGGCCGGGACATCACCGGCCTGTCGCCGGAGCGGCTGGCGGCCGAGGGCATCGCGCGCACCTTCCAGCTCGGCCGCGTCTTCGGCAATCTCAACGTGATGGACAACGTCCTGATCGGCGCGCACACGCGTTTGCGTGCGGTGAAGCCGGCCGTGCCGGTGATCGGCCCGCTGCTCGAACTCGGACTGGCGCTGCTGCGGCCCGCGAGCGTCAAGGCGGAGGAAGAGCGGCTACGGGAAGAGGTGAAGGCCATTCTCGCCCGCTTCGGCGAACGGCTGGTGCCGCGCATCGACCAGCCAGCCTACAGCCTGTCCTACGCCAACCGCCGCCGCGTCGAGATCGCGCGCGCGCTCGCGTTGAAGCCGCGCCTGTTGCTGCTCGACGAGCCGACCGCCGGCATGAACCCGACCGAGACGGCGGAAATGCAGGGGCTCGTCGCCGAACTGAAGGCGGAAGGGCTGACCATCCTCCTGATCGAGCACAAGCTGGAGATGGTGATGCGCCTGTCCGACCGCGTGATCGTGATGGACGAAGGCAAGAAGATCGCGGAAGGGCCGGGCGAGCAGGTGCGGACCGATCCCAAGGTGATCGAGGCCTATCTTGGCCATGGCCTGAGCAAAGAGCAGGAGAGCGCGGCATGATGAATGCGTCGCCCGAAGCGCTGCTGGAACTGTCCAACGTCAACACGTTCTACGGCCAGGCCCAGGTGCATTTTGATCTCTCGATCACCGTCGCGCGCGGCCACATCGTCTGCCTGCTCGGCGGCAATGCCAGCGGTAAGTCGACCACGATGAAGATCATCCTGGGCCTGGTGAAGCCGCGCTCGGGCGAGGTGAGCTTCGACGGCGCCTCGCTGATCGGCCTCTCGACACCGCAGATCGTCCGCCGCGGCATTGCCTCGGTGCCGGAGGCGAGGCGATTGTTCGCGGACATGAGCGTGCGCGAGAACATCCTGATGGGCGCCTTCGTACGCAACGACCGCGATGCGGTGGCGCAGGATCTCGACAGGATGCTGACCCTGTTCCCCAAGCTCGGCCAGCGCCTGTCGCAGCGCGCCGGTTCGCTCTCCGGCGGCGAGCAGCAGATGGTCGCGATGGCGCGCGCGCTGATGAGCAGGCCGCGGATGATCGTGATGGACGAGCCGACCATGGGCCTGTCGCCGCTCTATGTCGACCGCGTGCTGGAGCTGGTCCGGACCATCAACCAGGAGGGCGTCTCGGTGTTCATGGTCGAGCAGAACGCCAGCCTCGCGCTCGAAATCGCGCACGAAGCCTATGTGCTGCAGACCGGCAGGATCGTGCTGTCGGGGCCGGCCCGCGCGCTGAAGGACGACCCCCGCATCCGCGACGCCTATCTCGGCGGCTCCGAGGCGGCCTGACGCCTCACGCCGACGCCGCGCGCACGACCGGCTCGGCCGGCAGGTCGTCGCCATTGGGATCACCGGGGGCCGTGGCCCAGGCCAGCTCCACCAGCGTCACGATCCGGCGGCCGCTGCCGTCGAGCTGAACCACGATCAGGCCCTGCTCCTCCATATAGCCGAGCAGCCGCTGCGCCCGACGCAGCGAATGCGAGCCGTAGGCGCGGGCGATCGCGGCGTCGCCGGGGCAGGGCCAGCCTTCCTTGGCGGCACGCGCGATCATCATGAACACGCCCTGCATGTCGTCGGGCAAGATCGACGCGCGCAGCGAGACGTCCTGCCAGGCGTCGTCTTCGGCCAGATCGGTGCCGAGGCCGGCGCGGGCATGGGTCAGCATGCGGCGAAATTCGTTGAGATCGGGCACTGCCGTGCCGAGGCCCTCGATGCGGCAGCGGACCACGAACTCCTGATAGAGCACGCCGATGGCGCGGAAGCCGGCGTCGGGCGCGGCGAGCACGGCCCGCAGCGTACGATCCACGCGCTCGCGCCGCTCGGCGATCTCCTCGGCACTGACCGGCGCCTCGACCACCTCAGGCTGGATCACCGGTGCGGCCGCCTTTGCGGCGCGCAGCTGCTCCAGCAGATCCGGCGCGGGCCGTCGCTGCGGCCGGCTGGCATCGGGCGGCGGCGCGGCCAGGATCACGGCGCGCATATCTTCAGTGGCCTCCGGCAGCGGCATCAGCCGCGGCGTCGAATTGCGCGGGGAGGTGTCGGTCGGGCCGATGTTCAGGCGCAGCGGACGGCGCGACAGCGCAGGTCCAAGCGCCATGAACTGGCCGCGCTCGAGGTCGCGAAAGGCTTCGGCCTGCCGCCGTTCCATGCCGAGCAGATCGGCGGCGCGCGCCATGTCGATGTCGAGGAAGGTCCGGCCCATCAGGAAGTTGGAGGCTTCCGCCGCGACGTTCTTGGCGAGCTTTGCCAGCCGTTGCGTCGCGATGATGCCGGCGAGTCCGCGCTTGCGGCCGCGGCACATCAGATTGGTCATGGCGCCGAGCGAGAGCTTTCGCGCTTCGTCCGAGACTTCGCCTGCCACCGCCGGCGCGAACAGCTGGGCCTCGTCGACGACCACGAGCATCGGATACCAATGGTCGCGGTCGACGTCGAACATCCCGCCGAGAAACGCGGCGGCGCGGCGCATCTGGTTCTCGGCGTCGAGACCTTCGAGATTGAGCACGGTGGAGACGCGATGCAGCCGCGCGCGCTCGCCGGCAACCTGAAGGCCGCGCTCGGTGTGGTCCTCGGCCTCGATCACGAGATGGCCGAAGCGTTCGGCCAGCGTGACGAAATCGCCTTCGGGGTCGATGATGGCCTGCTGCACCCAGGGCGCGCTCTGTTCCAGGAGCCGCCGCAGCAGATGCGATTTGCCGGAGCCCGAATTACCCTGCACGAGGAGGCGGGTCGCCAGCAGTTCCTCGAGGTCCATGGCGGCCGCGGCGCCCGCCGTGGTCTGCCCCATCTCGATTGCAACTGTCATGCCCGACTCAAGTCTCCGTCATTCGCGGACAGCGGCTTATCAATCCCGCCGCGACGCGTCGAGCGGCATGGCGCTGATCATGCCGCGTTGCCCACGGCGGCGTTCAGCCGTGGTTCGATTGCCGTAGAAGTGCGGGCCGATAGGGGGCTTGCGGATCGTCGTCCTCGTTCTCGGGGATGACGCATGAGCCGAATTCCTGCCTGATCCGCTCCATCTCGGCGATGCGCTCGTGCAATCGCTGCAAATGTTCCGGCGACGTTGCCCGCCAGAACCGGAACGTGTCGGCAGTGAGCGGCACGAAGGCCGTGCCGAACAGCGTCGGCTCGGGAACGACGGTGCGTCCGAGCAGCAGAAAGCGGTCGGCGCCGGAGACGACGAGGGTGGCATAGCCCCGATTTCCGATCCGCTTGATCCCGTTCAGCGACCATTCGGCGAGCTTGCTGAAATAAGGCTCCTCGCGCCAGCGATCAGGGCAATGGTCGTCGACCGTCACGTTCACTGCATCCTGGCTGAAATGCACGATGATGCCCGACTTCGCCGGGAACCAGTCGTCGTCGAGATGCCCCTGCAGCCAGGCGCAGACGAAGGAACGGCACATCTGGGGGCGGCGGTCGTAGATGGTGCAGCCGGTGCCGGTCTGCCAGTGCTTGCAGAGCTGGTTCACCGGCTTGTCGACGGCGGCCACTTCGAGAATGTCGCAGCATGCGTTGCACGATCCGCATTGCCGGGCCAGGGGCGCGGCTTTCGGCACGGCGGTCGCACGAAAGCCCTGGCCGTCGCGGACCAGCAGCTTCTGCTTCTCCAGCGTGTTCAACGCGCGCTCGACCTTGAGACGGGACAATCCGGTCGCGTCGATGAGACTCTTCATGGTTGTCGCGCCGGCCTCCACCGCGCGCACGACCTGCAACGTCGACTGATCCATCTTCGATGACTTGTTCTTTCGCCCGTCTTCTGTCGCCCATCGTCCGGCTGTCGCGGGCAGGCTTGGAACCTGCTGCCCGGAACCGGCATCCGGAAGATCTGCCCGAGGCACTTCGGCAGCTTCCGCTACGTAGGGCCAGACCTCGCATGGATGCAAATTTTTCGCAAATCGGTGACCACGGGGAAGGGCAGGGATTCGGGCAAGATGAGCCGATTCCGGGCCCTTCAGGCCGGTTCGATGACGAAGATCAAACCGACTTGGCCCCAAGCCTGCTAGCTTGGACGCATGAGCTTCCTGACCTTCTTCCTGGCGACCTATTTTCTGCTCGCCGTGCCCGGGCCGACCAACACCTTGCTCGCGACGTCGGGCGCGGCGATCGGCATTGCGCGCTCGCTTCACCTGCTTGTGGCAGAGCTCGCCGGCTATCTGCTGGCCATTGCCCTGCTGCGGCTGGCGCTCGGCCCGCTCGTCAGCGACATCCCGGTCGCGGCGCTCGTGCTGCGCGTCGCGGTCACCGTCTACATCCTCGGCCTCGCCTTCATGCTGTGGCGGGTCAACACACGCGAGCTGCGCGATGGCGCAGCAGTGACGTTCGGCCAGGTGCTGCTCGCGACGCTGCTCAACCCGAAGGCGCTCGTGTTCGCCTTCCTGCTCCTGCCGCTCGAGGCCGGGCCGCTTGAATTGTTGCCCTGGTTCGGCGTGATCGCGTTTCAGATTCTCACGGCTGGCGCTGCCTGGATCATTCTGGGCGCAACGCTCGGCCGCGGCGCCCGCCGCCTCGGCCATCCCGACCTCGTCACGCGCGCCGGCGCGGTCACGCTGGTTGCCGTGACCGGCCTCGTCTGGCTGCAAGCCTTCCTGACGGCGTGAAGCGCCAAGCGTCGCTGGAAACGGCGCGCCTACTGCGCGCCGGATCCGCCCTGAACGATCTTCTCGTTCAGCTTCTGGTCCACGGTGTCGACCGTGCGGTCGATCTCGGGATTGGGCACGCCGAGCTGATGCGAGATCAGCTTCACCAGGAGATCGACGCGCTCGATGAAGGGCGCGCCGCTTGCGACCGCACGCGCGGCCGACGACGGCTTGAGCAGGCTCTCGGCGGCCTTGGCGTATTTCGCGAACGGCACCTGGTCCTGCGGATCGGCGCCGAGGCGGCGCGCGATGGCATCGACATGGTCGTAGATCGTCTGCGAGCGCGCGAGGTCGCCGTGCACGGCATCGCGGATCGACTGCGGCTCGTTCGGCGTGATGCAGCGATAATTGCCGGTGAGCAGCATCGACCATTTCGCCAGCGGCACGAACAGCGAGTCGAACACTTTCAGCTTCACCGGCACGTCGTGGCCGTCGAGCGTCACCGCGTCGATGTCGGCCTCGAGCTCGCGCAGCAGCTTGTTGTGCTTCTCGTCGGCGAAGACCGAGGCCTTGAAATTGGTGGGCAGGCCGACATGGAGCACGTTCGCGGCTTCTTCCGGCGGACGGAACGCCTGCGGGTCGGGCGAGCACAGCGTCACCAGCCCCGGCTCGAACCGCTCCCACACCTGCGCATTGGTGTAGGCCTCTTCGAGATCCATATCGGCGAGCGCCGGGATCCGCTTCAGATAGGGCAGCGGTGGCATGTTCATGATCGACAGACACGGCAGTTTCGCCGCGGCGATCTTGACCATGAGCATGCGCACGGTGTGGTTGGTGTATTGCGGCTCCTGCATCGCAAGGCCGACCAGATCATAGCGGGAGAGTTCGACATTGGCCGGGGTCACGGCGTCGAGCTTGCCGGGCAGGTCGCGCGAGAAGATCGCCCGGTGCACCGCCTCGTCACGCAGCTTGATGCGCACCTCGGTACCTTCGCGGTTGATCAGCTCGGCGGTCTTGGCGCGGCAGACCAGGGTCACGTTGTGCCCGGCCATCAGCAGCTTCGTGCCCAGCAGCGAGCCGTAAGAAGCCCCGAGAATCAATATGTTGCGCGCCATGCTCCGTCCCTTTGACAATGTGCGTGATTTTTCAGCCCCGGCCGTCATCCGCGGGCGAGTTGCCGGCATGTAAAGCGAAGTCCGCGGAGATGGCAACTGGGATAATGCATACAAGGGTGACCGGCGGGCCTCCTGAAACGCCCGCATGCGCCCCCCAATGTGCCGAAGAATTTTGATTTACAGAATTTGGGTCCAGTCGCTCTCGCGCGCGTGACGACTTGTCATGAACACGTCACATAAGTCGTCGCCGTCATTGCGATGGATCAGCATGCCGGCGGCTTCCGTCCTCGTATTGTCAGGCAAGGCGGCAATCGGACGCATCTCACCATATCGTGCGTTCACAACGGCGGTTTACGCAGTCATGTCTGTTTGATCGACAGGTGGCGCATTTCCGGCTTGCCAGTCGCAACAAGAGACGAACGAGCCCGCATCACTGGTGCGCGGCAAATGACTTTGGATCAGCGACGGAGCTGGGACGTGACAATCGCGTTGAGCGGGCTTGGACATTGCACCGAGGCCGGCTCGTTTGGAAGCAAGACCGTTTCGCGCAGTGCCTTCGCTGCGCCGAAGACGACGCTCGAGGATCCCGGCGCATGTCTGGGGGCGCGCGGATAGCGTCGTTTGGGGGCTGGCATGGAAAGTGATCATTGGCCACACGGCTCGTGCGATGGCTGCGGTCGCAGCCTGGCGCAGTTGCGGCATCGCGCGTCCGGATTCTTTGAAAGCTTGTCGGTCGCAGAACTCGGGCGGGAGACGCACAGGCATCTGTGGGTTTCGGACTGGCTGCGGGTCGCAGACGACTACCGGACCTTCGCCAAGTTCGCCGGCGAGGATGGGACCATCCCGACCGCGCGGGAGGCGTGGCTATGTGCGTTGACGGCCTTGGAAGTCGTCAGAAGCGTGTCTTGCCCAGGCGACGTCGAAGCCGCCGATTTCGCAAACGAGGTCGATATCAGCCTGAAAGGCTTGGCTGATGACGCCGGCCCCGCGATCGAGCGCGTGACCCTCGAAGGCTTTGACGAGGCCGCGCTCACCGGATTCTTCGTCCCGGCGCTTTGCCGGGCGTCGTCCGCCCCCGCGGTTATCTGCATCGGCGACGAGGACATCACGCTGGGCTCGATGATGATCAGGCTGCTGCCGGCATCGCTCCGTCACAACATATCGCTCCTGCTCGTCGACGCCCGCCGCTCATCCGCCCGCCGCCCCTTCAAGCCGGAGCAGATGCTTCAATGCTGGCTGGAGTATCTTCAGGGGCGAGCGGATGTCGATCCGCAGCGGATCGCGATCTATGGCGAAGGGGCGGGCGCCGGGCATGCGTCCCGTCTTGCCCGCGCGGATCGCCGGCTCGCCGCCGCCGTGTGCGACGGGGGCCTATTGAGCCCGGTGATGTGCCGGGCATCACTGCGCTGGATGACCGACGTCGAGCAGGCGGCCCTTGACGCGAGCGTGCCGGTTTCGATGGTGGCCCCGCGCCAGCTCCCGTGCCCGCTGCTCATGGTGGTCGGAAGTCGCTCGATGATGCTGGAGCAGGATGCCCTCGAACTGCAATCGGCCTATCGACAGGCCGGAGCCGATTGCTCGGTGGTCGTTCCGAGCCGCATCCCGCATCCCCTCGGCGAGGTCGAGAATTTCGTCGCCGTCGACGATTTCATTTTCGAATGGCTCGACAGCAAGCTCGGAAGCGCCCCCCAGCTCGAGGACGTGACCTATCTCTAGTCGGCCGGGCTCGCTTCCCGGCGGATCACGACACGTCGATCGCCAGCAATCGCGCCGCCAGCCGGGCGTTCTTGGCGATCTTTGCCAGCGCGGTGTTCATGTCGGCCAGGGTCTTCTCGTCGAGATCGTTGAACATCGTCGAATTCAGCGCGAGCCTTCTCTTGGACAGCTGCTCGATGTCGGTGGTCGCTTTCGCGGTCAGCGACATCAGCACGAAGCGGGCGTCGTTCGCCGCCGGCCGCCGCGACAGGAAGCCGCCCTTTTCGAGGATCTTGGTCTGGTTGGTCACGAAGGCCGGATGAACGCGCAATTTGTTCGCGATGTCCGTGCCGGCGACGCCTTGCCCCTGGTCCAGCTCGGTGATCGCCATCAGGATCAGCCATTGCGGCTGGGTAATGCCGAGCAATCCGGCCCAGCTGGTGTGGATGTCATCCAGCTGCGCGTGAATTTCGACGACATTCCAGATGAAGTCCCTGATCGCCTTGTCGAGCTTCTTCTCGATCATGCCGCGTTGCCCCTCCCCGTTTGGCGTTGATCCTTTTTTTATTGGTCTTGGATCAATGTTCTATCGGGATATCGCGGGGACGTCTCCTATGTCGCGCGTCGAAAGCAGGCGACAGATACAGCATTGTTGGAATGGCTTAGCCATTTGATACTTGCATAAATCAATTAATTCAATTACGTCTCGTGCCACTCAATCTTTGCTGCTCTTGACCCTGTCGACAGACGGCGATGTGAGACCTCCAAGAAAGCCCTCGGGATGCCCCCTGGGGGCTTTTTACTTTTTCTTCAGTATCTTAGTTAGCCTTCTCGTAAGCTCTGTTGCTCGCGAGCAACATCTTCCGCCGAACTTACAATTCATTAGATCAATAAATTGAGGCGGTTGTTTTTATAAACTATACGTGAGTCACGACGGAGGGGGGGCACCTCACTGTCGTTTCAGTCCGGACCTCAGTGCGGATCTGAATTGGACGGAAATTATGAGGGTGAAGCGGTGTCCTCCGAGGAAGCCGAGCCCCCTGAATCGACCTGGAGGTTTACCTAAATGAAGTTGACGAAGTCGCTCTTTCTCGGCTCGGCTGCCGGCCTGATGGCCGTCTCCGGGGCGTTCGCAGCCGATCTTCCCGTGAAGGCCAAAGCGGTCGAATACGTGAAGATCTGCTCGCTGTACGGCGCCGGTTTCTACTACATCCCCGGCACCGACACCTGCATCAAGCTGGGTGGTTATCTGCGCGCCGAAGTCGCGTTCAACACCAACAGCAACTACGGCATCTCGAACGGTTCCCCGGCCGGCGCGCACAACCGCCTGAGCAACTACTATCAGATGCGCGCTCGTCAGGACCTCAACATCGACACGCGCACCGCGACCGAGTACGGCGTCGTGCGTACCTTCTTCGACGGCGTGTTCACCTGGACCACCGGCGGCTATCAGGGCTCCGGCTCGGCGACGGGCGGCACCGTCTACACCGGCAACCTCGGCCTCAACACCTCCGGCGCCACCCCGGCGCTCGTCGGTTCGTCGATCAACGGTACCGACGGCAACACCTCGGGCGGTTCGCTCGGCGTGTACTACGCCTTCATCCAGTTCGCCGGCTTCACCATGGGTAAGGCCGTGTCGCAGTTCGACGCGCCCTGGACCAACTATCCCGGCAACAACATCGACAGCCTCGTCGGCGGTTCCGGCACTGTCACCGGCGTCAACCAGTTCACCTACACCGCTGACTTCGGTCAGGGCGTGACGGCGGCGTTCTCGGCTGAAGACGCGACGGCTTACTATCAGGCCGGCAACGTCAACCTGACCGGCGCGACCGCTGGCAGCATGATCGGCGGCACCTACGGCACCAACGCCATCGGCGGTTCGCGTTCGCCGAACCTCGTCGGTATGGTCCGCGTCGACCAGGCCTGGGGCATGTTCCAGGCGTCGGTTGCTGCTCATGACAACCACGTTGCCTATTACGGCGCCAACGAAGCCACCGGCCACCCCGACGACAAGTGGGGCTGGGCAGTTCAGCTCGCTCTGTCGATCAAGAACATCCCGACCGGTGCGGGCGACGTGCTCAACATTTCGGGCGTCTACACCGACGGTGCGACCCGCTACAACTTCCAGAACCTGGCGGGCAGCAGCTACTCGATGTTCGGCAACTCGGGCGTTGCCTACCAGAGCGTCGGCTTCGCCTATGCTCCGGACACCGTGTTCGTCACGGGCGGCCAGCAGGAGACTGTGAAGACCTGGGGCTTCCGCGGCGCTTTCACCCATAACTGGGATCCGTACTGGAACACCGCGCTCTACGGTGCCTACGCTCAGGCCCAGTACGGCTCGACTGCCAAGACCGCGCTCTGCGGCGCTGGCGGTGCGGGCGGCGTGTTCGGCGGCCTCGCCGGTGTCACGGGTTGTAACCCTGACTTCGCCGTCGGCCAGATCGGCATCATCACCCGCTGGACCCCGGTCAAGAACCTGACGTTCTCGGGCGACCTGAACTGGACCCGCCTCGACCAGAAGTACTCGGGCACGGTTGGTTACGCCGGTGCCGGCACGACGGCCAAGCCGGCCGCCCTGTACGAGCTGAAGGATCAGGACAGCGTCACCCTGCTGCTCCGCGCTCAGCGCAACTGGTAAGATCAGTCGAAGTCTTTCGACGAGCACCCGGCGGGAAACCGCCGGGTGTTTTTTTGTGCGTGATGGTGCGAGAGATTCGGCGGCCGGTGGCCCTGGGTGAGGGCAGCGATACCCGGGACTCGGTCGCGAGCATCCCGGATGTCGCTGCGCGAAGGCGCCTGTCGCCCCACGCTCACTGTCATCGCCCGGCTTGACCGGGCGATCCAGTAGTCCGAGACGGCCGTGATTGGACCGCGAAGCCGCGGCGTCCTGGATTCACCGCTTTCGCGGGGAATGACACGGCACCTGGAGAACAAGCTGCCGCCTCACAATGACGATGTGGAGAGCGCGTCCGCATTCAGGAAGAGGCGCGGCTGCGAAAGGATCCGCAAAGCCTTATCCGAAGACTCGCCCTGAAATTGAGCGCGTCTCAGCCCTGACTCGCCATCCGCGCGCGGTCGAGATGCTCTTCGATCTTCGGGCGGTCGCGGGTGCGCTCGAAGCTGGTGCACAGCAATTCGGTTTCGTCGAGCGAGATCGGAGCGCGATACAGCCGGCACATGAATTCGGCGCTTGCGCGTCCCTTGGAGGCCGCCGGGCCGCGTTCGGCGAGAAACATGCAGTCACGGCAAACGCTGGCATCGAGCCGTTGATGGGCTGCGTCGAGGTGATTGAGCACTTCGCGGAGCGAGTCGCGCAGCCTGACGCATTCGTCATTGCCGAGCGCCCTGACGGCGTTCACCACGTGATTGATCGGGTCGTGCTGATTGAGGCACTTCTCGCCCTGCGCGGTGACGTGCAGGACGACGGAACGCTTGTCCTCCTGCGACGGCTTCCTCACCAGGAAGGACTTGCTCTCCAGCGTCTTCACGATTTGCGATGCGGTCGCTCTGGTGGCGCCGATGAAGCCGGCAAGCGCAGACGGCGTGCGCGAAAACCTGTTGGCGCGGCCGAGAAAGCGCAGCGCCATCCATTCCCGATCGCGCAATCCATGCTGGTTGCCTTCGAAATACCAAGCCCTCGCCGCTTGAACCAGCAGCTCGACGGCTTCCCGCGCCAATGGCATGAATCTACCTCGTCCCCGGAACATCATTTGCGGCGTCCCGAAGCCGCTTTGCGCAACAGTCTGCGAATCCTTCGAAGGGCATCCAACGATTGCAGCCGTCCGGCGCGCACGTCGTGTCGAGCTCAGCTTCGAATGAACGAATTGCAGCGCGCCCGATCCTGATCCGCAAGGCTCGCGTGTTCTGGAGCGAGTCACTGCGCCATTGGCATGCCAACGGCGTCGTCGCACGGGAGCCCGGTTTGCCGTCGCCAGCAGACGATGGATCGGAATAGTTCAACCGAAGCCCCTGAGTTCAAGTCACACGCAGACGTTTCTTATATTCCGTCGAAACGATGAATGAGCTTCTCAACAAAATCAAGTACAGACCCTCGCGAGCCCCAGATGTCGTTGCGTGCGAATGTAACGTTCAAGACATTCTCGCTCGGTCAGTACACATGATAGTGAATGCAATACGTTGTGCCGCGAATGAAATGCACTCGGCGCTGCGACACCTTGATTGCATGTCATCTCGATGTCTGTGTTTGGGCGCAAACTGATAGAAGCTTGTGCAGGCCGACGATGCGTATAGGCAACGTCATCCACAACTTGTGCGTGGTGTCGGAGAATCATCGAGGGAACTCACAGGAATTGCACGCGCCGGTTGTTGATCGCCGCAGGCGGCAGAGCCGACCATGCAATTGCTTCCGGCATTGCCGCGCGTTGCTCTCTCGCGCCAATGGCGGAGGCGTCACGACGAAAACCGGAGGCGGCTGTTCGGGCGCATGCGCCGGCGGCGCGGCGGCATGCGCAATCTCCTGTCGAAAACAACGCGCGGGAACGGCGCAGCGCGCATGTCGCACGCGGTCCCGGCTTCTCGGCTGCTAGTCGCCCCTGAGCATGTCCCGGAGCTCGCGGAACGGATCGGCGCCCGGGGGAGCGGAAGCGTCTTGCCGCATCGCGCCGTAGATTTTCGGAACCATGTCGACAGCCTGGTCGAGGCCCGAATCACGCCCTGCCTGGTATCCGCCCATCAGGCGAAGGTCGCGCGTATCCTCGTATTTGGCGATCATGGCGCGCAGCTTGCTCACCAATTCGCGCTCCTCGGGATCCCATACGTTATGGGCGAGGCGGGAGACCGAGGCCAGAACGTCGACAGCCGGATAGCGCGCCTGATCGGCGATGTGCCTGGACAGCACGATATGTCCATCGAGCGTGCTGCGGATGGTGTCGGCAATCGGCTCGTTGTGATCGTCGCCATCGACCAGCACGGAGAAGATCCCGGTGATGGTGCCGGAACCTTCCTCGCCGGGGCCGGCGCGCTCCAGGAGGCGCGGCAGATCGGTGAAGACCGTCGGTGCGTAGCCGCGCGCGACGGCGGGCTCTCCGGCGGCGAGCGCGACCTCGCGAGCCGCATGAGCGAAACGGGTGATCGAATCGACCATGAGCAGCACCGATTCGCCGCGGTCGCGGAAATATTCGGCGACCGCCATGGCCGTCTTCGGCGCCAGCCGCCGCATCATCGGGCTTTCGTCTCCCGTCGACACGATGGTGACGGCGCGCTGACGATCGTTGCCCAGCACGTCCTCGATGAACTCGCGCACCTCACGGCCGCGCTCGCCGACCAGGGCCAGCACGACGGTGTCGAAACCCTGGCTGCGGGCGAGCATTGCCAGCAGCGTCGACTTGCCGACGCCGGAGCCGGCAAAGATGCCGACGCGCTGGCCGGCGCAGATCGGCGCGAACAGGTCGATCACGCGCACGCCGGTGCGCAGCGGCTTGTGCACGCGTGCGCGCTTCATGGCCGAGGGCGCGTCGGCTTCGGCCGAGACGGCAAGGGAGCCCGGGGTGAGGGGGCCTTGTCCGTCGAGCGGCGCGCCGAGGGCGTTGATGACGCGGCCCTTCCAACTCGGGTCGGGCGCAAAGGACAGAGGCGGCATCCGGTAGGCGACCGAGCCGAGGCCGCCGGCGAAGTGCCGGTCGAACGGCTTGGCGACGATGCCCTCGCTGTCGATCCGCACCACCTCGCCGATCTGGGGCTTACCGGCCGAATTGACGCCGATGAGCTCGCCGAGCCTGACGAAGCGCGACAGGCCGGACACACGGAAATGCGTCGGCGCGATCTCGGAGATCGCGCCGCTGACGCTTGCCAGGGGAGTGCTCTGCTGAAGCTCCAGCAGCGCCCACTCGAGTTGCCGAAGAGCGTTCAAGGAAACCGTCCAACCTCAATCAATGCGCGTGAGCGCTTTACTTGCCGGGTTCGCCCAGCGTGCGAATGGCGTTCTGAAGCGAGCCCTCGGTGCCCTCGATCATCGAATTGGTGCCGTCGAAGGCGCGCGAGGCCGCGATCAGCTTGGTCAATTCCATCATGGGATTGGCCCCGGAGCCCTCGACATAACCCTGCTTGAAGCCATCGCGCGAGAAATCGGCGATGGCGGTCGCGGGCCGGTCCGGCGTCACGCCGGAATTGCCGTAGCGCTCGAGATTGGCGTCAGAAGGGATGTTGAACAGGCCGATGGTGCCGATCTCGTTGTTGTCCTGGGTGATCGCGCCGCTGCGCGCAATCGAGATCGGCCCGCCATTGGGATCGAGCGTGATCTGGGCGCCGCCGGAATCGACGACGGGGAAGCCGCTCACGGTCTGAAGATCGCCGTTGGGAGCGATCTGGAGGCGGCCGTCACGGGTATAGACCGTGCCGTTCGGGCCCGCGAAAGCGATCCAGCCCTGTCCGACCACGGCGACATCGAGCGGGTTGCCGCTCTCGGTGATGTTGCCCATCTCGCGCGAGATGATGTTGTCGCCGGGCGAGGAGAAGGCGACAGGGTTAGGGCCCGCCTTGGACAGCACGGTCTCGAATTTCACCACGTCGGTGCGGAACGCCGCCGTGTTCACGTTGGCGACGTTGTTGGCGATCGTCTGGAGGCGCTTTTCGAGGGCGACCTGCGCCGACAATCCCACATAGAGAGCCGATTGCATGGGCTACTTTCCGAACCGGATGGACTGAAGTTTCGCGAGCATGTTGGTGTCCATGCTGGCCGAGGATACGCCGCCGATCAGGACCAGCGCGGGATTGGTCGAATTGTCGCTCTGGGCCTGGGTCGCGTCCCACATCGCTGCGAAGCGCTGCACGAACTTGGTGACCTTGGCCGGGTCCTTGAAATCGGCGAGGTTGATCCTGTTCGTGATCATCTTGGCCTGGGCGTCGATGTTGGCTGCGCTGATGGTCGAGGGCAGGCCGAGCGCGGTCTGGACCACCTGCGTCAACGCCTTGTCAGCGAGCACCTGGTAGGCAGTCGTGACCGTGGACGCCTTGCGGGTGAAATAGAGCGCCAGCCGCAGGCCCTCGTTCTGGTCGCCGGCCTTTTGCTCCATGGTCTGCGTGACGTAATGGGTCGCCGTTCCGGTCGTGGCCTGAACGGTCTTCGTCGCGTTGCTGCCGAGCGCGGCGAAATTGAAGGCCGTGGCGAATTCGCGGTAGCGGGTGTCGGTCAGCTTGTTGGCGAAGGTGTTCTTGTTCGCGACACCCTCGGTCAACACCTTGCGCATGAACGCCTTGGCGTAGGTCATGTCGCTAAGGCCATAGGCCTTCATGGCGTAGGAATAGAGGCGATAGTCCTTCAGGAAGTCGTCGATCGTCTTGACGTTGCCGATATGGCTCAGGAAGTAATCGGTCTCGCGGCTGACATCCGGCTGCGTCGCGACCTGTGTCAGCGACTTGCCCATGTCCTTGGTCAGCCGGGTGTAGTCCGCGATGGTGGATAGCATGACACGCGCCTCTCTGGCCGCTGATGCGACGCGGCCTCAAGGTGCCGCCAATTGCTTGCGCGGGGCTGGCGGTGCGGGAAGCCAGCTTCGCGCAAGGCTCGCCGACTAGATATTCCCGATGGGATCGGCGATGGAGCGGCGCGTTGGGAAGTTTCGTGGGGGTTTTCATCACGGTAGCGGCGCTGCTCGGTGGATTTGCCGCCATGGGCGGGCACCTGGGCGTGCTCATGCAGCCGTGGGAATTCGTGATCATCATGGGGACCGCGGTCGGCACCTTCATCGTGGCCAATCCGTGGAAGACGGTCGTGGACACCGGCGTCGCCTGCATGCAGGCCATCACCGGCGCGGTGCCCGGCCAGCGCTATTACCTTGATCTGCTCGGGGCGCTCCATGCCCTGATGCGCGAGCTCAGGGGCAAGGGCCGCAACGAGGTCGAGGCGCATATCGACGATCCCGCGTCCTCCGAGATCTTCAAGGCGTTTCCGAGCGTGCTCGGCGATCCCTCGCTGCTCCAGTTCATCTGCGACTACGTCCGCCTCATCATCATGGGCAACGCGCGCACGCACGAGATCGAGGCGCTGATGGACGAGGAGATCCACACCATCGTGAAGAGCAAGCTGGCGCCCTATCATGCGCTGGTGACGGTGTCCGAGGCGCTGCCGGCGCTGGGCATCGTCGCCGCCGTGCTCGGCGTCATCAAGGCGATGGGCGCGCTCGACCAGTCGCCAAAGCTGCTCGGCGGCTTCATCGGCGCGGCCCTGGTCGGCACCTTCGCCGGCATCTTCCTGTCCTATGGCGTCCTTTCGCCCTTCGCGATCAAGATCAAGATGACGCGGGAGAAGAAGTGCCGCCCCTACATCATCGTCAAGCAGACGCTGCTCGCGTTCATGAACGGCGCCATGCCGCAGATCGCCGTCGAGCACGGCCGCAAGATGATCGCGAGCGGCGAGCGGCCCTCGATCGACGTCGTCGAGAACGAGACGATCGCAGGTCCCAAGGCCGTCGTCACCGAGCCCGAACCCAAGGCCGCCCGCGCATGATGATGGAAGACGACGTCGGCGTCGATCACAAGAAGCAGCTCCCGAACTATCTGCTGGACGCTGCCGGCATATCCATCGAACGCATGCCGATGCTCAATGTGATCTTCGATCGCATGGCGGCATCGTGCACCGACAGCCTGCAGCCGATGGCGGGAACGCCGTGCTATTTCTCGGTCAACGGCATCACCAACGATCCTCTCGGCGACATCATCAAGGACTACGAGGGCAACGCGGTCGCTGCCGTGCTCTATGCCGAGCAGTGGGACTCGCGCGTCATCATCATGCTGGACCGCGACTTCGTGTTCACGATGGTCGAGGCGATGTTCGGATCCGACGGTGCGGAACCGCCGCTCGATGTCGAGCGCACGTTCTCGAACATCGAGATCCGGCTGGTTCAGGCCTTGTTCGAGCGCTTCGCCAAGGCGCTGCAGGGCGCCTTCGCCGGCACCTCCAACGTCACCTTCCGTGTCGAGCGGGTCGAGACGGCGATGGCGTCGCTGGCGATCGGGCGCGCCAGCAACATGTCGATCTGCGCGAACATGATGGTGCAGGCGCTCTACCGCGGCGGCCAGATGTTCCTGATCATTCCGCACTCCGCGCTCAACCCGCTGCGTCAGAAGCTCGCAACCGTCACTGCCAGCGACGGCCGCACGACCGATCCGCGCTGGCGCGAGCAGATGGAGAGCGAGGTCCACCGCACCGAGGTTACGCTGAGCGCCGTGCTCGACGAGAAGATGATCTCGCTCGAGGACGTCGTGAAGTTCAAGGTGGGGCAGGTGCTGGAGCTGGAGGTCACGCCGCGCACGCTGGCCCGTCTCGAAAGCAACAACCAGGTGCTGTTCTGGTGTCAGATCGGCCAGCTTGACGGCTATTACGCCATGCAGGTGGCCGATCCCGTGGATCAGAAACGGGAGTTCGTCGATGATATCCTATCTCGTTGATGCCGTGCTGCTGATCGCGCTCGCCTTCACCAGCATGCGGGTGACGCGGATGCACCGCGAACTGGCGCGTTTGCGCAGCTACCACGGCGAATTCTCCACCATCGTCCACGAGACGGCGGGCGCCTTCGACACGGTCATTACCGCGGCGCATGATTCCACCGCCAATCTCGGGCGCCTCGCCAACGTGCTGAGCACCAAGATCGATCAGGCCCATGAGGCGATCGCGGCGCTCGACGCACGCAGCGGGCTTGCGCCGGCCGCGACCACGGGCGGCACCGAAGTGAACAAGCACTGAAGCCGAAGCCGGCAGAACCAATACGAGCGGAACGCCGGGGCGTTCCGGGAGCGGAACTACCAAGAGGCGATACCAGATGGCGCAATCCTTCGACTATGACTCTGCCACGCGAGCACCGGCCGCCGACGAGGGGCATACCGACACGAGCCCGCTGGAGCGGCTCGCGGAAATCGCCGCGCGGACGGCGGAGGAGAGCGGCAAGTTCGCCAATGTCGACGCCATCCTGCGCATTCCCGTCACCATGCAGGTGGTGCTGGGATCGGCCACCATTCCGGTGGCGAACCTGATGAAGCTCGGCCGCGGTGCCGTGGTTCCGCTCGACCACAGGGTCGGCGAGCCCGTCGATGTCGTGGTCAACGGCCGCATCGTCGCCCGGGGCGAGGTGGTCGTCGTCGAAGAGGACAATTCCCGCTTCGGCGTCTCGCTCACCGAGATTGTCGGTCCGCTGGGGCAGGGCGATAGCTGACCATGGCGGCACAGGTCGGCATCGCTCCCATCAAGCAGCGAGGCGTTGCCGCGCTGGGCGGAACGGAAAAGGTCGCGGCGCTCCTGCTGGCCATGGGCCGGCAGGCGGCCGCGAGCGTGCTCGCGCAATTCGAGCCCCAGGACATTCGCATCGTCACCAAGGCCGCGGCCGAATTGCGGCCGATCACGGCGCAGGAACTCGAATCCATCGTCGAGGAGTTCGCCCAGCAATTCTCGATGGGCGCGAACATTCTCGGCACCCTGGGCGGCCTGGAGGCCGTGCTCGGCGACGTGCTTCCCGCCGACCAGGTGTCGGCGATCATGTCGGACCTGCTCGGCAATTCGAGCCGGTCGGTGTGGGATCGCGTCTCGTCGGTGTCGGAAAACTCGCTGGCGACCTACCTTTCCAAGGAGCATCCGCAGACCGCGGCGCTGATCCTGTCCAAGGTCAAGCCGTCTTGCGCCGCCAAGGTGATGAGCCAGCTGCCGTCGAGCCTGCGCAACGAGCTGATGCGGCGCGTGCTCAGCCTCAAGCCGATCGTCGACGACGCGATGAAAGTGCTCGAGAAGACGCTGCACGAAGACCTGACGCTCAATTTCGCCCGCAATCTCGGCGCCGACACCTATGCCCGCGTCGCCGACATCATCAACAAGATGGAGCGCGGCCATATCGAGGACATGCTCAAGAGTCTGTCGGAGAAGCGGCCGAAATCGGCGGAAGTGCTGAAGGAGCTGCTGTTCACCTTCGACGACGTGACCAACCTGACGCCGAAGGCGCGCACCATGATCTTCGACCAGGTGCCGACCGATCGCATCGTCATCGCGCTGAAGGGCACCGACAAGCACTTCCGCGAGCTGATCCTGTCCTCGGTCGCCTCGCGCGTCCGTCGTGTCGTCGAGCACGAGCTCGCCATCGGCGAGCCCTCGAACCAGCGCGACGTGCTGGAGGCGCGGCGCGTGATCACCGATCTCGCGCTCGAGCTCGCGGAGAAGGGCGAAATCGAGCTCAACCCCGAGCAGGAGGATGAGCTGGTCTTCCGCTGACCGCTGAACGGACATGGCAGAATCATCCGATCAGGAGAGCAAGACAGAAGAGCCGACCGAGAAGAAAGTCCGTGATGCGCTCGAACAGGGCAAGATCCCGGTCTCTCGGGAGGCTTCCATTTTCGCCTCGATGGCCGCGCTGATGGTCATCATGGCGTTCCTGATCAGTCAGGGCGTGCAGCAATTGACACCGACCTTGACGAGCCTGCTGGACGATCCCGAAGGCTTCCCGCTCGCAACCGGCGCGGACGCGCAGAACCTGCTCACCGTGGTCGGCCTGCAGGCGCTGCGTTTCCTGGTGCCGCTGGTCGTCATCCTCATGGTGTTCGGGCTCGCGGCCTCGCTGCTGCAGAACGCGCCGCGCTTCGTGCTGGAGCGCATCAAGCCGGAATTGTCACGCATATCCCCGGTCAGCGGCTGGAGCCGGCTGTTCGGAACGCGTGGCCTCGTCGATTTCGGCAAGTCGCTGTTCAAGCTGACCGCAGTGACCTCCGTGGTCGTCTTCGTGCTGCGCTCGTCGGAAGCGAAGGCGTTCGAGGCGATGTACACCGATCCGGTCGCGCTGCCGGAGATGATCCTCAACATCGCGATGCGGATCGTCTCGGCGATCTGCATCGCGACCATCGTGCTGGTCGCGATCGACCTTGCCTGGGCGCGCTTCCACTGGCGGCGCGAGCTGCGCATGACCAAGCAGGAGATCAAGGACGAGCACAAGCAGGCCGAGGGCGATCCGCTGGTCAAGGCCCGCCTGCGCTCGCTGGCGCGCGACCGCTCGCGGCAGCGCATGATCGCCTCCGCCGCGCGAGCGACCCTGGTGATCGCGAATCCAACGCATTTTGCGATCGCGCTTCGCTACAACCGCGAGGAAAATCCCGCGCCGCTCGTGGTGGCCAAGGGCATGGACGTGATCGCGCTGAAGATCCGCGAGGTCGCCGAACAGAACCGGATTCCCGTCATCGAGAACAGGGCGCTGGCGCGCGCGCTCTACGAGGCGGTCCAGGTCGATCAGGTGATTCCGGCGGAGTTCTTCCGCCCAGTCGCCGAGATCATCTACTTCCTGCAGTCGAAGCAGACGCCGCGCACCGAGAAGGTCCAGTAGAATTCCGAGGACGACGTCCGGCCCAACAGCTTGACGAAAGCTTAACGCCCTAGGCTCCTCTCGAATGGACCAGAACGGGGCTGTCGTGGGACCGCTTTATCTCTTCGAACTCGCATCGTCGCAGGCGCGCTACCTCGAGCTTCGCCAGTCGACCATCGCCACCAACGTCGCCAACGCCAACACGCCGGGCTTTCGCGCGCGCGACGTCGAGCCCTTCAACAAGGTGCTCGACGGCATGCCGGTGAGGCTCGCCACGACGTCGCCCTCGCACCTGCAATTGTCCGCGGCCGAGACCGACACGCGCGCAACCGCGAAGAAGGACAGCTGGGAAGTGGTCCATTCCGGCAACTCCGTCAGCCTCGAGCAGGAAATGATCAAGGGCAGCGACGTCAACCGCGACTATTCGATGAACTCGGCGATCGTGCGGTCGTTCCACCGCATGGTCCTGGCCGGTGCGAAGGCCTGAGGTGAACTGACATGCTGGACTCACTGAGCGTCTCCCTCACGGTCGCGAGCTCCGGGCTCGAAGCGCAATCGACGCGCATGCGCATCGTCTCGGAAAATCTCGCGAACGCGACCTCGACGGGACGCACCGCCGGCGCTGATCCCTATCAGCGCAAGACGATCACCTTCGATGCCGCGATGGACCGCGCCTCGGGCTCGCAGCTCGCGAAGGTCAAGGAGATCGGCGTCGACACCACGCCGTACCGCGTCGAGTACGATCCCGGGCATCCCGCCGCCGACAAGGCCGGCTACGTCAAGCTGCCGAACGTCAACATGATGATCGAGATGGCCGACATGCGGGAAGTCAACCGGTCCTATGAAGCCAATCTCCAGGTCGTGAAACAGGTCAGGTCGATGCTCGGCATGACCATCGACCTCCTAAGGAGCTGACAATGCTTGAGGCGATTTCATCCACGGCGATCTCCGCAGGACAGGCGGCGTCGCGCGCGACCGAGACGCAGGCGATCTCGCCTGCGGCGACGACGGCAGTCCAGTCCACGGACGATGTCGGCTTCGAGTCTGTGATGAAGCAGGTGACGAGCGATGCGATCGGGACGCTGAAGGCGGGCGAAGCCGCGTCGATCTCGGCGATGCAGGGCAAGGAATCGACGCGGCGCGTCGTCGAGGCGCTGATGTCGGCGGAGCAGGCCCTGCAGACGGCGGTCGCGGTTCGCGACAAGGTCGTGCAGGCCTATCAAGAAGTCGTCCGGATGTCGATTTGATCTGAAGGAGTAGGTTCAAGTGAAATCGCTCGCCATTGCGGCCACGGGCATGAATGCCCAGCAGACCAACATCGAAGTCATCGCGAACAACATCGCCAACATCAACTCGACGTCGTACAAGCGGGCGCGGGCGGAATTCACCGATTTGTTCTACCAGATGGACCGCATGCAGGGCGTGGCCAACGTCAACGGCTCCTCGCCGATTCCGGAAGGCGCCAATCTCGGCCTCGGGGTCAAGTCGGCGGCGATCCGCAAGCTCCACATCCAGGGCGCGCTGACGCAGACCGGAAATCCCTACGACATGGCGATCAACGGCCGCGGCTGGTTTCAGGTGCTCGGTCCCAACAACGAGGTGCAGTACACCCGCGCGGGCTCGTTCAATACAAATGCCAACGGCCAGCTCGTCACGATCGACGGCTACCTCCTGGACCCCGCGATCACGGTGCCGCAGGGAACCGTCGAGGTCACGGTCAACGCCACCGGGCAGGTGTTTGCCAAGCTCGACACGGAAGTGAACCCGCGGCAGATCGGCCAGCTCAACCTCGCCAACTTCGCCAACGAAGCCGGCCTCGAGCCGCTCGGCGGCAATCTCTACAAGGAGACCACGGCGTCGGGCACGCCGGTCGTCGGTCTTCCCGGCGATTCCGGATACGGCAAGATCAACCAGAAATATCTCGAAGCTTCGAACGTCGATCCGGTCAAGGAAATCACCGAGTTGATCTCGGCGCAGCGCGCCTACGAAATGAACGCCAAGGTCATCCAGGCCTCGGATGAAATGGCCCAAACGGTTTCGAAGGGCATGCGCTAGTTCCGGTGTTGCGATGGTGAACAGGGTGGGCCTGATCATGCGCGGGTTGGCCGCCGTGCTGCTGATTCTGGCCTCGGGTCGCCTCGCCATGGCCGAGGAGAAGCGGCTTCCCGTGCCGGCGGTTGCGATCCGCGCCGGCGAGCTGATTCGCGACGACATGATCACCGAGCGCGCCTTCGCATCGGGCCTGCTCGGCGTTGCCATGTTCATCGAGGGGCGCCAGGTCCTGGTCGGCCGGATGGCGCGGCGTGCGCTACTGCCGGGCCAGCCCATTCCCAGCAATGCGGTGGAAGATCCCTGGACCGTCGCGCGCGGCGCCATGGTCAAGGTGGTGGTGGAGGACAGCGGACTGTCCATCGTCACCTACGGCTCGGCGATGCAGTCGGGCGCGGCGGGCGCGCTCATTCCGGTGCGCAATACCGATACCGGCGTGATCATCAAAGGCGTCGTCCAGCCGGACGGTACCGTCAAGGTCGCGGACGGCTCATGACCCGGCTCCTGCTTGCGCTCGTCCTGCTGCTTTCCGCCGCCAGCGCTCATGCCGCCGTCCGCATCAAGGACATCGCGGACATCAAGGGTCTGCGCGAAAACCAGATCGTCGGCTATGGCCTCGTCATCGGCCTCAATGGCACCGGCGATACGCTTCGCAACGCTCCGTTCACCGAGCAGTCCCTGCAATCGATGCTCGAAAACATGGGCATCAATGTCAGGAACGAGACCACGAGCACCAACAATCCGCCCCGACCGACGACGCTGCGCACGCGCAACGTCGCGGCCGTGATGGTGACTGCGGACCTCACGCCCTCGATCGGGCCCGGCGAGCGCATGGACGTCACGGTGTCCTCGCTCGGCGATGCCACGTCGCTGCTCGGCGGTACGCTGGTCATGACGTCGCTGCGCGCGGCGGACGGCGCCGTCTATGCGGTGGCGCAGGGCGCGATCGTGGTCGCCGGCTACAGCGTCGGAGGCCAGGCGCAGAACGTCAGCCAGGGCACCCCGACCGCCGGACGCATCCCGAACGGTGCGCTGGTCGAGCGCGAGGTGAAGGGAAGTCTCCACGAGATGGAGTACCTGGTGCTGCAGCTGAAGAACCCTGACTTCGTCACCGCAACGCGCATCCTCGACGCCATCAACCGCTTCGCCGGCGGACGCTACCGCGCGCAGATCGCCTTCGAGCGTGACTACCGTACCATCGTGCTGTCGAAGCCGCGCCACATCGGCCCGGTCCGGTTCCTTGCCGAGATCGGTGAGCTGACGGTCGAGCCGGACACGCCGGCACGGGTGGTGATCAACGAGCGCACCGGCACGGTGGTGATCGGGCGCGACGTGCGAATATCGACCGTTGCCGTGACGCACGGCAATCTGACGGTCCGTGTCACGGAGATGCCCGTGGTGTCGCAGCCGGCGCCGTTCTCGCGGGGCCAGACGGTGGTCGTCCCGCAGACCGTGGTCGAGGCCAACGAGGCGGGATCGCAGGTGGCGATCCTCAGTGGGGTCGATCTGCAGCGCCTGGTGCGCGGGCTGAACCAGATCGGCCTGAAACCATCCGGCATCATCGCGATCCTTCAGGCGATCAAGACCGCCGGCGCGCTCCAGGCCGACGTCATCGTGCAATGATGCATAAGCGTCGTGCAAGCTTGGTCGCTCAATGCTCAGGTCTGAAGCGAGAATCGCACGCGGCCCGATGCTGACGCTGGATCACAAAGCCAAACTCCTCTTGATCGTGGCATCGATGCTCGCGAGCATCTCGCCGGTGCTCGCCCTGGACGAGGCCAAGCCTTCGAAGCCACTCAACCTGCTTTCCTTCGCGCGCGCCCGCGCGCCCGGACCGCAGAAGCCGCAGCCGGTCACGGCGGTGCCGGGCGACAATGCGTCGATGCGGGCGACCGCATGGGCGGCCGAGGATTCGGGACCTTCAACCACCGGTGCAGTGCCCGAGACGCCTGCGCCGGCGGCTGCGCCCGCCCCCACGCCCGCACGCCCGGCCAAGCCAGCCAGTGTCACGGCTCTGCCGAAGCCCGCACCGCCGCAGGCCGCGCCGTCCGCGGACAACGAAGTCGCCCTGTTCTGCAGCAACGTTGCCGATCCCGCCGTCGATGCGAGGCTGGCCTGGCAGCTCAAGGAGCTGGAGAAAGCCGAGAGCCTGCTGCGCGAGCGGATCGCCGAGGTCGAGGCCAAGCGCGCCGAATATGAAAAGTGGATGGCGCTGCGTGACGACTTCCTGAAGAAGGCCGAAGCGAGCGTCGTCGAGATCTATTCGCGCATGAAGCCCGACGCCGCGGCGACCCAGATTGCCGGTATGGCGGACGAGACCGCCGCCGCCGTGCTCGCCAAGCTCAGTCCGAGGAGCTCGAGCGCGATCTTCAACGAGATGGAGACGGCGCGCGCGGCGCACCTCGCTGACCTCTTGGGCGGAATGCGTCGCGTGGACGACGGAAAGACCAAATAGATGACGAAGCCGATCCGCATCCTCCCGCTGATCCTGGCGTCCGTGCTCCTGGCCGGATGCTTGCATGATCCGTCCGAGGTCCTGAACGGCCCGCAGATGTCGCCGGTCGGCAGCGGCCTCCGGACCCAGGCCGATCCGATCCCGGTGACGCCGCGCATGCGCACGCCTGTCAGCTATCGCTCGACCTGGGACGACGGCACCGATCTCTACCGCGATCCCCGCGCCCGGCGCACCGGCGACGTCGTGACGGTGATCATCTCGATGCAGGACAAGGCCAAGCTCGACAACAAGACTGGCCGCTCGCGCGATTCGCAGGTCAAGTTCGGGCTCGACTGGCTGATGGACGTCGCGGGATGGCAGGACAAGGGCTCGACAAGCGCCAATCTCAACACCAACACCCAGATCAAGGGTAACGGCCAGATCGACCGTACCGAGGACATCAAGCTCTCGATCGCCGCCATCGTCACCGACGTGTTGCCGAACGGCAATATGATGATCAGCGGCTCGCAGGAGTTTCGCGTCAACACGGAGATGCGCGTGCTCAATGTCGGCGGCATCGTGCGTCCGCGCGACATATCGCGCACCAACACGATCTCCTATGAGAAGATCGCCGAAGCCCGCGTGTCCTACGGCGGTCGCGGAAATCTCTCGGACGTGCAGCAGCCTGGATGGGGACACCGGATCTATGACGCCGTGGCACCATTCTGAAGTTCGCGCCGGCCTGGCCGTGTCGCGAGGGCAGGGGACGTCATGCGCCTGATCGCGGCCATCGTGGTGCTGACCCTTGTCGCGATCGGCGCGGGAGCGCTGGCCGGCCTGCATTTGTTTGCGACCGCCGAGCGCGTCGCCGACGCGAAGAAGGGCGCGACCCCGCCGCCGCTGGCGTCGAGCTACGCCGGCAGCGCGCGCTTGCGGAAACTATCTCCAATCGTGACCAACTTGGCCGCGCCGGCCAACAATTGGGCTCGCATCGAGGCCTCCATGGTGACCGAGAGCATGAGCGACGAGGACGCCGGCATCCTGGCCGCCCACATCAGCGAAGACATCGTCACCTACTTGCGGTCCGCCTCGGTGGCGCAGTTCGAGGGATCGCGCGGGCTCCAGCATCTGCGCGACGACCTGACCGAGCGCGCCGCCATCCGCTCGTCGGGCAAGGTCCGCGAATTGATCATTGAGACGTTGGTGATCCAGTGAGAGTGAAAGTCCTGCTGCTCGCCTTGATCATGGTCGTGCTGCCCGAAGTGGCGCTCGCCCAGATTCCGGACCTCAACTCGCTGCTGCCGCCCGGAAACGGCTCGACCAGCGGCCGGATCATCCAGCTGATGGCCCTGATCACGGTGCTGTCGGTGGCGCCGGGACTGCTCATCATGGTGACGAGCTTCACGCGATTTGCGGTGGCGCTCTCGTTCCTGCGCGCGGGGCTCGGCCTGCAGACCACGCCGGCCAATCTGGTCATGATCAGCCTCGCGCTGTTCATGACCTTCTACGTGATGGCGCCGACCTTCGACCGCGCCTGGGAGACCGGCGTCCAGCCGCTGATGAAGAACGAGATCTCGGAAGAGCAGGCCTATCTGAAGATCACGGATCCGTTCCGCGAGTTCATGCTGGCCCACGTCCGGGACAAGGATCTGCAGACCTTCGAGTCGCTCGCCGCGGAGAGCTTCCGCAAGAAGTTCGACGAGAAGCGCGTCGATCTGCGCGTCATCATCCCTGCCTTCATGATCTCCGAGCTGAGGCGTTCGTTCGAAATCGGATTCCTCATCATCCTGCCGTTCCTCGTGATCGACATGATCGTGGCGACGCTGACCATGTCGATGGGCATGATGATGATGCCGCCGACGATCCTCGCGCTGCCGTTCAAGATGCTGTTCTTCGTGTTGATCGACGGCTGGAATCTGCTCGCCTCCGGGCTGGTGCGCTCGTTCTCGTAAGGGGCGGTGGCCGCGTGGCGCCCCGTCATGGTTAGCGGAAAGTACCGCGTTATGGTTAGCGGTGGGTAATATTAACCATCTGATATTGCTGAAGAATTCAAGCCGATCTTAATCCGCAGGCAAGATTTCGCGTGCTAGCAATGCGTCACGGCGGGTTGGACCCCACCCACAGCAGTCCAAAGGCATGATGCCGTCCCTCCGTACCGGTGCAAGTCCGGTATGTCCCCTGATGAAAATGTAACGCGTACATAAAGGGACATTCGCAATGTCAAGCCTGCTCACGAACTCGTCCGCCATGACCGCGCTCCAGACCCTGCGGTCTGTCAGCTCGCAACTCTCCACCACGCAGAGCCGGATCTCCACCGGTCAGCGCGTGGCCACGGCCGCGGACAACGCCGCCTACTGGTCGATCGCGACCTCGATGCGCGCCGACAACGCCGCGCTCTCCGCCGTCTCCGACTCGCTCGGTCTGTCGGCCGCGACCGTCGACACCGAGTACACCGCTCTGAACAAGGTGCTCGGCGACAGCAACTCCGGCCTGACCAAGCTCCAGTCGCTGCTGGTCGAAGCCAAGACCGCCGGTATCGACCGCAGCAAGATCCAGTCGGAAATCACCCAGATCCAGCAGGACATGAAGAACGTCGCCAGCGCGGCGACCTTCAACGGCGTCAATTGGCTGAGCACGAACGCCTCCACGCCGACCACCGTCAACCTGGTGTCGTCGTTCTCGCGCGTCGGCTCCACGCCGACCACCAGCTCGATCACCGTGACCGTCGCCAACTACTCGCTCTACACCGCGAGCACGAGCGGCATCCTCGACACGGTGAGCGGCAGCGCGTCGGTCAACACCCTCAACATCGGTGCGCTGACCGACTCGGCCGCTGACCAGACGGTTCTCGATGGCTACATCGCGCAGGTCACCGCGGCGATCGGCACGGTGTCCTCGGGCGCTGCCAACCTCGGCGCCATCAAGAACCGCATCTCGAACAACTCGGAGTTCGTGAAGTCGCTGATGGACTCGGTTGATCGCGGTATCGGCCAGCTCGTCGACGCCGACATGAACCAGGAGTCCACACGCCTGGCGGCTCTCCAGGTCCAGCAGCAGCTCGGCGTTCAGGCGCTCTCGATCGCCAACAACAACAGCCAGAGCATCCTGTCGCTGTTCCGCTAAGTCTTAGATAGTCCGGGAGGGCCGCGCTTCTCGCGAAGCGCGGCCCTTTCGTTTGACGCGGCGCCGTGCGCCGCGATTTCGGCTGCGCTGTTGCCGCAGGATCACAGCACCACAAGCCCCGCACAAGCTTCGCTGGCTAGTCTGGCCGTTACGACGGGTTGGGTTCATGCGCATTTCCGCAGACCCAAAGGCATGATGCCGCCCTGTCGTACCGGTGCAAGCCCGGTATGTCCCCATTCAATCTGTTTTCAAAGGGACATCAAAGATGGCTTCCAGCCTGCTTACCAACTCCGCCGCAATGACTGCGCTCCAGACCCTCCGGAATGTCAGCGCCAGCCTGCAGACCACCGAAAACCGCATCTCCACCGGTCAGCGCGTCTCGACCGCTTCGGACAACTCGGCCTATTGGTCGATCGCGACCTCGATGCGCGCCGACAACGCCGCGCTCTCTGCCGTCTCCGACTCGCTCGGTCTGTCGGCCGCGACCGTCGACACCGAGTACACCGCTCTGAACAAGGTCATCGGCGACCAGAACTCCGGCCTGACCAAGCTGCAGGCGCTGCTGGTCGAAGCCAAGACCGCCGGCATCGACCGCACCAAGATCCAGGCTGAAATCACCCAGATCCAGCAGGACATGAAGAACGTCGCCAACGCGGCGACCTTCAACGGCGTCAACTGGCTCAGCACCAACGCTTCCACCCCGACGACGGTCAACCTGGTGTCGTCGTTCTCGCGCGTCGGCGGCACCCCGACGATCAACACCATCACGGTGACGGTTGCCAACTACTCGCTCTACACTGCGTCCACGAGCGGCATCCTCGACACGGTGACCGGCAGCGCGTCGGTCAACACCATCGGCATCGGTTCGCTGACCGACTCGGCAGCCGACCAGACCATCCTCGACGGCTACATCGCGCAGGTCACCACCGCGATCAACACGGTCAGCCAGTCGGCCGCCAACCTCGGTGCCATCAAGAACCGCATCTCGAACAACACGGAATTCGTGAAGTCGCTGATGGACTCGGTGGATCGTGGTATCGGCCAGCTCGTCGACGCCGACATGAACGCGGAATCGACCCGCCTCCAGGCGCTGCAGACCCAGCAGCAGCTCGGCGTTCAGGCGCTCTCGATCGCCAACCAGAACAGCCAGAGCATCCTGTCGCTGTTCCGCGGCTAAGCGGCGCTTTCGAAAACGACCGTGCTCCCTGAAGGGGAGCACGGTCCCCGCCGTGACCGGCGGATGCGGCGGCACATGACGTGCCTGCAATCGACCCTGATGCCAGATCTCATACGGCCCGCCGCAACCGATCGCACCATGATGCGCCCGGAGCGTTCGCGCGTTTCCGGAAAGCCGGCGTCTCCAGGTTTCTTGTAAAATTGCAACGCCGTGCCTGCGAACTGACACAATGCCGTCCTCGCGCAACCTTCAGACAAGGTTGGCAGCGGAGTGTCCTCACCGTTCGCATTGGTACGAGGTCATATGCTCAGTCGTGCGCAGATACAGCAACTGCTCAATAATCTGCTGGAGCTTGGGCCGCGACGCCTGATGGCCTTGGGATTGATCGGCTTTGCCGTTCTCGTCACCGTCGTCGGCGGCGCGTATTATCTCAGCCGTCCCGAGTTCGAAACGCTCTATACCGGCCTCACCCGCGAGGACGTGACGCGCATGGGCGCGGCGTTGCGCGAGCAGAACATCACGTTCGACGTCAATACGGCCGGCGACGCGCTCTCGGTGCGCCCGAGCCAGACCATGCAGGCGCGGATGCTGCTGGCCGAGAAGGGGCTGCCGACCAGCGCCAATTCCGGCTACGAGCTGTTCGACAAGATCGGCTCGCTCGGCCTCACCTCGTTCATGCAGGAGGTCACCAAGCTCCGGGCGCTGGAAGGCGAGATCGCGCGCACGGTGCAGCTGATGAAGGGCGTCAAGGCGGCGCGGGTGCACATCGTGATGCCGGTCCGAGGTTCGTTCCGCGCGACGCAGCAGCCGCCCTCGGCCTCGGTCGTGCTGCGCACCGACGGCGCGATCGAGGCGCGCACGGCGCAATCGATCCGTCATCTGGTCGCCGCCGCGATTCCCGGCATGAGCCGCGACAAGGTGACGGTGCTGGATGCCGACGGCTCGATGCTGCTCGCCGAGGAGGACGAGGCGAGCGCCGCCCCGACCAAGATGGCGAGCCTGCAGAAGACGGTCGGCGGCATGGTGCAGGAGAACATCCGCAAGGCGCTGACGCCGTATCTCGGCCTCGACAATTTCGAGGTCAGCGTCGCCCCGCAGCTCTCCACCGACAAGAAGCAGATCAACGAGACCGTCTACGATCCCGAGAGCCGCGCCGAGCGTTCGGTGCGCAACGTGCGCGAGAAGGAATCGTCGCAGAACGCCGACCGTTCGACCCCGACGACAGTGCAGCAGAACCTTCCCGATCAGCAGGTGAACGCCGGCGGCGGCAAGAACTCCAGCGAGGACAAGACCCGCCGGGAGGACGTCACCAATTTCGAAGTCTCGTCCAAGACCACGACGACGGTGAGCGACGGCTACGCCGTGAAGAAGCTGTTCATCGCCGTCCTTGTCAACCGCGCGCGGCTCGTCGCCGATCTCGGCGACAAGACCAACCAGGCCATCGTCGACAGCAAGCTCGCCGAGATCAGCCAGCTCGCGGCGACGGCTGGCGGACTGGACAAGACGCGCGGCGATCAGATCCAGGTGACGGCCGTCGACTTCATCGAGGGCTCGCGCGAACTGGCGCCGGTGCCTCCGATCAGCTTCGTCGAGATGATCAACAAGCAGCTCGGCAGCGTCATCAACGCGGTGACGATCCTGGCCGTCGCGTCGATGCTGGTCTGGTTCGGATTGCGGCCGGCGGTCAACGGCATCCTGACCCATCGCGCCGAGCAGGAGCAGGTGGAGGCCGCCGAGGCCGCGGAGCTCGAAGCTGCTGCCGCTCTCGCGCTGGCCGAAAGTCAGGACCCCGAGCTCAACCTCGTCGAAGACCTCGAAGGCAAGATGCAGCGTACGCCGCAGAAGCGGCTGGAGCAGATCGTTCGGCTCGATCAGGCGCAGGCGGCAGCGATCCTTAAAGACTGGATGCGACGCGAGGAGGCGGCATGAACGCGGCAATCGGAAAGTTCCTGACGCAGTTCGACGCGAACGGCCGGGCCAAGTCACCACCGCCTCCGCCGCCCAGGGTCCAGGACCTGCTGACCCGGCCGAAGGAGGTGGTGCGCGAGCCTCAGCCGCAACTTCAAGCTCAGCCGCAGCCGCTGCCCCAGTCGCCGCCTCCGGCGCCGAAGGCCGAGGTTCCCCCTACCAATCTGCTGGACGACGCCTACCGCCGCGGCCTTGCGGCCGGTGTTGCGGAAGGCGACGCCAAGCTCGCCGAAGAGCGCGTCCGCAGCGCCATCCGGCTCGGCGAGGAGCGCGCCAAATGGTCCGACCAGCAAGCGGTCGCCATCGTCGGCGGCTTCGAGGCGGCCTGCCGCGAGATCGAGACCAACATCGCGAGCTCCGTCGCGCGGATCTTGCTGCCGTTCCTCGCCGACGCAGTCCGCGACAAGGCGATCGGATCGCTGGTCGAGCAGATTGCGGCGCTGACCGGCAACTCGTCGGCGCCGGCGTTCAAGGTCACCGGTCCGAGCGAGCTGCTCGACCTCGTGAAGACGCAGCTCGAAACGTCCAGGCGGATCGGCATCGAGTACGAGACGGCGGAGGCGCTCGAGGTTCGTGTCGTTGCGGACCAGACCGTGATCGAGACGCAGATCTCGGCCTGGAGCGAACGCCTCAAGGAAGCGCGCCGGTAATCCGCCATGGAAGAGGTCAAGCATGAGCTCGTGATCGTCCGCCGGCGCAGCGCGTTCGCCGAGGAGGCGCATCATGGCGGCGTCTGGAAGATCGCCTACGCGGACTTCATGACCGCGATGATGGCCTTCTTCCTGGTCATGTGGCTGCTCAACGCGCTCAACCAGGACCAGAAGCAGGTGGTCGCGAGCTATTTCAACCCGATCCAGCTCGCGGAAAATGCCCCCGCGCCGAAGGGCCTGAAGAATCTCACCAAGAAGGAGCCGACGTCGTTCGAAGGCCAGGACGGCAAGCGTCAGCCGGCCGGCTCGAACGAAGAACGTCGCGGTGACTCGCCGACGATCGAGGAGCCGGCCTCCTTTGAAGAGAAGGTGCTGTTCCGTGATCCCTATGCGACGCTCGCGGAGATCGCGAACAGCGCGAACCAGTCCTCGGGACAGCGGCGCGTCGGTGCGCTGACGTCCGCCGAAGAGGAAGGCCTCAAGGGCGGCGACGCCTACCGTGACCCTTTTGACCCCGGTTATTGGAAGCTGGCGCCGCAAGCGTCCAAGGACGCCGATCGCATGATAGAGAGCGAGCCCAGGCCGAATGCGGCGCGCGACGCCGTGCCCGCGACCAATCAGGGCGAGCAGGCACGTCGTGCCAAGACCGACGATGCCGGCGGAAGCGTTGCACCGAGCGCGGATGCGCCGTCCGCAAACCTGTCGCCCCTGCTGCCGCCGGGGCCCGCGCCGGCGCAATCGCCCCGCGAAGGCAGCGCCCAAACCACCGTTCAACCCAACGCCACTGCACAGGCGCGCCAGAGCGATGCGGCGAAGGAGAGCGAACCGCGCGATGCGGCCCAGACTCAGCAGCCGACCATCAAGCAGTTGCAGTCCGCGATCGCGGACGCGCTGTCGGACGTCAAGGCGGGCGCAGGACCGGCGGCCGAGGTGCGTCAGGTCGAGGAGGGTCTCCTGATCAGCCTGACCGACGATGCAAGCTTCGGCATGTTCGCGGTCGGCTCGGCCGAGCCGCGGCCCGAGCTGATCCGCGTGATCGACAAGATCGGGCCGCTGCTGACGAAACGCCAGGGCGTGATCATCGTCCGCGGCCATACCGACAATCGGCCGTATCGTTCGGACACTTACGACAATTGGCGGCTGTCGACTGCGCGCGCCCAGATGGCCTATTACATGCTGGTTCGCTCCGGCGTCGACGCGCAGCGGATCGAGCATGTCGAAGGCTACGCCGATCGGCGGCCGAAGCTTCCGAACGATCCGGCGGCCGCGCAGAACCGCCGGATCGAGATCCTGCTCCGAGAGAAGCGCCCTTGATCAGGCCGTTGCTCTGCGCCGCTCTGCTGCTCCTGCCGTTCACGGCGGCGAACGTGCTGGCCCAGTCCGCGCGCCAGCCGGGCGAGCCCTATGAACTCGTCCGCGCATTGCAGGCGGTGCAGGACGGCATCGCCAACGGCGACACAGCCGCGCATGGCAGCCACATCGCGCTGATCCGGCAGGTCGGTGAGAAATTTCTCGCCGCCGATCCTGCCGTGTGGAGCAATCCGCAGAACAGCCAGGCTGTCGTCATCTACCTGCTCAGCGGCGGCGCGCCGCAAATCGTCCGCAAGCTGCCGCGCGACAAGATGAGCGTGGACGAGCGGCTGTTCAACGGCGCGCTCGCCTATGTCGAGGGGCGTCAGGAGGAAGCGCGGGAGCTGCTCAAGGACGTCAAGCCGCGGACGCTGTCTTCGGGCCTCGGCGGACAGGTCGCGCTGGTGCAGGGCGCGTTGTTCGCGCGTTCCGAAGCATCGCTCGCGATCGAGCGGCTGGACGATGCGCGACTGCTGCTGCCCGGAACGCTGGTGGAGGAGGCGGCGCTGCGGCGCGAGATCCTGCTGGTCGGGCAGGCGGAGGACTTCGACAAGTTCGAGTTCCTGACGCTGGCCTATCTGCGCCACTACCGCAACTCGATCTATGCCGGCGATTTCTGGCAGCGCTTCTCCAGTGGTCTGACGCAATCGAGCCTGGCGCTCGACGAGCGCCGCTTCGCGCGGATCGCCGCCATGCTGGAGCAGATCGATCGCGCGAGCCGCCTCAAGCTCTATCTCGTGATAGCGCGCGCCGCGATGGTGCGCGGGCAGCTCGGCGTGACGCGGCTTGCCGGCGAGCGGGCGCTGGCGCTCAGCGCCGACGCGTCCGCGGAGCGCGAGCGGGCGCATTTCTTCCGCGGCGCCGCGCGGGCGCTCACCGACGAATATGACGGCGGTCTCGCCGAGCTGAAGGCACTCGACCGGTCGAAGCTGCCCGAGCGCGACGTCCCGCTTCTGAATGCCACGCTGCAGCTTGCGCTCGACATGCGCAAGCCGTTCCCCAGCGGATCCGCCACTGCCGCCGACAAGCCTCCGGCAACGCCGGCGCGTCTCGATCTGGCGTCATCGACCGTGATGCTTGCGCGCGCGAAGAAGCAGCTGGGCGAAATCGAACTCCTCACCAGGGACCGCCGTCCATGACCAAGCTCAATGGAACATCCGGACAGCTCTTTTCGGGCCTCGCCGAGAGCCTCAACATCCGGGGGCCGTCACGCGAGGGAAAGAGCGCGGGGGCCAAGTCCCAGGCAGGTTCCTCGTTCAACGATCTGCTCCATACCGTCTCGAACCTTGCCAAGCAGGCACTGAAAGACGACGGCAGCGATACGACCGCGAAGGCCGCAACGCTGCGCCCGCATCTGGCGCATCCGACCTCGAAGGAAAAGAAGGACGCCTCGGTGCACGAGCTCACGGTGGCGTCGGAGCGACCAGAGCCCACGGAGGATGCTTCCGACGAGAAGGTCGACAGGCTAGCGGAGAAACACCGTCCGATCGATCATGCCGCCAAGGCGGATGTTCTGGACCCATCGGGCACTGCCGTGGTGGTCGGGCAGGAGATCGCTGCCGCGCCTGCCGTGAAGCCGCAGATGCAATCGCAGGCCGCCGAGAAGGACGCGCCGGCGCGCGAGGAGCGGTCCTCCACGACGAAGCGTGAGGTTCAGGGCGCGACGAAGGCGGCGGCAGCCGATACCGCCCCATCCAATGTCGCTCCGGCCGCCGCGCGCGCGCAGGCCGCGGCATCGCAAGCGGCGGCCGCGCCGCAATCCTTGCCTGCACAGGCCAGTGAGCCGTCAGGCGCGATGCCCGCGACGCCGGGCTTCGAGGCGGTCTCGGCCAATGTCGAGCGCGCCGCCAAGGCCGCGGGGCGTGATGCATTGCCCGAGACGACCAAGGTCACCGTGGTTCAGCAGGAGACCCATCTGCCGCCCACGCAGTTCAATGCCCCGCAGCAGGTCGCCAATGCGGTCGTCACTGAGCTGAAGGACTCCGCCGGCCCGACGGTGCCCGCGGCGCTTGATCCCGCGGCGTCCCAGACCCATGCGCCGGATCAGCCGCTCAAGATCCTGACGATCAATCTCGAGCCGCCGGCGCTCGGCAACGTCACCATGCGCCTTCGCCTCGTCGGCACCGAAGTGTCCATCCATCTTGCGGCCGAGCGCAAGGACACCAGCCAGATGCTCGACCAGCAGCGCGACCAGATCCGCGATCTCATGCAGTCGGCGGGCTACGTCGCCGACGTCGCGCCGGTCCAGCACGGCTCGCTGGACGGATTCCAAAGCGGCTCCGGCCAGTCGCAGCCGCAGCTTCCCAGCCCGCAACAGCCCTCGTCGCAGTCGCAAGGCACGTTCGACGGCGGCGGCACGTCGTCGGGGCAGTCCGACGGCGGCGCGAGACAGGCCCGGCAGGAGCGCCAGTCCAATCAGGAGACGCGTCATGACCAGGAATTGGGCCAGCCGAATCGTCGCGGCCCTGTTTATCTGTGACGTCGGTGCTGCGGCGGCGGCGACCGACAACGCGCGCCCCTGCGAGCGCGAGATGGCGCGTGCGGCCCAGCAGCACGGGATTCCGCTCGGCATTCTCTATGCGGTCGGCCTCACCGAGACCGGACGGCGCGGCGCGCTCCATCCCTACGCGCTCGGCGCCGACGGCCAGACGGTGTTCGCCAAGGACATGAACGATGCGATGGCGAATTTCGAGGCGATGCGGGGCAAGGGGATCAAGTTGATCGACCTCGGCTGCATGCAGATCAACCACTATTATCACGGCGACAAGTTCGCTTCGGTGCGTGCGATGTTCGATCCCGCCAGGAACGTCGATTATGCCGCCCGTTTCCTCAAGGAGCTGAAGCAGCGCGAGGGCAGCTGGACCATGGCGGTCGCGCGTTACAATGCCGGCCCCAACAATCAGCCGGCGCAGAAGCGCTACGTCTGTCACATCGTCGCTCATCTCGTCTCGAGCGGCTTCGGCGCCTGGACCGACAAGGCGCGCTCGTTCTGTCAGCCGAAAGCAACCTGATGTGAGGGCCTGAAGCAACAGGCGTCGGCACGACGACAAGTTGTGCATCGTTCCCAATCATCAGCCCCGCGCAAGCAAGAACCCGCATTGTAGCTGCAACCTACCAAAGGAGCCCCCTTCATGAGCCTGTATGGTGTTATGCGCACCGGCGTTTCCGGAATGAACGCGCAGTCCAACAAGCTGTCGACGGTCTCGGACAACATCGCCAACGTCAACACGACCGGCTACAAGCGAGCTTCCACCGAATTCTCCTCGCTGATCCTGAAGAGCGGCTCCGGCAATTACGATTCGGGTGCGGTCGAGACCTCGGTCCGCTATGCCATCTCCGACGCCGGCAACTACCACTTCACGACCTCGACGACGGATCTCGCGGTCCAGGGCAACGGCTTCTTCGTCGTGCAGGATGCGAACGGAAACAACTTCCTCACCCGCGCCGGCGCGTTCGTGCCCGACAACACCGGCAACCTCGTCAACACCGCCGGCTTCCAGCTGATGGGCTACAACATCGCGAACGGTGCCGTCCCTAACGTCGCCGCCAACGGCTTCGGCGGTCTCCAGGTCATCAACGTCAACCAGATGGCGCTGCAGGCTGCGCCGTCGACCAAGGCGACCGTGGCCGCCAATCTCGATCCGAGCGCAACCGCGATCGCAGCGCCGGCAGGGCCCGCCAATTACACGTCGAAGACGTCGATGGTGACCTACGACAACATCGGCAACGCCGTGACGCTCGACGTCTACGCCGCCAAGACCGGCGCCAACACCTGGGACATCCAGGTCTACAACGGCGCGACGGCACTGACCACAGCCGGCCCCGCGACCACGTTCACCTTCGACGTCACCGCTACCGGTAAAGGCAAGCTGGCCGCGGCGAGCCCGACGGCGCTCTCGGTCGCCATCCCCGGCGGTTCCGCGGCCTTCAATATCGACCTGTCGGCGATGACCCAGGTCGCCGCCGCCTTCGACTTCAAGGCGACGGTCGACGGCAACGCCCCGTCCTCGGTCGAGAAGGTCAACATCGACGACAAGGGCATCGTCACCGCCGTGCTCAAGAACGGCACCACGCTGCCGAGCTTCCAGATCGCGCTCGCCACCGTGCCGAGCCCGGATCATCTGACGCCCGAGGTCGGCAACGTCTATTCGCCGAACCTGGAGTCCGGAAACGTGCAGGTCGGCCTCGCCGGCCAGGGCGGTCTCGGCACCGTCAAGTCCGGTGCGCTGGAAGATTCAAACGTCGATCTAGCGGACGAGTTGACCTCGATGATCGAGGCCCAGCGCGGCTTCACCGCGAACTCGAAATCGTTCCAGACCGGCGCCGACCTGCTGGACGTCGTCGTCAACCTGAAGCGCTGAACTCTTCAGCGCTCGTTTCGGGCAAGGGCACGTCATGTCCATTACCGCCGCTCTCAACTCCGCCCGCTCCTCGCTCATGGCGTCGGGCATCCAGTCGGCGACGATCTCGCGCAACATCGCCGGGGCCAGCGCCCCCGGCTATTCGCGCAAGCTCACCATGCTGGACAATCTGCCCGGCACCGGTGTCTATGTCGCGGCGATCCAGCGCGCGGCGTCTTCGGGCCTCTATTCCAACGTCCTTACCGCGACGTCATCGTCCGCCAAGCAGAGCGTGATCTATGACGGCCTGCAGAAGATCGCGGCCGCGACGGTGGACGATCCCGAGCTCGAACAGTCGCCGACCGCCCAGCTCAACAAGCTGAAACAGGCGCTGCAGCAATACGCCAACTCGACCGACAATGCGACCCTGGCGCAGTCCGCCGTGACCTCGGCCAAGGACATGGTGACCGCGCTCAACCAGGCCACCAAGACGGTGCAGTCGGTTCGCGAGGGGGCGGACGTCGACATGGCGACGTCCGTCGCCAACATCAACCAGCTGCTGACCCAGTTCCAGACGGTCAACACCGCGATCGTGAAGGGCACGATCACCGGCGACGACGTCACCGACTATCTCGACCAGCGCGACAGCATCGTCTCGAAGCTGTCGCAGGAGGTCGGCGTCACCATGTCGCTCCGTCCCAATGGCGACGCGGCGCTCTACACCGACAGTGGCGTCGTGCTGTTCGACAAGTCGGCGCGCACCGTGAGCTTTGCGCCGACCAACGCCTACACAGCCGGCACCACCGGCAACGCCGTCTTCATCGACGGTGTGCCCGTGACCGGTGCCAATTCCGTCATGCCGCTCAAGTCCGGCAAGCTCGCCGGCCTGGCCCAGCTGCGCGACCAGGACACGGTCACGTACCAGAGCCAGCTCGACGAAATCGCGCGCGGCCTGATCGACACCTTCAAGGAAAGCGATCAGTCGGCCGTTCCGACGCTGGCGGACAGGCCCGGCCTCTTCACCTATCCCGGCGCGCCCGCGATGCCTGCGAGCGCCACGATCTCGGTCGGCCTCGCCGGCTTGATCTCGGTCGCTGCGTCGGTCGACCCGGCCGCGGGCGGCAATCCCAACCTTCTGCGCGACGGCGCGATCAGCGGCAATCCTGCCTTCAACTACAACACGACCGGCAACGCCGGCTTCTCGACCCGCCTGCATCAGCTCATCGACAATATGAACGCGTCGCAGCCGTTCGACGTCACGGCCCAGGGCAAGCCGAGCGGCAGCGTGATCGAGTTCGCCTCGTCCTCGGCGAGCTGGATCGAAAGCCATCGCAAGACCGCTGACGACAACGTCAAGTACCAGAACACGCTGCTCGACCGCAGCACCGCGGCGCTGTCCAACGTCGCCGGTGTCAACATGGACGACGAGATGTCGTTGATGCTCCAGGTCGAGCGCACCTATTCGGCGTCGTCGAAGATCATTTCGACCGTCGACGAGATGTTGCAGAGCCTGCTGGCCGCCGTGGGGAACTAAGTCATGATGAGCGCGAACTACATCTCGACCCTGATGCTGTCATCGTCGTTGAGGTCGTCGATCACGAACAACCAGAGCGCGCTGACCAAGGCCTCGAAGGAAGCGACTACCGGCCGTTTCGCCGATGTCGGCCTCGAGCTCGGCACGGGAACGGGCCGCGACGTGGCGCTGCGGGCCGATTTCAACTTCGCCGATCAGCTGGTCGACACCAACGAGCTGGTGACGGGGCGGCTCGATGTGACCCAGAACCGGATCACGCAGCTCGGCAAGACCGCGTCGGACTTCCTCAAGAATTTGATCGCGGCCCGCGACGCCGACAGCGGTGCGAAGATCATCCTGCCGAGCGCGTCCGCGAACCTTCAGGACCTCATTGGCGCGCTCAACGTCTCCTACAACGGGTCGTACCTGTTCGGCGGCATCAACACGCAGACCGTGCCGGTCACGAGCTACACGGCCGGCTCGGCCAGCAAGAACCAGGTCGACGCGGACTTCCTGGCGACGTTCGGCTTCTCGCAGTCCGCGCCGGGCGTGAGCACGATCACGCCGGCGCAGATGCAGAATTTCCTCGACAACGTCCTCGATCCCGAGTTTGCAAGCCCGGCCTGGAACACCAATTGGTCGGCGGCCACGGACCAGACGCTGTCGAGCCGCATCTCCACGACCGAGGTCGTCGACAGCTCGGTCAGCGCAAACCAGCCCGGCTTCCGCAAGCTGGCCGAGGCCTACACCATGCTCACCGACCTCGGCAACACCAGCCTGAGCAAGGACACCTTCCAGGTCGTCGTCGACAAGGCCATCAGTCTCGTCAGCGGCGCGATCAATGATCTCGCCGTGCTCGGCGGCACCGTCGGCTCGATCCAGCAGCGGGTCACCGGTGCATCCGAGAAGCTGAAGATCCAGAAGGACATCCTCAACAACCAGATCGTCCAGATGGAGGCTGTCGACCCGACCGAGGCCTCGGTCCGGGTCAATACCCTGCAGACCCAGATCAAGACGGCGCTCGCGCTGACCTCGCAGCTCCAGCAGATCAGCCTCATCAACTATCTCTGAGTTGGGCTCGCGACCTTTGTCCTGTTTTTCGATCTCCTGCGCAGAGTGGTTCTGATGACGTTTGAAGCCTATGAAGCGGTCGTCGACGAGAGTGGCTTTGAAGCACGCGGCCGCGAACGGCAGGCGCTCAGCCTCGGCATCGACCGGCTCGAACGACTCCAGAGGGGGCGCTTCAGCCTCGAGGACCTGGTCGAGAGCCTGCTCTACGTCCGGCGCTTGTGGACGATCTTCATCGAGGACCTCTCGCACCCGGAAAACGGGCTGCCGGACAAGCTGCGCGCCGACATCATCTCGATCGGCCTTTGGGTGGTCAAGGAAGCCGATCGCCTTCGCGAGGAGCGATCGAACGACGTGATGCAGCTCATCGAAATCAACCGCCTGATCCGAGACGCCCTTTGATGAAAGTCTCCTTGCGGGCGGGCGAACGCATCTACATCAACGGCGCGGTGCTGCGCGTGGACCGCAAGGTCTCCGTCGAGCTCGTCAACGACGTGATGTTCCTGCTGGAAGGGCAGGTCATGCAGGCCTCCGACGCCACCACGGCGTTGCGGCAGCTCTATTTCATCGTCCAGCTCATGCTGATGAACCCGACCGACATCCGTGATGCCGCGGCGCTCTATGCGCAGCATCATGCGGCCCTGCGTGCCGTGTGCGAGAGCCGCGAGATGCTGGAGGGGCTTGGTGCGGTCGACGAGCTGGTCGAGGCGACCCGTTACTTCGAAGCGCTCAAGCGGATTCGGGCCCTGTTCCCGGTCGAGCAGGCCATCCTGGCCGGCGCCGTACCCATTTCCCCCGTCGAAGCTGCCTGACAGCGGAGAGACACATGAACGTCACAGGCGTGACCGACACGACCGGCAAGTCCAATGCGACCGACCAGACCACGACGACGTCCAGCAATAGCGTCGACTACAATACGTTTCTTCAGCTCCTCATCGCCGAGATGAAGAACCAGGATCCGACCAATCCGATGGATACCTCGCAATATATGAGCCAGTTCGCTCAGCTCTCGACGGTCGAGCAGGCGATGCAGACCAATTCGAAGCTGGACGCGCTGCTGTCGTCGCAGTCGTTGTCGCAGGCCAACGGCCTGATCGGGAAGACCGTCAGCTTCACGGACTCGACCGGCGCCAGCTTCAGCGGCAAGGTCGTTTCGGTCGCCATCAACAGTGACGGCTCCATCGCGACCCTCCAGGACGGCACCAAGGTCGCGGTCGGGCCCGGCCTCACGATCAGCCAGTCATGAACGAACGCGACGCTCTCGACATCGTCCAGGCGGCGATCTGGACCATCATCGTCGCCTCCGGGCCAGCGGTCGGCGCCGCGATGCTGGTCGGCACCGTGATCGCGCTGATCCAGGCCCTGACCCAGATCCAGGAGGTGACGCTGACCTTCGTTCCGAAGATCATCGTCATCCTGCTGGTCGTCGCCGTCTCCGGCTCCTTCATCGGCGCGCATCTCTCGACCTTCACCGAGATGGTCTATTCGCGGATCGAGCACGGCTTCTGATCCGCGAGGCGTCTGCCACCACCCTCGCGTAAGCTTTGCACGGCAGATTGCGAACCGGACTCCTCTGCCGGTGACCCATGGCCGATACGTTAGCTGCTAGCCTGCCGACCCCACGAAGATTGGGGGCCGACGCCTTTTTTGCCGGCGGCATCGTGGCCATGCTCACGATTCTGTTCCTGCCGATCCCGCCGATCCTGATCGACCTTGGCCTGGCGTTCTCGATCGCGCTGTCGGCACTGATCCTGATGGTCGCGCTGTGGATCCAGCGACCGCTCGATTTCTCCGCCTTCCCGACCGTGCTGCTGATCGCGACGATCCTGCGCCTCGCGTTGAACGTCGCGACCACCCGCCTGATCCTGTCGCGCGGCGGCGAGGGCGAGCAAGCCGCCGGCCACGTCGTCGCCGGCTTCTCCAAGTTCGTGATGGGCGGCGATTTCGTCATCGGCCTGATCATCTTCGCCATCCTGGTCACGGTGAACTTCGTCGTGATCACCAAGGGCGCGACGCGTATCGCCGAAGTCGGCGCGCGTTTCACCCTCGATGCCATCCCCGGCAAGCAGATGGCGATCGACGCCGATCTGTCGGCGGGCCTGATCGACGACAAGGAAGCCCAGCGCCGGCGCCGCGAGCTCGAGGAGGAAAGCGCGTTCTTCGGTGCCATGGACGGCGCCTCGAAATTCGTCCGCGGCGACGCCATCGCCGGTCTGATCATCACGGCGATCAACATTTTCGGCGGCATCATCATCGGCGTCACCCATCACGGGCTGACCCTGTCGCGTGCCGCCGACGTCTATACCAAACTCTCCGTCGGCGACGGTCTGGTGTCGCAGATGCCGGCACTGATCGTGTCGCTGTCCGCGGGCCTGCTGGTCTCCAAGGGCGGCACCAGGGGGTCGGCGGAGCAGGCCGTGCTGCGGCAGCTCAGCGGCTACCCGCGCGCGGTATCGGCTGCCGCGCTGATGATGTTCGTGCTCGCGTTGATGCCGGGGCTGCCGTTGGCGCCTTTCGTTGCGCTGGGCGGCGTCATGGCCTTCGTCGGCTACTCGCTGCCGAGGCGGCAGGCGGCGCAGGAGCGCAAGGAGGCGGCCCTCAAGGCCGACGAGCGCGCCCAGGCCGAGGCCAAGGAATCCGTCAAGGAACAGCTCAAGACCGCCGAAATCGAGCTGGCGCTCGGCGGCCACCTTTCGGTTCATCTCCTGGGCTCGCGCACCGAGCTTGCGCATCGTGTGGCCAAGATCCGCAAGAAGTTCGCCAAGCAGTACGGCTTCGTCATTCCCGAGATCAAGCTCACCGACAATCTCTCGATCGATCCCAAGAGCTACCAGATCCGGATCCACGACACGCGCGTCGCCCATGGCGAGCTCAGGCTCGGCGAGGTGCTCGTGCTGGTCGACAAGGACGGCAAGCCCGACGTGCCAGGCGAGGAGGTGATCGAGCCCGCTTTCGGCATGAAGGCACTCTGGGTCACGGAAGCCTTCACCGACGAGGTCAAGCGGCAAGGCTGCAAGCCGGTCGACAACCTGTCGGTGCTGCTCACGCATTTGAGCGAAGTGCTCAGGGCGAACCTCGCCCAGCTCCTGTCCTACAAGGACATGCGCGCGCTGCTCGACCGGCTCGATCCCGAGTACAAGCGCCTGGTCGAGGATCTCTGCCCCTCGCAAATCTCCTATTCGGGCCTGCTGGCGATCCTGAAGATCCTGCTGGCCGAGCGGGTCTCCATTCGCAACCTCCACCTCATCCTGGAGGCGATCGCCGAGATCGCGCCCCATGTGCGGCGCTCCGAGCAGGTCGCCGAGCATGTGCGCACGCGGCTGGCCCAGCAGATCTGCGGCGACCTCTCCGACAATGGCGTGCTCAACGTCGTCCGTCTCGGCAACCGCTGGGATCTCGCGTTCCACCAGAGCCTGAAGCGCGACGCCAAGGGCGACGTCATCGAGTTCGACGCCGATCCGCGCCTGATCGAGCAATTCGCGACCGAAGCCAGCGCCGCGATCCGCAAGTTCACCGAGAACGGTACCAGCGTGGTGCTGGCAGTGACGCCCGAAGCGCGCCCCTATGTCCGGATGATCCTGGAACGGGTGTTCCCGACGTTGCCGATCCTGTCGCATGTCGAGGTCGCGCGCAGCGCGGAGATCAGGGCACTCGGAGCCATCTCGTGATCTCAGGCCTGGCCGACAGCGTGCTGGTGACGTTCATCGTATTCTGCCGCATCGGCGCCTGCCTGATGCTGGTGCCCGGCTATTCCAGCGTCAACGTTCCGGCCCAGGTTCGCCTGTTCGTCGCGCTGGTCACGACGTTCGCGCTGGCGCCGATCCTGATCGCGGTCCTGAAGCCCCTCACGGACAACGCGGCGCCGCTGACGCTGGCGCTCCTGATCAGTTCGGAGCTCCTGGTCGGCAGCGTCATCGGGCTCGGCGGGCGGGTATTCTTCCTCGCGCTGCAGACCATGGCGACCGTGATGGCGAGCGCGATCGGCCTCAGCAACATCCCGGGCACGCCGGTTGCCGACAGCGATCCGGCGCCGGCGCTGGTGCCGCTGATCATGGTGTCCGTCACCACGCTGTTCTTCATGACAGACCAGCATTGGCAGGTCCTGCGCGGGCTGATGAACTCCTACGATGTCTGGCATCCCGGCGACCGGCTCGGCGGCGGCATGCCGCTCGACCAGCTGGTCGGACGCTTGTCCGAAGCGTTCGTGCTGACGCTGCGGATCACCAGCCCCTTCATCGTCTATTCGGTGATCGTCAACCTGGCGGTCGGCCTGATCAACAAGCTGACGCCGGCCATTCCGGTCTATTTCATCTCCGTGCCCTTCGTGCTGTTCGGCGGCTTCCTGCTGCTCTACCTCACCAGTGACGAGCTGCTGACGCAATTCATGCTCGGCGTTTCGTCCTGGTTGGCGGAGTGAGCAGTGATGGCCTCGCGCGCGGATAAGCTCGGCCGGATGGTCTCGCTCGTGAAGCTGCAGCTCCGGCTGTCCGAATGGCAGCTTGCGCAGTTGCGACAGCAGGAGCGAGGCCTGCAGGACGAGCAGGAATGGCTGGTGGGCGCCTTGAACGACGGCAAGCCGCCGGCGGGCTCGTCGAGCGAATCGATCGCGCGGCGCCTGAACAGGACGAGCGTCGGTGCGCGCGCGGTTCAGGCGCAGGCCGCACAGCAGCTCGACCAGGTTCGCGCCGAGAACCGCCGCGTGAAGCAGCTCGAGGAAGTCGCGAAGGCGGCGCTGGCCGACAAGCTCCGCGACGCCGAGAAACGGGATCTCGAGGAGATGACGGGACTTAGCCCTGCCGTGCGCGCCTGGACGCCACGGCCAGCCAACCGGAACAAGACATGATCGTGACAGCGACACCCGACCTCGTCCTCGACGTCCTCGATGCCGCCGATCCCGTGACGCAGCGCGCCGCGACCGCGAAGCTTGATGCGCTGAAATCTTCCAGTGCCGATTTCGCCACAACGATGGACGCGGAGGCCGGCAAGGCCGCGGCGGTAGCCGCCGATCAACCCGCGGCGAAGGTGGCCGCGGCGCAGTCGGACGCGGTGAACGGCGCGCCGGTTCGGGTGATCAAGGCGCCGGCATCCGGCGAGGTCTACCGGAAGTTCGAAGCCTTCATCCTCCAGACCTTCGTCGAGACGATGCTGCCGAAGGAATCGGAGGAGGTCTTCGGCAAGGGCACGGCCGGCGGCGTCTGGAAGTCGATGCTGGCGGAGCAGCTCGGCAACCAGCTGGCAAAGGGTAAGGGCATCGGCATCGCCGAGCGGCTCGCTGCCGCGCATCCGCCGGCACCGGACAATGCGGGCAAGGCGGGATGATGATCCGCGAATGGGGACAGAAGTTGAGGGGTGAAATTTCCATGCAGGTACAAGACAGCGCGGCGGCCATGGTGATCGAGCAGCCGGTCGCGGACATCGAGATGGTCACGACGGAAGCCGCAGCAGGCGATGCGCTGCTGCCCGTGCTGCTGCCGGTCGTGAGCAGCGAGCCCGCGGTCGACGGCGCCGATGTTGCGAGATCGGACGAGGTGCGCGGCCTCTTGGCTGCGATCCGCCGTCTCGAGAGCATCGTCGAGGAAGAGACGGTCGCGCTCACCACGGGGCAGAAGATCGATTTCGACGATTTCAGCGCGCGCAAGAGCCGCAGCATGCTCGAATTCGTCCGCCTGATGCGGGCGCGGATGCATCTCGGCGGCGAAGTCGAGGTCACCGAGGAGATTCAGCGGCTACGCGAAAAACTCGAGCGCAATCGGTCGGTCCTCGAAATGCACTATGACGCGGTGCGCGAGGTCGCTGGCATCATCGTCAAGGCGATCAAGGAGGCCGAGTCGGACGGCACCTATACCGGTCGCGCAGCGCAGGACGGAAAATGATCAGACTGGTGCTGGCCGGGCTCTGGGTATGCATCCTCACAGCGGGCACGAGCTATGCCGTGGCCTATTGGAAGGAAAACGGCAGCCTTCTGCCGGCCAAGGACGAATATCTCGACGGGCTGCAATACCAGAAGACGCGGGCCCTGAGCGTGCCCATGGTCGAGAACGGCAATGTGCAGGGCTATATCGTCGCGCGCTTCGTCTACACCATGGAGGCGCGGACCATGCACCAGCTCAACGTCCCGCCGGAGCCGTTCGTCGTCGACGAGGCCTTCCGCAGGATCTATGCCGACGACCGTCTCGACTTCAGGAAGCTCGCCCGTTACGACCTCTCCATCCTGACGACGGCCATCAAGCAGCGCGTCAACGAGCGGATGCAGGCTGATATCGTCCAGGACGTCCTTGTCGAGGATTTCAATTACGTCTCCAGGGAAGAATTCCAGCAGAAGCCGTAGCGCGCGCCGACTTGAAGCCGGGTTGAGAGCATTTCCGTGCGGCCATCCTTCGAGACGCCCGCCGTTGGCGGGCCCTCAGGATGAGGGCCGGGTGCGTGGGGCGAGTTTCAACGAGCACTGCTGCTAGCCTCATCCTGGGGAGACCGCCAAGCGGTCGTCTTGAAGGACGAGGCGCGCTCGACTGCTTGCCGCCTCTACCCCCCAAACGTGCAACGGCCTCCGCGAAGCTGCTTCGCGGAGGCCGTTGTCGGTTCTACAGCAGGCTTCTGCCGGATCAGTTGCCGGCCGGATACGCGGCCGGGACGGCATGCGCGCGGTTCAGGAGGATGCCGACCTCGTCGTCGAGCTCCTGCATCGGCTCGTCCAGGGTTTCGCCGGCGGGGATGTCGAGGCGGTATCCGACGTAGCGCCGGGCCACGATCGCGTCGAAGCCGAGACGGTCGCGGAGCTTCTTGCGCAGCTTGCTGACGTGACTCTCGATCACGCTCTCGTCGAACGTGGACTCGAAGATGCCGTAGACCGCGTTGAAGATCTGCGTCTTGGTGATCCACTTGCCGTGGTTGCTGACCATATATTCGAGAATGCGCAGCTCGCGGCGGGGCAGGGTGAGGGCGTGGCCCGCGATCTCGGGGTCACGGCCGTTGAAGAAGACCTGGATCCTGGTCTCGCAGGGCCTTGGCAGTTCGCCCACCCGGCGGCGCGCGATCGCGGCCGTTCGAGCGAGGATTTCGCGGAGATGGACCGGCACGTGCACGACATCGTCGACGCCCGATTCGAACAACTCGAGCGTGTTCTTGAGCATCTTCTGGCCGCTCACGGCGATGATGGGAGCCGAGGAACGCTTGCGCATCGCCCGCGGCAGGCTCCCGCGGGCATCGCAATCCCCGAGGAGGAAGGCGTCGACCGCTGCGAGGTCCGATTCACTCGCGGATTGCAGCCAGTCCCAGAATTCCCCGGAGGAGAATCCGATCGACGATACGCCTTCGCGAACGAGCCCTCCGACGTAGCTGTTCGCGACGCTCTCGCGATCATCAACGATAATATACATCAGTCTTTCGCCCCTGTTTCGCACTTGTTGCGGCCGGCTGGTTGTTGTGATGCTCCGGCTCGGCAACGATGCTGTTTGACGACATTCCTTCCCGCGAACCGTTGTTATGGTTTCGATATTCGCGGGCAGCCCTACGCATTCAGTGCCTGCGTCTCGCAGGCCTGGTACTTCCACTCGATACTGAACGCTTACTGCGTGAGGCCCGGCGGGTGTCGTACGGATCACCTCGCGGGGCAGATTGAGAAACGACCTAGAACAGGTGCGCCAAGTTGCTCATCGCGTCCGAACACACCTGAAACTTGTGTCGATCTCCTCGCCACTGGCGAGAATCACTTGACTAGGACCGTAGCGATTGCCGATTTCCGATCAAGCGTGCGCCACAAAGTGTTTGCTACGTGTGCTTGATGCTGTTGGTTTGTTTCGGGTTGTTTCTTGGTGTGTTCAATCGCATCAGTTGCTTTGGAAACCAAACTAGTTCTGCACCACGGAGGGCCTATGGTTCCGCATCCCCGTACAACTACAGCTATTTTGAGTGATGCCGGCGCTCACGCATAGGAGGGGGTTTTCAACCCGCGATTGACGCGCTCGCGCGGTTTTCCACATGCGACAATTCGACTCACGCGCGGTGCCGCGACTCCAGCTTGGCGAAATCTTGGCGAGTGTGTGTCTTTCGAGTCGCACTCTCGCCACGCGAACGACGCGTTTAAGCCATGGCGCGTCGCCTCGCGCGTGTTGAGAATCTTTCGATGCGCACGTTTCGGACAAGCTTCGGCAAATAACGTCACCGTTCGACAGATCGAACCGCACGGAGCATTCTCACATGTTGTCCGATGGACAAGCTCGTCCCAACGCGACCGCTGATGTTTCCGCGACGGCAAAGCCGGCTCCCGCGCCGCGCGATATGAAGGATGATACGGCGCGAGCGACCAAGCCTGCTGCGGCTGCAAAGCGTGCGTCGGCCGCGGCGAGCGACGAAGCTCTCGCGAAGGAGGCGCTCGAAGGGCTCAAGCGTATTCGCGCCAAAGCGCGTCTCGACAAGATGGCAATCCCCAAGCCTGCGCCGACCGTGATCAAGCCGGCGGTGATCGTGGCCAAGCCGCCGCCGCCCCGTCCGACATGGGTTGCGCCGCTCGCGACATTGGCGGTCGCCGCCATACTCGTGGTCTGCGCCTGCACCGGCGTGATCGCCTATCTCACCACGCAGCCGGCGCAGAACAACGTTGCGGCCAATACGGAGATCAGGATCCTGCGCGAGACCGTCGCACAGCTGCGCAAGCAGGTGTCTGGCGTGTCGGAAAATCTCGACGGCCTGCGCACCGCGGTCGATCAATCGAGCAAGGCGACCAACGACCGGTTCGGCCGGTTCGCCGAGAATCTGGATCGCATCGAACGGGTGAGCTCGTCCTCGACGATCAAGCTCGACAGGCTGGCTCAGGCGCAGGTCCAGGCTCCGGCCCCCGCTCCGGCAACGGTGCAATCGCAGCCGCCGTCACAGCAAGGGCCGATGATGGCCGCGGTCGCAGCGCCGGAGTTCACGGGCTCGGTGTCGCCGCCCGAGCGCGCATCAGTGCTGCGGAAGGTGATTAAGGGCTGGTCGGTCCGCCAGGCCTATGAGGGCATCGCCATCCTGCAGAGTCCGAACGGCGTCATCGAAGCCGTGCTGGGCCAGCAGGTGCCCGGCCTCGGCCGCATCGAGGAGATCAGGAGCGAGAACGGGCGCCTCGTGGTGGAGACGAGCGGGGGCGTCGTCTATTCGTCACGCAAGGCGACGCCCTGATCGAACGCCGCCTTCTATTGGCGGTGATGCTCGAAGCTGGTGCATAGCAGGTCGACCTCCGCCTCCGCGATCGGCGAGCGAAACAGGCGGCAGCTGAATTCGGCCGGCGCCTTGCTGTCCGTGGTCATGCGCTCTTCCCGGAGGAAGATGCATCGCTTGCAAACGTCGGTGTGGTGCCGCTGCTCGGCCGCGTCCGACTGATCCAGCACGTGCCGGAACGTGTCGCGGAAGCGCATCTTGACCTCGTCGTCGAGCCCGGCAATCGCCTCGATGAGGACGTTGACAGGGTCGCGCACCAGGAACTTCTTGCCCTGCTGCGTCACGCTCAGCATCACCGAGCGCTTGTCGGTGGCCGAGCGCTTTCGCTCGATATAACCGAGCCGTTCGAGCTCTCCGATGATGAACGATGCGGTGCCACGCGTGGTGCCGACGTAACTCGCGAGTGCCGAAGGCGTCCGGGAGAAACGGTTGGCGCGGGAGAGGAATCGCAGCGCCATCCATTCGCGGTCGCGCAAGCCGTGCCTGGTGCCTTCAAACCACAGGATTCGTGCGGCCTGCTCCAGCAGTTCAATCGATTCACGAGCCAAATTCATTTCAATTCCAGGTCGGATAAAGCTTTATTCAATTGAGCCTTGATTCAATTGAGCCTTGGGGTGCGCAATCTGAACAGACGAGAATGAAGCCCCACCTGGGCCCTCCGTCCGTCGCCGGGCGGCGGACCGCGCATGGGGAAGAAGCGGTTGGAACTTCCGGACGTGGAACTAGGGCGTCACAAAGAAAGTTCGAGTAAATCGCACCGCTCGAGTCCTCTGAAAATTTCAATCAAATGACCGCGTCTTGCATGTGCTCCGGCGGTCATGCGCGATGCGTGAGCAACATGATGTGTCATTGCAGCCGTTGCGGCGTTTTTTGTTGCGGGTGGGCGCGTCGAATGCGCGAACATGCGCATCGCCCGCGGCGCCCGGCGGTGTGATCGGCCAGGAGAGAACCGACTTTTTCGGTTAATGGATGTTGCGACGCAGCGCAGCTAGACGGTTAAGTCCGGCATGCGAGCGATCCAGGCCATGTCAGCGCGTCGCTGGAGATCGAGCACGCCGCGCGGGCCAGCATCACACGTCAGGCAACATGCGCGAGCTCTGCGACCTCATCGCCTGCAGCGTCATCGCCATTCAGGGGCCGGCCTGAAAGGGCGCGTGCTCGCAGGCTGGTGACTTGCGTTTCGCCGGCAATTATTGGCGAATGCGTCGCCCCCGGGGGCATCAGCATTGCAGCAGAGGGATAGACCGATGAGCTTCGAAACCACCATGACATCCGACGTCGTCGGGCTGACGAAAGTCGCCCCGGTCTCGCGCCGCGGATTCATGAGCGCCACCGCGGCCGTGGCGGCCGGCTACACGCTGGCGGCCGGGCCCGTGCGCGCCGAGGTGGTCGCGACCGACACCAATGGCCTCCAGGCCGGCGATGCCAAGGTCAAGGTCGGCTCCGAAGAGATGCCCGTCTATTTCGCCCGCCCCGCCGGCAACACCAAGGCCCCGGTGATCATCGTGGCGATGGAGATCTTCGGGCTGCACGAATACATCAGGGACGTGACGCGGCGCCTCGCCAAGCTCGGCGCCTTCGCCATTGCGCCGGATTACTACTTCCGCAAGGGTACCGACCTCACCAAGGTCACCGACATCAAGGACCTCTTGCCGATCGTCAATGCCAAGCCCGACGCCGAACTGCTGTCGGACCTCGATGCAGTGGTGGCATGGGCGGGCTCGCAGGGCGGTGATGCCGCCAAGCTCGGCATCATCGGCTTCTGCCGCGGCGGCCGCACGGTCTGGGAATATGCCGCCCACAGCAGCAGCCTCAAGGCCGGCGTTGCCTTCTACGGGAGTTTGGTCGACCCCGCCAATCCGCTGTGGCCGAAGAGCCCGATGCAGCTTGCACCCGAGATGAAGGCCCCGGTGCTCGGCCTCTACGGCGGTGCCGACACCGGCATTCCCGTCGCGCAAGTCGAGCAGATGAAGGCGGCGCTGGCCGAGAACAAGAAGACGGCCGAATTCAAGGTCTACCCCGAAGCGCCGCACGGCTTCCATGCCGACTACCGCGGCAGCTACCGCAAGGACGCCGCGGACGACGCCTGGAAGCAGGCGGAAGCCTGGTTCAAGAAGTACGGCGTCCTGAGCTGACGCCGGGTATAAAGGGGCGGCCGGTCGGCCGCCCTTTCTCTTTCGATACGCTCCGATTTCACTTCGTCATCGCGCCATAGACGAGGTCCTGGACCTGCTCGCGATAATATTTGCGCAGCTCCCCTGGTGCAGCCGTTCCGACCACGACGATGAGACGCTCCTTGGGATCGCAGAAGAACTGCGTGCCGTAGGCGCCGTTCCAGGTGAACTCGCCGGGATTGCCGGGGACCGATGACAACCCCTCGCTGGTGCGGACCGCGACGGACAGGCCAAAGCCAAAGCCGGCGCGATGCGGCTCGACATTGGCCACGTTGTTCTATCACGTCCGCATCAAGGCGAAGTCAACCGCGCGCCGGACATGATTGGGACGCGGCCGGGGGAGGCCGAGACCTTATCGTCCTTCGCCCGCGCGCCACAGCGCGTCGAGGCCGTGCCGATAGGTCGGGTGGACCAGCGTGACGCCCAGCTCGCGCTTCAATTTCGCGTTGGAGACGCGGGCACTGCTGGCATAAAAGCTGCGCGCCATCGGCGACATCGCGGCGGTCGCGAACGGCTCTTCCGGCGGCGGCGCAACGCCCATCAGCTCCGCCGCGTAGGCGATCACGTCCTGCGGCGGCGTCGGCTCGTCGTCGCAGACGTTCCAGGTGCCGCCGCTGCCGTGGCGAATGGCGGCGATGATCGCACTTGCGATGTCGTCGACATGGATGCGGTTGAAGACCTGGCCGGGCTTGATGATGCGCCGCGCCGTTCCCGCGCGCAGCGTCGCCAGCGCGCTGCGGCCGGGGCCGTAGATGCCGGCCAGCCGCAGGATCGCGGCATCGCCGTGCGCGATGTCCGTCCAGGCCTGCTCGGCGGCAACCCGCATGCGCGCGCGGTCGAGCGATGACTGCGGCGGCGTGCTCTCGTCGACCCAGCCGCCGTCGTGATCGCCGTAGACGCCGATGGTGGAGAGATAGACGATCTTGCCGCGGCGCGCCGCCAGCACGTCGCCGAACGCTGCGATGGCGGGATCGCCGGCGCTGCCGGGCGGGACCGATACCAGAAGCACATCGGCATCGCGGACTTGCTGGACCGTCTCGCGCGCGGGGGGCTCGCCGGAAAAGGCGTGGACATCGATGCCGGCGAGGTCGTCTCGCTTTGCCGGATCGCGCACGGTGCCCGCGATGTGCGAGAAGCTGCCGCAGTGTTGGCGTACGAAGTGCCGGACGCTGTAGCCGAGGCCAAGGACGAAAAGCCGCATGCGTCTCCCTGAAAGCTCGAAGTTCCCGCGCGAGCTGCGCCTCCCTCGCTCATAAGAGATTTTTGGGTCCGACAAAAGATATTGCGATTTGTGTCGCCTCCTGCCTCAGGCGATGGTCGCCTGTCACAGGGAGGCACCGACCATGCAGGCAGAGGCGCTCGCTTTCGCACCGGCGCATGCCAGCGAGCTGATCCGGCGCGCGGCCGCGCTGATCTTCGACGTCGACGGCACCCTGGCCGAGACCGAGGAGCTGCATCGGCAGGCCTTCAACCATGCTTTCGCCCGCCACGGTCTCGACTGGCACTGGGACCGCGCCGTCTACAAGGACCTGCTGCGAGTGACCGGCGGCAAGGAGCGCATGCGCGCCTACCATGGCAGGCTGCCGACCGCCCGGCCTTTGCCGGACGAGGACATCGCCGCGCTTCACCGCATCAAGACCGCGTATTATGCCGAGCTGGTCGAGACCGGCTGCTGTCAGCTTCGGCCGGGCGTGATCGAGCTGCTCGCCGCGGCGAAGTCGAGGGGGCAGCGGCTTGCGATCGCGACCACGACCTCGCACGGCAACATCGATGCGCTGCTGTCGCGGGCGCTGGGGGCGAACTGGGCTGCGGAGTTCGACGCCATCGTCGCCGGCGACGACGTCAGGCACAAGAAGCCCGCGCCGGACGTCTATCTCGAAACGCTGGCCCGGCTGAGGCTGGGCGCGGCCGATTGCGTTGCCGTTGAGGATTCCGCCAACGGCCTGATTTCGGCCTCGCGGGCGAATATCCCTGTCATCATCACCCGCAGCATGTTCTTTGCGGATGATGATCTTGCCGCGGCGCAGTGCGTGCTGGACGATTTGTCGGAACTCGTCGCCGGGCAAAGAACGGGGAACCCAAAGGGGGGTACATCGAGCTGCGAGGCAGAGAGCCCGCTCTCGTTCACCACATTTAAACCTTAAGATTCTACGAAGAGTACTCCGCCACAGGCCGCAGGAACATGCCGACAGCCTTCGTAGAGAAGCCATCCGTGGACTTCCGGCAATGAAGGTTTGGCAGACCAGCTGCATCGTGGCTGTGATCGCATCCGCGGGACTTTACCTGGCCGCCGGTAACAGACCGGCCGCGACGGCGCCGGATGTCATGCCGGAAGCGGCGGCGAGCATGGCCGCTCCTGCGAACATGGCGTCTCCTGCGAGCATGGCGTCGCCTGCGAACATGGTGACGCCTGCCTTGTACGCAGAGGCATCCGCCAGACTTGCGGCAGCCCTTTGGTCAGAAAGAGCAGCGCCTGGCTCGGAGACGTCAGCAGGTTCCGGCCCTTTGAGCGCCAAAGCCGAGATCGTCGATGAACCCGTCGCGCCAAAACTGGCGTCGTTGGGACAGGATGTCCTTCAACCGCTGCCGCCGGAACGCGATGCGTCCATTGAGGCTCCGAAGGCGGCGTCGACGCAGGATTTTCGTTACCTGGTCTACTATGTCTGGTCCGAGCTGCCGCCCGTCGAGAAACCGGCGGAGATCGTCTTGCGTGCGTTCAAGGACATTCCGGTCGGAACGCCGGCCGAAGAGATCAAGCGCGCCTCCGACGCGTTTGGTCTCGATTTCAATTTCATGATGGCGGTCGCCAAGATCGAGTCCGGCTTCAATCCCAATCAACGCACCGGGTCGTATATCGGGCTGTTTCAGCTCAGCCACTATGAGTTCGGCAAGTTCGGCTTCGGGCAGATTCGCAGTCCGCGGGATAACGCCGTTGCGGCCGCCTACAAGATCATCACCGAAGGCGTCCAGTTCGGATGGATCACGCACCGGACGCCGGACATGAGCGATCTCTACCTGATCCATCAGCAGGGCTGGGAAGGCGCCGCCGAGCACATCAGCAAGCCCGCTCGCCTCGCCTGGAAATCCATGTGCGCCAGCAGCGAAGGCAAGGAGAAGGGCGAGCGGTGGTGTAAACGCGCAATTTGGGGCAATGCACTTCCGGCCTTCAAGCGCAGCTGGAAATCGGTCGAGAACGTGACGTCAGAGGCGTTCGTCGGCATGTGGCGCGGCCGGGTCGCCGAATTCTACGGGAAGTACGTGGCGACTGCTGCCGCGGCGGCAAGCCAATAATTCCGTTGTCGGCGGGGTTAGCTGAAAAGCATAAGCCGATCTGGACGCCTGCTGTTGGCAGTAGACCGGACGCGGTGCCGCGCCGGCCCGGACCGCAGCTTGTGACCCACAACAGACCTAAAGGTTTCGGACTACTAGCTACAATTGCCTGGCGAGTGCTGGTATTCTGCGTCTTGGCGAGAAACCCGCGTTAACCGTCTCCGGGCACGCGATGAAGCAGATTGCAGACTGGCTCGACGAGCTCGGCATGTCCGAGTATGCGGACCAATTCGCCGAGAACGATATCGACGTTGGTGTGCTCGTCGATCTGACAGACCAGGATTTGAAAGAGCTGGGTGTGTCCTCATTGGGCCACCGCCGCAAGCTCTTGCGCGCGATCGCCGATCTCGAAGCCATTCCGAAGAGCGCACCGGCAGTTGCGGCTGCGGCACCTGCCGCGCCGCGCTCGCTCGACACCGCCGAGCGGCGCCAGCTCACGGTTATATTCTGCGACCTCGTCGGTTCGACCGCGCTCTCGGCTCGCCTCGACCCCGAGGACATGCGGGAGATCGTCAGCGCGTACCATCGCTGCTGTACCGATCTCATTACCAGAGCCGGCGGTTTCGTCGCCAAGTATATGGGCGACGGGGTGCTGGCCTATTTCGGCTATCCCCAGGCCCACGAGGATGATGCCGAGCGAGCCGTCAGGGCCGGGCTTGCGTTGGTCGATGCGATGCCAAAGCTCAAGCCCGCCGTCAACGTTCCTCTGCAGGTACGCGTCGGCATCGCGACCGGGCTCGTCGTGGTCGGCGACCTCATCGGCGCGGGTACCGCCCAGGAGCAGGCGGTGGTGGGCGAGACGCCGAACCTTGCGGCCCGTCTGCAGGCCATTGCCGAGCCGGACACCGTGGTTATTGCGGACAGTACGCGAAAGCTTCTGGGTAACCTCTTCGAACTCCAGGATCTCGGGGCCAGGGACCTCAAGGGCATCGCCCGGCCTGCACGTACTTGGGCAGCACTGCGGACGAGTCTGGTGCAGAGCCGCTTTGACGCCCTGCACACTAATGGCCTGTCCCCTCTGGTCGGGCGGGAAGAGGAGCTCGAATTGCTCTTTCGCCGCTGGTCCAAGGCAAAGATGGGCGAAGGACAGGTAGTACTCCTGTCCGGCGAGGCAGGTATTGGGAAATCACGGCTCACAGCCGCGGTTCTGGAGCGCCTCGCTACCGAATCCCACACGTGCTTGCGCTATTTCTGCTCCCCGCAACATACGGGCAGCGCGCTTTATTCGATCATTGGCCAGATGGAGCGTGCCGCCGGACTGGCGCACGACGACAAACCGCAAGAGAAGCTCAACAAGCTGGATGCGATGCTCGCGCAGACTTCAACTTCCATCCAGGATGCTGCGCTCTTTGCGGAGATGCTGTCGCTTCCGAATGATGGACGATATCCTGCGCTTGCTTTGGCCCCGGAACAGCGCAGGCAAAGAACGCTCGAAGCACTGATGTCGCAACTCGCGGGATTGGCACGCCAGAATCCTGTGCTGATGATCTTCGAGGATGCGCATTGGGTCGATCCGACGAGCCTGGAAGCGCTTGGCCGGGTGGTCGACCGGATCGCAGCCCTTCACGTGCTGCTCGTCGTAACTTTCCGCCCCGAGTTCAACCCGCCGTGGGTGGGACAGTCGCATGTGACAAGCCTGACGCTCAACCGACTTGGGGAGCGTGAGGCGGCCGCGATCATAGCGCGGCTTGTCGAGAACAAGGGGCTGCCGTCGGATGTGACGGCGGAGATCGTGGAGCGCACCGACGGCATTCCCCTGTTCGTGGAGGAGATGACGAAGGCGGTGCTGGAGGCAGAGAGCGAGGGGGCCGCCCGGCTGACCGCCGCCACGGTTCCATCCCCGGCCAAGTTGGTTCCCGCAACCTTGCACGCGTCGCTGATGGCGCGGCTCGACCGGCTCGGCCCGGCGGCCAAGGAGGTAGCGCAGATTGGAGGGGCAATTGGGCGGGAGTTTTCGCATAGTCTGCTGGCTTCGGTGGCGCGACAAACCGGGGCGCAGCTAGGATCGGCGCTGGACCGTCTCATTCAGGCTGGTTTACTGTTTCGGCAGGGCGAGCCGCCGCATGCCAACTATCTGTTCAAGCACGCACTGGTGCAGGACGTGGCCTATGGCACGCTGCTCCGCGCAAAGCGAAAGGAGCTCCATGAGAGGATAGCAAATGTCCTTGCGCAGGAGCTTTCCGATGTCTGCGAGACCCAACCTGAAGTTCTTGCTCGACATTACGCTCAGGCCGGATTGCCTGAGCAGGCCGTCAATTATTGGCAGCGTGCTGGAGATCGCGCAGCAAAACGGTCGGCCAATCAGGAGGCGGTCGCACATTTTCGGAACGCAATAGAGCTGCTTGAAACGCTGCCTGATAGGGCCGCACATGCCGATCAGGAGTTGCAGTTGCTGATCGCTTTGGGGCCGGCATTAATGACGACGAGATCGTCAGCGGCACCCGAGATCGGGCGCGTGTACGCTCGGGCTCGCGAGCTGGCGCGTAATGCACAGCGAATAGCAGGCCTTTTTCCAACCGTCTGGGGGGCGTGGCTAGTTGCCTTCACGGCTGGTGATTTGGCGACGGCCGGCCGATTGGTGGATGAGCTATTCGGCATGGCGAACACAAGCGGGGATTCCGCACTTATGCTGCAAGCTCACCACGCAGCATGGCCAGTCTTTTTGGAAACTGGCGCCCTTGCCACGGCACGCCATCATATCGCGGGCGGACTTGCTATCTACCGACGCGAAACGCATGGCGAGCAAGCCCTGCAATATGGAGGCCATGATCCGGGCGTCTGCGGTTACGTGATCGACGCACTCATTGCCGCGGCAACGGGTTATCCGGACCAAGCCGTTCGGCAAATGCAGAAAGGCCTTGGGCTTGCGCGTGATCTTGACCATGCCCCCACGCTTGCCCAGGCGCTGTGGTCTGCAGCAGAACTGCACCAGATCCGCCGCGAGCCGCAGAAAGTCCAAGACTCTGTGAGCGTCGTTCTCCCACTGCTCGCGCGCCATGGGTCTGCCGTCGGAGTCGCGAACGCGACCATGTTGCGCGGCTGGGCGCGCGTCGTGCAGGGACACATTGAGGAGGGCCTCGCCGTCATGCGGGAAGGGCTGGTCGCGTGGCGCGCAACAGGGTCGAAATTTCACGTTACGTATCGTCTTGCCCGAGCGGCGGAAGCGCATCTCATTGCCGGAGAGATTAAGGATGGATTACGGCTCATATGTGAAGCGACCGACCAGAGCGGTGACTGCTGGTTTGCGCCCGAGCTTCATCGGCTCAAGGGCGAACTGCTTCTCAAAGCGGGGCGCCGCGATGAAGTGGAAGGGTGTCTGGACCAAGCCCTCAAAGCAGCACAACAGCAAGGTGCTCGGCTCCTTGAGCTACGTGCGGCGATGAGCCTCAGCAGAGTCCTGCAAGCTCAGGGGCGACGCAATGAGGCCCAAAGTTTGCTTGCGCCTATTTTGGGCTGGTTCACTGAAGGCCTCGATACTGCGGACCTCCAGCAAGCAAAGGCTTTGCTCGACCAGCTCAATTAAGAAGGGCTCACCAGGACCGAGCGCCGTCTCGGAGATCCAATGGGGCATGCTACTTCCGGAGTTGGCCCTTAGCGGTCATCGGTCTGCGACGCGTCGAGGTCCACCTTCAAAGGTGAAACGGACTCGTGCTGGACTTGTGAGCACGCGATTTGGAGCGCGCCCGCCCGCTTGCCTCGTTCAGTGGACGCGGTGGCTCGTTCTATCGTCCTCGGCCTGCTCGACAATCTGCGGGATCGGGCTCGACTGGTGATGCACCAGGCGCCAGTCGTCGCCGACGCGGCGGAAATGGTTCGCAGCCGCGAGAGCGGTGCCGTCGACGATCTCGATGCAGAGCACGCGGGCGCTGTCGCCGTCGACGATCGCTTGCGGTTCGGCGCAGCTGATCTGCGGTCTTTCAGGATTTTGCAGGATGTCACGCCAGCTTCCGATCACCGTGGCGCGTCCGACGATCGCCGGCCAGCCGGGATGGATGCAGGAAATGCCGTCGTCATCCGCCCACATCTGTTCCATGCCGGCGAAGTCGCCCGCTGAAAAAGCGGCGTAGAAGGCCGCGTTGGCGGCGATGATCTTGCTGTCTTTTGCCATTGCTCTCGGGTGGGGCAAGGGCCGGCAAAAATCAAGCGCGACTTCCGTTCGACGTCGCGTTCGATTGGACCGCAGTGCAGCATTGCCTGTTTTAAGGTCAGGCCGACACCAGCGTCTCCACGGCCCGTCGCGCCCCATCCGTGTAGAGACGGCCGAGGGCCGCGGTCACGGCCTCGCGCAGCCGCGGCTCGGCGCCCAGCGGCCCGAACACTGGTCCGACGCCGAGCAGTGCCGGCGCGAGCCGCTCGGCAACAGGTCCCGCCTCGCGCGCCAGCGCGGCGAATTCGCCGGCAAGGGGATCGCGCACGTCGATGGCGCGGCCCTGCTCGTCTGTTGCGCTGACGTAGCGCATCCAGCCGGCGACCGCGAGCGCATGCGTCGAGATCGGCAGGTTCCGCGCGAGGCGTTCCTGCATCGCGCCGAGCAGGCGCTGCGGCAGCTTTTGCGAGCCGTCCATCGCGATCTGCCAGGTGCGGTGATGCAGCGCCGGATTGGAAAAGCGCTTGAGCAGCGAGGCGCGATAGCCGGCGAGGTCCGTGCCCGCGGGCATGGTCAGCGTCACCGCGGCCTCTTCCATCACCTTTGCCGCGAGGCGCGCGAAATGCGGATCCTGCATGGTGTCGGCGATGGTCTCGAAGCCTGCGAGATAGCCGAGATAGGCCAGCGCCGAATGGCTGGCGTTGAGCAGCCGCAGCTTCATCAGCTCGAACGGCTTGACGTCGCTGACGAGCTCGACGCCGGCTGCGGCGAGATCGGGCCGGCCCGCCGTGAAGCGGTCTTCGACCACCCATTGCGTGAACGGCTCGGTCATCACGGGCCAGGCGTCGCGCATGCCGAGGGCGTTCGAGACCGCGTCGCGGTCGGCATCGGTCGTTTCAGGAACGATGCGATCGACCATGGTGCAGGGGAAAGCGACCGTATCGGCGATCCACTTGGCGAGATCCTTCGATCGCAGCGCGGCGAACTGCGTCACGATGCGCTGCACGGTGTGGCCGTTGGCGGCGAGATTGTCGCAGCACAACACGGTGAAGGGCGGAAGACCCCGTGCGCGCCGGCGCGCCAGCGCGGCCACGATGAAGCCGGGCGCCGAGCGCGGCGCGTCGAAATTGTTGAGGTCGTGCACGACATCCGGATGCCGCTCGTCGAGATCGCCGGTCTGCGGCGTGTGGCAATAGCCCTTTTCGGTGACGGTGAGCGAGACGATGCGGATGGCGGGATCGGCCATCCGCTCGGCCAGCGCTGCCGGCTTCTCGCGCGCGACGACACTGTCGAGCAGCGCGCCGATGACGCGGTGTTCGGTGCCTTCGGCCGAGCGCACGGCGACGGTGTAGAGATGATCCTGCGGGGCGAGGGCATCGCGCGTATCCGGGCTGCGCAGGCTCGCGCCGATGATGCCCCAGGCGGCACCGCCGGCGGCAATGCAGTCGTCGATGACGACCGCTTGATGCGCGCGATGAAACGCGCCGAGACCAAGATGCACGATACCGGGTGTGACTTGCGAACGGTGATAGGCCGGCCGGCGGATGCCCGGCGACAGCCCGTCGAGATTGGCGCGGCCAAGACCCGCTGAACCTGGGCGCATGGACGTCTCCCCTTTGCTTTGCCGCTGCTTGACATGGCGCCCGTATCAGGTCAATGCTTCGGTCAATTGGTAAGACCAATTTTCCAAAATTGGCAGGCTGCGGACGGAAAACCCCCGCGCGACCCTTTCGGGAGGACCAGCGTGCCGCTGGAAGCTGTGGAGGCGAGACGGCTTTATCGCCAGGTCGCCGATCAATTGCGAAGCCTGATCGACAGCGGCGAGTACGCGGTCGGCAGTCGCTTGCCGACCGAGCGCGAGCTCGCCGAGCAGCTCAAGGTGTCGCGCCCGACCGTGCGCGAAGCCCTGATCGCGCTCGAGGTCGAAGGGCGCCTGCGCATCCGCGTCGGGTCCGGCATCTATGTGATCGAGCCCGCCGCAAGCGCCGCCCCCGCAGCCGCCTCCGTCATCGAGGGACCGTTCGAGCTGCTGCGCGCCCGCGAATTCCTGGAAAGCGCGATCGCCGAACAGGCCGCGCGCGTCGCGACCAGGGACGACATCGCCCGCATCGACGCCTCGCTGCTGGCGATGGAGCAGGTCGAGCATCCCGGCGAAGCCTCGATGGTCCACGACCGCGCGTTTCATGTCGCGATCGCCGGCAGCCTCGGCAATGCCGTTCTGGTCCGCGTGGTCGGCGAGCTGTTCGACCAGCGCCTCAATCCCTATTTCGCGCAGCTTGCGCATTATTTCGAAAGCCCGGGCACCTGGCGCACCGCGCTCGACGAGCATCGCGCCGTGCGCGAGGCGATCGCGGCGCATGATCCGGACGCCGCGCGCGAGGCGATGCGCGCCCATCTGGCGCGCTCGCAGGAGCGCTTCGCGCAGAATTTCGGCGCCGAGAACGCCGCAGGATCCTCTTCGGGGCGGAGCCGCGCCGCGCGAGCCCCGGCGAAGCCGGCGACACCAAAGCGGCCAGCAAAGAAGCAGGCCGGGAGCGGTCGCGCGCGGCAGCGATGAGATTGTACGGCCCGCATCCATGCCGGGGCGGGCGAACAAGAAGCAGACTTGAACGATGGAGGAAAAGTCGATGTTGAAGAAAATGACGATTGCAGCCGTGATCTCCGCCGCCACGCTGCTGGCTGCGACCAGCGCCAGCACGGCGCAGACCAAGCTGAAATGGGCCCATGTCTACGAGACCTCGGAGCCGTTCCACACCGCTTCGGTCTGGGCCGCACAGGAGATCGGCAAGCGCACCAACGGGCGCTATGCGATCGACGTCTATCCGGCCTCGCAGCTCGGCAAGGAAGCCGACATCAACCAGGGCCTGTCGCTCGGCTCGGTCGACATCATCATCTCCGGCTCCAGCTTCGCCGCCAAGAGCTTCCCGCCGATCGGCGTGACCTATTATCCCTATACGTTCCGCGATGCCGATCATCTGCTCGCCTACACCAAGAGCGACATCTTCAAGGAGCTCGCCAAGGGCTATGAGGACAAGAGCGGCCACCACATCGTCGCGGTGACCTATTACGGCGTGCGCCAGACCTCGTCGAACAAGCCGATCAAGACCTGCGCCGACATGAAGGGCCTGAAGATGCGCGTGCCCGACGTGCCGGCCTACCTCGCCATGCCGCGCGCCTGCGGCGCCAACACCGCGCCGATCGCCTTCGCCGAAGTCTATCTCGCGCTCCAGAACGGCACCGTCGAAGCGCAGGAGAACCCGCTGACCACGATCGAGGCCAAGAAGTTCTACGAGGTGCAGAAGCACATCGTGCTGACCGGCCATATCGTCGATCACCTCAACACCGTGATCGCCGGCGCGCTGTGGAAGAAGCTTTCTGACGAGGACAAGAAGATCTTCACCGACGTGGCCCAGGAAGCCGCCGCCAAGGCCACCGGCGAGATCAAGCAGAACGAGGCCAAGCTGGTCGCCTTCTTCAAGGAGAAGGGCCTCACCGTGACCGAGGTCGACAAGAACGAGTTCCGCGACACCGTGCTGAAGAACGTCGCGTTCGAGACCTTCGGCTATCGCAAAGCCGACTGGGAAAAGATCCAGGCGGTGAAGTGACGACGTAGTCGTCATCCGGGCGCGGTCCGCAGGACCGAGCCCGGGATCTCGAGGTTCCGGGTCTGATGCTAGCGCACCATCCCGGAACGACGATTTGGAGAGGAGCAACCTCATGTCCACCGCCGAAATCCACCGGCAGATCACCGCGGACGAGATCGCCCATACGTTCGAGGAAGAGGCGACGCCGAAGGTCGATCTCGGCATCTACGCGTTCGAGGACTGGGTGGCGCTGGCGATCTTCTGGGTGATGGCGCTCGCCGTCTTCCTGCAGTTCTTCACCCGTTACGTGCTCAACGACAGCTACGCCTGGACCGAGGAGATCGCAACCTATTGCCTGATCGGCGTGGTCTTCATCGGCGCCTCGATGTGCGTGCGGCTGTCGCGGCACATCCAGGTCGACCTGCTCTACCGCTATCTCCCGCAGCCCGCGGGGCGCGCGCTGTCGACAGTAATCGACCTGATCCGGATCGCCTTCTTCGGCTACGCCACGAAACTGGTCTGGGTCTATATCCAGATCATCGGCGACGAGCAGATGACCACGATCAACTTCCCCAAGAACTACGTCTATTACGCCGTGCTGCTCGGCTTCGTGCTGATGTTCCTGCGCTCGTTGCAGGCGGCGGTGCAGCACTGGCGGCAGGGTTACTCGGTCCTCGAACGTCCGGGTGCCTACGACGGATCGGAGATATAACGTCATGCTGTTGTTGCTCGGAGGCTTTCTCGTCCTGATGCTGCTCGGCGTTCCCGTGGCGATCGCCATGGCCGCGTCGTCGCTGCTCTACATCCTGGTCAGCGGCGTGACGCCCGACGTCACGCTGGCACAGCGCATGATCGCCGGCGTCGAGAGCTTTCCTTTGCTTGCCGTGCCGTTCTTCATCCTGGCCGGCAACCTCATGAACATCGCCGGCGTCACCGGGCGCATCTACAAATTCGCCATCGCCCTCGTGGGCTGGATGCGCGGCGGCCTCGGCCACGTCAATATCATCGGCTCGGTGATCTTCTCCGGCATGTCAGGCACCGCGATCGCGGACGCCGCCGGTCTCGGCACCATCGAGATCAAGGCGATGAAGGACCACGGCTACTCCACCGAGTTCTCGGTCGGCGTCACCGCGGCCTCGGCGACGCTCGGGCCCATCATCCCGCCGTCGCTGCCTTTCGTGATCTACGGCATGATGGCGAACGTCTCGATCGGCGCGCTGTTTCTCGGCGGCGTCATTCCGGGCGTCGTCCTGACGCTGTTCATGATGATCACCGTCACCTATTTCGCGCACAAGAACAAATGGGGCAGCGACACACCGTTCTCCTGGCCGCAGCTCGGCTCGGCCGGCCTCGAGATCGCCATCGTGCTCTCGTTCCCGCTCGCGATCTGGCTGATGGTGATGGCCGGCCTCTCGGTCAACGTCGCGGTGGTCATCGGTCTCGGTACGCTGCTGGTGATCGACTGGTACTTCGACTTCTCGGCGGTGATGGCGCTGATGGCGCCGGTGATCCTGATCGGCGGCATGACGCTCGGCTGGTTCACGCCGACCGAAGCTGCGGTCGCCGCCGTGATCTGGTCGCTGTTCCTCGGCCTCGTCCGCTACCGCACCATGACGCTGCAAACGGTCGCGAAGGCGACGTTCGACACGATCGAGACCACGGCCTCGGTGCTGTTCATCGTCACGGCAGCTTCGATCTTCGCCTGGCTGCTGACGGTGTCGCAGGCGGCGCAGACGCTCTCGGACTGGATGCTCAGCGTCACCCACAACAAATGGGTGTTCCTGGCGCTCGCCAACGTGCTGATCCTGTTCGTCGGCTGCTTCATCGACACCACGGCGGCGATCACCATTCTGGTGCCGATCCTGCTGCCGATCGTGCTCAAGCTCGGCATCGATCCCATTCATTTCGGCCTGATCATGACGCTGAACCTGATGATCGGCCTCTTGCATCCCCCGCTCGGCATGGTGCTGTTCGTGCTCGCGCGCGTCGCAAAACTCTCGGTCGAGCGCACGACGGTGGCGATCCTGCCCTGGCTGGTGCCGCTGATGCTCGCGCTGATCGCGATCACCTACATCCCCGAACTGACCCTCTGGCTGCCAAAATACATGGGACTCTCCAAATGACCTCGACCGCTCTCGCCGCAACCCTGTTCGGTCCCGAAGATCTCCGCATGATCGAGCATCCGCTCGACAGGCTCGCCGACGGCATGGTGCGCATCCGCTTCGGCGCCGGCGGCATCTGCGGCTCGGACATGCACTATTTCCGGCATGCCCGGACCGGCGATTTCGTGGTGAAGTCGCCGCTGGTGCTTGGCCACGAGATCTCGGGCGAGGTCGTGGAGATCTCCGGCTCCGCAGCGAACCTGAAAGTCGGCGACCGTGTCGCCGTCAACCCGTCGCGCTGGTGCGGCCATTGCGTCGCCTGTCGCGAGGGCCGGCCGAACCTGTGCGAGAACATCTACTTCATGGGCTCGGCGTCGAAGACGCCGCACATGCAGGGTGGTTTCGCCAATTATTTCGACGCGATCCCCGCGCAATGCGTCAAGATTCCCGACCACGTGTCGTATCAGGCCGCGGCCCTGGCCGAGCCGCTCTCCGTCTGCCTGCACGCGGTCGCGCGCGCCGGCAATATCGAGGGCAAGCGCGGCATCATCTTCGGTGCCGGCCCGATCGGGCTTCTGACCATGCTCGCCGCGCACCGCGCCGGCATGGCCGACGTCACGGTGGCCGATATCGCGCCGGCGCCGCTAGCCTTTGCGACCAGGCTCGGCGCTTCGCATGTCGAGAACGTTTCCGCCGGCGAGGAAGGCCTGAAGGCCCAGGCTGCGGCGCGTCCCTATGACGTCGCCTTCGAGGTCTCGGGCACGGCCGCAGGCCTTGCCAGCGCGATCGGCATCGTCAGGCGCGGCGGCGTCGTGGTGCAGATCGGCAATCTGCCGGGCGGCCAGATCCCGACGCCTGCGAATGCGGTGATGGCCAAGGAGATCGACCTGCGCGGCTCGTTCCGCTTCGGCTTCGAGTTCATGACCGCGGTGGAGCTGATCTCCAATGGCAGCGTCGACGTGTTGTCGCTGGTCACCGCCGAGCGTCCGCTGTCGACCGCGCCGGATGCGCTGCGGCTCGCGCTCGACCGCTCGCAGAGCGTCAAGGTCGTGCTGACCGCGAACTGATCGGAGGGATTCATGATGTTGGAGGGATGGCGCTGGTACGGGCCCGATGATCCGGTCTCGCTCGACGACGTCAGGCAGGCCGGGGCGAGCGACATCGTCTCGGCGCTGCATCAGGTGCCGATCGGCGAGGCGTGGACGCGCAAGGCGGTCGAGGAGCGTAAGAACTTCATCGAGAACGGCCAGCCGGGCCGCTCGCAGCTGACATGGTCGGTGGTGGAATCGATTCCGATCCCCGACGACGTCAAGCGTCTCGGCGGCAAAGCGACCAAGTCGATCGAGGCCTGGATCGCGAGCCTGGAGGCGGTCGCGAGCGCCGGCATCAGGATCATCTGCTACAACTTCATGCCGGTCGTCGACTGGTGCCGCACCGATCTCGAATGGGAGCTGCCGAACGGCGCCCGCGCCATGCGCTTCGACCAGGACCGCTTTGCCGCCTTCGAGCTGCATATCCTGAAGCGTCCGGCCGCGGTTCAGGAGTATTCGCCGGAGCAGCAGGCTCGCGCAAAAGCGCTGTTCGAGAAGATGAGCCAGGCCGATATCGACTATCTCGTCATGGTGATCGCCAGCGCGCTGCCGGGCTCGACCACCGAGCCGATGACCATCCCGCAATTCCGGGACCGGCTGGAAACCTATCGCGACATCACGCCGAAGATCCTGCGGCAGCACCTCGCCGAATTCCTGGCGCGCGTGACGCCGGTCGCCGAGCAGCTCGGGGTGTCGCTGACCTTGCATCCGGACGATCCGCCGCGCCCGCTGTTCGGCCTGCCGCGCATCGCCTCGTCAGCCGACGACTATCAGGCGCTGTTCGACGCCGTGCCGTCCAAGGCCAACGGCATCTGCCTGTGCACGGGCTCGCTCGGCGTGCGCGCGGAGAACAATCTGCCTGAAATGGCCGAACGGTTCGGCCCGCGCATCGCCTTTGCGCATCTGCGCGCGACCAAGCGCGAGGCGGACGGGCTGTCGTTCCACGAGTCCGATCATCTCGACGGCGATGTCGACATGGTCGCGGTGCTGAAGGCGCTGCTGAAGGAGAACGCGAAGCGCGCGCCGGACAAGAGGATCGTGTTCCGTCCCGACCACGGCCACCGCATGCTTGACGATCTCGCCGCCACCAAGCGCACCAACCCCGGCTACACCGCCATCGGCCGCCTGCGCGGCCTCGCCGAGCTGCGCGGTGCGATCCGCGCGATCGAGCATCGGTAGGGGGGCTCTGAAGGCCGTGTGCCCCGGACGCAGCGCAGCGCTCCTTCAGCGGTGCCCTGCAGATCCGGGACACGAGACAATGTGACGCGATCGCCGCCCGCTTGCTGCTTCAGCCCTTCGCCCCCAGCCAGGCCAAAATCATCTCGACGATCTGCGTCCGGCTCTTCGCCAAGACCTTCGGCTCGCTCAGGTCCCGATCGAACAGCGCGCCGAACGTGTGGCGGTTGGCGACGCGGAAGAAGCAATAGGAGGAGATGGCGAGATGCAGATCGATGGCATCGACGTCGTCGCGGAAGACGCCTTCCGCGCGGCCGCGCTTCAAAATGCCGTCGAGGGTTGCGATCACGCTGGCATTGAGCTGGCGCAGCTGCAAATTCTGCTTCAGGTGCTTGCCGTGGTGGATGTTCTCGATTGAGACGAGGCGGATGAAGTTCGGGTTGCGCTCGTCGTGGTCGAAGGTCGCTTCGATCAGCCGGCGCAGTCCCTCGCGTGCGTCGCAGCTCGCAATGTCGAGCTGGTCCTCCAGCGCGCGGATGCTGCGATAAGCCTCTTCGAGCACCGCGAGGTAGAGCTGCTCCTTGCCGCCGAAATAATAGTAGATCATGCGCTTGGAGGTGCGCGTCCGCGCCGCGATCGCATCGACGCGCGCGCCGGAATAGCCTTCCGAGGCGAATTCGGCCATCGCCACTTCGAGGATGTCGCGCTTGGTGCGCTCGGGGTCGTTGGTGCGCTTCGATGGGGGCGGCATGCGCTCGAGCATTGCTGTTACTCCCGCCAGTTTCCACGGATCACCTTGAAGGTGAAGGCAAATTTGGCGCCTTCCGGCGATGATCCAACGCGTATTGCATAAACGTACTAGTTCGTACATTATGACGTCAAACCAAGGCTGCGGCAACCAGAACAGAAAACGCGCGTAAGGCGGCCCGCCTGACGCGAACCGCACCGGCCACATGGGGAGGAGATTCGAATGACGTTGACGTCAACCGCGCCGCTGCGCGCGTCACCCGGCGCGGAAGCCGCGCAAGACAAGCTGCCCAAGCGCGCCGCGCTGGTCAGCTTCGTCGGCAGCATGCTCGAATACTACGACTTCTTCATCTACGGCACCGCCGCAGCGCTGATCTTTCCAAAAGTGTTCTTCGCCAATGTCGATCCCTCGACGGCGACGCTGCTCGCGCTGCTGTCCTTCGGCATCGGCTACATCGCCCGGCCGGTCGGCGCCGTCATCCTCGGCCATTTCGGCGATCGCATCGGCCGCAAGACGGTGCTGCTGTTCACGCTGGTGCTGATGGGCGGCTCGACGCTCGCGATCGGCCTGCTGCCGGATGCCAAGGCGATCGGCAATGCCGCGCCTGTCATCCTGACGCTTCTGCGCCTGCTGCAAGGCCTGTCGGCCGCCGGCGAGCAGAGCGGGGCGAACTCGCTGACGCTGGAGCATTCCGCCAATTCCAACCGTGCCTTCTTCACCAGCTGGACCTTGAGCGGCACCCAGGCCGGCGCGATCCTGGCAACGCTGGTGTTCATCCCGGTGTCGAGCCTGCCGGAAGACCAGCTCCTGAGCTGGGGCTGGCGCATTCCCTTCCTGCTCTCCGCGCTGGTGCTGCTGGTTGCCTATCTGGTGCGGCGGACCATGCCCGAAACGCCCGTGTTCGAGGACATCAAGGACAAGGCGCAAGTGGCGCGCTTCCCCGTCGTCACGCTGCTGCGCGACTACTGGCCCGATGTGCTGCGCGTGATCGTCTGCGCACTGATCGCCACCGTCAGCACCATGACCGCCGTGTTCGCGCTCGGCTATGTCACCTCCAAGTTCGGCGTGGCGCGTCCGACCATGTTGTGGGCCGGCGTGCTCGGCAACGTCACCGCGCTGATCACCCAGCCGCTGTGGGCCTTGCTGGCGGACAAGATCGGCCGCAAGCCGGTGTTCATCGGCGGCGTGCTCGGCTGCGCGGTGCTCGTGTTCCCCTATTTCATGCTGGTGACGTCAGGCAATACGCTGACGATCTTCGCCGCGGCGATGATCCTCTCGGGCATCGTCTATGCCGCACCCAACGCGATCTGGCCGTCCTTCTATGCCGAGATGTTCGAGGCGCGCGTGCGCTATTCCGGCACCGCGATCGGCACCCAGCTCGGCTTCCTCGCCGCCGGCTTCACGCCGCTGGTGAGCGCGAGCCTGGTCGGCGAGGGACCGAATGGCTGGATTCCGGTCGCGATCTTCGTTGCCTGTTGCTGCGTGATCTCGGCGGCGGCCGCGGCGACCGCGCGCGAAACCCACACCGTCGACATCGCCGATCTCGGCAAGCGGCGTGCTTGAGCGACGGGCAGGGTGACAATCGCATGTTGACCAATGCAGTTTCGACCACGAGCGGGCCCGTCACGGGCCTCGTGCAGAACGGCATGCGCGTCTTCAAGGGCGTGCCTTATGCGACGGCGCGCCGCTTCGCGAAGGCGGTGCCGCCGGCTGGCTGGACGGCGCCGCTGAGCTGCACGGATTTCGGTCCGTACGCGCCGCAACCCGGTCATCTCGATCATGCCATTGAGGAGGCCTGTCTCAGCCTGAACGTCTGGACGCCGGCAGGGGCCGATCGTCCGCTGCCGGTGCTGTTCTTCGTCCATGGCGGCGCCTTCGTCACCGGCGGCGGTGCGGACTATGACGGCGCCTTCCTCGCCGCGAACGGCCCGGCGGTGATCGTCACCATCAACTACCGGCTTGGCCCGCTCGGATTCCTGCAGCTGCATCGTCACGGCCTTCACGAGGCCAACAACCTCGCGCTCCAGGATACGCTCGCCGCGCTTCATTGGGTGCGCGCCAATATCGCGAATTTCGGCGGCGATCCTGACGCAATCACATTGTCCGGCCAGTCGGCTGGCGCCTCCATGGTGATCGCACTGGCGACCTTGCCGCAGGCGAGGGGAAAATTCATCCGCGCGCTCGCGCTCAGCGCGCCCGGGCGAACCATCATGCGCGCCGATCATGCCGACGACGTCGCGCGCCGCGTGCTCGACGAGCTCGAACTGGCGCGCGACCCGGGCGCGATCGGGTCGGTGCCACTGCCAAGACTGTTCGCTGCGGTGGAGCGGGTCGGCCGCAGGCTGGCGGACGAGACCGAGCAAGGCACGTTGTTCGGGCCGGTGCTCGACGGCGTCGTGATCCTGCGCGAGCCGCGCGATGTCTTCGCCAGTGGGGCCTTGCGGGACATTCCGCTCTGGCTCGGCTCCTGCCGCGACGAGATGGTGATGTTCCTGAAAAGTACGCCGCCGGCCGCGATGATCCGCACCACCGAGCGGCAGCTGCGGGCTTCATTCGGCGATACCGGCTGGGAGCGCCTGTTGTCCTCATATCGTGCCACCGCGCGCGCCGATGAGGATCCGTACGAGGCGCTGTTGTCGGATGCGTTCTGGCATCGCCCGATGGCCGATCTCGCGCGGCTGCAGGCCGGGGCGGGCGGCGCAGTCTGGCTCAGCCGGTTCGATCACCGACCGGCGCTGGAGCCGTTCCTGTCGCAAGGCCCGACCCACGGTGCCGACAACGCCTGTCTCTGGGCGCATCTGCCTGATTTCGTCGATCGCCCGATCCTGAGACGCAAGGGCGGCCCGATGATGCCTGACGACGTCGAGGTCGCGGCGCGGTTTCAGGCCGATGTGCCGCGCTTCGTCACGACCGGCGTGCCCGACGCCGCGGAGGCCTGGCCGCGGTTCACGTCAGCCAACGAGCCGCTCGCGATTTTCGGACAGCCGTTCCATGTCGTCTCCCTCAAAGACGAGGCGCGGTCGCGGCTATGGACGGAGCTGCTGGCGCAATCCGGCGTGCCCAAGGCGCGAGGCGTCGCCTAAATCACCCGATGGCGAAATCGGCCGCCGTCTCCGCGTGAATGGCCGTGGTGTCGAACGTCTCGACCGAGGTATCATCGGGCCCGACCAGCATCGTGATCTCGGTGCAGCCGAGGATGATGCAGTCCGCACCGCCGGCGACGAGCGCTGCCATCACGTCCCGGTAGCGGCGACGCGAGGGGTCAGTGACGATCCCGAGGCACAGCTCGTCATAGATGATGTGGTTGACGTCGGCGCGCGCCTCGGTGGGAGGAACCAGCACGTCGAGATCATGCGCGCGCAACCGGTCGACGTAAAAGTCCTCCTCCATCGTGAACTTGGTGCCGAGCAGCCCGACCCGCCGGTAGCCTTTCGCCCGGATCCGCTGCGCCGTCGCATCGCCGATGTGAATGAACGGAATGCTGACGCCAGAGACGATCTCGGGCGCCAGCTTGTGCATCGTGTTCGTGCACAGCACGATCGCCCGCGCGCCGGCGCTTTCGAGACGCCGCGCGACCTCGGCGAGGCTGGCCGCCGCCTCCGCCCAGCGGCCCGCATATTGCATCTGCTTGATCTCCTCGAAATCGTAGGAGTACAGCAGCAGCGGGGCCGAATGCAGCTTGCCCATGCGTCGGCGGACGCGCTCGTTGATCAGCTTGTAATAGAGCGCCGTGCTCTCCCAGCTCATGCCGCCGATCAAACCGATGGTCCGCATTCCGGTGTCCTTGTTTGAGTTCGGCCGGATCGTAGACGAAAACGTCGCGGCTCGGTAGCCGCCGCAAGTGCATGCGGTCTGGGGCAGCGCACGCGTGCCTGTGTCGGCCTCTGTCAAGCGCAACGTCTAAAAATATTCCACTTTACCGAAATTCGGTTTCGGCGTATGTGTCGTCCATCCTGATCGGCGAAAGGGGCGGTCGTACGTCGTTTCGAACCGCGGATCGGGGAGCGGTGGACGCAGGCGGCGTCGTGCACGACAGGCGGGAGCAGGGCGGGCTCAACCCCGTGAGGTCCTGGCCGCGTGCGGACGAGCGGCGCTGAAGCGTACGGCCAAATCGCGTGGTCCTGGCTGTCGTTGCTACAGTCAAGCCTTGCGGAGGTGCGCCGAGCCCAACCGGGCAAGGCGCGCCGTCAATCCGCGAGACGAGGGAGGCCAAAGGAAAGGTCGGCTCCCGGGAGAGCGCGCCATACGCCGTCAAACATCGCGCAGGGAAGGCCGGACGTTTCCGGCTTTACCTGTCATCCGTTGTGCATTGCGTGTGCATTTTCATCGCACGACGGACAAGCGGGTGCCAGCCGGCGCCCGGCCTTCCCTGCGCCCTTTCATTGAGGGCGTGACGAGAAGCGCAAGACTCGGGCGCAAGGCGCTGCGAGAAGGCGAAGGCGCGTCTGCAAGCGAGATGGAGAAGAGCGATGCTGTTGCGTCATACTCCGTCATTGCGAGCAGGCTGTCGTGCAGGGGGCACGGACCGGCATGACGCCTGCGCAGGCTATGATCGCCTTTGGCGCTTGCGCGCTCTGTCGGCGTGTCTTACCCAGTTCGGCGAATAATGGCGTATCGCCAGAGCCTTGAGGGAGCCGACATGACCATCCGCAACACCCGCACCGGCGGCCAGATCCTGATCGATCAGCTCGTCGCGCAAGGCGTCGACCGCGTCACCTGCGTGCCCGGTGAGAGCTACCTGGCGGCCCTCGATGCGCTGCATGACAGCCCGATTGACGTCGTGATCTGCCGCGCCGAAGGCGGCGCTGCCATGATGGCGGAAGCCTATGGCAAGCTCACCGGACGGCCCGGAATCTGCTTCGTCACCCGCGGCCCCGGCGCCACCAATGCCAGCCACGGCGTCCATATCGCCATGCAGGATTCGACGCCGATGATCCTGTTCGTCGGCCAGGTCGACACCGGCATGCGCGAGCGTGAGGCGTTCCAGGAGCTCGACTACAAGGCCGTGTTCGGCTCCATGGCGAAATGGGCGGTCGAGATCGACCGTCCCGACCGCATTCCGGAGCTCGTGGCGCGCGCCTTCCGCGTCGCCATGCAGGGCCGCCCCGGTCCCGTGGTGATCGCGCTGCCGGAGAACATGCTGACCGAGACTGCCGCCGTTGCCGATGCCATGCGCATTGAGCCGGCGGTGAGCTGGCCCGCCCCGGCCGATCTCGAAAAGCTCGGCGCCATGCTCGCGGGCGCCAAGGCGCCGCTGGTCATCCTCGGCGGCTCGCGCTGGACCGACGAGGCGACCAAGAGCATCGCGCGCTTTGCCGAGCGCTTCGACCTGCCGGTCGCGACCTCGTTCCGCCGGGCCTCGCTGATCGATGCCGATCATTCGCATTATGCCGGCGATCTCGGCATCGGACCGAGCCCGGGTCTGAAGGCGCGCATCGACAACGCCGACGTCGTCCTGCTGATCGGCGGCCGCATGTCTGAGATGCCGTCCTCGTCCTACACACTGTTCGACATTCCCAATCCGAAGCAGAAGCTGGTTCACGTACATCCCGGCTCCGAGGAGCTCGGCCGCGTCTATCAGCCTGATCTGGCGATCCAGGCAACGCCCGCCGCGTTCGCTGCCGCCGTCGAGACGCTGAAGCCCGCGGGCGCAATTGCCTGGAAGGGCGAGGCCGCCAAGGCGCATGCCGATTACCTCGCCTGGACCGACAAGGCGCGCGAGCTGCCCGGCACGTTCCAGTACGGCCAAGTCATGACCTGGCTGCGCGACCGGCTGCCGAAGGACGCCATCGTCTGCAATGGCGCCGGCAATTATGCCGGATGGATCCATCGCCATCACCGCTTCCACAGCTTTGCGGCGCAGCTGGCGCCGACCTCGGGCTCGATGGGCTATGGCGTGCCGGCGGCGGTGCTTGCGAAACGGCAATATCCGGATCGGATCGTCGTCGCCTTCGCCGGCGACGGCTGCTTCCTGATGAACGGCCAAGAGTTCGCCACCGCCGTGCAGTACGATGCGCCGCTGATCGTCATCGTCGTCGACAATGCGCAATACGGCACCATCCGCATGCACCAGGAGCGCGATTATCCCGGCCGCGTCGTCGGCACCCAGCTCAAGAATCCCGACTTTGCGATGTATGCGAAGGCGTTCGGCGGACATGGCGAGCGCGTCGAGCGCACGGAAGAGTTCGCGCCGGCGTTCGAGCGCGCGCTGGCCTCGGGCAAGCCGTCGATCCTCCACTGCATCATCGATCCCAGGGCTATCTCCGTCGGCAAGGACTTTACGCCGGCGGTGAAGGCCTAAAGCGATGGCGGCCGGTCGCCATGTCGCCATCATCGGTGCTGGCGCGGTCGGTGTGATCAGCGCCATCGAGGCGCTGCGCGAGGGCCACCGCGTCACGCTGATCGATCCGGGCGAGCCCGGCGGCGAGCAGGCGGCAAGCTATGGCAATGCCGGCTGGCTGTCTTCGCATTCGGTGATCCCGCCGGCCGAGCCGGGCATCTGGAAGAAGGTGCCGGGCTATTTGATGGACCCGCTAGGACCGCTCGCGATCCGCTGGTCGTATCTGCCGAAGGCGCTGCCTTGGCTGATCAAATATCTGCTCTCGGGCTGGACCCCGGCGCGGGTCGAGACCACGGCGTTTGCGCTACGCGATCTCCTCAAGGACGCGCCGCTGCTGCACCGGAAGCTCGCCGAAGAAGCTGGTGTTCCCGAGCTGATCGAGCGCAATGGCGTCATGCATGTGTTTCCCTCGCGCGGCAATTTCGACAATGATCTCGGCTGGCGCCTGCGCCGGAAGGTCGGCGTCGAATGGCTGGAGCTTTCCGCCGACGAGATTCGCCAGCGCGAGCCTGACCTGCATTCGCGCTACACCTTTGGCGTGGTGGTGGAAGAGGCCGGCCGCTGCCGCGATCCCGGCGCTTATGTCGCAGCCCTCGCCAATCATGCGATCGCTGGCGGAGCCAAGCATGTACGGGCCAAGGCGACCGGCTTGAGGCTGGACGGCGACAAGCTCGTCGCCGTTGTCACCGAGACCGGCGAGATACCTTGCGATGCCGCGGTGGTTGCCGCCGGTGCGCGATCGAAGCAGCTCACCGCCTCCGTCGGCGATGTCCTGCCGCTGGAGACCGAGCGCGGCTATCACGTCATGATCGAGAATCCGGAAACAGGTCCGCGCAGCTCGATGATGGCGTCTGACGCCAAGATGGTGGTGAACCGGACCAACAAGGGCCTGCGCGCCGCCGGCACCGTCGAGATCGCGGGCCTCGAGGCCGCACCGAACTGGAAGCGCGCGGAGATCCTGCGCGATCATCTTCTCGGCATGTTCCCGAAACTGCCGAAGGACATTCCGGCTTCGCGCATCAAGATGTGGTTCGGCCATCGGCCGAGCATGCCGGACGGGCGCCCCTGTATCGGCCATGCGCGCGCCTCGCGTGATATCGTCTATGCTTTCGGCCATGGCCATGTCGGCCTGGTCGGCTCGGCCCGTACCGGCCGCCTTGTCGCGCAGCTCCTCAGCGGCAAGCCGCCCGAAATTCCGCTTCTCCCTTTCGCGCCCGAACGTTTCCTCTGAGGTCGCAACATGACTTATCCTGCCAACTCGTCATCCCGGATTGCCCGTGGCGGCAAGGCCATCTATGGCGCGCCGCTCGGCATCTTGATGTTGGAAGCGCGCTTTCCCCGCATTCCCGGCGACATGGGCAACGGCACGACCTGGCCGTTCCCCGTGCTCTATCGCGTGGTGAGCGGCGCCTCGCCCGAGAAGGTGGTGCTGAAGGGCGCGGCCGGCCTGCTGCCTGACTTCATCGACGCGGCGAAGGATCTGGTGCGGCTGGGCGCCGAAGCCATCACCACCAATTGCGGCTTCCTCTCACTGTTCCAGAAGGAGATCGCGGCCGCGGTCGGCGTGCCCGTTGCGACCTCGTCGCTGATGCAGGTGCCGTGGGTGCAGGCGACCCTGCCGCCGGGCAAGCGCGTCGGTCTCGTCACGGTCTCGGGCTCGACCCTGACGCCGGCCCATCTCGAAGGCGCCGGCGTGCCGCTCGATACGCCGCTGGTCGGCACCGAGAACGGCAAGGAGTTCTTTCGCGTCCTGATCAAGGCCGAGAAGGACGACATGGACATCGCACAGGCCGAGCGCGACGTGGTCGAGGCCGGCAAGCAGCTCGTCGCCAAGAATCCTGACGTCGGCGCCATCGTGCTCGAATGCACCAACATGCCGCCTTACGCGGCGGCGCTTCAGGCCGAGGTCGGGTTGCCCGTCTACGACATCTATTCCATGATCACCTGGTTTCATGCTGGACTGCGCCCGCGCGTTTTTGCGTGAGCGCGTCCGCGACATCGTCACAAGTCCTGGAGTGAGCCCATGAAACTATCCGGCAAGGTTGCCGCCATCACCGGCGCGGCGCGCGGCATCGGCAAGGCCTGTGCGAAGAGATTTTTGGACGACGGCGTCAAGGTCGTCATCTCCGACGTCGATGCCCAGGGTCTTGCCGCGACGGCCGCCGAGTTGGGCCGCCCGGACGCCCTGCGCACCGTTGTCGGCAACGTGGCCAAGCGTGCCGATGTCGATCAGCTCGTCGCCACCGCCGTGAAGGAATTCGGCCGGCTCGACATCATGGTCAACAATGCGGGCGTCGCCCGCAACCGGGACATCCTCGACATCACCGAAGAGGAGTTCGACGAGATTATCGGTATCAACCTGAAGGGCGCGTTCTTCGGCGTGCAGGCGGCAGCGAGGCAGATGATCGCGCAAGGTGGCGGCGGCGTCATCATCAACATGTCCTCGGTGAACGCGTTGCTGGCGATCCCGGCGCTGGCGACCTATGCGATGTCCAAGGGCGGCATGAAGCAGCTGACCTCGGTCGCCGCCGTCGCGCTCGCCCCGCACAACATCCGGGTCGTGGCGGTCGGGCCGGGCACGATCCTGACCGACATGGTGGCCTCATCGATCTACACCTCCGAGGAGGCCCGCAAGACCGTGATGTCCCGCACGCCTGCGGGGCGCGGCGGCGAGCCGAGCGAGGTGGCCTCCGTCGTCGCGTTCCTCGCGAGTGACGATGCGTCCTACATCACGGGACAGACGATCTATCCGGACGGTGGGCGGTTGATCCTGAACTACACCGTGCCGGTGAAGGAGAAGTAGAGGCACTCACTCCGCGGCAGCGGTGATCCCGTAACCCAGCCGCTTCGAGATGCCGCCGGCGCAATCGCGCAGGGCATGGGCGATCGGGCTGTCCCAGCGCGCATCGAAGGTGCCTTCCGGCCCCATCGCGGTGATGACCAGTGCGACGTGACCGGAATGGTCGAACACGGGGGCCGAGAACGCGTTGACGCCGGGCAGGGGATCGCCGAGCGCGCGGGCGAGGCCGTGCTTGCGCACCTCGGTCAACATCTCCGCGACCTTGGCGCCCTTCACCGCGCGCTTGGGATTGTAACCGACGCCGTGACGGTCGAGGCCGCTCTCGAGCGCAGCGTTGATCGTCTTCTCCGGCAGGAAGGCCGCAAACGCCCGGCCGGTCGCGGTCTCCAGCAGTGCCATCACCGAGCCGGCGCGCATGACGATGTGGACCGGCTGGGCCGGCTCCTCGAGCTGGACCACGGTCGGGCCGTGCGTGCCCCATACGGCGAGGGACACCGCATGTCCGATCTGGCTCGCGAGCGCGGCGATCTTCGGCCTTGCGATGTGCACGCCGGAGAGCCGGCGCAGGCTGATCAGTCCGAGCTCCAGCGCCAGCGCGCCGATCTCGTAGCGGCCGGTGGTCTCGTCCTGCTCGATCAGGCCGATGCGCGAGAAGCTGGCAAGATAAGGGTGCGCCTTGGCGGGCGTCATGCCGGCCTCGCGCGCGAGATCGCGCAGCATCATCGGCTCGCCGCTGCGGGCGAGCGCGCGGAGCAGTTCTCCGCCGACCTCGATGGACTGGATGCCGCGGCTTTCTCTCTTCATGCGCCTCCGATGCGCTTGGCTCTAAGCCGCGTCGCGCTTGGCGGCGCTGTCGGCGAGATGGCGGCCGGCAATGTAGCCGAAGGTCAGCGCCGGCCCAAGCGTGATGCCGGCGCCGGGATAATTGCCGCCCATGATGCTCGCCATGTCGTTGCCGGCGGCATAGAGCCCGGGAATCACCCGTCCCTCGGCATCGAGCGCCCGCGCATTCGCGTCGGTGACGATGCCGGCATAGGTGCCGAGGTCGCCGACCACCATCTTGATGGCATAGAACGGCCCGTTCTCGATTGGCGCGACGCAGGGATTGGGCCCGTGCATGGCATCGCCCTGGTAGCGATTATAGGCCTTCGAACCCTTGCCGAAGGCGGCGTCATGGCCTTGCGGGGCGGTCGCATTGAACTGCCTGACCGTCTCGGCGAATGCCCTGGCATCGATGCCGGTCTTCGCCGCCAGCGCCTCCAGCGTATCGCCGCGCATGAGATAGCCGGTCTCGAGGTGATGACCCAGCGGCATCGGGAAGGGCGGCACGCAGCCGAGGCCATATTTGCGCAGCGTCTTGTGATCGCAGACGAGATAGGCCGCGATCTCCTCGCCGGGCTTGGCCGCCTTGATCATGGCCTGGACGAAGTCGTGATAGGAGTTGCCCTCATTGGCAAAGCGCTTGCCGTCGCGCATCACCGCGATGACGCCGGGCTTGGCGCGGTCGATGAAATGTGGCATCACGCCCTTCGAGCCGTCCTTGCGCGTCGTCAGCGACACCGGCACCCAGGCTGCCGCGTTGGGCAGGCGGTCCTCGACATGCCCGCCGGCGCGCTCCGCAAGACGCAGGCCGTCACCGGTGTTGCCGGTGGGCCCCGGCGAATAATGCTCGTTCCCGGTCGGCGCGTGCGGAAACATCTTTTTGCGGCGCTCGACGTCGTGCGGAAAACCGCCGCAGGCGAGTACGACGCCGTGTCGCGCGCGAACGCGGACTTCACGTCCCTCGCGCGACACGATGGCGCCGGTGACCGCGCCGTTCTCGACCGTCAGCTCGCGCACGGGCGAGGACAGCCACATCGGAATCTTCAGGTCGAGCGCGGATTTGGCGAGGCGCCCCGCGAGCGCATTGCCGTTGGTCAGCGTCATGCCGCGGCCATAGCGCAGCACGTCCATGAGGTGTCGCGACAGGCGTTTGGCGACGTAGACCGCGGAGGTCAGCGACTTCGTCACGCGCATGAAGTGGATGATCTCCTTGCCGCTTCCGAGCATCATGCCGAACACGGTGAGCTCGGGCAGCGGCATGCCCAGCGACTTGATGAGGTCGCCGAGCTCGCGGCCGTCGAACGGACGCGTCACCATGGAGCGGCCGCCCTGTGCGCCGCCCGGCGCCTCCGCGTGATAGTCGGGAAACACCAGCGGCATGTCGAAGCGCAGCGCCGTCTTGGTGGTGAAGAAATCGACCGCCTCGGGGCCGGCCGTGAGAAATGCATCGACGCGTTCCGCATCGTAATTGTTGCCGGCTTCGTGCCGCAAATAAGTGCGGGCCTGCTCTGGCGATTCCGCGATGCCATAGGCCTTCGCCAGCGAGGTGCCGGGAATCCAGAGCCAGCCTCCGGAGCGGGCGGTGGTGCCGCCGAAGCGCGGCTCCTTCTCGACGATCAAGACGTCGAGGCCGCGGGAGCGGGCGGTGATCGCGGCCGACATGCCGGAGCAGCCCGATCCGGCCACGAGCACATCGCACTCGTAGGTTTCGCTTGCGCTATGCTCGGTGCCGGTCATCTGGACCTCACTTCTTCAGCAGCGGACATTTGGACTCGGAGACCGGGCGGAAGGCGTCCTCGCCCTTCACGGTCTTGACGATGTCCAGATAGTCCCACGGTTCCTTCGATTGCTCGGGCGATTTCACCTTGGCGAGATACATGTCGCGGATGACGCGGCCGTCCTCGCGCAACTTGCCGCCGTGGACGAAGATATCCTCGATCGGCAGCTCGCGCATCTTGGCCATCACCTTGGCAAGATCGTCGGTGCCGGCGGCCTTGATGCCTTTCAGGTAATGCAGGACCGAGCCATAGACGCCGGTATGGATCATGGTCGGCATCACCTTGGTGCGCTCATAGAACTTCTTGGACCAGGCGCGCGTCGCCTCGTCCATGTTCCAGTACGACGCCGTCGTCATATAGGTGCCTTGCGCGGCTTTGAGGCCGACCGCGTGCACGTCGGTGTCGAACATCAGGAGGCCAACCAGCTTCTGGCCGCCCTGCACGAGGCCGAACTCACCGGATTGCTTGATCGCGTTGTCGGTGTCCTGGCCGGCATTGGCGAAGGCGACGACGTCGGCTTTCGAGCTCTGCGCCTGCAGCGCAAAGGACGAGAAGTCCGCCGTGTTGGTCGGATGCTTGACGCCGCCGAGCACCTTGCCGCCCATCTCATTGATGAAGCGCGTGGCGTCCTTCTCGAGCTGCTGGCCGAAGGCGTAGTCGGCGGTGATGAAGTACCAGGACTTGCCGCCTTCCTTGATCACGGCGGAGGCCGTCACCTTAGACAGCGCATAGGTGTCGTAGGTGAAATGCACAGTGTTGGGGCTGCACAGCTCGTCGGTCAGCGAGCTCGCGCCGGGGCCGGAGAGCAGCGCGATCTTGTTACGCTCGCGCACCATGTTGTGCACGGCGATTGCGATGCCGGAATTGGGGATGTCGACGACGGCATCGACCTTGCCGTTGTCGAACCAGCCGCGCACGATCTGCACGCCGACATCGGTCTTCATCTGGTGGTCGGCGCTGATGATCTCGATCGGCTTGCCGAGCACGGTCGGCCCGAATTCCTCCACCGCCATCTTTGCCGCCTCGACCGAGCCCGGCCCCGAATTGTCACGGCCCCAGCTCGACAGATCCGTCAGCACGCCGATCCGCACCGCGTCGTCGGAGACTTGTGCGGTGGCGGCTGTGGTCATGGCAGCCGATGTCATGGCCGCGAGCAAGGCGCAGGCCAGAAGCCCTCTCATGGTTGTTTCCTCTCTCTTATTGGCCGCATGGCGCGGCGGGCTGGTCCTAGAAAAGTTAGATATAAGCGAATTAGTTTGTCAATGGCGAATATCTCTGGGTCTTATTGGGCTCAAAAAATTTTTGAACCGCCCCTTGAAAGCTATTTCCGATTTTCTAAGTCGTTTTTCGCCGCGAGAGCGGTGTGCCGGACGCCAGATCGGGTCCGGTGCGGGCGCCGGGCCGGCTTCGGACCTCGTCTGGGATCCTGTCCTGCGCTCCTTCGTATCCATCTTGCTCTCAGGAGGACTTGGTTATGAGGACCAGTTTCGACTTCGCGCCCCTGTGGCGTTCCACCATCGGCTTCGATCACCTGGCCGACCTCGTCGACAGCACGCTGCGCCAGGCGACTGAGGACAATTATCCCCCTTACAACATCGAACGCTCCGGCGAGGACCATTACCGGATCAGCCTCGCGGTGGCGGGTTTCGGCGCCAGCGACGTCACGGTGACGGCCGAACAGAACGCGCTGACGATCGAGGGCAGGAAACCCGAGACCGCCGCGCGGGAATATCTGTACCAGGGCATCGCTGCGCGGCCGTTCCGGCGCGTGTTCAACCTTGCCGACTATGTCCAGGTGAAGCAGGCCTCGTTCCAGGACGGGCTGCTGATCATCGACCTCGTCCGCGAGGTTCCGGAAGCCATGAAGCCCCGCCGGATTCCGATCACGGGTGCCGCGCCTGCGGCCTCGCAGATCGAGCAGAAGAAAGCGGCTTAAGCTCTCGCTGTTGCGACCAACAGCATCAAGCGGGACGGCGGCGATTGTCGCCGCCGTCTCGTCGTCAACAAGCACGTCCCTTGGAAAGGAGCATGAGGGGAGGTTCAGAAATGACCAACGTGAATAGCAATGCCGGGACTCTCAATCCGCTGTTTTGCCCTGCAGCCCATTACGATTCGCCTGACGATGTCCTGAATGCTGAGGAGCTCTCTCCGCCGGAGAAGCGGATCATCCTGTCGTCCTGGGCATCCGACATGTACGCGGTCGAATCCTGTCCCGGCTTACGCGAGATCCCCGGGATGAGCCACACGGTCCGGCTCGCCGATATCCTGGCTTGTTTGCGCAAGCTCGACGGCGACAACGACAATGACGATCCGCCGCGCGGCGGCGGCGTGCCGATGCGGCTGCGGCGGCCCTGGGCCGCCGCTGAGGGGCATCATCCATGATGCTCACGCAGACTGTTCTGGGACTGGTGTTGCTCGGCCCGGTTTCGGCGGTCTTCGCCGCTCCGTTCCTCGCCATGCAAGGCTGGATCGCCGCGTCACGCGACGGCGAATGAGCCACCCCGTTCTCCGATATCCATACAAGGCGGCAGGAAAAAAGATGAACGCTGTGCGTCCGCTTTTGCTGGCGATGCTGATGCTGACGCTCACGGCGTCACAGCCTGCTGCCGGCCAAATCCCCGACATGAAGACCGGCGGCTCGGTGCCGACCCTGGCGCCCCTGGTGCGCCGGGTGACACCCGCCGTGGTCAACATCTCCGTGCACGGCCGCGTGCGCGAGGACAACCCGCTCTATCGCGATCCCTTGTTTCGCGAGTTCTTCGACGTTCCCCGGCAGATTGAAAAGGAGGTCAACGCGACCGGCTCCGGGGTGATCGTCGATGCCGAGCGCGGCTACGTGCTGACCAACAATCACGTGGTCGAAGGCACGTCTGCCGTTCAGATCACGACCAAGGATGGTCGGCAGTTCTCCGCCAAGGTGGTCGGACGCGATCCGCCGACCGACGTTGCCGTGCTCCAGATCCAGAACCCCACGGGCCTCAAGGCGCTGCCCTTCGGCGACAGCGATGCGCTCGACGTCGGCGATTTCGTGCTCGCGATCGGCAATCCCTTCGGGCTCGGGCAGACCGTGACATCGGGCCTCGTCAGCGCGCTCGGCCGCACCGGCCTCGGCAAGCAGGGCTATGAGGATTTCATCCAGACCGATGCTGCGATCAATCCAGGCAATTCCGGCGGGGCGCTGGTCAGCCTGCGCGGCGAACTGGTCGGCATCAACTCGGCGATCATCTCGCCCGCCGGCGGCAATGTCGGCATCGGCTTTGCCATTCCGGTCAACATGGCGCGCAAGGTGATGGAGCAGATCGTCGCGAGTGGCCGCGTCGAGCGCGGTCGCATCGGTGTCTCTCTGAAAGACCTGCATCCGTCGGTCAACAAGGGACTGACCCAGGGCGCCGTGATCGCCGAGATCTCTGCAGACTCGCCCGCCGAGAGGGCCGGCCTGCGCAAGGGTGACGTCGTGACCGCTGCCGACGAGCGTCCGATCCGCACCGCCGCACAACTCCGCAATACGATTGGCCTGGCACGTGTCGGCGAGGAGGTGAGGCTCAATCTGCTGCGCAATGGCACTCCGCTCACCGCGACCGTGCGGGTGGCACCGGCGAACCAATCAAGCAGTGCGCTCGCAGGCCCCAATCGCCTCGTTCGCTAGAGCATGACGGGGTGAGGCTCAATTGCCGCGATGACGGAGGTGCGCTCCCTCCCGCTCGCCAGGGAGGGTTGGGGAGGGGGCCTCCGCCTCCCCCGCAAGCGGCAGAGGCGGAGCAAGTTAGGCGGCGCGGTAATCCGGCTCGTCCTGCAGGTCGCGGATCAGCCGACGTTCGCGCTCGATGCGCTGCTGATAAAGCTCGCGCTCATGCTCGGTCTTGGCGCTCGCGAGCAGAAGCTCGTAATGGCCGATCACCTTTTCGCTGCCCCGAATGAGCAGCGCCCGCTGACTGTTCATTGCGCCACCCCCATCACCTCGGCCGGCACCCCGGGTGCGCGGAAGCCAACAGGGAAGGTCGCCGCGGTCAGCGCATCGAGCGCCGACTTCTCTTCCGCGAGGCGCCGCTCTATGAAATTGCGCTCCAGCCGCGACAACCTTGTTTTCAGCAGCCGCCGATAGCGGTGAATATTGTTGCGGTGCGCGCGTATACGGGCCAAATTCTCATCGAGCATCGTCGTCTCTCCAGACGGTCGCTTTGGATCCTTTGATTTTCGAGGGTGAGAAAAGTGCTTTCTCGACGAAAAAATATTCAGCGCGAAGCAGCTGTCAAGATGTTTGAAGCCCGCACCGCGGCGTTCCTGTTGCTGGCACGCTGAAGATCGACTATCAGCCGGAGCGGCGCGCCTGACGCGGCACAACGACAAGGAAGGGAGCCCCGAGATGAAACGGACCTCACCGACGCGACGCGATCTGCTTGCAACCGCCGCCGTCGCGACCGCGGCAACCATGGCCGACGTCGTTCCGGCCGCAGCGCAGGCAGGGCCCAAGCCGATCTTTCCGGTACCGATGGTGACCATTCCGATCGTCGGCGAGAAAGAGGTGTTCCAGGTCCGGCGCATCTACTGCATCGGGCGCAATTATGCGGCACACGCGATCGAGCGCGGCTCGGATCCGAACCGCGAGCCGCCGTTCTTCTTCCAGAAGCCGACCGACGCGATCCAGAACGTCGCGGTCGGCGAGGTCGCCGATCATCCCTATCCGTCGTTGACCAAGAACTATCATCACGAGGTCGAACTGGTCGCCGCGCTGAAATCCGGCGGCACCAATATCCCGGTCGATAAGGCGCTCGACCACGTCTATGGCTACGCGCTCGGCCTCGACATGACCCGGCGCGACCTTCAGAACGGCATGGCCGCGGAGAAGAAGCCCTGGGAGATCGGCAAGAGCTTCGACCACGCCGCGGTGCTCGGCCCGATTCACCCCGCCAGCAAGACCGGCCATTTCGAGAAGGGCGCGATCTCGCTGGCGGTCAACGGCACGGTCAAGCAGAACTCGGATCTCAGCAAGATGATCTGGAGCGTGGCCGAGCAGATCGCAAAGCTGTCGGAAGCGTTCGAGTTGAAAGCCGGCGACATCATCTATTCCGGCACGCCGGAGAATGTCGGCCCCGTCGTGAAGGGCGACGTGCTGCTGTGCAAGCTCGAAGGCTTGCCGGATATGTCGATCAAGATCGTCTAGCTGCTTTCGCCGTCCCTGTGGCGGTGCGATCGCGTTTGAGCGATTTGCGGCAACCTGGTCTCCACATCGTAATGGCCGGGCTCGTCCCGGCCATCCACGCCGTGCGCACCGGCGGGAGGAGTGCCACCGTCGCCCGACGCCCGGTTCCACCCGGCGATTGCCATTTGTTGGCCGGCAAGCGAACCTCGTGCGGCCATATTTGAGCAGGAGTGGTTTCCCGTAAGGGAGACGCTCCGATGATCAAAGCTCTGATCTCTGTTGTCGCAATGCTGGCCTGCGTGCCCGTGAGCGCGGTTGCGCAGGAGCGCGCGGGGGACGCGGCGCTCGGCGCGGTGTCGGGCGCGGTCGTGCTGGGACCGGTCGGTGCGGTCGCGGGCGCCTTGATCGGGTACACCGCGGGACCTTCGATCGCGCGATCGTGGGGCGTGAGAGGTTCGCGCTCGGCAGGACATCGGCCGCCGCCGCGTCGCGCGGCCGCGGCCAGGAACCAACCGCGCATGCGCCAAGCCATGGAAGCCAATGGCCAGATGAGAGCTGCCGCCAATCCGGCCCCGCCGCCGGTTCAAGCCGCGCCAGCCGTACCGGCGCAGAGTTCGACGCCGCCCGTTCAAGGTTTCGACTGAGACCGCAGCTTCAAGCCGGCGCCTTCGGCCGCAGCCGATCGACCGTGCGCGCGATCAGCGCGGCGACCTCGCCGACCCTGGGGCCAATGCGGAATTCCGGGCCGGCGACGACGACCGAGAGACGGCGGTCGCCGACCGGCAACGGGATCGCAGCGCCGGCGAGATCGCGGCTGTAATCGCCAAAGCTCTGGCAGTAACCGCGCGCGATCGAGTTGCGCAGCTCGGTCTCGACCGCCTCGATGCTGATCGGCGTCGACGGGCCGTATTGCTTGAACTCGATCTTGCGATAGACGGAGTCGCGCTCTTCCTGCGAATATTGCAGCAGCAACGAGCGGCCGCTGGCCGTTGCATGGATCGGCACGCGATGGCCGATGGTCGCGAAATAACGGATCGCGGCCTGGGATTCGACGACGTCGATGAACACGGCCATCACGCCGGCCGGCGCCACAATCGAGGCGGTCTCGCCGGTCTCGGCGGAGAGATCGGCGATCAGCTGATGCGTCCATTGCGGCAGCGGCTCGACCTCCGAGATCATCCGCGCCATCGCCAGCCAGCGCGGCGTCGGATAGAAGCCGGCGCGCGGCCGCGGCTCGTAGAGATAGCCCTTCTCCGACAGCGTCGTGAGCAGGTTGAAGGTCGACGAGCGCGGCCAGCCGAAATGATCGGCGATCTCCGCAAGCGTCGCCGGCTTCCTCGCCTGCGCGAAGAATTCCATGATCTCCAGGACGTTTGCGGCTTGGCGAACGATCATGGCGGGCTTTGCGTCCTGATCTAGAGCGTTTTCAAGCCCAGTTCCGATTCCATCGGAACTGGGCTCTAGGGCTGGCCGAGGATCTTCTTCGCCGCGCGAAGATGCGGCTTGTCGATCATCTGGCCGTCGAGCCGCAGCGTGCCGGAATTCGGATTGCTCGCGAACGCCGCGATCACCTTCTCCGCCCAGGACCGTTCGGCCTCGGTCGGCGCGAACGCCGCATTGACGACATCGACATGCTTGGGATGGATCAGGGCCTTGGCGGAAAAACCGTCGCGCCGCGCGGCGCGCGTTTCGGCTTCCAGGCCGGCGAGGTTGTCGATGTCGGTATAGACGGTGTCGATCGGCGCGACCTCGGCCGCGGCCGCGGCCATCAGGCAGAGATCGCGGGCGAGGCGATAGGGGCTGTGGAACACGCCACCCGAGGCTTTCTCGGTGGCGCCGAGCGAAGCCGAGAGGTCTTCCGCGCCCCACATCAGGCCGGCGAGGCGGGGGGAGCAGCCCTTGTAGCTGCCGAGGCCGAAGATCGAGCTGGCCGTCTCGGTCGCGACGCAGATGATACGCGTCGTGCCGACCGCGATGCCGGATGCCGCTTCCAGCGCTTCGAGCCAGGTTGCGACCTGCCGCACGTCGTCACCGCCTTGCGATTTCGGCAGCACGATGCCGTCGGGCTTGCCGGGCAGCACCGCGGCGAGATCGGCCAGCGTCATGCCGGTGTCGAGCGCGTTGACGCGGACATAGAGCTGGTGCGGGCCGGGGCGGCTCTTCAGCATCGAAAGCGTCAGGGTGCGCGCCTCCGGCTTCTTCTCGGCGACGACGGAATCCTCGAGGTCGATGATCAGCGCGTCGGCCTTGCCCTCGCTCGCCTTCTCGAATTTGCGCGGGGAGTCGCCCGGCACGAACAGCATCGAACGCATCAGACCGGCCTCTTGTGCATCATCGCCATGCGGCGGCATCTTCCGACGATCTCGTCGTTCTGGTTCAAGGCATGGTGCTCGAACTCGACGATGCCCGCTCTCGGGCGCGATTTGGATTCCCTCAACGAAAGCACCTTCGTCGTCGCCCGCAAGGTGTCGCCATGGAAGACCGGTTTTGGAAACGTGACGTCGGTCATGCCGAGATTGGCAACGGTGGTGCCCATGGTCGTATCATAGACCGTCATGCCGATCATGATGCCGAGGGTGTAAAGGCTGTTGAAAATGCGCTGCCCAAACTCGGTCTTTTCGGCGAAATGCGCGTCGATATGCAGCGGCTGCGGGTTGAGCGTCAGTAGGCTGAACATGGTGTTGTCCATCTCCGTGACGGTCCGGGTCAGCGGATGCCTGAACTCCTGGCCTACGGAAAAGTCTTCGAAATAAAGTCCGGCCATCGCGGTTTCCTCCCTGTGTCTCGATTTTTGCCGGCGCCCCCCCCCGCTTCTTACGGCGGCGGCGCCAGGTGAACTGCCTTCTGCTCTGCGAGTTGGTCGATCTCTTCAGTCGAGAAGCCGGCTTCATGCAGGATGTCGCGGCCGTGCTGGCCGAGCGTCGGCGCGGGGCCGGCTGGCTCCGGCTGGGTTGCGCTCCAGGTGGAGGGCACGCGCATCTGGCGGATGCGCCCCTCAACGGGGTGGTCCACCGTCTTGAAAAAGTCGACCGCATTGAGATGTGGATCGTCCAGGATGCTCTCCAGCGTGTGCATCGGCATCACCGGAATGTCGGCGCGCTCCAGCAGCTCTCGCCACTCCGCGGTGGTGCGCGTGGTGAAGATCTGGCCGATCTCCTCATAGATCTCGTCGATATGCTTCGTGCGCGCGGCGTGGTTGGCAAAGCGCGGCCGATCGAGGAAATGCGGCTGCCCGGTCGCCTCGAAGAAGCTGCGCCAGTGCTTGTCGTTGTAGACGAGGACGCAGAGATAGCCGTCGCTAGTCTTGTAGGGCCGGCGGTAGCGCGACAGCAGGCGGGGATAGCCGCCATGGTCGAGCGGCGGGTCATAGGTGAGGCCACCGAGATGATCGACCAGCACGAACTCCGCCATCGATTCGAACATCGGCACGTCGATGCGCTGGCCCACACCCGTGCGCTGCTGGTGCATTAGCCCGCCCATGATCGCATTGACCATCATCAGCCCGACGATGCGGTCGGCGATGGTGACGGGGACGTAGCGCGGCGTACCGTCGCCGGCGGCTGCCAGCAGTGTCGGGATGGTCGCCGCGCCCTGGATCAGATCGTCATAAGCGGGCTTTGCAGCGTAGGGACCGGACTGGCCGTAGCCGAACGCACCGACATAGACGAGCGCGGGGTTGACCGCGCGGAGGCTCTCGTAGTCGAGGCCGAGCCGCGCCATGGCTTGCGGGCGCACATTGTAGACCAGCGCATTGGCGCGCTTCGCCAGTCTTAGCAGCGCGTCGCGGCCTTCCTTCTTCTTGAGATCGAGCACGATGCTGCGCTTGCCGCGATTGGCATTGAGGAACATCCCGCCCATGCCGGGCGTGCGGCCGGGACCGATCTGGCGGACGATGTCGCCCTCGGGGCTTTCGACCTTGATGATGTCGGCCCCCATGTCGGCCAGCACCTGTGTGCCGTAAGGGCCCATCAACACCGAGGTCAGGTCGAGAATGGTGAAGCCGGCGAGCGGTCCCATGAGGCCTCGCGTGAGAGTTCATATACGTGGAGTTAGTGTTCAGAAAACGGGCATGTCAATTCGTGCGCTTCGCCAACAGCCGCATAGCCCCATGCTTAGTTCATATACTTGACATATAAATTCACATATATGTACAAACTTCTCAAGCAAGAAGTGAGGCCGAAGCGACCGGCAGCAAAATGGCTGCCGCCGTCGGCGTGAGGGCGCGTCAGGGAGAAAGCGAATGAAGAGGAATTGGGTCTGGGCGGCCGCCGCGTTGGCATTTTCACTGCCGGTCTCGACATTGCCGGCGCAGGCGCTGGAGCTGAAGGTCGCCGACAGCTTCCCCGCCGACCACTATCTCGTTCGTTTGATGCTCAAGCCCTGGATGGACGATGTCGCCAAGCGCACCAACGGCGCGGTGACGTTCACGCATTATCCGAACCAGCAGATCGGCAAGGCCACCGACATGCTGCGGCTGACGCAGTCCGGCGTGGTCGACATCGGCTACATCGGGCCGTCCTACGTCTCCGACAAGATGCCGCTGTCCGAGGTCGCGCAATTGCCGGGCGCCTTCCAGACCAGTTGCCAGGGCACGCTGGCCTATTGGAAAACGGCGCGGGAAGGCATCCTCGCCAAGCAGGAATATGCGCCCAACAAGATCAAGCTGCTGATGGCCGTGGTGCTGCCGCCCTATCAGGTGTGGACCGCCAAGGCGAAGGTTGAGACCATCAAGGACATGCAGGGGCTGAAGCTGCGCACCACCGGCGGTGCGCAGGATCTGACGGTCCGTACGCTCGGCGCGGTGCCGGTGCGCATGGCCGCGCCCGATGCCTATGAATCGCTGTCGCGCGGCACGATGGACGGGCTGCTGTTCCCGATGGACAGCGTCGTCGCCTATGGCCTCGACAAGCTCGTCAAATACGCGACCGACGGCGTCAGCTTCGGCAGCTTCATCGTTGCCTACTCGATCAATCAATCGGTCTGGGACAAGCTGCCCGACGATGTGAAGAAGGCGATGGACGCCGCGTCGGAAGCAATCACGCCGAAGGCCTGCGCCGACGTCGACAAGGAGCAGGACGCGACACGGCAGAAGATGAAGGACGAGGGGATCGGCTTCACCGCGCTCCCGGATGCCACGCGCGCGGAGATGAAAGAGAAGCTCAAGGGCGTCGCGCAGGAATGGGCAGCCGGGCTCGACAGCCGCGGCAAGCAGGCTTCCGCCGCGCTGAAGGAGTTCGAAGGTTTGCTCGCGGCGAGTGGCGCGAAGTAGCGCCGCAGGGGCGCTGCCTACAGGATCGAGCGGAAAGGGAGAGCGATGATCAAGCGGGCGACGGACGTGCTCGGCGTATTGGAGCGCGCGCTGACGGTGTTCGCCGCGGTCGCTCTGTTTGCGATCATGGCCTTGGTGGTGGCCGACGTGTTCATGCGCTACGTCATGAACAGCCCGTTCTCCTTCACCTACGACCTGATCGGGCTCTACCTTCTGGCCGCCGTGTTCTTCCTGACGTTGTCCGATACCTTGCGCGTGCATGCGCATGTCGGCGTGGACATCCTGCTCTCGCGCTTTCCCACCGGGGGCCGGAGGCTGTCGGAGATCGTCACCGCACTCACCGGCCTGTTCGTCTTCGCTCTGATCTGCAAGGTCGGGTTCGAGCGCGCGCTGGAGAATTACGAGCAGCACGACGTGCTGGCCGGCGCCATTGCCTGGCCGACCTGGATATCGGCCGCGCTGGTGCCGTTCGGCTGCGGCGTGCTGGTGCTGCGGCTGGCGCTGCAGCTCGTCGGCAATGTCCTCAGCCTCGTCTCGGGTCGTGATCTGTTTTCCCTGCCGCCTGTCAACGAGACCGGCGAAGCCCATTCCTTCGAATAACGGCGGCCGCGATGACAGTCATCCTCGTGCTTGGATTGCTTTTTGTCCTGCTGGCGATCGGAACGCCGGTCGGCTTCGCCATGGGATTCGCCGGCTCGGTCGGTCTGCTGATGGTCGGCGGCACCGGCACGCTGTTCGGCATTCTGCAGACGGCGCCGCTCTCGACAGTGTCGTCCTATGAATTGATCACCATCCCGATGTTCCTGCTGATGGCGGACCTCGTGCTGCTGTCCGGCGTGGCCGACGACATGTTCAAGACGGCCTCCGCGTGGGTTGGCCGGATCCCCGGCGGGCTCGGCATGGCGACCGCTCTGGCCGGGGCCGGCTTTGGGGCGATCTGCGGCACCTCGACGGCATCGGCGGCGACACTGTCGTCGACCAGTCTTCCGGCGATGATCCGCCAGGGCTATGAGCCGAAGATGGCGGCCGGCGTCGTCGCGATCTCCGGCACGCTGGCGATGTTGATCCCGCCCAGCGTGGCGCTCGTGATCTTCGGCCTGCTCGCAGAGGTCAATATCGGGCAGCTCCTGATCGGCGGCATCATTCCGGCGGCGCTCGTCACCGCCACCATCATGGCGACGATCTACTTCCTGGTCTGGCAGGATCCGTCGCGGGCTCCGCGCATCGAGCCCGTGTCCTGGCGCGAGCGGTTTTCGCTGCTGTGGCAGGTCGGGCCGATGGCGCTGCTGTTCTCGCTCGTCACCGGCACCATCTATCTCGGCGTGGCGACGCCGACGGAAGCCTCCGCACTTGGGGCTGCGGGTGCGCTGCTGCTGGCCATCGCCAAGGGGAGGGTGACGCCGGGATCGCTGTACAAGGCGCTGCTCAGCGCCTGCCACGGCACCTGCATGATCGTGACGATCCTCGTCGGCGCCTCGATCTTCGGCTATTTCTTCACGCTCACCCATGTGACGCAGGATCTCGTCGCCTGGATCGGTTCGTTGCAGACCTCGCGCTGGGTGATCATCACGCTGATCCTGTTCGGCTACATCGTGCTCGGCTCGTTCATGGACCAGATCGCGATCCTGGTGCTGACCGTGCCGATCGTGCTGCCCCTGATCAAGACGCTCGGCTTCGATCCGATCTGGTTCGGCGTCATCAAGATCGTCACCGCCGAGGTCGGCATGATCACGCCGCCCGTGGGCCTCAACTGCTTCATCGTCGCCCGCTACGCCAAGCGGCCGGTGGCGGAAGTGTTCCACGGCACCTTCCCGCATTTCATCGCGCATCTGATCGCGATCGCGATTTTGGTGGCGTTTCCGTCTATCATCCTCTGGCTGCCCTCGCAGATGGGGCGCTAGGAACGGAGCTCGCGGCTCCCAAGAAGGAGATCAAAGAACATGGATTTCGCGCTCACTGATCAACAGGAAGCCATTCGCGATGCCATCGCAAAAATCTGCGAAGGCTTTCCGGATGCCTATTGGCTGAAGAAGGACCACGACGGCGGCTTCCCGCACGATTTCCACAAGGCGCTGGCGGACGCCGGCTGGCTGGGCATCTGCGTGCCCGAGGAGTATGGCGGCTCGGGGCTCGGCATCACCGAAGCTGCGATCATGATGCGCACCATCGCGGAATCAGGGGCCGGCATGTCCGGCGCCTCCGCGGTGCACATCAACGTGTTCGGTCTCAATCCCGTCGTCGTGTTCGGCACCGAGGAGCAGCGCAAGCGCATGCTGCCACCGATGGTCGAGGGCCGCGAGAAGGCGTGCTTTGCCGTCACCGAGCCCAACACCGGCCTCAACACCACGCAGCTCAAGACGCGGGCGGTCGCCAAGAACGACCGTTACATCGTCAACGGCCAGAAGGTGTGGATCTCGACCGCGCAGGTCGCGCACAAGATCCTGCTGCTGGCGCGCACCACGCCGCTGGAGGAGGTGCGCTCGCCGACCCACGGCCTCAGCCTGTTCTACACCGATTTCGACCGCAATAGGATCAAGGTCCACGAGATCGAGAAGATGGGCCGCAAGATCGTCGATTCCAACGAGCTGTTCTTCGAGGATTTTGAAATTCCGATGGAGGATCGGATCGGCGAAGAAGGCAAGGGTTTTCAGTACATCCTTGAAGGCATGAACCCCGAGCGTATCCTGATCGCGGCGGAAGCGGTCGGCCTAGGCAAGCTGGCGCTGTCGCGCGCGACCGAATACGCCAAGACGCGGGTCGTGTTCAACCGTCCGATCGGCAAGAACCAGGGCATCCAGCATCCGCTTGCCGTGAATTGGGTCGAGCTGGAGGCGGCCTGGCTGATGGTGATGCAGGCGGCCTGGCAATACGACAAGGGCCTGCCCTGCGGCGCCGGCGCCAATGCTGCGAAGTATTTCGCCGGTGAAGCCGGCTACCACGCTTGCGAGCAGGCCGTAATGACCCATGGCGGTTTCGGTTATGCCAAGGAGTTCCACGTCGAGCGTTATCTGCGCGAAGTGCTGATCCCGCGCATCGCGCCGGTCAGCCCGCAGCTCGCGCTGAGCTTCATCGCGGAAAAGGTGCTGGGCCTCGCCAAGTCGTATTAGGCTTAGCCTTCAGGGGGATCGCAGTGAACCTCGCTCATCATCTGCTGCGTGCCGCCAAAGCGGACGCCTCCGCGCCGGCCCTGCTCAAGGGTCTGACGCCGGTCGCCGATTACGGCCGGCTCGCCGCGACGGTGGCATCGCTCGCGGGCGCGCTGCGGCAACGCCTCGGCCTCGCCAAGGGCGATCGCGTGGCGCTGCTGATGAAGAACGTGCCGGACTATGTCGCCTGCCTCTATGCCTGCTGGCATGCCGGGCTGGTGGCGGTGCCCATCAACGCAAAACTGCATCCGCGCGAGGTTGCGTTCATTCTCGACAATTCCGGCGCGGAACTCGTGTTCGTGACCGAGGACATGGCGAGCACTGCATCGGAGGCGCTGGCGCTCGCGACGGTCAAGCCGCTCATCGTCGAGATCGGCTCGGGCGAGCACCGCGCGCTGGAAAAGGCCGATGGCATCGCCATTGCCGATGTCGCCATCACCGATCCCGCCTGGATCTTCTATACCAGCGGCACCACCGGCCGGCCCAAGGGCGCGGTTCTGAGCCATCGCAATCTGCTGGCGATGTCGCTGAACTACCTCGCCGAGATCAATCCGATCGTCCCGGGCGAGGCGCTGCTGCATGCCGCGCCGATGTCGCATGGCTCCGGCCTTTATATGGTGCCCCATGTGCTCGGCATGGGCGCGCAGATCATTCCGGAGAGCGGCCGCTTCGAGCCGGACGAAATTCTGGACCTCACGGCGAAGCGCGAGAACATCTCCTTTTTCGCCGCGCCCACCATGGTGCGGCGCCTGACGGTCGCGGCGGAGGCGGCGGGTGCAAACGCACCGGGATTGAAGACCATCATCTATGGCGGTGGCCCCATGTATGTCGCCGATTGCAAGGCGGCGCTCGGCGTGTTCGGCCCGAAGCTGGCGCAGATCTATGGCCAGGGCGAGACGCCGATGACCATCACCTACTTGCCGAAGCGCATGCATGCGGCCGCCGGTCACCCGCGCTATGAGGAGCGCCTCGCCTCGGTCGGCATTGCTCAAGGCGTCGTGCAGGTGCGCACCGTGGACGAGACCGGACGCGATGTTGCCGCGGGCGCGATCGGCGAAATCATCGTGCGCGGCGATACCGTGATGTCCGGCTACTGGCAGAATCCGGAGGCGACCGCGAATACGCTGCGCGACGGCTGGCTCTACACCGGCGACATGGGTGCCTTCGATGCCGACGGCTTCCTCACGCTGAAGGACCGTTCCAAGGACGTCATCATCTCCGGCGGCACCAACATCTATCCGCGCGAGGTCGAGGAGGTGTTGCTGCGGCATGACGCCGTCGCCGAAGTCTCGGTGATCGGCCGGCCGCATCCGGAATGGGGCGAGGAGGTCGTGGCGGTCGTCGTTCCCGTCGCGGGCAAGGCGGTCACGCGAGACGAGCTCGATCAGGTCTGCAATGCGTGGATCGCGCGCTTCAAGCGGCCGAAGCATTATTACTTCACCGCTGAGCTTCCCAAGAACAGCTACGGCAAGATTGTGAAGACCGAGCTGCGCACGCTGCTGGCTGAGTCCTCCAAGCGCCTCACGCCGATGAGCTGAGATGGTGATCCCCGAACCTTCGGCGCCGATCGATCTCTCCGGCTTGATCCGCGAGGGCGATCTCGTCGTCTGCGGGCAGGCGACGGCGGAGCCCGTCACCCTGACGCAGGCGCTGATGCAGCAGGCCGCGCGACTTCCGGCCTTCCGCATGATGGTCGGGCCGATCTTTTCCGACACGTTCCCCGTGGCTTGCGCCCCCAACGTGGCGTTCCAGAGCTACGGCGTGATCGGCAATGCGCGGCGGCTCGCCAGGGCAGGGCGGCTCGATGTGATCCCGAGCAACTACAGCGCCTTCTGCGCCGACTTCGCCGCGCGACGCCACAGGGCTGATGTCGTTCTGGTGCAGCTTGCCGAAGCCGGTGACGGCCGCTTGAGCGCCAGCCTGTCGAACGACTATGTCATCGACGCCGCGCGCGGCGCGCGTCTCGTCATCGCCGAGATCAACCCGGATGCGCCATTCACGTTTGGAGCGGAATGGCCCGCCGAGGTGCCGATCCATCTGCGCGTGACCGCGCGCCGGCCTCCCGTTGAACTGGTCTCACCGCCGCTCGATGACGTCTCGCGTCGGATTGCCGCCCATGCCGCAAGCCTGATCGCCGACGGCAGCACGCTGCAGTTCGGTGTCGGCCGAATTCCGGACGCGATCCTGTCCTCGCTATCCCATGTGCGCAATCTCGGCATCCATTCCGGCCTGATCAACGATGCCGTCGTCGATCTGATCGAACGCGGCGCGGTGACGAATGCGGAGAAGGGGATCGATGCCGGAATTACGGTCACCAATCAGGTGATCGGGACCCGGCGGCTCTACCGCTTCGTGCACGAGAACGCGGCGGTATCGGTGCGACCGACGTCCTACACGCACGGCCAGGACGTGCTGGCGCGGATCAATCGCCTGGTCGCGATCAACTCGGCGCTGCAGGTCGGGCTCGACGGCAGCGTCAATTCCGAGACGCTGAATGGCGTTGCGATCGGCGCGATCGGCGGCCAGCTCGACTTCGTGCGCGGCGCCAACGCGTCGCCCGGCGGACGAGCGATCATCGCGCTGCCCGCCACGGCACCCGACGGGACCAGCCGGGTCGTCGCCCATGCCGAGACGGTGACGACGCCACGCGCGGATGTCGACGCCATCGTCACCGAATGGGGCATCGCGGAATTGCGCGGCTCCGGCCTTGCCGAGCGGGCACGCCGCATGATCGCGATCGCCGCGCCCGAGCACCGCGACGCTCTGTCGGCGCAGCTTCGCGCCTCCGTGCGCTAGCTCAGTTCATCATCGCGAGCGTCGGACGCTGGCTGCCGCCGGATCCGATGATCCCGGGGAGGTCCGTCGCCTCGCCGGCGATCATGTGCGACATGCCCCAGAACAGATGGGCGAGGCGGGAGAACACCAGCCGCTCGCGCTCGGCAGGAGCGGTACCATCTGGGATCGTGACCGTTTCCAGGCCGACCACCTTCTTGAAATCCGGCCAGATCGTCATCGACTGCGCGATCACGGAGTAGCAGTGCGGATCGTCCTCGCTCTCGTCGGGCGCCGGCGGCAGGCCCGGATATTGTGTCGGCGTGGCGTAGAATTTGTAGGCACCATAGCCGAGCCTGAGCAGGAATTTTTCGGGCACGGCGACGTCGGCGGCAAACGACACCAGCCGCGCTTCGCTCAGCACGTCAGGGTCGATGGCACTGAGGTCCGATGCGCGCAGCGCCGAGCAGAAGACGAGGTCGCGATTATGCTCGCGGAGCAGATTGGCCAGCGGCTGCTGCTGTTGCACGGTGTCGGTGAGCAGGATGATCGTCTTGAGCATCGTGATGGTCCCTTAGGGAAAAAGCTGGCGTGCGGTCATGACCGCATCGTCGGACGCGTGGCTTGCGAAGAAATCGTTGGCGATGCGCTGTCCCGGCGCGATCTCCAGGATGCGGTAACGTGCTAGGCTTGCGGCTTCCCGCGCGGCACCGACGTCGTCCTGCCAGGCGCAGAGCGACAGCTCGAGCCGGCCGTATCCGCCGCAATCGGCGGCATAAGCGCCCGTCACGGCCTCGACGGTCGTGGCGACCGCACCCGCGTCGCTGGCCGAGACGTCGCGCAGGATCACGGCGATGCCGCCTCTGGTCTCGGCCTTCGAGGTCATCACCATGAAGGCGTCGCGGGCGCCGGTGCGGCCGGCGCGACGGGCGGTGCGCACGATGCTCGCGAAGCCGGGATCGGGACCGAGCTCCAGCGTCGTCGTCTGCTGGTCATGCAGGATCGTCGCGCGCGAGGCGCCGAGATCGCCCTTCAGCGCGTGATAGGAGCGCGGCAGCCACACGGTATCGAGCGGCATCTGCGACGACGTCAGGCTCCAGGCCTGGTCCAGCAGATAGCCCTCCCAGATCGCGGGATAGGCGGCCGCAAGCTGCTGCCATGCGCGAAGCAGCCGTTCCGCATGCGCGGAGCGGCCGAGATAGAGCGTGTGCGCCGACATCTCCCAGCGATTCCACTTGTGCAAGGCGACGTCGCAGCCGAGGAAGGAGGGCAGCAGCGGCGTCTCGCGCAAGGTCGCAGCGGCATCGACGAACAGCAGTGGTTCGCGATATTTGTTCCACATCCGCACCATGAACTCCGCCTTCTCGAAGCAGAGCAGGCGGTCGTCGAGCTGGGTGTCGATCGGCTCGATATGACAATCGAGCTGCAGGCGTTCGAGTGAATGACGGAGGCGGAGGGACGCGGCCGCGTCGCCACCGCGCGGATGGCAGGAGACGATCCGCGGCCGGGGCGTGGAGGCGTCGGCGGCGGCGAAGAATCTCGACCAGCCGATGCCGCCCCACCACATCTCGTGCGGGCCCTCGGCGCCGCAGGGGCCGACGGTGCCGAATTCGGTCAGCTTGGACTTGAGAAAGTCGAAGCCGGGATTCTCGCTTCTGGGGATGACGACCGCGCAGGCGGGATTGAGCGAACGGTAGAACAGCTCGGCCGCCGCACCGCTCAGTGGCTCCCTCAGAATAGCGACGCCGTTGTGCCGCCCGTCCGCGACGCCATCGAGCGCCGGCGCACCGTATTGGCCGACCAGCCAGCCCAGGCGGTCGAGCTGGGTCCGGCCGAGCTTGATGCCGCCGGATTGCAGTACCTGCCCAAGATTCGCCTGCGTCGCGTTCCGCAATTTCCGTGCCCCCTCGTAAGCCCCAGGACTTCAACGGCCGGGGCGGCGCGATCAGGCGCACTATTTGGGGGCGGCTCCGAGCGGGGTGATCGCGACGGAATAGATCGCGATCTCCTGTGTCATCGGGGCGACCGGGATCAGCAGGCAACCATCTTCGGTCTCGGCGCGATAATGGCCGCCATTCCACTGCACGCCGCCGTAGATCAACCGTTCGGTCGCGATCGCGACAACATCCTGGCTCACGGCGGCGTCACGAACGTCGCCGCCCTGCTGCAGGGTCACGCCGTGAAGCAGGCCTTCGGGCGCGAATTTCGCCAGCGGCAGTGCGATCGTGGAGATCGACATGCGACGCGACAGGGGAATGCGCAGACGCAGCTCGCCCAGCCCGGTGCGATGGACGGTCGCCGCCTCCAGCGCTGCACCGCCGTCGGCGCGGAACAGTCCGACCTGAACCAGGCCGGAGGCCCGTTCCTCAAAGACGTCGGCAGGCAGGCGGTTGGCGCCGAACAGCACGTACAGATAATTGTAGGATGGTGACAGGCCGGCGAAACATCCGGCAAGCCACATGGGCGGCGCGGCCGCCGTGCAGGCTGCCGAGAGGCCGCGGGCGGTGATCTGGTTGCGCACGAACGGCGCGTCGAGCAGCGGCGCGAGCGCGTGGGTCCCGAGATTGACGTCGTGCTTCAACGGGCCGAGCAGCGCCAATTCGTCATCATCAGGCAGCAGCAGGAGCCGTGCCAGTGTCGCCGCGCACCAGCGCGCCGCGACATCGGGGGCGGCATAGGGATCGAGATCGTAATCGCGCGCGACACCGTCCGCGCCGCCAGCGAAAGCCAGCGCGCCGGCCTGGATCTCCGCGGCAAGCGCCAACTGCTCCGGGGGACGCGGATTGATCTCGCGCAGCACCGCGCCGCCGTCGTAATCGCGCACCGAACCGTCCGCGGAGCAGCAAATCTGCTCCAGCAGCGCGACGTTGCGGATCAGCATGCGCTTGACGTGAGGCGTGACGACGAGGTCGGAGATGAAGCCCGCCGCGCTGTCCTGTTCGGCAAGGTCGTCGAAGGCGTCGTCGAGCGACATCAGATATGCGCCGTGCAGGCGGATCTCGATGCCTTCGAGGTCGAAGATGCGGCGCAGCGCCTTCTGCACGCTGCCGGAATAGCCGAGATCGGCCACTACGAGATCGGTGCAGTCGTCGAAGCCGGGGATGGTCCGGCGGAGATAGGCGAGCAGCCGGACGCGCAAGCCCGTGGCGAGCGCGACGATCTCGGCGGGATCGATCAGTCCGGGAAGCGCCTCGGCGAGCTCTTCGCCGGAGGCAATCCCGTCCGGAAAGCCGCCAAAGAAAGCGGCAACTTTCGCCGGCATGATCTTCACCATGTCGCGGAAGGTCGGCGCGTCGATCTTGAGCACCTTGCCGAGCAGATCGACGAGCGGCTGCATCGTGGCGGCTGAGGCGATCAGGCTGACGCGACGGTTGATCTCGATATAGGCCGATGGGGCGCCATGCAGCTCCTGCCGGATCCGGTGCGACAGAAAACCGTCGCGGCCGAGAAAGCCGAGCACGACCTTGCGGCCGGGACCTGCCATCTCCTCGCAGCGCCGCGTCACGAAGGCGTCGAACGCGGTCATGACAGGGCCGAGCACGGTCAGCCCGAGCTGGAAAGCCTGGGACCTCTCGGCGCTGCGCGCGGCGACCATGCGCCGCAGCGTCCGCGCACCGTGATCGAGCCGCGCCGGCGCGCCGCCGCACAGCAGCTCGAACAGTGCCGTCTCGCGCTGAAATTTCGAGGCGAGCTGCGCTGATGCCTGCGGATAATAGCGGGCCTGAATGCCGTGGCGCTTCGCCCCCTTGATGTCCGCCTTCTCGTTGTCGCCGACGTGAAAGGAGGCATCGGCATCGATGCCCTGCTCGGAGAGGTAGGTGGCGAACAAGCCGTCGCTCTTGCCGCTGCCGTAGTCGCAGGACGCATAGAGGAAGTCCCAGGCGAGGCCGGGATGGCAAGCCCGCAGCAGCCGCGCCAGCCGGCCGGAATCCCAATAGGTGTCCGAGATGAATCCGACGCGGTGGCCGGCGCGTTTCATGTCCAGATATTGCCCGAGCATGTCCGGGTTGACGCGGCAAAGCTCGACCTCGGCGCCGAACTCGGCCTCGACCAGATCGTTCAGGCTGGCTTGCGAAAGGCCGAACAGCTTGAATGGAAAACAGGAATAGATCTGCTCGATGCGCACTTCGCCCGCGCCGCATTTCTCCTTCGCGATTCGACGCGCGCGCGATTCGGCCTGGATGCGATGCTGAACGAAACTCGCGGAAACATTCGGACAAGATCGTGAAATGCCGGATAGCTCGTAAGTCCTTTCAAACACGCCATCCGGCGTCGTGCATGCGCGCAGTAGAAACGTATCGAAAACATCGAACGACCAAGCAGAAACAATTTGCGCGCGACGCTCGGCGCCGACTGTTGCGATCTTCATGCTGCAATTCCCCGCCCATCAGGACGCTGAACGTGCGTCCGCGTCGAGTCAGGCGCCGCAAATGCAAAAAAATTCTCGTGCGATTCAAAATCGCGTTCGTCGCGACTGACAGATTCAAAAAAATCGGTAGGTTCGAAAAAGGTGATTCGGAAAAAATTGCCGAGTGCGGATGCTGTCTCGCGTTCATTCACACTCGGAAACAATCGCTTCTTGATGCGCCACGCGCGCGTTGCACGCGATCAGCTAGTGCCGCGTAATGTCTGCGTTTTCTTACTGCTACATCTGTTCAGGATGGATGATCTGTCATGGCGCGAGACGATGTGATGATTGCAGGATTGAAGCGCGAGAGCATCGCGCTATCGGCAATTATTGCCCGACGCCCGGCAAAAGATGCCAGGTAACATCTTGAAAAATAGCAAAAATTCTTCGCCTGGATTGTTTTGGTCCTGCGTTCAACGCCTGGAAGCCCGTGTGGCATGTGCGCCCCCGGCATTGTGGGTTGGAGGTTGCGGGATGAGTTACGCTGCTGATGTCATGACGCCCGCCGAGTCCGCGATTGCGACGACGGTGCCAGCCGAAGCGATGGTGCCGATGATGCCCTCGGTGCCGCTCGCGCCGGACAGCGCACCTGTCGCCGACGATGTCGTCTATGATGAAGACAGCGAACTGCTCGACAAACTCGCGACCGGCGACGAGGCCGCCTTCCGCATGCTGGTCGAGCGTCACATCGATCGCGCCTACGCAATCGCGCTGCGCATCGTCGGCAACGCGGCGGACGCCGAGGACGTGGTGCAGGACACCATGCTCAAGGTCTGGAGCCACCGGGGACGGTGGCAGCACGGCCGCGCCAAGTTCTCAACCTGGCTCTACCGTGTCATCTCCAATCGCTGCATCGATCTGCGCCGCAAGCCGCGCAACGAGAACGTCGAGACCGTGCCTGAGGTCGCCGACGGCCAGCCCGGCGCGGTCGAGATCATCGCGCGTAACGAGCTGAACGACATGCTGGAACTGGCGATGCAGCGCCTGCCCGAGCAGCAGCGCATCGCGGTGATCTTCTCGTACCATGAGAACATGAGCAACGGCGAGATCGCCCAGGTGATGGACACGACGGTGGCTGCCGTCGAGTCGCTGCTCAAGCGCGGACGCCAGCAGCTTCGTCAGCTCCTGCGCAAGCACGAGCGCGACATCCGCACCGCGTTTACCGACTGCTAACCATAAAAATCGCCTCGCGAAAACTTTCGCGCCTGATCTCCTTGCGCTCCGTCGTTTGAGCGAACGGACGGGGCTGCGGTCCGCGTCGTCGTAAGCCGATTTCAACGATGCGGCACGCCATGCCCATCAGCACAGGAGCTTTCAATGCCCGCAATCAACACCAATACCGCCGCCAACGCCGCGGTTCGTTACCTCAACATCAATTCGTCGCAAGAGACCTCTTCGCTCTCGAAGCTGTCGAGCGGCTCGCGCATCACGTCAGCATCCGACGACGCCGCCGGTCTTGCGATCTCGACCCGCATCTCCTCGGATGTCACCACGCTGCAGCAGGCCGCGACCAACGCCTCGCAGGCCAACGCGATCCTGCAGACCGCCGACGGCGGCGCCTCGAACATCTCCGACATCCTCGCCCGCATGAAGTCGCTGGCCTCCGAATCCGCGTCGGGCACCACGACCGACTCCAGCCGCGCCTACATCAACTCGGAATTCACGCAGTTGACGAGCGAAATCGATTCGATCGCGTCCGGCACCCGCTACTCCAGCCAGAGCCTGCTCGACGGCTCCAGCGTGTTCGCTTCCGGCGTCTCGGTGCTGGTCGGCTCATCGGGCTCGGATACCATCACCATCACGCTCACGAGCCTGACGGCCTCTTCGCTCGGCGTGTCCTCGCTCGACGTCAGCACGCTGTCGAACGCGACCTCGGCGCTGACCGCACTGGACACGGCGATCGACACGGTCTCCGCTGCCCGCGCCAGCATCGGCGCCCAGGAATCCCGCTTCAATTTCAGCGCGGACTCGATCTCGACCCAAACCCAGAACCTGCAATCGGCGAATTCGGCGATCAAGGACGTCGACATCGCGGCCGAGCAGTCCAAGCTCTCCTCCGCGGAAGTGAAGACCCAGGCCGCCGTGTCGGCACTCGCCGCGGCGAACCAGATGCCCCAGTACCTGCTCAAGCTGCTGGGCTGATGACGAGACGAGCGGGCCGGCGTGATGCCGGCCCGCTTCCTGCCAGGGACAGATACGCACAGTGGCTTCCGTCAGTTCGACCAGCAGCAGCACAAGTTCGGGTGTCTCCGTCACCACGAGCGGGACCACCAATTCGAGCAGCATCGACTGGTCGGCGCTGATCCAGGCTGCCGTCGACGCGAAGACCGCGCAGGCGGACACGATATCGACCACGATCACGAACAACGAGGCCAAGATCTCGGCCTATCAGACGCTGCAGAGCGATCTGAAGACGCTGTACTCGGGATTGGCCTCGCTTTCGACCGCGGTGGTCAACTCGTTGTCCACCAGCGCGTTTGCCACGCGCGCCGCCAGCATCAGCTCGACCGGGGATGTCAGCGCTTCCTCGGCGCTCTCCATGACGATCAAGAGCGGGGCGGCGACCGGCGACCACACGCTGACGATCAGCCAGCTCGCCACGGCCCACAAGGTGTCCGGCACGGCGCAATCGAGCCAGACCGACGAGCTCGGCTATTCCGGCACGTTTTCGATCGGCCTGGAGGGCGGTGCCACGTCTGACATCTCCGTCACCAGCACGATGCCGCTTCAGGACATCGTCGATGCCATCAACGCCCAGACCTCGACGACCAATGTCCAGGCCTCGATCGTGCAGGTGTCCAGCACCTCGTACCAGATGGTGCTGACCGGCACGGAGGATGCGGCTGATATCAGCTATTCCAGCACGTCCGGCGACGACATCATGAACGAGCTGGGCGTCACGGACAGCTCGGGGAGCTTCACCAACGTCATCCAGGAGGCGCAGTCGGCCGAATTCACGCTCGACGGCATCTCCATGACCCGCGACACCAACGACATCTCCGACGTCCTGAGCGGGGTCACTTTCAACCTGCTCCAGGCGACGCCGGACGGAACGTCGCTGAACATCAGCATCGAGACCGACACCAGCCAGATCCAGTCGGCGCTGGAGACGTTCGTCACCAACTACAACGCCTTTCGCGACGAGGTCATCGCCCAACAGGCGACGGCGACCGACGGCACGGCGGATTCGAGCGCGGTCCTGTTCGGCGACGGAACGATGCGTAACATCATGGATGCGCTCCAGAATGCGTTGAACAGCACGATCGGCGGCATGACCATGGCCGATCTCGGTTTGTCGTTCAACGAGAGCAACGAGCTGGAGCTCGACACCTCGACACTGTCGGACATCCTGAGCACTGATCTGAGCGGCGTGACCAAGCTGTTGTCGGCGCAGACCACGACGTCGTCCAGCCAGCTCAGCGTCGTCAATACCGGGACGTCGCCGCAATCCTTCACGCTGGATGTGGCAGTCGATTCCGACGGCAACCTCACCTCGGCGTCGGTCGGCGGCAATTCGACGCTGTTTACGGTCAGCGGCACCACGATCATCGGTGCCGCCGGCTCGATCTATGCAGGCATGGCCTTCACCTACAGCGGGTCGACCTCCCAATCGATCACGGTGACGTCGACCTCGGGCATTGCGACGCAGCTCTATCAGATCGCCAAGAACTACGCGTCCTCGACCGGCGTGCTGCAGACGCTCATCACCAATCTGACCACGCGCGATGACGATCTTCAGCAGAAGGTCGACGACATCAACAGTGCGGCCGCAACGCTGCAGTCGCAGCTCCAGACCCAATACGCAAAGTACCAGGCGGCGATCGAGAGCGCCAACAGCACGCTAACCTATCTCAACGCATTGCTGAACAGCTCCTCGAGCGATTGATCGTGTGAGACAGAGTGATCGATGATGCATAACCAGATGGCGTACATGGCCAACCAGGCCTATCGGGGCGCGGCAACGAGCGTGCCGCCGCTCAAGGCGATTTCGATGCTGCTGGGGGGAGCCATCACCTTTCTGCAGAAATCGCTGGCCGCGCAGGAAGCGCGCCGCTTCGAGGAGGGGCACGAGCACCTGATGAGGGCGACCGCAATCCTGCGCGGACTGAGCCACAATCTCGACTTCGCCAAGGGCGGCGCGGTGGCGGAACAGGTGTTCCAGACCTATAACGCGATGATCCTGGCAAGCCTCAAGGCGTTCGGCCGTCCGCACGCGCGCGCGAGTTTCGCACGCATCATCGCGGGGCTCTCCGAGCTTCGGGAGGCCTGGGAATTCGTCGATGCCGCCACGCGCAGCGGAGGCGGCGCGCCGGCCGACATGGCCCGCAGGGGCTGAACGGCTCCGGCCGATCCCGGTGCGCTTCGGCGATCATCCGGGCCGCCATTTGCGCCGTCGTCCGTAGTGCTGCGGGCGCTTTTGGCGCCGCAGTTCGCCGAAATCCGGTTTTCGCCGCGCCTGCAATGCTTTATGACAGGCCTGACCGAAGCAGGATCGGCAGGCGATGGACGTCACCGAGTTTGAGGAACTGATCGACCGGCTGGGCGAGGATCTTTCCCGCTGGCCCGAGGATCGGCGCGTGGCTGCGCAAGAGCTGTTGGCGCGATCGCCCGCGGCGCAGGCCCTGCTCGAAGAGGCGCGCACCTTGCGCCGCGCGCTTGCGGCGCCGACCGTCCGCGCGCCCGCAGGCCTCGCCGACCGCATCGTCGCCGCTGCTGCCAAGATGAAAGACGATGCCGCCGAGCCCCGCACGGAAGGTGAGACGGCGGGGAGCTGACGCGTCTTACTGATACCGAACACCACGCGAGGTCGTCATGCCCGGGCCTGTCCCGGGCATCCACGTTCTTCGTGCCGCGCGGCGATGCGTGGATGGCCCGGGACAAGCCCGGCCATGACGTCGTGGAGGCGTTAATGCTCGTGCTCGCGAGCAAGCAAGTTGTGGTGTGGCCTCGTCGCAGCAACGGACCAATTTGATCATCGCATTCTAGCGCGCATACGCGGCAGATTTTGCCGTATCGAAAGCCGCTTTCGCGCGGGCGAATCCGCGCCTGAATCCGCGCGCCCACCCGTTTCATCAGCACACAGATTTCAAGCGCGCCGGCCGGCATCTGGTCGCCGGCAGCGCGGAAGAGCCGGAGTTTCTGATGACCGTTTCCGCCGTGAGTTCCGCAACGACTGCGACCACCACGACATCGTCGTCGAGCGCGTCGTCCTCGTCGTCGCTGACGTCCAGCGACTTCCTCAGCCTGCTGGTCAGCGAGCTTCAGAACCAGGATCCGCTGAACGCGACCTCGACCACCGACTTCATCAATCAACTCACCTCCTACGCCAATTTCACCCAGCAGCAGTCGATCAACTCCAACATGTCGTCGCTGGCGAGTTCGTTCTCGAGCCTCGTGACGCTGAACTCGGTGAACTATATCGGCCACACCGTGGAGGCGAAGACCGATACCTCGACACTCAGCAACGGCTCGGCGAGCTTCGGCTACTCGCTGTCCTCGGCTGCATCTGATGTTTCGATCAGCATCTCGGACTCCTCAGGTAACGTCGTCTACACCGGCACGGGAACGGGCAATTCCGGCTCCAACAGCTTCACCTGGGACGGCAAGGATTCCAGCGGCAACCAGCTCTCCGACGGCGGCCAGTACACCATCTCGGTGACCGCGACCGACTCCGCAGGCAACTCGGTGCTCAACTACACGACCGTCACCGGCACGGTGACCGGCATCGACACCTCGACCTCGACGCCCTCGCTCACGGTGAACGGTGTTGCCGTCAGCGCCGCGAACATCCTCGGCGTCACGTCTTGATCCCAAGTTCCTGTCTTAACGTTCCCGATTTCCTCGGAGTTTCATCATGAGTCTCACCGGCGCATTGTCCTCGGCGATCTCGGCGCTCAGCGCCCAGAGCCAATCCCTGTCGATGATCAGCGACAACATCGCCAATTCCGACACGACCGGCTACAAGACGACGTCGGCCATGTTCGACGCGCTGGTGACGGCCTCCAGCAACACGACCTCCTACGCCTCGGGCGGCGTCACCGTTTCGGGGCGCGCCAACATCACCCAGCAAGGCCTGCTCGCGGCGACCTCCAACGCCACCGACGTCGCGATCCAGGGCTCGGGCTTCTTCGTGGTGACCGACGCCACGTCCGGCGGCACAGTCGCCTATACCCGCAACGGCGCCTTCTCAATCAACAATGCCGGCTATCTCGAGAGCAACGGCTATTACCTCGAGGGCTGGCGTACCGACGCGGACGGCAACGTCGTCGGCAGTGAATCGGCGAGCAATCTCGGGGCGATCAACACACAGGTCGCATCGACCAGCGGCAGCGCCACCACCAAGACCACGATCGCGGCGAACCTGCCGTCGGATGCCGCAACCGGCGATACCTACACCAGCTCGATGACGGTCTACGATTCGCTCGGCGCCGCGAACACGATGCAGATCACCTGGAGCAAGACCGGCACCAACACCTGGAGTGCCAGCTTTGCCAATCCGACGTCGGCCTCGGACACGACGACTGCGACAGGCACGGCCTCGGGCACCATCGACATCACCTTCAACAGCGACGGATCGCTCGCCAGCACGAGCCCGGATCCCGCGACAATTGCCGTGACGGGCTGGACCGATGGCGCCGCCGACAGCACGATCACGCTCGATCTCGGCACCGTCGGAGGCACCGACGGTCTGACCCAATACGCCTCCGGCGAGACCACACCTGACGTCAACGTCACCAGCATCGATTCCGACGGTCTGTCCTATGGCAAGCTGTCCAGCATCTCGATCGGCAAGAACGGCGTCGTCGACGCCACCTATTCCAACGGCGAGACCATCGCGATCTACAAGATCGCGGTCGCGACCTTCGCCGATCCCAACGGACTGGCCGCTTCCAGCAACGGCATTTATTCGGCGACCGTGACGTCGGGCAACGCCGCGTTACAGGCCTCCGGCGAGAACGGCGCGGGCACGGTCTACGGCAGCGAGCTGGAGTCGTCGACCACCGACACATCCAGCCAATTCTCGAGCATGATTTCCGCTCAGCAGGCTTATTCCGCAGCGTCGCAAGTGATCTCCACCGTCAACAAGATGTACGACACTCTGATCTCGGCGATGAGGTGAGCGATGCAGGGCGAAAGCGCGAGTGCTGCCGGAGAAGCGCTGCTGCGCCGGCTGCGGCGGTTGGTGGCGCGGGCCGCGACGGTCGGGAGCGGTGACCGCAAGCAGCTGCTCGCGCTCCTCGACGATTTCGAGATGGTTCGCCGCGGCCTCCTACGCGAATGCGCTGAGATCGAAGGGCAGATGAAACAGGCAACCGCCAGGACGACCGCGATCGGCGCCTATTTGCGCAGTTCACAAGCCGGCCGCGGCAAGCCGCACAATTAGAAGGCGATGACGATGACCCTAGTCCAAACCGAAAGCAAAGCCAAAAATCAGACCTACAGCCAGTCCGCGGGGATGAGCGATGCCCGGATCAAGTCGCTGATCACGCTGATCGATACGCTGACCGCGCTGGTCGCGACGGAGAATGCAGAGCTCGCCAAGGGCCTGCCCGCCTCGCGCCTGAAGCAGGTCGACGAGAAGAACCGGCTGGCAGAGATGTTCGAGCGCACGGTGGCGGAATGCGCGGCGGGCAACACGAACCTGAACGTCAGGGACCGCATCCTGCGCGAGCAGCTCCTGGAGCGGATCCTGAATCTGCGTGCGGCGATGGACGAGAATCTGCTCCGCCTGCGGGCGGCGATCGAGGCCAGCAACCGCCGGATCGAGGCGGTCATGCAGGCGATCCGCGAGCAGATCGCGGCGGTGTCGCCCTATGGCGCCTCCGGCCGGCTCGCCGCTCGCGCCGTTTCCAGCGGCACCAGCCGCAGCGCCTGACCAGCCGAGGAGGCCGCCGTGTCACTCGATATCGCGCGATCCATCGCCTTCAGCGGGCTCTCGGCCACGTCCGTGCAGATCAGCGTGACGTCGTCGAACATCTCGAACGCCGACACGACCGGCTATACCGCGAAGACCGCGAACCAGTCGAGCAGCGTGACCAATGGCGTCGGCACCGGCGTCACGGTGACGGGCATCACCTCGACCGTCGACAAGCTGCTGCTGAAATCGCTGATCGCCGCGACCTCCGAGCTCGGATCGGCGGACACCACGAATACCTACCTGACGTCGCTCGGAAAGCTCTACGGATCGACCAGCAGCACCGACTCATCGTCAACAGGGACCTCGCTCGCCAACAGCATCGCCTCGCTGGAATCGGCGCTGGCGTCGCTGGCGAGTTCGCCGGGCAGCGCCTCTCTGCAATCCAACGTGGTCAGCGCACTCGATGATGTCGCCAGTCAGTTGCGGGAGACCTCGAGCAGCATCCAGAAGCTCCGCGCCGACGCCGATCAGGACATCTCGTCCGCGATCGACGACGTCAATACCGACCTGCAGCAGATCGCGGACCTGAACGCAGAGATCAAGCAGACGGCGGCGGCGGGCCAGTCGACCGCGGACCTCGAGGACCAGCGCAACACCGCGCTGCAGGACCTCGCCTCGAAGATGAACGTCAATTACTTCACCGCGTCGAACGGCGATATCCAGATCTACACCAAGTCCGGCCAGGCGCTGGTCGACAGCTCTGCGCATGAGATCGGCTATACGGCCGCTTCCAACGTGACGGCGTCGACGACGTACACCGCCGGTTCCTCGTCGAGCGGCTTCAGTGCGATCACGGTGAACGGTGTCGACATCACCTCGCAGATATCGGGTGGAGACATTGGGGCGCTCATCACGCTGCGCGACAAGACGCTGCCGGACGCGCAGTCCCAGCTCGACCAGCTTGCCCAGCAGCTCGCTTCAGTGATGAACAGCGTCTCGAACAGCGCGTCCGCAGTGCCGGCGCCGACCAGCCTCACCGGTACGGCCAGCGTCACCAGCGGCACGGCGCTGTCCGCCTCGGGCACGGTACGCCTTGCCGTCACCGACCAGGGCGGCAATCTGGTCTCGTACGGCGATATCGACCTGTCGTCCTATTCCACGGTCGGCGACCTCGTCACCGCCATCAACGGCATTTCCGGATTGTCGGCCTCGATCGACGCGGACGGCCATCTCTCGATCGCGGCGACCGGCTCGGGCAACGGTGTCGCCGTCAACCAGATGACGAGCTCGGTCGGCAGCGCGGGGGAGGGGTTTTCGAACTATTTCGGCCTCAACGACCTCATGACGGGAACGAGCGCGGCGGATATCGCGGTCAACAGCAAGATCCTGTCCGGGGTGAACGAGATTCAGCTCGCGACGCTGGATTCCTCGTCGAGCCTGACCGTCGGCAGCAGCGTGCTGTCGTCCGGTTCGACCAGCGTGGTCAACGCCTTCTACGACGCGCTGACGGAATCCCGGACCTTCGCATCCACCGGCGGCCTTGCGGCCACCACCGGCTCCCTGGCCGATTATGCCTCGGCCATCGTGTCCGACGTCGCCAGCAAGGCGTCACGGGCGTCTGACACTTACACGGCAAAGGAAACCGCGCAGTCGACCTATGCCAACTCGTTGTCCTCGCAATCCGGCGTCAACCTGGACGAGGAATCCGCCAAGCTCAGCACGCTTCAGAACAAATACACCGCGGCGTCCGCGTTGATCCAGGCCGTCAACACCATGTATTCGGCGCTGCTGTCCGCCGTTCAATCGTAACAGCCGGGGGCACGCTCATGGTCGCGATGCGGGTCGCCACCTTCGCGCAGTCGAACAGGATGATCGCGGACGCGATGCGCGTCGAGTCGGTGATGGCCAAAAAGCAGATCCAGGAATCGACGGGGGTGATCTCGACCGATTTCGGCGGTTACGCCTCGGACGCGCAGCATGTCGTCAACCTCCAGGTCTCGGTCACGCGTGCACAGTCTTATGTCGACGCTGCGACGCTCGCCGACAGCAAGATCCAGGTGATGTATTCCGCCATCGGCTCCATGACCGACATCCTCACCCAGATCCGTTCCCAGCTCAGCGCCGCTTCGACCGGCAGCTCGACCGAGACCAATTCGGTGATCACCACCGCCCAGCAGATGCTGCAGGAGATGGGCTCGCTGATGAACACGCAATATGACGGCCAGTATGTGTTCGCCGGCGGCAAGACCGATACGGCGCCGGTCGATCTCACGAGCTTCTCGTCCGGGACCAGTTCGACGACGACGGCCGACACCAGCTACTACGAGGGCGACGACGAGATCGCTTCGGTTCGGGTTGCCTCGGATGAGACGGTGTCGTACGGCGTCACCGCCGGCAATTCGGCGTTCGAGGAGGTCATGCGGGTCCTCAAATTCGTCGCGAACAGCACCACGCTGTCGTCCTCGGACATTTCCAGCGCGCTCGATCTTGCCGGCACGGCGCTCGACGACACCGCGGCGGTGCAGGCCCGGCTCTCGAATGCGGCGTCCTCGATCGAGACAGCGAGTGCCCGCCAGGCCGACTACAAGAGCTATGCCGAAACGTTGTCGAATGACCTCACCGGTGTCGACGTCGCCGCCATCACGGCGCAGCTGTCGACCTACCAGGCACAGCTCACCGCGTCCTATTCGGCGCTGGCCAAGATCCTGAGCATCAATCTCGCGAGCTACCTTAAATAGCGCGGCTATTCGGCGGCGATCCGTTCCATCGCCATGGCGCGCAGCTTGGCGCGTTGGATCTTCACGCCGTTCGCGCTGTCGGTGACCGGAAAGGAATCCACGAGATAGATTCGCGCCGGCACCTTGTAGCCGGCGAGCCGCTGGCGCAGATGCGTGATCAACGTCTCCTGCATGGGCGGCTCCCTTGCAGGAATCACGAACGCGACGCAGCGCGCCTGGCCCTTCAGATCGACTGCAACCACCTGCGCATCCGTCACGCCGGCACAGGATTTGAGCTCGTCCTCGATCTCGCCGGGCGCGACGAGGAAGCCGCCGAGCCGCATGGCATCGCCCGCGCGGGTCTCGTAGACGAAGGAGCCGTCGCCACGCAGCCGGCCGATATCGCCGGTGCGGAAGAAACCGTCCGCGGTGATCGCCTCGCGCGTCGCCTCCGGATTGTTGAAATAGCCGAGGAAGCGCGACGGCGCGCTGATCTCGATCTCGCCGGCCACGCCATTCGCTACAAGCGCGCCGGTCTCGGTGTCGCGCACACGCACGTGCGCGTCGGACGACATCGGCCAGCCGCCGCCCTCGATGCGGTCGGCGAAGGCATCGCCAGGCCGCGCGATCGAGAATAGCGCCTGGACCTCGCTCGAGCCGTAAAGGCCGAACAGCGGCAGGCCGCGTGCCTCGGCTTCCGCGGCAAGCTCGCGCCAACCGGGCTGGAAGGCGGCGAAGCCGCACGTTTCCAGATGCGGGAATGGACGCGGCGCATCGGTGAGGGCAAGAATGCGCCGGAACATCTCGTCGGAGCCGAAGGCGTGCGTGATCCCTTGCGTGCCGAGAATCTTCAGCGCTGGTGCCGCCTCGAAGGCATCGAGCACATGAATGGTTGCACCGGCTGCGACGAAGCCAAGCAGGCTCGTCATGCCAAAGGTGCCGCAGAACGGCAGCATGGCCAGCAGCGCGTGACGCTGCGGTGAGAGCTTCAGGGCCTTGGCAACGGTGACAGCATGACCCGCCAGTGTCCGCTGCGAATGCGCCACGAGCTTCGGTCCCTTGGTGGTGCCCGATGTCGTGTAGAGCAGCACGGGGAGGTCGATGTCGTCCTGGGGAGGGGGAGCGGGCGGATAGGATCCGTCGAAGGCATCGAAGCGCACACAGGGCCAATGCGCGGGGATCGCGTCCGCGCCGACCATTGCGAGATTCTGCAGAGCGGGCACCTCATCCCTGGCGATGCCGGCAAGGATTGCCGAAAAATCGATCGAGCGGAATGCGGCCTCGACCACCATCAGCCTGGCGCCGGACAGCCGAAGCAGATGCGCGACTTCCGCACTGCGGTAACGCGTATTGACGGCGGCGACGACCGCACCACAGCGGGCGGCGGCGAACAGCAGCGCGAGCCACTCGATCCGGTTGACCAGCCAGACCGCGACCACGTCCCCCTTGCCGATGCCTTGCGCAGCGAGCCAGGCGGCGGTCTGCTCAACCTTCTCCGAGAAATGCTCGCGCGAGACCGGCGTGCCGTCGAAGACGAAGGCGGGGTCAGCGGCGGCCTCTGTCCGGATCAGCGATTGCAGCGAAAACGCATTGGTACTCATGGCAAGCGGAGTAACCCGATCGCTCAAATCTGTCTACTTGGTGCCGAACATCCGGTCGCCGGCATCGCCGAGGCCCGGCACGATGTAGCCGTGATCGTTGAGCCGCTCGTCGATCGCGGCGGTCCAGATCGGCACATCAGGATGCTCGCTCTGGAATTGCGCGATGCCCTCGGGCGCCGCCAGAAGGCAGACGAAGCGGATGTCGCGGGCGCCGCGGGCCTTGAGCAGGGAGGCGCCGGCGCAGGCCGAATTGCCCGTCGCCAGCATCGGGTCCATCAGGATCACGGTGCGGTCCGACAGGTCCTGCGGCGCCTTGAAGTAATATTCCACGGCCTGCAATGTCTCGGGGTCGCGGTAGAGCCCGATATGGGCGATGCGCGCGGAGGGCATCAGCGCCAGCATGCCGTCGAGGAAGCCGACGCCGGCGCGCAGGATCGGCGCCAGCGTGAGCTTCTTGCCGGCGATCTTGGGCGCCCGCATCGGCGCGATCGGTGTCTCGATCTCGACCAGCTCCAGCGGCAAATCTCGCGTCACCTCGTAGGCGAGCAGCATCCCGATCTCGTTCAGGATCTCGCGAAAGCTCTTGGTCGAGCGATCCTTCTCCCGCATCAGGGAGAGCTTGTGCTGGACCAGGGGGTGGGCGACGACGTTGACATTGCCTGTGCTCATGAAACCGATCTACACGTTTCCCCCAAGTTGCGCCAGATCGCCGGGTCTTTCCGAGGGGCAGGTGGCTTCATCCGGGCACCGCCACGGCGCTGCGGGCGCGATTGCTCGCCGCGTAGGCAGCCATGGTCAACTCGCGGTCGATCGCCGCGCGCATCGCATCTATCGCGGGCTCGCGCAGGCGCTTCTTCGCGATCGCGTGCGACGGCTTGTGGATGGCGCGTAGCGCTGCGATGGTCTCCGCAAGGGCGTCGTCGATGGCTTCCGGCGGAACCACACGATCGAGGAAGCCTGCGGTCAGCGCATCCTCGGGCTCGTACATTTCACCCAGCGTGACGGTGCGGCTGAGCCAGGCCGGATGCAGGCGGCTGCGCGCCAGCTCGATGGCAAAGCTCGGCGGCGCGATGCCGATCGCGACCTCGTTCAGCCCCATGCGGTGCGGCCCGTGCGCACCCAGCCTGACATCGCAGGCGAGCAGCAGGAACGTTCCCATCGGGAAGGCATGGCCCTCCATCACGCCGATCACCGGGTGCGGATGAGACATCAGCCGCAGCGCCAGCTCGGCGCCGGCGCGGACCATCTCGAGACTCTTTGCGGCATCGCCCGAGGCGAACACCTTGAGATCGAAGCCGGCGGAGAAGATGCCGGGCCGTGCCGAGCGCAGCACCACGATCTCGGCTTCCTTTTCGGCCCGGTCGAAGGCGGCGCCGATCGCGGCCAGCATGCTGGTCGACATCACATTGACCTTGCCGTCGTCGAGCCCGATCCGCGCGACGCCATCGTTCACCTCGAAGCTCACTCCGACTGCCATTTGCCTCTCCCGTCATGGACCAGTCTTGACTGTCGGAGGCTGATGTAGACCAATCAATATAATTTCGTACGAGGGGGAAAGCGCCATGCCGGCCGTGCCGAAACACCGCCAGCCCATCATCAATGCCGCGGTGACGCTGTTCCGCCGCCAGGGCTTTGCCCGGACCGGCCTCAACGACATCGTCGAAGCCAGCGGAGCGCCCAAGGGATCGCTCTACCATTACTTTCCGGACGGAAAGTCCTCGATTGCGGTGGCGGCGGTGGAGGAGGCGGGCCGCCGCGTGGCGGCGACGGTCGCCCAGCTTGCGGAGCAGTGCGGCTCGACCGCCGAGCTCTTGCGTGCCCACGCGAGACTGTTGGCAGGCTGGATGCAGGTCTCCGGTTTCCGCAACGGCTGCCCGATCACGACCGTGCTGCTCGAGCTTGCGCCGCGCGAACGGGCCGTCTCCGAGGCCGGTCGCAAGGCCTATGCGGCGCGGATATCGCTCCTGCGCGACAAGCTCGTCGCCGACGGGTTTGCCAGGTCGCGGGCGGAGACGCTTGCCGTGCTCTGCACGTCGGCCCTCCAGGGCGCGCTGATCCAGGCCCGCGTCGAGCGCAGCGGCCGGCCGATCGAGGTCACCGCGGCGGAATTGGCGCGGCTGATCGAAGCGGAACGGCGAAGCTAGACGCCGAGGCCGCGCGCCACCAGCGTGATCACGAGCGTCAGGATCGCCCCCCAGATCAGGCTCAGCGTCATGGTCAGGATGGTCACGGTGACCATCTGCTCCAGATTTCCCTTGAGGAACGGCATGGTGGTCGGTCCCCGTCAGGCGTGGAGCTGCCAAAGATGGATGGCGGCCCTCAGCGCGATCAGGGCGGTGAGCACGCTGCCCATCGAGAGCACGGTCAGCACAGGCCGCGCGAGATGCTTGAGCTGGGCGCTGCGCACTTTCGATTGTGCGGGCCGACGTTCAGCCCAGTGCGGCGGTTGTTCAGCGTGTTGTGGCAGCACCGGCATGTCCAGGGTCCTTCTGTCATAGCTTCAGCCGAAATTGTCGCAGGCGAGCGGCTCATAAAGCCGATCCCGCAGTGGGCGAACGGAAGGAACGCTCGGCCGCGTCACCTCTGCGGCCAATGCCCGGACCTCGACCAAGGCCGACAGCAGAGCCAGCGGCAGGTCGGAATGGCGCGCCTCGACCGCGGCGTCCAGCCAATCCGGCAACTCGCGTTCGCGCGATAGTGCACAATGCCACTCGCCCTCGTCATAGGCGATGCGACGGACCTGCCATAGCGGCAGCTCGAGCTCCAGCAGAGCCAGCGCCCCGTCAGCCCAGGCCCCGGCATCGATCAGGCGCATGAGGCGTGTGGTGCGTTCGCTTTGGCCGAGCGAGCGGACGCGCGGGCAGGCCTTGTCGATGATTTCGAGCATCAACGGGCGTGTCATCCCTGCGGCCGCGCGAAGGTGCTGGCTGAGCGAAGGTGGGTCGAGGCGTCGGAGAATGGCGATCATGTCTGACCTCCTGGAATTGGCGTCGGTCAGTCGGCCGGCACCGCCAAGATGGCCGGGGATGGCATTTGAAAGCGAGATGGGGATCGGGGGCGAGATATAGGGATTTCATAAGTGAGCGGGTGGGACGTGAGGGGCGTCATCAACCGCTGTCGTCCCGTGAAGCCATGGCATGAGATGTGGGCTAGGGGGCACTGAGAGTCACCACGTCGTCATGGCCGGGCAAGACACTTGCCCCGGCCATCCACGGCAGCGCGAAGAACGTGGATGCCCCGGACAAGCCTGGGCATGACGACCTTGGCCGAATGTTTATGCGATTGCCACGGCTTCGCGGGGAGCCAGCGGGGCATTTGGCGAGATCGGGCTCAATCGAGCCACCGCCCGGCCTTTATGAGATTCCTATAACGTCGCCATAGCCCTCATCTCGAAAACCTATGCGCGCGCTGGCACTTCAGCACGGTCGAACGTCCCGGCAGCCCGCGCAAATATCTTCCATTTTCTGCGCGCGGCCGTCGGGCCCCCGAGAAAGGTTGCGTCCGCTTGGGGCGCAACGAGGAGCAATCCCATGATGGACATTCTGATGCTGGCGCTGGGCTTCGGCTTCTTTGCCCTTGCGATCGGCTACACCTACGCCTGCGAACGGCTGTGAGGGAGCGGACCATGATCTTCGATTATGCGCTCGCTGGTGCCGTCTCGTTCGGTCTGCTGGTCTATCTCACCTACGCGCTGCTGCGGCCCGAGCGGTTCTGACCCGTGCTGCTGATTGTCGAACTATTGCTGGCGGACGCCGTGCTCGTCGCCGGCCTGCTGGCGCTGCTCCTGCCGCTGCTGCGGCGGACACCAAGCTTGAAGGGTTGATTCCATGACCATGATCGGTTGGCTCCAGATCATTCTGTTCTGTGTCGTCATTGTCGCACTCACAAAGCCGCTCGGCTGGTACATGACGCGCGTGTTCGGCGGCGAGCGGACGTTCCTGTCGCCGGTGCTGCGGCCGATCGAGGCCGGCATCTATTGGATATCCGGCGTGGACGAGAAGCGCGAACAGCACTGGCTGACCTACACGGTCGCCATGCTGCTGTTTCATGTCGGCGGCTTCCTCGTCATTTACGGCGTGATGCGGCTCCAGGCCGTGTTGCCGTTCAATCCCGCTGGACAAGGCGCGGTTGCCGAAGATCTTTCCTTCAACACTGCGGTCTCCTTCATCACCAACACCAACTGGCAGAACTACGGCGGCGAAAGCACGCTGTCCTATTTGACCCAGATGGTCGGCCTGACGCATCAGAACTTCTTGTCGGCGGCGACCGGCATCGCGCTGGCGGTGGCGCTGATCCGCGGCTTCTCGCGCGCCTCGATGCGCACCGTCGGCAACTTCTGGGTCGACGTCACCCGCTGCACGCTCTATGTGCTGCTGCCGATCTGTATCGTCTACGCGCTGTTCCTGGTCTGGCAGGGCATGCCGCAGACGCTCGGAGACTACGTCGAGGCGACCACGCTCGAAGGCGCCAAGCAGACCATCGCGGTCGGCCCGGTCGCCTCGCAGGTCGCGATCAAGATGCTCGGCACCAACGGCGGCGGATTCTTCAACGCCAACGCCGCGCATCCGTTCGAGAACCCGACGGCGCTGTCGAACTTCGTGCAGATGCTCTCGATCTTCGTGCTCGGTGCTGCCCTGACCAACGTGTTCGGCCGCATGGTCGGCAACCAGCGTCAGGGCTGGGCGATCCTCGCGGTCATGGGCGTGCTGTTCTTGGCTGGCGTCGCCGTCACCTATTGGGCGGAGGCGAGCGGCACCTCGACGCTGCAGGCGCTGGGCCTGACCGGCGGCAACATGGAGGGCAAGGAGGTCCGCTTCGGCATCGTCGCGTCCTCCCTCTTCGCCGTGATCACCACGGCCGCCTCCTGCGGCGCTGTCAACGCCATGCATGACAGTTTTACGGCGCTCGGCGGCATGATCCCGCTGATCAACATCGAGCTCGGCGAAATCATCGTCGGCGGCGTCGGCGCCGGCATGTACGGCATGCTGCTGTTCGTCATCCTCGCGATCTTCGTCGCAGGCCTGATGGTCGGCCGCACCCCGGAGTATGTCGGCAAGAAGATCGAGGCGCGTGAGGTCAAGATGGCGATGCTCGCGATCCTGATCCTGCCGCTGATGATCCTGGGCTGGTCGGCCGTGGCCGTGGTGCTGCCCACGGGCGTGGCCTCCATGGCCAACGCCGGCCCGCATGGCTTCTCGGAAGTGCTCTATGCCTATTCGTCGCAGACGGGCAACAACGGCTCGGCCTTCGCGGGTCTCACCGGCAACACCCCGTTCTACAACTTGACGGGTGCCTGCGCGATGTTCGTCGGCCGCTTCCTGATGATCGTGCCGGCCATGGCCATAGCCGGTTCGCTCGCGGAGAAGAAATCGATCCCGCCGTCGACGGGCACCTTTCCGACCACCGGCGGACTGTTCGTCGGCCTCGTCGTCGGCGTCATCCTCATCATGGGTGGCCTGACCTTCTTCCCGGCGCTCGCCCTCGGCCCGATCGTCGAGCATCTCGCGATGAACGCCGGCAACGTTTTCTGATCCAGCTTTCGGAGTGACCTCCATGGAACCAGTCCACAAACCCAACAAGCGCATGCCAGTCTCGGCGATGCTGGATCCCAAGATCGTGGTGCCGGCGATCGGTGCTGCCTTCACCAAGCTCGATCCGCGATCCATGATCAAGAACCCTGTGATGTTCGTGGTCGAGATCGTGGCCGCGCTGACCACTGTGATCTTCGTCCGCGACCTCGTCACCGGCGGGGAAAATCTCGCCTTCACCTTCCAGATCATTCTCTGGCTGTGGTTCACCGTGCTGTTCGCCAACCTCGCTGAAGCGGTGGCCGAAGGCCGCGGCAAGGCGCAGGCCGAGACGCTGCGCAAGACCCGCACCGAGAGCCAGGCCAAGCTTTTGAGCGGCGCGGGCCGTGATTTCAGGCTGGTGCCGGGCACGAGCCTGAAGGTCGGCGATCTCGTCCTGGTCGAGGCGGGCGATACGATCCCCTCGGACGGTGAGGTGATCGAGGGCGTCGCCTCCGTCAACGAAGCCGCCATCACCGGTGAATCGGCGCCCGTCATCCGCGAATCCGGCGGCGACCGTTCGGCTGTGACCGGCGGCACGCAGGTGCTGTCCGACTGGATCCGCGTCCGCATCACGGCGGCCCAGGGCTCGACCTTCATCGACCGTATGATCAAGCTGGTCGAGGGCGCCGAGCGGGCCAAGACGCCGAACGAGATCGCGCTCAACATCCTGCTCGCCGGCCTCACCATCATCTTCGTGTTCGCCACCGTCACGATTCCGAGCTATGCGGCCTATGCCGGCGGCTCGATCTCGGTGATCGTGCTGGTCGCGCTGTTCGTGACGCTGATCCCGACCACGATCGGCGCGCTGTTGTCCGCGATCGGCATCGCCGGCATGGACCGTCTGGTGCGCTTCAACGTGCTGGCGATGTCGGGCCGCGCGGTGGAAGCGGCCGGCGACGTCGATACGTTGCTGCTCGACAAGACCGGCACCATCACCCTCGGCAACCGGCAGGCGACCGCCTTCCGTCCGGTGCGCGGAGTGACCGAGCAGGAGCTGGCGGACGCCGCCCAGCTTGCCTCACTCGCCGACGAAACTCCGGAAGGCCGCTCCATCGTCGTGCTGGCCAAGGAGAAGTACGGCATCCGCGGCCGCGACATGGGCGAGCTCGGGGCCACCTTCATCCCGTTCACGGCGCAGACCCGCATGAGCGGCGTCGATGCCGGCGGCTCATCGGTGCGCAAGGGTGCAGTCGATGCCATGTTGAACTACATCGGCGGCGGCGCGCCGACCGCGGTCGCATCCGGCAATACGGCGCGGGCGATGCAGCCTGCCGCGCTCTCCGAGCTCGGCCGCGAGATCCAGGGCATTGCCGACGACGTGTCAAAGTCCGGCGGCACGCCGCTGGCGGTCGCCAAGGACGGCAAGCTGCTCGGAATCGTCCAGCTCAAGGACATCGTCAAGGGCGGCATTCGCGAGCGCTTCGCCGAGCTCCGCCGCATGGGCATCCGCACCATCATGATCACCGGCGACAATCCGATGACGGCGGCCGCGATCGCGGCGGAAGCCGGTGTCGACGACTTCCTGGCGCAGGCCACCCCCGAGGACAAGCTCAAGCTGATCCGCGACGAGCAGGCCAAGGGCAAGCTGGTCGCCATGTGCGGCGACGGCACCAACGACGCGCCGGCACTTGCCCAGGCCGACGTCGGCGTCGCCATGAACACCGGCACGCAGGCCGCGCGCGAGGCCGGCAACATGGTCGATCTCGACTCCAACCCGACCAAGCTGATCGAGGTGGTCGAGATCGGCAAGCAACTGCTGATGACGCGCGGCGCGCTGACGACGTTCTCGATTGCCAACGATGTCGCCAAGTACTTTGCGATCATCCCGGCGATGTTCCTGGCGTTCTACCCTCAGCTCAACGTGCTCAACGTCATGAACTTGTCGAGCCCGCAGAGCGCCATCCTGTCGGCGATCATCTTCAACGCGCTGATCATCATCGCGCTGATCCCGCTCGCGCTGAAGGGAGTTGCTTATCGCGCGGTCGGCGCCGGTGCCCTTCTGCGCCGCAACCTTCTGGTCTACGGCCTGGGCGGCATCGTCATTCCGTTCATCGGCATCAAGGCAATCGACCTCGTGGTCACTGCCCTGCACTTGGCCTAAAGGAGGCCTGTCATGTTGAGAGAAATCCGTCCCGCCATCGTCTTGTTGCTGGCGCTCACCGCCATCACGGGACTGGCCTACCCGCTGGCAATGACCGGCATTGCCGGTGTGCTATTTCCGAAACAAGCGCAAGGCAGCCTGATCGAGAAGGACGGCAAGGTGATCGGCTCCGCCCTGATCGGACAGGAGTTCAAGGACGACAAATATTTCCACGGCCGTCCCTCGGCGACGCTGGCCCCGGACCCGAATGATTCGGCCAAGACGGTGTCGGCACCCTACAATGCCGCCAACTCCGGCGGCTCCAATCTCGGCCCGACCAGCAAGGCGTTGGCCGACCGGCTGAAGGAGGACGTGGACAAGCTCAAGGCCGAGAACCCGAGCGGGCCGGTCCCGGTTGACCTGGTGACGACCTCGGCCAGCGGCCTCGATCCCGACATCTCGCCGGAAGCGGCGCAATTCCAGGTGCCGCGCGTGGCGAAGGCGCGGAATATGCAGGAAGACGCCGTGAGGCAGCTTGTGGCTTCCAACGTCCAGGGCCGCGTGCTCGGCCTGCTCGGCGAACCCCGGGTTAACGTTCTGGCGCTGAATCTCGCGCTGGATCGTGCGTCGGCGAAGTAGCGGCCTAGGCTGGGAATGCCCCCATGATTATATTGGCCTGATGGTTCAACAGCGCCGCGATCCCGAACAACGTCCGTCCCCCGAAGCACTGCTGGAAGCGGCGCGCCGGGAGGAGAGCGGCAAGCTGAAGATCTTCGTCGGCGCCGCGCCCGGCGTCGGCAAGACCTACGAGATGCTGCAAAGCGCCCACGCCAAGCGCAAGGCCGGCATCGACGTCGTGGTCGGCTTCGTCGAGACCCACGGCCGCGCCGAGACCGAGGCGCTGGTGCGCGGGCTCGAAATGGTCCCGCGCAAGCGGCTGGAGTACCGCGGCCAGATCGTCGAGGAGATGGATCTCGATGCGGTGATCGCGCGCCGGCCGCAGATTGCGCTGGTCGACGAGCTCGCCCACACCAACGCAGCAGGTAGTCGCCATCCCAAGCGTTATCTCGACGTCGAGGAGCTGCTGTCCCACGGCATCGACGTCTACACCGCCGTCAACATCCAGCACATCGAAAGCCTCAACGACGTCGTCGCCCAGATCACCCATGTCCGGGTGCGCGAGACGGTGCCCGATTCCGTGTTCGACCGCGCCGATGCCATCGAGCTGATCGACCTCACGCCCGACGATCTCATCCAGCGGCTGAAAGAAGGCAAGGTCTACGTGCCCCGCCAAGCCGAGCGGGCGCTGGAGCACTATTTCTCGCCGGGCAATCTGACTGCCTTGCGTGAGCTCGCGCTGCGGCGGACCGCCGAGCGGGTCGACGAGCAGCTGCTCACTCATATGCAGGCGAATGCGATTTCCGGGCCCTGGGCCGCGGGCGAGCGGATACTGGTCTGCGTCAGCGAGGATCCGCGCGCCGCGGGCCTCGTCCGCTACACCAAGCGGCTGGCCGACCGGCTGCATGCGCCGTTCACCGCACTTTCGATCGAGACGCGGCGCTCGCTGCAATTGTCCGACGAGGAGCGCGACCGGCTGGCCGACACGCTGCGACTGGCGGAATCGCTCGGCGGCGAGGCGCTGACCATCCCCGCGGTCGGGCGCCGCATCGCCGATGACGTCGTCAATTTCGCGCAAGGCAACAACGTCACCCAGATCGTGATCGGCAAGTCGACGCGCTCGCGCTGGTTCGAATTGACGCGCGGCTCGGTGGTGCACGATCTGGTCCGCCGTGCGGGCAATATCAGCGTTCACGTCATTCCCGGCGACGAACTTCCGGCCGAGGATGCATCCAAGACGTCGGTGCAGACCGCCGCGCGATCCGAGCCATTCGATGCCCGGCCTTATCTCTACGCGCTCGGGATCGTGCTGATCGGCCTTGGCGCCGCCAAGTTGATCCAGCCCTATTTCGGCATCGAGAACGTCGATCTCGTGCTGCTGACCTCGGTCGTGGCGGTTGCCGTGCGCTATGGCCTGTGGCCGTCTTTGCTGGCGACGGTCGCGGCGTCGCTCTGCTATAATTTCTTCTTCATCCCGCCGATCTACACCTTCACCATAACCGACCCGACCAACGTCGCCGCGTTTTTCCTGTTCATGGTGGTGGCCATGCTGGTCTCCAACGTCGCCGCGCGCGTGCGCATCCAGGCCGATACCGCCATTAGCCGGATCAGGATGACCGAGCAGCTCCACGCCTTCAGCCGCAAGCTCGCGGGCACCGCGACGCTCGACGACGTGCTGTGGGCAACAGCCTACCAGATCGCGTTGATGCTGAAGGTCCGCGTCGTGCTGCTGCTGCCGGAAGACGGCTTGCTGACGGTGAAGTCCGGCTATCCTCCGGAAGACGATCTCGACCAGGCCGATCTCGCCGCCGCCAACTGGGCCTGGAGCAACGACCGCCCCGCCGGCCGTGGCTCGGATACGCTGCCGGGCGCAAAACGGCTGTTCCTGCCGATGCGCACCGGGCGCGGCCCGATCGGCGTCATCGGCATCGACAATGACCGCACCGGGCCGCTGCTGACGCCCGACCAGCGCCGGCTGCTGGACGCGCTGGTCGACCAGGGCGCGCTGGCGATCGAGCGCGTGCTGCTGGTCGAGGATATGGATCGCGTCAAGCGCACCGTCGAATCCGAACGCTTGCGCTCCGCACTGTTGACTTCGATCTCGCACGATCTGAAGACGCCGCTCGCTTCGGTGCTGGGAGCGGCCTCGACCATGCGCGATCTCGCCGGGGCCTTGTCCGACACGGAGAAGCGCGACCTGCTGGCCACCGTCATCGACGAATCCGAACGGCTCAACCGCTTCATCGCCAATCTGCTCGACATGACCAAGCTCGAATCCGGCGCCATCGTGCCCAACACGGCGCTGCATGACCTCGGCGAGATCGTGGGCAGCGCGCTGCGGCGCGCAGCCAAGATCCTTGGCAGCCACAAGGTCGAGCTGGTTCTGGCGGCCGATCTGCCGATGCTCCAGCTCGATGCCGTGCTGTTCGAGCAGGTGCTGTTCAACCTGCTCGACAACGCGGCCAAATATTCGCCTCCCAACACGACGGTCTCGATCCGCAGTCGGCGCGATCGCGATCATATCGTGCTCGAGATCGTGGACGAGGGGGCCGGCATTCCGCCCGACGAGCTCGAGAGCGTGTTCGACAAGTTCTACCGTGTGCAGAAGGGCGACCATGTCCGCCCGGGCACCGGGCTCGGCCTTGCCATCTCCCGCGGCTTCGTCGAGGCGATGCGCGGCACGATCTCGGCCGCCAACCGCAGCGAGCGGAGCGGCGCCGTCCTCACCATCCGTCTTCCCGTTCCGGCAGAGAGCCGCGCATTGGATACCGCCGCATGAGCGCCGCCCCGATCAAGGTCCTGATCATCGATGACGAGCCGCCGATCCGCAAACTGCTGCGGACGGGGCTGACGACGCAGGGCTACGACATCCTGGAGGCGTCGAACGGCAAGATCGCGCTGGAGAAGCTCGAGGAAGCGCCGGCGTTGATCATTCTCGATCTCGGACTTCCCGACGTTCAGGGACACGAATTGCTGCGCACCATCCGCGCCCGCAACGAGGCCGTGCCGATCGTGGTGCTGTCGAGCCGCGGCGACGAGGCCGGCAAGGTGCAGGCGCTCGATCTCGGCGCCGACGATTATCTGACCAAGCCGTTCGGGATGGACGAGCTGTTGGCCCGCCTGCGCGCCGCGCTGCGCCACCAGCTCCAGGTCCAAGGCGAACGCCCGGTGTTCCGCACCGGCGATCTCTCCGTCGATCTCGTCCGCCGCATCGTCAAGGTCGGCGAGCGCGAGGTCAAGCTGTCGCCCAAGGAATACGATCTTTTGCGCGTGCTGGTGCAGCACGCCGGCAAGGTGCTGACCCATCGTTTCCTGCTCAAGGAGCTCTGGGACGAATTGACTGACGCGCAATACTTACGCGTCTACGTCCGCCAGCTTCGCCAAAAGATCGAAGCCGATCCGGAGCGGCCGCAATACGTGCTGACTGAGACGGGGATCGGATACCGGTTGAGGGCGGGGGATTAGTCCCGCTGTCATTCCGGGGCGCGCCCTTGGCGCAAGCCCGGAATCCCATTTCTCCGCTCAGCGCATTCGGCATGATGGAATCCGGGTTCGATGCTTCGCATCGCCGGAATGACGAGCTATCCCGCCTTTCTCTGCCGCGCGGTCGACCGGTGCGTCTTTCGCGCGGCGCGTTGCCGCCCGGTCGTCCGCCGCGCGTGAGACTTCGCCGTCGTCTTCTTCCCGCCGCGCCCCTTCAGGCTCTGCTTGAGGGCGTCCATCAGGCTGACGACGTTGCTTGGCCGCTCCTCGGGCTCGGGCAGCTCGATCTTCTTGCCGCTGGCCTTGCGTTTGACCAGCGCCTTCAGCGCGGTCTCATAGTCGTCCTTGAATTTGCCGGGGTCGAAATGCGCGGCCTTGGTGTGGAGGATGTGGCCGGCGAGCTCGACCATGTCCTTGCTGATCTTCGGGCTCTTGATGTCGTCGAAGAACTGGTCCTCGTCGCGCAGCTCGTAAGGGAAGCGCAGCGTGGTGCCGAGCAGGCCCTTGCCGAGCGGTTCGATCGCGATCATGTGCTCGCGGTTGGTGAGCACGATCTTGGCGAGCGCCACGCGGTCCTGGTCCTTCATGGCGTCGCGGATCACCGCGAAGGCGTCGACCGCGGCCTTGCCGTCGGGCGCAATGTAATAGGGATGGTTGAGGTAGCGCTGGTCGATCTCCTCGCTCGGCACGAAGCTCTCGATGTCGATGGTGTGATTGCTCTCGATCTGGACCGCCTCGAGCTCCTCCGGCTCGATCTCGACATATTTGCCTTTGCGCAGTTCATAGCCGCGGCCCTTCTGGTCGCTCTCGACGACGTCGCCGGTCTCGGAATCGATCATCTGCTGCTTGAGCCGGTTGCCGGTTTCGCGATTGATCAGGTGAAACCGCGTCTTCTCGGCCGCCGTGGTCGCCGGGTAAAGCACGACCGGACAGCTGACCAGCGACAGCTTCAACGTTCCCTTCCAATAGGCGCGCGGGGCCATTCCATTCTCCAGCGTTTTCAAAGGCATTTTGGAACCCCAACCCTCCGACAGGGTTTTGGTTCCGGATGGGACTTTGGCCGTGTTAGGCTTGAATCCTCGGAAGAAAAGCGGGACTGCTCGTGCTGCAAAAACTCTCCACTTACCGACAGAAGCGCGACTTCGAGAAGACACCCGAGCCGTCGGGCAAGTCCGCAGTGGCGCCGTCGAAGCAGCGGCGCTTCGTCATCCAGAAGCACGATGCGTCACGGCTGCACTACGACCTCCGGCTTGAGTTCGACGGCGTGTTCAAGTCTTGGGCCGTGACGAAGGGGCCCTCGCTCGATCCCCACGACAAGCGCCTGGCGGTCGAGGTGGAGGACCACCCGCTCGACTATGGCGATTTCGAAGGCACGATTCCGGAAGGGCAATATGGCGGCGGCACGGTGATGCTGTGGGACCGCGGCACCTGGGAAGCGGACGATCCGGAAGCCGGCTTCAGGAAGGGCGATCTGAAGTTCACCCTGCATGGCGACAAGCTGCAGGGCAGCTGGGTCTTGGTGCGCATGCGCAACCGCGGTGGCGAGAAGCGCACCAGCTGGCTGCTGATCAAGCATCGCGACGAACATGCCCGCGAGGGCAACGACAACGACATTCTCGACGAGGACAAGTCGGTCGCCTCCGGTCGCGCGATGGAGCAGATCGCCGAAGGCAAGGGACGCGCGCCAAAGCCGTTCATGCTGGCGAAGGGCGCCAAAACTAAGGCTGACGCGGTCTGGCAGTCCAACCGTGCCGAGGAGACGAAGGGGCGAACGGTCAAGCCGGCTCCGCGTGCGGCGTTGAAGGCCGGCAAGAGCGCCAAGACCAAGTTCCCGAAGAGCAGGGCCGCAAAGAAAAAGGCCACCACAGCGACGAATGCGACGAAGGTCGCCAAGATGCCGGACTTCGTGGCGCCGCAACTCTGCACGCTGGTCGAGCGGCCGCCGGCTGGAGAGGGCTGGTGCCATGAGATCAAGTTCGACGGCTATCGCGTGCAGCTGCGGGTCGAGGACGGCGAAGCGACGTTGAAGACGCGCAAGGGTCTCGACTGGACCGGCAAGTTCGGCGCCATCGCCAAGGAGGCAGCCACGCTGCCGGACGTGATGATCGACGGCGAGATCGTTGCGCTCGACCACAATGGCGCGCCGAATTTCTCCTCGCTTCAGGCTGCGCTGTCCGATGGCAAGACAGAGGAGCTGATCTTCTTTGCCTTCGACCTGCTGTTCGCGGAAGGTGAGGATTACCGGCGGCTGCCGCTCGGCGAACGCAAGGCGCAGCTGAAGGAATTGCTGGAGGCGCGGAAGCGGAAATCGAGCCAGATCCGCTATGTCGAGCATTTCGAGAGCGGCGGCGATGCCGTGCTGCAATCGGCCTGCAAGCTCGAGCTCGAAGGCGTGGTGTCGAAGAAGCTGGATGCGCCCTATCGTTCGGGACGCACCGAGAGCTGGGTCAAGTCGAAATGTCGCGCCGGCCACGAAGTGGTGATCGGCGGCTACAAGACCACGAACGGCAAATTCCGCTCGCTGATGGCCGGCGTGCAGCGTGGCGATCATCTCGCTTTCGTCGGCATGGTCGGCACCGGCTTCGGCGCCGACAAGGTCAAGCGCATCATGCCGTCGTTGAAGGCGATGGCAGCCAAGGAAAGCCCCTTCGGCGGCAAGAATGCCCCGAAGAAGAGCCGGGAGGTGCATTGGCTGAAGCCCGAGCTCGTCGCCGAGATCGAGTTCGCCGGCTTCACCGCCGACGGCAATATCCGCCAGGCCGCGTTCAAGGGGCTGCGGCAGGACAAGCCGGCCGAGGAGGTGGAGGCGGAGAAGCCCGTCGACACCGAGCTCGCCGCGCCCACAGCCGGCAGGCGCGTGGCGAAGACGGCCAAGCGGTCGAGAGATGCCGGCACCGCCGAGGTGATGGGCGTCGTCATCTCCAAGCCGGACAAGGAGCTGTGGCCGGACGATGGTGACGGCGAGGGCGTGACGAAGCTTGATCTCGCCCGCTATTTCGAGGCGGTCGGCGCCTGGATGATCGAACATCTGAAGGGGCGCCCATGCTCGATCGTGCGAGCACCCGACGGCATCGGTGGTGAGACATTCTTTCAGCGTCATGCCATGCAGGGCAGCTCGAACCTGCTCGAACTGGCCAAGGTGTCTGGCGATCGTAAACCGTATTTGCAGATCGACCGCGTCGAAGGGCTTGCCGCCGTCGCGCAGATCGGCGGCGTCGAGTTGCATCCCTGGAATTGCGCGCCAAACGCCTATGATACGCCGGGCCGGCTGGTGTTCGACCTCGATCCGGCGCCGGATGTCGCCTTCGTCGATGTCGTGGAGGCGGCCAAGGACATGCGCCAGCGGCTGGCCGACGTCGGCATGGAGAGCTTCTGCAAGACCACGGGCGGCAAGGGCCTGCATGTGGTGGTGCCGCTGCTTCACGGCGCGCGCGACAAGGTGAGCTGGAAGGAAGCCAAGGCGTTCGCGCAGGGCGTCTGCCAGTGGATGGCTGACGACGATCCCGAGCGCTATCTGCTCAACATGTCCAAGAAACTTCGCAAGGGGAAGATCTTCCTCGACTATCTCCGCAACGACCGGATGTCGACGGCGGTGGCGCCGTTGTCGCCGCGGGCCCGCGCTGGAGCGACGGTCTCGATGCCTGTCACCTGGGCTCAGGTGAAGAGCGATCTCGACCCGAAGCGCTATACGGTGCGTAGCGTGCCGGGCCTGCTCGGGCGATCGAAAGCGTGGAAGGATTATGATGATGCGGCGACGTCGATCAAGGCCGCGATCAAGAAGCTTGCGGCGAAAGCGAAATAGGGTGGGTCAGCCCGGCGACGACGCGAAGCACCGTCGCTGAGCGTAACCCACCACTTCCGCCTCCGTGGAAACCAAAGAGGTGGGTTATGCCTTGCGGCCAACCCACCCTACGACATCGTGGATGCCGCTAGATCCGTCCGAGCAGCAGCAGGATCAGCAGGATGACGATGACGAGCCCGAGGCCGCCGCCGCCGTAATAGCCGGTGCCGTAGAACGGGCCGCCGCCGATGCCGCTGAAGCCGCCGAGCAAGGCGATGACGAGAATGATCAGAATGATCGTACCGATAGACATGCAAAAATCCTCCAGCCCATTGTAGAAAGGGCGTTGCACCCTGTCCCTTTGTGCGGGGGCAACTTGCCGCAGGTTTTAAAGTTCCCGCGATGAAACACGGCGGGAGGATCAACTTGCATGGAACCTTTGTGGCCGTACTTGGCATGACTATGTTGAGATCAATCGTCATTTGGACAGGGCCATGTCAGCACCGCTTGTCGTTTCAATCCCGCATCGCCTCGGCCGCGAGGAGGCCGTGCGCCGGCTCAAGACCGGCCTCGGCCGCGCGGCCGCCAGCATTCCCGTGATGCAGGTGGAGGAGGAGCGCTGGAGCGGCGACAGCATGGCCTTTCGCATTCGCGCGATGGGGCAGGTCGCAACGGGGAAGGTCGATGTCGGCGACGATCAGGTTCGGGTCGAGGTGGTGCTGCCCTGGCTGCTGCAGCGCTTCGCCGAGATGGCGCAGGCCACGATCAAGAAGCGCGGGCAGTTGCTGCTGACCAAGGACGGCGGAAAGTAATTCAGGCGCGTGCGCGCGGTCGCGCCGGCCTGACGGCGTTTGCCGTGCGGGCTTCGATGACGAACGCGGGAAAATCGCGGAAGGCCTGCGCGAGCGGCAGTTCGTTACCTGCAAAGCCCGCCGCCGCATAGCCCGTAATATCGATGGTTGCGTCGAATCCGTCGGGCGCGGGCCATTCCCGGCCCGCTTGCGTGAATGGCGCGAAGTGACGCCCGACCACGACGATCGCCGCGCTGCGGCCGTGGCGGCGGGCGAAGGCAATGACGTGGTCGGCATGTGTGCCGTGCACCGCCAGCGGCTGGTAGTGGCCCTGCGCGAAGACGTCGGCGAGCTCATTGCGCAGCCGTAGGAGACGCCGTGTCCAGGCCAGCTTGATCAGGCCGTCCGGCCAGCTCTTCTTAAGACCGCCCCAGTCCGGATCGTCCAGCGACCCCAGCGCCGCATGCCGCGCGCCAAAATCGACCGGGCGGCGGTTGTCGGGATCGACCAATGAGAGGTCCCAGAACTCGGTGCCCTGATAGAAGTCGGGCACGCCGGGCAGCGTCGCCTTGAGGGTGAGCTGGCTCAACGCGTTGAACGCGCCCAGCAGCGCCACGCGCCGGGCCAGCGTCTGCAGCGCCTCCAGGAATTCGCCTGACAGCGTGGGATCGAGGATCTTGTCGATGAAGCTCTTGATGCCGTTCTCATAGGCTTCATGCGGGTTGAGCCAGCTCGTCTCCTCCTTGCCTTCGCGCGCGGCCTTCAGCGCGTAGGCCTGGATGCGCTCGACGAAACCGGAATCGATCGGCCCCTGCAGCGGCCAGGCCCCGAGCAGCGTCTGGTAGAGCATGTATTCGAACGTCGCCGACGGCGCGCGGAAATTGCCCTGGAGCGTGAGATGCGGCGCGTTCGACACCTTCCAGCGCGAAACCGCGCTGGTCCATTCGCCGGGAATTTCGCTTAAGCCCGCGATGCGCGCCCGGGCATCCTCGCCGCGTTTGGTGTCATGCGTGGCGGTTGCCGTCATTCCCAGCGGCCATTCCCTGGCGCGGGCCTGCATGGCCTCGTGGAAAGCTGGAATGTTGAGGCCGTTGCTGGCGGGATCGCCGCCGACCTCGTTCAGGGCGAGCAGCCGGTGGAATTGATAGAACGCGGTGTCCTCCAGCGATTTCGCCATCATAGGCCCGGTGAATTGCTGCACCTTCAGCGCGAAGCGGCGCACGCGCGGGGCGCTGTGCGGCGGGCGGCCGGGCTTGAGCAGATCCATGGTGAGGGCATCGCGCAGGAAATCGAAGATGCCTTCGTCCGCGGCGAACCATTCGGAGCGGGCGCGCGCGATGGTGTCGTCGATCAACTTGCGGTCGGGGGCCGTCGGGCCGCTGTTGGTCAAATAGGTGCGATACACCGGGAAATGCAGCACATAGAGTTCGAGTGCCTGCCGCAGGCTGTCCGCGGAGAAATCCCGTGTCGAATAGTGCCCGTTGGCGATGCGCGCGAGCAGACGCGTCAGCACGGTGAATTCGCTGGTGAGCAGCGTCTCCAGCACGCGCCGCTTGGCCTCCTTGACGTAAGGCGGAAGCTGTGGCGAACGGTTGCTGATCTGCCGCCAGGTCTCGTCCAGCGCCGCCAGGCCCTTGCTGTCGACCAGGACCTGGGTGATGACGTTCATCCATTCATAGCCGGTGGTGCCCTGAACGCCGGCGAAGTGCGGCAGGCGTTCGTGCTCGCACAGGATCTTTTCGATCACCGTGTAGAACGGCTTGGTGTTGCCTTGCGCATCGCGCACCAGGCGGCGCAGCCGCTGGCAATATTGCGCGGGATCGCGCAGGCCGTCGATGTGATCGAGCCGGATGCCCTGAAGCTTGCCGCCAGCGATGAGCTGCTTCACCAGCCGGTGCGTGGCGGCGAAAGTGGTCGCGTCCTCGACACGCAGGCCCGCAAGTCCGTTGACGTCGAAGAAGCGGCGGTAGTTGATATCGCTGGAGGCGAGCCGCCAGTGCCCGAGCTTGTAGTTCTGGCGTTCCAGCAGATGATGCAGCGCCAGGGTCTGCGCGGGACGATCCTTGGCGGCACGATAAGCAGCAAGGCCGCGTGCGATGATATCGGCGCCACCTGCGATCTCCCTGAGCTCGGTCTTGAAAGCGGGGGCTTCCTTGCGGTTGGGGCGGCGCAGTCCGGTGTAGCGCGCGGCGAGCGAGAGCAGGCGTTTGCCGGCCTCCGTTTCGGCGGCTTCCGCTTCCTTCACGGTCATGCGCAGGATCTCGCCATAGCGCTCCGGCGCGATCGGCAAGCGATGCTCGAAATACCAGGCGGAGAAGCTGCCCTGGTCCGGATCGTAGCGCAGCTCGATCTCGCCGCTCTCCAGTGCGTCGCCGTAGGACTTGCCGAGGATCGGCAGCAGCACGCCGCCGCGCGCGCGGTAAGGCAACAGGTCCCAGTCGATGTCGAAGGAGACCGCGTGCGGCGAGGCCTGGCCCCATTCGAGCACGTCGAGCCACCAGGGATTGTCGGCGAAATGCACGCCGACATGGTTCGGCACGAAGTCGATGACGAGGCCGATGTCGTGCGCCTCGAGTGCGTCGCTCAGGCGTGTGAAGCCGGCTTCGCCGCCGAGCTCCGGATTGAACTGGCTGTGATCGACGGTGTCGTAGCCATGGGTCGAGCCCTTGCGCGCCTTCATCACCGGCGAGGCGTAGAGATGCGTGATTCCCAGCGCCTTGAGGTAAGGCACGACGGCGGCGGCCTTGTCGAAGTCGAAATCCGCGGTGAGCTGCAGCCGGTAGGTCGCGAGCGGAATGGCAGGAGGCATGTTAACCTCCGAGATGCCAGATCACCGACCATGGCGCGAGCCGCTCGCCGCTCGCGTCGCCCCAGATGGGAGCGCCCGTCGCGCCGTCGGGACGCGCGATGTCCTTGTCCGATAGATTGGCGGTCAGGCGCAGCGCCGTGGCGTCACCCATCCGCCAATGAGCGGTGAGCAGGCCGTTGTCTGCCGCCTCGGCCTCGCCGAAACTTGCGCCCCTCAGCCGCGGCACGATCTCCTTGCGACGCAGCGCAAGCAGCTGTCGGACCAACGCGAGCCGGGCGTCCTGCAGCGGCGTGCGGCCGGTCCAGTCGAGCACGGCCGATTGCAGCGTTGCGGGATCGAGCGGGTCGGGCACCTCGTTGCCGTATTTTTCGTAGGCCCACGCATATTCCTGCTTGCGCCCCTTGCGGACGGCATCGGCGAGCCCGCCCTGGAAATCGCAGAAGAACGGGAAGGGCACCGTCGAGCCCCATTCCTCACCCTGAAACAGCATCGGCACCATCGGCGCGAGCAGGGTCACCGCGAGCGCGGCCTCGATTTGCTGCGGCGATGCCAGGCTTTCGAGTCGGTCGCCGAGCGGGCGGTTGCCGATCTGGTCGTGGTTTTGCAGGAAATTGACGAACGTCGCAGGTGGCAGCTGACTGCTCGGCTCGCCGCGCGGCTTCTTGCCCCAGAACTCCGAAACCTCGCCCTGATAGACGAAGCCCGAGGCAAGTGCGCGTGCGAGGTCCATGCGCGGCGTCTGGTAGTCGCCGTAATAGCCGGCATGCTCCCCGGTCAGCATCACATGCCAGGCATGGTGATAATCGTCGTTCCACTGCGCGCGATACTTGCCGTTCGGCGGCTCCTGCGCCGCGTCGAGCAAGCTAGCCCGGTTGTCGCCATTCTCTAGCACGAGATGGATGTGCCGACCCGTCGCCTTCGAGAGCTCGCCGACAGCGGCGCTGAGATCATGCAGCATCGATATCTCGCCGGGGATCACCATGATGTGATTGGCGGCATCCAGTCGCAACCCGTCGAAACGGTAATCGGTCAGCGAGGACAGCGCATTCTCGACCGCGAACGCGCGCACTTGCGGCACGCGATAATCGATCGCGCTGCCCCAGGGCGTGTGCGCATCGGTGAAGAAGGCCGGCGCATAGCGGCCGAGATAATTCCCCTCGGGGCCGAAATGATTGTAGACGACGTCGAGGAACACCATCAGCCCGCGCAGATGCGCCTCGTCGATCAGCGTCTTCAGGTCTTCCGGGCGGCCATAGGCGCTGTCGGGCGCATACCACAGCACGCCGTCATAGCCCCAGCCGCGGCGTCCCGCGAAATCGGCCAGCGGCATCAGCTCCAGCGCGGTGATGCCGGTTGCCGCGAGATGATCCAGCTTGTCGATCATGGCGTGGTAAGTGCCTTTCGACGTGAAGGTGCCGACATGGGTCTCGATCAGCACCGTCTCTTCCCAGGGCCGGCCGCGCCAATCGCGCGCGCGCCACGGAAAGGCGTCGTGATCGATCACCTCGCTCGGGCCGAATACATCGTCGGGCTGGAAAGCCGAGGCCGGATCCGGCACGTCGATGTCGTCGTCGATCCTGAACTTATAGGAGCTGCCGGCGGTGAGACCGGCAATCTCGGCCACGTACCAGCCATCCTGCCGGCGCTGCATCGCATGTCGTCGGTCGAGCAGAAGGTCGACACGGCGCGCGGCGGGCGCCCACAGGCGGAACGACACGCCGTCCTTCGTCGGCCTCGCCCCGAAGGACGGCCTCATAGCGCCCCCGCGAAGGCGAGCACGGAGCGCGGCGGCGCCTTGCTGTCGCTTCCGGGCGGGAAGTCGATCGTATTCAGCTTGGCATCCGTCGTGTTCAGGATCTGCTGCCAGCTCTTGTATTCGGTCATTTTGGGCAATTTGAATGCGATGTCTTCAGGGGCGGCGTTCAGTACGATAAAGATCGCGGCGCCACCCGGTTCCATCGGCCCCATCACGTAGGAGAGGAATCGTCCCTCCGGGAATTTCCAGTCGTTCTCTGTCATCTCGTCGCCGGCAGGCGTCAGCCACAATGCGCCGTAGGACACACCGTCCGCGGGGCGACCGTCGAGCCAGCGGTGACTGCGAAGCTGCGAAAACCGGCGGCGGATGTCGGCGAGATGGGCGACGAAATCGACCATGTCGCTCTCCTTGCCGAGATTATCCCAGCCGACCCAGCCGATCTCGTTGTCCTGGCAGTAGGCGTTGTTGTTGCCCGATTGCGAGTTGCCGACCTCGTCACCGGCGAGGATCAGCGGAACGCCCTGCGCCAGCATCAGGCAGGCCAGCACATTCTTGCGAAGCTGGCGGCGCAGGCCGAGGATCTGGGGATCGTCGGTCGGCCCCTCGACACCGCAATTGTTGCTGTGGTTGTCGTTGGAGCCGTCGCGATTCTCCTCGCCATTGGCCTCGTTGTGCTTCTCGTTGTAGCTGAAGAGGTCGGCAAGCGTGAAGCCGTCATGGACGGTGATGTGGTTGATGCTGGCGCGCGGCCGCCGTCCGTCGTGGTTGAACAAATCGGACGACGCCGTCATGCGGCTGGAGATGTCGCCGATCAGGCTGCCTTCGCCGCTCCAGTAGCGGCGCATGGCGCTGCGATAGCGATCATTCCATTCCGACCATTGCGAGGGGAAGGCGCCGACCTGGTAACCGCCGAGGCCGAGATCCCAGGGCTCGGCGACAAGCTTGACGGTCGCCAGCACCGGATCCTGCCGGATCGCGGTCAGGAAAGAGATGCCGCGGTCAAAGCCGTTCGGTCCGCGCGCCAGCGTGGTGGCGAGATCGAAGCGGAAGCCGTCGACATGGCAGACCTCGACCCAGTAGCGAAGTGAATCCATCACCATCTGCAGCACGCGGGGATGGGTGAGGTTGACCGAAGAGCCGCAGCCGGTGAAGTCGTCGTAATAGCGGAGATTCTCGCGGTTCAGCCAGTAATACGAAGCGTTGTCGATGCCGCGGTAGCACAGCGTCGGGCCGAGGTGATTGCCCTCGGCCGTGTGGTTGTAGACGACATCTAACATCACCTCGATGCCGGCATCGTGCAGCCGTGCCACCGTGGTGCGGAAGGAATCGAGCGCGTTGTCCTGGGCATAGCGCGGCTCGGGCGCGAAGAAGGACAGCGTGTTGTAGCCCCAGTAATTGGCGAGCTTCTTCTCCACCAGGATGCGGTCGTCGACGAAGCTGTGCACCGGCAGCAGCTCGACCGTGGTGACACCGAGCTTCTTCAGATGCTCGATCATCGCCGGCGAGGACAGGCCGCCATAGGTGCCGCGCAAATTCGGCGGCACGTCGTCGCGCTTCTGCGTCAGACCCTTGACGTGAGCCTCGTAGATGATCGTGTCTTCCCAGGGGATGTTGGGGCGGATCTCGCGGCGGCCCCAGTTGAAGGTCTCGTCGACCACGACGGCCTTGGGCATGCCACGCGCGTTGTCGCGCCGGTCGAAGGACAGGTCCTCGCGGGGCGAGCCGGTGCGGTAGGCAAAATGCGCATCGCTCCAGACCAGGCGTCCGGAGAGCCGCTTGGCATAGGGATCGAGCAGCAGCTTGTTGGCATTGAAGCGATGGCCGTGCTCGGGCTCGTAGGGACCGTGCACGCGATAGCCGTAGAGCTGGCCCGGCGAGACGTCATTGAGATAGCCGTGCCAGACATCTTCGGTCTTCTCGGGCAGCTCGATGCGCTCGAGCTCGCGGCGGCCTTGCGTGTCGAACAGGCAGAGCTCGACCTTCTGTGCGTTGGCGGAGAACAGCGCGAAATTGGTGCCGCGTCCGTCCCAGCTTGCGCCGAGGCGTGCGGGCGATCCAGCAGTCAGGCGCATGTGTCAGCTTTCCGGAACGAGGAAGATCGCGGCGAGCGGCGGAATGGTGAGGCGAAGCTCGCCGCCCTCGGCATGGACCTCGCCGATATTGCCGACATTGCTGCCGCCATAATGGGCGGAATCCGAGTTGAGCACTTCCTTCCATTTGCCGCCGAAGGGCACGCGAACGCGGTAGTTCTGATAGACGTTTGGCGAGAAGTTGACGATGACGAGGCACCGCGCGTGCTCGTCGAATCCCTTGCGCAGCCAGGCGAACACGTTGCGGCTGGCGTCGTCCGTGATCAGCCATTCGAAGCCGGCGGGGTCGCAGTCCATCTGGTGCAGCGCCGGCACAGCGCGGTAGAGCCGGTTGAGGTCCCGGATCAGTGCCTGGGTGCCGGAATGGTACTTGTATTCGAGCAGGTGCCAGTCGAGCGACTGGTCGTGATTCCATTCGCGGCTCTGCGCGATTTCCGCGCCCATGAACAGCAGCTTCTTGCCGGGATGGCCGAACATGAAGCTGTAATAGGCGCGTAGATTCGCAAAACGCTGCCACTCGTCGCCGGGCATGCGGCCGAGGATCGAACGTTTGCCGTGCACGACCTCGTCATGAGACAGCGGCAGGATGAAGTTTTCCGAGAACGCGTAGTGCAGGCCGAACAGGATCTCGTCGTGATGGTATTTGCGGTGGATCGGATCCTTGCTGATGTAGTTCAGCGTGTCGTGCATCCAGCCCATGTTCCACTTGTAGCCGAAGCCGAGCCCGCCGAATTCCACCGGCCGCGACACCTGCGGCCAGGCGGTGGATTCTTCGGCAGCCGTGGTCGCCTGCGGAAAGCGGGCGAAGACCTCGGTGTTGAAGCGGCGCAGGAAGTTGATCGCCTCGATGTTTTCGCGGCCGCCATACTGGTTCGGGATCCACGCGCCGGGTGGCCGGCTATAGTCGAGATAGAGCATGGACGCGACGGCATCGACGCGCAGGCCGTCGATCGCGTAACGCTCCATCCAGAACAGCGCGTTCGACACCAGGAAGTTCGTCACTTCGGTGCGGCCGTAATTGTAGATCAGCGTGCCCCAGTCGAGGTGGCGGCCCTGCAGCGGGTTGGCGTGCTCGTACAGCGCGGTGCCGTCGAAACTTCCGAGCCCGTGCGGATCGTCGGGGAAGTGACCCGGCACCCAGTCGAGCAGCACGCCGACGCCCTCGCGGTGACAGGCATCGACGAGGGCGGCGAAATCCTCAGGACTTCCGAAGCGGCTGGTCGGCGCGTAGAGGCCGGTCGGCTGATAGCCCCACGAGCCGTCGAACGGATGCTCGCTGACGGGCAGGAATTCCAGATGGGTGAAGCCCATGTCGCGGGCGTAGGCCGGCAGCTGCTCGGCCAGCTCGCGATAGGTCAGCCATTCATCGCCGTTCTTGCGGCGCCATGAGCCGAGATGAACCTCGTAGATCGACATCGGCGCCGACAGCGCGTTGATGCCGTCAGGTGACGGGCGCGGCCGCGGCAGATGCGCCTCGTCGAACACGATCGAAGCCGTCTTCGGACGGACTTCGCTCGCAAACGCCATCGGATCGGACTTCAGCGGCAACAGATGGCCATGCGGTCCGATGATCTCGAACTTGTAGTGATCGCCGGCCTTGGCGTGCGGGATGAACAATTCCCAATAGCCGGCGCCGCGCACCCGCATGGGATGGCGCCGTCCGTCCCAGAAATTGAAATCGCCGACCACGGATACGCGCCGTGCATTCGGCGCCAGCACCACGAAGCCGATGCCGTCGACGCCTTCATGACGCATCGGATGGGCGCCGAGCTTGTCGTAAAGGCGCTGGTGGGTGCCCTCGCCGAGCAAATAGAGGTCGAAATCGGTCAGGATAGGCGGAAAGCGATAGGCATCCTCGAACTCGACGACGTTGCCGCCGAATTTTGCGCGCAGCTGATAGTGCTTCGAGCCGTTGGGCAGCGCACCGATGAACAGTCCGGCATCGTGCACGCGGTCGAGCGAGGCGACCTCGCCATGTTCGCCGACCGCCTCGACGTTGGAGGCCTCGGGCAGAAACGCGCGCACCACGCTTCTGCTGCCCTCAGGGTGCAGCCCGAGATAGTGGAAGGGGTCGGAGTGGCGGCCCTCGATGATCGCATAGGCCTCGGCAGGCAGTTTAGGCATGGGCTTCGCTCTCATTGGACAGAATGCGAAGCAGTCCGGTCAGCGGCGCATGGAGCCCCTCAGGCCGGTGGGACAGCTCGTACTCTACTTCATTGAAGGCCTGATCAAGCAGGAAAAATCTTATCAGGCCTTCCGCGGACTGCCGGTCCTCCGGCCATAGCCGGCGATCGGTCATGGCTTCGCGATAGGCGGACAGGAAGGTTGCAGCGGCTCGCTCGCGCCATTCGTCGAGCGCGGCCGCAAGCCGGCCCTGCTCGTCGGAAGCCCCCGTCAGCGCGCGGCCCAGCGCCGCGTTGACCGAAGCATCGATCGAGCGGATCAGGCCGGCGACGTCGCGCGCGGCAGGCAGCTTGCGCCGCTTGTCGGCCAGCGGCTGGCGCGGATCGCCGTCGAAGTCGATGATGAAGATATCGTCCTTCACGATCAGAGTTTGCCCGAGGCGGAAGTCGCCATGATGACGGATGTTCAACCCGCCGATCCCCGAAGGCAATAGCGCATTCAGGGTATCGGACAGGCTCGCCCGCATCGCGGTGAGGCGGTCGATCAGGGGGCGGTCCGCCTCCCGCAGGCCGTCGCGGCTATCGGCCAGCCGATCCAGAACCCGCTGGGCCCGCGCTTTGAGGTCGGACACCCAGGCCTTGACCTGGGCAGTCTCGATCGGCATCGGGGCGAGATCGTCGGACTTGGCTGCGGCGAGAGCGAGGTGCAGCTCGGCGAGCCTGCGGCCGATCTGCGCGATGAAATGCAGATAGGGCGCCTGCTCCTGGGTCTCGCGCGGCATTTCATCGGCCGACAACACGCGCTGCTCGTCGATATAGCGATCGAGATAGCCCGTGGTCACGGTCCAGCCGTCGCCCTGGTTCTCGACATAGGCATGCAGCACGCCGAGCGCGCTGCGCTGTCCGCCCTCGACCAGCTCGACGCTGCCGAGCAGCGCCGGCGTGTTGGCGAAGCGCGCGACCTCGGTGAGATAATGGCCGATCTCGATCTCGGGGCTGACGCCGCTTTCGAGCCGGCGGTAGATCTTGGCGACGTATTGATTGTCGACCAGCGCGGTGCTGTTCGATTGCTCGATGGCGCGGATACGTTCGGGCTCCTTGACGGTATAGTCGGAGAACTTGCTGGTCGCCTTGAATTCCAGCCGCAGATTGTTCTCGTCCACGACCAGGTGTTGCGACAGACCTCGCAAGAACAGGCCGATGAATATCGGATCGGTGGCAACGTCAAGCAGAGTGCCCTCGCGCGCGCCCTGGCGGACGGCGGCGAGCGCCTTTGGGTTGAAGCGTTCGCGGTCGAAGCGCACCCACTCGATCTGCATGGGCAGCACGTATCGCGTAGTAACGTCGTCCCGCGCTGTCTCGAAGAACGCAATCCACGGCCTGTTGTCACCGATGTCGCTGAAAGGTACCGCCGACGTCAGCGTGGTCCTGATCTGCTTGGGATTGTGCTCGGGATACCAGCGGGTCCGCGACAGGAATCCCGGCAGCACGTCGCGCTCGAAGACGCCGCGCTCGCGGGCCAGTGACACCCAGTTGGAATTCACCGGCACCACCAGCGTCTCGAATTCCGGCACCGCGCGCGGCGTCACCGGCTCGGACTTGTCGCGCTCCTGAAGTTGGAACCAGTAGAAGCCGTAGGGCCCCAGCGTGATCATGTAGGGCAGTTCGCCGATCGCGGGGAATCGCGTGCGGCCGAGCATCTCCTGCGGGATACGGTCTTTCCACGGCGACAAATCGAGCTCGGTGGCCTGCGCGGCGCGCGACAGATTGGCGACGCACAGGATCACCTCGTCGCGATACTGCCGGACATAGGCCAGCACGGCGCGGTTGGCCGGGCGGATGAAGGTCATGGTGCCGCGGCCGAAGGCGAGCGTCGACTTGCGCACCGAGATCAGGCGCTTGGTGGCGCTGAGCAGCGACGACAGGCTGCGCGACTGCGCCTCCACGTTGACCGATTCGTAGCCGTAGACCGGATCCATGATCAGCGGCGCGTAGAGGCGGGCGGGGTCGCAGCGCGAGAAGCCGCCGTTGCGGTCCGGGCTCCACTGCATCGGCGTGCGCACGCCGTTGCGGTCGCCGAGATAGATGTTGTCGCCCATCCCGATCTCGTCGCCGTAATAGATGATCGGCGTTCCGGGGAAGGACAGCAGCAGCGAGTTCATCAGCTCGATCTTGCGCCGGTCGTTGTCCATGAGCGGCGCGAGGCGCCGGCGGATGCCGACATTGATGCGGGCGCGGGGATCGTTGGCGTAGGTGGTCCAGAGATAGTCGCGCTCGACGTCGGTGACCATCTCGAGCGTCAGCTCGTCATGATTGCGCAGGAACAGCGCCCATTGGCAGCTCGCCGGAATGTCCGGCGTCTGTCGCAGGATGTCGGTGATCGGAAAACGGTCCTCCTGCGCGATCGCCATGTAGATGCGCGGCATCAGCGGGAAGTGATAGGCCATGTGGCACTCGTCGCCACGGCCGAAATATTCCTGCACGTCTTCCGGCCATTGATTGGCCTCGGCGAGCAGCAACTTGCCCTTGGAGTATGAATCGAGCTCCTGGCGCAGGCGTTTGATGATCGCATGCGTCTCGGGAAGGTTCTCGTTGTTGGTGCCGTCGCGCTCGCAGAGATAGGGGATGGCGTCCAACCGGAAGCCGTCGACGCCGGCATCCAGCCAGCGCTTCATCACCTGGATCAGTGCGCTGACCACGCGCGGATTGTCGAAATTGAGGTCCGGCTGGTGCGAGAAGAAGCGGTGCCAGTAGAACGCGCCGGCCTCGTGATCCCAGGTCCAGTTCGACTTTTCCGTGTCGGTGAAGATGATGCGCGTGCCCTGGTACTTCTGGTCGGTGTCGCTCCAGACATACCAGTTACGGGCGCTCGAACCGGGATGGCTGCGGCGCGCGCGCTTGAACCATTTGTGCTGGTCCGAGGTGTGATTGACGACGAGCTCGGTGATGACGCGCAAGCCCCGCTTCTGCGCTTCCTGGATGAAGCGCTTGAAGTCCTTCATCGTCCCGAAATCGGGATTGACCGAACCGTAATCGGCGATGTCGTAGCCGTCGTCGCGACCGGGCGAGGGATAGAACGGCAACAGCCACAGCGCGGTGACGCCGAGCTCCTGCAGATAGGGCAGCTTCTCGGTCAACCCGGCAAAGTCGCCGATGCCGTCATTGTTGCTGTCGGCGAAGGCCTTGACGTGGAGCTGATAGATGATGGCGTCCTTGTACCACAGCTCGTCCACGATCTCGGCAGCCTCAGCCTTCTTGGTGTCGACGGAAGATAGAACGTTCATGGCGTGCCCCTTTACGCCAGGCAGCGGAACAGATGCGCCGGATCGCGGTCGGGATCGATACGCAACCTGATCCCGCCCCATTCGATGCGGGACTGTTCGCCGGTGAGGAGGTTTTCGAGTGTCGTCACATGGTGACGCTGCCCGCCGGCGTCAACGGTGACGTCGCCGAGCGGCAGCCAGCATTCGCGCACGTGGCCGGAAAGTGCGATCACGATGACGACAATGTTGGCGGGTTCAGCCGCCTCCTTGACAAAGGCGATGGTCTCGCCGTCTTCGACGTCCAGAAAACGCAAATTCGCCGTTTGCTGGAGCGCGGCGTTGTCGTTGCGGATGCGGTTGAGTGCTGCAATATAGGCCTTGATGTTGCCGGGCTGGTCCCAGTCGCGCTGCTTGATCTGATACTTCTCGGAATCCAGATATTCCTCGCGGCCGGGGATCGCCTCGTGCTCCAGCAGCTCGAACCCGCTGTAAACGCCGTAGCTGCCCGACAACGTCGCCGCCAGCGCAACACGCGACTTGAACGCCCAGGCTTCGCCGCCCTGGAGATGATAGGGCAGCAGATCGGGCGTGTTGACGAACAGGTTCGGACGATAGAAGTCGCGCTCGGGATAGCGCGTCAGCTCGCCGAGATATTGCTCCAGCTCCCAGCGCGAGGTGCGCCAGGGGAAATAGGTGAAGGACTGCGCAAAGCCGAGCTTGGCGAGGCCCTTCATCAGCTTCGGCCGCGCAAACGTCTTGGAGAACAGGATCACCTCGGGATGTCGGCGGCGGATGTCGCGGATCAGCCAGTCCCAGAATGCCAGCGGCGCGGTGTCGTGGTTGTCGATGGCGAAGATGGTGACACCATGGTCGATCCAGAACAGCATGGCGTCGCGAAAGGCGTTCCACAGGCCGATGCGGTCGACCGAGGCGAAATCGGGAATCACGATGTCGGAATAGCGGCCGTCCGCGGTCCGCACCGAGCGGTCGGGCCGCCATTTGAACCATTCCGGATGCTCCGTCAGCCAGGGATGGTCCGGTGAGCATTGCACGGCGAAGTCCAGTGCAAGCTCGAGACCATATTCGAGGCACGTCGCGACCAGCGCGCGAAAATCCTCGATGGTGCCGAGCTCCGGATGCAGTGCATCGTGGCCGCCCTCGGCGGCGCCGATCGCGTAGGGCGAGCCGGGTCCGCCGTCGCTCGCCACCGGCGCATTGTTGCGGCCTTTGCGGCGGCTGTGGCCGATCGGGTGGATCGGCGTGAAATAGAGCACGTCAAAACCCATCGCCGCGATATCAGGGACGCGCGCGATGCAGTCGCGCAGCGTGCCGTGCTGGCCTGGGATCCGGCTTTGGCTGCGTGGCATCATCTGATACCAGGCGCCAAATCGCGCTCTGTCGCGGTCAATGGTCAGTGGGAAGGACTGTGAGCGGGTCAAATCAGGCCGGGACTGGCTCTCGGCCATGGCATCGCCGAGCTCGCTCGCCAGCAGCGAGGTGACATCGCCGGTCTGCAGATAATCCTCGCATTGTCTGACGATGACGGCCGCGGCGGCCTGCGGCGCGCCATGCGTCTTGGTCAGGAGGCCGGCACCTTCGAGCGCATCGAGGCTGACATCGGCCCCGGTTCGCTGCTTGCGCGCGACGGCGTGGGACCAGGTGGCGAACTCGTCGGTCCAGGCCTCGATCGCATAGGCATATTGGCCGGGCTCCGTCGGCGTGAAAGCGCCGGACCAGCGGTCATTGCTGTGATGGATCATCGGCTCGCGCCGCCAATCCCGGTCCTGCTCGGGGCGCCAGAGCAGCGCGGCCCCGACCACGGCCTCGCCATCGCGATAGACATCAGCCCATACCTCGACCCGCTCGCCCGCGATCCGCTTCACGGCGAAGCGGCCGCCATCGATCGCGGGATAGACGTCTTCGATGAGGAAAGCGCTGCCGGCTGCGGCACTTTCGACAGTTTGAATTGTCTTGTTCACGGTGATGCCATTGACAAGAAAGCAGGGGCCCGTTTCCCTTGTCGGGAACCTACGCTTGGTACCTATATAGAAAGCCGCTTGTGTGTCATTAGTTCCGCCTGGGAACGGCAGGCATGGTTTTGAGTTGAGCCAGACTAACGTCTTCCGCTGCCTCGTTAAAATCGATGCCCCCGGCCCAAGGGTGGCCTGCAAGCTGCGTGCCGAATGGATCTTTTAGCTCAAGCCCGCATCAAGGGCGTTCAATCCGAATTCGTTGACGCCCTCGGAAAGCTGCGGGTCACTGACCCCGTGGCCCTGAGGTCCATCCTCGACGCCCTGCCGGAGAAGCGGGTTTACCGCTTCGTGAGCGGGCCGGTCGTGATTCGCGCGCTCGGACATCCGCGCACGGAATTGGCGGCGATCGGCGCGCCGCCGCTGCAATGGACGTTGACCGCAAACAGCAAATCGATCGCCCAGGGGAAGACCCGCGAGCCTGTGATCGCCTGGCCTGCCGACCTGCCGCTCGGTTATCACCGGTTGACGCTGACTGATGCGGAAGGCGTGACGGAAGAGGTGCCGATGATCGTGGCGCCGGAGCGGGCCTTCGGCGGCGATTTCGACCGCGGCTGGCTGCTCGCCGTGCAGCTCTACAGCGTCCGTTCCAACCGCAACTGGGGCATCGGCGATTTCACTGACCTCGCCGATCTGGTCAGGCTCGCCAAGCAGCTCGGGGCCGACGGCGTCGGGCTCAATCCGCTGCACGTTCTGTTCGACGACCACCCCTCGGATTGCAGCCCCTATTCGCCGAACAGCCGGCTGTTCCTCAATCCGCTCTATATCGACGTCGAGGCCATTCCCGAATTCTCGGCGGATCTCGTGCCCGACGCAGCCGCGACCGCCGCCCGTCTGCGCGAAGGCGATCGCGTTCCTTATGCCGACATGGCCGCGCTGAAATGGCTGGCCTTGCGCGCCGCCTTCAACAGCTTTGTGACAAGCGCGAGCCAAGCGCGCCGCAAGGAATTTGACGCCTTCCGCGCCGCGCGTGCGCCGCTGCTGTCGCGCTTTGCCTGCTTCGAGGTGCTGCGCCACCGCTTCAACGCGCCTTGGTGGGAATGGCCGGCGGAATGGCAGCAGCCGGACGAGGCGAAATGCGCCGGGCTGCGCAACGGAGCCGACAAGCGCGAGGTCGAATTCGTGGAGTTCGTGCAATGGACGGCGGATAGCCAGCTGCATGCCGCCAAGCAGCTCGCCAGCCAGCTCGGCATGCGGGTCGGGCTCTATCTCGATGTCGCCGTCGGGGTGCAGTCCAACGGCTTCGACGCCTGGAACGAGCAGATGGCGATCTCGCGCCATCTCGCCGTCGGCGCGCCGCCCGACGTGCTCAACACCGTCGGCCAGGATTGGGGCCTTGCCGGCTTCAACGCCGGCGGCCTGGAAGCGCAATCTTTCGTGCCGTTCGCCGACATGCTGGCGGCCTCGATGCGCCATGCCGGCGCCATCAGGCTCGACCACGTGCTCGGGCTGAAGCGGCTTTATCTCGTGCCGCGCGGCTTCAAGCCCGATAACGGCGCCTATGTGCAGATGCCGTTCGAGGCGCTGCTTGGCGCCGTGGCGCGCGAGAGCGCGGCCCACAAATGCATCGTGATCGGCGAGGACCTCGGCACCGTGCCCGAAGGTTTTCGCGAGATGATGCAGGATTTCGGCATCTGGTCGTATCTCGTCATGATGTTCGAGCGTGACGATGCCGGTCATTTCCGCCCCGTCGACCACTACAGGCCCAATGCGCTGGTCACGCTGAACACGCATGACCTGTCGACCTATGCCGGCTGGCGCTCCTTTGGCGATCTCAAGATGAAGCGTTCGCTCGGGCTCGATCCCGGCGAGAACGACCAGGCGCGCTGGGATGCGCTCGGCGCGCTCGACGAGATCCTGCGCCAGAACGGGATCAAGGCCAACGACCTCTATTCGGTGCTCGCCTTCCTGTCGCGCACGCCGTCGCGGCTGCTCGCGGTGTCGATGGAGGATTTGCTCGGCGTCATCGACCAGCCCAATATTCCCGGCACGATCGACGAGCACCCGAACTGGCGCCAGCGTCTTCCCGTCGCGCTCGACAAGATCGCCTCCAAGGTCGACCTCACGGCCTTGCGAGCGGCAACCCGGGAACGTTCATTGAACGGCGGAAGTTGATCGGAAGGGGGCTTCTCAGGCTCGCACGACATTGTCACAGAAGATCGAAGACTATGCGCTGATCGGCGATTGCGAGACCGCCGCGCTGGTCGGGCGCAACGGCTCAATCGATTGGCTGTGCTGGCCGGCCTTCGATTCCGACGCCTGCTTTGCCGCCATCCTCGGCACCCACAAGAACGGCCGCTGGCTGATCGCGCCGAACGAGGACGTCATCAGGACATCGCGACGTTATCTCGGCGATACCCTCATCCTCGAAACGCGTTTTGAGACCAAGAGCGGCGCCATCGCGCTGATCGACTTCATGCCGCCGCGCGGCAAGGCGTCGGACATCGTCCGGCTGGTGCGCGGCATCGAGGGCTCAGTGAAGATGCGGATGGAGCTCGTCATCCGCTTCGGCTTCGGCATCGACATTCCCTGGGTACGGCGGATCGACCATTCGCTGATGGCCATTGCCGGCCAGGACATGACGGTGCTGCGCACGCCGGTCGAGACCCGCGGCGAGGATCTGACCACGGTCTCCGATTTCGAGGTAAGGGCAGGCGAGACCGTGCCGTTCGTCCTGACCTACGGCCCCTCGCATCTCGAGCCGCCCGCACCGATCGATCCCGAGATCGCGCTCCGGGACACCGAGGAGTTCTGGAAGGACTGGTGCGGCCATTGCACCCGCGACGGCGACTATCGCGACCTCATCATGCGCTCGCTGATCACGCTGAAGGCGCTGACCTTCGGCCCGACCGGCGGCATCGTCGCAGCACCGACCACGTCACTGCCGGAAAAGCTCGGCGGCAGCAGGAACTGGGACTACCGCTTCTGCTGGCTGCGCGATGCTACCTTCACGCTGCTGGCGCTGATGAACTCGGGCTACACCGAGGAAGCCCTGGCCTGGCACAATTGGCTGCTGCGCGCCGCCGCAGGCTCGCCGGCGAACATGCAGATCATGTACGGCATCTGGGGCCAGCGGCGGCTCCTGGAATGGGAGGCCGGTTGGCTCGACGGCTATGAGGGCGCAAAGCCGGTGCGCGTCGGCAATGCCGCGCATGCGCAGCTTCAGCTCGATGTCTACGGCGAATTGATCGACGCATTCCACCAGTCGCGCATGGCCAAGCTCAAGCTCGACGATGAAACGACATGGGCGCTGGAATGCGCCGTGCTCAATCATCTCGCCGAGGTCTGGGACCGGCCCGATCACGGCATCTGGGAGCGCCGGGGCGAGCCCAGGCACTACGTCTTCTCCAAGGTCATGACCTGGGTCGCCTTCGACCGCGGCATCAAGAGCGCCGAGACCTTCGGCTTCAAGGCGCCGCTGCTGCACTGGCGCACCTTGCGCGAGGCCATTCATCGCGATGTCTGCAACAGGGGATTTGACGCCGAGGAAAACGCCTTCGTCGAATCCTATGGCGCGAAGCTACTCGATGCATCCGTGCTGCTGCTGCCGGCCGTCGGTTTTCTGCCGGCGGACGATCCGCGCATCCGCGGCACTATCACGGCTGTCGAGACACGCCTGATGCGCGACGGCTTCGTGCTGAGGCACGATCCGCGCGAGTTGCCCGCGGACCAGCCGCCGCTCGAAGGTGCGTTCCTGGCCTGCACATTGTGGCTGGCCGATGCCCATGTGTTGGCGGGCGATCTCGACAAGGCGCAAGCCTTGCTCGATCGCGTGGCCGGCATCGCGAATGACGTTGGTCTCCTGGCCGAGGAATATGATTCAGTCGCCCGGCGCCAGACCGGAAATTTCCCGCAGGCGCTGACCCACATCGCGCTGATCAACACCGCACACAATCTGTCGGCGGCAAGGGAGAAGAGCGAGAAGCCGGCGATGCAGCGGTCGAAGTAATGATTTAGACTAGACGCCGAGCCATTCCAGCCCGCCGGGAAGCTCTCCCACGGCAAAATCGACCTGCAGGACACGCCGATGCATAGGCTTGGTCGCAGCGTCCGATGCATGGAGAATGGGGGTCGCATAGAGCCAGATATCGCCGGGCTCAGCAAGGCACGCGACGGTGCCGCAGCGCCGGACGACGTCTCTCACATCCTCCTCGGCAATCCGTCCGAGCTTGTGGGATCCCGGCGCGATCAAGAGGGGTGCATTGCCGGCCGGGACCGGATCGAGATGAACCCGCAAGGTCACTATGCCTGACAACAGCGCAAAGGGTGGCTCGACGTGCTGCATGCCGCTCTTGACGCTCCAGGTCTCGAAGCCGTCGACTGGGACGCGCGCCCTCACGGCTATGGTGCGGTCCTGGTGCCAGCCCAGTGCCCAGTTGGTTGCGGCTGTCTTGTCGAACAGGATTGCCCTGACCGGACGACAGGTCTCTCCGAGTACGGACGCGGCACAGCGGCCGATATCCCCGCTCGCGGCCAGGAACGGCGGAAGGCCTTCCACGCCTCTCAGCCTCAGTCCGGCTTGATCGGGCGGCAGATGGGACAGGATTTCCCCGAGCTGATGCAATCGATCCGATCTCAGCGCCTGCCGTAACAGCTGCGCGCCGTCGTCCAGCAAGGAGAGATGTTCGCCGGGCGAGATCGCACCGGCCACTCAACCCACCCCATTCCGCTTCAATATCATCTCCATCGCTTCCGCAAAACCGTCCTGCTCGTTGCTCGCGGTGACGTGGGTCGCCTGGTCCTTGACGTTGTCGGTGGCATTGCCCATCGCGATCGAGGTGCCGCTGACGGCGAACATCGCGAGGTCGTTCTGCATGTCGCCGATGGTGGCGACGGCGCTGGTCGCGATGCCGAGCCGCTTGGCCATCGCCTCGACGAACGTGCCCTTGTTGAAGCCGGGCGGGGTGATGTCGAGATAATAGGTCTGCGAGCGCACCGCAGTGGCCTTGCTGCCGAGCGCCTCCTGCATCGCCTTTTCGCAACGTTCGAGCCCGGCGGCGTCGGCACTGGCGCCGACGATCTTGCAGGCATTGGCGAGATACGGCGAGAAATCCGTCACGATGGTGGGATCGGAGCGGATCGTGTGCTGCTCATGCGCGACGTATTTGCCGCCGGGATTATCGATCAGCCATTTGTCGGTGGTGAAGAGCCAGATATCGGCGCCGAACTCGCGAAGGATCTGCAAGGCGCGCTCGGCCGCGCCGGCCGGGATCAGGTGCTGCTCGACCGGCCGCATCTCGGGATCGACGATCGAGGAGCCGTTGAACGGACCGACCGGCAACCAGAGCGCCAGCGGCTCGATCAAAAAGCGCATGCCGATGGCGGGACGGCTGGAGGTGATGGTGAAGCCGATGCCGGCCTTGTGCAACCGCTGCACTGCGCTTGTTGCGCGCTCGGTCAGGGTCTTGTCCTTGGTCAGCAGCGTGCCGTCGACGTCGGACACGACCAGTGAGATTTGCGTCATGGCAGAACCTTCAGGTTTTTCAGGTCTCAGCGCTTCGCCCCGCCCAGCTTCAACTGCCGTACGATGCCGTCCACGATCGCTTCGACCGTTTCATCGATCGAAACGGTGATGACGTGCTCGCCGGCTTCCGGCGGCTCCAGCGTCTCGAACTGGCTCGTCAGCAACCCCGGCGGCATGAAATGGCCTTTGCGCTGGGCGAGCCGCTCGGCGATCAGCTCTTTCGTGCCCTTCAGGAAGATGAAGCGGACGTCGTCGCGTCCGCGCAGCAGCACGTCGCGGTAGGTGTGCTTCAGCGCCGAGCAGGCGATGATGACGTGCTCGCCCTCGTCGCAAACCCGCGCGATCTCGTCGGCGATGGCGTTGAGCCAGGGCCAGCGGTCCCCGTCGGTGAGCGGGTGACCGGCGCGCATCTTCTCGACATTGCTGGCGGGATGAAAGCTGTCGCCGTCCTCGAAGCGCCAGCCGAGCCGCTGGCCGAGCGCTGCCGCGATCGTGCTCTTGCCCGACCCCGACACGCCCATCACGATCAATGCACAAGGTGCTTCAACGCCCGCCACGAATACCCTCCGGAAGCGCGGCTTGGTCGACCAGCCAGACGGTCTCACCCTTCGAGCGCGCGCGTAACGCCGGCAGAGTCTCGCCATTGAGGAGGCGCGTCAAGATCGCTTGCTTGTCGTGCCCGGCCATCTCGAACAGCATTTCGTAGCACGACGCAAGGACGGGCAGGGTAAGCGAGACTCGCGGCACGAAAGGCGCGACATTGGCCTTGGGCACCCCGACGACCCAGCGCTCGCTCTCCTCGATCTCGGGGAAGCCGGGAAACAGCGAAGCTGTGTGGCCGTCCGGGCCCGCGCCCATCAGGACCATGTCGAACAGCGGACGCGACGGATCGAGGCGTCCAGAGCCGTAGAAGGCCTGCAACTCGCGCGCGTAGGCTTCGGCGCTTTCCTCGGGAGATTCAGTCCCGGTCGGAATCGGGTGGATGTGGCTCGAGGCTGCATTGCGATCGAGAAACGTCGCGCGCGCCACCGCCATGTTGTTGAGGGGGTCGCTCTCGCCGACAAAACGCTCGTCGCCGATGAACCAATGCACGCGCTCCCACGGGATCTTGTCGCGATATGCATCGCTGCCAAGCAATTGATAGAGCTTCTTCGGGCTGGAGCCACCGGTCAGGCAGATCGCGATGCGGCCGGGATTGGCCGCGATCCGTGCCATCACCCGCTCGGCCGCGGCCTGCGCCAGGGCTGCGGCGTCGGCCGCGACGATCAGCTTCGGCTGGCCCGCTGCGGCCATCACGAGAACTTCCGCCAGCTTCGCCCGTCGCGCCGCAGCAGCTCGTCGGCGCATTTTGGCCCGTCGCTGCCGGCTTCATAGGTCTCGATGCCGTTGGTGCCTTCACTCTTCCAGGCGTCCAGGAACGGCTGCACCGCCTGCCATCCGGCCTCGATGCCGTCGGCGCGCTGGAACAGGATGTTGTCGCCGATCATGCAGTCGTAGATCAGCGTCTCGTATCCGGTCGAGGGATCGGCCTGGAAATAGTCGCCGTACTTGAATTTCATCTCGACGCCGTCGATCGTGATGCTCGGTCCCGGGATCTTGGCGTTGAACTGAAGCTCGATGGTTTCGCTCGGCGCGATACCGATGGTGAGGAAATTCTGCGACAGGCGGTCGACGTCGGTCCCCGAGAACATGGACAACGGCGCCTGCTTGAACTTGATCGCGACCTCGGTGCGCTTGTGGCCGAGCGCCTTGCCGGTGCGCAAATAGAAGGGGACGCCGGCCCAGCGCCAATTGTCGATCATCAGCTTCAGCGCAACGAAGGTCTCGGTGGTGCTGCCGGGTTTGACGTCCTCGGTCTTGCGGTAGTCCGGGACATCCTCGTCGCCGACGCGGCCTGCGAGATATTGCGCGCGGACCGAGTTTTTCAGCGCATCCTCCCGGCTCGGCAGCTGGATCGAGGTAAGCACCTCCGCCTTTTCGGAGCGGACCGAATGGGCGTCGAAGCGTGCCGGCGGCTCCATCGCGACCAGCGACATCAGCTGGAACAGATGGTTCGGCACCATGTCGCGCAGCGCGCCGGTGGCATCGTAGAAGCCGCCGCGATGGCCGACGCCGAGCTTCTCCTCCACCGTGATCTGGATATGGTCGATGTGGTTGCGATTCCAGATCGGCTCGAACATGCCGTTGGCGAAGCGCAGCACCAGGATGTTCTGCACCGTCTCCTTGCCGAGATAATGATCGATCCGGTAGATCTGGTGCTCGTCCATGATCTTCAAAAGCTCGGCATTCAGCGCCTTGGCCGAAGCGAGATCGGTGCCGAACGGCTTTTCGATCACGAGGCGGCGCCAGGCGCCGTTCTCCTTCATCATGCCGGTGCGGCCGAGCTCACGCGCGGTCGGCGCGAACGCGGCCGGCGGCGTGGCCAGGTAGAACAGGCGGTTGCCGCCGGTTTCCTGCGCGCATTCCAGCGAATCCAGGTGTTCGCGCAAGCGGTCGAACGACGGCGGGTCCTTCGGATCGGCCTCGACGAAGGTGACGCATTGCAGCAGCTGCTTTGCGATGTCGTCGTCGACCGGCCGCGTCGCGAACTTGCGCAGGCCCTTCATCAGGCTGTCGCGCAGCTCGTCATCCGACTGGCTCTTGCGGGCCACGCCGACGACACAGAACTTTTCAGGCAGCAGGTGCTCGGCGGCGAGATTGTAGAGCGATGGCATCACCAGCCGATGGGTGAGGTCGCCGGTCACGCCGAAGATGACGAAGGCGCAATTTTCCGGCTTGCGCTTGGCTTGCGGGTCTTTTGTCACGAATTGTTGGCCTTCGCTTCGCTACTTGCTATTTCGACTTCGCAGCGCCCGGCTGCTTCGGCTCCCTGTGGCCGCCGAATCCCGCGCGCATCGCGGAGAGAATTTTTTCGGCGAAGGTGTGTTCCCGACGGGAACGGAAACGTGTGTAGAGCGCCGCGGTCAGCACTTCAGCCGGCACGGCCTCGTCGATCGCGGCATTCACGGTCCAGCGTCCCTCGCCGGAATCTTCCACGAAGCCGGAATATTCGGCGAGTTGGGGGCTGTCGGCGAGCGCGGTCGAGGTGAGGTCGAGCAGCCAGGACGGGATCACCGAGCCGCGCCGCCACACTTCCGCAATGTCGGCGAGATCGAAATCGTAGCGATGGTCCGCCGGCAGGGCCTCGATGTTGGCATTCTTGAGAATGTCGAACCCTTCGGCATAGGCCTGCATCAGGCCGTATTCGATGCCGTTGTGGATCATCTTGACGAAGTGGCCGGCACCGACGGGGCCGGCATGGATGTAACCCTGCTCGATGCGGGGATCGCGTCCCTCGCGTCCCTCGGTGCGCGGAATGTCGCCGGCGCCGGGCGCGAGCGCGGCGAAGATCGGGTCGAGCCGGTCGACCACCTGCTTCTCGCCGCCGATCATCATGCAATAGCCGCGGTCGAGGCCCCAGACCCCGCCGGAGGTGCCGACGTCGACATAGTGGATGCCACGGGCTTTCAGCGCCTTGCCGCGGCGGACGTCGTCCTGCCAGAAGGTGTTGCCGCCGTCGATGATGACGTCGCCTTCCTGCATCACGCCGGCGATCGTGTCGATCGTCGTTTCGGTGATGTGGCCGGCCGGCAGCATCACCCAGGCCGTGCGGGGACGCTCGAGTTTCGAGATGAACTCCTCGAGCGTCGCCGAGCCGACTGCGCCGTCGGCGGCAAGGCCGGCCACGGCCTTGGCGTCCTTGTCGTAAACCACGGTCGAATGTCCGTGGCGCATCAGGCGGCGAACGATGTTGCCGCCCATCCGGCCGAGGCCGATCATGCCGAGTTGCATTGGCGATATTCCTTAAGTGAGCGCGTCGGTGAGCGCCGCATTGAGAGCGGCAAGACCCTTCTTGAGCCCGCCCTTGAGGTGGACGCGCAACGCGCGCCGGCCACGCTCGGTGAGCACGTCGAAATCGCCGCGCGCCTGCGCCGCCTTGATCACGCCGAAGCTGGCCTTCTGGCCCGGCACCTTGAGGTCCTTGGCATCGTCGGCCGTGATCTGGAGGAACACGCCGCTGTCGGGCCCGCCCTTGTAAGCCTGCCCCGTGGAGTGCAGGAAGCGCGGCCCGAACTCGGCGCAGGTTGCGACATGCCGCTTCTCGCGCACCTCGAGCCGCATGGCCTGGAGCGCGTCGATTGTCGCCTTGTCGCGCGCGACATAGCCGAGCAGGGCGACATAGTCGCCATCGCCCGAGCGCGACAGATGCGCTTTCAGCCAGGAGGCGAGATCGCCATTGGCGCCGGCGGCGCGCAGCGCCGTGGCGTTGGCCTCGTCGGTATAGAGATCGGCCTCATCAGTACTGACCACCGGCTGCTCTTCCGGCAGCGCGCCGGTCTTCTCGAACGACGCCGTCAGCTCGCGAGTCTTGATCTTGGCCGCTTCCACGTCCGGCTGGTCGAACGGGTTGATGCCGAGGATCGAGCCAGCGACCGCGGTCGCCATCTCGAAGCGGAAGAATTCCTGGCCGAGATGGTCGATCGACTTCATGGCAATGCGCACCACGGGATGGCCGGCCGCTTCGATCGCGGCGAGCTTGGAATCGTGGGCGGCGTCCGCTTCGCCTTCGATGCGGATGTCGATGAAGAACCGGTCGTTGCCGTAGACCGCGGGATCGCCCAGCGGCTCGCCCTCGATCGGGATCAGGCCCTTGCCTTCCTTGCCGGTCGATTCCGCGATGAGCTGCTCGGCCCAGGCGCCGAAATCGGCGATCTTCTTCGAGGCCAGGATCGTCACCTTGTCGCGGCCTTCGAGGCCGGCGAGACCCATGGCGAGGCCGAGCTGCACGCCGGGGTTCTCGCTCGGCGGAACGTCCGGCCCGCAGGAGCGGGCCATCGCGAGCGCATGCTTGACGAAGGTCTTGACGTCGATGCCGGCGGTTGCCGCCGGCACCAGGCCGAACGGCGACAGCACCGAATAGCGGCCGCCGATCGAGGGCTCGCCATGGAAGATGCGGGCGTAGTTCAGCTTCTTGGCGGCCTTCTCCAGCGACGAGCCGGGATCGGTCACCGCGATGAAGCGATGGCCGGTCTTCACCTTCGCACCCACCGCCTTGGCAACCTGCTCGTGGAAATAGTCCTTCATCGCGTTCGGCTCGGTGGTGCCGCCCGACTTGCTCGAGACGATGAACACGGTGCTCGCGATGTCGATCTTCGCCTCCATCGCCCGCACCTGCGCCGGATCGGTGGAATCAAGCACATGCAGCTTCGGGAAGCCGGGCTTCTTGCCAAAGGTCTCGGCCAGCACCTCGGGGCCGAGGCTCGATCCGCCCATGCCGAGCACGACGGCGTCGGAGAATTTCTGGCCCTTCACGCGGCCCGCATAATCCTCGTAATCGGCGACGTCGGCCTTGGCCGCGCTGTCGAGCCAGCCGAGCCATTTGTCCTCATCAGTGCCGGTCCAGACCGACTTGTCGCGCTGCCACAGCCGGCGGATCTTGGCGGACGCCCGCCATTCCTCGGTGCTCTTGGCTACGGCCTTGCCAAGGCCGTCGCCGAGCGAGAGCTCCTGACGATCGAGCGCGGGCGCGAGCACGGTCGCGCGCTTGTGGGCGACGGCGCCGTAGAGCTTGTCGGCGGCGTCGGCGAACAGCTTGACGCCGTCCTTGACCAGTTCCTCGGTGATGGCGTCGAGCGAGATTCCGGAGCGCTCCAGCTCTTCGAGCACGCGCCTTGCGTCGTCGACGTTCTCCTCCAGGCTGTCGCGCGGCTTGCCGTGGTCGCGGAACGCATCCAGCGTCGCCGGCGGAACCGTGTTGATGGTGTCGGGGCCGATCAGCTCCTCGACATAGAGGACGTCGCTGTAATCCTTGTTCTTGGTGCCGGTCGAGGCCCACAGCATGCGCTGCGGCTTGGCGCCCTTGGCGGCGAGCTTGTCCCAGCGGGGGCCCGAGAACAGGCGCTTGTAATCCTGGTAGGCAACCTTGGCGTTGGCGATCGCGACCTTGCCCTTCAGCGCGGCGAGCCGCTCCTTCTCGGACGGGTCGTTGGCGCGGGCGATCTTCTCGTCGAGCTGCTTGTCGACCACGGAGTCGATGCGGCTGACGAAGAAGCTCGCCACGCTCGCGACATGCGAGGGATCGCCGCCGCCGGCGACGTATTTTTCCAGGCCGGCGATATAGGCTTCGGCCACCTGGAGGTAGACCGCTTTGGAGAATAGCAGCGTGATGTTGATGCTGATGCCGTCGCCGATCAGCGTCTCGATCGCCGGCAGGCCCTCGGGCGTTGCCGGCACCTTCACCATCAGGTTCTTGCGACCAACGTCCTTCCAGAGCCGCCGTGCTTCAGCGACCGTGCCTGATGTGTCCATGGCGAGATAGGGCGAGACTTCCAGGCTGACATAGCCGTCGCCGCCTTTGAGGCGGTCATAGACCGGGCGGAGCACGTCGGCGGCAGCCTGGATGTCCTCGACCGCGACGGCCTCGAACAGATCGGCCACGGTCCGGTCGCCGCGCTTCAGCGCCTTGCCGATCGGGGCATCGTATTCGTCGGAGCTGCCGATCGCCTTCTCGAAGATCGAGGGATTGGAGGTGACGCCCTTGACGCCATCGGTGTCGATCAGCCGCTTCAGGTCGCCCTTGGCGATGAAGCCACGGGCCAGGAAGTCCAGCCAGACGGCTTGTCCGTGCTTTTCCAGTTCTTTGACGGGATTCATGATGCTTATTTATCTCCAAGCCTGCGGGCGAGGGGTTTCCGCGCCGGTCCTGACGCGCTATCCTCTAGCTTACATGCTCCCGGGAGGGAACCAATCAAGGGTACAGGCGTCATACCCTCCAGTGTAACTCCGTCGCGATCATGGCGATCCGGGCGGCAGCAGGGTTGTTGCGAAAAAGTCCTTGGGTTGCGTAATCTTTGGGTTGCGTAAAAAGTCGTTGGCCGAAAGTTCGGCCAAGTCTGGTTGCGTCAAGTCTGGTTGCGTAATGTCGGCCGCTTCGCTATCAACCAGTGGCTGTGCGGATGCCATCGGCTGATTCCAGTGCATCTGGTGAATAGCTCGGTCGCAAATGGCCATGCTGGGGGAAAGCATGCACGCTAGTCATGAAGGCATGGCGTTCGCCGTCGCCAATAGTGCGCCGCCGGGCGCGCAGGCCGGATCCGTCGACGGATCGCAGGATCTCGAAATCAGCCCATGTAGGACCTTGCTGCGACTGCTGGTTGCGGCGGGCTTTGCGATGACCCTGCTCAGTGCGACCCTTGCCTTCCACTGGTGGGATGGTCTTGGCGATTACAACACGATGGTCGGATATGCCGGCGTCGTGGTGTTCGCCTTGGTGACGATCCGGCTGATCTGGATGCTTCCCACCGAGCGGGGCCCGGTTCTCATCGTCAATCGCTACGGCATCCGCGATCTCCGGCTCGGCAATGAATTTCTGCCGTGGGATTCGATCGCACGGATTTCTGCCGAAGAGTGTCGCGGCCGCGAGATGATCGTGCTGACGCCGACGCCGGACTTGCAGCGGCACCTCCGCAGCATGCGCAACCTGGCCCGTCATGCGCAGAACGATCGTATCGTCATCCGGGCAGAGGGCCTGGCGGCCGATTTTGATACAGTGCTGCGTGCTTGCCGCGACGCGCACGCAGCCAGCACGCCGCGCACCGCATTGCAGCAGGAAGATGAACGCGGCACCCAAGGCGATGCTCAAGGCGGTGCCCAAGGCTTCGCCGTACAAGCGTCATAAGATCGCCGCCGGGATCGCTATGCTGCAACGCCGGATGAACGCATCCCCGGTAACGCCCGGATGTTGCGACCGAGTGACATTTCTTGGAAATGAGCCAATATAGACAGAGATTCGCACAAATTACGGGCATGTGCCTGTTCGTAACTCAACGAGTGCCTACGTTGTGCGTTGCGTCGTGTTGGCACCCGGGTGTCCAATGATCGTCATGTGCTCACGCTGATTCGAAACGGCCTGAGGAACGGTCCGGTAACTGCTTTCGTTTCAGCTTGTAGCGGAACTCACGCGGAGAGGGATCATGTACAACGATTCTCTATTCAACGCTTTCGCTCGGTCGTTCGAGGCGAGAAGCCAGCACGACATGTCGATGGCGGAATATCTGGAATCGTGTCGAAGCGATCCCATGAAATACGCGAACGCGGCCGAACGACTGCTAGCAGCGATCGGTGAACCTCAGACGATTGACACGGCCAAGGACCCACGCCTTGGCCGTATTTTTTTGAACCGCACGATCCGGACCTATCCGGCCTTCGCCGGCTTCTACGGCATGGAAGAAACGATCGAGCGCATCGTTGGTTTCTTCCGGCATGCGGCGCAGGGCCTCGAGGAGCGCAAGCAGATCCTCTATCTGCTCGGACCGGTCGGCGGCGGCAAGTCTTCGCTCGCCGAGCGGCTGAAGTCGCTGATGGAAGTGCATCCGATCTACGTGCTCAAGGCCGGCGATGAACTCTCCCCGGTGTTCGAGAGCCCGCTCAGCCTGTTCGATCCCGATCAGCTCGGCCCGATGCTGGAAGAGAAATACGGCATCCCGCGCCGGCGTCTCACCGGCTTGATGAGCCCGTGGTGCTACAAGCGGCTGGAAGCCTTCGGCGGCGACATCTCCCAGTTCCGGGTCGCCAAGATCCAGCCGTCGCGGCTGCGCCAGATCGCAATCGCCAAGACCGAGCCCGGTGACGAGAACAACCAGGACATCTCCTCGCTGGTCGGCAAGGTCGACATCCGCAAGCTCGAGACCTACGCGCAGAACGATCCCGATGCCTACAGCTATTCCGGCGGCCTCAACCGCGCCAACCAGGGCGTGCTCGAGTTCGTCGAGATGTTCAAGGCCCCGATCAAGATGCTGCACCCGCTGCTCACGGCGACGCAGGAAGGCAACTACATCGGCACCGAGAACATCGGCGCGATCCCGTTCACCGGCGTGATCCTCGCGCACTCCAACGAAGCCGAGTGGGCGAGCTTCAAGTCCAACAAGAACAACGAAGCCTTCATCGACCGCATCTGCGTGATCAAGGTGCCTTACTGCCTGCGGATCACGGAAGAGCAGAAGATCTACGAGAAGCTGATTCAGGGTTCCGAGCTGGCCTCGGCGCCTTGCGCGCCGTCGACGCTGGAGACGCTGGCACGGTTCTCGGTGATGTCGCGCCTGCGCAAGCACGAGAATTCCACCGTGTTCGCCAAGATGCGGGTCTACGACGGCGAGAGCCTGAAGGAATCCGATCCGAAAGCGCGCAGCGTCCAGGAATATCGCGACGCCGCCGGCGTCGACGAGGGCATGGACGGCGTCTCGACCCGCTTCGCGTTCAAGATCCTGGCCGCGACCTTTAACCACGACCCGCAGGAGGTGGCCGCCGACGCCGTGCATTTGATGTACGCGCTGGAGCAGTCGATCCGCCGCGAGCAGCTGCCGGAGGAAGTCGAGAAGCGCTATCTCGAATTCATCAAGGCGGATCTGGCGCCGCGTTATGCCGAGTTCATCGGCAACGAGATCCAGAAGGCCTATCTGGAATCCTACTCGGATTACGGCCAGAACCTGTTCGATCGCTACGTCGACTATGCCGACGCCTGGATCGAGGACCAGGACTTCAAGGATCCCGACACCGGCCAGCTGCTCGATCGCGAGCTTTTGAACCAGGAGCTGACGAAAATCGAGAAGCCGGCGGGCATCGCCAACCCCAAGGACTTCCGCAACGAGGTGGTCAAATTCTCGTTACGGTCGCGGGCCCAGAACGGCGGCAAGAATCCGACCTGGACCTCCTACGAGAAGATTCGCGACGTGATCGAAAAGAGGATATTCTCCCAGGTCGAGGACCTGCTTCCGGTCATCTCCTTCGGGTCGAAGAAGGACGGCGAAACGGAGAAGAAGCATGGCGAGTTCGTTGCTCGCATGGTGGAGCGTGGCTACACCGAGCGTCAGGTGCGCCGGCTCGTCGAATGGTACATGCGCGTGAAGCAGGCCGGTTGAGGCGGATGGGAGGCGAATGGTAAAGTGCCCATTCACATTATTGACAGGCGCCTGAATCCAGGCGGCAAGAGTCTTGAGAACCGCCAGCGGTTCTTGCGTCGGGCCAAATCCCTGGTGCAGGGCGCCGTCAAAAAGACCTCGCAGGAACGCGACATCAAGGACGTCCTGGAGGGGGGCGAAGTCACGATTCCCCTCGACGGCATGCACGAGCCGCGCTTTCGCCGCGAAGGCGGCACGCGCGACATGGTGCTGCCCGGCAACAAGAAGTTCATCGAGGGCGACTATCTGCAGCGCTCCGGCCAGGGCAGCGCCAAGGATTCCGGCCCGGGTGAAGGCGACAGCGAGGATGCGTTCCGCTTCGTGCTCTCCCGCGACGAGTTCGTCGATCTCTTCCTCGACGATCTCGAGCTGCCGGATCTCGCGAAGCGCAAGATCGCGCAGACCGAGAGCGAGGGCATCCAGCGCGCCGGCTACACCACCTCGGGCTCGCCCGCCAACATCTCGGTGAGCCGGACGGTGAAGCTCGCGCTCGCCCGCCGCATCGCGCTCAAGCGTCCCAGCAAGGACGAGATCGAGGAGCTGGAGGCCGCGATCGCCGCCTGCACCGACGAGGACGAGCGCGTGGAGCTGGTGGCTCGGCTCGAAAAACTGAAGGCGAAATCGAAGCGCATTCCCTTCATCGACCCGCTCGACATCCGTTATCGCCGCTACGAGAAGGTGCCGCGGCCGGTGGCGCAGGCGGTGATGTTCTGCCTGATGGACGTTTCCGGCTCGATGTCCGAGCACATGAAGGATCTCGCCAAGCGCTTCTACATGCTGCTCTACGTGTTCCTGAAGCGCCGCTACAAGCATGTCGAGATCGTCTTCATCCGCCACACCGACCGCGCCGAGGAGGTCGACGAGCAGACCTTCTTCTACGGCCCGGCCTCGGGCGGCACGCTGGTCTCCAGCGCGCTGCAGGCGATGCACGAGATCGTGCGCGAGCGCTTCAACCCGTCGGACTGGAACATCTATGCCGCGCAGGCCTCCGACGGCGACAATTCCTATTCCGATGGCGAGCTGACGGGCATGCTGCTGACCGACAAGATCCTGCCGGTCTGCCAGTTCTTTGCCTATCTCGAGGTCGGGGAGTCCGGCGGCAGCGCCTTCGATCTCTCCGACTCCTCGCTCTGGACCCTCTATGAGCGCCTGCGCAACGGCGGCGCACCGCTCTCGATGCGCAAGGTCTCCGAGCGCAGCGAGATCTTTCCGGTGTTCCACGATCTGTTCCAGCGCCGCGAAACTGCCCAGGAGAAGGCCGCTCCATGACGGAACGATTGTTCGAAGGCGCGGATTGGGATTTCCACACATTGCAGCGCATCACCGATGCCTGCGAGGCGGTGGCGTTGAAGGATCTCGGGCTCGACGTCTATCCGAACCAGATCGAGGTGATCACCGCCGAGCAGATGCTGGACGCGTATTCGTCGGTCGGCATGCCGCTGTTCTACAAGCATTGGTCCTTCGGCAAGCAATTCGCGTATCACGAGGCGTCCTATCGCAAGGGCCTGATGGGGCTCGCCTATGAGATCGTGATCAACTCCTCGCCCTGCATCTCCTATCTGATGGAGGAGAACACGGCGACGATGCAGACCCTGGTGATCGCGCACGCCGCTTTCGGCCACAACCACTTCTTCAAGAACAATTACCTGTTCAAGCAGTGGACCGACGCCGACGGCATCCTGGATTATCTCGACTTCGCCAAGACCTACGTCATGCAATGCGAGGAGCGCTACGGCCGCGTCGAGGTCGAGCGCACGCTGGACGCCGCACACGCGCTGATGTCGCACGGCATCGACCGCTATCCCGGCAAGAAGAAGCTGGATTTGCGCGTCGAGGAGAAGCGGGCAGGGCGCCGCCGCCAGCACGAGGAGGAGGTGTTCAACGACCTCTGGCGCACCGTCCCCAAGGGCGCCGCCAAGAGCCGGTCCGCGCTCAGCATCGAGCGCCGCCGCAAGCTGCTCGGGCTGCCGCAGGAAAACCTGCTCTACTTCCTGGAAAAAAGCGCGCCGCGCCTGGCTCCGTGGCAGCGCGAGTTGCTGCGCATCGTCCGCCACATCGCGCAATATTTCTATCCGCAGAGCCAGACCAAGGTGATGAACGAGGGGACGGCGACCTACGTCCACTATCGCATCATGACCAAGCTGCACGAGCAGGGCCGCATCAGCGACGGCAATTTCCTCGAATTCCTGGGCTCGCACACCAACGTGGTGTTCCAGCCCGAATTCGACGACCGGCGGTTCTCCGGATTCAACCCTTACGCGCTCGGTTTTGCCGTGATGCAGGACATCGAGCGGATCGTCACCAAGCCGGAAGACGAGGACCGCGAGTGGTTCCCCGACATCGCCGGCAAGGGCGACGTGATGGGCGTGCTGCGCGACGTCTGGGCCAACTACCGCGACGAAAGCTTCATCGGCCAGTTCCTGAGCCCGAAATTGATGCGGCACTTCCGCATGTTCCATCTGCACGACGATCCGGAGGAACGTGCCGGCATCCGCGTCGACGCCATCCATGACGAGCGCGGCTTCCGCCGCGTCCGCCGCGAGCTGGCACGGCAGCACGATGTCGGCTACATCGACGCCAATATCGAGGTGGTCGACGTCGATCTTTCCGGCGACCGCCGCCTGATCCTGCATCACCACGTCATCAAGGGCTCGCAGCTCAACGAGACCGACGCCAAGCGCGTGCTGCAGCACCTCGCCGATCTCTGGACCTACGACGTCGCGCTGATCGAGGTCGACGCCAACGACAAGGTCCTCCGCGAATACGTGGTCAGCCCGCGCCCGATCGCAGCCGCGGTGGCGTGAGGGCCTGCCGATGTGAGCAATACAGCGGCGCGTTGATGTGCCCTCGCCCCTTGTGGGAGAGGGCAGCGACTCCGGTAAATGCGAGCGCACTGGGGTGAGGGGGATCGCTCCGCAATTTCCGTGTTGACAGAACCACATCCGGCGCTTCGCGCCACCACCGCGCGCTTCTATCCCGATCGCTTCACCGGCTTCTTCTTCGCCTTGCTCGCATTCAGCTCCACCGCCGCGCGGATCAGCGCCTTCAACGCCTTCTCGTTGACCTTCTCGCCCTCGCGAATATCGATCGCGCGCCGCACATTGCCGTCGAGGCTGGAATTGAACAGGCCCGAGGGGTCATCGAGCGCCGCGCCCTTGGCGAAGGTCAGCTTCACCACTTCCTTGTAGGTCTCGCCGGTGCAGATGATGCCGTCATGCTCCCACACGGGAACGCCGCGCCATTTCCATTCCTCGACGACATCAGGGGCGGCCTCCTTGATCAGGCCGCGGACCCGCGCCAGCATGTCGCCGCGCCAGTCTCCGAGCTCCTTGATCCTGCCGTCGATCAGCTTGGAGGGGGAGGCTCCATTCGCGTCCGACGCGCCGGCCTTCTTCGCGGTCACGGTCTTTTTCATGCTCTCGCCTCACGCGTTGCTGCGGCTGAGATAGGGCTGCGCGAACAGATACAGCCCTGTCGCGAGCAGCGGAATCAGCGGCACGAGCGCCAGGAAGCCGATCCACACGGCCTGGAGCTGCATGATCATGGCGACGATGTTGGCGATGACCGCAAGCGTGAAAGCTATCGACAGCCAACGATGAATTTGCCGTATCCACATCTGCGTGCTCATTAGGTCCTCTCTTGAAAATGTTCGGAAATAGACGCGGGCGGAGAGCTAGGCTCCTCGCGCCAGCACCTCGTCCAGTTTTGCCAAAAACTGCTTCCAGCCGGCCTGCGCGCCGCCAAAAGCCTGCTTCTGTGTCGGGCTGAAGCCCGCCTGCTCGACGCGCAGATGCGTGCCGCTGCTGGTCGGCGTCAGCGTGAAGGTGACGACGCTTCTGAGGTCGAAGGCGGCATCCTCATGCGAGAAATTCCAGGTGTAGGCGAGACTCTTCTGCGGCTCGAGGGTGAGCACCTCGCAGTCCAGCACGCCGCCCCATTCGCCGCGCAGATTGAAGCGATGACCGACCTCGGGCTTGAAGTCGTTCTTCATCAGCCAGTCCTCGATCAGATGCGGCTGCGTCAGCGCGCGCCAGAGCCGTTCGGCCGGAAACGCGAATTCGCGTTCGACGACCACGGAGCGCGTCTGGCTTGAGGCTTCAGTCATTGGTCCATCCTCTTCAGGAGATCATCGAGCGCGTCGAGCCGCTTCTGCCAGAAGCCGGCCATCTGGCTGGTCCAATCGACCAGCGGATCGAGCGCGCCGGGCTGGGCGCTGTAATGGGTCTGGCGTCCCTCATGGCGGTCGCGCACCAGGCCGGCCTGCTTCAGCGCACCGAGATGTTTTGAGACCGCCGGCTGCGAAACGCCGGATCGCACCGTCAATGCCCCGACCGTCTGCTCGCCCTCGCGGCACAGCCGCTCGAAGATCGCCCGCCTCGTGGGGTCGGCGAGCGTCCTGAACAGGATATCGGGGGCGGGGGACATGGAAATCCATAACCTTGTAGTTATGGATTGATGCATAACCGTGGAGTTATGGGTAAGTCAAGGGGCATCGGACGTCATGGAGCGTCGTGGCGCCGCCCTACGGCCGCAAGTACAGATACCCCTGCGACTGCAGCTCGGCCAAACGAACCACGCCGCCCTTCTCCGCGCTGACGAAGCCCGGCAGCAGCTCCTTCAGCGTGACGTTCTGCGCCTTCATCGTGTTGCCGCAGGCGGCGAGCTCGACGCCGTCCTTGGAGAATTCGCCGATCCGCTTGCTGAGATCGGGGTTGGCTTGGCCAGCATGAAATGCTTTCAGCGCCGGACCGTGGATCACCAGCGCGATCGTGACGTGTTCGGGGCCACCGACCCCGTCGATGTGGTTCTGGATGTTGCCGAGCACGAAGTTGACCTTCTCGGCGTCGCTGAGGTGATAGACCACTTTCAGCTTGTTGCCCGCGCCCGCTTCCGTCGCGGCTTGCGCACGCGAGGCGCCGAACGCTGCGCCCAGCGCCGAGACGGCGCTCCACAGGATGTTCCGGCGGTTCATGGCGATCTCCCTCGACTGGGTCCAACTTTGCCGAAGGAATATCACTTGTGGCGCAGTGCCGCGAGTTCCTTGCGGTCGGTCACCAGCGAAGCGCATTCGCTGGTATCGGTGCGATCGAGCCGGAAAATCCTATCGTCGGCGCCGCCGACGAGCGATCGCTCGGCGTCGTCGTCCGGCTTGTTGTTCTGCCAGACCCTGACGCGCTCGAGCCGCACGATCGCCGACCTGTCGTCCTTCGAGAGTGCAACGCCGATGCCGCCGCCCTCGCAGTCGACGCCGCAACCCAGGCGGACTTCGTTGCCGCCCTTGGTGAACACAGCGTGATTGCACGAACCGCTCGAATCGAAGTCGCCGGAGCGATGCCGGTACCTGAAGCCGAGCCGGAAGGAGTTGTGCAGCTCCTTGTCCTCCTTGTCCAGCTCCGCCGAGATCAACAGCTTCATCGAGGCGACCTTCTGCTTCGGATGCCGCGCAAGATGGTCGGCATCGTAGCGGCGGACGAAGCAGGCATAGGCTTTTGCGCCGGGGGCGCCCGCATACATGCGCGCATTGAAGGTCTCGGCTTCAGCCTTGCTGGCCTCACGGATGTCGTCGCCTTCCTCGGCCTGGGCGGCGCTGATGAATGCGGCAAGGGCAAGCGGGAGGACAAGAGCAAGCTTCATGATCGCACCGGGCGCTTGGCGGCAATAGCCCGCCGCGGCAGGGCGGCGCAGGCCTGCCATTAGTCGCTGCGCCAGCGCACTGCGTTCAGGCCTTCGGCACGGTCACCCGCGCGACTATCCCGGCACGAACTCGGGCCGTCGTCTCAGGCCTGGCCTTAGTCATTGATGGCACCAAGAAGGTTCAACTGATGCACTCCTTGATTTCTCCGGAACCCGATGTCGGCGATGGCTACGACATTGTCTCGGTTCGACAATGTGGTAGCGTTCACAGACGGCCGCCTTTGGCAGTCGTAAGCTGGGGCTGCCTTGTAAGCGTGTGGAGTCCCCCGCATGGGCGAAATTCGCAACTTCAGATCCGGCAATCAGGATGAGCCGCCGCCACACGGCCCCATGCCTCGCCGTCTCGCAGCGATCATTGTCGGCGACATCGCTTCCTACAGCCGCATCATGCAAGCGGACGAGGAGGGAACGCATGTTCGCGTCAAGCGGATCGAGCGCGATATCATCCAGCCCAGCATCATCGAGCACCATGGAAGTCTGGTGAAGACCACGGGCGATGGCTTCATCGCCATCTTCGACAGCCCTGTTGAGGCCGTTCGCTGCAGCATCGTGATCCAGCAGAACCTCATCGGCCGCAATGCCTCGCTCCCAAAGCATTCGCGGCTCGAATACCGGATTGGCGTCAATCTCGGCGACGTGATCGTGGAGCCGGACGATATCTACGGCGACGGCGTCAATATCGCCACACGTATCGAAGGCATTGCGGAGCCTGGTCAGGTTTACATCTCAGGCGCGATCTACGAGCAGATCAAGCACAAGGTGGTGTGCGGCTATGAGTCGCTCGGAGACCGCAAAGTCAAGAACATCACCGATCCGGTGCGTGTCTATCGCGTGCTGCCGGATGCAGATGCGGTCGGCAGGACGCGAGGGCGGCGCGAAAATACCCTTATCTTCCTTTTGGCCATCACGGTGCTGATTATCGCGACCGGCGTGCTCTGGTATTTGCTGGTGCAGCCCGGCAGGATCAACGAGCAGGCCGCCACGCCCACCGCCGCCCCGGCCGCGCTGCCGCAGGAGGCAGCGACGCAGACGCCACAACCCTCCCCATCATTGGCTTCCGCCCCTCCCTCGCCGTCGCCGGCGCCGGCGCCCAGCCCATCGGCGACGCCGCCTCGCGAACCCGAGATGATCGCCATTCGCGGCGGAAGCTTCGCGATGGGAAACAATGACGACCCGACCGAACGACCTGTCCACCAGGTCGCGGTCAAGCCGTTCTCGATCGGAAAATTTCCGGTAACAGTGCGGGAGTGGAACGAGTGCGCCGCCGCCGGGGCGTGCGGATTCACGGCCACCGGCAAGGACGATGCCCCCGTCAGCAACGTGAGCTGGGCCGATGCGCAACAATATGCCGCCTGGCTCGCGCAGACGACGAAGAAGCCTTACCGCCTTCCGAGCGAAGCCGAATGGGAATATGCGGCGCGCGGCGGAACGCAGACCAAATACTGGTGGGGCGACAAGCTCCAGCCGGGCATGGCCGGGTGCAAGGATTGCGGTGATCTTGCGGCCGAGCAGCCGGCCAAGGTCGGCAGCTTCAGGCCCAATCCATTCGGGCTTTATGACATGGGCGGCGGCATCGATCAGTGGGTCGAGGACTGCTGGCATAAGACCTATCAGGGCGCGCCGGGTGACGGCTCGGCATGGAGCAGCGGCGACTGCAGCTCTCATGTCTTGCGCTCGGGGTCCTGGAAGAACGATTCGAGATATGTGCGGCCGTCAAACCGCGATGGTTACGACACTAATGTTCGTTACCCTACACATGGATTCCGTGTCGCACTCAGTCCGTAAGTGCTGGAGTAAGTTTGATGAAGATCATTGGCTGTGTCGCGCTGGTAGTCGCGATCGCATTGCTACCGGGCGTGGCCTGTTCGCAGGGCAAGGCTGCGCCCAAGGACGCCAAGCTCTATTTCATCACGCCGCATGACGGGCAGAAGGTTCGCGGTGGGGTCTGGGTCCGGTTCGGCTTGCGTAACATGGGTGTGACGCATGCTGGCGACGACTACCAGAACGCCGGCCATCATCATCTGCTGGTCGACGTCAACGACCCCATCGATCCGAATGAGCCGATCCCGCAAGACAAGTCGCACCTGCATTTCGGCGCAGGGCAGACCGAAACCATGCTTGAGCTTGCGCCGGGCACGCACACGCTCCAGCTGGTGCTCGGCGACGCCAAGCACTATCCGTTTCAACCGCCGATCGTGTCGGAGAAGATTACGATCCGCGTCAGGTCGCCGGCCTCGGCGCGGAACAAATGATTACCGCAGGCTGGCGTTGATCTTGTCCAGCACGGCCGAGCCCGGACACAGCGTGTCGGCCTCCAGCGAGTTGAGCGGCGTCTCGACCGTGTTGAGGTGCTCGTGCAGATCTTCCGCGTCGGGGTCGACGTAGAGGAGACCGGTGACGATCTGCCCCTTGGCGGCGTGCTTCGCGAGGAAGGTCTGGGCGCCGAGCCGGTCATGCGGATCGTAATCGGCGTCGATCTTGCGCAGCGCGATCTTGCTGCCGTCATGCTGCTCGACCATCTGCACCGTGCCGGGCGCGTAATCGACGGCGATGGGATCGCGGCCGACCAGCACATCGAGCCGGTTCACGGCGTCATTGTGCTCGCGGACATAATCAAAGCTCTTGGTCGAGCCGGCGTGATTGTTGAAGGCGATGCAGGGGCTGATGACGTCGATGAAGGACGCGCCCTTGTGGCGGATCGCGGCGGCGATCAGCGGCACCAGCTGGGTCTTGTCGCCCGAGAACGAGCGCGCGACGAAGGTGGCCCCGAGCTGCAGCGCGATCGCGACGAGGTCGATGGCGTTGTCGGTGTTGGTGACGCCCTTCTTGCTCTTCGAGCCGCGGTCGGCGGTCGCCGAGAACTGGCCCTTGGTCAGGCCGTAGACGCCGTTGTTCTCGACGATATAGGTCATGTTGACGCCGCGCCGGATCGAATGCGCGAACTGGCCGAAGCCGATCGAGGCGGAATCGCCGTCGCCGGACACGCCGAGATAGATCAGGTCGCGATTGGCGAGGTTGGCGCCCGTCAGCACTGATGGCATGCGGCCATGCACGGAGTTGAAGCCGTGCGAATTGCCGAGGAAATAGTCCGGCGTCTTCGAGGAGCAACCGATGCCGGAGATCTTTGCCACCCGGTGCGGCTCGATCGACAATTCGTAGCAGGCCTCGATGATCGAGGCGGTGATCGAATCGTGGCCGCAGCCCGCGCACAGCGTCGAGATCTTGCCCTCGTAGTCGCGATGCGTGTAGCCGAGCTCGTTCTTCTTGAGGCCCGGATGATGGAATTTCGGTTTTGCGATGTAGGTCATGACACGGCCTTGCGGAGCGGGGTCACCTTGAGGTGATCCTGGTGGTCGCCAATGGCTTTTGCGATGAAACGGGCGGTGATCGGCGAGCCGTCATAATGCACGATCGGCACCAGACGCACCGGGTCGATGCCGTTCTCGTTGACAATGAGCTGGCGCAGCTGGCTGTCGCGGTTCTGCTCGACCACATAGACGAAGTCGTGCTCGGCGAGGAAGCTTGCGACGCTCGAGTGGAACGGGAAGGCGCGGATGCGCATCCGGTCGAGCTGATGCCCGCGCGCTTCCAGCAGGCCGATCGCCTCGTCCATCGCCGGCGAGGTCGAGCCGAAATAGATCACGCCGTATTTGGTCGGCCGCTCTGCATTGGCCTGCAATGGCCGTGGCACCAGGTCCTGCGCGGTCTCGAACTTCCGCATCAGGCGCTGCATGTTGTCGGCGTAAACCGAGCCTTCCTCGGAGTAGCGCGCATAGCGATCACGCGAGGTGCCGCGAGTGAAGTAGGAGCCCTTGGTCGGATGCGTGCCGGGATAGGTGCGGTAGGGGATGCCGTCGCCGTCGACATCGAGATAGCGGCCGAAGTCGCGGCCCTCTTCCAGCATCGCCGCGGTCATCACCTTGCCGCGGTCATATTGCTTGGCATCGTCCCACTTCAGCGGGCGGCAGAGCCGGTGGTTCATGCCGATGTCGAGATCGAGCATCAGGAAGATCGTGGTCTGCAGCCGCTCGGCGAGATCGAAGGCGGCCGCCGCGAATTCGAAGGCTTCGGCCGGGTCTTCCGGGAACAGCAGCACGTGCTTGGTATCGCCGTGCGAAGCATAGGCGCAGGCGATGATGTCGCATTGCTGGGTGCGGGTCGGCATCCCCGTCGAGGGGCCGGCGCGCTGGATGTTCATGATCACGGCCGGAATCTCCGCGAAATAGGAGAGGCCGATGAACTCGGTCATCAAGGAGATGCCGGGGCCGGAGGTCGCGGTGAAGGCGCGGGCGCCGTTCCAGGAGGCGCCGATCACGATGCCGATCGAGGCGAGCTCGTCCTCGCCCTGCACGATGGCGTATTTCGCCTTGCCCGTTTCAGGGTCGTGCCGGTACTTCTTGCAATGCGCGGTGAAGGCCTCCGCCACCGACGAGGACGGCGTGATCGGATACCAGGCGCACACCGTAGCGCCGCCATAGACGGCGCCGAGCGCGGCGGCGCTGTTGCCCTCGATGAAGATGCGGTCGCCGACCTTGTCGGATTTCTTCACCCGCAGCCCGATCGGACATTTCAAATTCTGCAGCGCCCAGTCGCGGCCGAGATGCAGTGCATGCACGTTGGAGGAGAGCAGCTTCTCCTTGCCCTTGTACTGCTCGCCGATCAGTTGCTCGATCAGCTTGGGGTCCATGTCGAGCAGCGCCGAGAGAGCGCCCAGATAGATGATGTTCTTGAACAGCTGGCGCTGGCGCGGATCGGTGTAGGTCGAGTTGGTGATGGCGGTTAAGGGCACCCCGATCACGGTGATGTCGTCGCGGAATTTGGTCGACGGCATCGGCTTGGTGGAATCGTAGAACAGATAGCCGCCCGGCTCGATGCCGGCGACGTCCTTGTCCCAGGTCTGCGGATTCATGGCGACCATCATGTCGACGCCGCCGCGGGCGCCGAGATGGCCTTCTTCGGTCACCCGCACCTCGTACCAGGTCGGCAGGCCCTGGATGTTGGAGGGGAAGATGTTGCGGGGGGACACCGGCACGCCATGACGCAGGATCGCGCGCGCGAACATCTCGTTGGCGCTGGCCGAGCCCGAACCGTTGACGTTGGCGAAACGGACGACGAAGTCGTTTACGCTGCTGATCGGCTTTTTGTCGGACATGTCGAACCTGCGTGGGTCATCTCGATGAAATATTTCTGCATGTCCCAGGCGCCGGTGGGACAACGTTCGGCGCACAGGCCGCAATGCAGGCAGACGTCCTCGTCCTTGACCATCACGCGTCCGGTCTTGAGGTCCGAGGAGACGTAAAGGTCCTGGTCGGGATGCGCCGAAGGTGCCTTGAGCCGCTGGCGCAGATCGCCTTCTTCGCCGTTGTCGGTGAAGGTGATGCAATCCATCGGGCAGATGTCGGCGCAGGCATCGCACTCGATGCAGAGCGAGGTCGAGAACACGGTCTGCACGTCGCAGTTCAGGCAGCGTTCGGCCTCGCCGAGCGCCAGCTTGACGTCGTAGCCGAGCTCGACCTCGGCGCGGATATCCTTCAGCGCGATCACCTTGTCGCGATGCGGCACCTTGTAGCGCTTGTCGACGGAGATGTCGTTGTCATAGCTCCATTCGTGGATGCCCATCTTCTGCGACGAGACATGCACGTCCGGCAGCGGACGTTCGGTAATGTCCTCACCCGACAGCATCTTGTGGATCGACAGCGCGGCGTCGTGGCCGTGCGCCACCGCCCAGATGATGTTCTTCGGGCCGAACGCGGCGTCGCCGCCGAAGAACACCTTTGGATTGGTCGAGACGAATGTCTTGGGATCGACCTTGGGCATGTGCCATTTGTCGAACTCGATGCCGCAATCTTGCTCGATCCAGGGGAAGGCGTTCTCCTGGCCGACCGCGACCAGTATGTCGTCGCATTCGATGGTCTGGTCCGGCTCGCCGGAGGGAACGAGGTTGCGGCGGCCCTTGGCGTCGTATTCGGCCTTCACCTTCTGGAAGGTGACGCCGGTGAGCTTGCCATTGTCGTGAACGAAGGCGACGGGGACCATGAAATTGAGGATCGGAATATCCTCGTGGAGCGCATCCTCCTTCTCCCAGGGCGAGGCCTTCATCTCCTCGAAGCCGGAGCGGACCACGACCTTCACCTCTTCGCCGCCGAGACGACGCGCGGTGCGGCAACAATCCATCGCAGTGTTGCCGCCGCCGAGCACGATCACGCGCTTGCCGATCTTGTCGACATGGCCGAACGACACGTTGGCCAGCCATTCGATGCCGATATGGATGTTGCCGGCTGCCTCTTTGCGGCCGGGAATGTCGAGCTCGCGGCCGCGCGGCGCGCCGGAGCCGACGAAGATCGCGTCGTACTTCTCCGCGAGCAGCGCCTTCATGCTCTCGATGCGGTGACCGCCTTTGAAGTCGACGCCGAGGCCCAGGATGTAGCCGGTCTCCTCGTCGATGACGGAATTGGGCAGGCGGAATTTCGGGATCTGCGTGCGCATCATGCCGCCGGCTTCGGGATCGCCGTCGAACACGGTGCAGTGATAGCCGAGCGGTGCCAGGTCACGCGCCACCGTCAGCGAAGCGGGACCGCCGCCGACGAACGCGACGCGCTTGCCGTTCTTCGCCGTGGGCTTCGGCAGGCGCTGCTTGATGTCGTCCTTGAAGTCGGCGGCGACGCGCTTCAGGCGGCAGATCGCGACGGGGGTTTCCTCGACGCGTCCGCGCCGGCACGCCGGCTCGCACGGACGATCGCAGGTGCGTCCCAGGATGCCGGGAAACACGTTCGATTTCCAATTGATCATGTAGGCGTCGCTGTAGCGGCCTTGTGCGATCAGTCGGATGTATTCGGGAACCGGAGTGTGTGCAGGACAGGCCCATTGGCAATCGACCACTTTATGAAAGTAGTCGGGGGCCGCGATATCGGTCGGTTTCATTCCTACCCTGTCCGCGCAGGCCCAAAGACCCCGCGGCCTTTTTTTGTGAGCATGGCGAGCGCTTAACGCGCTTCGATCTGGTTTCTGAATGACGTCATTGGGTTAGCTTATTAGAACGGCTCCGAAGTACAACGGCAAATTTGCGGGATCACCGGCTTTCATGGGAGCCAAGCGCGCACAGCATTAACGGCGGCGCGTGATGCGCGTGCGGTGCAGCATGTTGCGATGCGCGCGAGTGCGTCAACTCTGCGCGATGTCGCTCTTCGCGAGGTCCCACATCAGGCTGTACGTGCCGACGGAGACGGGGGGTGGGAAGGGCGCAGCCGCTGGGCCGGTGAAGCGTTCGGCGATCACGGCCGAGACCGCGCCGACATGGGTGCCGTCGATCAGCACGAACCAGTCGCGCGCGCCTTCGTTGCGGATCGCGGGCATGTCCGCCTTTGCGCCGGACAATTCCGGCTCGCTTTCGAGCAGGTGCATCGAGATGATGCCGTCACGCTCTTGCGGCGCCAGCTTGTCTTGCAGTGCGTCACGCCACGCGGCCGCATTGTCCGCGGTGGGACGCAGCCGCACCAGGCCGAGCGCAGCGCCCCGGCCGGTGCCCTTGCTGAGCGTGATGCGCGCCACGACGCGCAGCATGTCCTTGAAACGCGCCATGGACCGCCGTGACCATTCGGTCTGATTGGCGAGCCGCGCGCGATAGGCGGGACTGTCCAGCACGTCGATCGTTTCCGTCGAGTACAGCGAGAGATATTTGGGATTGGCGGCATGCGCGACATAGCGCCGCGCCTCCAGGAAACCCTCGATCGCGACGCGCTCTTCCAGATGCTCGCGATCGTACCAGCGGTTGAAATCGTCTTCATCGGCTGCGTCGATATTCATCGACGTCAGCAGCATGCCTTTCCCGGCGAGTGGCATTCTTCTTGTCCTCTCATCGCCCGATCTTCGATGCGAGGTCGGCGATCGACTTCATCACCGCGTCCCTCACGCCGGCATCATAGAGCGAATGCCCGGCTTCTTCCACGACGCGAAGCTCGGACGTGGACCAAACTTTCGCGAGCGCGTGGGATGTCTCGGGAGGACACAACAGATCGTAGCGGCCCTGCACGATCATGCCGGGAATGCCGGCGAGCCGGCCCGCGTTCCGCAACAACTGGTCTTCGCTCATGAAGGAATTTTTGACGAAATAATGCGCCTCCATGAATGGCGTCGCCGGCAGCGTGCGCCAGACGTTCAGCGACGCGAGGTCGAGCCGCGTCTTGCCGGGCTTGTGCTCCGATAGAGCGCGCTCGGTGTCGTGCCAGGCCCGCGCCGCAGGGCCGTGCACGGCCGGGTCGGCATCGAGGATGCGACGCCAGTAGGCGTCCACCGGCTGCGCCCGCTCTTCAGGCGGCAGCACGCTGAGAAAATCCTCGTACAGTGCGGGATAGAATTGCGCCAGGCGCACCGTGAACGCCGTCTCAACCTCCGCCCGGGTGCCGAGGAACGTCGCGCGCAGAGCAATGCCGGAGACGCGCTCGGGATGTGCCTCTGCGTAAGCCAGCGCCAATGTCGCGCCCCAGGAGCCGCCGACCACCATCCAGCGTTCGAAGCCGAACTTCTCGCGGATCCTCTCCATGTCCGCGATCAGATGCGCCGTGCTGTTGTGCTCGCGCGAGCCCTTGGGCCGGCTGCGGCCGCAGCCGCGCTGGTCGAACAGCACGGCGCAGAAGCGATCGGGATCGAACAGCCGGCGATGGTCCGGCTGGCAGCCGCTGCCGGGCCCGCCATGCAGATAGATCGCCGGAATGCCGTCGCTGCGGCCGACGCTCTCGACATAGAGCTCATGGCCGTCGCCGACGTCGAGCATGTCGGAGGTCAGCGGCGCAAAAGGATCGGCACGCCTGGCGGAAGCGGCCGCGTCGGCGTCAGGTCCCATTCTCGGATTCCAGGGTGCCGCCGGCGAAATTCCGATAGAGGAAGCGGCTGGTCTCGCCCTCGGCCTCGGCTTCCGCCTGCTTGAAGATGGTCTCGTGCAGCGGCGACAGCGCGCAGGCCGGATCGGTGTTGGCGGCGTCGCCCGTCAGAGCAAAGGCCTGGCAGCGGCAGCCGCCGAAATCGATCTCGCGGAATTCGCAGGATTTGCACGGCTCCTTCATCCAGCCGGTGCCGCGATAGCGGTTGAAGGCCTCCGAGTTCTGCCAGATCCAGGCGATCGAATGGTTGGAGCGCACCGATTCGAACTCGAGCCCGGTGATGCTCTCGGCGGCGTGGCAGGGCAGCACCTTGCCGGCCGGCGAGATGTTGAAGAACTGCCGGCCCCAGCCGCCCATGCATTTCTTCGGCCGCAGCGCGTAATAGTCGGGAACGACATAGTCGATCGCGAGCGTGCCCTTGAGGCGTTCGCGCGCCTCCTCGACAATGCGCGTGCATTCGTCGAGCTGCGCGACGGTCGGCATCAGGGCAGCGCGGTTCTTCAGCGCCCAGCCGTAATACTGGACATTGGCGACCTCCAGGCGATCGGCGTCGAGATCGACGGACATCTGGATGATGTCAGGCAGCTGGTGCAAATTCTGCCGGTGCATCACCGCGTTCACGGTGAGCGGCAAATCCAGCTCGCGCGTCCATTTCGCCACTTCGAGCTTCTTGCGATGGCCGCCCTTGTAGCCGGCAACGCGGTCGGAGAGGCCCTCTTCGATGCCCTGAAATGAGATCTGCACATGGCAGAGCCCGGCGTCGGCAAGCTCGCTCAACCGCTCGCGCGTCAGCAGCACGGCCGAGGTGATGAGATTGGTGTAGAGCCCGACATCGCTGGCGTGCTTGACCAGCTCGACCAGGTCCTTGCGCGCCGTTGGCTCGCCGCCGGAGAAATGCACCTGGAGCACGCCGATCTCGGCGAGCTCGCTCAGGACCTTCTTCCATTCCTCGGTGGTCAGCTCCTTGCCCGAGCGGTCGAGCTCGACCGGGTTGGAGCAATAGGGGCATTGCAGCGGGCAACGATGGGTGATTTCCAGCAGCACCGCGAGCGGAATGCCGAAGGTCTCCGCCGTCGAGCGCTGCTTCTCCAGCACCGCGAGGCTGTCGCTGGGTGGGATGGTCACGTCGCTCATGACGTCTTCTCCCTGATCTCGGTCAGAAAGCCCTTGTCGGCGAGGTCCTGCAACATGACGATGACGTCGGCCAGGATCGCCTCGCGGGGAGCCGCGTATTTCGCCGCCAGCTGATCGGATACGTCGCCGACACTGCGCTTGCCGTCGCAGAGCTGCAAGACCTCGACCGCGATCTCGTCCGGGGCCAGCACGCGTTCCGGGGCCAGGATCACCCAGACCTTGCGGGTCTCGTCATATTTCAGCTTGGCATGCCGCGGCAGCACGGGGCGGCTCGCCTCGCTGACGCTGATGTTGCGCGGCCCGGCCATTGCTGCTCCTCTTCAGCCCGCTTTGGGCACGAACGCGCCCGGCGGAATGTTGCCCTCGACATAGGCGTGCTGCAGCGCGTCCAGTTGCACCCACAACACGTTGGTCTTGAAGATCAGCGCGTTGCAGACCGAAGCGCGCTCTTCCGGCGTCCTCGCATGCGTTCTGACATAGTCCAGCGCGAAATTGGCATCGCGCGGCGCCTGCGTCAGGCGGCGCTTGAAGTAGCTCATGATGTCGGGATTGACGAAGTCGTAATGCTCCAGCATGCCGGCGATGCGCTCTTCGTGCAGGTTCGGCGCAAACAGCTCGGTCAGCGAGGACGCGATCGCCTCCAGCGGGCTCTTTTCACGGCAATAGTGCACGTAAGCCTCCACCGCGAAGCGCGTCGCCGGCAGGATGCCTTCGGTGGATTCCACGTAGGCCGTGTCGAGGCCGAGGCCTTCGGTCAGCTTGATCCAGCGCTCGATGCCGCCTTCGCTGCCGACATCGCCGTCATGGTCCTCGATGCGGTGGCGCCATTCCACGCGCGTGGCGCGGTCGCGGAAGCGCGAGATCACCACCGCGTCCTTGATCGGGATCGTGCTCTGGTAATAGTAGCGGTTCAGCGCCCAGGCCTGCACCTGGCCCTTGTTCAGCTTGCCGCCGTGCAAGAGCTTATGGAATGGATGTAGGCTGTGATAGCGCGTCGCCCCGATATGGCGCAGCGTCGCCTCGAGCTCCTCGGCGGAGTTGAGCCTGATATCCCTGCCGATCGAAAGCGCAGTCATTCCCGTCATTGACGCCGTAGTCACAGCACGATCTCCGTTCCATCCGCCGGTATCTGCCAGCCCGCCGCCTCAGCCGTCTTGCGCTCGGGTGAGGCAGGCAGCAGCGCCGGGTTCGAGTTGTTGATATGCAGAAATATCTTCCTGTCGATATTGAGGTCGGCGAGGCGCGCGATGGCGCCGTCGTCACCGGACATGGCGACGTGTCCCATGCTCTTGCCGGTCTTGTGACCGAGCCCGGCCCTGATCATCTCGTCGTCGCGCCAGACTGTGCCGTCGAAGAACACCAGCGAAGCGCCGTCGATCTCGGTCTTGAGCGCGTCGGTGATTTCGGCGCAGGCGGCGATGAAGTAGAAATATTTGCCGGTCGACTTGTCGGTGATCTTCAGGCCCAGCGTATCGCCGTCGCCGCTCTCGCCGCCGGGATGCGCCTTGCCTTCCAGATACCAGGCCGACTTGCCCGAGACCGCGAACGGCAGCACTTCGAGCCCTGAACGTGCACCATCGGGAAGGCGGGGCTCGAACGGCTCATGGATGCCGATCGGCTGGCGCCGCACGTGCTTCTCGTTCAGCACGTTGAAGATGCTGTTGCTGGCCAAGATCGCCAGCACTTTCTCATGCGCATAGATCGTGAACGGCGAGCTCTCGCGCATCGAGAGCAGGCCCGCCACCGCATCCACTTCGCTGTTGGTCAGGACCACGCCCGCGATAGGCGTATGGCGCAGCGCACCGGCCTTGGGGTGTAGCTGCGGCGTGGCATTCAATTGCTGGCGCAGGTCGGGGGAGGCGTTGATCAGGAACCAGTTGTCGCCGTCGCCACTGAAGGCGATCGAGGCTTGCGTCCGGTGCAGCTCATTCCCGCCATTGCGGGCCGCCCGGCAGCCCTCGCAGCCGCAATTCCACTGGGGAACCCCGCCGCCGGCTGCGGCGCCCAGGACGACGACGCGAAGCATGATCCGTCTCCTGGAAAGGAACACGCGCGGTGGATCTCAGGCCGACGCAAATGCCGACACGGATTCTATCCTTCGGAAACGCGTCGTGACCAAAAGATCCACCGCCGCAGAACGCGAGATCGCCAACCGGCTTACTTGCGGGTGGCGCTCACATACATGTTGATTTCCATGCCACAGGGCACTTCGACGATCTTCGGGGCTTTCCATGCCATTTTGGCTCTCCATTTTTGCGAATTCGGACGTATCCGCCCACCCTCTAAGTTAATGCGCGCCGAGAAGTTCGCTAGTGAAATTTTCCCGGACCTAGGTAGTAGGCCTCCCGAATTGCTGCGCTGCAAGAGAGCGCATTCCGGCCGCAAAGATGCGCGAATGACACACCAAAATGCCGATAGGTCGTGGTCCCTGTCGGGATAAACGAGTTGTGAGTTTAGAACGGCTTCCAATCGGCTACAGGCGACCCCATTGGATCAGGCATGCCCAGATATTTCTTCAACACCCGTATCGGCGACGAACTGATCGTGGATCCTGATGGCGAGGACCTGCGCAACCCCGATCGCGCCTGGGAGGTCGCCCGCCAGATGATCCTGGAGGTGGTGAAGTCCGAGGGCACCCAGCGGGCCCTGCTCGAGGCGGTGATCGAGGTGACCGACACCAAAGGCGAGGTCGTGCTGGAGTTTCCCTTCACCGAGGCGCTGCTGGACATCCCGGATCCGTCCGCGACAAGGCATTAGAGGCACGCGAGGTGCGCTGCTCCCCCGCTCGCGGAGGAGGGCTGGGGAGAGGGTGTCTCCGCAAGCGAGAACCCCCAGGGGACAGAGCCCTCACCCGAGCCCACGGCGCGATTACGTGCTGAGCGCCCGCCCTTCACCCCCGCGAAATCCGCATGGCTTTGCCGCGTTCCCGGCGCTAAAAGACGCCGGTTACACGGAGCAAGCCATGCAAGATCTCTGGCGCCTGTCGGCTGCCGACCTCGCCACCCTCGTCAAGTCCAAAAAGGTGTCCGCCAGGGAGGCTGCCAAGGCCGGTCTCGCCCGGCTCGATGCCGTCAATCCCAAGCTCAATGCGGTGATCGACCACCGGCCGGACGACGTGCTCAAGCAGGCCGATGCCGTCGATGCCGCCATCGCGCGGGGCGAGGATCCGGGCGTGCTCGCCGGTGTGCCCGTCACCATCAAGGCCAATGTCGACCAGGAGGGCTTTGCCACCACCAACGGCCTGAAGCTGCAGCGCGACGTGATCGCGCGCGAGGACAATCCGGTCGTCGCCAACTTCCGCAAAGCCGGCGCCATCCTGCTCGGCCGCACCAATTGCCCGGCCTTCTCCTATCGCTGGTTCACCACCAACCTCATCCATGGCGACACCAAGAACCCGCGCGATGCCTCGCTGACGCCGGGCGGCTCGTCCGGCGGCGCCGGTTCGGCGGTCGCGGCCGGCATCGGCCACATCGCCCACGGCACCGACATTGCCGGCTCGATCCGTTATCCCGCCTATGCCTGCGGCGTGCACGGTCTGCGCCCCACGCTGGGGCGCATCCCCGCCTTCAACCCGGCGCTGCCGGAGCGCCCGATCGGGCCGCAGATCATGGCGGTGTCGGGTCCGCTGGCGCGCACCGTCAACGATTTGCGCATCTCGCTCGAAGCCATGTCGGCGCGCGACATCCGCGATCCCTGGTTCGTGCCGGCGCCGCTGCAAGGCCCGGCGCGAGACAAGCGCGCCGCGCTCTGCCTCAATCCGGGCGGCCTTGCCACCACGCCGGAGGTGAAGGCGGCGGTGAGCGATGCCGGCAAGCGGCTGGAGCGGGCGGGGTGGACCGTCGATATCATCGAGGACACGCCGCCGATGCGCGAGGCGGTCGAGTGGCAGATCAAGCTCTGGCTCGGCGACGGCTATGAGGCGCAGCTCGAGGCGGCCGAACGCGAAGGCGATCCCGGCGCGCTGGCCTGCCTGCGCGGCAACCGCGCCAGGGTCACGCCGATGGACCAGGCCAATTACGCCAAGGCGCTGACGCGGCGGGCCACGCTGACCCGCGACTGGATGCTGTTCTTCGAGAAATACGCCGTGCTGTTGACGCCGGTCTCGGGCGAGCTGCCGTTCCCCGATCATCTGGACCGCAAGGACGACGAGTCCTTCAAGCGGGTGTGGGAAGCGCAGCTGCCGCAGATCGCGATTCCCTTCATGGGATTGCCCGGCCTCGTGGTCTCCACGGGTCTCGTCGGCAAGGCGCCGGTCGGCGTGCACGTCGTGTCCGGCCGCTATCGCGAGGATCTCTGTCTGCTCGCAGGCGAGGCGATCGAGGCCGGCGGCGTGCCGCCGTCGCCGATCGATCCCGTGGGCTAGCGATGTCGGTGATCTACGACTTCAAAGCCAACTCGCTGGCCGGCGAGGAGGTCCCGATGCGCCGCTTCGAAGGGCAGGTGCTACTGATCGTCAACACCGCGAGCAAATGCGGCTTCACGCCGCAATATCGCGGCCTGGAAGATCTGCATCGCGATCTGTCGCCGCGCGGCTTCGCCGTGCTCGGCTTTCCCTGCAACCAGTTCGGCGCGCAGGAGCCGGGCCAGGCGAGCGAGATCCAGGCGTTCTGCTCGACCAATTACGACGTCACCTTTCCCCTGTTCGAGAAGATCGACGTCAACGGCGCCAATGCGCACCCTCTGTATGAGTACCTGAAACGCCAGCAATCCGGGCTTCTCGGCGCCTCCATCAAATGGAATTTCACCAAATTCCTGGTGGACCGAGCGGGCAAGGTGGTCGCGCGCTACGCGCCGACCGCACGGCCCGAAGGATTGCGCAATCAAATCGAAACACTGCTGTGAGCGAGACAATCATGAGCGACGAATTTCCGGACCGCCTGTCGGTCGATCCGAACAGCCCGTATTACAACGCGGACATCCTGTCGCGCGACGTCGGCATCCGCTTCAAGGGTGTCGAGAAGACCAATGTCGAGGAGTACTGCATCAGCGAGGGCTGGGTCCGCGTCACCGCAGGGAACGCCAAGGACCGCCACGGCAACCCGCTGACCATCAAGGTGCACGGACCCGTCGAGCCTTATTTCAGGGATAAGAAATAGTCACCGTCATTCCGGGGCGATGCGAAGCATCGAACCCGGAATTTCGAGATTCCCCGGTGCGCAATTGCGCACCTGAGGTCTGGTCCTTCGAACCATCCCGGAATGACGCCAAGAGAAGGCCTGCCCATGTCCGTCCGCATCGTCGACGTCCGCGAGATCACCAAGCCGATCTCGTCCCCGATCCGTAACGCCTATATCGACTTCACCAAGATGACGACGAGCCTCGTCGCCGTCGTCACTGACGTCGTGCGCGACGGCAAGCGCGTCGTCGGCTACGGCTTCAACTCCAACGGCCGCTACGGGCAGGGCGGCCTGATCCGCGAACGCTTTGCCTCGCGCATCACGGAGGCCGATCCGAAGTCGCTGCTCAATAGCGCCGGCGACAATCTCGACCCTGACAAGGTCTGGGCCGCGATGATGACCAATGAGAAGCCCGGCGGCCATGGCGAGCGCTCGGTCGCGGTCGGCACCATCGACATGGCGGTGTGGGATGCGGTGGCCAAGATCGCCGGCCAACCGCTGTTCCGTCTGCTCGCCGAGCGCCACGGCGTCAAAGCCAATCCACGCGTCTTCGTCTACGCCGCCGGCGGTTACTATTATCCCGGCAAGGATCTCTCGATGCTGCGCGGTGAGATGCGCGGCTATCTCGATCGCGGCTACAACGTCGTGAAGATGAAGATCGGCGGCGCGCCGATCGAAGAGGACCGCACGCGGATCGAGGCGGTGCTCAAGGAGATCGGCAAGGACGCGCAGCTCGCCGTCGATGCCAACGGCCGTTTCAACCTGGAGACCGGCATCGCCTACGCCAAGATGCTGCGCGACTATCCCTTGTTCTGGTACGAGGAGGTTGGCGATCCCCTCGACTACGCGCTGCAGGCCGCGCTCGCCGAATTCTATCCGGGACCGATGGCGACGGGCGAAAATCTCTTCAGCCACCAGGACGCCCGCAACCTGATCCGCTACGGCGGCATGCGCCCCGACCGCGACTGGCTGCAATTCGACTGCGCGCTGTCTTACGGTCTCTGCGAATACCAGCGCACGCTGGAAGTGCTGAAAACCTACGGCTGGTCGCCCAGCCGCTGCATCCCGCACGGCGGCCACCAGATGTCGCTCAACATCGCCGCCGGCCTCGGCCTCGGCGGCAATGAGAGCTACCCCGACCTGTTCCAGCCCTATGGCGGCTTCCCGGACGGCGTCCGCGTCGAGAACGGACACATCACGATGCCCGATCTCCCCGGCATCGGCTTCGAGGGCAAGTCGGATCTCTACAAGGAGATGAAGGCGCTGGCGGAGTAGGGGCGCCAGCGCTACGGCACGATGGCCGCGTCACACTCGCTGTCGTCCCGGACAAGCGCGCCCCAAGCGCGCGCCGATCCGGGACCCATAGCCCCAGGGGAAAGTCGTGGCGCGAGCTGGTCACTCCGAGTCCCCGTAACCATCACTCTCTGTGGTTATGGGTCCCGGATCTGCGCTTCGCTTCGCTGCGCTTGTCCGGGACGACAACTGGGTTTGCAGCTACGACAGCCGCATATCCAGCAGCCGTCGCCCTTCGCCCTTCAGCAGCTTCTTCACCGCGCTGGACGCCACGACCTCGCCGTCATTGGCATAGGCTTCGTGGTTCTTCTCGATGTCGTCGAGGCGGTAGAGGTAGTTGACCATCACGCCGGCCGACTCCCGCAATCCCTTCGGTGAGAGGTCGCCCAGCCAGTTGATGCGTTCGAGCCTTGCACCGTTGCCGAGGTGGAAGCGGGCGACGGAATCGATCAGCTTGCCCTTCGGCGTGCGCGCCTTGAGGAAATAATGCGCGGCGAGCGGCTCGATCACGGCGCGGAGCAGCGACGTCGTCTCGGGGTTCTCGAACCATTTGGGATCGTCGAGGCGCTTCAGCACCTCGCGGTCCTCGTCCGAGAGCGGCAGGTCCCTGTCCTGCTTCACCCAGGCCATGAAGCCCGGCACCGGCGACAGGGTCACGAAAGTGTCGAGCTTCGGCGTTTCGCGGCGCAGCTCCTCCACCACCTGCTTGATCAGGAAGCTGCCGAAGGAGATGCCGCCAAGGCCACGTTGGGTATTCGAGATCGAATAAAACACGGCGGTGCGCGCGCGCTCGATCGGCAGATGCTGGCGGTCGACCGCAAGCAGCGGCGCGATCGCGCCCGGAATCGTCTCGGTCAGCGCCACCTCGACGAAGATCAGGGGCTCGTCCACCATCGCGGGGTGGAAGAACGCATAGCAGCGGCGGTCGACCGGATCGATGCGGCGGCGCAGATCGTCCCAGTCGGAGATCTCGTGCACGGCCTCGTAACGGATGATCTTTTCGAGGATGTTGGCCGGCGTCGACCAGTCGATCCTGCGCAGCACGAGAAACCCCCTGTTGAACCACGAAGAAAGCAGATGCGAGACGTCGCGATCGAGGGCGGCGAGATCGGTGTGCCCGTTCATCATGCCGAGCAGATCGGCGCGCATGTTGACGAGCTCGCCGGTGCCGCCGGGCGCGCGGTTGAGCCGGCGGATCAGCTCCTGCCGCCGCGGCTCCGAAGCGAAATGCAGCGAGCTCGCGTCCTCGTCGCTCGGCGCGGCACGCCATTTCTCGATTGCCTTCGATAGACGCTCCCGGTCCGGGCCGAAATCGCGCACCAGTCCGTCGAAGAAGGCGCGGCGTCCCGCCGCATCCAGCTCACGGTAGATGTCGAGCACCTCGCGGGCGATGGCGATGCCCGACGCTTCGCCTCGGCCCGACAGCAGCGCATCACAGAGCTCGATCAGCCCATCGGCATCCGGTCTGGTATCGGCGGCCTCGCCGCGACGAAGCAGCGTGCGGCCGCGCTCGGAGATGGTGGCGAGCAGGTCGGAGAAGAAGGCGTTGGCCATCGGGGCTTTCGTGTCAGTTGTGCGTTGCGGAAGCTTACACGGGATTTGGGCGGAAACCGATCACAATCAAGCGGAGGAATGCGGCAACTTTAGTCGGGCCGTGCGTTTGGAGAATGCAGGCATGCTGGGCGAGGCGAGGGCGATCGCATATGGCAGTTTGAGGCATTCCAGTTTCCGCATCGTCATGGCCGGGACAAGCTTGGGCACGACGACCTGTGAATGCGAGCGGCCTACTTCCCCGCAAATTCCGTCGGCGTCCGCCCCGTCACTTGCCGGAACGCGGCGGAGAATGCCGGCACGCTGGCATAGCCGAGCTGGGTCGCTAGCTGCTTCACGGAGACATTTGCATCCGTCGACAGCCGCTGGATTGCCGCGGCAATCCGCGCGCGCTGGCACCAGCTCTTGAAGCTCAGCTGCGTCTCCGCGGAAAACAGCCGCGACAGCGTGCGCGCCGAGGTTCCGACCTCGCGCGCCAACGTGTCGATGTCGTGCAGGCCGGTGGGGTCGTCGAGCACGATCATCGCGGCGCGGCGGCAGCGCGGCTCATGCGGCAACGGCACGAAGGTCGCGGAATCCTCGGCCTGGTGCAATTCCAGCATGACGAGGCGCACCAGCAGCTCGGCGCGCTCCTCGGTATTGCCAGTGTCGAACAGCGCGAGGATCGCCTGGTTGAGCAGCGGCGAGACCCGGACCACGAATTCCCTGGTCAATCCCTCATAGCGCTTTTCGCGCTTCAGCCAGGACAGGTCGAAATACAGCGTGCGCATCTCGATATCGGCGAGCAGGTCGAGGGCATGATCGAGCCCGGCCGGGACCCACACCGCCCGGTCCGGCGGCACCAGCCAGCGTCCCCCGGGGGTCGTCACCTGCATGGTGCCCTTGGCCGCATAGATCAGCTGGGCCTCGCGGTGCAAATGCGGATCGATCCGCATCCCCTTGGGATAGTCGCGCGCGACCAGATGCACGCCGGCGGGCGAGCGGTGGTTGCTCCGGACCTCCCGGAGGATAGGCGTTTCCAAGTTTGGCCTTTCCAAGACAGTCATTGGCGGCATCCCGTCATGGGGAGGACATATAACTCATTTCGGAGCAGGAGAGGATTCGGGAAATGAACAGCCCCAGCCGGGTGATCAGTTTCGTCAACGCAGGCCATTTCATCGACCATTATTCGATGCTGATCTTCGCCGCCGCGGTGATCATCATGGGCCCGGCGCTCGGCATGGCCTATTCGGAACTCTTGCCTTACGCGACGCCGGGCTTCGTCGCCTTCGGTGCCGGCTCGCTGCTCACGGGCTGGCTGGGGGACCGCTGGAGCCGCCGCCACATGATGCTGATCTTCTTCGTCGGCATCGGTCTGTCCATGATCGCGGTCGGCTTCGTGCAGACCCCGGCGCAGCTCGGCGCCGCCTTGCTTTCGATCGGCATCTTTGCCTCGATCTATCATCCGGTCGGCACCGCAATGATCGTGTCCTATGCCGACCGGCTCGGCCGCGAGATGGGCATCAACGGCGTCTGGGGCAATCTCGGCGTCGCCTCCTCGGCGCTGGTTACCGGCGTGATCGGGCAATATCTCGGCTGGCGTTTTGCCTTCATCGTTCCCGGCGTGGTCACGATCCTGATCGGCCTCGCCTTTGCGATGATGGTCGTGCACGAGGACCGCAAGGGCGCCAAGCAGGCGGCGGCGCAGGCGCGGGTGGCCAAGCAGGACATGTGGCGCGTGGTGCTGTCGCTGCTGATCGTGGTGATCGCGATCTCCACGACGTTCAACGCCGTTACCGTGGCGCTGCCGAAGCTGTTCGCGGAGCGGCTGGCGGACTTGACGAAAAGCCCGGCGCTGCTCGGCGTCATCGCCGCCTGCGTCTACGTGTTCGGCGCGATGACCCAGTACACGATCGGCCGGCTGCTCGACCGCTACTCGCTGAAGACGGTGGCGTTGCCGCTGTCCTTCATGCTGGCGCCGTTCCTCTATCTCGCCGCGACCCTGAACAATCTGCCGCTGATCCTGGTGTCGATCGGCATCGTCATGGGCGCGTTCGGCCAGGTCACGGTGAACGACGCCATGGTCGGCAAATACACCAGCGAGGAATGGCGCTCGCGCGCCTACGCCGTGCGTTACTTCATCGGCTTCACCGCGGCGGGTGCTTCGGTCGGCCTGGTTGCCTGGCTCTACGAGCAGGGCGGCTTCGTCACCATGCTGCACGCCTTCGCCGGCCTCTGCCTGCTCGCGATCGCCGCCGCTATCATCCTGCCCCGCGAGATCCGGACGCCGCAGCCCGTGTGAGGGGCCTCGTGTCCCGGACAAGCTGCAACGCGCAGGCGTTGCGGCGCAGAGCCGGGACCCAGAAGCGACATGGCATGCGGCGAGATGGGCCCCGGCTCAGCAGCGCCTCGTCGAAAAGACGCTGCGCTGCGTCCGGGGAACGCTCGCACCGTCCATGATCTCACTCCTACTCCTGTTTTGCGCGACGGAGCAAAGCGCTTCGGTAACGCCAAAATTTTCCCGAGCCTTTTCAACTCCATCCCTACTGTGCATGGGGTTGTTTTCGACTTTTTGTTGCCGCCCGCAGCCTCCTACGCCGGGAACCCGCGCCACCTTCCGCGGGTTCTATCCCCATGGCCCCGACACCGGGGCAAAGGGGGAAAGACATCTGCATGCCATGGCGCCTGCTCGGATCGGCCAGCCTTGCCTTCGCGGCGCTCGTTCTCACCACCATTGCGGCCGGCGCTGAAACGGGCAAACCGGCCGGCCCGTCCGAATTCCTGCTGGTGGCGCAGATCGTGCTGCTGATCGCGGTCGGCCGCGGTCTCGGCGAGATCATGCAGCGGATCGGCCAGCCCTCGGTGATCGGCGAGCTGCTCGCCGGCATCATCCTTGGTCCGTCGCTGTTCGGCTGGGTCTGGCCGGAGGCGCAAACCGCGATCTTCCCCAAATCGCCCGAGCAGAAGGCGATGATCGACGGCATCGCGCAGGTCGGCATCCTGCTGCTTCTGCTGCTCACCGGCATGGAGACCGATCTCAAGCTGGTCCGCAAGGTCGGCAAGGCCGCGATCGCGATCTCGATCGCCGGCATCCTCGTGCCCTTTGCCTGCGGCTTCGCGCTCGGCGAATTCCTGCCCGATGCGCTGCTGCCCAATCCGCAACAACGTCTCGTCGCCTCGCTGTTCATGGGCACGGCGCTGTCGATCTCCTCGGTGAAGATAGTTGCCGTGGTCGTGCGCGAGATGAACTTCATGCGGCGCAATGTCGGGCAGATCATCGTCGCGACCGCCGTGATCGACGACACCATCGGCTGGATCATCATTGCCGTCATCTTCAGCCTGGCCTCGCATGGGGCGCTGGATATCGCCTCGGTGGCGAAAGCCGTGCTCGGCACGCTCGCCTTCCTCGCCGTCAGTTTCACGATCGGCCGCCGCCTGGTGTTTCAGCTGATCCGCTGGGCCAACGACAATCTCGTCAGCGCCGCGGCCGTCATCACCGTGATCCTGCTGCTGATGTGCGCGATGGCGATGATCACGCATCTGATCGGCGTGCACACCGTGCTGGGTGCTTTCGTCGCCGGCATCCTGGTCGGGGAATCCCCGATCTTGACGCGGCAGATCGACGAGCGCCTGCGCGGGCTGATCTCGAGCTTCTTCATGCCGGTGTTCTTTGGCCTGGCCGGCCTTGCCGCCGATCTCTCCGTGCTGCGCGATCCCAATCTCCTGATGCTCACCGGCCTCCTGGTCGTGATCGCCAGCGTCGGCAAGTTCGGCGGCGCCTTCGTCGGCGGCACGGTCGGCGGCCTCAGCACGCGGGAGTCGCTGGCTCTCGCGAGCGGCATGAATGCCCGCGGCTCGACCGAGGTCATCATCGCGACCATTGGCCTGTCCATCGGCGTGCTCAGCCAGAACCTGTTCACGATGATCGTGACCATGGCGATCGTGACCACGATGGCAATGCCGCCGATGCTGCGCGCGGCGCTGGCGCGGCTGCCGATGAACAAGGAGGAGAAGGAGCGGCTGGAACGGGAGGAATTCGAGAAGCGCGGCTTCCTCGCCAATCTCGAGCGCCCTCTGCTGGCGGTGGACGAAAGCGTCAATGCCACCTTTGCCGCTCACCTCGCGGGCCTGATCGCCGGCATGCGCGGCCTGCCGATCACCGTGCTGCATATCGGCAAGCGGCCGGAGGAGCAGGAGAAGGGCCGCGACGCGGAGGAGAGCCACGAAGCCGTGGTGAAGAAAGCGGCCGAGGCGGTGGCTGCCAACACCGAGGGAGACACCGGCAGCGTCGACGTCGTGACCCGTGCGAGGCGTGCGGAGCTCGGCGAGACCATCGCCGAGGAGGCGCGCAAGGGTTTTGATCTCCTCGTCGTCGGCGTCGACAAGGTCGCCGCGACCAAGGATCGCTTCGACCGCAAGATCGAGGACATTGCCACAACGTTCGAGGGACCGCTCGCGATCGCCGCGGCCAAGGGCAAGCACCTGAAGCAGCCGATGCCCGAGGGACTCAACATCCTCGTCCCGGTCTCCGGCAGCGGCATCTCCAAGCGCGGCGCCGAGGTCGCAGTTGCGCTGGCGCAAGGAGGATCAGGCTCGCTCCGGGTGATCTATGTCGCGACGACGCGCGACAAGGGCGCGCAGCGCGGCACCTCCCGCGGCCTCAGTCAGGAGGCGGGCATCCTCAAGGACGCCAGCGATCTCGCCGCCCGCTACGACGTCGACATCACCACCACGCTGCGGGTGAACCGGGCGCCGGAGGCGGCGATCCTGCGCGAGATCGACACCACCGACGTCGATCTCGTCGTCATGGGCGTCGACCGCATCCAGGCCGATCATCTCTCCTTCGGCGGCGTCGCCGACGCCGTGCTGCGGCAATCGAAAGTCTCGGTGCTGCTGGTGTCGAGCGGCGAAGCGCGGCAGGTCGCGGCGGAGAAGGGCTAGGGCTTCACCTCGGCCACCTTCGGCGCCTTCTTGCTCGCCCGCCAGTTCTCGAAGCGCTGCACCACCACGAAGAACGCCGGCACGAACAGCACCGCGAGGCAGGTCGAGGCCAGCATGCCCGAGAAGACCGTGATGCCGATCGACTTGCGGGCGCTGGCGCCGGCGCCGGTGGCGAGCACCAGGGGCACCACGCCGAGGATGAAGGCGAACGATGTCATCAGGATCGGGCGGAAGCGGGCGCGCGCCGCTTCGATCGCGGACTCCAGCACCGGCTTGCCGTCGCGGCCGTGCAGCTCGAGCCCGACCTCGACGATCAGGATCGCGTTCTTGGCCGACAGCGCGATCAGGAGGATCAGGCCGATCTGGCAATAGAGGTTGTTGTCGATCTTGAGGGCGGAGAGGATCAGCATCGGCCCCAGCAGCGACAGCGGCACGGCGAGGATCACCGAGATCGGTGCGTACCAGCTCTCATACTGGCCGGCGAGCACCAGGTAGACCAGCAGCATGGCAAGGCCGAACACCCAGTAGATCTGGTTCGAGACCGCCTTCTCCTGATAGGACATCGCGGTCCATTCGTAGCCGGTGCCCGGCGGCAGCGTCTTGTCCGCGATCTCCTCCATCAGCTTCAAGGACTGGCCGGAGGAATAGCCCTGCGCCGGCAGGCCGATCACGGTCGAGGAGGGATAGAGATTGTAGAGGCTGATCAGCGACGGCCCCGTGGCCGGCGTGATCTTGGCGACGGTGCCGATCGGGATCATGTCGCCGTTGGAATTGCGCACCTGCATGTTGGCGATGTCGCGCTCGGTGACGCGGAAGGCGGGATCGGCCTGCGTATAGACCTGAAACACGCGGCCGAACTTGTTGAACTGGTTGACATAGGACGAGCCGAGATAGGTCGACAGCGCCGAGAACACCTGATCGGTGGCGACGTGCAGCGTCTGGGTCTTGACGCGATCGATCTCGACGTTGAATTGCGGTACCGAGGAACGGAACGAGGACTGCACCCGCTGCAGCGCACTCTGGCTCTGGCCGTTCGAGACCATCGCGCCGGTGATGGCCTGCAGCTTGGCGAAATCGCTGTTGCCGTCGCGCAGCTCGACCTGCATCGAGAAGCCCGCGGCGTTGCCGATGCCCTGGATCGGCGGCGGCGGCAGCACGATGGTACGGGCCTCCATGATGGCCGCGAGCTTGTCGTTGAGGCCGTACACCAGCGAGCGCAGATCTTCGCCGGGTCCTTTGCGCGCGTCCCAATCCTTCAGGATGATGTAGGCGACGCCGGCATTGGCGAGGCTGGCGCTGTTGTCGAGCGCGGAGATGCCGGCGATGGTGATGACCTGCTGGACGCCGGGGGTCTCCTTGATCAGTGTGCTGGCCCTGTCGAGCACCGCCTGGGTCCGCTCGAGCGCGGCGCCGTCGGGCAGCTGCACCGCGGCGATCAGGTAGCCCTGGTCCTCGATCGGCAGGAAGCCGGTCGGCACCCGCGACAGGCCGTAGCCGCTGGCGCCGATCACCAGAAGCGCGAACGCGACCGAGATAGTGGCGTGCTTGACGAGGAACGTGATCAACCTGGTGTAGCCGCGCTCGACGCGGTCATAGACCGCGTTGAAGCCGCGGTAGAAGAAATTGCGTTGCTCCGGCGGCACCGCCGGCCGCAGCCACAGCGCGCATTGCGTCGGCTTCAACGTCGCCGCGTTGATGGCGGACAAAAGCGCGGTCGCGGCGATCACCAGCGCGAATTGCGAATAGATCCGCCCGGTGAGGCCGGCAAGGAACGAGGCCGGCAGAAACACCGAGATCAGCACCAGCGTGATGCCGACGATCGGCGCGAACAGCTGGTCCATCGCCTTGATCGCGGCGTCGTGGCCGTTCATGCCCCGCTCGATGTTGTGCGCGGCGCCTTCCACGACGACGATGGCGTCGTCGACCACGATGCCGATCGCGAGCACGATCGCGAACAGCGTCGACATGTTGATGGTGAAGCCGAGCGCCGCCATCGCCGCGAAGGCACCGATGATGGTGACGGGTACGGTGGTTGCCGGCACCAGCATCGCGCGCCAGTCCTGCAGGAAGACCAGGATCACGACCAGCACCAGCAGGCCGGCCTCGATTAGCGTCATGTAGACCTCGTGCACCGAGGCCTCGACGAATTTGGTGGTGTCGAACGGCGTGTCGTATTTGACGCCTTCCGGAAACCGCTTGGCGAGCTCCGCCATCTTCTTCTCGACGGCCTGCTCGACCTGCAGTGCGTTGGCGCCAGGCGACTGGAACACGCCGATGCCGACCGCCGGCTGCTTGTTCAGCGAGAAGATCTGGCTGTAGGTCTGTGCCCCCAGCTCGACCCAGCCGACGTCACGCACGCGCGTCACATCGCCGCTGCTGCCTGACTTGACGATGATGTTCTCGAACTGGCTGGTGTCGTCGAGCCGTCCGTTGACGTTGAGCGTGTACTGGAACGCCTGTCCCGGCGGCGTCGGCGGCGCGCCGACCTGGCCGGCGGCGACCTGCTGGCTCTGCTGCTGGATCGCCTGGATGACATCCTGCGGCACGAGCCCGCGGACCTGCAACTTGTTCGGATCGAGCCAGACCCGCATCGAATATTGGCCGGCGCCGAACACGGTGACGTTGCCGACGCCGGGCAGGCGGGAGAGCTCGTCGCGGATGTTGATGGTGGCGTAGTTGCTCAAATAGAGGCTGTCGTATCGCGAATCCGGCGAGGTCAGCGTCACGAACAGGAGGATCGACGTCGACCGCTTCTGCACGGTGACGCCCTGGTTCTGCACGGCTTGCGGCAATTGCGACAGCGCGCTGGAGACGCGGTTCTGCACCAGCACCTGCGCGAAGTTGAGGTCGGTGCCGATCTTGAAGGTCACCGTCAGCGTATAGGTGCCGTCGGAGCCGCTATAGGACTGCATGTAAAGCATGTCCTCGACGCCGTTGACCTGCTGCTCGATCGGCAAGGCAACTGTGTCGATCACGGTCTTGGCGCTGGCGCCCGGATAGCGCGTCGTGACCTGCACGGTTGGCGGCACCACGTCAGGATATTGCGCGATGGCGAGATTGAACAGCGCGACGCCGCCGATCAGGATCATCAGCAGCGCGATGACGTTCGAGAGGACCGGCCGCTCGATGAAGAATTTTGAGATCATGGCTGGCAGCCCTTACTTGCTCGAGGCCTGCGACTGCTCGATCTTCGTCACCTGCGGATCGATCTTCTGGCCCGGGATCACCCGCAACAGCCCCGCGATGACGACGCGGTCCTCCGGCTTCAGGCCGCTTTCGATGACGCGCAGGCCATTGTCGACCGGGCCGATCTGCACCTTGCGCTGCTCGACGACGTTGTCGGCGTTGGCCACCAGCACATAGCGGCCACCCTGGTCGCTGCCGAGCGCCGTATCAGGGACGAGCAGGGCGCTCTTCTCCTGGTCAAAGGGCACGCGGACGCGGACGAAATAGCCGGGCAGCAGCACCCGCTTGTCGTTGGGGATGAGGCCGCGCACTGCCAGCGTGCCCGTCGATTGATTGAGCGTCGGCGAGACGTAGTCGAGCTTGCCCTCGTGCGGATAGCCGGTCTCGGTCTGCAGTCCCACCTGAATCGGGAATTGCTTCATGTCGGCGGGCGTCAGTCCTCGGCGGGTGGCTTCGGCGCGGATGCGCAGCACGTCCTGCTCGTTGACGGTGAAGTTCACATAGATCGGGTCCATCGCGACGATGGAGGCCAGCTGGGTCGGCGAGGAGACGCCGACGAGCTCGCCGACCGAGACCATGTGGGCGCTGACGATGCCGTCGAACGGCGCCGTTACCTTGGTGTAGCCGTAATTGACCTGGGCCAGCCTGGTGTTGGCCTGCGCCTGCTGCAGATTGGCCTGGGCGTTGTCACGCGTAGAGGTGGAATTGTCGAGCGTGGCTTGCGAGACCGCCTGGCGCTGCACCAGCTCCGCCTGCCGCTTGTAATCGGCTTCCGACTGCCGGACCGAGGCCTGCGCGCCGGTCTCGGCCGCCTGCGCCTGTTCGAGCTTGAGCTTGTAGGTCTCCGGCTCGATCGTGAACAGCTGGGTGCCCTGCTTGACGAAGCTGCCGTCCTGATAGTCGATCGATTGCAGAAAGCCCTGCACCCGCGCGACGAGATCGACGTTCTTGATCGGCGCCGTGTTGCCGGTGGCCTCGATGTAGCGCGTCACCGGACGCTGCACGGGCGTTGCCACGTCCACCTTGGGCGGGGGCGGTGCCACGAACGTGTTCTTGTCCTCGCAGCCGGCGAGCACGGCGACGGACGCCGCAGCGCAAAGGCCCCGCACGATATGCCTCCACGCGCCATTGCGTCTTGCGCGAGAGGCGGGATTCGCTGCGGTCATTCGGTGGCCCCCGATTGCTGGCTGTCGATGCGGCAGGCTAGCAACAAAAGACTGGCCGTGGAACACCATAGCCATGGCAGTCGCCGGCCTTGCACTGCAACGAGCGATATGGCCTTTGGCAAGTTTATCACGACAAACTGCTTTTCACCGAGGGAGTGATCGACCAGAATTATATCAAAGGCCGCGAGCCGAACGGAGCGGCCGGGAAGAAGAAAAGGTGAGGAGACCATGACATGCCAACGCCATTCCGGTCGGCCCTCGCGGGCCTCGTTCTCGCAGCGATCGTTGCCATGCCCGCGCTAGCAGAGGGCCTGAAAGACGAGATCGTACCGACCGGCAAGCTGCGGGTCGCGATCGCCATCAGCCCCGCAGGCGGCGCGTTCTGGTCGACCAAGACCGAAGCCGGCTATGCCGGCGTGCCCGTCGATCTCGGCAAGGCGATGGCCGCACAGCTCGGTCTCCCCGTCGAATATGTGGTGCACCAGAATTCCGGGCAGATCACCGACGCTGCGTCAAAAGGGACGTGGGACGTCACCTGGCTCCCTAAGGATCCCGAGCGCGAGACCAGGATTCTGTTCGGCCCGATCTACGAGGTCGCGGACGCCACCTACATCGTCAAGCCCGGCTCGGCGGTCAGCAATTTTGCGACGCTCGACCAGCCCGGCATCAAGGTTGCGGCCGTCAACGCCACGACGACCATGCGCGGCGCGATCGCGCATCTGAAGCATGCGAAGGTCACGGGCTATCAGACCTATGACGAGATTTTCAGCCTGTTGAAGAGCGGTGAGATCGACGCCTTTGCACTGTCGCGCGACCAGCTCAACAAGATGGCGCAGAAGATCCCGGGTACGCGCGTGCTGGACGAGACGTTCAAGAAGACGGTGACCGCCGTCGCCGTGCCGCTCGGCCACAACCAGGCGCTGGCCTTCATCAGCAAGTTCATGGCCGAGGCCACGACCAACGGCACGCTGCGCAAGGCCTATGACGATAACGGCCTGAAGGATTCGCCGATCCGGACGGAGTAGCGGCGGCGGCTCCGAACAAGCCGGAGAATTTGCGCATGATGCGATGAGTCCTAATCGCTGCGACGACGGAGGTACGCTTCCTCTCCCGCTTGCGGGAGAGGGTCGGGAAGAGGGTGCAAGCGTGAGAGGTGAACGACCGGCGGCAATCGGCTCAACCTGAAGCCATTCCGCTCTGCAGCTCTCTTTCCGCATGCCACGCCGCAAGCACGTCCCGCTCTTCATCGGCGGTCAGCCCGATGACCGGGCCTCCGCTGTTGAGAAGCCAATGCAACGTATCGCGCGCGGTGTCTCCCGGAGGTCGCGAGGTCAGTCCGGCCTCGCGGGCCGGTGAGGTGTCGCGCGTCATGAAGCCGGCGAAGTCGGGCAGCGGCAGCCACAGCGGCAATGATCGCGGGCCCGCCCAGCGCCGCACGTCGTGGGCCTCAAGAAACGCACGATCGATCCAGGTGAAGGTGCACGCCGCATTCAGCGCGGCTGCGCATTCGGCCAGGACTTCGCCGCGCGTGCGAATTGGCCCGATCCCGTCATAGATGCCGGTGAGGCGAATTTCCGCGGCATGCACGATCCATTGCGCGAGATCGCGCACGTCGATGAACTGGACGGCATCATCAGGGGATGCCGGGGCCAGCACCTCGCCGCCGCGCGCGAGCCGTGTCGGCCAATAGGCAAAGCGCCCCGTCGGATCCTCCGGCCCGGCGATCAGGCCGGCGCGGCAGATGAAGGCATCGTTGCCGACCGCCTGCTCGCAGGCGACCTTGGCGGCGCCGTAAATGGCATCCGTGCTGTGCTCCAGTTCCCCTGCCGCGGGCTCGCGCAGCGGCGCTGTATCCGCGCGTTGTCCTGGTATCCGGTTGTCCGCATACACGCTGATCGTGGAGACGAAGGTCCAGTGCACGCCGGGTCGCTTCAGCGCCGCGACCGCGTGTCGGACCTGGCCGGGATGACGCGAGACGTCGACCACAGCATCGAATGTCTCGCCCGCGAGCGGCGCAAGACCGTCGGCCGCATCGCGGTCGATCCGGATGAAGCGCGCGCCCGCCGCAATCGGCCCGGCTACGCCGCGGGCGGCGCAGGTCACCTCGTGACCGGCAGCGCAGGCATGGCTCGCGACCGCGCGTCCGAGAAACTGGCTGCCGCCGAGAATGAGAATACGCATGGATTGATCCGCGTCGCTGGTGAGAGCGAGAGGCTACAATTTTCGGTAGCGGTTGCAACCGCCCGCGTCGAGCGGCCGGCCACGGGTGCCGGACCGAGCAAATTGAGTGGAGTCAGACGCTCGATCTCGGTCGACTTGCCTTTTACCGCCATCCGCAGGATCGCTTCGCCCGGGCGTGAGTTCTCCTGGGCTCGGATTGGATGTGATCCAAGACCGACTTCCTCTCGTTTGAGTCACCGAGGAAGCTGTCTATGAACCAAATGCTTGCGAAGATCTGTCAGGAAATGGCCGGCCGGGTGCTCGAACTTCAGCGCGGCCTCAACACGCCTGAGCGGCGGTTGGAATTGGCGGGTGAACTTCAGGCCACGATTGAAAAGTACCTCGCGTTCGAAAAGCGAAAGAACCGCTTTTCGGTGCGGAAAGACAGGTAGCACCGCTTCAATCAGGTTGAGTTCCGAAATGTTGGCACGTCGGCGCTGTGCTTTTATTGATTTCTTTGGGCTTTTGGCCCTGAACGTTCGGAATTGGGAGGAACTCTCCTGGCTAAACACCCACTAGACCCGTGTTTTCACGGCTACAGCGAAGCACCGCTCAATGGTGTCTAGTTGCTACGGCATTTCAGCCCAAGGGGACTACATATGAAAAAAACAATGCTTGCCGGTGTCGCAGTGGCGGCACTGGCGTTGAGTACCCATGCGCAGGCCGCTGATATGGCGGCAAGGCCGTACGTTAAAGCGCCGCCGCCCGCTGTGGCGTCGGTTTACGACTGGAGCGGCTTCTACATCGGCGGCAACGGTGGATACGGCACCACCCGCAACTGCTGGGACTTTGTGAGCTTCGCAGGCGCACCCTTTACGGCAGGCGAGGGATGTCACAACGCAGACGGTGCCGTCGCTGGCGGTCAGATCGGATATCGCTGGCAGTCAGCGTCCTGGGTGTTCGGACTGGAGGCGCAAGGGGATTGGGCCGACTTGAACGGATCGCGGGTGTCGTCGCCTGCCTTCGTGTTCGCGCCGGGTGACCTCACCATTAATTCCCGGCTGCGCGCCTTCGGTCTTTTCACGGGCCAGGTCGGTTGGGCTTGGAACAACGTGCTGCTATATGCGAAGGGCGGCGCGGCCGTGGTGGATAACCGCTACACCCACACTTTCACGGGAACCAATGCGTTGATCAACTCCAGCAGCGATACGCGGTGGGGAGCTACCGTCGGCGCTGGCATGGAGTTCGGTTTCGCTCCCAATTGGTCGGTCGGCGTGGAGTACGATCACATCTTCCTCGATCGTCGGACTCTGAGCTTCGCAGCCGCCCCCGGAGGCGTTGCCACGACCAACAGCATCGGTCAGGACGTGGATATCATCACTGCGCGCATCAACTATCGCTTCGGCGGTCCAGGCTTGACGCGCTACTGAGGACCTCTGGTCCGGCCCCGGGATCGTCATCATGATCCCGATGATGTGAAATGAGGAGGAGGGCGACCGATCTAGCCGGTCGCCCTTCGCGTGAACGGACCAAGGCAAACCCGATAAAGTTGCCTGGCGCGCGCCTACCGCCCCTTGATCTCCGCGTGTTTCGCCATCGCCTTCTCGAACTTGCGGTTGAACAGCCACATCGCGGCGAGGATCTCGCGGAAGCTTGCGGAGGTGCGGGCACGGTCGGCCTGCCCGAACGCGAAGATGCTGTTATTGCGCAGGTGCTTCATGATCGGGGGGCTGGACACCCTGTAGTTCAGGAGATCGCCGGATTTGAGCGCGGCCCGCGTCGGGGTCGGCACGATCTGAATCAGCTCGAACAGCTTCATCTGGTCGATCGGGTCGGGCAGTGTCTTCACGATGGCCGGGATCTCGCGGAACACCTCCGCATGTGCGTTCATCAGGCCGTCGCGCACGTTGGTCCAGTGGTTGAAGCGGCGGTCGATGCCGCTCGCCCGTGCCTCCTCCTTGTCGTCGCGCGCGCTCAAGGCCGCATCGATCGCGGCGATCTCGCCCTTGATCGCCTGCCATTTCCTGTAGCCGTTGCGGTCCTCGGAGGGGCCGGTCTGGAAGCTCCCCATATAGGTGTTGGAGCGCCCGTTGCGGACGTTCTGCTTGCCGTTGGTCTCGGCAAAGAACAGTCCGAGGCTGATCCGCCCCGCAGCGGCGGCGTGCTCAGGTGCGAGCCCCTTGGCGCGGGCGATCACCGTGGCGAGATCGACGACGTCCTTGAATGGCGTCGCCGAGTTCTGCGCATTGGCGGGCGGGGCCTCCATGACGTCGAACAGTCTTGAATATTCGTCGATCAGCGGCTCGATCTCGGCGTCGAAATAGGCCGGCGGAATCTCGAACTTATTGGGCTTCCCGATCCGCGACGGCATGGCATCGGTGAGATCCTTGTACGAGCTGATCACGGCGACGCGCGCGAGATAAAGCGCCTGCCCCGGCAGATTTGGCAGCGGCTCTTTCGCGTCGATCTGGCGCCGTCGTTCGGCGAGGATCGATTTGAACTCGGCGAGCGCCTTGTCATAGGCGGCGACCGCCTCCGTCTGCCGCGGCGTGAGCGCACGCTGTTGGCTGGCGGCGGGCGCTGCGACGAAGAAGGCAACAACCGCAAAGGTCGCGAGACGTCTGAATCCCATGGCCGGTTCCCATCGATTCGCTGGCCAGGGAGATCGTAAGCATCGGAGGTAAGGGCTGGCGAGATGCAAATCCCGCTCAGCCGTCATTCTTGCCCTTATGCCGCACGATAATCCGGCGCCGTCGCCAGGAATTTCGCATAGGCATCCGCATCCGGCGGCTGGAAGCGTCCTTTCAGTCCGCCCGTCTTCTGGTTCTTCGTGCCGATGTCGGCCATCAGCTCGTCGAAATGGCGGTAGTGATAGGGCGCGACGCAGAGGCCGCCATAGACGCCCGCGGCCGGTCGCTCGACGCGCTTGAAGTGCAGCATCATCTCGATGTTGTCGCGCATGGCCTGTGCCGTCGGCTGCTTGGCGAGCTGGCCGTCGGCATAGCGCACCAGCCAGTTGGCGGCGAGGTCGGCGCAGAGAACGGTGCAGAACGAGGAGTTGAAGCCGACGAAGCCGAGTTCGGGCAGATCAGGATTGGCGATCAGGCGGTAGAGCCGGTACTGCCCGTCGGCATCGACCAGCTTCTGCCTGTAGGCCTCTGGCAGGAACGGCACGCCGAGCTTGTAGCCGATCGCGAGCACCGCGACGTCGGCACCGACGCGCTCGCCGCCGCTCATCACGATGCTGTCGCCGTCATAATGGTCGAACGTGCCGAACACCGCCTTGATGCGACCGTCGGCGACCATCGGATAGAAGCCGGGTGTTGCGATCGGCACCGAGCAGTTGACGCCGTCCTCGATCCGCTCCTTCGGCACCATCTTGCAGCGGCCGAGCTTGAGCTGCGCTTTCAAGAGGCTCTCCAGCCCGCGCCAGTTCGCCCACACCAGCGGCGCGGCGACGCGATGGGCGAGCCGCCCCATCGGGCCGATGCCCCAGCCCGGAAACATCTCCTCCTGCGCGCGGATGTAGAGGATGCGCTTGAAGTTCACGAGCCCGCCGATGAAATAGGGGATGCGCCAGACCGGCTCGCGCATCACGATGGTGACCTCGCGCGCGCCCGATTTCACTGCGTTGACCGCGATGTCGGTCGCCGATTTCGAGCCGCCGAGCACGACGACACGGCGTCCCTTCGCCAGCGAGGGATCGCCATATTTCGACGAATGCAGGATCTGGCCGCCTTGTGCCAGAAAGCCGTCCTCGCCCGGGCAATGCAGCTCGCGCGGCTCGTTGAACTGGCCGGTGCACACAGCGACGAAATCGAAATCCTCATTCGTCGTGCCGTCCTTGCATGATAGTGCGAGCGTCCATCCTGGCTTGCCGTCGGCGCGGCGCGCCATGCCTGCCACGGCCGTGTCGAGGCGCAACATGCGGTCGAGGCCAAAACTCTTCGCATAGTCGGCGAGATAGGCGTGGACCTGGGGCCCGGTCGGCCATTCCGGATAGGCTTCCGGCATGGCGCGGTCCGTGTAGCGGTAGAGCTCCTTCGGGCTCTGCGTCTGCACATCGGGATAGGAGCGCGCCGGCTCCCAGACGCCGCCGAGATCGCCAGAGCGTTCGACGATGGTGACGCGGTGGCCGCGGGAGGAGAACGCCTTGGCGGCGGCAAGGCCGGAGACGCCGGCGCCGATCACGCAGACATGCTTGGGAGTGACCATGGGTTTGCTCGCAATGTGTTTTCCGCGCAAGCGACCACGTTCGGCCGCAAGGCGCGGCCGGCGGGCCGGCAAGCAGATGAGGTGGACGAGGAAGCTAGTCGTTTGCCTCGGGCGGCAGGAAATCCACCTCGTGCAGCGCCGAGATGCGCACGACTTCGGCGGGATCTGTCAGATTGTGCAGCTGGTTGAACAGCGCCTCGAGCTTCTGCATCGGCGAGACCCAAAACAGCGCGCGGCACGGCTTGTCGGACTTGTTGAAATAGCCGTGCGGGATGCCGCGCGGCATGCGCACGAGATCGCCGGCATGGGCCTTGACCCATTGTCCGTCGAGCTTGAGGTCGAGCGTGCCTTCCTGGACCAGGATGAACTCGTCCTGGGTCGGATGGATGTGCACCGGCACGAACTGGCCGGGATCGCTGTTGGTCTCGAATGCGAAGGTGGAGTCGGTGACGGCCTTGGGGAAATAGACCTGGCCCAGGATGTTCCAAGTCTTGCCGCCGTAGCCTGTGCCGTTCGCGGTAATGCCTTTTTCGAGTGCAGTCTTTTCAGGTGCAGTCATGGCGCGCTCCCATTGGATTCCGGCGAGGATGGAGCTTCAGTCAACAGTGGGGCGGCTGTCTATCCGCTAAACGAATCCGGCGATGGTTGCTGCCGTGCAGCACGACGATTTTGCGGGCGTGGCCCTTCTCGGCCCGGTGGAGTTGTTATAAGCTTAAAGCAATTCCGCGACGCGAAGCGTGGTCGAGATGTCCGCAGCCGTGCTGGAAATGAGCGCAAGGGCATCCGCAGCCGAACGGCTCACGGATTTCGCCCGCGTCACCACTGACGATGTCGACGAAGCGGCCGAGGAGATCGGGCGCATCTTCTGCCCGCACGACCTCAAGCCGGCACAGGCGCGCGCGTCCGGCTTCTCGGCCCGGCACAATTGTGCGACTTTCGACGGCTTTTCCATCAACTACGTCGCTTATGGCGGATCGGTCGGCATCGATCCCGGCTGCCTCGAGCGCTTTTTCCTGGTGCAGATCCCGCTCACGGGCACAGCCCGCATCCGCGCCGGTGTCACCGAGCTCGAGGCCGCGCCGGAGCGGACGGCGTCGCTGCTGTCGCCGACGATCCCGACCCGGATGATGTGGCGCGACTGCGCACAGGCGATCCTGCTGCTCGACCGCCGCATGGTGGAACAGCGCGCCGCGGCGCTGTCGGGCAGGGCTTCGGGCACGGTCGAGTTCGATCCGGTGATCGATCTCGATGCGCCGTCGGGGCGGCGCCTGCGAACCAGTCTCGCCGAGCTGATGCTGCTCGCCGAGCGCCTCGGTCCCACCGGCAGGCTGTCAGCGGTCGCGATGGCCGATTGGCGCGAGCTGCTGCTCGATCATCTGCTCAATGGCCAACGGCATGGCCTGTCGGATGCGATACGAACTTTCTCCGGCCGGGCCGAGCGGCTGCCGCGCGCGCTTTGTGCCGCGCGCGATCATCTTGCGGATAATGCCGGCGAGCCGCTCGACCTCGCGCAGCTCGCCTGCGTCTCCGGCATTGGCATCCGCGCGCTGCAGCTCGGTTTCCGCCGCCACTTCGGCGCGTCGATCTCGCAGATGCTGCTCGACATGCGCCTCGCCGCTCTGCACGCCCGGCTCGCACAAGGATCGGCTGATGCCTCCGTCACCGACATCGCCTTCGATCTCGGCTTCACCCATCTCGGCCGCATGGCCGGCGCCTACCGCGAGAAATTCGGCGAGACGCCGTCGGCGACGCTACGGCGAAGGATGAGCTGAGAGGCGCTCGGGCGGTCGTTGTTCACCTCTCCCTGCGGGAGAGGTGAACCCCGCGGCCAGCAGCGGTTCAAACAACGCGCATTTGCACTCGGCACGAGATCGCTATTTCCGCGGCCTCCTCGCGCCGCTGTCCTCCGCCGCCTGCTTGCGCAGAAAAGCCTCGACGTCGGCCTGCACCGAGTAGGGCGTCGGGATCGCGTCGCCGGCGGAATCGACCGCCGTGTCGAGGCAGCGGCGCAGCATGCGTGCGAGCTCCGCCTTGCGGTAGGGCTTTCGCAGCAGCGGGGCGCCCATCGTGGCGCGGCCCTGGGTATGCAGGGAGTCGTAGGCATAGCCGGAGGTGAACAGGATCCGCAAGGAGGGACGCGCCGCCGCCATCTGCTCGGCGAGCTCGCGTCCGTTCATGCCGCCGGCCATCACGATGTCGGTGAAGAGCAGGTCGAACGGCTTGCCTTCCGCCGCAATCGCGAGGGCCTCGGTCGCATTGGCGGCCGGGATGACCGTGTAGCCGAGGCTTTCGAGCTGGACCGTGACGTAGTGGCGGACATCGCGGTCGTCCTCGACGCAGAGCACGGTTTCCTTGCCGCCGACGATCTTGCGGTCGTCATACCCGGTGGGGCGCAGCGCGCTCGCCTCCGCCTTCGGCAGATAGATCGTGAAGACCGTGCCGCGCCCTTCTTCGGAGGCGACCTTGATGCCGCCGCCGGACTGCTTGACGAAGCCGAACACCATGCTGAGCCCGAGGCCCGTGCCCTTGCCGACCTCCTTGGTGGAGAAGAACGGATCGAAGATCCTCTCCAGGATGGCTTGCGGAATGCCAGTGCCTGTGTCGGCAATCTCGATCTCGACATAATCTCCCGCATAGCCGGCGCCGACCGCCACGGCCTCGCGCACGCCGAACACGACGTTGCGCGTCGTCAGCGTCAGCCTGCCGCCGTCCAGCATGGCGTCGCGGGCGTTGATCGCGAGGTTGAGCAGCGCCGAGCTCAGCTGGCCGCGGTCGGCGAAGGCGAGCCAGACGTTGCGGTCGAGCCGGGTGACGATCTCGATCTTCTTGTCGAAGGTTGCCAGCAGCAGCTTTGCCAGCTCTTCCAAGAGCTCGTTGACGTCGATATCGGCGGGCTGCAGCGCCTGCTTGCGGGCAAAGGACAACAGGCTCGACGTCAGCGCCGCGCCGCGATCGGCGGCTTCGCTGATCAGCTTGGTGATGGTCGCAAGCGGCGGGTTGTCTTTGACGGCGTCGGCAAGGATCTCGATCGTGCCCGTGATCACCGTGAGCATGTTGTTGAATTCGTGCGCGATGCCGCCGGTGAGCTGGCCGACCGCCTCCATCTTCTGGGACTGCACGAGCTGCTCCTCGGCCGCGCGCTTCTGGGTGATGTCCCTGACGAAAGTGTTGACGACGGCGCGTCCGCCCAGCCGCAACACCGTGCTGGAGGCTTCCGCCAGGATCCGGTCGCCGTTCCTGTGGATCAAGGTCAGCTCGAAGCGCAGGCCGGACGGGGTGTCCGACAATTCCGGCACCAGCCGCGCCATGCGCTGCTTGAAGGCGGCGCGCAGCGGTTTGGCGACGACGAGGTCGACGACGTCGGCGCCGAGCGCCTCCTGGCGCGTCCATCCGGTCAGGGCCTCGGCCTGGAAGCTCCATTCCAGCACGGTGCCGCTGTCGTCGATCTGAATGAAGGCATCGAGGGCAGTCTTGATGACGGCTTGCGTCATCTGCGCGCTGTCGCTGCGCGCCCGCGCCAGCTCGGCGGAGTGCGCGACGGCGCGTGCGTGCTCTGAGCTCTCGATTGCGCTGGTGCAGAGACGCAAGAGCAGCACGGCAATGGCAGCGCTCGCCAGGAGGGCGACGAGCTGGAGAATGCCGAATTCACGCGGGCCGGTCAGAGCATAGGAGGCGACCAGGGCTACGGCCGTCACGATGGCCTGTGTAACCATCGCGAGTGTCAGAAGCCCTCTGAGTTTCATGGTCTCACACCAAGGACGCCAGCCGCGGACCGGGGCGGCCGCGTCGAGGAGGCCGCTTCATGTGAGCTACAGATTGGATGTGGCGCCGTCGAGGGGCAATTTCCGGCGGTCGCGGGTTTGGGCCGGCCTCAACCAGCAGGCGAATCGGTCTGCTGCAGCGTCGTCACCCAGATCACGCGCGCCGCCTGCTGGGTCGGATTGTCGAACATGTGCGGCACGATGCTCAGAAAGCGGAAACTGTCGCCGGCTTCCAGCACATGGGCCTGGTTGTCGAGCCACAGCCGCAGGCTGCCCGAGAGGATGTAGCCGGCCTTCTCGCCGGTGTGCTGCAGGAAGTCGGTGCCGGAGGAGGCGCCGGGATTGAGCGTGAGCTCGTAGAGCTCGAGCTGGCCTTTGCCTGCGGGGGTGAGGGCTTCCTTAACCACGCCGCTGGCGGTGAGCCGCAGCAGACGCCTGGCATTCTTGCGCACGATGTAGCGCGGCGCCTCGACGGGATCGCTGGTCTCGAAGAAATAGGAGATGGGCACGTCGAGCGCGATGCTGAGCAGGCGTAGCGTGCGGATGGACGGCATGGCGCGCGCGCGTTCGAGCTGGCTGATCATGCCGGTGGAGAGGCCGGTCTTGGTGGCGACATCCTGGATCGAGTAGCCGGCGCGCTGACGCAGCAGCCGCACGGTTTCGCCGAGGCGCTGGTCGACCGCATCGTCCGCCTCGATCGTCGCAGTGTCCTTCGGGCTATTCGTGTCGCCGCGACCATCCATGTCGCTCTCCCATGCATCATCTCGAGCCGCGGCCGCATCGGCCGAGGCTTCACTCGGAAAGGTCGCGCATACTAGCAATGCGATTGACAGCTGTATTTAGTCGTGATGAAATTTTGTCAGAAAAATTTAGAAGCACTAAAGCCCACTCCTGTCCCTTTGCCGGGGTCTCGGGGGCGCGGGAGACGGTGCCGCGTGCGGAAACGGAGAGTGGGTCATGGCAGACGACACCGGCAAGCTCGGCGTCCCGGCACTCGGCATTCCGAATCGCCGTCAGTTCTTTCAGCTCGGCGCGGGCGCTGCGGCGGGATGGACGCTGTCAGGTAGCGCCTTTGCCCAGGCCGAACGCCCCACCAATCCGCCGGACAAGCCGCGCGGACAGGTGATCGCGGCGCTGTCGCAAGAGCCGACCGTCTTCCATCCGCTGATGCCGGGCATCGAGGTCGATCAGGGCATCTGGTGGCAGGTGTTCTCGCCGCTCTGGTTCATCGAGCCCGACGGCAAGTTCGTCCCCGACCTCGCCCGCGAAGTCCCGACTATCGAGAATGGCGGCCTGTCGGCGGACGGCCTGACCTGGAAGATCAAGCTGCGCAATGACGTGAAGTGGCACGACGGCACCCCGTTCACGGCGGAGGACGTCAAGTTCTCGCTCGAGCTGATCAACAATCCCGGTTTCCGCGCACGCAGCCGGGTCGGCCATAGCCTCGTCAAAGACATCACCGTCGTCGCGCCCGACGAGATCCATTGGCGGATGGAAGCGCCCTATTCGCCCTACATGTCGATCCTGGCGTCGTTCACCTTCATCGTGCCCAAGCACATCCTGGAGAAGGTGTCCGATCCGAACGCTTCGCCGTTCCACAACGCGCCGGTCGGCACCGGACCGTTCCGCTGGGCCGAGCGCGTGCCGGGCGACCATATCTTGCTGAATGCCCATGCCGGCTACCACGGCAAGGGACCTTACGTCGAACGTGTCGTCTTCAAATACATTCCGGACCTCACCGTTCTCTACACCCAGTTCCGCACCGGCCAGGTCGACTACACCGGCCTGCAGGGCATCCTGCCGAACTTCGTCCAGGAAGCGAAGACGCTGAAGGGCCGCAAGATCTTCGTCTCCTCGACCTCCTCGGTGGAGCATATCGCGCCCAATCTGGAATTTGGACCCTTCGCCGACCGCGCCGTGCGCGAGGCGCTCTATCTCGGTATCAACAAGCAGGCGATCATCGATGCGCTCTATTACGGCCTGCCGACGCAGACCGAGAGTTTTGTGCCGCAGCAGGCGTGGTCGTTCCAGCAAGGGCTGCCGCAACACAAATATGATCCTGCCAAAGCCAATGCGCTGCTCGACGCGGCGGGCTGGGTTCGTGGCTCCGGCGGCATTCGCGAGAAGGGCGGCGTCAAGCTCGAGTTCGCCAATTCGACCACGGCGGGCAGCGCCGTGCGCGAGCAATGTCAGCAGCTCCTGATTCAGGACTGGCGCGCGATCGGCGCTGCGATGCGCGTCAACAACATGCCGGCGGCGGTGATCTGGGGCGACTTCTGGCAGCAATCGAAGTTCAATTCGGTGATCGTCGGCGTGAACTTCATGCTGGGCAGTGACCCCGACGTGACGCCCCGTTTCGGCTCCGGCGCGATTCCCGCCAAGGGCGGCCGCGGCTACAACACCTATCAATATCAGAACGCGGAGGCCGACCGGCTGCTTTCTCAAGGCGCCAAGCAATTCGACCTGGAGCAACGCAAAGCGACCTATGGCGAGCTGCAAAAGCTGATCCGCAACGACCTCGCCATTCTGCCGCTGTTCCAGGGCTTCATCGCCGAGGGCATCAAGGAGGGGCTGCAAGGCTTCCGTCCCAACATCAACATGTCGATCAACAGCTGGAACATGCGCGAATGGTATTGGGCGTGATGCGACCAATACGCTGGATCGCCTGAGATGGCCCGTTACGTCGTCAACCGCCTGGCGCAGGCGATCATGCTGCTCGTGATCGTCTCGGGAATCGGCTTCGCCATCCTGCATCTGGCGCCCGGCGGTCCGCTGTCGCAATTCGCGGCCTCCGCGCAGATGACGCAGGAGGATCTCGATCGCGTCACCAGCCAGCTCGGCCTCGATCGTCCGCTGCCGATCCAGTATCTCGACTGGTTCGGCCGCATGGTGCGGGGTGATTGGGGCAAGTCCTATCGCGATGGCGAGGCGGTGCTGTCGGTGATCTCTTCGCATCTCGGCGCCACCCTGGAGCTGATGGCGACGGCGACCATCATCGCGGTGCTGCTCGGCTGCTGGATCGGCATACTCGGCGCGCTACGGCGCTATTCGCTGTTCGATACGCTTGCGACCGTCGGCGCCATGATCGCGCTGTCGATCCCGACCTTCTGGTTCGGCCTCGTCACGATCTACATTTTCTCGGTGAAGCTCGGCTGGCTGCCGGCCGGAAACCGCGAGACCGTAGGCGACGGCTCCTTCCTCGACCTCATGCATCATCTGATCGCGCCGGCGCTGGTGCTGGCGCTGGTCGAGACCGCGATGTGGGGCCGTTTCATGCGCTCCTCCATGCTCGAGGTGATCAACCAGGACTACATCCGCACCGCGCGTGCCAAGGGCCTGCCGGAATGGCGTATCCTCACCGTGCACGCGCTGCGTAACGCGTTGCTGCCGATGATCACGGTGGCGGGCCTGCAGTTCCCGACGCTGCTCGGCGGCGCGCTGGTGGCCGAGACCGTGTTCACCTGGCCCGGCATGGGCCGCCTGTTCCTGGATTCGATCGGTTACCGCGACTATCCCGTGGTGATGGGCATCCTGATGTTCTCGGCGGCCATGGTGCTGATCGGCTCGTTGCTCGCCGACATCCTCTATGCCGTCGTCGATCCGCGCATCCGGGTGGGCTAAGGCGATGGCGACCGCAACCCTCTCTACCGTCCAGCTCGCGCCCGGTCAGGCCGCGTGGCGGCGCTTCCGCCGGCATCGCCTGGCGCTCGCCGGTGCCGTCATCATTCTGGTGCTTGTGCTCGGTGCGGCATTCGGCCCGTACCTGCTGCCGTTCGACGACACCTATATCGACATCATGAAGCGGTTCGCGCCTCCGCTCTCGGGCGCGCACATTCTCGGCACCGACGAGCTCGGCCGCGACGTGCTGGCGCGGCTGATGATGGGCGGACGCGTCTCGCTTTCGATCGGCATCGTCGCGATGGTGATCGCGATGGCGGTCGGCATCGTCGTCGGCGCCTTTGCCGGCTTCTATGGCGGCGTGGTCGGCGCGGTGCTGATGCGGCTCGTCGACGCCGTGCTGTGCTTTCCGACCATCTTCCTGCTGCTCGCGCTGGCGGCGCTCACCGAGCCAGGTCTCGTCACCACCACCGTGCTGATCGCGGCGACCGCCTGGATGGCGGTGGCGCGCGTCGTCGAGGCCCAGGTGCGGTCGCTGCGCGAGCGCGAGTTCGCGGTTGCGGCGCTCGCCTTCGGCTCGTCGAACCTGCGGATCATGTTCCGCGAGCTGGTGCCAAATGCGATCGCGCCGATCGTGGTAGCGGCGACCTTGAACGTCGCCAAGGCAATCCTGCTGGAATCCTATGTCAGCTATCTCGGCTACGGCATCCAGCCGCCGGCCGCGAGCTGGGGCAACATGCTCAACAACGCGCAGATCTATCTCACCAGCGCGCCATGGCTTGCGATCGCGCCGGGCCTCGCCATCACGCTTGCGGTCACCAGCTTCAACTTCCTCGGCGACGGCCTGCGCGATGCGCTCGATCCGCGCATGAACATCCCATGATGAGCAAGAACTCGACCGAACTGAATGCCAGGAGTGCCCCATGTCCCCGCCGCTGAACCGAATCAATAGCGATGAACGCCTGCCCGCGCAGGTGGACGTCGTCGTCATCGGCGGTGGCGTCATCGGCGTGTCCGCAGGCTACCATCTGGCGAAGAAGGGCCTCTCGGTCGCGCTTCTTGAGAAGGGCCATGTCGGCGGCGAGCAGTCGAGCCGCAATTGGGGCTGGTGTCGCCAGCAGGGCCGCGCGCGCGAGGAAATCCCGCTGGCGCGCGAAGCGCTGCGGCTGTGGGAGGACATGCAGAACGATGCCGGCGTCGATGCCGGCTTCCGCCGCACCGGCGTGCTGTTCCTCACCAAGAGCAAGGACGAGCTTGCGAGCTGGGAGCGCTGGGCCGCGGTCGCACGCGAGATGCAGGTGCACTCCACGGTGCTGACGCCGGCCGAGGTCGCCGAGCGCATGCCGGGCAATACCGACACATGGGTCGGCGGCCTGCACACGCCGAGCGACGGCCGCGCCGAGCCGTCGATGGCCGTGCCGGCGCTGGCGACGGCCGCACGAAAACATGGCGTCACCATTCATCAGGGCTGCGCGGCGCGCGGGCTGGAGACGCAAGGCGGCCGTGTCAGCGCCGTCGTCACCGAGAAGGGCACCATCCGCACGCAAGCCGTGCTGCTGTCGGGCGGGGCGTGGTCGTCGCTGTTTTGCCGCCGTCACGGCATCGAGCTGCCGATCGGTCTCGTCAACGCCACCGCATGCCGGACCACGCCGGCGCCGGAGATCACCTCGGGCGCGCTCGGCACCGACTTCTACTGCATCCGCCGCCGCCTCGACGGCGGCTTCACGCTGGCGCTGCGCAACCGCGGCACGGTCGAGCTGTCGCCCGACCTGTTCCGCTACGCGCGCACCTTCTGGCCCACCTATCTGCATCGCAAGAACGGGCTGAAGCTCTCGTTCGGCAAGTCGTTCTTCGACCAGATCGTGCGCGGCACCGGCTGGAGCCTCGACAAGCCCTCGCCGTTCGAGAGCGAGCGCGTGCGCGATCCCGCGCCCGACATGTCGCTGGTCAATGCCGCGCTGGCCTCCTTGATCAAGGCGAATCCGGAACTGAAGGACATCGAGATCGCGGAAGCCTGGGGCGGCACCATCGACTGCACGCCCGACACCATCCCCGTGATCTCGCCGGTCGATGCGCTGCCTGGCTTCTTCCTCGCGACCGGCTTCTCCGGCCATGGTTTTGGCATTGGCCCCGCCGCCGGCAAGCTCGCCGCCGACATCGTGACCGGCGCGACGCCGCTGGTCGATCCCGCCGCCTACAGCCACAAGCGCATGATCGACGGCCGGCGCCTGGCGCCCGTCAGCCCGTTCTGAGGGTGGCATGACGGTTCTCTACAAGGCCAACATGGAGCGCGGCGCCGAGTGGGCGACATTCTTCGCCGAGCGCGCACCCGATGTGCCGTTCCGGCTCTGGCCCGATATCGGCGACCCCGCTGCTGTCCGCTATCTCGTGGCCTGGGTGCCGCCAGACGATATCGCGACGACGTTCCCCAATCTCGAACTGGTGTTCTCGGTCGGCGCAGGCGTCGACCAGTTCGACGCCACGAAAGTGCCGACGCACATTCCGCTGGTCCGGATGCTGGAGCCCGGCATTGCCGAGACCATGGTGGCATATGTCACCATGGTCGTGCTGGCCTTGCATCGCGATCTCCTCGATTTCATCAGCCAGCAGAAACAGCAGGTCTGGCGCGAGATCCGGATCACGCCGGCGAAGCGGCGGCGGGTCGGCGTGATGGGGCTCGGCCAGCTTGGCCAGGCCGTGCTCGATCGCCTCAGGGCATTCGGCTTTCCGCTATTCGGCTGGAATCGCTCGCCGCGCGAGATCGAGGGCGTGACCTGTTACGCCGGTAGCGAGGCACTGCCCGAATTCCTTGCGCAGGCTGACATTCTCATCTGCCTTCTGCCGCTCACCGACGAAACGCGCGGCATCCTCAATGCCGATCTGTTCGCGCGCCTGCCGCGCGGGGCGGGGCTGGTCAATGTCGGACGTGGGCCGCATCTCGTTGAGGCCGATTTGCTCGCGGCCCTCGACAGCGGCGCATTGTCCGGTGCGGTGCTGGACGTGACCGATCCCGAGCCGTTGCCTCCAGGCCATCCGTTCTGGAGCCACCCGCGCATCCTGCTGACGCCGCACAATGCCAGCATGACGACACCGGACACGGCCGTCGATTTCGTGCTCGACGTCATCGCACGCCACCGCCGCGGCAAGGCGTTGCCGGGGCTCGTCGACCGCGCGCGCGGCTATTAGGGCAGGTTCATGAGCATCGGCGCAAGCGCATCAAACGAAGTCGCCGCCGGTGCGCAGGCGCCGGTGCTGTCGGTCTCCGGCCTCACCACCTCCTTCATGCTCGAGCGGAGATGGATTCCCGTCGTCCGCAACGTGTCCTTCGACGTCGCAGCCCGCGAGACCGTGGCGATCGTCGGCGAGTCCGGTTCGGGCAAGAGCGTCACCGCGCTGTCGATCATGCGGCTCATCCCGAAGGAGATCGGCCGGATCGAGGGGCGGGTCATGCTTGCCGGCCGCGATCTGCTGGCGCTGCCGGACGTGAGCATGAAAGACATCCGTGGCAACGACGTCGCCATGATCTTCCAGGAGCCGATGACGAGCCTCAATCCGGTGCTCACCATCGGCTTCCAGATCGCGGAGGCGCTGATCCAGCATCGCGGCCTGTCGCGTGCGGCGGCGGAGGCCGAGACCGTCCGCCTGCTCGATCGCGTCCGCATTCCCGCAGCGAAATCGCGCTTCCACGAGCATCCACATCGCCTCTCCGGCGGCATGCGCCAGCGCGTGATGATCGCGATGGCGCTGGCCTGCAAGCCGAAGCTCCTGATTGCGGACGAGCCGACCACCGCGCTCGACGTCACCATCCAGGCCCAGATCCTGGAGCTCCTGAAGGAGCTTCAGCAGGAGGAGGGGATGTCGATCCTCTTCATCACCCACGACATGGGCGTGGTCGCCGAGATTGCCGACCGCACCGTCGTGATGTATGGCGGGCAGGCGGTCGAGACCGATGCCACCGCGCGCATCTTCGCAGCGCCATCGCATCCCTATACGCGCGCACTGCTCGCCGCGGTGCCGCGCCTCGGCTCGATGGACGGATGTGCGCGGCCGATGCGCTTTCCGATCGTCGACAAGGTGACGGGCACCTCGGACGAGCCGGCGGAGACGCCCGACACCGTCTCGGCCGCCGAGCGCCCGTTGCTCGAAGTCTCAGGCCTCACCACGCGCTTTCCGATCCGCTCGGGCCTGTTCGGCAAAGTCTCGGGCCGCGTCCATGCCGTCGAGAACGTCTCCTTTACCTTGCGGGCCGGCGAGACCCTGGCGCTGGTCGGCGAATCCGGTTGCGGCAAATCGACCACCGGCCGCTCGATCCTCAAGCTGACGGAGCCTGACAGCGGCACCGTGCTGATCGACGGTCAGGATGTGCTGGCCATGAATGCCCGCACCTTGCGCGACGTCCGCAAGCAGATGCAGATCATCTTTCAGGATCCGTTCGCGAGCCTCAATCCGCGCATGTCGGTGGGAACGGCGATCGCAGCGCCTTTGCTCGCGAATGGTCTCGCGACGGCGTCGCAGGCACGCGACCAGGTCGCCGACCTCCTCGTGCGCGTCGGTCTTTCCGCCGACATGGCCGCGCGCTTTCCGCACGAATTCTCAGGCGGCCAGCGGCAGCGTATCTGCATCGCCCGGGCGCTCGCGCTCGGGCCGAAGCTGATCGTGGCGGACGAGGCAGTCTCCGCGCTCGACGTCTCGGTCAAGGCGCAGGTCGTCAACCTCATGCTCGACCTGCAGGCCAGCATGGGCCTGGCCTATCTCTTCATCTCCCACGACATCGCCGTGGTCGAGCGCATGAGCCACCGCGTCGCGGTGATGTATCTCGGCGAGATCGTGGAGATCGGCCCGCGTGCTGCATTGTTCGGCAATCCGCAGCATCCCTATACCAAGAAGCTGATGGCCGCTGTACCGGTGCCCGACCCGTCACGCCGCGGCACGCGGCGCGAGGTGGCTAACGACGAGATCAGAAGCCCGGTGCGCGCGCCCGATTACCAGCCGCCGGTGCGGCAGTATCGTGAAGTCTCGCCCGGCCACGTCGTGCAGGTCTGGGGCGCGGAGTGGTCCGGTTGAGGCGCGAGCTCCACATGTCCTCCGGAAATCGTGAGCGGATGGAGCGACAGGGAACAGCGGCATGTGAACCGCTTCATACTCCATCACACTCTTTCTGAACTACCACTTCCGCAAGAAATTGCCGCACCCGGACCTGATTGACGGACACGGGTGAGATGCAATGCCTGCGCAGCCGCGTGCTCGCAGCTTTGGGTTGGTTCCTCGTCTTGCTCACGAGCAAGCCAGCCCCATCACTCAGCACAGATCTTTCAGAAATGGAATCAAGGGCATCGAGAAACGCGTCCTGGCAGCTTCTATTCGGGTCGGCCGGTAGGCTGCCACTTACTCAGAAGGAGCCCCCGATGAAGATAAGCAGCGCATTTTCCAACGCATTTTCCCTCACAAGGCACGTCGGCAGTCTTCGGATCCCTCGTTCCCGTCTGATCAAGTCGGCCCATCTCCTTGAAAGAATTGGACTGGCAGCCGTTGGAGCCTCTTGCGGCCTCTATGTGGGTGCGACCCTGTTGCGTCAGAAAGGCGGACTGTTTGAAAGCGGCTGGATCGTGCTGATAACAATGCTCTACGGAGCTCTCAGCTATTATGTCGGCATCGACTTGGCCGGCAATGTCGCACGGAAGTCGAGATCGAGCATCTCGGAAGAATGGAACGGTTCCGAGCCGGCCGAGATCATGAGTGCAGCCGGAACGTTCGGCGCAGCGATTGCTGCGACTCTGTCCGTCAGCATCCTTGTCCTTGATCAAAATCTGCCCAACGGCCTGATCGCCTTTGTAGCCGGCTGTTGGGTGGTTGGCTCTTCGCTTCAGGTTGCGGCGGGCACGATGGCTCGCAACGACGCAACGCCCATCAACGAGCAATGAAGGGACGTGCGCTCACGGAAAACGTCCGCTTGACATCGTACATCAGCGCAAGCCGCAGTGTTGGTTCGGCTTCAGGTCTGGAATGAGCGATGACGATTCATCGCAACCTCTGCTGTCCAACGCTGCGCGCCAGCGATGTTTGGTAGCGCAGCCGTTCCTATCGAGCAGATCCCGATCGAAACCGTACCGGTACTGAGTAACCTAGATTTTCGCGCAACAAACAAGACGTGCCATCATTGCGACGTTGGGATATTCTCCCGCGCGGCCGTGGTCCAGAATTCTGTTAACTGCCAGTCATAAGATCGGTGGGAGCCGTGCAGATTGCGGAGTGGCTCGAGAAGCTGGGGCTTGGGCAATACGCGGAGCGTTTTGCCCAGAATGGCATCGACGTGGGCATCCTCCCCGAACTGATGGACGAGGACTTCGACAAGCTCGGGGTGCTGCTCGGTCATCGCCGCAAGATGCTGCGTGCCATTGCCGAACTCGATCCAGCCGCGTTGATCGCGTCGCCGTCTCCTCCTCACGACGCCGAGCGGCGCCACCTCACCGTTATGTTTTGCGATCTGGTCGGATCCACCGCACTCTCAGCGCGTCTCGATCCCGAGGATCTGTGGGAAGTGATCCGGGCCTACCGGGTCGCATGCGCGCGCGTCATCGCCGCTTACGACGGCAGGATAGCCAGGTTCGTCGGTGACGGAATCCTCGTCTACTTCGGCTATCCGCGCGCCCACGAAGATGATGCGGAGCGCGCAGTGCGAGCGGGCCTCGATATCATCGCTGCGATTTGCGAGCTCAAGACAGGCGCGGGCGAACGGGTTGAACTTCGGATCGCAATTGCGACCGGGCTCGTGGTGGCCGGCGACCTCATCAGCGGAGATGCGTCAGAGGAACATGCGACCATCGGCGATACGCCGAACCTCGCTGCCCGGCTTCAGAGTCTGGCAGAGCCGGGGGCGGTCGTCGTTGCTTCATCGACACGCCGGCTGCTTGGCGACCTCTTCACCTTCCGCAATCTCGGCCGGCGCGAGGTCAAGGGGATAAGCGAACCCATCGCGGTCTGGGCGGTGGAAGGAGCGAGCGCATCGGAGAGCCGCTTCGAGGCGGTCCGCGCCGCGCGCTCGATCGGCTTTGTCGGCCGCAAGGACGAGATCGAATTCATTTTCTCGCGCCAGCGGGAGGCATGGCAGGGCTTGGGCCAGATCGTCTTGATTTCCGGCGAAGCGGGCATCGGCAAGTCGCGCATCGTGGCAACATTGTCCGAAAGCCCCTCGCTGGGGACACACCGTCGGGTGCGGTATCAGTGTTCGCCTTATCACACCAACAGCGCACTTCATCCCTTTGTCGCGCAGCTCGATCGCGCCGCCGGAATTCGCTTGCACGACACGCCGGAACAGAAGCTCGACAAGCTCGAGGCCATGCTGGCGCTGGGAACCCAGCAGGTCGCCCGAGCAACCCCGCTGATCGCGGCTCTGCTTTCGATTCCCATTGGCGACCGTTACCCGCCCCTCGGCTTGAGCCCGGCGCAGCAGCGGAGACAGACGTTTGCCGCTCTTCTCGATCAGCTTGAGGGATTGGCGCGAGGCCAGCCTCTCCTGCTCATCTGCGAGGACATGCATTGGGCCGATGCCACGACGCTCGAACTGTTCGATCTCGCGGTGGATCGGATCAGGGCCCTGCCGATACTTGTGCTCATGACATCCCGGCCGGAGTTCGAGCCCTCCTGGTCGGGCCTTGCCAACGTCAGCCTGTTGCGGCTCGACCGGCTCGACCGACAGGACACGCGCGCGCTGGTGGAGCAGGTGGTCGTCGGCCGCCAGCTGCCACGCGAAATGATGGAGCAGATCATCGACAAGACCGATGGCATCCCGCTGTTCGTCGAGGAATTGACCAAGATGGTGCTGGAGTCCGGCTTGCTCGTCGAGGATGCCGGACGCTACCGGCTGAACAGTCCGCTGCCGCCGCTTGCCATCCCTGCGACGCTGCAGGATTCGCTGATGGCGCGGCTCGACCGGCTCGCTCCGGTCAAGGAGGTGGCACAGATAGGCGCGGCCATCGGCCGCGACTTTTCGTACGCGCTGCTGAAGACCGTGGCAGGACGCGATGATCTGACCCTGAGCGCTGCGCTGGCACAGCTCGAAGAGGCCGAATTGCTCTTGCGCCGTGGGACTCCGCCCGAAGCAAATTATAGTTTCAAGCACGCCCTCGTTCAGGAAGCGGCCTACGAGAGCCTGCTCAAGAGCAAACGGCAGGTGCTTCACACGCGAATTGGCGAGATCCTGCGCGAGAACTTTCCAGCCGTTGCCGAGACCGAGCCGGAAGTCCTGGCGCATCACTTCACTGAGGCGGGGCTGAGCGAGGCCGCCCTCGAATGGTGGCGCAAGGCGGGCCAACAGGCACTGAAACGTTCGGCCTATTCCGAGGCGATCGCGCATCTCGGCAAGGCCATTGCGTTCGCCGATCAGTTGCCTGACGAGCCGCGCCGGATGATGAGCAGGCTGCATCTTCAAATCGCATATGGTCGTGCGCTCCGGGGCAGCCTCGGTCATAGTGCTCCTGAAACGGTTGCGGCATGGACGCGTGCGCGCCAGTTCGCAGCCGACATCGATGATCCCGTTGAGCTCGCGCCGGTGCATTCGGGACTCTTCAATGCCTGCCTGACGCAGGGCGAACTCGCTCCGATGCGGGAGCTGGCGGACGCCATCAGGAGCGCCGCTGACCGACGACCGGACTCGCCGGTGGCCGCCGTCGTTGCCCATTGGGCAGGCGGCGTCACCTGCTGGTTCGCCGGCGATTACTTGAATGCGAGAACGTATCTCGAGCGCGCGCTGGCGGTCTATGGTGCCGAGCCGGATCCCGCGACCTTCAGGGCTTCGGCGCTGGATCTGCCGTTCGTGATCATGAGATTTCTTGCCCTTGTGCTCTGGCCGCTGGGCAGCACCGCTCGAGCGTGCAGGCTCGCCGCGGAAGCGGTGGGTGCTCCGGCAGAAAAACGAGCGCTGTCCCAGGCCAATGCGCTGGTTCATCGCGCAGTGTTCGACGGGGTATGCGGGGGCATGTTGCAGCAAACAGAGACGATCCTGGCGCTCGGTCTCGCGCGCGACCACACGATGCCGCTATACGTGGCCGCGGGCACCTACCTGAATGGCCTGGCCAAGTGGCGTGCCGGCGACCGAATGGCCGGAGTGGCGGACATGCGTCACGGCTGGACCTTGCTGCGCGAGAACGATTGCTATCTCTGCGAACCGTTCTGGGGGATGAACGTCGCCGTTGCGAATGCAGAGCTGGGCCAAGTCGAGACCGGGCTGGACATCCTGAACGAATTGATCGCCGGGACGGCACAATCCGGCCAGCATTGGCTTGATGCCGAGCTGCATCGTGTCCGCGGCAAACTCTTGTCGCGCCATGATCCTTCGGACGAATCCAGTGCCGAAGACGCCCTCGCGCGAGCGCTGGAAATCGCGCGACACCAGCAGACCAGGACTTTCGAGCTGCGCAGCGCGCTCGAACTTGCACGGCTGCACAAGACAAATGGCCGAGCGGATGCGATATCCCGGGTGCTCGATCCCGTGCTCGCTGAATTCGAGGCGGAGCGAAATCTTCCGGAGTTGGTTGAAGCCAGGGAGCTGCTCACGCAGGCGGATGAGGCACGTGACGCTTCCCCTGGCCGGGCGTCTTGGGGCAGGGAATGACGCTCACGAATTGACGTGCACGAAATCACGCAAGAGCGGGTAGATCTCGTTGTTCCAGCGCTTGCCCGAGAACACGCCGTAATGGCCGACCCCGGCCTGCATGTGGTGCACGCGCCGATAGGCGCGCACGCCGGTGCAGAGGTCCTGCGCGGCGAGCGTCTGGCCGATCGAGCAGATATCGTCCTTCTCGCCCTCGACCGTCATCAGCCCCATGCGGCTGACGGCCCTGGTGTTCACGGGGCGACCGCGATGCATCAACTTGCCCTGCGGCAGCAGGTGCTCCTGGAACACGTCGCGCACGGTCTCGATGTAGAACTCGGCGGGCAGGTCCATCACCGCAAAATATTCGTCGTAGAAGGTCTTGATGGTCGCGGCCTTGTCCTTCTCGCCCTTGGCGATGTGGTTGGCGAGGTCGAGATGCTGCTTGATGTGGCGCTCGAGGTTCATCGAGACGAAGGCGGTGAGCTGCACGAAGCCGGGATAGACCTTGCGCAGCGCGCCGCGGCACTGCATCGGCACGTAGTTGATCAGGTTTTGCTCGAACCATTCGATCGGCTTGCTCTTGGCGAAGTCGTTGACCCTGGTCGGCTGGATGCGCGTGTCGATGGGACCTGCCATCAGCGTCAGCGTCGCCGGGCGCGAGGGATGGTTGTCCTCGCACATGATGGCGGCGGCCGCGAGCGCCGACACCGAAGGCTGGCAGATCGCGACCATGTGCGGGCGCGGGCCGAGTTGCCCCAGGAAGTCGATCAGGTGCTCGGTGTAGTCGTCGAGTCCGAAGCGGCCCTCGCTGCGCGGGATGTCGCGCGGATTGTGCCAGTCGGTGATGTAGACGTCGTGGTCCTGCAGCAGCGTCTGCACGGTGCCGCGCAAGAGGGTCGCGAAATGGCCGGACATCGGCGCCACCAGCAGCATGCGCGGCTGCTCGCCAGCGCCGTCTTTTCTGAAATGCAGCAGCGAGCCGAACGGCGTCGCGTAGGCGATCTCCTCGGTGACGGCCAATTCGCGATTGCCCACCGTCACCCGGTCGATGCCGTAGGCGGGACGGTGATAAGTCAGGGTCGAGCGCGAGATCAGCTCCAGCGCGGCCGAGAGACGGCCGACCACCTGGTCCGACATGCCCTGCGGCACCAGATGGAGGAATTTGAGCGCGGACGAAGCCCCCGCGCGCCACGGCGCCGTCAGGTCCATATGGTTCTGAAAGGCCTGATAATACATCGACATCATACTGAAACGCCCATCCGTCCCGCGGTGCTATGCAATAACGACGCCAAGCGGCGGGGTGGACCGCCCGCAAGCAAAATTGGCACGTCGCTTGCTGCTCACCTCGCGGCAAGCAGGGCACATCCGCACGCCGGCGGAGAGGCGGGATCAGGGAAGGGCCACATGGCAAAGGCGACGCTGACCATCAGCAGCAAGAACTATTCGTCCTGGTCGCTCCGCGGCTGGTTGCTGGCAAAATTCTCCGGGCTCGATTTCGAGGAGATCGTCACTGCGCCGGACGATCCGTCCGCGCGCGCGGAGATCCTCTTGCTGTCGTCGTCGATCCTGGTGCCGTGCCTGCGGCACGAGGGCGCGGTCGTCTGGGATACGCTGGCGATCGCCGAATATCTCAACGAGGTGATGCCGGCGGCCGGCCTGCTGCCGGATGACCGCGTGCAGCGCGCCCATTGCCGTTCGATCTCGGGCGAAATCCATTCCGGCTTCACCACGCTGCGCGCCTCGCTGCCGGTGAATCTGAAGGGACGTTTTCCCGGCTTCAAGATCTGGTCGCGCGCGCAAGCCGACATCGACCGCGTCTCGTCGATCTGGCGCGATTGCCTGGAGCAGTCGGGCGGCCCCTTCCTGTTCGGCGCGCAGCGCACCATGGCGGATGCGATGTACGCGCCCGTGGTAACGCGCTTCGTCACCTATGACGTCAAGCTGGAGCCGCTGCTGCAGGCCTATGCCGACACCATCATGGCGATGCCCGAGATGGCCGAATGGATCGCCGCGGCGCGGGAAGAGCCGGCCGAGATCGAGGAGCTCGAGGTCGAATATTAGGCAGGCACGCAGCATCTTGCCTGTTTCGGGGGCGGCAGCGGTTGCACGCGTCCGGAGGAGCTATCCCCTTGCCGGAATTAACCTTTGGCGCCGGTAAGCGGTCGATGCCGTTCGCCCCGCAGCACAGATATTGTACGCGCCTGCACCGCCGCATCGACATCTAGCCGTGAACAGCTGCGTACACGGCGATTCGGCTGATTCGGACGTGATTCGTTCGAGCCGCGTTCCGTTGGTTAAAGGCGGAGCGCGGCGCCGTTGCATTCTGGAACAGATATCCGCGTCAGGCAGCCCCGCGCTGCTTCACGCGGGGCAGGCGCCAGCCGATGACGGTGGCTTCGACCGCGATGCCGGCTTCGTGGTTTTGCCAGCGTCCCTCGACATAGCGGCAGGCGAACGGCAGTTGATACGTTCCGCTGTGGTCCTCGCACAGCACTTCGAGCGCCAGGCCCGGCGGTGGTTCTCCGGCGCCGTCGAATTCCGCCAGTCGTCTATCGCGCGTTGCCATTCCAAAAATCTCCCCTAAACAAAGCCGCGGAACGAGCGCCCACTTCTTCCGCGCGCGGATCATCGTTCCCCGTCCGAGGGAACGGACCCAAGCTCAACGCGAGAATGCGGTACGAGTGTGGTAGCCTTTGCCGGCTGTGCGCAAACAGCGCACATTGCCGTGATCGTTTGACGAGGAACTTTTCATGCTGCTTCGAGATGCCGGCATTTGTTTCGCGATATTGCTGCTCGCAACACTGGCGAATGCGCCGGTGCACGCGCAGGACGTGCCCGGCATCGAGATCTGTACGGTCGAAAAGACCATGGAGCGGCGCACCTCCTGCCTGCAGAGCAATGTCGACTTCCTGCAGAAGACGATCACCAAGCTCAATCTCGATCACCAGCAGAAGCTGGATGCGGCGGCTCGCCAGATCGACGCGCTGAAAACGAGCCTTGCCGGCCTGCAGAAGACGATTGGCGATCTCCAGGCCGCGCAAGCGAAGACGGCCGAGGATCTGAAGAAGAAGCAGGACGCGCCGCCGGCCAAGGATGCTACGAACAAGGACGCTGCGAAATAGGCGCGGCGGTCACGCCACCCGATAGCGCTCCATCACGCCGCGATCGGGCTCATAGCCGAGCCCCGGTCCTGTGGGCACCGCGACGTGGCCGGTGGCATCGCTGTCCGCGCGGCCGCCCCAGAGGCAGGCCTCGCGCTTGAGATAGAACACCTCGACCAGCCCGTCGTCGCGGGTCGCCAGCAGGTGCAGCGTCGCGAGCAGGCCGGGTCCGAAATAGGGCGAGTGCGGCACGATCTTGACGCCGAGCTGGTCGGCCAGCGCCGCGATCTTCACGAACTCCGTGATGCCGCCGACCTTGATCACGGACGGCTGGGCGTGGCTCACCGCGCCGGCCTCCATCATCTGGCGGAATTGATAATCCGTGCAGGCATTCTCGCCGGCGGCGATGTCGAGCCCGCCTTTGCGGCGGACCTCGGCGAGCGCGGCAAAGTCTTCCGGCGGCCACACCGGCTCCTCCAGGAACATCGGACGCGCATCGCGGCATGAGGTTGCGAAGGCGATCGCCTGTTCGGCCGTCAGAGGACAGTTCATGTCGACCATCAGCGGAATGTTTGGCCCGATCGCCTCGCGCGCGGCGAACACCGCCGGCGCCGTGGTCTCGTGCAGCTTGATCGCGCCATAGCCGAGCGCGAGCGCCTTCCGGCATTCGGCCGCGATGTTGTCGGGCGAGCCGATCCGCAGCAGGCTCGCATAGGCTGGAATCGCCGTGCGCCTGGTCTCGCCGAGCAGCCGATGCAGCGGTACGCCCTCGATCTTGGCGGCAAGGTCCCACAGCGCGATGTCGAGCCCCGAGATCGCGAACATGGTGATGCCGTAGCGGCCGAACAGATGCAGATTGCGCTGGATCTGCTCCATGACAGCGGGAATGCCGGCCGCATCGGGCACGGTCAGCCCGCGCGCCTGTGGCGCGATCATCTCCTCGACCGCGCTGCGCGTGGTGTGCGGGCAGACGTAAGCGAACGCATCGCCCCAGCCGGTCAGCCCGGCATCGGTCGTGACCTCCACCAGCACCATGTCGAGGGCTGTGATCGCGGAGGCGCCCTGGCGAAAGCTCGCGACACCGGCATCATAGGGGATGCGGATATGGTGCGCCCGCACATCGGTGATGTCCATGACCCGGTTCCCCTTTCTCGTGAGCGGTTCTGGCGAGTGTAGCTGCGAATGCCGGGGCGTTGCCAGTGGCCATTGGCGGACTATCCTCCCTGTGCCGACAGCAACGCCGATCAAGCGACGCGGCGGCATGCCGCGCATCATGACCGCGCTTCGCACGAGGACGCCCGCCATGAACCCAGCGCAGCGCGCGCTCTGGTATATCGAGAGCCATCTGGCCGAGCCGATGACGCTCGACGAGATCGCTGCGGTCTCGGGCGTGTCGCGGTTCCACATCGTGCGTGCGTTTGCCGCAGCCACGGGTCTGCCAGTGATCCGTTACGTGCGCGCCCGCCGGTTGACGGAGGCCGCGCGCAACCTGGCGAATGGCGCGCCCGACATTCTGTCGCTGGCGCTGGAGGCCGACTACGGCTCGCACGAAGCCTTCACCCGCGCGTTCCGCGACCAGTTCGGCACCACGCCCGAAGCCGTCAGGGCCGCGTCATGCGCCAGCCAGCTCAAGCTCCAGGAGCCCATCCTCATGGATTCCACCATGCTCGACCATCTCGCCCCGCCGCGTTTCGAAACCGCCAAGGCCTTTCTTGTCGCCGGTCCCGCCGAGCGTATCTCCTGCGACAACGGCGCCATGATCCCGGGCCTGTGGCAGCGCTTCCATCAGGAGGTCGCCGACATTCCCGCAAGGGTCGGTCACGTCGCCTACGGCGTCTGCTGCAACGGCGACGATGCCGGCAATTTCGACTACATCGCCGGCGTCGAGGTCGCTGATTTCTCCGACCTGCCGCGCCGCTTCGGTCGCATCCGTATTCCCGAGCAGCGCTATGCGGTGTTCACCCACACCGATCACGTCGCCTCGATCCGCCGCACCGTCAACACGATCTGGAATCAGTGGTTGCCGGCCTCGGGTCTTGCGGCCGCGGACGCGCCGAGCTTCGAGCGCTACGGCGAGGCCTTCGATCCCGCAACCGGCAATGGTGGCTTCGAGATCTGGGTGCCGGTGAGGGAGTAGAGCTTCCGCAACGCTGGCATACCGTCCCGCTTGCTTGGCAAGCCCTGGTGACTTTGTCATAACCCAAGGCAAATCTTGCGTGTGGGGCCCGTGCCGGACATCCCGTGCAAGCCATAACAAGCAGCCGGGAGGGTCTCCTCATGTCTGACGTCCGCGTTCTCGCCACCGACCTCGAATTTCCCGAAGGGCCGGTCGTGATGCCGGACGGCTCGGTAGTGCTGGTGGAGATCCGCGGCCAGCGCCTGACGCGCGTCTACCCCGATGGCCGCAAGGAGATCGTCGCGAAAATTCCGGGCGGCCCGAACGGCGCCGCCCTCGGCCCCGACGGCAAGATCTACATCTGCAACAATGGCGGCTTCTCCTGGATCCCGACCCGCAACATGATCATGCCGGGCCCGCAGCCCGACGATTATCTCGGCGGTTCGATCCAGCGCGTCGATTTGCAATCCGGCAAAGTGGAGACCGTCGTGACCAAATGCGGCGCGCACGATCTGCGCGGGCCGAATGATCTGGTGTTCGACAAGCAGGGCGGCCTCTGGTTCTCCGATCTCGGCAAGCGCCGCGCGCGCGAGATGGACGTCGGTGGCATGTACTACCTCAAGCCCGGCATGACCGAGCTCGTCGAGATCGTGCACGGCATCCTGCCGGCGAACGGCATCGGGCTGTCGCCGGATGAGAATACCGTCTACATCGCGGAGACGCCGACCGGCCGGCTCTGGGCCTACGAGCTCTCGGCGCCCGGCACGCTGAAGCCGCGCGACGTGATCTATCGCGGCGAGCGGGGCAAGCCGATCTGCGGCCTCGGCGGCTACCAGATGTTCGACTCGCTCGCGGTGGAAGCCGGCGGGAATGTCTGCGTCGCCACCCTGGTCTCCGGTTGCATCTCGGTGATCGCGCCCGACGGCACCCTGGTCGAGCAGGTCCCGACCGGCGACCGCGTCACCACCAACATCGCCTTCGGCGGCCCCGAGCTGAAGACGGCCTACATCACGCTGTCAGGCAAGGGCGAGCTGGTCGCGATGGACTGGCCGCGCGGCGGATTGCCGTTGAATTTTTTGAACAAGTGACAATCGCGTAAAACGCGATTGTCATCCCGGGGCTATGCGGAGCATAGAACCCGGGATCTCGAGATTTCCGGTGCGCAATTGCGCATCTGAGGTTCGGCTCTTCGAGCCGCCCCGGAATAACGTCATGAGGAACGATCAAATGCCCTGGCCCGATCCCGTCACCCTGCGTGGACAGCACGCCCGTCTCGAGCCGCTGTCGCAGCAGCATCGCGAGGCTCTGGTCGAGGCCGTCAAGGACGGCGAGCTGTCAAAGCTCTGGTACACGGCGATCCCGCTGCCGGAGAACATGGGCAAGGAAATCGACCGCCGCCTGGCGTTGCAGGCCGCAGGCTCGATGCTGCCGTTCACCGTGTTCGATGCCGGCGGCAACATCGTCGGCATGACCACCTACATGAATATCGATGCCGCGAACCGCCGCGTCGAGATCGGCTCGACCTGGTATGGCAGGAGCGCGCAGCGTGGCCCGCTCAACACGCAGTGCAAGCTGCTCTTGCTCCGGCATGCCTTCGAGACGCTGAACTGCATCGCGGTCGAATTCCGCACCCACTTCTTCAACCACCAGAGCCGCCGCGCCATCGAGCGTCTCGGCGCCAAGCAGGACGGCATTTTGCGCAGCCATCAGGTCGCGCCGAACGGCACGCTGCGCGACACCGTGGTGTACAGCATCATTGCGGCGGAGTGGCCGACGGTGCAGGCGCATTTGAATTATCAACTCAACGACAAGCCGCGCTAGGAGCGGCCGAGGCATCATGGACAGATTTGATTATGTGATCATCGGCGCGGGCTCCGCCGGTTGCGTCCTCACCAGCCGGCTCAGCGAAGACCCGAACGTCAGCGTCTGCGTGCTGGAGGCCGGGCCGTCCGACTGGCATCCCTACATCCATCTGCCGGCGGGTTTCATCAAGACCTTCCACATGAAGAGCATCAACTGGGCCTACCAGCAGGAGCCGGGGCCCTGGACCGGCGGGCGCAGCATCTACGCGCCGCGCGGCAAGACGCTCGGCGGCTCGTCCTCGATCAACGGCCACATCTATAATCGCGGCCAGCGCATGGATTTCGACACCTGGGCGCAGATGGGCAATCGCGGCTGGGGCTATGCCGACGTGCTGCCTTACTTCAAGCGGCTGGAGAAGCGGGTCGGCGAGGGCGACAACACGTTTCGCGGTCGCGACGGCAAGCTTACCGTCACCACGATGGACTGGCGCGATCCGCTGTGCGAAGCCTTCATGGAAGGCGCGGTCTCGCTCGGCATTCCCCGCAACCCTGACTACAACGGCGCCATACAGGAAGGCGTATCCTACTGCCAGCGCACCATCGACAAGGGCCTGCGCGTTTCCGGTTCGACCGCGTTCCTCAAGCCTGCGATGAAGCGGCCCAACGTGCATGTGCACACCCATGCGCATGCCACCGAGATCATCTTCGAAGGCAAGCGCGCCGTCGGCGTGCGCTACACCAAGGGCGGTCGCGGCGGCACGCCGGTGGAGGTGCGCGCCAACAAGGAAGTCATCCTCTCCGGCGGCACCTACAATTCGCCGCAGCTGCTGCAGCTCTCCGGCATCGGCTCGCCGGATCTGCTGCAGCAACACGGCATCGCAGTGCGTCACGCGCTACCGGTCGGCGAGGGCCTGCAGGACCATTACGCCCCGCGCACGGTGGCGCGGGTCAAGGACATCAAGACCATCAACGAGCTTCGCCGCGGCTTCTCGCTGTGGATCGAGGCGCTGAAATGGGCAACCGCGCGCCGCGGCCTGCTCTCGCTGTCGCCGACCATGGTCTATTGCTTCTGGCACTCCGGCGAGAGTGCGGATTCCTCCGATCTCCAGCTCACCTTCACGCCGGCAAGCTACAAGGAGGGCGTGCAGGGACAGCTCGAGGACGAGCCCGGCATGACGGTGGCCTCCTGGCAGCAGCGCCCGGAGAGCCGCGGCTACGTCCGCATCCGCTCCAATGATCCGTTTGCGCCGCCGATCATCCAGACCAACTATCTCGACGCCGAACTCGACCGCCGCGTCATCGTCGGCGGCATGAAGCTTGCGCGGCGCTTGCTGAAGAGCGCGCCGCTGTCGCCCTATTACGCTTATGAGGATTTCCCCGGCCCCAACATCAACACCGATGACGAATTCCTCGCCGCCGCCACCGAACGCGGCACCACCACCTTCCACCCCGGCTGCACCTGCCGCATGGGCCCGGCGGACAGTGCGTGGGCGGTGGTCGACGACCAGCTCCGCGTCCACGGCCTCGAAGGCCTCCGCGTCATCGACGCCTCGGTGATGCCGCGCATGATCTCGGCGAACCTCAACGCCTCCACGATGATGATCGCGGATCGTGCCTCAGACCTGATCCGCGGCAAGACGCCGATGGAAGCGGCAAGGATTCCGGACGCGGCGGTGGCGTGAGGCTTCGTTGTGGTTAGCCGGCGGCCGCGCAGAGCGCGGTCGTTGGCGTAACCCACCGCTTCTGTCGATGCCGAGGGCGAGGAATGCAAGCAAGGCTCGGGCGAGACGCGCCGCGAGGCTGCGAAGGCGTGTTTGCGCGATTCAATGTGCAAATTGGAGAAGCGATGCCGCTGCCTCACACGCGAATGTCGTGCCCCGGACGCAGCGCAGCGTCACTTCGACGGTGCGCTGCAGAGCCGGGGCCCATGTCTCCGCGCCATCCGTGCGGCGTGGGTCCCTGTGTATCGAAATTCTGTCATGGTGGAGTGGGCGGGAAGCCGTTGGGTCCTTGGCGCTTGACGCCGTGAGCCGGCTCGGTCTCCCGCCCGTTCCATCTATCAACCTGAACAGTTGCACGAGGCTGCGCCAACAGACCACGCATCACAGGGACAGGCACCATGATCATACGCCCTCGTTACGTCGGAATCGACGTCTCCAAACGATATCTCGATATCTTCGATGAGAGCCTGGGCGTGCCGGAGCGCATCGCCAACGCGCCGCAGGCCATCACACAGATCGCGGCGCGTTGGCGATGCGATGTGCTGGTCGTCTTTGAAGCCACGGGCGTCTATGACCTTGAGCTTCGTGAGGCGCTCAACCAGGCTGGCATCCGCTTTGCCCGGATCAACCCGGCCCGGGCCCGGGACTTTGCGCGCGCCAGCGGCCAGCTCGCTAAGACCGACCCGATCGATGCCCGGATGCTGGCGAGCTTTGCCCGGGCCATGCAGCCTGCCGCTGAGCAGGCTGCCAATCCTGCCCGCAATGCCCTGGCGGGGCTTGCAAAACGGCGGGATCAACTGGTTCTCATGCGTGCCCAGGAGAAGAACAGGCGCAGCGAGGCCGAGGACCGCGCCATGGCCGATCGCATCGGTCGGCTCATTGAAGTCCTCGACACTGAGATCGCCGAAATCGAGGCCGATATTAGCGCACTGATCAAGACTGAGCCGGAGGTCTCCGATGATGCGCAGTTGATGCGGTCACTTCCCGGCGTGGGCCCCGTAACCTGCATGCAGCTGATCGCGCAGATGCCGGAACTCGGAAAAGTGGGACCGAAGCAGGTGGCCGCGCTCGCCGGCCTGGCTCCCTTCAACGTCGACAGCGGCGCTTACCGCGGCAAGCGGAAGATCGTCGGGGGCCGAAAGCGCGTCCGCGATGCCCTCTACATGGCCGCTCTCAATGCGGTCCGCCGGGCCGATCCATTCAAGGCCTTCTACGCTCGACTGCGACAGGCCGGTAAACCTGCCAAGCTCGCTCTCATTGCCGTTGCCAGGAAGCTGTTGACGGTCCTCAACGCCATCATGCGCGATCGAAAGCCGTACCTGTACACTAGACCAACATAACCGTTGCCGGCTCTGCGCAGCAGCGTTGCACGCTGCAGCGCGTCCGGGACACGAGCCTCACACTTCCCGTCGGCTCAAAAACGCCAGCCGCTCGAACAGATGCACGTCCTGCTCGTTCTTCAGCAGCGCGCCGTGCAGCGGCGGGATCAGTTTGCGCGGGTCGCGTTCGCGCAGCTGCTCCACGCTCATGTCCTCGTTGAGCAGCAGCTTGAGCCAGTCGAGCAGCTCCGAGGTCGACGGCTTCTTCTTCAAGCCGGGTACCTCGCGCACCTCGAAGAAGATGCGCAGCGCCTCTTCCACCAGGCGCTTCTTGATGCCGGGGAAGTGGACGTCGACGATGCGGCCCATCGTGTCGGCGTCCGGGAACTTGATATAGTGGAAGAAGCAGCGGCGCAGGAAGGCGTCCGGCAGCTCCTTCTCGTTGTTGGAGGTGATCATCATGATCGGGCGCTGCTTGGCCTTGATCGTCTCGCCGGTCTCGTAGACATGGAATTCCATGCGGTCGAGCTCGAGCAGCAAATCGTTGGGGAATTCGATGTCGGCCTTGTCGATCTCGTCGATCAGGAGCACCGGGCGCTGCTCGGCCGTGAAGGCCTCCCACAGCTTGCCGCGCTTGATGTAGTTCTTGATGTCGGAGACCCTGCTGTCGCCGAGCTGGCTGTCGCGCAGCCGCGACACCGCGTCGTATTCGTAGAGGCCCTGCTGCGCCTTGGTGGTGGACTTGATGTGCCAGGTCAAAAGCGGCGCGTTCAGCGCCTTCGCCACTTCCTCCGCCAGCACCGTCTTGCCGGTGCCGGGCTCGCCCTTGATGAGGAGCGGACGCTCGAGCACGATCGAGGCGTTGACGGCGACCTTGAGATCGTCGGTCGCAACATAGTCCTTGGTGCCGGTAAATTTCATTGCGTGTCCTTGGGTCATCGTCGGCGAGAGGCGCTCGTCCCGTCGCGACAAGCGAACGGCCGCTCGCGGCGGCCGTTCCTGGTTCGGTCAGGCTTTCAGACCCGTTTTATCAGCGAAAGGATGACGAGCACAATCACCGCGCCGATGGTGGCATCGACGATGGCGCCGACCGTGCCGGTGGCCAGCCCGATATGGAGCTGCGGCAGAACCCAGCTCGCGACCAGCGCTCCGATGATGCCGACGACCATGTTGCCGACCAGCCCAAATCCCGCCCCGTGGACAATCTTGCCGGCAAGCCAGCCTGCGATCGCGCCGATGATGAGCGCTGCGACAATTCCCATTGCATACGTCCCCAAACAACCCCGTGAGGGCGCCAATTCTAGAGCAAAAAGCACCCGGGTCCAGCGTTCAGCGGCAGCCTCCGCCCCTTGACGTTCGTCCCCCGACGGGCAATCTGTCAGCCATGTTCCTGCAATTCTTCACCTCTCTGCGCGACGCGCAGGTCCCTGTGACGCTGCGCGAATACCTCACGCTGGTGGAGGCGCTCGACGCCGACCTTGCGGACTATTCGGTCGAGAATTTCTACTATTTGTCGCGCACCGCCCTGGTGAAGGACGAGCGCAACCTCGACAAGTTCGATCGCGTCTTCGGTACGGTGTTCAAGGGGCTGGAAAACCTGCTCGACGCCATGGAGAAGGCGGAGATCCCCGAGGAGTGGCTGAAGAAGCTCGCCGAAAAGTACCTGACGGACGAAGAGAAGAAGCAGATCGAGGCCATGGGCTGGGACAAGCTCATGGAGACCTTGAAGAAGCGTCTTGAGGAGCAGAAGGGCCGTCACCAGGGCGGCTCGAAATGGATCGGCACCGCGGGCACCTCGCCGTTCGGCGCCCACGGCTACAACCCCGAAGGCGTCCGCATCGGCCAGGAGAAGAACCGCAACAACCGCGCCGTCAAGGTGTGGGACAAGCGCGAGTTCAAGGATCTCGACGGCAATGTCGAGCTCGGCATCCGCAACATCAAGGTGGCGCTGCGCCGCCTGCGCAAGTTCGCGCGCACCGGCGCGCCGGACGAGCTCGATCTCGACACCACTATTCGCGAGACCGCCAATCACGGCTATCTCGACGTGCACATGCGCCCCGAGCGGCGCAATGCGGTGAAGCTGCTGGTGTTCTTCGACATCGGCGGCTCCATGGACGCGCATATCGAGCAGGTCGAGGAGCTGTTCTCGGCGGCGAAGAGCGAGTTCAAGCACATGGAGTATTTCTACTTCCACAACTGCCTCTATGAAGGCGTGTGGAAGCAGAACAAGCGCCGCTTCACCGACCGCACGCCGACCTGGGACGTGCTGCACAAGTATCCGCACGACTACAAGATCGTGTTCGTCGGCGACGCCTCGATGTCGCCTTACGAGATCATGGTGCCCGGCGGCTCGGTCGAGCACGTCAACGAGGAGCCCGGCTCGGTCTGGCTCGACCGCATCATCCGCACCTATCCGCACGCGGTGTGGCTGAACCCGGTCGCGCAGAAGCACTGGGACTATTCGGAATCCACCACCATCATCAAGCGCATCTTCGCCAATCGGATGTACCCGATCACGATCGAAGGGCTGGAAGGTGCGATGAAGGAATTGACGCACTAGCTTATGACCGGCCCGGTGCGATCGGCGATGGAAGTGCGCTCCCTCCCCCGCTTGCTGGGGAGGGGGTATCGCCACGGGCGACGCTCCCCAAGAGGAGAGAGCCCCCACCCGCGTCGCTTCGCGCCGCGACCTCCCCCGCAAGCGGGAGAGGTTAGACTGAGTATTCGGCGCGTAAGCACCGTAGCAACGGCCACGAAATAACGAGGGAGAACGACATGCCCCAAAACATCACCCGCGGCATCAAGGCGCTGATCGACGAGGCCAATGCCGAGATCGAGACGCTCAACGCCAAGGACGCCATCGAGATCTCCAAGAACGGCGACGTCGTCATCGTCGATATCAGAGACCCCCGCGAGATCGAGCGCGACGGCCGCATCCCCGGCGCGTTCGCCTGCACCCGCGGCATGCTCGAATTCTGGATCGATCCGCAGAGCCCGTACGCCAAGCCGATCTTCCAGGAAGACAAGAAGTTCGTCTTCCACTGCGCCGGCGGCCTGCGCTCCGCTCTCGCCGCCAAGACCGCGCAGGACATGGGCCTGAAACCCGTCGCGCACATCGCCGGCGGCTACGCCGCCTGGCGCGATGCCGGCGGGCCGACCGAGACATGGGAGCCGAAGAAGAAAGGGTAATCACTCTCGTCATTCCGGGGCGCGACGAAGTCGCGAGCCCGGAATCCATTCATCCACCAACGTTGCCGCACGATGGATTCCGCGTTCGTGCTGCGCACGCCCCGGAATGACAAGGAAAACCTATGACCGCCACCGACCCCCTCGTCTCCACCGAATGGCTCGCTGCCCATATGGGCGAGGCCAACGTCAAGATCCTCGACGCCAGCTTCAAGCTGCCGGGCGTGCTGCCGCTGCCGAAGGACGACTATCTCGCCGCGCATCTGCCGGGCGCTGCGTTCTTCGACGTCGATGCGGTCTCGGATCATTCCAACCCGCTGCCGCACATGTATCCGAGCGCCGAGCAGTTCGGCCGCGACATCGGCAATCTCGGCATCTCCAACGCCGACACCGTCGTGCTCTACGATGCCGGCGGCTGGGTTGCCGCGCCGCGCGCGTGGTGGATGTTCCTGGCCTTCGGCCATAACAACGTGCGCATCCTCAATGGCGGCCTGAAGAAGTGGCGGGCCGAGGGGCGGCCGGTCGAGAGCGGCGAAGTGAAGCCGAAGCCGGCGACGTTCAAGGCGAGCTTCGATCCGAAGCGCGTGCGCAGCATGCAGCAGCTGATCGCCAATGTCGAAAGCCGTGCCGAGCAGGTAATCGACGCGCGCGCCGCCGATCGCTTCGAGGGCCGCGCGCCCGAGCCGCGTGCGGGCATCCGCTCCGGTCACATTCCCGGCGCCCGCAACGTGCCGTACAATCAATTGTTCGACGCTGCGACCGGCGAGATGAAGCCGCTCGACGATCTGCGCGCCGCCTTCACCGGCGCCGGCGTCAAGCTCGACGCGCCGATGGTGACGAGCTGCGGCTCCGGCGTCTCCGCCGGCGTGCTGACGCTCGCGCTGTATCGCTTAGGGATCACCGACACCGCGCTCTATGACGGCTCGTGGTCGGAATGGGGCCAGGAGAGCGGTCCGGCCATCGCGACCGGGCCGGCGTAAATTACTGGCGCGACCTCGTGGCCGTCGTCGTCGCGAATGTCTGCTGCTGGCCGAACGGATCGAGCTGCTGCTGCAATTGCTGAGGCGGCGGACGCCGCACCACGCGCTGCCGCTTCTTCGCCTTGGCCTTGCGCTTGGTCGCCTTGTCGTCGGCCTTGCTCTCGACCTTCTTCGCCGGCGGATCCTTTACGGCCGTCGTCGCCGGCTCGTTCAGTGCGGCCAGCTTGGCCGCGGCGATTTCGAGCGCGGAGGAGGCGAGGGCCGGATCAGCCGCCGGCGGCTCGCCGACGGTGGCGGCAGCGGCAGCGCCAAGGTCAGGCTTGGCATCCGGAAGCGAGGCCGTGGTGTCGGCCTGGGTGAGCGTGTCGGCGGGCGCCGGCATTGCGGCCTCCGTCGTCGGCTCGGCCTTGGCCGGCTCGACGGCCGCAGCTTCTGCCGGAGGCGCAGCGGCCTGCGTCTGGACGTCAGCCTCGGTCGTCAGCGCAGCGACCTGCTCGGCCCCGGTTGCCGGCAGGCCAATGGTCGGCACCTGGTCGCGCACCGACGGCTCGGGCTCGGCCGCCACCTCCGGCTCGGTGCGGAGCACCGCGAGCACCGGCTGGGCTGGCTCGGGTCCTTGCGCGAACCGCTGCTCCTGCGGGCCGTTCAGCCAGGACGGGTTATTGGCATACTGCTCGTGGCTCGCGCGCAGGAGAGCGGCGGCGCCCAGGCCGAACACCAGGATGGAGGTTGACAGCAGGATCGCGGCAAACAGGAAGCGAAAGCCGGGAAGCATCGAGGGGTTACGAATTTCCGCCCGGGCGGCGTGGGGTGCCGGGGCCCATGAGCCATCTGAACGCGGTGACGGTACTGTTGGCCGCGTTCGCCGCGCGGGATCGAGAGCTCAAATGGGCGGCGAATCAGGCTGATTCGAACATACCGCAACGATTTCGACCCGTTCCCTAAAAAACGGGGCCGCAGACTCCGGCAAATGACGGCGGAAGCGGATTTCCGCCCCGTGATGCAACGGGGCAACGGTAGTCTTGCGGATCACAAATCGGCCAATCCGGCGCAAATAAGCCTGATATGTCTTGAATGTGCCGCTATCTTCCGTCATCTGGCCGTTAACGGTCCGATCGGGCTTGGGGACTATACAAGAGCGATGATGATCAAACATTTTCTGACGATATGCGCTGCCGCAACAGTCGCTGCCGCGGGAACCTCGCTCGCGCAGGCTCAGAGCTATCCGGTCCAGCAGTCACCGAGCTACGGCGCCCCGGCCGAATATCGGCCCGGTGACCGTGCGCCGAATTTCGACGCGCTGGACGATGACGACGACGCGATGCCGCAGGCCGCGCTGCCGCCGCCCGGCCCCGCCGACGATCCACGCTATGGCCGCCCCGCCGGCGCACCCCCGGTCTACTCGGCCGCCCCGCCGCAGGGCCCGGTGATGTCGCCGGACGATCCGCGTTATGGCCGCCCGGCGGGTAGCCCGCCGGTCTATTCGGCCGCGCCGTCGCAGGGCCCCGTGATGTCGCCCGACGATCCTCGCTACGGCCGCCCCGCCGGCCCGCCGCCGGTGATCTATGCCAATCGTCCGGGTCAGCAGGGACAGGCCCCCGCCGGTGACGGCATGCGTCCGCCGGAAGCTGTCGGCGGTCCCGCCGCGACCGGTACGGTCCAGGCCGGCCAGCCGCCCGTCGGCGCCGATGGCCGTCCGATGACCATGGCCGCGCTGCCGCCCGAGGAGCAGCCCGATGCTGCGCCGGTGCAGTTGCCGCCAAACCTGCGCCGCCAGGAAGTCTCGTTCCAGACCAAGGAGCCGGCCGGCACCCTCGTGGTCGATACGCCGAACACCTACCTCTATTACGTGCTCGGAGGCGGCCGCGCGATCCGCTACGGCGTCCGCGTCGGCCGCGACGGCTTCACCTGGACCGGCGTGCAGAAGATCACCCGCAAGGCCGAGTGGCCGGATTGGCATCCGCCGACCGAGATGATCGAGCGCCAGCCCTATCTGCCGCGCTTCATGGCCGGCGGCCCCGGCAATCCGCTCGGCGCCCGCGCGATGTATCTCGGCTCGACCGTCTACCGCATCCACGGCACCAACCAGCCCTCGACCATCGGCAAGTTCGTCTCGTCGGGCTGTATCGGCATGCTGAACGAGGACGTCTCCGACCTGTTCGACCGCGTCAAGGTCGGCACCCGCGTGGTCGTGATGCCGGGCGGCCCGCCGCCGGGAACGGCGACCGCCTCCGCTGCGCCGGCGTCCGGTCCTGCTGCTGGCCCGGCTCCGATGGCCGCCCAGGCGGGTCCCGTCCCGGGCACCCAGCCGACGGTGGTGCCGCCGCTGCCCGCACCGGTCACCGTGCGTTAAGCGCTGCGAATCAATTCAGATTGTGAAGGGCGTGCCGTCGGCACGCCCTTTTCGTTTTCAGGCCAGCTTGCGCGGCAGCTCGCCGCCCTTGGTGAAGGCGTCGATCGCCTCGACCATCTGGCCGTAATGGATGCGCAGACCGTCCTCGGTGGCGTACCCGAGATGCGGCGTCAGCACGAGGTTGTCGAGCTTGCGGAAGGGATGATCGACGGGCAACGGCTCGACCGAGAACACGTCGATGCCGGCGCCCGCGATTTTGCGCTGCTGCAACGCTTCGAGCAGTGCCTGCTCGTCCACGATCGGCCCGCGCGCGGTGTTGACGAGGAAGGCGGTCGGCTTCATCCGCGCCAGGTCCGCGCGGCCCACGAGGCCACGCGAGCGCTCGCTGAGCACGACATGGATGGTGACGATGTCGGCCTTGGCGAACAGCTCCTCCTTGGTGGCGTAGCCGACGCCGGCCGCCGCACACTTCTCCGGCGTCAGGTTCGGGCTCCAGGCGATCACGTTCATGCCGAACGCCTTGGCGATCCCGGCCATCTTGGTGCCGAGCTTGCCGAGCCCGACGATGCCGAGCGTCATCCCCTCGATCTCGACGCCGGCAAAGCTCTGCCAGGGCTCGCCTGCATGCATGCGCGCATTCTCGCGGCCAATGCCGCGGGTCAGCTCCAGGATCAGACCCATGGTCAGCGGTGCCGTGGGATCGCGGGAATATTGCGTGCCGCCGATCGCGACGCCGCGCGCCTTGGCCGCCTCCATATCGATCGACGCGTTGCGCATGCCGGAGGTCAGGAGCAGCTTCAGCTTCGGCAAGCTCTCGAACAGGCCCTTGGGGAAGGCCGTGCGCTCGCGCATCGCGCAGATGATCTCGAAGTCGGCAAGTGCGCTCGCCGCGGCCTGTTCGGAGGCGAAGGGATGGCTGAACACGGTGACGTCGACGCGGTCGGACAGTTTCTGCCAGTCGGCGACGTCGAGCGCGAGATCGAAATAGTCGTCGAGAATTGCACAGCGCAGCCGGCTCATCAGCGTTGATCCAGGGCCAGAGTTGATCGCGAGAGGTGAGGGCGCGAGGGGAGCGCCGTCGTCGGAACCCAAGGCCATGGTTGCGCGCAATCGCACCAGCGCGCAAGCCGCTTGCGTCTTCAAAAGTCCGATAGGAGAGAGGCGCTTAGAGGTCGCGGGGCTTCAGGCGGAACGGCGCATCCATGCCGTGCTTGGCGCGCCAGGCGGGGCCGGGGCCGCGCATGTAATGCAGCTCGGGCCGGTAGGGGTTGAAGGCGGTGGCGAAGAAGCGCTTCCAGAAGCCCTTGATCTCCGAGGCGAAGTCGGAGACGTGGCCGGCTTCTGCCGGAACAGGAAGAGAATGGGTCTCGATCAGAGCCATGATGCGGCCTCGCTGTGCTCCCGTTCGTTCTGAGCGGGTGGCGCTGTTTCCGCGCGAAACCGAGCTTTCGGCCTGATTTATTAAAAGATGGTTTCAATTGTCCGGATCGGTGGCCGGATGGTGTCCATCCCGTATTCGTTCGTGGTGAACGGACGGAAAACGTTGCCCTTTTGGGACGGGATCGCTACATCGCAGGCGAAGCAAATTTCCTCAAATCGAAGGTTTTCGGGACCGATGGCGCGCCAGTTCATCTATTTCATGCAAGGCCTGACCAAGAGCTACCCGACCCGGAAGGTGCTCGATAACATTCATCTGAGCTTCTACCCGGACGCCAAGATCGGCGTGCTCGGCGTCAACGGCTCGGGCAAGTCGACGCTGCTCAAGATCATGGCCGGCCTCGACAAGGAGTATAACGGCGAGGCCTGGGTCGCCCAGGGCGCCCGCGTCGGCTACCTCGAACAGGAGCCGCAGCTCGACGCCAAGCTTTCGGTGCGCGAGAACGTCATGCTGGGCGTCGCCAAGCAGAAAGCCATCCTCGATCGCTACAACGAACTGGCGATGAACTATTCCGAGGAAACCGCCGACGAGATGACCAAGCTGCAGGACGAGATCGAGGCCCAGGGCCTCTGGGATCTCGACAGCAAGGTCGACCAGGCCATGGACGCGCTGCGCTGCCCGCCCGACGAGGCCGATGTGACCAAGCTCTCCGGCGGCGAGCGCCGCCGCGTCGCGCTGTGCAAGCTGCTGCTCGACCAGCCCGATCTGCTGCTGCTGGACGAGCCGACCAACCATCTCGACGCCGAATCCGTGTCGTGGCTCGAAAGCCATCTGCGCAGCTATCCCGGCGCGATCCTGATCGTCACCCACGATCGCTACTTCCTCGACAACGTCACGAGCTGGATCCTCGAGCTCGATCGCGGCAAGGGCATTCCCTACGAAGGCAATTACTCGTCCTGGCTGGTTCAGAAGCAGAAGCGGCTGGAGCAGGAGGGACGCGAGGACGCCGCGCACCAGAAGACGCTGGCCCGCGAACAGGAATGGGTCGCTTCGTCACCGAAGGCGCGTCAGGCCAAGTCCAAGGCGCGCTACCAGCGCTATGAGGATCTGCTCAAGCAGGCCAGCGAGAAGCAGACCCAGACCGCGCAGATCATCATCCCCGTCGCCGAGCGGCTCGGCGCCAACGTGGTCGATTTCGAAGGCCTCAGCAAAGGCTTCGGCGACCGCCTCCTGATCGACAACCTCACCTTCAAGCTGCCGCCCGGCGGCATCGTCGGCGTGATCGGCCCCAACGGCGCCGGCAAGACCACGCTGTTCAAGATGATCACCGGCCAGGAGAAGCCGGATTCCGGTTCGATCACGGTCGGTGAGACCGTTCATCTCGGCTATGTCGACCAGTCGCGCGACGCGCTCGACGGCAACAAGAACGTGTGGGAGGAAATCTCCGGCGGCAACGAGCTGATCCTGCTCGGCAAGAAGGAAGTGAACTCGCGCGGCTATTGCTCCGCGTTCAACTTCAAGGGCGCCGACCAGCAGAAGAAGGTCGGCGCGCTCTCCGGCGGTGAGCGCAACCGCGTGCATCTTGCCAAGATGCTGAAGTCCGGCGCCAACGTCCTGCTGCTCGACGAACCGACCAACGACCTCGACGTCGACACGCTGCGCGCGCTCGAAGAGGCGCTGGAGGATTTTGCCGGCTGCGCCGTCATCATCAGCCATGATCGCTGGTTCCTCGACCGTATCGCGACCCACATCCTGGCCTTCGAAGGCGACAGCCACGTCGAATGGTTCGAAGGCAACTTCCAGGACTACGAGAAGGACAAGATGCGCCGGCTCGGCCAGGACAGCATCATCCCGCACCGCGTGAAGTACAAGAAGCTGACGCGGTGACGGCTATTGGCGCCCGCGATTTGCCGCGGGCGCATCCCCGGCGGCCCAGCATTTTCATCCGATAGCCCCTGTGATAAGATGTCCGCATGGTCGAGCCTGACAGCATGGTTCTGGAGCTCTTGCGCCACATCCGCGCGGCGGTCGATGACGTGCGGGATGATATCCGCGAGATGAAGCAGCGCATCGGCAATCTGGGAAGCCAGTACGCGAACATGTCGAACCGGCTTGATCGCATGGATGTTCGCATCGAGCGGATTGAACGACGTCTCGATTTGGCTGACGCGTGAACGGACTGAGCCGACTGCTTGGGTGCGTCGTCGCTGCTCTATTGCTCGCGTCGATTCTCTGTCATTCCGCCCGCGCCGCCGACGCGGCCTTTACACAATTCATCGCCTCGCTGTGGCCGGAAGCGCAGGCGGAAGGCGTCTCGCGCGCGGTGTTCGACGCGCAGACGCGCGGTCTCGAGCCTGATTACAAGCTGCCCGACCTGATCCTGCCCGGGCGCCCCGCGACCGGCGCGCCGTCGCAGGCCGAGTTCGTGCAGGTGCCTGCGGATTATGTCAGGGAGGCCTCGATCGCGCGGCTTGCTGGCGAGGGACAGCGGCTGCTGCAAAAATATCGCGCCGCGCTGAGCGAGATCGAAAAGAAATCCGGCGTGCCGGCGACCGTGATGCTCGCGATCTGGGGCCGCGAGACCGATTACGGCCGCTACACCCTGCCTTACGATCTCGTCCGCGTGCTGGCGACGCAGGCCTATGTCGGACGCCGCAAGGATCAGTACCGCACCGAGTTCATCCTCGCGCTGAAGATCCTGGGCGAGGGCGTGGTGACGCGCAAGGACATGCGCTCGTCCTGGGCTGGCGCCACCGGGCTGACGCAATTCCTGCCGTCCGAATATTACAAGCACGGCGTCGATTTCGACGGCGACGGTCGCATCGACATCTGGCACTCGGTGCCGGATGCGCTGGCCTCGGCCGCGCAGCAGCTCGTCAACAAGGGCTGGCAGAGCGGCCTGCGCTGGGCCTATGAAGTGCAGGCGCCGGCCAAGGTCGATTGCAGCACAGGCGTGCCCGAGGTGACGAAGCCGATCGGCCAATGGCTGCGCGAGGGCTTCGTGCCGGTGCGCGGACAGAAGCTCAGCGCCGCCGAGCAGGCGCAGCCGGCTTCGCTGCTGCAGCCCGAGGGCATCTACGGCCCGTCATTCCTCACGACGAAGAACTATTTCGTCATCAAGGAATACAATTTCTCCGACCTCTATGTGCTGTTCGTCGGCCACCTTGCCGACCGCATGACGAGCCCGCTGCCGTTCGCAACGCCCTGGTCGGCCTCCAGGCAATTGCGCACCAAGGATGTCGAGACGATGCAGCGCGGCCTCACGCGGATCGGGCTCTACAGGGACAAGATCGACGGCAAGGCCGGCATGCAGACCCGCGCGGCGCTGGGCGCCTATCAGAAGTCGGCAGGCCTCAAGGTCGATTGCTGGCCGAGCGAAGAGGTGCTGCGTTCGATCCAGGCGGCGCGATAGCGGCTCGCGCTTCTCTGACCTCAAAGAAAAAGCCCGGCCGATGGTCTCGGCCGGGCTTCGATCGCGGCGCTGACGAGCGCCATGCGATCAGATCAGTAGCAAACGCGAACCGGGCGAACGACCCAGCCGTAGCCATCCCAATAACGCTGGCGCTGCCAGTAGCAGGGCGCGGGCGGCGGGGGCTCAGCGACGTAGACGGGGCCGCCATAGGCGGGACGGCTCGACGCGATGGCGCCGCCGACGATGGCGCCGCCGATCAGGCCGGCTGCGATGCCGGCGCCGACGCCGTCATGGGCCTTCGCGGACGGCGTGGCGGTCACCAGCGAACCGGCGACCGTCGCGACCGTGAGGGCGGCAACTAAAGTCTTCTTCATGCTCTTGGCTCTCCTGGGAGATGGGTTCCTCTTGTTAGAGGCGCCCGGGTTTCAAAGGTTCACGCACACGCTGAGGGAATTGGCCGTGCAGCTAGGAAGCGCGCAATTGGTCAACCCACGGTAAACGCACACGGAGCTGTGACGAGAAAAAGCGGTCTTTTTCAGGCCCCGAGATGAACGGCGCATCCGTAGTGAACCGGTCCACACGAACCCTGCTTGCGGCGCCTCAGCCGCAGACTCTGACGCGGCGGACGCGCCAGCCATAGCCGTCCCAGAAGCGCTGCTTCTGCCAGACGCAGCCGCCGCCATAATAGCCGTCGGCGACGTAGCCGGGACCCGGCGCATAGTAGCGGCGCGGGTAATAGCCGGGTTCGTAATAGCCCGGGCCGGGTCCGTAATAATACGGAGACGCCAGCGCGCCGCCGACAATGGCGCCGCCGATGATCCCGGCCGCCACGCCTGCCGCGACACCGCGCTGAGCCTGGGCCGGTGTTACGGCCGCAACGGCCAGGGTGGCGACGGCCGCGACCGCCAGGAGCAATTTCTTCATTGGTTTGACCTTTCGCACAAACACGCTGGAACCCTTTGGGAGCAGAGTTCCATACTTCGTTTGAATGATCAATGAACGGCACCTTTGCCAGGCCCGACCAATTCATGTGGACTGCGGCTCTGCCAGGGAGGCGATGATGGGCAACGCGATGATAAATGCACTGGTCGCTGCCGGAATCGTTTTTGCGATCGGCTATGGCTGGTTGACCCATCTCCAGAACCGCGGCCGGCGCTCGCGCGCCGGGGCTGGCGGCGACAGTGGAAGCAGCAGCACCGGCTCTGGAACCAGCGACGGCTTCTCGCTGGGGAACTGGTTCTCAAGCGACAGTTCGGGCAGCTCTAGCGACGGTGGCAGTTGCTCCAGCAGCGATAGCGGCAGCAGTGGCGGTGATTGCGGAGGCGGCGGCGGCGACGGCGGGGGAGGCGGCGGCGATTAGATCCTCTCAAATCTTGATCCAGCGCAACGCCGTAATTTAGGGCCGTTCTAGGCTGCTTTCGGGCCAGTTTGGAATAGCTTCAAATACCGGTTTTTCCTTTTGCATCCGGCCGGCCCGTTAAATATCGATGATGACGCATCACCGAGGGGCCTGCCGCTTCCATGATCGTTTGTTCCTGTAACGTGCTGAGCGATGACGATATCCGCGCCGCCGTCGCCGAGTCCGACGACGCCGTGCGCCACGCCAAGCAGGTCTATGGATGCCTCGGCTGTAGCGCCGAATGCGGCCGCTGTGCGCGAACGATCAAGACCATCATCGACGAAGCCCTTGGCCCCTGCGCCCAGTCCTGCTGTGCCGGCTGCCCGCACAGTCACACCGTGGCCGCCAATGACGAGACGGCGGAGCCCGCCCAGTTCGCCCTCGCGGCCTGCTGAAATCTTCCCTTCGGATTGGCTGCGCTTTTCCCCGGCTGCGTCCGCGTGGCCAGTTGCCCTCATCCGTAAACTGACTTAGAAGCGTTCTAAATTCGGTTGGGGCCGATTTGGAATGCAAGAGCTGGAGTGAACCATGCAGGGCGACGCAAAAGTTATCGACTATCTCAACAAGGCGCTGCGTCACGAACTCACTGCGATCAACCAGTACTGGCTGCACTACCGCCTCCTCGACAATTGGGGCCTGCTCGACATGGCCAAGGTCTGGCGCAAGGAGTCCATCGAGGAGATGGAGCATGCCGACAAGCTGACCGCGCGCATCCTGTTCCTCGACGGTTTCCCGAACATGCAGGTGCTCGATCCCCTGCGCATCGGCCAGAACGTCAAGGAGATCATCGAGTGCGATCTCGCCGCCGAGATGAGCGCGCGGGCGCTCTATCAGGAAGCGGCCACCTATTGCCACGGCGCCAAGGACTACGTCACGCGTGACCTGTTCGAGAAGCTGATGAGCGACGAGGAGCACCACATCGACTTCCTCGAAACCCAGCTCGACCTGATCGGCCGCATCGGCCTCGAGCTCTACACCCAGAAGCACGTAGGCGGGCTCGAGGGCGAGGGGCACTAAGCTCCGGCTTTCGCCGCATACTCCAGTGTCGTCCCCGCGAACGCGGGGATCCACACCGCGCGATCGATCTGCAAGTGGCGGTGTTCGTACCGCCGGATAGGCTCTTCACTGCAAGCCTTCGCCAAACCCCTTCTGGGGGTATGGGACCCCGCGTTCGCCCGGACGACACCGTGACTGTTGCTCCACCGCTGAACTGAGCTTCAGCTACAACTGCGTCTTGTAGATTTCTTCCACGGTTTCCTGGCTGGCCGGCTCGCCAAGGCCGGTCTGGTCGTGAATGACCGTGACGATGCTCGGCATCACCGAGCGCTGCACCTTCTCCGACGACCACAGCTTCGAGCGCATCAGCGCCTTGCCGCAGTGAAAATAGACTTCGCTCACAGTGACGTTCAGCACCGCGCGCGGCGGCTTGCCGAACTCCACCATGGAGGCAAGCAGATCCGGATCGGCCGACAGCGTGCCGCGACCGCCGACGCGTAGCGTCTCGTCGATCCCTGGGACGAAGAACAACAGCTGCACGAAGCCCGAGCCTTCGACCACGTTGCGAAAGCTGTCGATCCGGTTATTGCCGGAGCGGTCGGGCATCAACAACTGATTGGGACCGGCGACGTGGACGAAGCCGATGCCGCCGCCGCGCGGCGAGGCATCGACGCTGCCGTCCGCTCCCGATGTCGCGAGCACGCAGAACGGCGACATCTCGATGAATTTCTTCGCGTGCGCGTCGATCGCGGGACGCGCCTTTGCGATCACGCGCGGGCTCGGCTTGGCATAGATGGTGGCGAGGTCTTCGGCGCAAAGCTGGGTCACGAAGGTCTCCTTGATTGACGTGTCGAGACTATCATTCCCCGGCCGCCCCGCTATCCCTTTTGTCGCCGCCATGGCCATGCGATCACGTCGGCGCAGTAAAGTGCCCACCAGATCAGCACGGGCTGAAGCACCAGGCGCGGACCGTGATAAAGCCAGCTATTGGGGATGGGCGGAACGTCGATACCCTCCAGCGCGTGCTTGATGTTCGCAGGCCAAACGCAAAGCGCATAGAGCGCGAGCGCCACGCCTGCCCACCAGCGCAGCGGCGTCATCAGCAATGCAATCGAGCCCGCAATCTCACAAATGCCGGTGACGAGAATGACCTTTATCGGGAAGGGAACCCAGGACGGCGCGATCGCGAGAAACTTGTCGGGGACGGCCAGATGCGCAAACCCGGCAGCGACGTAGAGTGCGGCAAGAGCGAAGCGCATCACCGCGCGCCTGCGGTCGGGTTCAGAAGCCATCGCTCGAACTACCACGCGCAGCACTAACGCGCCATCGCGCGGCTAGACCGCATCCGCCGGCACGAAGCAGCTGATGATGATGGCGCCGCGGTGGTGGACATACCACACCACGGCCTGACCGACCGGATTGCCGCGGTCGCGGATGATGGCGCGCTCGGGCACCTCCATCCATTGTCCTTCGATCGGCACCCAATAAGTGCCGCCGCGCACATCATAGTCGGTGCGATGGCCGTCGGAGACGTCGCAGCAGGGCACGCCGTTCGGCGCGATGACGCTCTTGAACCAGGCGCGAATGTCGGGCGGGACGTGGTCGTATTGACCGTTGTCGAACGCGAGTGCGGCGCCGGTCAGCGCCGTCATCGCGATCAGCCAGACGCACAGTGCGAGCCTGTGCATGCGATCCCTCCTCGTCGTGGCCTGATCTTCGCGTGCGAGTCCTGCTCGCGTCGATTCCATCGTTGATGCGATTAAGCCCGAGCTATCGGCGCATTGCATGCCCAAATAATATGCGGCGCAGGGGCGCCGCGCATGATGCGATGCGGTATCAGCTTCGCGATCGCGTCTCGATCGACGCGAGCAGCGATTTCGGTGCAACGTTGCGCCAGGCCATATCGAGCGCGCTCCGAAACGTCGTCGGGTCGATCTTCGCGAGTTTCACATTCGTGCTGCCGCTCTTGCCCCAGGCGCCAGGGACCGGACGAAACAGCTCCGGTTCGGCGTCGACGAGCATGGCCTGCTGGTCCGGCGAGAGCTTCACCATGCCCCATGTGTCATCGGGATAACCCAGCGGCGCGAACACGCGCTTGCCGATGCGGAAGTCGGCATGGCCGTGATGTTCGCCCTCGATGACGCCGGGAAGCGCGAGTGCAGACTTGCGAAAGCGGGATTTCGACATGCCGTCTTGCTGCTCGCATTACATCGTCCGCTGCGGGGCGGTCTGCAACAATTGCCGGACCTGCTCGACGTAGAATTTGGCATTGCCTGTGGTGCCGTGGCCGCGCGTCTCGGTGCTTGCGGGGATGAGATACAGCTTGCCGTTCTTGACCCGCTTCATCGCTGCGTCGGTGATGCCAGTCTCCGGCGGATTGCGCTCGTCGTCGGCGGAATTGATCAGCAGCAGCGATGCTTCGATGGCTTCGAGTTTCTCGCCCGCATTGTAGTCGTGCGAGGACTCCCACTGGTAGACGAAGTCGTTGGCATCCGCCGTGATCGGCGTCGCCAACCGGTCGTCGACCATCTTGTCTGCCTTGGCCGCAGTCGGCGCCTGCTGCTGGTAGGCCAGCGTACCGCCGATGCTGGCGATGCCGTAAGCGGTGGCTGCGTATTTCATCATGCGCGGCTGGGTGGTGTAGTTGCCGCCATTGTAGTCGGGATCGTTGCGGATGGTGTCGAGCATGATCCGCCGCATCATCCAGTTGCGCGAGGCCATTTCGGTCGGCTGCGAGGCCATCGGGATCAGCGCATCCATCGCCTTCGGATATTTCTCGCCCCACAGCCAGGTGTGCATGCCGCCCATCGAATTGCCGATGACGAGGCGCAGGTGCTTGATGCCGAGGCCTTCCGTCACCAGGCGATATTGCGCCTCGACCATGTCGTCGTAATTGTATTTCGGGAAGCTGGTCTTCATTCCGTCCGACGGCTTCGATGATTTGCCGTGGCCGATCCCATCGGGAATGATGATGTAATATTTGGAGGCGTCGAGCGGTTGTCCCGGGCCGAACAGCTCGCCACCGAAGGAAGGCCCCAGCATGCCCGTGCCCGAGCCGCCCGTGCCATGCAGCACCAGCACCGGCTGGCCCGTGGGCTCGCCCACGGTGGTGTAATGCAGCTTCAGCTCCGGCATGGTCTCGCCGGTGTGGAACCTGAAGTCCTTGGCGATCCAGTCGCCTTGCTTGGGGGCCGGATGATCGGCGGCCGATATGGGTGTGGAGATGGCCGACACCGAAATCGACAGCAGAACGGCCGACAGCGCCGCGCAGAGCATCTTCATGTTGTTCTCCCCCCCCGTTGCGGCTCATGGTCGGCGGCCGCGTTACGGCGGAACTTAGCAGAACTGCGAAGAAAGATGTAGGATTTCAGCTCCGCCGATCGTCTTCATGGAAACATCCGGAGAGAGGCCTGCATGTGCCGCAACATCAAGACGCTGTTCAACTTCGAGCCGCCGGCGACGGAGGATGAGATCCACGCCAGCGCGCTGCAGTTCGTGCGAAAATTGTCTGGGTTCAACAAGCCGTCGCAGGCCAACGAGGCGGCGTTCGACCTTGCCGTGGCGGAGGTTTCGGAGGCCGCGCGGAAACTCCTGCGCTCGCTGCACACCCATGCCCCGGCGCGCGACCGCGAGGTCGAGGCGGAGAGGGCCAAGGAGCGCTCGCGGCTGCGCTTCGGCTAGCGATCGCTGACAAGCCCATTCCGTGATCTGGCTCACGGAAGAAAGCCTCCAGGTAAGCGATGGTGTTCGCCGGGGTTTTGACAGCCCGGAGCACGATCATGAACCGCCCCCTTCTTCCGCTGAAAGCAGGTGCCATTGTTTTCACGCTGCTATGGACGGCGTGGATGATGTGGTGGAGCGGCTCGTTCTCGAGCGCGAACGTGATCATCCTGGCGCTGTGCGGCGCGGCGGTCGGCTATCTCTGGTATCGCGCCATGCGCTGGCAGTTCGAGCGCATGGGCATGCTGCCGCACAAGGACGACGCGTCCGGTTCGTCTTGATTGGCTGGTGTCCCGGATGCGGTGCGGCGCGAAGTGCCGCTCCGCAGAGCCGGGAGCCAAAATGACCCGCACATCGCTTGGCGAGACGGGCCCCCGCTCAGCAGCGCAGCATTGCATGCCGCGTTGCGTCCAGGGCACTAAGCGCTCGGATGCGGCACTTAATCCTTCTGGCCGTGCTTCTTCTTTTTCTTCTTCTTCCTGGGCCCGTCGCCTTCGCCGTCGTCGCTCTCGGTATCGACGGTCGCTGCATCGGGCTCCTGCACGGCGGCCTCCAGCGCTTCGCGCTCGGCGGCTTCGCGCTCGCGCTGACGGCGCCGCTCGTCCCAGGCGTCGAACAGCTGATCGAGCCATGGCAGCACCTGTTCGATCGAGGGCAATTGACCGGCAGGTCCCGGCTCGCCGCGCGGGCCTTGCGGCCCCGCAGGTCCCTGCGGCCCTGTAGGACCCTGCGCGCCGATGGCCCCGCGCGGGCCGGCCTCGCCCTGCTTGCCTTGCGGGCCGGGCTTGCCCTGAGGTCCCGCCTTTCCGAGCGGCCCCGGCTTGCCCTGCGGACCCGGCTTGCCCTGCGGACCCGGCTTGCCGCGCGCGCCGTCGGGGCCGCGCCGGCCCGGATGACCCTGCGGTCCCGGCCGTCCCGGCTCGCCCTGCCGTCCGCGCGGCCCTTGAGGTCCCTGCCGCCGTCCCTGATCGTCTGCCACGCCACTGCTCCCTGTCACGGAAGCAAGCTACTTAGCGGCGTTTGACGACAGCAGCAATTCCGCGCGCTAATCCTGATAGGCGGGCACGTCGATGCCGGAGGCGGCGTAGAGCTTGATCTTGTTGCGCAGCGTGCGCACCGACAGGCCGAGCACGCGCGAGGCGCGCGTTCGGTTGCCGTCGCAGCGCGCCAGCGTCTGGAGCACGAGCTCGCGCTCGACCTCGTCGACGGTGGCGCCGATCAGAAGCGGAACGATCTGGTTAGGAGCAAGAAATTGCGCGCCCGGCCCGGACGCGGCGACATGAACAGTGGTCATCAACACACTCCCCGATCAACGCCCGCTTCCATCGTTGGAAGCGGATCGAGAACAAACGACCCCCAAGCCGTAGATCCACGGTGGTCGGGTTTGGTTAACGAAAGGTTAATTACGGGGCATCGCACCAGATGACCTCGGGAATGCCGCGAAGCCGCCGCGATTGGCAGAAGATGCATATCAGTGCGGCCCGGTCTGCTCCCTCACACCGTCCGGTAGCCCCCGTCCACCATCACGATCGTTCCCGTGACATAGGCCGACAGATCCGATGCGAGGAAGAGCGCGGGGCCGACGATATCCTCCGGCTTGCCGGTGCGCGCCAGCGGGGTGTGGTCGACGAAGGCCTGCACCAGCGCCGGATTGGTGGCGCGCACATTGGCGTTGATGTTGGTCTCGATGAAGCCCGGCCCGATCGCGTTGACGCGCACGCCTTCCTTGCCGAGCTCGACCGCGAGCGCCTTGGTGAAGCCGAGCACGCCGTGCTTCGAGGTCGTATAGGCCGCCGAGCTCGGCGTGCGCAGATGCACGAAGGACTGGATCGAGCCGATATTGACGATGCGGCCCTTGCTGGCGCGCAGAGGTGCGAGGAAGGCCTGCGTCACGTTGAAGACGCCGTTGAGGTTGAGCGAGATGATGTCGTTCCAGTCCTTCGCGACCGTCTCGGTCTCCGCGGTGAAGGCGTTGCGGCGGGTGATGCCGGCATTGTTGACGAGGATCGAGACCTGCCCGACCTTGCCTTCGACCTGCTTTGCCAGCGCGAAGCAGTCCTCGCGCCTGGTCACGTCGAGCGCAAAGCTCTCGGCCTTGCCGCCCGCTTCTCGGATCTCCTGCGCGGCCTCCGCGACCGTGTCGGAATTGACGTCGAGCAGCACCACCCGCGCGCCCTCGCGCGCATAGCCGGCGGCGATCGCGCGGCCGATGCCGGAACCGGCCCCGGTGACGACGGCGATGTGGTTTGCGAGCAATGCCATGACATTTTCCTCCCGATTTCTTTTCGAAGTTTCACCAAACGCTAACTCGAAATTAAGGGGTCGGAAACGGCAGCCTTGGCATACTGATCTTGATTGCTAAACGTTGCACGCATGATGGAACGGCTCGACACTCGGCTGGACTCCTGGAAACTGGCTCTGGAACGCCTGCGGTCGGCGCAAGCCGCCGACTTCGCCGAGGCGGGCCGGCTCGTGGCCGAGATCGCGCGGATGAGCGTCGACGTCACGCTGCGCCAGGCGGCGGAGCAGGCGCTGCCAGTGCTGCGCCAGGCGGTCGACAATGACGATGACGGCGTCACGCTGGCGGCGCAGCGCCGTCTCGGCGTGGTGCTCGAGGTCGTCCACGATTTGGCCGCGCCGCGCTTCGGCCGCCGCAACGCTGCGCCGAAAAAGCTCTCCAGCGAGGATCGCGCCCGCAAGATGCTCGGCCTGCCGCTCGCGGTGCAGCTCACCTGCGAGGACATCAACCAGGCCTATCGCCGCGCCGCCAAGGGCATGCATCCCGACCACGGCGGCAGCACGCAAGCCTTCATCGACCTCGCCGCCGCGCGCGACGTCCTGATCCATCCCGGCGCGCACAAGGACGCGTAAAAAACAAAGCGGGCAAGGACGAGGTCTTCGTCCTTGCCCGGCTCTTCGTCCGCCGATCGAAATCCTACCAGGTGCAGTGGCCGTTCTTCAGCGCGGCATCCTTCGCCGCGAGTGCGTCGATGAAGGTCGGCATGCTCGCGCTGGCGCGGTGATAGCCGGCCGGCCACGGCGTGGTCGGGATGCTCTCGTCCCAGATCTGGCAGAAGCCGCTGTCCTGCCAGCGGATCAGGTGATAGCTGGCCTGTGCAGGGCTCGCGGCGACGAACGCGGTGACAGCAAGACCGGCGGCAGCGCACAGCACGGAAATACGACGCATGATCAGCTCCTCAAATGAATGATGTGATGCGCCTCCCGGCAATGCGGGGAGGGCTTGTGCCGGACGCCTGTGGGTGATGCGCGCCGGACAAGATGTGAGTCATTCCACGCGCCGATCAGGTTCAAACACCGCGCGCGAGACCTGGCCGGTTTCGGCAGCAGAAATGCGCGAGCCCCGCAAAAGCAAAGGGCGGACCGCTCGCGCGATCCGCCCTCGACATCCGTCATGTCGCGTCAAGCCTAGAGCGTGCAGCGGCGCTCCGCGCGCATCTTGATCTGGAGGTCGGACGCCTGCTGGAAGGTCGGCATCGGCTTGCTGACGACCTTGTAGGTCGACACCCCGATCTGGAGCGGCTTGTACTGCAGGTCCTCGTTCCAGACCTGGCAGATGCCGGTGTTGTCCCAGCGGATCACGTAATAGCCGGCCTTGGCGGATGCGGGCACGGCGAACACGGAGGAAGCGATGCCGGCAACGGCACAGAGGGCGAGAACGCGACGCATGAAATATCTCCTGAAGGGAAGGTGAGAGGAAAACTGGTGCGGCAAAACAGTGCTTCTGGCAAGCCGGGCGGCGGTCGATCACGGATATGTCAGCCGTCCCTCCGCCGTTCGAACTAGCCCTTCGCCAGCGAGGCCACAGCCTCGATCTCGATCAGCATCTTCGGATCGGGCAGGGCCTGCACCACGCACGTCGTGCGCGCCGGATAAGGCGGCGGGCCGAAGGCGCCGGCATAGAGCGCATTCATGGCGGCGACGTCGGAGGGACGGGTCAGGAGCACGTTGACCTTGACGAGGTCGCGGACACCGGCGCCGGCCTCGTCCAGCACGCGTTTGATGTTGACGACCACATTGGCGAACTGCGCCTCGAAACCATCAGGCAGCGCGCCGTTGCCGTCGAAGCCGGGAATGCCCGAGACGAACAGGAGATCGCCGACCCGCGTCGCAAAGGACAGCGGCGGCGCTTTCACGTGAGGCGGGGGCGCAAAATGCTGGATCGGCATGGGATCACCTCGCAAGGACGGTCGCTGATGCCACAAGCGTAGCGGCAGGCGAGGAGGCCTCAAAACAAAAAATGCGAAAACAACCCCATGCACAGTAGGAGGGGGACGGAAATCATTGGGGTTTTCGAATTCGGTTATACCGAGGATGATGAATTGCATCGTCGGGCAAAACAGGGGCATGATGGCATGATGAGGTTGGTCTCGTCCGTGGTTCCGGATTCCACTGTCATGCCCCGGCTCTGGCGGTTTCTGGAATGCTGGATCGACCGCAATTGCGCACTGGCCGGGCGATGACAGCTCGGTGTTTGGCGGACAGCGCGACTGACACTGCCCCCATCATGTTGCCGCCCCGATCAATCAGATACATTCGCCGCGTCTGATTCGAATCCCCTCAGAAACAGCCCCCGGAGATCTCCATGAAGCTCGCATCCACCCTTCGCGCCGCGCTGGTCGCCATCGCGGCCCTGGCCGGACTTTCGACCACGGCGCAGGCCGACAGCGGCTTCGTGACGCTGACGATCTACAAGGCGGGCTGGATCATCGGCGGCTCGGGCGGGAGCGGGGTGCTCAACTTCCGCGGCCGCACCTATGGGCTCTCCACCGGCGGCCTCGACTACGGCCTCGTGTTCGGGGGATCCAAGACCGTGCTGCGCGGCCGCGTCAGCAATATCAACCGTCCCTCCGACGTCGCCGGGGTCTACGGCGCCGCCGGCGCGGGCCTTGCCGTGGGCGCCGGCGCCCGCGCCATCGTGCTGACCAACCAGAAGGGCGCCGTGCTGGAACTGACGGGGCAACAGGTCGGCCTGATGGCGAACGCGGACCTCAGCGGGCTCGCGATCACGATGCGGTAGGGGACGGCTACGAGCGCGCCGTTGCGGTGAACACCGCAAGCTGCGCCTCGAACGCCCGCCGGAACGCCGGCCGTGCCTCGCCGCGCGCGACGTAAGCGGCGATGGCAGGATATTCATCGAGCAAGCCCGATGTGTTCAACCGCCGCAGCACCGTCACCAGCATGAGATCGCCGGCGCTGAACGCGCCGTCGAGCCAGTCGGCACCGCCCAGGCGAGCGGACAATTCGCCGAGCCTGACGCGGACGCGATCCTGCAACATCGGCAGTCGCTCCGCGGACCAGCTCTTGTCGCGTTCGAACAGCATGGCCATGGTGAGCTCGACGATCGGCGGCTCGACCGTGCTCAGCGCGGCGAACATCCACGCGATCGCGCGGGCGCGCGCATTGGCGTCGTGAGGCAGCAAGCCCTCGTGGCGCTCGGCGATGTGCAGCACGATCGCGCCCGACTCGAACAGCGCGAGATCGCCATCCTCATAGGTCGGAATCTGCCCGAACGGATGCAGCGCAAGAGCGCCGGCTGCTTCATCGCGGCGAAGGAAAGGAGGCGAACGTCGTAGGGCTGGCCGACCTCCTCGAACGCCCAGCGCACCCGCATGTCGCGGGCCTGGCCCTTGCCGCGGTCGGGGGAGTTTTCGAAGGCGGTGATGGTGGGGGGCATTGGAGCTCCGGGGTGATCGTTTCCAGGACGAACGACGGATGCTGTCTCCGACAGACTGTGTGCGAAATATCGGTGGTGGCGTGCCCCGGACGCAGTGCATCGCGCCCCCACTTGCGGCGCGATGCGCTGCAGAGCCGGGGCCCATGACGAACGCGTGCCGGAGCTTCTGGATCCCGGGTCTGCGCTACGCTTGCCCGGGACACGAGACCAGACGCAATCCGGCAGTCGCCGTTCAGGGTGCGCGACCAATCCACGCCCCCAGTTCGCGCCACGGCTCGATCGTCCAATGCCCGGACGCCGCGCCGGACGGCGAGGGGAGCACGAATATCTCCGGCAAGCTCGCATCGCGCGCCTGCCGCCCCAGCGCGATCGCAGCTGACGGCCTGCCGTAAAACAAGCTCGCCGCCTTCTTGCTCGTGAACGCAATCGTTCGCGGCCGATACTCTTCCATCTTCGCCCTGAAGCCCGCCACGTCGATCGTCTCCGCCGCGATCTGGTGATCCATCCCGGCGCCCGTCTTGGAGAGATCGGTGAAGCCGATCGCGAGACCGATCAACTCCGCGAATTCGCTCGGCTGATATCGCCGCGGCGTGATCCCGGCCTCATGGATCGCACGCCAGAAGCGGTTGCCGGGATGGGCGTAATAGTGCCCGAGCTCCGCCGAGCGCGTCGAGGCGGCGGTGCCGACGAAGACGAGGCGGAGGTTGGGGCGGAGTTGGTCGGGGAGGCGGTGGGGGGGCAAATAGAATAGCTCTGGTCTTGTAGCCCGCATGAGCGTCAGCGAAAAAGACCGGGCGCTTACCCGGTCTTTTGCCATTGACGGATGCTATTTGCAGAGTAGGTCACAACACCCGATTACTCTCCTTCACCTTCTCCGCATCCAGATACAAGCTCTCGCCCATCTCCTTGAACTTCGCGCTCATCTTGGCCATGCCGTCTTCGGCGGTGCCGGCCAGCGACATGCCCACCGAGTTCGGATCGTTCAGCGTCGCCGCGTAGTCGCGCACGTCCTGGGTGATCTTCATCGAGCAGAATTTTGGACCGCACATCGAGCAGAAATGGGCGACCTTGTGGGCTTCCTTCGGCAGGGTCTCGTCGTGGAAGTTCTTCGCGGTATCCGGATCGAGGCCGAGGTTGAACTGGTCGCTCCAGCGGAAGTCGAAACGGGCGCGGGAGAGAGCGTCGTCGCGCAGTTGCGCGGCGGGGTGGCCCTTGGCCAGGTCAGAGGCGTGGGCGGCGATCTTGTAGGTGATGACGCCGGTCTTGACGTCGTTGCGGTCGGGCAGGCCGAGATGCTCCTTCGGGGTGACGTAGCACAGCATGGCGCAGCCGAACCAGCCGATCATGGCCGCGCCGATGCCCGAGGTGATGTGGTCGTAGCCCGGCGCGATGTCGGTGGTCAGGGGCCCGAGCGTGTAGAACGGCGCTTCGCCGCACTCCTTGAGCTGCTTGTCCATGTTGATCTTGATCTTGTGCATCGGCACATGGCCGGGGCCTTCGATCATGACCTGGCAGCCCTTGTCCCAAGCGATCTTCGTCAGTTCGCCGAGGGTTTCGAGCTCGGCAAACTGCGCGCGGTCGTTGGCGTCGGCGATCGAGCCGGGACGCAGGCCGTCGCCGAGCGAGAACGAGACGTCATACTTGCGCATGAGGTCGCAGATCTCGTCGAAATGCGTGTAGAGGAAGCTTTCCTTGTGATGCGCCAGGCACCACTTCGCCATGATCGAGCCGCCGCGGCTGACGATGCCGGTGACGCGGCTGGCGGTGAGGTGGATGTAGGACAGGCGCACGCCGGCATGGATGGTGAAATAGTCGACGCCCTGCTCGCACTGCTCGATCAAGGTGTCCTTGTAGAGCTCCCAGGTCAGCTTGACGGGATCGCCGTTGCACTTCTCCAGCGCCTGGTAGATCGGCACCGTGCCGATCGGCACCGGCGAGTTGCGCAGGATCCACTCCCGCGTGGTGTGGATGTTGCGGCCCGTGGAGAGGTCCATCACGGTGTCGGCGCCCCAGCGGATCGCCCACACCATCTTCTCGACCTCTTCCTCGACCGACGAGGTCACCGCCGAGTTGCCGATATTGGCGTTGATCTTGGTCAGGAAGTTGCGGCCGATGATCATCGGCTCGAGCTCGGAGTGGTTGATGTTGCAGGGGATGATGGCGCGGCCGCGCGCGATCTCGTCGCGCACGAATTCCGGGGTGATGAAGGCGGGGACTGATGCGCCAAAGCTCTCGCCGTCGGCGAGCGCGGCTTCCGCGCGCTCGAGCTGCTGCTTGCGGCCGAGGTTTTCGCGGGCGGCGACGTAGATCATCTCCTTGGTGATGATGCCGGCGCGGGCAAATTCGAGCTGCGTGATCTTGTGGCCGTCGAGGCCGCGCAGCGGCTTGTGATAGGCCGAGAAGGCGCGCGCGGCCTTGTCGGTGGAGACGCTGCCGTTGTCTTCCGGCTTGATCTGGCGGCCCTCATATTCCTCGACGCCGCCGCGCTCCAGCACCCATTGCTTGCGGTTGCGGGCAAGGCCGGCGTTGACGTCGATGGTGACGCTCGGATCCGTGTAGGGGCCCGAGGTGTCGTACACCGGCAGGTTCGGCTCGCCCGCGCCTTCGGACAGGATGATCTCGCGCAAGGGCACGCGCAGCTCGGGCGCGGCGTCCGGGGAGGCGAAGATCTTTCGCGAGGAGGGGAGCGGGCCGGTGGTGACGGCGGGGACGGTTTTTTCGGGGTTGGAGCGGATGTTCATGGGATCCTCCGGTGAATATGATTATCGCGTCGTTGCGTGCTGTTCGTCATCCCGAGGCGCGAGCACTTGCGAGCCTCGAAGGATGGAGCCGGGCCGTCGCCCTTCGAGGGCCGCTTGCGCGGCCACCTCCAGCGACAACGGCTTCGCCATTGCGCGGGGGTGACGGGGAAAAGTGTGAGCGAGGCGCATCACGCCCCCTCGTTCGACAGGCCGAGCCATTGCCGCACGCGGGCGTCCGGGTCGGGATTCTGCGTGACGTCGCTGACCACCGCAATCGAATCTGCGCCCGCGGCAAAGATCTCCGCAGCGTGCTCGCACTTGATGCCGCCGATGGCGACCAGCGGGATCGATCCGATGCGCTTCTTCCATTCGGTGATCTTCGCAATGCCCTGCGGCTCGAAGCGCATCGATTTGAGCGTGGTGAAGAAGATCGGGCCGAGCGCGACGTAATCGGGCTTTGCTTGGAGCGCGGTTTCAAGCTCGGCATCGTCATGGGTGGAGATGCCGAGCGACAGGCCGGCCTCGCGGATCGCCTTGAGGTCGGCGTCCGCGAGATCTTCCTGGCCGAGATGCAGATATTTCGCATCCGCGACGATCGCGGCGCGCCAATAATCGTTCACGACCAGCTTGGCTTGCGTGCCTTTCGTGATCGCCAGCGCGTCGGTGACCATCTGCAACGCCTGCCCGTCGTCGAGCTCCTTGGCGCGCAGCTGAATGGTGCCGACGCCGAGTTTTGTGAGGCGCTCGACCCACGCAAGGCTGTCGACGACGGGATAGAAGCGATCAGGATACGGCATGCCAGAACGGGGTCCCAACGACAGGGGTGGAGGGGGAGGCGAAGTCGCGGGCGTTCATCAGCCCGGCCTCGTAAGCGGTGCGGCCGGCCTCGATACCCAAGCGGAAGGCGTTGGCCATCGCGACGGGATCGGCGGCCTTTGCGATCGCGGTGTTGAGCAGCACGGCATCATAGCCGAGCTCCAGCGCCTGCGCGGCGTGGCTGGGCGCGCCCAGGCCGGCGTCGACCACCAGGGTGATGTCGGGCAGCCGGTCGCGCAGCAGCTTCAGCGCATCGCGATTGGTGATGCCCTTCGCGCTGCCGATCGGCGCGGCCCATGGCATCACCACCTTGCAGCCGGCATCGACCAGGCGGTTCGCGACCGAGAGATCTTCGGTGCAATAGGGGAATACTTCAAAACCGTCCTTGACCAGGATGGTGGCGGCTTCGACCAGGCCAACGACGTCGGGCTGCAGCGTGTCGTTGTCGGCGATGACCTCGAGCTTGATCCAGCTCGTGCCGAACAATTCGCGGGCGAGTTTTGCGGTGGTCACCGCCTCGCGCACGGTGCGGCAGCCCGCGGTGTTCGGCAGCACGGTGACGTCGAGCTCGCGGATCAGGTTCCAGAACGCGTCGCCGGTCTTGCCGCCGGCGGATTCGCGCCGCAGCGACACCGTGACGATGTTCGAGCCGGAGGCGCGGATCGCGCTCTGCATGATCGCCGGCGAGGGATACAGCGCGCTGCCGATGAGCAGGCGCGAGGCGAAGGTTTTGCCGTAGAAGGTCACCATGTCGAAGGTGTCTCCTTGAATGACGGTGTCAGCGCAAACGTAGCTGTCATCCCCGCGAAAGCGGGGATCCATACCGCGTGATTTCTCGCGGGGCGCGCGGGGAGAGACCGACTGCCACAACCGGCCCCTGGGGTCATGGGTCCCCGCGTTCGCGGGGACGACAATTTGAGAGAGCGTGCCATCCCGCTCACCCTCCCTGCCGCGGCGTGATGATCTCGATCTCGTCGCCGGCCTTCAGTGCGGTCTCGGCCCAGCGGCTTTTCGGCACGACGTCGTAGTTCAGCGCGATGGCGAAATGGGTGCCCTCGTAATCGAGCTCGGTGAGCAGCGCGTCGACGCTGGCTGCGTTCACGTCGCGCTGCTCACCGTTGACGATCAGACGCATTGCATCACCTCGTTGTCGATCTGGCCACGCTCGACATAGTTGAGCGTCAGCTCGGCGAGCGCGGGGGCGATCAGGAAGCCGTGGCGGTAGAGGCCGTTGACGGTGATCCTGCGGCCGCGAATGCCGATGCGCGGCAGATTGTCGGGAAAAGCGGGGCGAAGCCCCGAGCCGAATTCGACGATGCGGGCTTCGCCGAACGCCGGATGCACCGCATAGGCGGCGCCGAGCAACTCCAGCGCGGAGCGGACGCTGACGCCGGTGTCCTCGGCCTCGATCGAGGTCGCGCCCAGCATGAACAGATTGTTCTCGCGCGGGATCACGTAGAGCGGCCAGCGCGGATGCATCAGCCGCACCGGGCGCGCCAGCTGCACCTCGGCGGTCTCGATCAGGATCATCTCGCCCTTGACGCCGCGCAGCTCCGGCTGCTCGTCGCGCGCACCGAGGCCGCGGCAGTCGATCACGATGCCGTCAGGGTCCTTTGCGAGATCGTCGACGGTGACGTCGCTTTCGAACTTGATGGTGCCGCCGGCGGCGCGGATGCGCTCGTGCAGCTGCGGCAGCACGCGGCGCGGCTCGACATGGCCCTCGGCCGGGAAGAACAGCGCGTCGCGGAAGCGGCCCTCCAGCGACGGCTCGAGCGCGGCGAGCCCGGCGGCGTCGAGCCGGCGGTGGTCCTCGGTCATGCGGGCAAAACGCTCGAAATCGTTGCGCTCGCGTGGATGGGCGACGACGAGCGAGCCGTTGAACGGCGTGTCGGGCAGCTCGCGCCGCCAGACGTCGAGCGAGCGCAGGCCGAGGCGGCTGATGATGGGTTCGGCGACCTCCGCCTCGCAATAGGGCGCGAGCATGCCGCCGGCCCAATGGCTGGTGGCGTCCGTCATCGCCTCGTCACCGCGCTCGTGCAAGGTCACGGCATGGCCGGCCTGCGCGAACAGCAGGGCCTGCCAGGCGCCCGCAATGCCTGCGCCGATGATGGATACCGGTGAATCCGGTCGCTTGGTCGTTTGCAACATCCCTGTCCCTTCGCCGGCATGACCCGGATCAGGTTCAAAGGGTCACCGCGGTCCTGGCAAGCCGGTTGATCGGCATTGCCCGTTTAGCGGTATCTCAGCTCCTCCTCGGAGCACCCCTCGGAACGAGTCTAATGTAGGACAGCGGGGCGGGGTGGTCAACGCGTTAGGTGGGAACCTCACCGCTCGTGCCCCGGACGCAGCGCATCACGCAGTGGTGCGCTGCTGAGCGGGGCCCATGCTTATGTGGGATGCTGCGTCCCGGCTCTGCGCAGCAGCTTTGCACGCTGCGGCGCGTCCGGGACGCGGGGAATTACCGCGACGCCTGCGCCCGCGCGTTGCGCACGCGCTGGGCCAGCTTGCGGTGCGGCACATTGCCGAACATCGGCTGCGGATTGCCGTTCGGCTCCAGCCAAGGTTGACCCATACCCCCCTGGCCCATGGTCTCGCCCATGTTGGCGACCTGCACGGCCTCCTGACGCTGGCGCTTGGCGGCGTAGTAATAGCCGCCGGCGAAATAGCGCACGGCGCGGGCGTGGTCGCCATTGGCGGCGCGATAGGCGCCGGCGAGGTATTTCACGGCATAGGTGAGGTTGGTGTTGGGATCGCGCAGGCCCGCGGCATCGCCGGTGTAGCCGACGCCGCGCGCGGTCGCGAGCTTGATCTGCATCAGCCCGATGGTGCCGCCACGTCCGACGAGGTGGGGCTGATAGCGGCTCTCGCGCATGATCACGCGGTGCACCAGCGCTTCCGGCACGCCGTTGGCGCGGGCATGGGCCGCGACCATCTCGGCATATTCGGCTTCACCGGCGAAGGCCGCCTGCGGCAATGTCAGTCCGGCCGTGAGCAGCGCGGCAATGCGTAAAATCTTCATAAGATATCCCTGAGGCCCTCTAGGTGACCTGCGCCAAGCTGCCGATAGGCCTCCCGAACGCGGCGATGATGTGACCAAACGCCGCCGCTGACGATTTTGCGGCGCAGAGCCGCTGTTACGACTCAATGCCGGGCTAAGGGTTCCTTCAGGGCGGACGACCCCCGCTCGCGGCAGCAAGGCTGTCTAGTCGCGCAAGCGCGCGAAAGCGAGTAGGAAGCGGCTAGCAAATCGGGAGAGGTGCCATGACAAAAGCAGTCCTCAGCGACACCCCCAGGCAAAACCCCTGTGCCCAGTGCGGCACGCCGATCCCGCGGCCCGACTGGATCGAGCCGGGCGAGGGGCGCGTCTCCTATCTCTGGACCTGCCACGCCTGCAACTATCGCTTCGAGGCGGTGGCGATCTTCGAGGAGGCGGCCGTCGAGCACCCGCCGCTCGCGGCGTAACGGGCGATCTATCTTAAGCCGCAGCCAGGCGCGGCTGTTGCCACAGCGGCAATTGCATCCGCACGATCAGTCCGTGCGGCTCGCGGTCGTGCAGCGACAGCTCGCCGCCATGGGCGAGTGCGATGGCGCGCGCGATCGACAGGCCGAGCCCGAAGCCGGTGGACTCGTCCATGGTGCGCGCATCGTCGCCCCGCACGAACGGCTCCAGCATCTCCTGCTTGCGCGCGTCCGAAATGCCGGGGCCGTCGTCCTCGACGTCGATCACGAGCCTGCTGCCGGAGACGTCGAGGCGGATCGTCACCTCGGCGCCGAAGCGCACCGCGTTCTCGACGAGGTTGGTGACGCCGCGATGCAGATCGTCGGGCCGCGCGGCGGCGGTCGCGGAGGCCGGGCCGTCGTAATGCACGACATGGCCCATGTCGCCGAACTGGTCGGCGACGAGCTGCAGCGTGCTGGCGATGTCGACCAGCGTCACGGCCTCGACCTTGCGGTCGTTGCGCAGCAGCGACAGCACGCTCTCCAGCATCGCGCGCATCTGGTCGAGGTCGATCAGCATGCGCTTGCGGTTGGTCTCGTCCTCGATGAACTCGGCGCGCAGGCGCAGCCGCGTGATCGGCGTGCGCAGATCGTGGCTGATCGCGGCCAGCATCCGGGTGCGGTCCGACATCAGGCGGGCGATCCGCTCGTGCATGCGGTTGAGCGCGCGCGCCACCGAGCGGATCTCTTCCGGGCCGCGCTCCGGCAGCGGCTCGGCCCCGCCGTCCAGACTGAAATTCTCGGCGGCCTTGGCGAAGGACGACAGGGGAGCTGCCAGCGCGCGCGCCGCCCACAGGCCGAGCACGGTGACGCAGATGAAGGCGCTCATCAGCGCCATCAGCCAGGGCGCGCCCCAGAACCATGGCCGCGGCCCGCCGTCGACATGCCCTGATATCAGGGTGCCGTCGGGCAACTCGATGCCGATGCGGGATTGGTTGTCGATCGAGGCCAGCTGGACCGGCTTGTAGCCGCGCCCGAGATGACGGCGCATTGCGCGCAGGTGCTGGTTGTCGCTCTCCTCGACGCTTGCGGTGCCCGGGGCGAGCACTTCGATGCCGAGCTTGGGGAAGGCGCGCGCGAGATCGGCGACGAGGCGGGGCCGTTCGCCGGGCTCGGCAGAGCCGAGCAGCAGCGCGGCATCGGTCAGTTGGTGCGCGCCGTCCGGCGGCGTGTCGGGGCGATCCGGCCGGCTGATCAGGAAGGCGGTGGTGACGACGAGATGCAGCGCGAGGGTCGACGCCAGCACCAGCGCGGCGATCTGCCCGCCGATCCCCTTGAGGTGGAAGAACCCGAACGGCTTCATCGTCGGCGTCCCCTTAATTGCTCAGGGGCGCCGCAACCGCTTCAATGCCTGCTGCCTGGGTGCTTGCCGCGGGAAGGCTTGCCGCTTGAGGATTTGCGACCTGGGTTCGCGGCGTGAACAGATAGCCGCCGGAGCGCACCGTCTTGATGAGGGTGGGATCGGCCGGGTTGGGCTCGATCTTGCGGCGGATGCGGCTGACCAGCACGTCGATGGAGCGCTCGAACGAGCCGGTGTTGCGCCCTTGCGTGAGGTCGAGCAGGCTGTCGCGCGACAGCACGCGGCCGGGCCGTTCGCAGAAGGTGCGGAGCAGATCGAATTCGGCGCTGGTTACCGCGACGCGCGCGCCTTCCGGATTGCGCAATTCGCGCAGCCGCAGATCGATGTGCCAGCCCTCGAAGGTGAGCGTGGAGGCGCCTTCGATCGAGCTCGCCGCCTGCGCCGCGGCCTGGCGGCGCAGCACCGCGTTGATGCGGGCAAGCAGCTCGCGCGGGTTGAAGGGTTTTGGCAGATAATCGTCCGCGCCCATCTCGAGGCCGACGATGCGGTCGACGTCCTCGCCGCGCGCGGTCAGCATGATGATCGGCGTCTGCCCCTCGGCACGCACCTTGCGGCACAGGCTGAGACCGTCCTCGCCGGGCAGCATGACGTCGAGAATGATCAGGTCGATGCGGTGATCGGCCATGGCGCGCGACATCTCGCGGCCGTCGCTCACGGCGGTGACGTTGCAGGCGTTGTTGCGCAGGTACTTCGCAATCAACGTCCGGGTTTCGCGGTCGTCCTCGACGACCAGGATGTTGGGATTGGGAATGGCCATGCGCTTTGTTTGTCCAAGATTCGGGCCAAATGGCGAAGATTTTTGTTTCGGATTGTTTCTGTCCGGCGTCCCGCAACAGGCGGCAATCGTGTGATCGCGGAGCAGCAAGGTCTCGTTAAGGCCGTTAACCATACCGTGGCGTGAACAGCAGCGAAACCCCGCAAAACCCACGGAGCCATCATGACCTCGATTTCGGCGGCCTCCGCCGGCAACATCCAATCGCCGCTGCAGCGGCTGCAGCAGGAATTGCAATCGGAAGTGTCCGCCGGGACGGTCTCGTCGGCGGATCAGTCCGCGCTCTCGACGGCGCTGACCGACATCGACACGGCACTCCAGCAGAGCCGGTCGAGCGATGGGTCGAGCGGCACGCACCCCTCCAAGGCGGACATGCAGTCGAAGATCGACGATCTCATCTCGAACGAGGTGTCGAACGGGACGCTGACCTCGGACCAGGCCGAAGCGCTCAAGGGCGTGTTTCAGTCCGCCTTCGCGAGCGGTCCCGGCGGGGCGGGCGGCCCCGGTGGCGCAGGCGGGCCGCCGCCCGGTCCGCCGCCGGACGACAGCTCCTCGGATTCCTCGTCGTCCACGGACACCACCAGCAGCAGCTCCAGCGACCAGACCATTGCCGAGATCCTGCAGCAATTCCTCCAGGCGCTGCAGCAATCGCAATCGTCGACATCGTCCTACGGCGCCAACGGCGGCTCATCCGGCAGCTCCGGCTTCTCTGCGCTTCTGATCGACTACAAGAGCTGACCCCGAGCGACGCGGGTCGGCGCGGCTCCTCGCCGCGATCGTGCTTCACCCAGGGCGCACGATCGTCGGCGGGGAACCGTGCGTCGCAAAATGTTACTGAGTGACGCAGGAACACCCTTGCGAAGTTCTTGCACTCGCATCGCGCGACGAAATTGCCGCGCGCACGGAACTGCGCGTGATCAGCGCTGTTTTCTCCACACGAGTTTTTTGTTGAAGGAGAGGACAACATGATGAAGACGATCGTCGCCGGCCTTGCCGGCACTGCACTGCTCACGACCGTTGCGTTCGCGCAGTCGCCGACCGCCACCACCGACAAGGCGGCGCCTGCGGCAACCACCGCCACGACGACCACCACGACCGCATCGGGACAGTGGCGTACATCCAAGATGGACGGGTTGAAGGTCTACAACGAAGCCAACGAGAACATCGGCACGATCAACGACCTGCTGATGGACAAGAGCGGCGACATCAAGATTGCCGTGATCGGCGTCGGCGGCTTCCTCGGCATGGGCGAGCATCTGGTCGCCGTGCCCTACGAGAAGCTGAAGTTCGTCAACGAGGCCGTCGCCTACACCGGCACCGGCGCGAAGCCCGCCGCGACCACGACCACGGGCGCTGCGACCGGCACCGCCGACACCAAGCCCGCCGCGACCACGACGTCGTCCACCTCGAAATGGTATCCGGATCACGCCGTGTTCAATGCCAGCAAGGACGAGCTGAAGAACATGCCGGAGTTCAAGTATTCGGAGTAATGGGCTTCTAGCCATCTGAACGAAGCGCGCCCGGTTTTCACCGGGCGCGCTGTCGTGTCTTTCACCGCCCCGCAAGCGGGGGGACGAGGGACGGAGTCCTCTCAACCACCACGCTTGAGCCGTTCGTTGCGACGGCGCAAGGCTTCCATCGTGGCGAGGAGGATGACCGAGACTGTCGTCAGGATCACCGCCGCGGCCGTGATGGTCGGACTGATGTTCTCGCGGATGCCGCTGAACATCTCGCGCGGCAGGGTGCGCTGCTCGGGACCTGCCATGAACAGCACGATCACCACCTCGTCGAAGCTGGTCGCAAAGGCGAACAGCGCGCCCGATGCGAGGCCCGGCAGGATCAGCGGCAGGATCACGCGGCGGAACGCTTGAAGCGGCGAGGCGCCGAGCGAGGCGGCGGCGCGCGCCAGATTGGTGTCGAAGCTCTGCAGCGTCGCGCCGACCGTGATCACCACGAACGGCGTTGCCAGCGCGGTGTGGGCCAGGATCAGGCCGAGATAGCTGCCGGTGAGGCCAATCGGCGCGAAGAAGAAATACAGGCCAACGGCGGTGATGACGCCGGGCACGACGACCGGCGACAGCACGAAAGCCAGCACCAGCGGTTTGAACCGGCTCTTCCACTGCGCCAGCCCCAGCGCTGCCAGCGTGCCGAGCACCATGGACAGCACGGTGGAGGCGACGCCGATGATCACGCTGTTCTTCAGCGAATTCATCCAACGCGGCGAATTGATGAAATCGTCGTACCATCGCAAGGACAGGCGGGGCAGCGGATAGGTGAGGTACGAGCTCGAACTGAAGGACAGCGGCATGATCGCAAGGATCGGCGCGATCAGGAAAATGAACACCAGCGTGGAGACCACGAGGGTCGTTGTCCACGCGATGCGCTGGCTCGGCGTGCGCAGGGAGGCATTGTCGCTCAATTCTTCATGCCTCCCGTGACCTGCTGGCCCTGCACCAGCTTGCCATAGACCAGCGCCAAGAGAATGGTGGCCAGCAGCAGCACCGCACCGAGCGCCGAAGCGAGACCCCAATTGGCGGTCTCGGTAGTATAAAGGGCGATGAAGTAGCTGATCATCTGATCGGCGGCGCCGCCGACGAGGGCCGGCGTAATGTAATAGCCGAGCGCCAGGATGAAGACGAGCAGGCTTCCCGCACTGACGCCCGGCAGGGTCTGCGGCAGGTAGATGCGCAGGAAGGCGGTGAGCGGCGGTGCGCCGAGCGAGGCGGCGGCCCGCAAGTAAGCGGGCGAGATCGCCTTCATGCTGCTGTACAGCGGCAGGATCATGAACGGCAGCAGCACGTGGGTCATGGCCACGCAGACGCCGAAGCGATTGTAGATCAGGCGCAACGGCTCGTCGATGATGCCGAGCCAGTGCAGGCTGTCGTTGACGACGCCCTTGCTCTGCAGCAGCACGATCCAGGCGCAGGTGCGGACCAGAAGCGAGGTCCAGAACGGCAGCAGGACGAAGATCATCAGGAGGTTCGACCTGCCCGGCGGCAGCGTCGCCAGGAGGTACGCGACGGGGAAGCCGAGGATGAGGCAGAGCGCGGTGACGCTGAGACTGATGACGAAGGTGCGCGCGAACAGGCTGCGGTAGATGGCCTGGTCCGGCGGGGCCGCGACGATCGCGCCGTCCACGTTTCGCGTCAGGTCGAGCGCGGCCAGAAGGTAGAAACCCGTGATGGGGCCGCCGGCGTCCTTGATCGTCGTCCACGTCGCGCGTTCGCGCCAGGCCGGATTGATCTTGCCTAGAGTCTCCTTGGCCGTGCCGGGTTCGGGCGCGGTCTTGAGATTGCGTGAGGTGCTGGTCAGGATCGTGCGGAAACCGTTCAGCGCGTAGTTCAGCCGCTTGGCCGCGATGGCGATGGTGCCGGAGGCGCGCGCCGCCTGGACGTCGCTTGCCAGCGCCGCGTAGGCCTTCTCGTCCGGCAACTCCTTGCCGTCCCACTCGGCGAGAGCAGCTATGGTTTGAGGCAGAACCTGGCGCACCTCGCGGTCATCGACCGCGCGCCACAGCATGCCGGCGATGGGCCCGGCGAAGGTGAAGAGCAGGAAGACGAGAAGCGGCGCGACCAGCGCCAATGCCTTGACCTGACGTGCCCGCTCTGCACGCCTCAATCGGCGCTTGAGCGGAACTTCGGTCGACGCATCGGCACTGGTCGCGGACGCTGTCATGGGTGGCTACTTCGCCGCCCATTTGTTGAAGCGCTCAGTCAGGCGGTCGATGTTCTCGAGCCAGAAGCCGACGTTGATCTCGACCGCGTTCTTGATGTTGTCGGGTGCGGTCGGCAGGTCCTTCAGGACGGCGGGCGCGAGCTTGCCGGCCGCGTCCTTGTTCGAGGTGCCGTAGGCGATCTGCTCCGACAGTTTCGCCTGGTTCTCCGCCTTGCCGGCGAAGTCCAGGAACTTGTAGGCCGCGTCCTTGTTCGGGCTGCCCTTCAGGATGACCCAGCTGTCGAGGGTGAAGAGCGCGCCGTCCCACACCATGCCGAAGTTCTTCTTCTCGTTCTTGTTCGCGGTGTCGATGCGGCCGTTGTAGACCGAGGTCATCACCACCTCGCCGGAGGCGAGCAGTTGCGGCGGCTGTGCGCCGGCCTTCCACCAGACGATGTCGCCCTTGATGGTGTCGAGCTTCATGAACGCGCGATCGACACCATCGTCGGTCGCCAGCACCTGGTAGACGTCCTTCGGCGGGACGCCGTCGGCCATCAGCGCGATCTCCAGTGTCGTCTTCGGCCCCTGGCGCAAAGCGCGCTTGCCCGGGATCTTCTTTGTGTCGAAGAAGTCGGCCCAGCCCTTCGGGGCTTCCTTCAGCTTGTCCTTGTCGTAGCCGAGCACGAAGTCATAGAGGATGGCGCCGACGCCGCACGGATTGACCGACGGCGGAATGTAGGCCGCCTCACCGCCGATCTTGGTGTAGTCCATCTTCTCGAACAGGCCTTCCTCGCAGCCGACCGCCAGTTCGTCGCTCTCGACCTGGACGACGTCCCAGGTGGCGGCGCCGCCCTGCACCTTGGCGCGCAACACGCCGACGCCGCCGTCCCAGGACTCGTCGTTCATGGCAATCCCGGCCGCCTTCTTGAACGGCTCGAAATAGACCTTCTTCTGGGCATCCTGATAGGCGCCGCCCCACGACACGACGGTGAGGTCACGCGCCTCTGCGACCGTCATCAGCGCAGCGCTGGCAACGAACGCCGCGGCGAAACCCAGAGCAATCGTCTTGCGCTTCATCATGGTCCTGGTTCCTTCTTCATGCGAGTTGCGTTGAGGTTGAGTATGTCAGGTCCGCTTGCGTTGGGTCAGACCGGATCGAGCGCCAGGCAGTCCTCGGGGCGGAAGCTGACGAATACGCTTTCACCTTGTCTCAGGCCGTCATGTGCGCCCGGCTGAAGCTTGACCATGAACTCGCCGTTGCCGGCGACGTCGAGCACGGCCAGCGCGTGATCGCCGAGATAGATGGTGTTCTGCACCCTCGCCGGCAGGCGGTTCGGTCCGTCGCAGGACGCGCCGTCCGGGACAATGGCGATCCGCTCCGGCCGGACCGACAGTGAGGTGGACGCGCCAGCGCCCTGGATGTTGACCGCCCGCGCGGTCACCGCGCCGCCACCGGCCAGCGCGACGCGGCAATAGTCCTTCTCGACCGTCTCGACGGTGCCTGAAAGCACATTGTTCTCGCCGATGAAATGGGCCACGAAGCTGTTCACCGGATGCTCGTAAAGCGCGTCGGGCTTGTCGATCTGCTGCACGATGCCGTCGTTGAACACGGCGATGCGGTCCGACATGGTGAGCGCTTCGCTCTGATCGTGAGTGACGTAGACGATCGTGATGCCCATCTTCTCGTGCAGCTGCTTGATCTCCAGCTGCATCTGTTCGCGCAGGCGCTTGTCGAGCGCACCGAGCGGCTCGTCCATCAGCACGAGCTGCGGGTTGAAAACCAGCGCGCGCGCCAGCGCCACGCGCTGCTGCTGCCCGCCGGACAGCTGTCCGGGCCGCCGCTGTGCCATGGCTTCCATCTTGATCATGCGCAATGCCGATTTGACGCGCTCCTGCGCTTCCGCCTTGCTCGTCTTGCGAACGGATAGCGGGAAGGCGATATTCTCGGCGATCGTCAGGTGCGGAAACAAGGCGTAATTCTGGAACACCATGCCGATGTCGCGCTTGTGCGGCGGCATGTTCTTGATCGGCCGCTCGCCGAGATAGATCTCGCCATGGGTCGGAACCTCGAAGCCGGCCAGCATCATCAGCGTGGTCGTCTTGCCCGAGCCCGACGGGCCGAGCAGGGTGATGAACTCGCCCTTCCTGATGTCGAGATCGAGGTTCTTCACCACGAGATGCTCGCCATCATAGGTCTTCTGAATGCCGGAAAAGCGCACCAATGCCGGCGCGGGCGTCACCATGCCGGCTTCCATGTTGTCCTCGGCTTGCCGCTACAATGCTGTCAGCACCTCGTTCGAGGTTGCAAGGGGCAGCTTAGCATCCTCGGATGAGAATGCCAGCGGTGCGAGGGATGAAGAGGCGTGGGAGCCGCTACATCCCCGACAGCTTGCTCACAAATACATTCAGCGAGCCGCCGGCTTCCGCGACCACGCGCAACGTTTTGGAATCGAAGGCGATGTCGGCCAGCGTCAGGCTGTCGATCTTGGCGTCGACCTTGAGGCCGTCCTCGCTCTTCTGGTAATCGGCGATGGCGGCGGCGATCTTCTCGCGCGCGTTGGCGGCGATCGGCTTCAGGTCGAGCGTTGCCCTCTGCAGCAGTGCCTGCTGCATCTGGGGCACGACGGCGCGCGCCGCGGCGCCGAGCAGGCCGAACGCCGCCTCGGATTCCACCGCGAGCTGGATGTCGGTGAGCCGCAGCGTCTGTTGCGCCTGGTCGAGCACCGGCCGGCCCCAGATGTGCACGGTCGCCTCGGCGCCGAGGCCGAGCCAGCTCTTCTTCTCCTTGGCGCGCACCAAGAGCGAGATCAGCAGCCGGTCGCCGGACGGGATCACGTTGGCGCTCTTCACGGTGACGTCGACCGGCCCGGAGCCGTCCTCGGGATAGGTGCGGCCGACCATCTGCGCGGTGATCAGCTTGTTGATCTCGGTGAACGGCACGTCGATGGGAACGCCGATGTTCACGCCGGTGCCGCTCGGCGGCACGATCGAGATCTTGTCGGGGAACGGACAGTCCGGCTTGGTCGGCGTCGAGGTGACGCGCGTCTCCGCTTCCAGGCCCATCAGCAGCGTCACGGCCTGCGCGTCGACGCGCGGCTGCGCGGCGATGGCGCGGATCGGCTTCATCTCCAGCCACAGCGGTGGCAACGCGGCCGAGGAGCCCGAGCCCTGCAGCGGGATCGAGCGGCACGCCTTGGCCCATTGCAGCTTCGCGTTCTCGCGCAGGCTCGGATCGTTGCGGATGCGCTCGGAGACGATGTTGATCTGTTCGCCGACATTCTTGTCGATCAGCGGCTTGACCTGCGCCGGCACGTTGACCTTGGCGCCGGCGACGTTGACGTTGGTGTCGCCGAGATTGACCTGGGCGCCGAGATTGGGCTCGAGATGCCAGTTGGCCGCGAGCTTCGGGCGCGAGGTGATGACCACGTTGCCCTTGATCTCGGCGCTGGCGTTCAAATTCTTGATGTTGACGGCGCCGATCCGCTTCGCGGCGTCACCGCCGAGTACGCTGCCGAGCGCGTCACCGAGCGCGCCCGTGGCCTTCGCCGACAGCGAGCCCGTCACGTTCAGCTTGCCGGAGAGCGGCGTCGAGATCGTCAGCACGTCCTTGTCGCCCGCCGCTGCCATCGGCCCGCGCACGGCGGTCCAGCCGATGTCGGCGTTCTCCAGGATCTGCGAGACGGGGTTGTCGGCCTTGCCTGCGAAATTGCGCGGCGCGGCTTTCTCGGCCTGCTCGCGGATCGCCGCGATCGCGATCGCGACCGGCGCGATCACGATCGAGCTCTTCGCGACCGGTGGCAGCGGCGGCAATTGTGCGACCGGCGGCGCCGAATTCGTCGCGCGCGGAGCGAGCCAGTCCATCGCCTTCAAGCTGATGAAGAACGACGCCGCGAGCACTGCGACGGCGATCGTGATGGTCTTCAAGTTCAACGTTAGTCGCATCTATCCCCCAGGCCGCCCCGACGGGATTTTACAGGGCGAGCGAGGAGGGCGCTAGAGCGCAACGATGGGGTGGAATTGCGGCGAATGGGTTAACGGCGGGGACGGCGGACTGCTCTCACATTGCCGCGAGGACCGCCACCGCAGAAGAAGCGGTCGCCGCCGTCTGACTCCAGGCCCGAGACCATGGTGCCCGCGGGCAGGTCGAGTTGCTCCAGCACCTTGCCCGTCTCAGGGTCGATCCGCCTGATGTCGCTGTCCTCGCCCTCCCAGGTGCCGTGCCAGAGCTCGCCGTCGACCCAGGTCACCCCGGTCACGAAGCGCTTGCTCTCGATCGTGCGAAGAACCTTGCCGGTTTCCGGATCGACCTGATGGATCTTGCGCTCGCGGTATTGCCCGACCCAGAGCGAGCCCTCGGCCCAGGCGAGGCCGGAATCGCCGCCGCCGCCCGGCGCCGGAATCGTGCCGAGCACCTTGCCCGAGGCCGCATCGATCTTCTGGATGCGATCCTCGGCGATCTGGAACAGGTGCCTTCCGTCGAATGCCGTTCCGGCATGCGCGGCGACGTCGATGGAGCGCGCGACCTTGCCGCTCTCAGGATCGACCGCATTCAATCTGTCGCCGGATGCGAACCAGATATGGCTGCCGTCATAGCTGACGCCATGCACGGCCTCGACGCCCTCGAACGGCCCATACTCCCTGACGATCTCGGCGGCTGAACGCTTCATGTGCTCGCTCCCTGTGATGTGGCCTTGACGTTACGAGTTCAGGAGCGGCATGGGGAGTAACAAGCCTGTCGGGAAACCCGGAACGGGTGGCGTCATCCAGCGCCGCGCCCGGCCATGTCCGAAGCATTGCACCTTGTTCGCGCGTGCCAGCTCGTCGAGCGCCCGCTGCACCGTGCGCGCGCTCGTTCCGAGCGCCAGCGCGAGCGCCGAGCTCGACCAGGGCTCGCCGTCGGAGAGGAAGGCGAGGATGCTCGCGTGCTTTTCCTCGACGGGCCGCGCCAGCACGAGGACTTGGCGCGTCTTGCGCGGCGTCAGGGCAAAACCCTGCTTCGTCGCGGTCACATCGGCAAGTGGGCTCAGCTTGGTGCGGAGCCGCCCGATCTCGACGCGCAACCGCGCGCGATGCGATTCATCGAGATGCCTGGCACGAAACGCGTTCGCAACCAGCGTCTGCCGCGAGACGTCCGCGGGCCAGGCCTGCGCCAGGACGCGGACGAGGGCGAACAGCACTGGCCTCGTGCCGAGCGGCACGACGGTGCCGCGCCTGCGAACCGAATGATGGAACGTGTCCACGACGAGCGCCTCGGATGTCTGGAGGTCCTCGACCTCGGCAAGCAGCAATGGCCGCTCCTCGCCGCGTGTGATCAGCCGCGCCGCCGGCGTATCGAGCACGCGGCTCGCGCTTTCGACTTCGGCCGCGAGCGCGGGGATATCGGCGAGCCGCGCACCGCGCGTTGCCTGGTCGAGCGCCGCGCGCGCGTCTTTCGTTCTGAGGCGCCTGATGGCGATGCCGGCGACGACGAGCGCGCGGACGGCCTGCGATGCCGGCGGGAGCAGGGCGGCGCCGGGCTCGGCCAAAATGCGCTCGGCTTCGTCGAGACGCCCGACGAGGAGGAGGCGCCGGGCCTCGATGTGGCGCGCATGGGCGGCATTCACGAGATCGCCGTGGTGCTCGAGCGTCGTCCGTGCGGCGGCAAGAGTCCTCGCCGGCCAGCCGAGGTCGCGCGAGACCAGCGCGATCTCGGCTTCGGCCACTATGCATCTGGCGCGCGCCACCGCCTCGCGCGGGCCGAACGCGCGCGCAGCGCTGCGCAGCAGCGACTTGGCCTTGGCGAGGTCGCCGAGCTGCGCCATTGCGATGCCGCGCAGCGCCAGCGAGGGCGCGTCGTTGCGCAGCGCAACGCGGTTCAGGGCACCGAGCGGATCGCCCGCCTCGAGCGCGCGTGCGGCGGCCGTGATCAGCGACTCCATTCAAATCCCGCCACACTTGTTACTCCCACCGCGCAACCGTGCGGTGTCAGAAATCGTTGCCAGCCGACGATGTGCGGTAAGGGGCGAGCGGTTCCGCGACACGCGGGCTGATCGTCCAAGCGAGAGATTTGGAGAGTCATGATGACATTAGCCCAGAACGAACCGAATAACGGACAGGCTGTGATGCAAACACCGCCGGTGGTGTCGCCGCAGGACTGGGAGGCGGCCCGTCAGCAACTGCTCGTGAAGGAAAAGGCGCATACCCGTGCCCGCGACGCCTTGGCCGCCGAGCGCCGGCGCATGCCCTGGATGGAAGTGGCCAAAACCTATGCGTTCGAGGGGCCCGGCGGCAAGCTCAGTCTTGCCGACCTGTTCCAGGGCCGGCGGCAGCTGATCGTCTACCGCGCGTTTTTCGAGCCGGGCGTGTTCGGCTGGCCGGATCACGCCTGCCGCGGCTGCTCCATGGTGGCCGATCAGGTCGCCCATGTCGCGCATCTGAATGCCCGCGACACCACGCTGGTGTTCGCCTCGCGCGCGCCGCAGGCCGATATTATCAGGCTGAAGCAGCGGATGGGCTGGACCATGCCATGGGTCACCGTAACAGACAGTTTCGACGCCGATTTCGGCGTCGACGAATGGCACGGCACCAACGTGTTCTACCGCGACGGGACGCGCATCTTCCGCACCTATTTCGTCAAGAGCCGCGGCGACGAGCAGATGGGCGGCACCTGGAACTATCTCGACATCACGCCGCTCGGCCGCCAGGAGCTCTGGGAAGACTCGCCAAAAGGCTATCCGCAGACGCCGACCTACAAATGGTGGAACTGGCACGACAGCTATACGGAAGGCGCCGCGCCCGACCAGAAGTGGGTCGAGATCTCTACCGCCGGCGAGAAGGCCTTTCGCGAGGAGGCTGCGCAAGGACGTGACTAGTCCCATCAGCGCAACCGCCGGCGCCGGCCGCGACAGCGTCGTGGCCGCGCGCCACCTCGCCAGATGGCTGGCCCTGGCGGCAAGCCCGACCTTCGCGATCATGGCCGTGCTGACGGCTGTGATCGGCGGCCCGGCGGACATGCTGTGCGGCGCCGGGCAGGGATCTCTGCTCGGCGGAATGGTGTCGATGTATCTCCTGATGAGCGCGTTTCACTCGGCGGCGTGGCTGAGGTGGATTGCGGAGCGGCGGGGCGGCTATTGCCCGCCTGCCGTCTGCAAGTAAGCCACGATCTTCCCGGCTTCCTCCGCCGACACGCCGCCATAAGGCTGCATCTTGTTGCCCGACACCACCTCGTCCGGCTTGAGCATGAAGCGCGTCAGCTTGTCCTGGTCCCAGGTGAAGCCGGCTTCCTTCATCGACGAGGAGTACTTGTAGTCCGGCAGCGCGCCGGCCTTGCGGCCGACGATCTTGTTGAGGTTGGGGCCGAGGCGGTTGTCGCCTTCCTTCACGGAATGGCAGGTGCGGCAGGAATTGTTGAAGGCTTGCTGCGCTGCCTCAGCGCTCGCAGGTTGCTGCGCGAGCGAGGCGGGGGTGGACACGAGCGACGTCAGTGCGCCGGCGCAAACGAGGGCGTGCAGCCATCGATACGGCGGGGATTGCAGGCGTGATCGCATCTGCGTCTCCATTGGGGACCGCGCCGCAGCAAGCGCGCGTCGACATGTCGAGGCAAACGAAAGCGGCCCCGGTGGGTTCCGGGGCCGTTTGCGTCACAATGTCCTGCCGGTTCAGCGCGTCGCGGTGCCGAGCTCGGCGCGGCGCTCCGTCATCGGCAGCACCACGACCTTGGTGCCGACGTTGACGCGGGAGTAGAGGTCGGTGACGTCGTCATTGGTCATGCGGATGCAGCCGGACGAGACGCGCTTGCCGATGGTCTCGGGGGCGTTGGTGCCGTGGATGCGGTAGATGGTGCCGCCGAGATACATGGCGCGCGCACCGAGCGGATTGCCGGGGCCGCCGGCCATGTGGCGCGGCAGATAGGGCTGGCGGGCGATCATCTCCGGCGGAGGCGTCCAGGCCGGCCATTCCGCCTTGCGGGTCACCGACTGAATGCCGGACCAGGTGAAGCCGTCGCGGCCGACACCGATGCCGTAGCGCAGCGCCTGACCGTTGCCGAGCACGTAATAGAGATAAGTGTTGGGGGTATCGATGATGATGGTGCCCGGCGCCTCGCGCGTTGCATAGGAAACGGTCTGGCGGCGGAAGCGGGCCGGCATCTCGACGGCGTCCTGATCCTCGGACGGCTCGGTCTGGTAAGTGGGCGCCTGATAGGGCTGATAGGGCTGGTAGGGCTGGAATGGCCGCGGCGCGGCCATCGGCGGCAGCGGCTGGAAGAACGGGAAGATCTGCACCGGCGCGGCCTTGGCTGGACCTGCGAATGCGATCGCGGAGACCGCGACTGCGCCGAAGGCAACGGCGCGCGAAAACGTCTTGAAAATATCCAGATTGAACATGTGATCGCCCCTGTTTGCTCGGTGGTCTTGGCCACCGCGGCACCGTTGCGGTGCTCTGTTGCCTGGATCACTAACGGCAAAACGTTTCGGGACATTTGCGCGGAAAACCGAAAACGGTTTCACGGCGGCAAGGATTGTTTCATGACGGTTTCGTGGCTGGGTCCGCCCGTTAACGAACAAAACAGCCCGCGGACACTTCTATGACGTCACACGCCTGAAATATCCTTCGTTGATGGTCGATGCCTGAGAATCATCAAACTCTCGGGATTTTCCCATGCGGGTATTAATCGCGACCGACGCCTGGCATCCGCAGGTCAACGGCGTGGTCCGGACGCTGACCTCGCTGGCGAATGCGGCCAAGGCCCTCGACGTCGAGATCGACTTTCTCACACCCGACGGCTTTCCGTCCTGGCCGCTGCCGACCTATCCGGGCCTGCGCATCGCGCTGCCTTCGGGCAAGGAGATCGCGCGGCGGATCGAGAAGGCGGCACCGGACGCGCTGCACATCGCGACCGAAGGGCCGATCGGCTGGGCCGCGCGGGCCTATTGCCGGCGCAACCGGCTCGCCTTCACCACCTCCTACACCACGCGCTTTCCGGAATACGTCTCGGTGCGGACCGGCATTCCCGCGAGCGTCGGCTATGCCGTGCTGCGCCATTTCCACGATGCCGCCGCCATGACCATGGTGGCGACGCCGTCGCTGCGGCAGGAGCTGTCCGAGCGTGGCTTCAAGCGGCTCGGCTTCTGGACCCGCGGCGTCAACACCGAGCTGTTTCATCCCGACGCGCCGGCGAGGCTCGACCTGCCGGGTCCGATCTTCATGACCATGGGCCGCGTCGCGGTGGAGAAGAACCTCGAAGCGTTCCTCTCGCTCGACCTGCCCGGCACCAAGGTCGTCGTCGGCGACGGCCCGCAGAGGGCCGCGCTCGAAAGGAAATATCCCGATGCCGTCTTTCTCGGCGAGAAGAAGGGCGCCGATCTCACCGCGCATCTCGCCGCCGCCGACGTGTTCGTGTTTCCGAGCCTGACCGATACGTTCGGCGTGGTGCAGTTGGAGGCGCTGGCCTGCGGCACGCCGGTGGCCGCATTTCCGGTCACGGGCCCGAAGGACGTCATCGCCGATCATCCGATCGGCGCGATCGACCACGATCTGCGCGCCGCGTGCCTGCGCGCGCTCGCCATGTCGCGCGAGACCTGTCGCAACTTCGCGCTGGAGCGTTCCTGGGAGAACAGCGCGCGCCAGTTCGTCGGCAACCTCACCTCACTTCAGCCCAGCCGCGTCTTGCGCGCTTCGCCCCGCATGGCGCGGCGGCCGGTGCGCGGTTGATCTTTTGTTTGAACCACAGCGAGAACCTCATCGATGGCTAAGATCATGAACCTTGACGGCACCCAGCAGCTCGACCTCACCCGCGGCACGGTCGAGCAGGCCTATGACCGCTGGGCGCCGGTCTACGACCTCGTGTTCGGCGGCGTGTTCGCCAAGGGCCGGCAGGCCGCGATCGCGGCCACCAACAAGATCGGCGGCCGCGTGCTCGAGGTCGGTGTCGGTACCGGCATCTCGCTGCCGCTCTATGCCCCGCACCTGCGCATCTTCGGCACCGACATTTCGGAAGCCATGCTCGACAAGGCGCGCCAGCGCGTTACCGAGGGCAAGCTGAAGAACGTCGAGGGTCTCGCGGTGATGGACGCCGAGAAGCTCGAATTTCCCGACAATTCCTTCGACGTCGTGATGGCGCAATACGTCGTCACCGCGGTGCCGAACCCGGAGAAGGCGCTCGACGAATTCGCCCGCGTGCTGCGCCCGGGCGGCGAGCTGATCATCCTCACCCGCGTCAGCGCGGACGCCGGCATGCGCCGGTTCATCGAACAGAAGCTGCAGCCGGTGGTGCGCCCGCTCGGCTTCCGCACCGCCGAGTTCGCCTGGTCGCGCTATGCGAAATGGCTGGCCGGCGCCCACGGCATCGAGCTCGCCGAACGTCGTTTGATTCCGCCGCTCGGCCATTTCTCGCTGGTGCGCTTCCGCAAGGTCGACATCGCCAAGGCGGCGTGAGCTTACGCGTCGCGTGCGTCATCGCGCCGCTGCGTGCCGTCACATGACAGGATGATGTTGTCACACGGCGTACATCGAATCCGTTTAACCCGGTACCCGAAAGCATCTTGGGGAAGAGCATGATCAAGAATTATCTCGAGCAGCTGCGGATCCAGCGCTGGGACGACCATCGCTACTATCACCACAGCCGCATCAATCAGAGCCTGCACTTCGTCAGCGCGCTGAGCTTCCTCTTCGCCTATGTCTGGCTGTTCGTCGACCCTGTCGTCTCTGCGCTGGTCGGTTGGCTGGTCTCGATGACCTCGCGCCAGGCCGGTCACTTCTTCTTCGAGCCGCATACCTACGACCACATCAACCAGGCGACACACGAGTACAAGGAGGAGATCAAGGTCGGCTACAATTTGCAGCGCAAGGTGGTGCTGATGGCGATCTGGGCGGCCTCGCCGCTGGTGCTGTTCCTCGACCCGACGCTGTTCGGCCTGTTCACGCCCTGGGCCGGCGCGACCGACTTCATGCGGCAGGTTGCCAAGATCTGGCTCGTGGTCGGCGGCGGTGGCCTCTTGTTCCGCACCGTGCACCTGTTCTTCATCCGCGATGTCGAGACCGGCCTCGTCTGGATGACCAAGATCCTGACCGATCCCTTCCACGATCTGATGCTCTACCGCAGCGCTCCACTTGCCCTGATGCGCGGTGAGCTTATGGATCCCGGCCTGCACCTCAACCCCGAGCACACGCTGGGCCTCATCGGCGAGCCCACGCTCGAAGAGCAGCACGCCTGAGCGCGCTACGTACACAACACACTCCGATGTCTGATGGTTACGTCATGCCCGGCCTCGTGCCGGGCATCCACGTGCTGGGGGCTGCTTCGCCTCTCCCCGCGCGCGGTAGGGCAATCGCATATGGCGCACACAACCCCGCGGCATCGGCGGCAAGCCCGCGAAGTGTGGCCTCAGCGCCCAAAACGCTTGGCCAGCATCTCTTTCAGGATCTGCCGCTTGATAGTCTTGTTGGTGAGCACGCCATCGTGCCACCAGAAGCCGTCAGCCTTCATCTTCCCGGCTGCGCGGACGAAGCGGTCGGCGACTTCGGTGAAATCGGCGTCGGTGTAGTTCAGGCTGAAGATCAGCCGGCCGGTGCCGACCCAGCTCAGCGCCAGGCCCTCGGCGCGCAAATAATATTGCAGCATCCAATTGTAGCGGGAGGGCGTCGTGTATTTCACCGTCCAGATCGACGAGAAGTTGGCGAACCGCACCGGCAGGTCGGCGTCCGTCATCATCTGGTTGAGCTTTTGGACGCGACCGTTCCAGGTTTCTTCCAGTCCATCATAAATGGCATGGAAGTTCGGGCTGGCGAGCCGGCTCAAAAACTCGTCCATTGCCGTCATGACGTAGGGATGCGAGTTGAAGGTGCCGCGGGCGAAGCAGATGTCGGCAGGACGGTCATCGCGGAAGCGGCGCATCAGCTCGCGCTTGCCGCAGACCACGCCGACCGGCAGGCCGCCGGCGAGGCTCTTGCCGTAGGTCACCATGTCGGCGCTCACGCCGAAATATTCCTGGGCACCACCAGCGGCGAGCCGGAAGCCGACGAAGACCTCGTCGAAGATCAGCACGATGCCGCGCTGGTCGCAGACCTCGCGCAGCTTCTTGAGCCATTCGGTGTAGGCCGCGCGATCGAAGTTGCCGCCGCGGGAGGAATCCACCAGCGAGGAATCGCCGGGCGCGTTGGCATTCGGGTGCAGGCCTTGCAGAGGGTTGACGAGCACGCAGGCGATGTCCTTGCGCGTACGCAGCACATGCAGCGTCTTCTCCGACATCTCGGCGAGGGTGTAGGTCTCGTGCGCGGCAATGGGATTGCCGACGCCCGGCTGCACGTCGCCCCACCAGCCGTGATAGGCGCCGGCAAAGCGGACCAGATGCGTGCGCTTGGTGTGGTAGCGCGCCAGCCGCACCGCCTGCATCACGGCCTCGGTGCCGGACATGTGGAACGAGACCTCGTCGAGGCCCGAGATCCGGCAGAGACGCTGCACATTGTCGAGGATCACGGGATGGTAGGGGCCGAGCACCGGGCCGAGTGCATGCGCGCGCTTCTCGGCGCCCTCGATGCACTCCTTGTAGAAATCGTTGCCGAAGATGTTGACGCCGTAGGACCCCGTGAGATCGTAGGACGTGTTGCCGTCGACATCCGTGACGGTGACGCCGCCCGAGGACTCCACGAAGGTCGAGGTGCCCAGGTGCTCGCGGACCAGGCGCGAGAACTGGAACGGCACGCGGTAGCTCTCGGTGAAGTTCAGGTCGGAGATCTTGTCCGCCGCTTCCTTCGTCATCGCGCGGCCCTTCGGGTAGCGCTCGGCGTAGAGGGCGGCGAGACGAAAGAACGCCTCCTTGCGCTGCGCGGCGATGTCCGCCGGCGCGCCGTCGCACGAGAAGATGTCGTTCTCTCCGTATTCGTAGAACGGGAGCAGCTTTGCCACCCTGCGCGACATCTTGGAGTGCCCGGCGAGCGAGCGATGCTTGGCGCGGGACAGTTCGATCCGCGCTTTCAGCTTCGGGAGGACGGCGGCAGCAGACGCTGCGGCGGCCACGGACATCGAGAGAATCGGGAGTGTCGTTTCCATGACAACAAGCGCTAATACTGTGAGCTGACAGATTCATGACAGTCAAAGCCCTCATCGCCTCTTTCACCCAGCAGGAAGACCTCAACTTTCTGTTGACCAACCGCATCCCCCGCGCGGCGCTGACCCGCTTCATGGGCTGGTTCTCCAAGATCGAGAACCCCCTCGTGCGGGACTTCTCGATCGCGCTGTGGAAGCTGTTCTCCGACCTCGATCTGTCCGAGGCGAAGAAGACCCACTTCAAGAGCCTGCATGATTGTTTTACCCGGGAGCTGAAGCCGGGCTTGCGCCCCTTTGATCCCGACCCCACCATTGTCGCCAGCCCCTCGGATGGCATTGTCGGCGCTCACGGCAGGATCGCGGACACCGAGCTGTTCCAGGTCAAGGGCGCGCCCTATTCGCTGCTCGACCTCGTCGGCGATTCCGCGCTGGTGGATCAGCACCGCAACGGCAGCTTCGTGACGCTGCGGCTGACGTCGAGCATGTATCATCGCTTCCATGCGCCCTTCGATGCGCATATCGGGCGCGTCACGCTGATCCACGGCGACGTCTGGAATGTCAATCCGATTGCGCTCAAGCGCGTCGAGCGCCTGTTCTGCAAGAACGAGCGCGCGGTGATCCGCACGCATTTGTCGACCGGCGAGGCCGTGACGCTGGTACCGGTCGCCGCGATCCTGGTCGCGAGCATCCGCCTGCACTTCCTCGATAGGGTGCTGAACGCGCAGACGCGCGGTCCGGTCAACTTCCCCTGCGACGTCAACGTGACCAAGGGCGAGGAACTCGGCTGGTTCGAGCATGGCTCGACCATCATCATCCTCGCGCCGGGCGATTTCAGCTTCTGTGACGGCATCGCCGAGGGCACGCGCATCCGTGCCGGCGAGGCGCTGCTCAAAAGAAAGTAGCCTTCAATCTGCCGTTCCGGCCGCCTATATCGTCGGTGGGGACGATTCGACGGCGACGGATTTGGTGATGGCGCGGGCGCCGGTGATGGCGGCGGGTGGTATCGTGCTGCGGCGTGGTTCGACGCCGCTGATCGCGGTCGTGCGCCAGCGCAAGCGCAACGAATGGGTCCTGCCCAAGGGCAAGCTCGACGACGGCGAGACGCCGAAGGAGGCCGCGCATCGCGAGGTGCTGGAAGAAACCGGCCACGACGTCGCCGTTCACGAATTTCTCGGCACGCTCGTCTACCAGTCCGGCGGACGTTCGAAGGTCGTGCATTTCTGGCGCATGGAGGCCGAGGGCGGTCCCGTCCGCAAGCTGATGAACGACATCAAGGCGGTCGACTGGCTCGCGCTGGACGACGCGATCGCGCGGCTGTCGCGCGAATATGAACGCGCGTTCCTGACCCAGATTGGCCCGATCGCGCTTGCGGCCGCGGGGGTCGCGCCGTCGCCGGCGCCCGAGCCGGTGCAATCGGCCGATGACATGGATGCAGCCTTGCAGGCGCTGACACCCGCCGAAGCCGCCTCCGTCGACGAGTTGCGCCACGGCCTGTTGCAGAAGGTGAAGGCCTGGCTGCGCGGCGAGGCGTGAGGTCACGCCGCGCTGCTGGCGCGCCTGGAGACCATCCGCAAGTCGATATGCCTGTGCAAGCGTGGGCTGACGGAGGAGGGACGAGTCCTCCTCAGCGCTATCGTGCGGACGCGGGCGCTGCCTCAAGGGTCACCGCCGGTCCTTCTCCTTCGGAGCGGGTGCTGGTTTGCGGGGGGCCGCCGGACGCTGCGCGGCGGGGAGGCGCTGCTGGAATCCGCCGGGGCGTTGCATGCCCGGCGGTTGAGCCGCAGGCGGTTGGCCCGATTGCATGCCGGTGCGCGGCAGTTGCGGCTGTGTCGCCGGCTGCTGCGGCGGCACGACTCCCCCGGGCTGAATCTGTCCGCCGCGTTGCGGCTGGTTTTGCGGCGTGCCGATCGGCGGTGTGCGCTGTCCGGCGCGGGGTGCTCCTGGACGTCCTGCGCCTTGCTGCTGGCCGGGCTGTTGCTGGCCTTGTTGCTGTTGCCCCTGACCCGCACGCGGTGTGCCCGGTTGCACCGCGCCACCTTGCTGGCCCTGCCGCTGCTGCGGCGGCTGGGCGCCTGGCTGGGTCCCTTGCCGGCCCGGTGCGCCCGGCTGCTGCTGACCCGGACGGTTGTTCTGGCCCGGCTGGCCGTTCGGGCGCTGGGGCTGCTGTCCCGGTACGGTGGTCGCCGGACGCAATTGCTGTTGCTGCGGCGGCAGCGCCGGCCGCGGAATGCGGCTCTCCGCGGTCGGATTGGCGCGGCGGAAGTCGCGCTGCTCGGTGACGATCTGACGGCCCGTGGTTTGCGCCAGATGCACCTGACTGACGAAGCCGCGGTCGCGCACGATCTGCTGCGCGGGAATCGTGATCGGCACCGCCGCAAAGCGCATGCCGCCCGCGCCGGCAGCGCCAGGCCGGATCGCAAAGCCGCTCGCGCCTTGCGTCAACGCGCCGAGCCGCGTGCCGCTGGTGCGGTCGTCGACGTCGATGTGGCCGACGCGGCCATCGGCATCGGGATAGAGCTTGATGTTGACGTTGCGCGCGCTGCTCGCGGCCGCGCCTTCGGGCACGTCGACGACGCCGGTGGTGCCGCGGATGCCGAGCGTCGCTGTCGGCGTCGTGATCTTCATGTTGCCGGTCTTCGCCACGGCAGCCGCGACGAAGGCGACCGTGCCCTTGCCGACGTCGAAAATTCCGGAGTTCTGCTTGCCGCCGTCCTCATAGACGTAATTGTCGATGGTGATCTTCGACGAGGCGGAGAGGTTGAACGTAGTGGCGTCGTTGAAGGTGATGCCGAGCGTGGAGTTCGACGAGGTCTGCACGACGTCGTTGAGATAGATGTCGTCGCGCACGCGCAGCGGATACGAGTTCTTGTCGCGGATCACGGTCGCGATCCCCGTGACGGTCGCGACGTTGCCGATCGGCTCGACGGTGGATTGCGCATCTGTCGAGGGGGCAGGCGAGGCCGAAGGCGTCGGGGAGGCGGAAGGGGCTGGGGAAGCCGCAGGCGCAGGCTCTGCCTGGGGCTGCGCCTGCGCGAGCTCGATTGCATCGGATGCATGCGCTGCGCCGCTGCCCGCCAGCGGCAATGCCAGCAGCGCAAGCGCGAACACGAAGCGGCGCCAGGCCAGCAATGATGTCACGAGGAAGTCCCGGTGAGAACGCGAGGCGAGATCGGCCGATATCAGCCGGAGGGACCTGAATGGCGGATGAACATGTGTCGCAGGGGTGAGAAGGCCAAATGGTGTGCGGTGCCAGCTTGGCGCTAAACCTCTCCACGCCGTCATGGCCGGGCTTGCCCCGGCCATCCACGCCTTGCTTCGCGTCACTCAGAACGTGGATGCCCGGGACAAGCCCGGGCATGACGAAGATTTGTAGCTGTGGCGCGAGATCCTCAGGTGCGCAATTGCGCGCCATGGTTCGATGCTTTGCATCGCCCCGGACGACAGCTTCGCTGTCAGCTCACGCGCTTCCAGGTCTGGCCGCCGCAGAACATGCCGCCGAAGGCGCAGCCCTGCACGCGCATCGCATTCGGGCCCTTCATCGCGATGGTCGAGTCGTAGTTGCGGCCGGAGTTGGGATCGTGAATGCGGCCGCTCCACTTCGCGCCCTCGGGCTTCATGTTGATCAGGATGCGCTCGTTGGTCTTCTCGGCGTAGCCGCACAGATTGGCGCCGCACTGCTCGACGCGGACATTGCCCTTGCCCTCTTCGGTCGCCCAGACGCCGATCGGCGAGTTCGCCGCGGCCACGGGCGCGGCGGCAACCGGGGCCGGAGCGGGCGCAACCGCGACCGGCGCGGGAGCAGCAACGGGAGCAGGCGCCGCGACGGGCGCAGGCTGCGTCGTCGTGTCGAGGGACGGCGCGGCGGCAACGGTCGGCGCGGGTGCCGCCGGAGCGACAACGGGCGCGGCCGGCGCGGTGGCCTGAACCGGCGCCTGCTGCACGGGCTGCTGCACCGGAGCCGGTGCGGGCTGCGCGGTCGTGGCCGGAGCCGGCGTGGTGTCGACGTCATCGTCCTTGGAGCCGCCGAGGCCCTTGAGGTTGATGTTGTTCAGCTTGATCGGCTTGTCCGACAGGCCCGGCGCGACGATGGTCACGCAATTGAGCGAGGCGCAGTTGCGCGGCGTCTCGATGCGGATGTGCTGGCCCTCGATCTGGAACGAGATCGTATTGCCGCCGGCATGGGCGGCGGCGGTCGACGCCAGGAAGAGTGCGGTGGCGGCGATGGTGAGCTTGTTCATGACAACCTCCGAAATGGCGTTGGTCCCGAGATGGGCTGAAGACGCTGGTGGATGAAGCGTGGTTCGACCCTACGCCGGACTGGCCGGGCGTTCTGTGATGGGGGTCACAACGGTGCGCGCCGCCTGGGTGAGGCAGCGCACATTCAGCCGCGGTTCCTCTGCGTAAGGTCGTCGCGATACTGAGGGAGACGGCGATGCAACGGCTTGCGACTTCGCTTGGCATAATGATCGCACTGCTGGCGATCGCGCCGGCGGCCGAGGCCGGCTCCTATTCGTTCTCGATTGGCGGCCACCGCTTCCGTGTCGAGGCGCCGCGCAATTGCCGATCTGCGTCCTGTGTCTCGGTGTCCTCGAATCGCAGCATCCGGCCGACAGAAGATGCCGGTGTGACATCGACCCCGCCAGCGCCGGCTGCGGCCGCGCCGCCGGCCAATGTCGTCATTCCGGTCAGGCCGGCGACCGTGGTCGTGCCGTCACCGGTGCCGGCGGCTCCCGTCATGGCCGCGACGACGTCGCAACCCGTCGTGCTGCCGCCGGCGCCAAAACCCGAGGCGTCAAGACCCGAGGCGCCGAGCCCGCATCCGCCACGGGTTGAGCTGCCGCGCATCGATCCACCGAAGACCGTCATGCTCGATCCGCCGCGCATGGAGCCGCCGCCCGTTCCGAGCCCCGAGATCAAGCCGACCGCGGCGGCTGCACAGCGCAACGACGACGAGCAGGCCTATACGCCGCTCGGCGAATGGGAGAGTGTCGGTGCCAAGGGCACGGTCCGCATCGAGCGCTGCGGGCCCGCATTGTGCGGCTACGCGCTGACCGAGGCTTTGAGCCGGGGCGAGAGCGTGCTCGTCAACATGAAGCCGAAATCGCACGACGCCTGGACCGGCAGCATCTACAGCCGCTCCAGCGGCAACACCTATTACGCGACGATGACGCTGAAGAGCCCCGGCAGGCTCCACGTCGAGGCCTGCGCGTTCTGGCGTTTCTGGTGCTCGGGCAACGACTGGACGCGCGTCGAGGCGCCGCAGGAGCAGCTGATCACCACGTCGCGGCAGTGGAATGCACGGTCTTAATATTTGCGGCAGTCCCGCTGCTCCCCTCTCCCACAAGGGGAAAAAGGGAAGAGATCGCCTGCGACGGGCTTGGTAAACCGCTAGATCATGCCGAGCACGATGGCGCCGACGAAGGCCATGGCGAGGTACGCGGTGACTACGCTCAGTCTCCCGGCGAACGTCATGAGGTCGCTCCCACCCTGCGCGCTGCTTTGGCGCGCGAGCCGGTATGGTTAACAGAGAGTCTCGGCGCGAAAAAGTCAGCCTTGCTGTCGCTCGGTTCTGCCCGGGGTTCGGCATGCGTGAGCCGGTATGGTTAAAGAACACTGAAATCAACGTGTTGAAGAGTCTTTAAGTAAATTCATCGAACGTGCGTGCATGACGCGCGGAGTTCGTTTGTATCTCGTCGGCTCCATCGTCCTTGTTTCGCTAGCGGGTTGCGGACGCGGCTTCTTCCAGGCCGAACGTGAACCATGGCGGGCCGAGGCTGAGGCCGCATGCCTGAAATCGGGCGCGGTCAAAGAGGGGCCGGATCTGGTCCGGATTGACCCGATCTCGGGGCCCGGCCAGTGCGGCGCCGAGTTTCCGCTCAAGGTCGCCGCCCTCGGCGAAGCCTCAGGCACTTACGGCTTTGCCGACGAGGAACTGCGACCGCCGGGCAGCATCGGTGGCCAGCCACGTTGGCCGGTGGCGCAGCCGCGATCGAACTATCCGCAGAGCCAGAATTATCCGGCGTCCTCCACTCCTTCGCGCTCGAACTATCCCGAAACCGCGGTCCGCCAACCCAGCGGTTATGGCACCTCGACGGGGCCGATGTCGTTGAACGCGCCCGGCGTCGCGCCGGAGGAAGACGAGATCGATCTGCCGCCAGAGGGCACTGATGCCGCGGGAGCCTCGCGCTACATGAATGCGCCGAGCTATCCGGCCCGGCCGGCGAATCCCGCGCCTTATTCGCAGGCGCCCGCACAGCAGGCGCTGCCGCGTCTTGGTCCGGCGCAGGGCAATGGTGTCACAGCCGTCGGTCCTGTCGCGATCAAGCCGACCGCGACGCTGGCCTGTCCGATCGTGTCCGAGCTCGACCGCTGGCTCGCCGATACCGTGCAGCCTTCGTCGATGCGCTGGTTCGGCGTCCGCGTCGCGGAGATCAAGCAGATCTCCGCCTATTCCTGCCGCGGCATGAACGGTAACTCGCGCGCCCATATCTCCGAGCACGCCTTCGGCAATGCGCTCGATATTGCTGCCTTCGTGCTGGCCGACGGACGCCGTGTCACCGTGAAGGACGGCTGGCGCGGCATGCCGGAGGAGCAGGGATTCTTGCGCGACGTGCAGGCGGGCGCCTGCGCGCATTTCACCACGGTGCTGGCGCCGGGCTCCAACGTCTATCACTATGACCACATCCACGTGGACCTGATGCGCCGCGCCAGCCGCCGCCTGATCTGCCAGCCCGCCGCGGTCTCCGGCGAGGAAGTTGCCTCGCGTGCGCAGTCGCGCAGTCCCTATGCCAATGCGCGCGAGCCCTCCGTCACCGGTTCGCTCGGCGCGCGCAAGAGCATGGCGCGCAAGCGCGAGGAAGACGACTACGCCGACGATTAGACGTCCGCCGGAGCTGAAGCGGCCGTCAACGCGCTGCGGCTGGTCTGTTCAGCCGGCGCCGTGTCTTCAGCAAAGCGCTGCTGACGCGCAAAAATTTGCGCGGCCTCGATTCTAGACCAAATCATTGAATTGCAATCGCTATTCGTGTCCGAGCGGGCGTGGCCGGCAATTGGCACAGTCGGTGCAGTGAAGAGCCTGCAACGAAGCAGCGCAGCCGGCGCTGTGAGCCAGCGGACCCGTCATGCAGATGCCTGTCGCCCCGTCTTACTCCGATCTCGAGCGGCGCGTGCTGTCGCGCATCACGGAGCAACGCTGGCTTGACCTCGCATCCGAACTGATCGGCACCGGTCAGCCGCGCTCCGGCAATCCGCTCGATCCCGACCTGCCGCCCGCCGAGGAGGAGGCGATCTCCATGCTGGTCGCCGGCAAGCTCGAAGCTCTCGGCATGGAGGTGACCAAGCACAGCGCGCAGCCGCACCGGCCCAATGTGCTCGGTGTGCTCAAAGGGCGTGAGGGCGCGCCGTCGTTGATCCTCAACGATCATCTCGACACCTATCCGGCGGTTGAGCCCGAGAAATGGCATATGACGGATTACGATCCGTTCAAGGCGACGCGCCATGGCGATCTGCTCTACGCGCGCGGGACGTCCGATACGCGCGGCAATCTCGCCGCTTCGCTGCTCGCGGTTCAGGCCCTGATCGAGGAGGGCGTGAAATTCGATGGCACGTTGATGTGCTGCTACACCGTCGACGAAGAGCGCAACGGCACTGAGGGCTCGATCTACATGCTCGACAAAGTCGGCCTCACTGCCGATTACGAGATCACGGCCGAGCCGACGGCCTGGGGCGATGTCAGCAAAGACTGGGGCATGAACCTCTCGGTGGCCAATTCGGGCCATTGCCTGATCGAGGTCACGGTCGAGGGCATCAAGTCGCACATCTGGCGGCCCGACATCAGCGTCAACGCCATCATGGAAGCGGCAAAATTGCTGCCGAAGCTGAAGGAGATGGCTTTCACGCATGTTCCGAGCACGTTCATGGGACACACGCCGCCCTGCTGCTCGGTGGTGCGCATCCGCGGCGGTCTGCCCGGCGAGATGCAGTTCTCGCCAGATGCCTGCACCATCACGCTCGCTGTGGTGGGCATCGTGCCGGGCATGACGCTCGCCAGCGTGATCTCCGACATCGAGGGGCTCGGCCAGCAGACATTTGCCGGGGTGAACGACGTCAAGGTTGCCGTTCGCCAGGTGCCCGGCTCGCTGTTCGTCAATGCGACCGAGCCGGTGCCAGTCGAGGAAGAACCGTGCCGCTCCCTGCGTGCGGTCTATCGCCGGCTGATGGGCCGCGAGCCCGGCGTCAATCGCAAGAACGCATTCAACGATACCATCCGTTTCCGTGAGGCCGGCATCAACGCGGTGACGTTCGGTCCGGGCGAGGATGGCTGGGCCGTCGACAACGAGAACATCTCGATCACCAAGTCGGTGATGGCGACGCGGATCTACGCGCTGACCATCATGCAGATCCTGGGAGTGCGTACATGAGCGTCGAGGCAAGCCCCATGGCGATTCCGATCTCGGCCGATCGTACGCGACGGGGCAATTTGCGGCTGCCGATCGTCTCCCGGTCGGTGTTGCTCTCGACGCTCACCGTCGCCGTGCTGCTGGCCGCATGGGTCGTCGTCACGGAGATGGGCTGGGCCAACGAGCTGTTCCTGCCGAAGCCGCAGGCGGTATGGGCCGCGTTCGTCAAGACCATGACGAAGGGCTATCAGGGCGCCACGCTGCTTCAGCATCTCGGCGCCAGCCTGTACCGCATCCTCACGGCTTTCGCGTTGGCGTGCCTCGTCGGCATTCCACTCGGCGTTCTCATGGGCGTCTCGCGCAATGCACGCGCGCTGCTCAATCCGCTGATTGAATTCTACCGGCCGCTGCCGCCGCTCGGGCTCTATACGCTGCTGGTGATGTGGCTCGGCATCGGCGAGAGCTCCAAACTGTCCTTGCTGTTCCTGGCCGGCCTGCCGGGCATCGTCATTTCGACGATCCAGGCCGTCACCAGCGTCGATCCGGTCTATGTGCGCGCCGCGCAATCCCTCGGTGCGACCCGCCGACACCTGCTCTTTCACGTCTATCTGCCAGCTGCGGGACCACTGATCCTCGCAGGCATGCGCATCTCGCTCGGCTTCACCTACACCGTCCTCGTCGCCGCCGAGATCGTTGCGGCCTCGGCCGGCATCGGCTGGATGATCTGGGATGCCGCGAAATTCCTGCTGTCCGACGTCGTGATCATGGGCCTGATCGTGCTTGGCCTGACCGGCGTCGTGCTCGACCTGATGATGCGCGGCATCGCCAAATTGTTGATGCCTTGGGCCCGAACCTGATTTGATCGAGGAGAGATCGACATGATGAAGAGACTTGTTGCAACACTCGCACTTGCTACGCTGGCGCTCACGGTCACCGCTCGCGCCGAGGAAAAGCCGGCCAAGGTAACCGTCGGTTATCTCAATCTGGTGAACGCGCAACTCGTCACCAAGCATCTCGGCCTGCTCGCCAAGGAAATGCCGGGTGTCGACATCAAATACGTCAAGGTCGGCGGCGGCGGCGACATGCTGCGTGCGATCGCCGGCAACGACGTCGATTTCGGCGGCCTCGGCAATCCGCCGACGGCAATCGGTGCGACCCGGGCGCTGCCGATCAAGGGCATCCTGGTGATCAACATGCTCGACTATGTCGAGGCGATGGTGGTGCGCTCCGACAAGAACATCACGTCGCTCAAGGACCTCAAGGGCAAGACGGTCGCCGCGCCGTTCGGATCCACCACGCATTACCTGCTGCTGCAGGCATTGAAGGACGATGGCGTCGATCCCGCCTCGATGAAGATCATCGATCTCGCGCCCTCGGACATCGCGGCAGCCTGGCTTCGCGGCGATATCGATGCCGCCTGGTTCTGGGAGCCGAATCTCGACAAGGCCGTCAAGAACGGCGGCAAGATCCTCGTCACCTCGGGCGAGATGGCCAAGCGCGGCTATCCGACCTGGGACATCGGCGTCGTCATGAACGCGTTCGCGGAAAAGTATCCGTCCTATGTCGAGAAATTCATCAAGGCCGAATGCGAGGGGATGGATTTCTGGCTGAAGAATCCGGAGAAGACGGCGCAGATCATCGCGGACGAGTTGTCTCTGCCGCTCGAGGATGCGACGCGCATGATGAAGGGCACCGGAATGGTCCCCTGCAACAAGCAGCTTACGGAAGAGTATCTCGGCACGTCCGCGAAGAAGGGCAAGTTCGTCGACACGCTGGTCTCGACCGCCGACTTCCTGGTGAAGCAGGAGCGTCTGCCGAAGCTGTTGCCGCGTGCCGACTTCGAGGCGTTCATCCAGCCTGCCTATCTGGAGAAGGTGGTTGGCCGCTGAGGCCGGTGCCGACGGGCTGGTCTCGCCGGCATATTCCCGCAGGATTGACATGGATATCTCACCCCGCCGTCTTCGTGCCGCCTATCGCAGCGGCGCGCTCAAGCCTTCCGATGTCGCCGCGCACGTGCTGTCGCGTCTGACGGACGCCGACCAGAGTGGCGTCTGGATCTCGACGGCGAATCCCGAAAGCGTGATGGCTGCCGCGCGCGCGGCAGATGCACGCATCGGCGAGATCGACACGCTGCCGCTCTACGGGTTGATCTTTTCGGTCAAGGACTGCATCGACGTCGCGGGCGAGCAGACCACTTCGGCTTGCCCCGAGTTCTCCCATGTCGCGACGGATACGAGCCCGGTGGTGGCAGATGCCATCGCCGCGGGCGCGATCTATGTCGGCAAGACCAACATGGACCAGTTCGCGACCGGCCTGGTCGGCGTGCGCTCGCCCTATGGCATCGCGCGCAACCCGCACAATCCGGATTACATTCCCGGTGGCTCCAGCTCGGGCGCGGCGGTGTCGGTGGCGACCGGCACGTCGTCCTTTGCGTTCGGCACCGATACCGGCGGATCGGGCAGGGTGCCGGCGTCCTATTGCGGCGTCACCGGCTTCAAGCCGGCGCCTGGCGCCTTCAGCCAGCGCGGCATGGTCTATGCGTGCCGGAGTTTCGATACGATCTCGCTCTACACCCGCGAGCCGCGGGACGGATACGACGTCTACCGCGCGCTGGCGCGGCGCGATGCCCACGACAGCTTCTCGCCGGTCGAGTTTGCCGGCTGGGCCGAGCAGGCGCCGCCAGCGCGGCCGCTTCGCCTCGCGACACCGCGTATCGATCAACTCAGATTCTTCGGCAATGCCGAGACGGAGGAGTTGTTCGGCGGTGCGCTTCGCAAGCTGCGGCGGCTCGACATGTCAGTCACGTCGGCTGATTTCTCTCCGTTCACCTCGATCAACGATCTGATGTTCTTCGGGCCGTTTCTCGCCGAGCGCGATGTCTCCGTCGGCGCGTTCCTCGACGCCAATCCGGATGCGGGCGTGAAGATCGTCCGCGATCTCGTCATCGGCAGTCGCAAGTTTTCCGCGGCCGATGCCTATCGCGCGCTCTACGCGGTCAAGGAGGCGCAGTGCTCGCTGCGCGACTTCTGGGAGGCCCATGACGCGTTGGTGGTACCGACGGTCGGAACCGTGCTCAGCATCGACGACGTCGCGCGCAATCCTTTGGCTGCCAATTTCGACAACGGCTATTACACCAATTTCGCGAACCCGCTCGGGCTTGCCGCAATCGCGGTCCCGAATGCGGTGACCGGGGCGGGCGTGCCCTATGGCATCACCTTTCTGGCGCCGGCCGGCCGGGAGCGCCTGCTTGCTGACCTCGCCTGTGCATTCACGGGGGAGGCAGCGCAGCCTTGAGCATTTGCGCCGCGTTGCAATCCGAGCGGAGACCTCCTAGCCTTCGAGCCGTCACTCGGAGGGAGACCGTTGGTGGAGCCCAATCATGCGCATGAGGTGGCTGATGCGGGTGAGCCGCGCACCGAACAGCGAAGGGCCGGAGCCGGGCGTTACGTGTTGAAGGCGCTGGACAAGGCCGATCTCGACCTGGTGATGCGAACCGGCAGGCTCGCTGCCTACCAGAACCGCGACTATCTGCTGAGGGAGAACGAGCCCGCCAACGGCATTCACGTCATCCTGAGCGGCATCGTCGAAAGCACCCATGCCGGCACGCAGGGGCGCGAACTGATGCTGGCGACCTGGGAGGCCGGCGACTTCGTCGGTGCGCCCTACATTCTCGGCGATCACCGCCATAGCTGGTCTGCTCGCGCGCTCGGCCGGGTCGAGGCGCTGCATCTCGACCAGGACGCGATCCGCAGGCTGATCGCCCAGTCGCCGTCGTTCGCGGTCGCGCTGATCGAATGTCTCGGCTTCAAGGGCGAGACCTATTCGATGCTGGCGCAGACGCTGGCCGGGCAGAAAGCGGCGGAACGGCTGGTGCTGCTGCTGGTCAAGCTATGCGAGAACGCGGCGCAGGACGAGAATAGCCCGATATCGCTCGGCCGCATCACACAGGCCAATCTCGCGCGCATGATCGGCGCGACGCGGCAATCGATCAGCCTGATCCTGAGTCGTCTCCAGGATGACGGTATCATCTCGACCGGCCCGACCAAGTTGGTCGTCAACGATCTCGCCGCGTTGAGGAAGCAGATCACGGACTAGCCAGCTCTATTTCGCTGAAGGCTTCAGCGGCGCCGGCGCCAGCCCCATACACAATTGCACTTCGCTTGGAACGTTGTAGGTGCGCATGATGTGGCGGCTGTCGCGCAAGCCGGATGCCTCACGCTGCACCACGAACATCCACAGCGCCTGGCCGGCTTCCAGCACCAGCTTTCGCCTGGCCTGCCGCACCGAGGCTGCAATTTCCGTGGTGCCGTGCGCGGCGTCGAACTCGCGCAAACGCGCCAGTGCCTGTTCGAGCGTGCGGCCCATCCGGCCGAGCGCCGAGGCCTGTTCCTGGACGATCTCGTAATGGAGGATATCGACGGGCGGGCGAAGATCACGGGACATGATCGCAATATAATTCGGCCGGACCGGCCCGCGCAACGCGCGGCTACGTCGCCCGGTACGCCGCGAGGAACATCCGTGTCGCGCTGTCGACCACTTCGGTCATGCGCTGTTCCGACGGGGCGGGCGCGGCCTGGAAAACGAAGGGCAGGAAGAGCGAGGCCTTGCACAGTTCCATGAACTGCGAGGCCGCGAGTTCGCAATCGTCGATCCTGAGATCGCCGGAGGCGACATGGGTCTTGAGATAGTCGGAGAGGCGATTGATGGTCTTGTCCAGGACCCGCGCATAATAGCGGCGGCCGACATCGGGCATGCGCTCGGCGATCGCCATCACGGTGCGGATCGCCGATCCGCCGCCGGGACGGCAGAGCAGGTGGATGTAGGCCCGGCCGAATTCCTTCAGCGTGGTCTCGGCATCGCGCGCGGGATCGAAGTTGAACACGACCTGGCCGTGCTGGAGCGCCTCCTGCTCGAGGATGGCTTCGAACAGCGCGAATTTGTCGGCGAAGTAGACGTAGAGCGTGCCCTTGGAGACCTGCGCCGCGCGCGCGATCTCGCCCATGCTGGCGCCGTCGAAGCCGAGATCCATGAACACCTTGCGGGCACCGTCCAGGATCTGGCGACGTTTGGAGCCGTCCTCCTCTTGGATGACGTGCAGACGGTCGCTGGCAGCTACAACCATTGGTTCAGGGTCTCGGAAGGTTTTTGAGTCGGGTCTGCGGCCATGAAACCCGAATAAAGGATTCTCGTCAGTAGGGTCCGGCCGGGATTATTATGTATATTGACCGAACCGTTCGGTCAATGGTATTTGGATCAGCGAGGGGGACCAGGCCGCTTGCCGGCCGTCGCCTTGATCGCGCTTTTTTGGGGAGGCCTTGATGGCCGTATCGAGAGACCAGGCTGCGCGCGTCCTTCGCCAGGAAGCGGTGGAGGAACACGCGGGCGGTGACGCTGCGGCCGAGAACTCGGCTCCCCTTGCCGGGCAGCTGCGCGCGCATGTAGCCGAGGAAGCCAAGCGCCGCACCGCTGAGGCGCCGGAGAAGCCTGTGATCGACAAGCCGGCCGCGCCTGCGCCTGACGCATCCGCCGCCGGCGCTGCCAAATCCGGCAAGCGCAAGTTCGTCCTGATGGGCGTCGGCCTCGTGCTGGCGCTCGCCGCCGCGAGCTATGCCGGCTACTACACGCTGGTCGGCCGCTTCTACATCTCCACCGACGACGCCTATGTCCGCGCCAACAACACCATGCTGGGCGCGCGCGTTTCCGGTCATATCGCCGCGATCCTCGCCGGCGACAACATGCCGGTGAAAGCAGGCGACGTCGTCCTCCGTATCGACGAAGGCGATTACAAGATCGCGGTCGACGCCGCCGCGACCAGGATCGCGACCCAGCAGGCCACCATCGATCGCATCGGCCGCCAGGTCGCGGCACTCGACAGCCAGGTCGCGCAGGCCAGGGCACAGCTCGTCTCGGCCGAAGCGGGCCTCAAGCGCGCCGATCTCGATTATGAGCGCCAGCAGGCCCTGAGCAACAAGGGCTTTGCCTCGCGCGCCACCTTCGAGAGCTCGGAAGCCGGACGCGACCAGGGCGCCGCCGCGGTCAAGGCCGCGCAGGCCGCCTACGATGTCGCCGTCAGCAATGTCGATGTCGCCAAGGCGCAGCAGGCCGAAGCGCAGGCCCAGCTCGCCGAGCTCAAGACCACGCTCGCCAAGGCCGAGCGCGATCTCAGCTTCACCGCGGTGCGCGCGCCGGTTGGCGGCACGTTCTCCAATCGCCTGGTCAACGCCGGCGACTTCGTCGCGGTCGGCCAGCGCCTCGGCAACGTCGTGCCGCTGGACGACGTCTATATCGACGCCAATTTCAAGGAAACGCAGCTCAAGCGCATCCGTCCCGGCCAGCCCGTGACGATCAAGGTCGACGCCTACGGCATGCGCAAATTCTCCGGCGTGGTCGACAGCATCGCGGCGGGTGCGGGCTCGGTGTTCACGCTGCTGCCGCCCGACAACGCCACCGGCAACTTCACCAAGATCGTGCAGCGCGTGCCGGTCCGCATCCGCGTGCCGAAGTCGGTGGCAAAGCAGAACCTGCTCCGTGCCGGCATGTCGGTCTATGCGACCGTCGACACCAACAAGGGCGCGGCCGACGCCGACAGCGAGGTCGATCTCGACGATCCCACGGCGATCCACCCGCAGTAAATCGCGATCCCAGCGCTGCGAGGTCGGACGACCATGGCCAACGCCACCACTGCTTCACCTGCCATGATGGCGGATCCTGCTTCGGAGCGCATCGCGCCGAAGCGGCTGTTCGCCTTCATCATCATGGTGTTCGGGATGTTCATGTCGATCCTGGACATCCAGATCGTCTCGGCGTCCCTCAGCGAGATCCAGGCCGGACTGTCGGCGAGCTCCAGCGAAGTCTCTTGGGTGCAGACCGCCTATCTGATCGCCGAGGTCATCGCCATTCCGTTGTCGGGATTCCTGTCGCGAGCCTTCGGCACGCGGCTGCTGTTCGCGATCTCGGCGGCCGGCTTCACCGCCTCGAGCCTGCTCTGCGGCTTTGCGACCACCATCGAGGAAATGATCCTCTGGCGCGCGCTGCAGGGATTTCTGGGCGCCGGCATGATCCCGACGGTGTTCGCCTCGGCCTATACCGTCTTCCCGCGATCGAAATTCCACATCGTCGGCCCCATCATCGGGCTTGTCGCGACCCTCGCTCCCACGATCGGCCCGACGGTCGGCGGCTACATCACCGACCTGATGTCGTGGAACTGGCTGTTCTTCATCAACGTCGTGCCCGGCATCGGCATCACCGTCGGCGTGTTGGCGCTGGTCGATTTCGACGAGCCGCATTTCGAGCTGCTCGACCGCTTCGACTGGTGGGGCCTGTTGTTCATGGCCGGCTTCCTCGGTGCGCTGGAATATGTGCTGGAGGAGGGGCCGCAATATGAATGGATGCAGGACACCTCGGTCGCGATCTGCGCGTGGATCTGCGGCATCTCGGCGATCGCCTTCTTCTGGCGCGTCTTCACGGCGGCCGAACCGATCGTCAATTTGCGGACCTTCTCCAACCGCAATTTCGCGATCGGCTGCCTCTTGCAATTCTGCATCGGTATCGGCCTCTACGGCCTGACCTACATCTATCCGCGCTATCTCGCCGAAGTGCGCGGCTACAGCGCGCTGATGATCGGCGAGACCATGTTCGTCTCCGGCATCACCATGTTCCTGGTCGCGCCGCTGGTCGGCCGCCTCATGGTGAAGTTCGACATGCGCTACATGATCGCGTTTGGCCTCGTCGTGTTCGCGATCGGCTCCTACCAGATGACGTGGATCACGCGCGACTACGATTTCTACGAGCTGCTGGTGCCGCAGATCCTGCGCGGCATCGGCATGATGTTCGCGATGGTACCGACCAACAACATCGCGCTCGGCACGCTCGCGCCGGACAAGGTGAAGAACGCCTCGGGGCTGTTCAACCTGATGCGCAACCTCGGTGGCGCGGTCGGCCTCGCCGTCATCAACACCGTGCTCAACGACCGCACCGATCTGCACATCACGCGTTTGCAGGAGCGCGTGACCTGGGGCAACGCGACCGCGACCGAAACCCTGACCATGTTCATGCAGAAGTTCCAGGGGCTCGGCGATTCCACGCTGATGGCGATGAAGCAGCTCTCGCAGCTCGTGCACCGCCAGGCCGTGGTGATGAGCTTCGGCGACGCCTTCTTCATCCTGACGCTGTTCTATCTCGGCCTCAGCCTCCTGGTGACGCTGCTGAACAAGCCGGCCTCGTTGACCGGCGGCGGCGACGCGCACTGATCGCCATATGGTTGGTGAGCCACACATTCGGTGTCATCCGCCAGGGCGGTGCGCTCCACGCCACCTCCGCACCAAAATGCAACACTCATCCGTGATCTCGCGCGAGCCCCGTTGCAAAACGCGCATTGCACATCTATAAAGCGCACCTCATTCAATCGAACCGGGAGGATTTGCATGATTTCGTCGCATTCGCAGATCGTACGCCCGCGCTCGATGATGTCGTCGATGATGTCGTCGATGATGTCCTGGCTCGGTATGGGCTCGACCTCCTAGAGGTCCTTTCCGCCAGCTTCGATTGGGTTTTGTGTCCCGATCGCTCCGCTTCCCAAGTCAAAATCAATCTTAGGTGACGCCGCCTCGGCCCTCGCGGCCGGTTTGCGTCCATCGATGGAGCCGGCCTGCCCCAGAGGCGGCCGGATGATGTCATGACCGCTCTGTCCAAGAAACCCGCCGCAATTCGCGTGGTGCTGCCCTTCATATTTCGGCACTGGCTGAAGCAGCCGGCGCGCACGCTCGTCATCGTCGTCGGTCTGTTGGGTGCGACCGCTGCCGACCTGTTCATGCCGGTGTTCTCCGGACACCTGATCGACGCGCTGACGCGCGGCCCGTCCGACCTGGAGGCGCGCCACGCGGCGCTGGTGGCCTTCGGCGCGATCGTGGCGCTGGGCGCGGCCTCGATGGTGTTGCGGCTCATCGGCCTTCAGGCCATCGTGCCGTTCACGCTGAAGATCATGTCCGACCTGGCGCAGGATGCTTTCCTGCGCGTGCAGCGCTTCTCGACCGACTGGCACGCCAATTCCTTCGCCGGTTCCACGGTGCGCAAGGTCACCCGCGGCATGTGGGCGGTCGATCTGTTGAACGACACCATCCTGCTGGCGCTGCTGCCCTCGCTGGTGGTGCTGATCGGATCGATGATCCTGCTCGGCGTGCACTGGGCTTCGCTCGGCGCGGTGATCGCCCTCGGCGCGCTTGTCTATGTCACGATGACGGTGCTGTTCTCGACCCGCTACATCGCGCCGGTCGCGCGTGTCTCCAATGCCTGGGACACCAAGGTCGGCGGCACGCTGGCGGATGCGTTGACCTGCAATGCGGTGGTGAAATCCTTCGGCGCCGAGCTGCGCGAAGACGCACGGCTCGCCCGCGTCATCCACCGCTGGCGCGTGCGGGTGCGGCGGACCTGGTATCGCTACAACTACACCGCCATGGCGCAGCTCTCGCTGTTGCTGTGCCTGCGGGGGTCCGTGATCGGCGGTTCGGTGCTGCTGTGGATGTCCGGGCATGCCTCGCCCGGCGACGTCACCTATGTGCTCACCAGCTACTACGTCATCCACGCCTATTTGCGCGACGTCGGCATGCACATCAACAACCTCCAGCGCTCGGTCAACGACATGGAGGAGCTGGTGGCGATCCACGACGAGCCGATCGGAATTGCGGATGCCAGGGACGCGCGGCCGATCGCGATCGAAGGCGGCGAGATCGTGTTCGACGACGTCACGTTCCACTATGGCGGTCATCGCACGCCGCTGTACGACGGGCTCTCGGTGACGATCCGGGCCGGCGAACGCGTGGGCCTCGTCGGACGCTCCGGCTCCGGCAAGACCACCTTCGTCAAGCTGGTGCAGCGGCTCTACGACGTCAGCGGCGGCCGCGTGCTGATCGACGGGCAGGATATAGCGCTCGCCACGCAGCAGTCGTTGCGCAGCCAGATCGCGATCGTGCAGCAGGATCCGATCCTGTTTCACCGCTCGCTCGCCGAGAACATCGCCTACGGCCGGCCAGGTGCCAGCCTCGAGGCGATCGAGCAGGCGGCGCGGTTGGCGAACGCGCACGACTTCATCCTGCGTCTGCCGAAGGGCTATGGGACTCTGGTCGGCGAGCGCGGCGTAAAACTGTCGGGCGGCGAGCGGCAGCGCGTGGCGCTGGCGCGCGCGTTCCTGGCGGATGCACCGGTGCTGATCCTGGACGAGGCGACCTCGAGCCTGGATTCGGAATCGGAGGCGCTGATCCAGCAGGCGATGGAGCGGTTGATGAAGGGCCGCACCTCGATCGTGATTGCGCACCGGCTGTCGACGGTGCGGAGCCTCGATCGAATCCTGGTGTTCGACCGCGGCGAAATCGTCGAGCAGGGCACGCATGCTCTGCTGGCGGGCAAGCCGGGCGGCATCTATCGCGGCCTGTTCGAGCGGCAGGTGGTTGAGCTCGGGCATATCGCTGCAGCGGAATGAGGCGTGCGGCAGCGGGGTGAACGTCCCGCTGCCGCGGCGCCAGCGACTACGTCAAGGACCGAATGACATGAAAGACCTGACGAACGGCTCCATCGTGAGACACATCCTGGTCATGGCGCCGCCGATCATGGTCGGCATGGTCACGATCATGATCTGCCAGCTGGTCGATCTCTACTTCGTGTCGGGCCTGGGTGATGCGGCCGTCGCCGGCGTTGCCGCGGCCGGCAACGCCGGTTTCCTCGTCAACGGGTTGATGCAGGTGCTTGGCGTTGGCGCGGTGGCGCTGATCGCGCATGCCGTGGGACGCAAGGACCGGACGGATGCGAACCTGATCTTCAATCAGGCGATGATGCTGTCGGTGCTGTTCGGACTGTCGACCCTGGTTGCGGGTGCCGCGCTGTCGCGCGCCTATATGCATGCGATTGCCGCGGACCAGGCCACGATCGAGGCGGGGACCACTTACCTGCTGTGGTTCATGCCGGCGCTCGCGCTGCAGTTCGCGACGCAGGTGATGGGATCGGCGTTGCGTGCGACCGGTATCGTTCGTCCCGTCATGCTGGTGCAGACGTTTGCCGTGGCCATCAATATCGTCCTGGCGCCGGTTCTGATCACGGGCTGGGGCACCGGCCATGCGCTCGGGGTGGCCGGTGCGGGTCTGGCGAGCTCGATCGCGGTCGCCATCGGCGCGCTGATGCTGCTGGCCTATTTCCGCAAGGTCGAGCGCTATGTCGCGTTCAACGTAGCGCAGTGGCGTCCGCAGCCGCGCCATCTTAAGCGCATTCTCAATGTCGGCCTGCCCGCCGGCGGCGAGTTCGCGATGATGTTCATCTTCATGGCGGTGGTCTATTACGTGCTGCGCGATTTCGGCGCGGCGGCGCAGGCCGGCTTCGGCATCGGGCAGCGCGTGCTCGGCCTGATCAACATGCCTGCGCTCGCGGTCGGGCTGGCGGCCGGGCCGATCGCCGGCCAGAACGTCGGCGCTGCCAACGCCGCGCGCGTGCGGGAAACCTTCGTCAAGGCGGCCTTGATCGTCACGACCGTGATGGCCGGCTTCATGATCCTTGCCCAGGTGAAGCCGGAGCTGCTGCTCGGCGGATTCTCGAACGACCGCGAGACCATGGAGATCGCCTATCTGTTTCTGCGGATCATCTCGCTCAACATGATCGCGCAGGGGCTGATCTTCACCTGCTCGAGCATGTTCCAGGCCCTCGGCAACACCAAGCCGGTGCTTTTGACCTCTGCGTCGCGCGTGTTCACCTACTCGCTGCCGGCGATCTGGCTCTCGACGCGCCCGGGCTTTCGCATGGAATACGTCTGGTACCTCTCGGTCGCGGCGACGATGTTGCAGGCGGGCTTGAGCCTGTGGCTGCTGCACCGCGAGCTCGCAAAGCGCTTGGCGCCGGCGCCGCATGAGAAGGCTCTAGGGCCGGAGAGCCCCGAAGCCATTGCGCCTCTCGCCCGCGAACCTGCGTAACGCGGCCTGTTCCATCCCGGCTGCTCCGGCTAATTTGCCGGACGGCGGGGATGGCGGGCTGCAGACGGGCCAATGACCGGAGCGACGAACGAGCAGCGGCGGGTGTCATGGCTCGCCGCGATCTGGGCGGCGCGCTACCGCACGCCGGCACGCTTCGTCGCGCTGATCGCGCTGCTGCTGCCGTGGACCACGACCGGGCTGACCTTCGCGCTGATACCCTGGCTGATCGCGTTCGCGTTCCTCGATCTCCGCGCATTTCCGCGTTGCTTCGCCCGATCTGCCTGCTGCCGATCGCGCTGGTCGCGCTCGCCGCCTTGGGCATGCTCTGGTCGGATGCGCCATGGCCGGAGCGAATCCACGCCCTCGGACCGGCCGCGAAGCTGCTGGTCATCCCGCTTCTGATCTACCAGTTCGAGCGCTGGCCTTATGGCGGCTGGGTGTTTGCCGCGTTCCTGGCGTCCTGCACCGCCTTGATGCTCTATTCATTTGCCGTCGCCATCGACCCCGCGCTCTCCTTGAAGCTCTATCTGTCGCGTGGGCCTTACAAGGTCGAAAGCGGGATCGCGGTGCGCAACTACATCGACCAGAGCCAGGAATTCGCGCTCTGCGCGCTCGCGCTGGTCTATCCGGTCGTGTCGCTGCTGCGACAAGGTCGCTCACGCAGCGCGGCGTTGTTCGCAGCCCTCGCGGCCGGATTCCTCGCCAACATGATCTTCGTCGTGGTCTCGCGCACGGCGCTCGTGACGCTGCCGATTCTGGTTCTGCTCTTCGCGCTGCTGCATCTGCGCCTGCGTACGGCGCTGCTTGCCGCCGGCGCGATGGGACTGCTGGCCGTGCTGCTCTTTGGCGTGTCACCGCATCTGCGCATGACGGTTGCGAAGTTCCAGGCCGACTATGAGATGAGCGTGCAGGACAGTCAGGTCAGCGGCATGGGCTCGCGTCTGGAATATTGGCGGAAGTCCTTTGGCTTCATCGCCGATGCGCCGCTGATCGGCCATGGCACCGGATCGATCCCCGGCCTGTTCACAAGCGTGGCTGTCGATGCGGAGATGGATCCGCTGCGCGCGGAGATCGTCAGCAATCCGCACAACCAGACCCTCAGTGCGGCCGTGCAATGGGGTGTCGTTGGTGTGCTGATCCTCTACGCGCTCTGGCTTGCGCATCTCGCGCTGTTTCGCGGCGAGGGGCTCGCTTCCTGGATCGGCCTGCTGGTCGTGGTGCAGAACATGCTGACCTCGCTGTTCAACACCCATTTGTTCGACTTCACAGCGGGCTGGATCTACGTGCTCGGCGTCGGTGTCGCCGGCGGCATGGCGCTCGCCGCGAAGCGAACGCAGAGCTAAAGCGCGCCGAGACTATTCCAGACGAGAGTGAGGCCCGACAGGAATAACAGGCCGAGCACGACATCGCCAAAATGCTTGTCGTTGAGGGCGTGATAGACGCGTGCGCCGGCCCAGGCGCCGATCAAGGTGCAGGGAAAGGCGACCAGTGCGAGCCAGACCACTTTGAGTTCGACGAGACCCGATGCGGCTTGCAGCACCAGCGCGGTGGCCAGCACCGTGAAATTGAATAGCTGGAAGATGCCGCGCCGCTCGTGCTTGTTCCAGCCGCGGATGTTGGCCCACAGGATCGGCAGCGGCCCTGACAAGCCGGCGAGGCCGCCAAGAATGCCGCCGGCAAAGCCGACCGCACCGTCGGCGATGCGGCCGCCGAACGTGACGGCGAGCGGCCTCTTGTTCAGATAGAGCGCCGTCGAGAAGATCAGAATCAGAACGCCGACGCTCAGCTTGAACACTTTGGGATCGGCCGAGGCGATCAGCATGGTCCCCAGCGGCACGCCGATCAGCCCTCCGATCAGGAACGGCCAGACCAGCGAAAGATCGAAGCTCTTCCACATCGAGGGCAAGGTCGAGGTCTGCGCGATCACCGAGCAGATCAGCACCAGGGGCACCGCGAGCGAGGGCGGCAGCACGTAGAGCCAGATGCCGAGCGCCATCAACGCCGTGCCGAACCCTGCCAGCCCCGAAACGAAGCCCCCGGCCAGCGCGCCGAACAGCAGCAGGACATAGGTGAGCGTTTCCAACGGATTGTCCTCTTCGCGGCGGCGATCCCGAACAGTTGATCGCTCCGGCTCGCATAGCACGCTTGCCGCCGTGCAGGTCAATCCATGCTGCACGCAGGCGTGATCTGCGGCATCGGGCATTCGCGGAAGACGCGCCTACATGACGGTCGTACTTCAATTCGGGCCGCTATCTGGCGTGATCATCGGCTCGGCCCCGAACGCGATAATGGAGAATGACCGTGACCCGCACTAAGATTGCCATTGTGGCCGCGCTAGTGTCGGCAACAGCGTTGATGCCGACAATGGCCCAGGCGCAGTTGTCCGAGCCTGCGGCCTATCAGGCCGCGCATCCCGACCGCGACGTGCTGAATGGCGGCCAGCTCACGCCCGCCGCACGTGCGGCTCTTGGCCGGCAGGGAGCGCCCAATGATGCGTACGCGTCGCAGGCCTATCCGTCGCCCGCGGCGCCGGCCGTGCGCTCCGGCCACCGCCGTCATCGTCGATGAGCAAAAGCGCGATGAGGATGAATCGTCATCGCGCTTTAGGTTGTTGTTTGAGCATGTTCTTCTCGGAAAACCGCTGCGCACTTTTCCGGATCATGCTTTAGACGATCTGCCTGATGTCGGCGGGCTTGTGCAGCGCGCCGACCAGAATGCGCAGCGCTTCCGTCAATTCAGATCTATTCCGGGCCGCCCCGAGCGAGACGCGCGCCGCGTGCGGCGGTGTCCCGTCGACGGTGAAAGCGTCGCCGGCGACCACCGCAAGTCCGTTCCGCAAGAGATGTGCGGCGACGTCGGGCCGGCCCTCGGGCAGTCGCAGCCACAGATGATGCGCGGCGGGCTTGGCCTGGAATTGGAAGCCCTTCAACGTGCGTTGCGCGAGCTGCTGACGGCCGACCGCTTCGCTGCGGATGGCGGTGATGATGCGATCCGCAATGCCGCTCTCGATCCAATGCGTCACCAATGCGACCATCAGCGGCGCCGGCATCTGCACGGTCGCCTGCAAGGACGTCCGCATCTGCCGCTGCGTGTCGCCGTCCGGCGTCACCAGATAGGCAACGCGCAGCGCCGGCGCGATGCATTTCGACAGCGTGGTCGCAAGATACGTCCGCTCCGGAATGAGGTTGGCGATCGGCGAGGCCGAGCGGTCGAGCAGGCCGTAGGCGTCGTCCTCGATCAGGATCGTGTCGGTGTCGCGGATGATCTTTGCGATGGCGCGGCGCCGCTCGGGGGAAAGCGTCGCGGTGGTCGGATTGTGCAGCGTCGGAATGAGATAGACGGCCTTGGGCCGGTGCGCGCGGCAGGCCTTCGCCAGCGCATCTGGCAGGATGCCGCAATCATCCATGGCGACGCCGACGAGCTTGATGCCGAGCTGCACGGCCGCGGCCTTGATGCCGGGAAATGTCAGCGCCTCCGTCAGCACGATGTCGCCCGGCCGCGCAAGATGCGCAAGCAGGTTGAACAGGATCGTCTGCGCGCCGGGAAAGATCACGAGCCTGTCGGCCTGCGCGTGCGGCACCCGTGAACGCATCCAGCGCGCGGCGACCTCGCGCTCATGCGCGCTGCCGCCGGGCGGCTGGTAGTTGAGATAGGCCGTCAGGCCCGATTGCGCGCGGATGAAATCCATCCCGGCGATGATGCGCTCGTCGAGCTGCGCCTCCAGCGGATGCGGCGGCACGTTCATCGACAGGTCGATCGCGACGGGATGCGGCAGGTCGACCGCGCGGCGCGCGCTGGTCTCAGACACGAACGAGCCTTGTCCGACCCGCGCCTCCATGATGCCGCGGCGCCGCGCTTCGGTGTAGGCGCGCGTCACCGTGGTGAGGTCGATGCCGAGCGTCTTTGCCAGCGCGCGCTGCGTCGGCAATTGCTGGCCGCGCACCAGCCGGCCGGCGGCGATGTCGGCTTCCAGGGCGTCGACGATGCGCTGGTAGCGCGGCCCTGAGAGCTCCGAGATTGTAGGAGTCCAATCCATGCAATTAAGGCCCATATCCTTTGAATGTATGGAGGCGAGATAATATTGTATGGATCGTTGGAAAGGAAGAGGTGTGGTCATGTCTGTCTCTCTGGCGAAGGTCTCTCTGGCAAAGGCGATGTGGCGCGGCTTTCGCGGCAGGTGCCCGAACTGCGGCGAGGGCCATCTGTTCAGCCGCTTCCTGAAAGTCGCCCACGAGTGCGATCATTGCGGAGAGGAGCTGTTCCACCAGCGCGCCGACGACTTCCCGGCCTATCTCGTGATGGTCGTGGTCGGCCATCTCGTGGTGCCGGCGATCCTCGCGGTCGAGACCGCCTATGCGCCGCCGGAGTGGCTGCAGCTCGCGGTGTGGCTGCCGGTGACGCTGTTCGCCTCGCTCGCATTGCTGCAGCCGACCAAGGGCGCCATCGTCGCTCTGCAATGGCAGCTCGGCATGCACGGATTCGAGGCGAGCAAGCTACGGCGCGAAGCCGACGAGCTTGCGCCGGTGCTGGTGAAGGCGGACGCGCGCGCGGCGTAGTTATCGCTGTCATTCCGGGGCTCGCGAAGCGAGAGCCCGGAATCCATTCCTCGACCAACATTGCGGCCCGATGGATTCCGGGCTCGTGCTGCGCACGCCCCGGAATGACAGCGGTCGAATGGGTGCGCGTCAGCCCAAATGGTGAGGGGCCCGGCGCAGTCACGCCGAACCCCTCGTTGCAAGATATCAGCCGGCCTGTAAGCCGGGTTCTGTAAGGCACCGCCCGCTTGCGCGAACGATGCGTGACGGCCATTCCTCTGGGACCATGTTTGCACATGGCCTCGAGCAACCTACCCGGACGGCGGGCCTGACATCGCCCCGCGGCGTTATCGCTCAAAGCGAACAGCCCGCTACGCCGTCCCTATTCGGTTTTGCTCCCGGTGGGGTTTGCCATGCCGGCTCCGTTGCCGCAGCCGCGGTGCGCTCTTACCGCACCTTTTCACCCTTACCCCGCGAAGCCAAAGGCGAAGCGGGGCGGTTCGTTCTCTGTGGCACTTTCCCTGGGGTCGCCCCCGCCGGACGTTATCCGGCACCGCATGTCAAGGGAGCCCGGACTTTCCTCCCCGGCGGCCTTTCGACCCTTGCCGGAGCGGCCGTCCGGCCGACTGACCGGTAACGCATGGGGCATTTGCGATGGTTCCGTCAAGCCGGTATCGCCGCGCACGCGGCCTGCAAATAATTTATCCTGAAGATGTCGTCTGGAGTGGGCCCGTTCGACTGGATGTCGGCGATCCAGCCGTGCAACAGGAGTTAAGCGATGCAGTATTTGCTGATGATCTACCAGAACGAAGCCGAGTACGCGAACATGCGTCCGGCGGCCGGCCAGCAGATGACGGCGGAATATCAGACCTTCACCCAGTCCATCATTCAGAGCGGCAATTTCAAGGCCGGCGACCGGCTCCAGCCGACCACGACCGCAACCACTGTGCGCGTGCGCGACGGCAAGGTGCTGACGACCGACGGCCCGTTCGCGGAAACGCGCGAGCAGCTCGGTGGCTATTATCTGATCGAGGCCCGGGATCTCGACGCTGCGATCGAGATCGCGGCGCGCATTCCGAGCGCGCGCATCGGTTCGATCGAGGTGCGGCCGATCTGGGTCTACGACAAGTGACGACTAGCCTGCGCGTCGGCGCATGACACCGTCCGAGATCGACAAGATATTTCGCGACGAGGCGGGGCGGGCGCTGGCCACGCTGATCCGTCTCGTCGGCGATTTCGATCTTGCAGAGGATGCGTTGCAGGATGCCTTTGCGGTCGCGCTGGAGCGCTGGCCGGCGTGCGAGATCCCGGACAATCCGCGCGCCTGGCTGGTCAACGTCGCCAGGCACAAGGCGATCGACCGGGTCCGCCGCCAGATCGCCTTCCGCGGCAAGCAAAAGGCGATCGTGCACGAGCTCGAGCTGAATGCGCAGGCGCCCGAGGAACTGCCGGCAATGCTCGACGACGACATGCTGCGGCTGATCTTCACGTGTTGCCATCCGGCGTTCGCGGCCGAGGTCCAGGTCGCGCTGACGCTGCGCACCGTCTGCGGGCTCTCGACCGCGCAGGTCGCGCGCGCCTTCCTTGTCGGCGAGGAGGCGATGGCGCAGCGGCTGGTCCGCGCCAAGCAGAAGATCAGGCTCGCCGGCATCCCCTATGAGGTGCCCGAGCGCGACGCGCTGGCGCCGCGGCTCAATGGCGTGCTCGCCGTGATCTATCTGGTTTTCACGGAGGGTTATGTCGCGACCGAGGGCGCGGATCTGATGCGGCCCGATCTTGCGGCCGAGGCGATCCGGCTCGGCCGCTTGCTCGACCGGCTGATGCCGGATCGCGCCGGCATCAAGGGCCTGCTCGCCCTGATGCTGCTGCACGATGCGCGCCGCGCCGGGCGCGCGACGACGGCCGGCGATATCGTGCTGCTGGAAGAGCAGGACCGCATGTTGTGGGACCGCGCGCAGATCGAGGAGGGCCTGCGCCTGGTCGACGATGCGCTGCGTATCCCCGGCCGGCCGCAAGCCTATGCCGTGCAGGCCGCGATCGCCGCGCTGCATGCGCGAGCGCCCAGCTTCGGGCAGACCGACTGGCCGCAGATCGCCGGGCTTTACGAGGTGTTGCTGCGCATCGGTCCGTCTGCCGTGATCGAGCTCAACCACGCTGCCGCCGTGTCGATGGTCGATGGGCCGGCCCGCGCGCTCGATCTCGTCGAGGCGCTCAGTGCGCGCGGCGACCTGCGCGGCTATGAGCTGCTACCTGCAGTGCGCGCGGATCTGTTGCGAAGGTTGGGTCGCAAGGACGAAGCGCGCGAGGCGTATCGTGCGGCGACGGAGGCAACGCAGCTGGAGCCGCTGCGGCGGCTATATGCGCGACGGGTGAGGGAGATGGGCTAGGGCTCTCGTGCCCCGGACGCAGCACAGCGTCACTTCGACGATGCGCTGCAGAGCCGGGACACGAGAGTGAACTATGTGGCCGTCGCCGCTACTTCGACGCGACCGGCGTCCCCTCTGCCGGCAGGCTTGCCAGCAGCGCTTGCAAGGTCGACAGCGTCGAATGGTCTGCGACACCGTCGAGCCGCGCCGGGCGGAAATGGCGCTGGAAGGCCGTGACGACCTCCATGGTCGCGGCGTCGTATTTGCCTGATAGCGGCACGCCGTAGCCGTATCTGGCGAGCGCCTGCTGCAGGCTCAGCACCTCGTCGCTGATGGTGCCGAGCATCAGGGTCTCGCCGCGCACGACAGGAGCGGGCGTGACCCAATGGCCGACGCCGGAATTGGCCAGCGAGTGCCACGGAAACTTCTCGCCGGGGTCCTTCTTGCGCGCGGGCGCGACGTCGGAATGGCCGAGCACCCGGTGGGCCGGCACCTTGCGGCGAAGCATGATGCCGCGGCACAGCGCGATCACGGCGGCGATCTGGCGCAGCGGATACTCCGGATAGCCCCAGTCATGGCCGCGATTGATGATCTCGATGCCGATCGAGCAGGAATTGATGTCGTCTTCGCCGGCCCACGAGGAAACGCCGGCGTGCCAGGCGCGCTTGGTTTCGGACACGCATTGCACGATGCGGCCATCCTCCAGCACGACGTAATGCGCCGATACTTCCGTTCCGGCCGTGCACAGCCGCGCCAGCGCGCCCTCTACGTCGGGCATGCCGGTGTAGTGCAGCACGATCATGTCGGGCTGCCGGCCTTTGTTGCGCTCGCCGAAGTTCGGCGAGGGGATGATGTCGGAGACGATCGAGGAGTCCGGCTCGAACGTCCGCATGTTCGCCGCGGCCTTGGGAACCGGGAGAACGCGTTGACGCTTCGAATCAGATCCAGACGGCGTGGACGAACCGGACGGCGGCATAGACAACTCAGGTCGGACGAGAATGGGCAAGCCCTTCTCTTTACTATTCCTTTACCCTCCACCGCACGCAATCGCGCGGCGCGGTTAACGGATGCATTTTGGCGCATGTGTGTGGATGAAGCATCACCACGCCATCAGCTTTTCGACTTGTAGGCAGCCGAGCAACGCTTTCTTAACGCTAAGGGCCGTTACTGAGGGATGAAGAGCCGACCCGCGTCCGGAGGCGGCCAAAGCGTATTTTGGCTCGAAATCCCATGGCTGCCCGACAAATTCCACTGGCAACACTGGGTTTGCTGCCCGGGACGACCGGGCTCGGTAACCATGCCGGACGGGAGCTTTGTCGTGGAACCGCCGCGACGCGGAATGATTCGAGGCGTTATGGGCTTGTTCGTCCCCGATCTCGCTTGGACGTCAGGCAAGGCCTTCGGCGGGCTTGCAAGGCTTTGGGTCACAAGGCTCTGTGTCACAAGGCTTGGCGCATGAGCTCCGCTCCCCACATTCCCGTGCTCGGCCGCGAGGCCGTTGATCATCTCGCGCCGCGGGCGGGCGGGATCTATGTCGATGCCACCTTCGGCGCCGGCGGCTATAGCCGCGCCATTCTCGACGTGCCTGGAACCCGCCTGATCGCGATCGACCGCGATCGAACTGCCATTGCCGGCGGCGCCGAACTGGTCGAACGTTCCGAGGGCCGGCTGACGCTGGTCGAGGACCGCTTCTCCAATCTCGCCGATGTCTGCGCGGCCCAGGGCATCGACGCCGTGGATGGCGTCGTGATGGATGTCGGGGTGTCCTCGATGCAGCTCGACCAGGCCGGTCGCGGCTTCTCGTTCCGCCTCGACGGTCCGCTCGACATGCGGATGGGACAGGTTGGGCCGACCTCGGCCGACGTGGTCGCGCATGCCTCCGAAGGCGATCTTGCCGACATCATCTATCTGTTCGGCGAGGAGCGGCAGTCGCGCCGCATCGCCCGCGCCATCGTCGCCGACCGGCAGGAGACGCCGTTCACGACCACGCGCGCGCTCGCCGATCTCATCGGCAGGATCGTGCGCTCCAAGCCCGGCGACATCCATCCGGCGACGCGGACGTTTCAGGCCTTGCGCATCTTCGTTAACGAGGAGCTCGAGGAGCTGCAGACCGCGCTCGCCGCCGCCGAGCGCGTGCTCAAGCCCGGTGGCCGCCTCGTCGTGGTCTCGTTCCATTCGCTGGAAGACCGCATCGTCAAGAATTTCTTCGCCGCGCGTTCGAAGACCGGCGGCGGCTCGCGGCATCTGCCGGAAGTCGCGCAGGTTCCGCCGAGCTTCCAGTTGTTGACGCGGCGGCCTGTGGTCGCCGGTGACGACGAAGTCGCGCATAATCCGCGGGCGCGTTCCGCAAAACTGCGCGCAGCCGAGCGCACCTCCGCGCCGGCGCATCATGATGACGAGCCATCGTCCTGGCCGAAACTCTCCGACGTGATGAGGGGCGGCTAGCGCATGCGCATCATCCACCTCCTCGTCATCGGCGCGCTGATCTTCGCGGCGGCCTATGTCTACCGCATCAAGATGGACTCGACAGCGCGCGTCGAGAAGGTGCTGCGGCTGCATGCGGAGATCCGCGAGCAGCGCGACGCGATCGCGTCTCTGCGGTCCGAATGGGCCAGGCTCGATGCGCCGCACCGGCTGCAAGGCCTGTCCGATCGGCATCTGCAGCTCAAGCCGGTCAATGGCACCCAATACGATTCGCTGAAGAACCTGCCGGAGCGTCCGCCGCGGATGTTCAGGCCGGGCGAGCCCGATCCGATCGGGGCCATGCTGAACACGATCGAAGCCGCCAGCGATCCCGACACCGTGACGGGCTCCGTGCCTCAGCCCGAGGACAATCAATGAGCGCTGCGACTCCGGCCAAACCTGCAGAAAAGCCGACTGAGCCCTGGCGGCAGCGTCTGACCCGCAGCCTGCTCTACGGGCGCAACGTCGACCGCGCCGCGAAGGCGCGCGCGCGCGTCGGCCTCGCCATGCTCGCCTTCGCCTCGGTCTATGCCCTGATCGGCGGCCGGCTCGTGATGTTCGCGATCGGCGCCGATGCCCATGGCGCGCGCCGCGCAGCGGCGCAGGAGGTGGTGGCGACCGCGCGTCCCGACATCGTCGACCGCAACGGCGCGATCCTCGCCACCGACGTCAAGGCGGCGAGCCTGTTCGGCGAGCCGCGCCGCATCATCGACAAGGACGAGGCGATCGAGCTTCTCACCGCGACCGTGCCCGACCTCGACGAGGCCGAGGTGCGCGAGCGCCTGAGGACGCGCAAGGGTTTCGTCTGGCTCAAGCGCGAGGTCACGGCGAAGCAGCAGCAGGCCATCCACAAGCTCGGCATTCCCGGCATCGGCTTCCTGCGCGAGAACAAGCGCGTCTATCCGACCGGCAACGAGGTCGCCCACCTCATCGGTCTCGTCAACATCGACAACCAGGGCATCGCCGGCATGGAGAAGTGGCTCGACAATCAGGGCCTCGCCGATCTCCACCGCGCCGGATTTGCCACCGACCGGCTGCAAAAGCCGATCGAGCTCTCGATCGACCTGCGCGTCGAGCACGCGCTGCGCGACGAGCTTCTGAAGGCCAAGGACAAGTTCCACGCCAAGGCAGCCTCCGGCATCATCTCGAACGTCAAGACCGGCGAGCTGGTGGCGATGGTCTCCCTGCCGGATTTCGACCCCAACAACCCGAAGGAAGCGCACGATCCTGATCGCATCAACCGCCTGACCACCGGCGTCTACGAGATGGGCTCCACCTTCAAGGCGTTCACGCTGGCGATGGCGCTCGATTCCGGCAAGATCAATCTGAACTCGTCGTGGGACGCGCGTGGAAACCTGCACTACGGCAAGTTCACCATCCACGACAGCCATCCGCTCGGACGTTTCATCAACACGAAGGAAGTGTTCACCTACTCGTCCAACATCGGTGCGGCGCGCATCGCGCTGAGCCAGGGCGTGGAGGCCCACAAGGCGTTCCTCGCCAAGATGGGCCAATTGACGCGGCTGCGCACCGAGCTGCCGGAGAGCGCGGCGCCGCTGGTGCCGCGGCGCTGGGGCGAGCTGAACACGGTCACCATTGCGTTTGGTCAGGGCATGTCGGTGGCGCCGCTGCAAGCGGTGATGGGCATCAATGCGCTGGTGAACGGCGGCTATCTGATTCCGCCGACCTTCATGAAGCGCAGCGAGTCCGAAGCCGCGGCGATCGCCAAGCGCGTCATCAAGACCGAGACCAGCGACAAGATGCGGTTCCTGATGCGGCTCAACGCCGAGATTGGCACCGCCAAGACCGCCGATATCAAGGGCTATTACGTCGGCGGCAAGACCGGCACGTCCGAAAAGGTCATCAATGGTCGTTACGCCAAGAAGCGCGTGCTCAACTCCTTCACGGCGATCATGCCTTGCGACGATCCCAAATATCAGATCCTGATCATGCTGGACGAGCCGCAGGCCATTCCTGAGACGAAGGGGTTCATCACCTCCGGCTGGAACGCTGTTCCGACCGGCGGCAAGGTGATCGAGCGGATCGCGCCGCTCCTGGGCGTCGAGCCGCGGTTCGACCTGCCGCCTGCGGAGCGCCTTATTCTTGCAGCATCCAGGACAACCCAGTAATCAACGGGGTAGGCTTTTCGCCGCGGCTGAGTCGGGATTTTCCACCCGTATTCGGCTTCCCGGCAGGGCATGTCGACTGGAAGACCATGAAGCTGCGCGACCTCCTGGGTCTGGATATTCTGGGCAATGACGCCGCGATCGAGCCCGCCATCGCCGCGCTCGATGTGACCGGCCTTGCGCTCGACAGCCGCGTCGTCAAGCCGGGTGATCTCTTCTTCGCGCTGGCGGGCAGCAAGACCGATGGCGCGCGCTTCGTCGACGCCGCGATTGCCGCGGGCGCGGTCGCCGTCGTCGGCGACCATGCGCCTGATGGCGGCAAGGTGCCGTTCATCGCCGTCGCCAATCCGCGCCGTGCGCTGGCGCTGGCCGCCGCAAGCTTCTTCCCCGCCCAGCCGGCGACCATCGCGGCCGTGACCGGCACCAGCGGCAAGACCTCGGTTGCAGCCTTCACGCGCCAGATCTGGGAGCGGCTGGGGCATGTCTCCGCCAGCATCGGCACCATCGGTCTCGTCTCGCCCAAGCGCACGGTCTATGGCTCGCTGACGACGCCGGATCCGATCGCACTGCACCGGCAGATCGATGAGATCGCGCGCGAGGGCGTCACCCATCTCGCCTTCGAGGCGTCGTCGCACGGGCTCGATCAATTCAGGCTCGACGGCGTGCGTGTCTCCGCCGGCGGCTTCACCAATCTCTCGCGCGACCATATGGATTATCATCCGACCGTCGCGCATTACCTTGCCGCGAAACTCCGCCTGTTCCGCGAGCTGGTGCCGCCCGGCGGCGCGGCGGTGATCTCGGCCGATCATGATTGCTCGGCGGAAGCGATCGACGCTGCGAAGACGCGCGGCCTGCGCGTCATGGCGGTCGGTCGCAACGGCGACGGGGCAGGCGAGGGCATTCGTCTCGCGGACGCCAGGGTCGAAGGCTTCTCGCAAGTGCTCGCGCTCGAGCATCGCGGCAAGCGCTATGCGATCCGCCTGCCGCTGGTCGGGGAATTCCAGATCGAGAACTCGCTGGTGTCGGCGGGTCTTGCCATCGGGACCGGCAGCGATGCGGCCAACGTGCTTGCAAGCCTTGAGCATCTCGAAGGCGCCAAGGGACGACTCGAGCTCGTCGGCGAGCGCAATGGCGCGCCGATCTTCGTCGACTACGCGCACAAGCCCGATGCGCTCGTGAAGGCACTGCAGGCGCTGCGTCCCTATGCCAGGCGCAGGCTGGTCGTCGTGTTCGGCGCCGGCGGCGACCGCGATGCCGGCAAGCGTCCGATCATGGGCGAGATCGCAGCCGAGAACGCTGACGGAATCATCATCACCGACGACAATCCGCGCAGCGAGAAGCCGGAAGCGATCCGCGCCGCGATCCTCGCTACCGCCAGGGGCGCCCGCGAAATCGGCGACCGTGCCGCTGCCATCCGCGCCGCGATCGAGGAATTGCAGGAGGGCGATGCGCTGCTCATCGCCGGCAAGGGCCACGAGACCGGGCAGATCGTCGGCGGAGAGGTTTTGCCCTTCAGTGATCACGAGGCGGTCGCCGCCGCATTAGCGTCGAGGGTTGCATGAGCGCGCCGATATGGACGGTTGCCGAAGTGGCGCGCGCGCTGAGCGCGGACGGATCGTTCCCGGATACTCCGATCGATTTCGTCACCCAGGATAGCCGCCTGGTGAAACCGGGCAGCCTGTTCGTCGCGCTATCAGGCACGCCGAGCGGCGGCTTCGTCTCGGCCTTTGCCAGCGCGCGCGACGGCTGGGAGTTCGCAGACAAGGCTGAGGCGTCCGGTGCGGTCGCGATGATCGTTCCGCATGAAATCGCCGGCATCCGCATTCCCCAAATCGTCGTCAAGGACACGCTGATCGACGGCCTCTGGGGCCTCGCACGCGCCGCGCGCGCGCGGTTCAACGGGCCGGTGATCGGGCTCACCGGCAGCGCGGGCAAGACCAGCACCAAGGAATTTCTGGCGGCCTATCCGAACGCCTATGCCAGCCCCTCGAGCTTCAACAATTTCTGGGGCGTGCCGCTGACGCTGTGCAATGCGCGCACCGATGCCACCCTCTGGGTCGTCGAGATGGGCATGAACCAGAAAGGCGAGATCGCACGGCTCAGCGAATTGACGCGGCCGACGGTCGCGCTCGTCGTCAACGTCCAGCCGGTGCATCTGGAAAAGCTCGGCTCGCTCGAAGCCATCAGGCGCGAGAAGGTCTCGATTGCGCTCGGCCTGCCCGAGGACGGGGTGCTGGTGCTGCCCGCCGGGCTCAAGGCGTCGGAATGGAAGGGCAAGGTCGTCCGCTTCGGTGAGCACGCCGAGGTGCACGAGGTCGCGCACGCGCCGCACGGCGAGAGCTGGCAGATCGTGGCCATGATCGGCAAGAAGGAACTTGCCTTCAGTCTGACGCCGGGCGCGCCGCACCGCGTTCAAAATGCGCTGGCTGCGCTCGCCGCGATCCGTGCGGCGGGTCTCGACCCGGCGACGCTCGCGATCAAGCTCGACCGGGTCGGCATCATGACCGGCCGCGGCGTCGAGCAGACGATCGGCGGCATCACCGTGATCGACGACAGTTTCAACGGCAATCCGGCCAGCGTCGCTGCCGCGCTGCAGAGCCTGCAGGCACGCAACATGACCGGCGGCCGCCGCATTGCGGTGCTCGGCGACATGCTGGAGCTGGGCGAAGACGCCCCGGACTATCACACCGCCCTTGCCAAGCACCTCGACGGCATCGACGGGGTCTACTGCGTCGGCCCTCTGATGCGGCACCTCTTTGAGGTGCTGCCATCAGGCAAGGGTCTCGGCTGGCACGACGACCCCGCCACGCTGAAGCCGGGCGAGGTCGCGAGCCTGCTGCAGGCAGGCGATGTCGTGGTTGTCAAGGGCAGCAAGAAGATGTTCTGGGTCAACAAGTTTGTGCCGGGCCTGGTGGCCGCCTTGCAGGCAAAGGCGTAAACTGCTTGGAAGGCGCCGTTCCCGAATCCCACCCTTTGCGGCGCGAAGCCGTCCGGTTTCCCTGGGGGCGCGCGACCCATGATGAAGACCAGCGAATGCGCGTGAGGCACGCCAAGATCGTGCGTGCAGAGGCGCCATAGGACCGTCTGAATGTTTTACTGGCTGATCGAGCTCTCCAACACATTTCCGGGCTTCGGTGCCGTTCGCACCTTCCTGAACGTCTTCCGCTACATCACTTTCCGCACCGGCGGCGCGGTGGTCACCGGTGCGCTGTTCGTGTTCCTGTTCGGGCCCTGGATCATCGACCATCTGCGTATCCGCCAAGGCAAGGGCCAGCCGATCCGGACCGACGGTCCGCAATCGCATCTCGCCAAGAAGGGAACGCCCACGATGGGCGGGCTGATGATCCTGTCCGGCCTCACCGTCGGTACCGTGCTGTGGGCCAATCCGCTCAACCCCTATGTCTGGATCGTGCTGGCGGTGACGCTCGGTTTCGGCTTCGTCGGCTTCTATGACGACTACCTCAAGGTGACCAAGCAGACCACGAGCGGGTTCGGCAGCAAGCTTCGCCTGCTGATCGAGGCGGCGATCGCGCTGGTGGCCTGCTACGCCCTGGTGCGGCTGAACCGCGATCCCGCGTCCACCGCGCTGACGATTCCTTTCCTGAAGGACACCGTGCTGCATTTCGGCTGGTTCTTCGTGATCTTCGGTGCCTTCGTCATCGTCGGCTCCGGCAACGCGGTGAACCTCACCGACGGTCTCGACGGCCTCGCCATCGTGCCCGTGATGATCGCGACCGCGAGCTTTGCGATGATCGCCTATCTCGCCGGCAATGCGGTGTTCGCCGAATATCTCCAGATCAAATATGTCGCCGGCACCGGCGAGCTCGCGGTGCTCTGCGGCGCGCTTCTAGGCGCCGGCCTCGGCTTCCTCTGGTTCAACGCGCCGCCGGCGTCGATCTTCATGGGCGACACCGGCTCGCTCGCGCTCGGCGGCATGCTGGGTGCCATCGCGGTCGCGGTGAAGCACGAGATCGTGCTCGCGGTGATCGGCGGCCTGTTCGTGCTGGAGGCGGTCTCCGTCATCGTGCAGGTGGTGTCGTTCAAGCTGACCGGAAAACGCATCTTCCGCATGGCGCCGATCCATCACCATTTCGAGCAGCTCGGCTGGACCGAGCCGCAGATCGTGATCCGGTTCTGGATCATCTCGGTGATGCTGGCGCTGGCCGGCCTGTCGACGCTGAAGCTGCGGTGATCGCTCGATGATCCCCGTCACCTCCTTTGCCGGCAAGACCGTCGCGGTGTTCGGCCTCGGCGGCTCCGGGCTCGCCTCCTGCCACGCGCTAAAGGCCGGCGGCGCCGAGGTGATCGCGGCCGACGACAACGCCGAGAACGTCGCCAAGGCTGCGCAGGCCGGCTTCATCACCGCGGATTTGCGCAACGTGTCCTGGGCGAACTTTGCGGCGCTCGTGCTCGCGCCCGGCGTGCCGCTGACCCATCCGGTCCCGCATTGGAGCGTGCTGAAGGCGCGCGAGGCGGGCTGTGAGGTGATCGGCGACATCGAGCTGTTCTGCCGCGAGCGGCGGCGCCATGCGCCGGATGCGCCGTTCGTCGCCATCACCGGGACCAACGGCAAGTCGACCACGACGGCGCTGATCGCGCACCTCACGAAGGTTGCCGGCTACGACACCCAGATGGGCGGCAATATCGGCACCGCGATCCTGTCGCTGGAGCCGCCGCGCACGGGCCGCGTCCACGTCATCGAGATGTCGTCCTACCAGATCGACCTCACGCCCTCGCTAGATCCCTCCGTCGGCATTTTGCTCAATGTCAGCGAAGACCATATCGATCGTCACGGCACCATCGCGCACTACGCCGCGGTGAAGGAGCGCCTCGTTGCGGGCGTGCAAGGAGGCGGCACCGCGATCGTCGGCGTTGACGACGGCTTTTGCCGCGACATCGCCGACCGGCTCGACCGCTCGGGCAAGAATGTGGTGCGCATCTCCGTCAAGAACCCGCTGGCGTCGGGCATCCATGTCGAGCACGGCAATATCGTGCGCACCGCGGGCGGTGCGCGCAGCGAGATCGCCGCGCTCGGCGGCATCGGCTCACTCCGCGGCTTGCACAACGCGCAGAACGCGGCCTGCGCGGCCGCAGCCGCGCTCGCGATGGGCATCGGCCTCGACGTGCTTCAGAATGGCCTGCGCAGCTTTCCGGGCCTCGCCCACCGCATGGAGCAGGTCGGCCGCCGCGGCAACGTGCTGTTCGTCAACGATTCCAAGGGCACCAATGCGGACGCCACCGCGCATGCGCTGTCGTCCTTTGCCGACATCTTCTGGATCGCCGGCGGCAAGCCCAAGGCGGGCGGTATCACTGGTCTCACCGGTTATTTCCCACGCATCCGCAAGGCCTATCTGATCGGCGAGGCCGCGCAGGAATTTTCCGGCACGCTTGGTAGTGTCGCGCACGAGATCAGCCAGACGCTGGACGTCGCCGTCGAGCACGCCGCGCGCGATGCGGAGGCATCAGGCCTCACCGATGCCGTCGTGCTGCTGTCGCCAGCCTGTGCGTCCTTCGACCAGTATCGCAACTTCGAGATCCGCGGCACCAAGTTCCGCGAGCTGGTGCAGGCGCTGCCGGGCGTGAAGCCGGTGGTGTAGCGAGTTCTCGTGTCCCGGACGCGCGTAGCGCGAGCCGGGACCCAGAAGCCGCTGGGCCCCGGCTCTGCAGCGCACCGCAATGGCGCTGCGCTGCGTCCGGGGCACGAGACTGTGCACAACTTCATCCACTTCCTTAACCCTGCGGTAACCAACCTCGGCGACCAATGGGCTGACCTCTGTCCGAAAGCGGCCGCCCATGCTCTCCCGTGAAGAACGCACCCCCTTTTCCGAGTGGTGGTGGACCGTCGACAAGCCGCTGATGGGCGCGATCCTGGCCTTGATGCTGACCGGCGTGATCCTGTCGCTGGCGGCGAGCCCGCCGGTTGCGACGCGCATCGGGCTCGATCCCTTCCACTTCTTCAGCCGCCACGTGCTGTTCCTGGTGCCGTCCTGCATCGTGTTGCTCGGGGTGTCCTTCCTGTCGCCGCGCGCGATCCGCCGTTCGGCGCTGATCATCTTCGCGGCGAGCATCATCCTGATCGTGCTGACGCTCGCGATAGGCCCTGAGGTGAAGGGCTCGCGACGCTGGATCACGCTGCTCGGCGTCAACATCCAGGCCTCCGAGATCGCCAAGCCGTCCTTCGTCGTCATCGCGGCCTGGCTGTTTGCGGAATCGACCAAGCGGCCCGAGATGCCGGCGACCACGATGGCGCTGGTGCTGCTGTTGATGCTGGTCTCGCTGCTGGTGATGGAGCCGGATTTCGGCCAGACCATGCTGATCCTGATGGTGTGGGGCTCTCTGTTCTTCATCGCGGGCATGCGCATGATCTGGGTGTTCGGCCTCGCCGGCGCCGCGGCGGCCGGCCTGTTCAGCGCCTATCTGTTCGTGCCGCACGTCGCGGGCCGCATCAAGCGCTTCATGAACCCGGCCTCCGGCGACACCTTCCAGGTCGATACCGCCATGGAGGCCTTTTACAACGGCGGCTGGTTCGGCTTGGGGCCGGGCGAGGGCATCGCCAAGCGCAGCCTGCCGGACAGCCACACCGATTTCGTGTTCGCAGTCGCCGCCGAGGAGTTCGGCATCATCCTGTGCCTTGCGATGCTGACGCTGTTCGCCTTCGTCGTCATCCGCACGCTGTCGCGCGCCTATGCCAACGAGGACATGTTCTCGCGCTTCGCCGCCTCGGGTCTTGCGATCCTGTTCGGCGTGCAGGCCGCGATCAACATGTCGGTCAACCTCCAGCTCATCCCCGCCAAGGGCATGACGCTGCCGTTCATCTCCTATGGCGGCTCCTCGATCGTGTCGCTGGCCTATGGCGTCGGCATGATGCTGGCCCTGACGCGGCTGCGCCCGCGCACTGAGGTCGAAGCCAGCGGCCACGCCGAGGCGATGCGGAGTTACGCGTAGTTGCACGTGTCCCGGACAAGCTCCGCGAAGCGGAGCGCAGAGCCGGGATCCAGAATGCTGCAACCAATGGGCCCCGGTTCAGCAGCGCACCACGCTGCGAAGGGCAGCGCGCTGCGCTGCGCCCGGGGCACGAACACTTTCGTTGCCGCACTCGCAATGACGGAAAACTCCCTGTAAAACTCCGCCACCATGACCACGTCCCCCCTGATTCTTCTCGCCGCGGGCGGCACCGGCGGCCATCTGTTTCCGGCCGAGGCGCTCGGCGTCGAATTGATCCGGCGCGGCTATCGCGTCCGCCTCGTCACGGACGAGCGCGCGCTGCGCTATAGCGGGCTGTTCAGCAAGGACATGATCGACGTCGTGGCCAGCGAGACCGCGCGCGGCCGCAATCCGCTTCAGCTCGCCTATGCCGGGCTCACGCTCGTGGCCGGCACGCTGTCCGCTTACGGACTGATCAAGCGATTGAAGCCTGTCGCAGTCGTCGGCTTCGGCGGCTATCCGACGCTGCCGCCGCTGGTCGCGGCGAAATTCGCCGGCGTGCCCGGCATCATCCACGATGCCAACGCGGTGCTCGGCCGCGCCAACCGGTTCCTGTCGAGCCGCGTGCGCGCCATCGCGACGTCGTTGCCGGGCGTGCTCGACCGCGATCCCGCGCTGTCGGCCAAGACCACCACCGTCGGCACGCCAATGCGGCCGGCGGTGCTCGCTGCTGCCGCCGTGCCCTATGCTGCACCCGAGGTGAACGGCCCGCTGCGTCTGCTCGTCGTCGGCGGCAGCCAGGGCGCGCGCATCATGGCCGACATCGTGCCCGGTGCGATCGAGCGGCTCGAGCCTGCGCTGTGGGGCCGGCTCGTCCTCACCCAGCAGGTGCGCGACGAGGACATGAGCCGCGTCCGCGCGGTCTACGACAGGCTGAAGATCAAGGTGGAGCTGGCGCCGTTCTTCACCGACTTGCCGGCCCGGCTCGCGTCAAATCATCTCGTGGTATCGCGCTCCGGCGCCGGCACGGTGGCCGAGCTCGCGGCAATCGGCCGGCCCTCGATCCTGGTGCCGCTGCCGGGCTCGATCGACCAGGACCAGTTCGCCAATGCCGGCGTGCTGGTCAAGGTGGATGGCGCGATCCGTATCCCGCAGACCGAGTTCACCTCCGACCGTTTGGCGTCCGAAATCTCCGCCTTCGCCGCCGAACCCGCGCGCCTCGCCGCCATGGCCGCAGCGGCCCGTGGCGCGGGCCGGCTCGATGCCGCCGAGCGGCTGGCCGATCTGGTGGTCAAGGTTGCGGGAATCTGACGCGAAAAAGCCCTTGTCTTCGCCTTCTAAAGCGAGGCATCCAGTAAGAAAGGCGCGCGGCTGATTTGGCCGTGACCTTCGCCAGATGCCGCCTGCGGAAGGCGGCGAGGTCAGGGAACAGAGCATGAGACTGCCGCGCGAGATCGGACCCATCCACTTCGTCGGGATCGGCGGGATCGGCATGAGCGGCATCGCCGAGGTGCTGGTCAATCTCGGCTATGCCGTGCAGGGCTCGGATGCCTCCGACAATTACAATCTCGACCGGCTGCGCAAGAAGGGCGCGAAGGTTTCGGTGGGCCACAAGGCCGAGAATGTCGACGGCGCCGAAGTCGTCGTGGTCTCCACCGCGATCAAGCGCGACAATCCGGAACTGATGGCGGCGCGCGAACGGCGCATTCCTGTGGTGCGCCGCGCCGAGATGCTGGCCGAGCTGATGCGGCTGAAGAGCTGCGTCGCGATCGCGGGCACCCACGGCAAGACCACGACGACGACGATGGTCGCAACGCTGCTCGATGCCGGCGGGCTCGATCCCACCGTGATCAACGGCGGCATCATCAACGCCTATGGCTCCAACGCGCGGCTGGGTGCCGGCGACTGGATGGTGGTGGAAGCGGACGAGAGCGACGGCACCTTCCTGAAGCTGCCGACCGATGTCGCCATCGTCACCAATGTCGATCCCGAGCATCTCGATCACTTCAAGACCTTCGACGCCGTGCAGGACGCGTTCCGCCATTTCGTCGAGAATCTGCCATTCTATGGCTTCGCCGTGATGTGCATCGACCATCCCGTGGTGCAGACTCTTGTCGGCAAGATCGAGGATCGCCGCATCATCACCTATGGCGAGAACCCGCAGGCCGACGCGCGGCTGGTCGATCTCACCGCGGGCGGCGGCGGCTCGAAATTCAAGGTCGTGATCCGCGACCGCAAGGCCGGCACCACGCATGAGATCGCCGATCTCGCGCTGCCGATGCCGGGCCGGCACAATGCGTCGAACGCGACGGCAGCGATTGCGGTCGCGCATGCGCTCGGCGTCTCCGACGATGCGATCCGCAAGGCGATGGCCGGCTTCGGCGGCGTCAAGCGCCGCTTCACCAAAACCGGCGAGTGGAACGGCGTCACCGTCATCGACGATTACGGCCATCACCCCGTGGAGATCGCGGCGGTGCTGAAAGCGGCGCGCGATTCCTACACCGGCAAGGTGATCGCCGTGGTGCAGCCGCATCGCTACACCCGCCTGCAATCACTGTTCGAGGAATTCTGCACCTGCTTCAACGACGCGGATGCGGTTGTTGTCGCCGACGTCTATGCCGCCGGCGAAGCGCCCATCGACGGCATCGACCGCGACCATTTTGTGGAAGGCCTGCGCGCGCATGGGCATCGCGAGGTGGTGCCGCTGCCGGCGGCACCGGAGCTCGCGGGCATCGTCAAGCGGCTCGCGAAGTCCGGCGATCTCGTCGTGTGCTTAGGGGCCGGCAACATCACGCAATGGGCGTATGCCCTGCCGGATCAGTTGAAGGCGCTGGGGTAGGGTGGTGAGCTTCCCCGACATCACGCCCGCTCTCAAAGCCGCGATGCCGCAACTTCGCGGCCGGCTGCTCGCCAACCAGTCGCTGGCCGAGCTGACCTGGTTTCGCGTCGGCGGTCCGGCGCAGGTGCTGTTCACGCCGGCGGACGAGGACGATCTCGCTTACTTCCTGGCGCGTCTTGCGCCCGACATCCCCGTCTATGTCGTCGGCGTCGGCTCCAACCTCATCGTGCGCGATGGCGGCATTGCGGGCGTCGTGATCCGCTTGGCGCCGCGCGCCTTCGGCGAAGCGAGCGCGAGCGGCGACGTCGTCACCGCCGGCGCGGCCGCGCTCGACAAGCGCGTGGCGGAGGTGGCCGCCTCCGCCAATATCGGCGGGCTCGAATTCTACTTCGGCATTCCCGGCACCATCGGCGGCGCGCTGCGGATGAATGCGGGCGCCAATGGCGGCGAGACCAAGGACGTGCTGATCGAGGCGCGCGGCGTCGGTCGCGACGGTACCAAGCACGTCTTCTCCAATGCCGACATGAAGTTCGTTTATCGCAATAGCGGCGTCGATCCCTCCATCATCTTCACCTCCGCGCGTTTTCGCGGCGAGATCAGGGATGCGGAGACGATCCGCGCGCGGATGGCGGAGGTGCAGAGCCATCGCGAGACAGCGCAGCCGATCCGCGAGAAGACCGGCGGCTCGACCTTCAAGAATCCGCCCGGCCATTCCGCCTGGAAGCTGGTCGACGTCGCCGGCTGCCGTGGCCTGCGCGTCGGCGGTGCGCAGGTCTCGGAGATGCACTGCAACTTCCTGATCAACAATGGCGATGCCACCGCGCACGACATCGAGACGCTGGGCGAGACCGTACGCGAACGCGTGAAGGCGAATTCCGGGATTGAGCTACACTGGGAAATCAAGCGGATCGGGATTCCCGCGTGAGTGTCGTTCCGGGGCTCGCGAAGCGAGAACCCGGAATCCATCGGACGGCAGAGACGGTGGGGAAATGGATTCTCAGGTGCGCAATTGCGCACCATGGTTCGCGACTTCGTCGCGCCCCGGAATGACGAATGGAGAGATTGCAGACCATGACCATGCGCATCACCATCCTCTTCGGCGGCTCCAACCGCGAGCGTCTCGTCTCGGTCGCCTCGGCGCAGGCGCTGCATCAGGCGCTACCCGAGGCTGATCTCTGGTGGTGGGACGTCGAGGACAAGGTGCATGTCGTGCAGTCCAAGCAGCTGCTCGAGCACGCCCGTCCCTTCGAGGACGAGTTCAAGCCGGGCACGCGTGGCATTCCCTTGGAGCAGGCGCTCGACCAGGCCAAGGCCGAGAACCGAGTGCTGGTGCTCGGCCTGCATGGCGGGCGTGCTGAGAACGGCGAATTGCAGGTGATGTGCGAGGCGCGCGGCGTGCCCTTCACCGGATCGGGCTCGGCCTCCTCGCATCTGGCCTTCGACAAGATCGCGGCCAAGCATTTCGCCGCGCTCGGCGGCGTGGCATCGCCGCCGAACGTTGCGCTCGACGACATCGACGAAGCCTTCGCCGAATACGGAAGACTGATCGCAAAGCCGGCGCGCGACGGCTCGAGCTACGGTCTGATCTTCGTCAACGCCAAGCAGGATCTCGTCGCCGTCCGTAACGCGGCCAAGCACGAAGACTATGTCATCGAGCCCTACATCGCCGGCATCGAGGCGACCTGCGGTGTGCTGGAGCGCACCGATGGTTCGATCATCGCGCTGCCGCCGATCGAGATCATTCCGGGCGAGGGCAGCTTCGACTACGCCGCGAAATATCTGCTGAAGTCGACCCAGGAGATCTGCCCCGGCCGTTTCGCGCCCGAGATCACCGCCGCGCTGAAGGCGCAGGCGATGCTGGCGCATCGCGCGATGTCCTGCAGCGGCTACTCCCGGTCGGACTTCATCGTCTCGGACAAGGGCCTCGTCTATCTCGAGACCAACACGCTGCCCGGGCTGACCAAGTCCTCGCTCTACCCCAAGGCGCTGAAAGCCGAAGGCATCGCCTTCGTCGACTTCCTGCGCGGCCTCGTGGAGCTCGCCGGGCGGGCCGTGCGGAAATAATTAGGACTGGTTAACGGCCAAATGGGCGAAACGGGCCGGTTTGGGGTCCAAAACCGGTAAAATGCCGGACATCGCGGCATAAATGCCTCACACACCGGGGCAAAATGCGCCGGACGTTAACGAACTTTACCTTTTGTTTACCAGGACGTCCGAAGGTTAACGCTGGCGGCGCATATGGCGCTTTGGCTGCCGGCGCGTGAGCTGTCGCGGGTGATGTCACCTCCAGCGAACGCTTTGAAGGGGAGAGGTTTTCTTCTGCTGAAGACCAGCACCCGGCCCGGCATGTTCAAGACGTCATGTTCGCCAGGATCCGCGCGATGTCGCGGACTAACTGTTGACGAGCTCGTGCAATGGATGGAGCAGGAAGCCTCACCCGGTCTCTTTTCAGATCGCTGAGGCCCCAAGCTGACCTGAAGGCGGCCGCTGTCGGAGCGGTCGTGCTTCTGCGCGAGTGGCTGCAGGACAAGCACGCCGGGGCGCGCGCCGCCGCCAAGGACAGGATCAAGACCAGGGCGAAGGCCAAGGCCGCAGTCGAGCGCGAGCCGCCGCCGCGCGTGGTCGCGCTGGTCGAGCGCTATTTGCCGCGCCGGGTCGGGATCAGCATGACCGTGCTGCTGCTGATCGGCAGCACCGGCTTCGGCATCGTCAAGGGCGGCCATCTCCAGGATTTCGTCACCGCGGTCAGCGATGCCCGCAACGCGCTGGCCAATTCCGCCGGGTTCCGCATCACTTCGGTCGTGATCAACGGCCGCAAGCAGCTCACCCAGGACGAGATCCTGGCGATCGGCGGCGTCAGCGGCCGCTCTTCGCTGCTGTTCCTCGACGCCGACGCGGTGCGCGACAAGCTCAAGGCCAATCCCTGGATCGCGGATGCGACCGTGCTGAAGCTCTATCCGGGCCAGCTCATGATCGAACTGACCGAGCGCAAGGCGTTCGCGCTGTGGCAGGAGGCCGGCCGGCTTTCGGTCATCGCCGATGACGGCGCGGTGCTCGAGCCCTACGTCTCGCGCCGCTTCCTGTCGTTGCCGCTCGTGGTCGGCAAGGGCGCCGAGACCCAGGCCCGCGATTTCCTCGCGCTGCTGGCGCGCTATCCGCAGGTCAATTCCGTGACGAAAGCTGCGATCTATGTCGGCGAGCGGCGCTGGAATCTGAGGCTGAAGGACGGCCTCGACATTCGCCTGCCCGAGCAGGACATCGGCAACGCGCTCGCGATGCTGTCCAAGTTCGACAAGGAGGACAGGCTGTTCTCCCGCGATATCGTCGCCGTCGACATGCGCCTGCCCGATCGCCTGGTGGTGCAGCTGTCCGAGGACGCCGCCAAGGCGCGCGAAGATCTGTTCAAGGACAAGAAGAAAAAGAAGGCCGGGGACGCTGCATGACCGGTCTCGATCGCACCCAGACACCGAAGACGCGCCCGATGCCGCACAAGCGCGGCGGCCTCGTCGCCTGCCTCGACATCGGCACCAGCAAGATCGCCTGCATGATCGCGCGCCTGAAGCCGTCGGCGCCGAGCGAGGCGCTTCGCGGCCGCACCCATGCGGTGGAATTGATCGGATACAGCCAGATCCAGTCGCGTGGCATGAAGGCCGGCGCGGTGATCGATCTCGGCGAATGCGAGCAGGCCGTGCGCCAGGCCGTCGCGCTCGCGGAGAAGATGGCCAAGGTGCGGGTCGAGTCCGTGCTGCTCTCGGTCTCCGGCGGCCGGCTGTCCGGCCAGCTGGTGGAAGCCGCCGCCGACATCCGTGGTGGTGCCGTGACGCAGGCCGATGTCAGCCGCGTCACCTCCACCGGCATGCGCCACGCCACCGGCGAAGGCCGCACCGTGCTGCACGCGCTGCCGGTCGGCTACACGCTCGATGGCGTCAAGGGCATCCGCGACCCCCGCGGCATGGTCGCCCATCAATTCGGCGTCGACATGAACGTCGTCACCTGCGACGCCACCGTGGCGCGGAACCTGATGCTGGCGGTCGAGCGCTGCCACATCAATGTCGAAGCCATGGCGGCGAGCCCCTATGTCGCCGGATTGTCGGTGCTGACCGACGACGAGGCCGATCTCGGCGCCGCCGTCGTCGAGATGGGCGCCGGCACCACCACGATTGCCGTTTATTCAGGCGGCCGTTTCGTGCATGCGGCGGGTTTTGCGGTCGGCGGGCAACACATCACGATGGATCTCGCGCGCGGACTCTCCGCGACCATTGCCGATGCCGAGCGAATCAAGACGTTATACGGCACCGTCATCACCGGCGGATCGGACTCGCGTGAGCTGATGTCTGTGCCGACGGCCGGTGACGAGCAGGATCTGCCGCAGATCGTCTCCCGCGCCACCATCGCCAACATCGTCAAGCACCGTGCCGAGGAAGTCTTCGAAATGGTTCGGGACAAGCTGAAGGATTCGCCCTTCGCCTCGGAGCCCAACGGCCGCGTCGTGCTCTCGGGCGGCGCCTCGCAGCTCACCGGCCTCGTCGAACTCGGCACCCAGATTCTCGGCCGGCCCGTGCGGGTCGGACGTCCGCTCGGCTTCGGCCGGCTGCCCAACGAGGCGAAGAACGCCGCGTTCGCGGTGCCGGCCGGACTTCTCGTCTACCCGCAATATGTTCACCTCGAACATGTCGAACCGCGGCATACGCGGCAGCAGGTCAAGACAGGGACCGGCGGTTATTTCGGAAAGGTCGGACGATGGCTACGCGAGGGCTTCTGATGACTCCTGTCCGCAATTATCGATTTTCACCAACTCCCGCGGCCACCGGCCGGGGCGAACCCACGCGCGCGTGATCGAGAGGCAGCAACCATGACCATCAGCATCAACGTTCCTGATATTCACGAACTGAAGCCCCGGATCACCGTGTTCGGCGTCGGTGGCGCCGGTGGCAACGCCGTCAACAACATGATCACGGCCGGCCTTCAGGGCGTCGACTTCGTGGTCGCCAATACCGACGCGCAGGCGCTGACGATGTCGAAGGCGCAGCGCATCGTGCAGATGGGCACGGTGGTCACGCAGGGCCTCGGCGCAGGTTCGCAGCCGAACGTCGGCGCCACCGCGGCGGAAGAGGTGATCGACGAGCTGCGCGACCATCTCTCCGGCGCCAACATGGTGTTCGTCACCGCCGGCATGGGCGGCGGCACCGGCACGGGTGCTGCTCCCGTGATCGCCAGGATCGCGCGCGACATGGGCATCCTCACCGTCGGCGTCGTGACCAAGCCGTTCCACTTCGAAGGCGCCCGCCGCATGCGCACGGCGGAAGCCGGTATCGCCGAGCTGCATAAAGTGGTCGATACCCTGCTGATCATCCCGAACCAGAACCTGTTCCGGGTCGCCAACGAGAAGACCACCTTCGCCGACGCCTTCGCGATGGCCGACCAGGTGCTCTACTCCGGCGTTGCCTGCATCACCGATCTGATGGTCAAGGAAGGCCTGATCAATCTCGACTTCGCCGACGTGAGAGCGGTGATGAAGGAGATGGGTAAGGCGATGATGGGCACCGGCGAGGCCTCCGGCGACAAGCGCGCGCTGACCGCCGCTGAAGCCGCGATCGCCAACCCGCTGATCGACGACTCTTCGATGAAGGGCGCCAAGGGCCTCCTCATCTCCATCACCGGCGGCAAGGACCTCACTCTGTTCGAGGTCGACGAAGCCGCGACCCGCATCCGTGAGGAAGTCGACCAGGACGCCAACATCATCGTCGGCGCAACCTTCGACGAAGCGCTCGACGGCCTGATCCGCGTCTCCGTCGTCGCCACCGGCATCGAGCAGGCCGCGATCGCCCGCAACAGCCAGGCCACCTCCGCTCCCGTCGCGAACGCGGCGCCGCAGGCCCAGCAGGCGCCCGCGGCTCCGGCCGCAGCCGCCGAGAGCCGTCTCGCCGATTTGACCGCGCGCCTCCGCGCCGACAATCAGCGCATGGCCGAGCGCGCCCAGAAGCTGGAAGCGCAGATGCCGGCCGCAAGCCAGGCTCCGGTCGCTGCCGCGCCGATGGCGCCCCGTCCGAACGTCGAGCGCGCCGCGCTCGCCGCCATCGCGGCTGCCGTGGCGGACGTTCCGCAGGCGCCGGCGCCGATGCAGACCTACGGCGACGTCACCGTGCGCCCGATCGCCCAGAAGCCGACCCTGTTTCCGGAGCCCGAGCAGGCCCCGCTCGCGATGCAGGAGCCGATGACGCCCGAGACCTTCATCCCGCCGCAGGCCGAGCGCCCGGTCCGTGCGCCCAGGATGCCGCGGATCGACGAGCTGCCGATGCCGGCCCAGGCCGAGCTTCGCCAGGCTCGCGGTGAGGTCGAGGAGGAGACGCCGCCGAAGAGCCGCCTGTCGTTGCTCCAGCGCCTCGCCAATGTCGGCCTCGGCCGTCGTGACGAAGAGAGCGAGCCGCCGGTCGCAGCCCGCACCGCCGGTCCCGCAATGCCGCCGCTGCCTGAGCGCCGGCCGCAGAAGACCGTGGCGCAGCAGATCGCATCGAGCGAGCCGGTATCGGAGTATGCCCGCCGTCCCGCGCCGCAGGGCCTGGACATGCATGGCCGTCCCGCGCCTGTTGCGCCGGCGCCACAGGGTGACGACCATCTTGATATCCCGGCCTTCCTGCGGCGGCAGGCGACCTGAGGATTGTTACAATAAGGCAGACGAAAAAAGGTCCCGGCAACACGCTTGCCGGGACCTTTCCTTTTGTCCCGTGCATACCCGGATTGCGCAGTCAAACAACTGATTTTAAATCATTAATTACGAGTTCGGGTGTTCGGTAGAATTGCCGGAAGCGGCCCAAAAGCTCGGCGCAATTTGGTTAAGCCTTGGCGCGAATACGGCGGGTTTGGGGTAACAATCGGTAAAAAAGCGTGAGTTGGCGCTGTTTGAGGCAGTGACTATGGTTTGGCGTGACTTGGGGATACGGATTCGCAGGGGTGCCGGCACTAGCCGGCCAAGTGGGTCTCGTATAAGTCGCAATGGGTCGTAGTGGGGCGGGTTCCTGATGAAATTTAGCCGGCAAACAACGCTTCGTGCGCAAGCCTCGGTGGCAGGCGTGGGCGTTCATTCCGGTCTTCCCGTCACTCTCACGCTTGGGCCTGCGCCTGTCGACGCGGGTTTTATTTTTGTCCGCACGGGCCTTGAGGGAAGTGACCGCGAAGTTCAGGCGACCGCCGGACAAGTGGTCGCGACGGATCTCGCGACCGTGCTGGGTGACAGTGAGGGACCGCTCGTTTCCACCGCCGAGCACGTGCTTGCTGCACTGCGGGGCATGGGCGTGGACAACGCCACCATCGAGGTCGACGGTCCCGAAGTGCCGATCATGGACGGCAGCGCCGCGGCCTTCGTTGCGGCGATCGATCAGGCCGGCATTGTCACTCAACCCGCACAACGCCGCTTCATCCAGGTTTTGAAACCCATTTCGGTCGCAATCGGCGACTCCTTTGGCGAATTGCGGCCCTATGCCGACGGCTTCCGCGCTGAAGTTGAGATCGATTTCGCCAATCCCGTGATTGGCCGGCAGAGCTACACGCTGGAGCTGGTGCCGGAGCGGTTCCGCCGCGAGGTCGCTCGCGCCCGGACCTTCGGTCTGATGTGCGATCAGGCGCGGCTCTGGGCCGCGGGCTACGGTCGCGGTGCCTCCTTCGGCAACACCGTGGTGTTCGACGAGGAACGCCTCCTCAATCCCGAAGGCCTGCGCTACGCCGACGAATGCGCCCGTCACAAGGTGCTGGACGTGATCGGCGATCTCGCGCTGGCCGGCCTGCCGCTGCTTGGCGCCTACCGCTCGGTGCGCGGCGGCCACAAGCTGAACCACGCCGTCCTGACCGCCTTGCTGGCCGACCGTACCGCCTGGCGGGTGGTCGAGGGCGAGGCGGCCCGCCGGACCACGCGTCCCGTGGGCGAAGTCGGTCGCGGTATCGTCGGCGGCCGGGTCGCTGCGGCCTACGGGCCGGACGTGTCCTGAACAGAGCTGGTGTCGCGGCCTCTGGCAGCGGCTTACCCCGGGAAACTCCTGGTAACCATGATCAGCTAGCATTGCGGCAAGTTCGCCTTAATCCGGGCGGAATGCCTGCCTATCCGGTTGGTTAAAGATCGCTTTTCGGATCCATCGGCGTGGTCGCATGGCAGGCACCACGAACACATTTCGCGCCCATGACGGGGTTCATGGGCTGGCGGGCACCGCTCACAGGGCGTCAGGGCTTAAACTCATGTCGGCACAGCGTACGACGCGCGGATATTTCTCGGTCTCCTTGCGAGCCCGTGGGCTGCTTCAGGCTGTCACCTTCATTCTTCTCGCGCTGCCGCTCGCCGGCTGCGGCACCGGCTCGCTCTGGGACAAGTTCACCGCCAAGGACGACACCTTCGTCGAGGAGCCCGCCGACAAGATCTACAATGAGGGCCTGTACCTCATGAACGAGAAGAAGGACATGAAGGCGGCGAACAAGAAGTTCGAAGAAGTCGACCGCCAGCATCCTTATTCCGAGTGGGCCCGCAAATCGCTGCTGATGTCCGCCTATGCGTCCTATCAGGGCGGCGACTACGACGGCTGCATCGGCGCGGCCACCCGCTACGTCACGCTGCATCCCGGCAGCCCGGACGCGGCCTACGCGCAATATCTGATCGCCGCCTCCCATTACGACCAGATTCCGGACGTCAGCCGCGACCAGGCCCGTACCGAGAAGGCGATCGCCGCGCTGGAAGAGGTGGTGCGCAAATATCCGAACTCGGAATATGCCACCTCGGCCAAGGCCAAGATCGAGGGCGCGCGCGACCAGCTCGCCGGCAAGGAAATGAATACCGGCCGCTATTACGCGCAGAAGCGCGATTACACAGCCGCCATCAACCGCTACAAGACGGTCGTCACGCAGTACCAGACCACCCGCCATGTCGAGGAGGCGCTGTACCGGCTGACCGAAGCCTATATGGCGATCGGCATCGTCGGCGAGGCACAGACCGCGGCGGCCGTGCTTGGCCACAATTTTCCTGACAGCCGCTGGTACAAGGACGCCTATAATCTTGTAAAATCCGGCGGTCTCGAGCCGAGCGAGAATCAGGGGTCCTGGATCAGCAAGACCTTCAAGAAGATGGGCCTCGGCTAGGAAATTTGGTTCCATGCTGGCGCGTCTATCGATCCGTGACATCGTCCTGATCGAACGGCTCGATATCGAATTCGCCACCGGCCTTGCGGTTTTGACCGGCGAGACCGGTGCGGGAAAATCCATCCTGCTCGATGCCTTTGCGCTGGCGCTCGGCGGCCGCGGCGATGCCGGCCTCGTGCGTCACGGCGCGGAGCAGGGGCAGGTCACCGCCGTGTTCGATGTCCCCAAGAATCACCCTGCGGCGAAGATCCTCGCCGAGAACGGTCTGGACGATACCGGCGAGATGATCCTGCGCCGCGTGCAGCTCGCCGACGGCCGCACCCGCGCCTTCATCAACGACCAGTCGATCAGCGTGCAGACGCTGAAGGCCGTCGGCGCCGCCCTGGTCGAGATCCATGGCCAGCACGACGAGCGCGCGCTGGTCGACGCCGCCACCCATCGCCGCCTGCTCGACGCCTTCGCGGGCCTCGAGAAGGACGTCGCCGCGGTCGAGACGCTCTGGGACGCACGCCGGACCGCCAACACCGCGCTGGAGGAGCATCGCGCGGGCATGGAGCGCGCCGCGCGCGAGGCCGACTATCTGCGCCACGCCTCGGCCGAGCTGAAGCAGCTCGCGCCCAAGGACGGCGAGGAGACCTCGCTGGCCCAGCGCCGCACCACCATGATGCAGGGCGAGAAGATCGCCTCCGATCTGCGCGAGGCGCAGGAGGCGGTCGGCGGTCACCATTCGCCGGTGGCGGCGCTGTCGGCCGCGGTACGCCGGCTGGAGCGCCGCGGCGTCAATTCGCCGGCGCTGGTCGAGCCTGCCGTGAGGGCGATCGACGCCGCGATCAACGCGCTGGAGGAGGCCGACCAGCATCTCCAGGCCGCGCTGGCCGCAACCGATTTCGACCCGGCCGAGCTCGAGCGCATCGAGGAGCGGCTGTTTGCGTTGCGCGCTGCCTCGCGCAAATATTCGACGCCGGTCGACGGGCTCGCAGCGCTCGCCGCCAAATATGCCGCCGACGTCGTGCTGATCGATGCCGGTGCTTCGCGCCTGAAGAAGCTGGAGCAGGCTGCGATCGAGGCCGACGCACACTATGCAGCGGCCGCCAAGAAGCTGTCGGCGGCGCGGCAGAAATCGGCCGAGAAGCTCAACAAGGCCGTCAATGCCGAGCTCGCGCCGCTCAAGCTCGAACGCGCCAAGTTCATGACCCAGGTCGCGACCGACGAGGCCGCGCCGGGCCCGCAGGGCTTCGATCGGGTCGAGTTCTGGGTGCAGACCAATCCGGGCACCAAGCCGGGGCCGATGATGAAAGTCGCCTCCGGCGGCGAGCTATCGCGCTTCCTGCTCGCGCTCAAGGTCGTGCTGTCCGATCGCGGCTCGGCACCGACGCTGGTGTTCGACGAGATCGACACGGGTGTCGGCGGCGCGGTCGCCGACGCCATCGGCGGGCGCCTGGCGCGGCTCGCCGGCAAGGTCCAGGTGATGGCCGTGACCCACGCCCCGCAGGTCGCCGCCCGCGCCGACCAGCACCTGCTCATCTCCAAGGACGCCCTCGACAAGGGCAAGCGCGTCGCCACCCGCGTCAACGCGCTGGCCGCCGACCACCGCCGCGAGGAAATCGCCCGCATGCTGGCGGGGGCCGAGATCACGGCCGAGGCGCGGGCGGCCGCGGAACGGCTGCTCAAGGCGGCGAGCTAGGTTCGTGTCCCGGACGCGGTGCGGCGCGCAGTGCCGCTCCGCAGAGCCGGGATCCAGAGCGCTGCCAGGTGGCCTCGGCTCTGCAGCGCACCGCACCGGACGATGCTGCGCTTCGCCGGGAACGTTGCGCTGCGTGCGGAGCACGAGATTTCCACACGCCTTTACCCTGCCGCCCGCTCTGTCGTATCCAAGCATCATGGCCAGAGCAGCAAAATCCAAAGCAAAACCGCTTCGTGACGTCGCCGATCTCACCAAGGCCCAGGCCAAGGTCGAGCACATGCGGCTGTCGCTCGAGATCGAGGGGCACAACGAGCGCTACTATCAAGAGGACGCGCCCTCCGTTACCGACGCCGAATACGACGCGTTGCGCCAGCGCTTCAACGCCATCGAGAAGCGGTTTCCGGAATTCGTCACGGCGGACTCGCCCTCGCAGAAGGTCGGCGCGGCGCCGTCCGGCCGCTTCAAGAAGGTCCGGCATTCCGTTCCGATGCTGTCGCTCGACAACGCCTTTGCCGAAGAGGACGTGCGCGACTTCGTCGGCCGCATCGTGCGGTTCCTCAAGCTCGGCGACGACGAGGTCAATTTCTCCGCCGAGCCGAAGATCGACGGCCTGTCGATGTCGCTGCGCTACGAGGGCGGCGAGCTCGTCACCGCGGCGACACGCGGCGACGGCGCGGTGGGCGAGGACGTCACCGCCAACATTCGTACTCTCGAAGACGTGCCGCAGAAGCTGAAGGGGCGCAACGTCCCCGACATCTGCGAGGTCCGCGGCGAGGTCTACATGACCAAGAAGGCGTTCCTCGCGCTCAATGAGCGGCAGAAGGCGGCGGGCGATACCATCTTCGCCAATCCGCGCAATTCGGCCGCGGGCTCGCTCCGGCAGAAGGACCCGACCATCACCGCTTCGCGTCCGCTCGGCTTCTTCGCCTATGCCTGGGGCGAGATGAGCGCGATGCCGGAAGAGACGCAGACCGGCATGATCCATTGGTTCGAGCGCTGTGGCTTCAAGACCAATCCGCTGACCAAGCTCTGTCACTCGGTCGAGGAGTTGGTCGCGTTCCACCAGAGCATCGAGGAAGAGCGCGCCGAGCTCGACTACGATATCGACGGTGTCGTCTACAAGGTCGACCGCATCGACTGGCAGGAGCGTCTTGGCTTCGTCTCGCGCACGCCGCGCTGGGGCATCGCGCACAAATTCCCGGCGGAGCGCGCCATGACGGTGCTGCGCGACATCGAGATCCAGGTCGGCCGCACCGGCTCGTTCACGCCGGTCGGCAAGCTCGAACCGGTCGGTGTCGGCGGCGTGATCGTACAGAACGTCACGCTGCACAACGAGGACTACATCAAGGGTATCGGCAACAAGGGCGAAGTGCTGCGCGAGGGTCGCGATATCAGGATCGGTGACACCGTCGTGATCCAGCGCGCCGGCGACGTCATTCCGCAGATCGTCGACGTCGTGCTCGACAAGCGGCCGAAGAGTGCCAAGGAGTTTTCCTTCCCGAAGAAATGCCCGTGCCCGCTGCACACCGACGTCGTGCGCGGAGAGACGGCCGCCGGCGAAGAGGAATCCCGCGCCCGGTGCAGCGGCGAGTTCGCCTGTCCCTATCAGAAGATCGAGCACTTGAAGCTGTTCGTCTCGCGCCGTGCCTTCGATATCGACGGTCTGGGCGAAAAGCAGCTGCAGTATTTCTTCGATGAAGGCTGGGTCAAGGAGCCCGCCGACATCTTCACGCTGGAGAAGCGCAATTCCAAGCTCAAGCTCGAGGAGATCGAGGGCTACGGCGCGACTTCGGTACGCAATCTGTTCGCAGCCATCGAGAGCCGGCGCAAGATCGCGCTGGAGCGCTTCGTCTATGCGCTCGGCATGCGCCATGTCGGTGAGACCACCGCGCTGGCGCTGGCGCGCGGCTACGGCTCCTGGGATGCCTTCCACGACGCCTGCCTGAAGGTCGCCGACGGCGACGAGGAGGCGATGGCCGACATGGACGCGCTGGACCAGATCGGCGACACCGTGATCAAGAGCATCGCCGATTATTTCGGCGAAAGCCACAATCGCGGCATCGTCGAACGGCTGACCAAGGAGGTCGAGATCGTCGACGCCGAGAAACCGAAGAGCAATTCGCCCGTCGCCGGCAAGACCGTGGTGTTCACGGGATCGCTGCAGAAGATGACCCGCGACGAGGCCAAGGCCACCGCCGAGCGGCTAGGCGCAAAGGTGTCGGGCTCGGTGTCGAAGAAGACCGATCTCGTCGTCGCCGGCCCCGGCGCGGGCTCGAAGCTCGCGGAGGCCAACAAGCACGGCGTCAAGGTGCTGACCGAGGACGAGTGGCTGAAGCTGATCGGGGAGTGAGGGGTCTTCCCTTCTCCCCCTGTGGGAGAAGGTGGCGCGAAGCGCCGGATGAGGGGTTCTATCCCCGAGTCAAACTTTGAGAGAGGCCGTTTGGAGAGAGACCCCTCATCCGGCGCGCTGCGCGCGCCACCTTCTCCACAAGGGGGAGAAGGAAGAATGAGTCACATCATCCCGCTCTCTTCCTCCTCCGCCTGCTCGATCATCGTCTCGCTCACCATCACCTCGCGGCGCGGGACGATGAAGATCATCATGCAGGCACAGAGCAGCGAGACGGCGAGGACGGCCGCGGTCAGTGGCAGCGTCGTGGCTGAGTGGCCGCCGAGATAGGCGCCGAATTGCGACATCAGCGCGCCGATCCCCTGTTGCAGAAAGCCCATGGCGCCCGACGCGGCGCCGGCGGCTTCGGGACGGATGCTGATGGCGCCGGCGGCGGAATTCGACATCACGAAGGCATTGCCGACCATCACGATCATCTGCGTGCCGAACAGCCAGCTTGGCGCCTCGTTCCAGCCGGTGAAGCTCCACAGCAGGTTCAGCAGGCTGCCGGCGAGCTGGAGCGCGAGCCCGAACCAGATCAGCTTTTCCAGCGAATGCCGCGGCGCAAAGCGCACGCAGAGCAAATTGCCGACGAGAAATGCAAATCCCGTTGTCGCGAACCAGGCGCCGTATTCGGCGCTGGTTCGGCCCATCTGCGTCACCACGATGTAGGGGCCGCCGCCAGCGAAGGTGAAGATGATCTGCGAGGCCAGCACCTGGCACATCACATAGCCGACGAAGGCGCGGTTTTTGATCAGAATGCCGACGTCGCCGCGGAAGCCGCTGCCGGCCGCGCGGCTGCGGCGCGTCTCGGGCAGCGCGATTGCGATCCCGACGGCGACGATGATCGCGGCGATGGTGATGGCGTAGAAGATCGCGCACCAGCCGAACGCGGTCTCGATCAGGCCGCCGGTGAGCGGAGAGACCATCTGTCCGATCATCAGCGCCGCGACCACGAGGCTGATCATCGAGGCGACGCGGTCGCGCTCATAGATGTCGCGGATGATGGCGCGGCTCACCACCATGCCGGCGGCGCCGCCCAGGGCTTGGAAGAAGCGGGCTGCGATCAACTGCGGCAGGGTTTCGGCAAAGATGCAGGCGACGCTCGCCACGACCATCAGCGCCAGCCCTCCGAGCAGCACCGGGCGCCGGCCGAACCGGTCGGACAGCGGCCCCATGATCAGCTGCGACAGCGCGATGCCGACCATGTAGAGCGACACCGTCATCTGTGCGATGGAGATGTCGCTGCCGAAATTCGCCGCCAGCACCGGCAGCGCCGGAACCAGGATGTAGAGCGAGATCGGCGCAATCCCGGTCATCACGACCAGCAACAGCAGCACCCCGCGCGAGGTCGCAAGGTTGGTTGCCGCTTTCGGCGGCTTGCTGATCATGCCGTGCATGCGGGCCCATCTCGTTGCAATTCGAATCGACTGTAGCGCGCTCGCGCAAGACCGATATCGGCGTTTCGGAATGCGGCTATACGGATTCCGGGAGGGTTGCGATGAGGGAGGGCGGAGGCACTATCTTACGGGGCGCGCGTGCCGGGATGTTGTGCGCTCGCGCCTCAACTTCGGTGTCATTCCCCGCAACTGCGGGGAATCCGGTATTCCAGAGGCTGCGCTGATTGAATCGGGAGGCCTCGGCGTATTCGATTGCCCCTTCGCGGGGCATGACGGCGGCGGTTGGGAAGCAGCCTTGCGCTCATCGCGTGGCGGTATGCGTTACGTCTTCAGCTCCGCCGTCGCCTGATCGAGCCAGCCCCGGGTCGCCTCGTCCAGCGCCGGCCGCACCTCGGCTCGGACGCGCGCGTGATAGGCGTTGAGCCAGTCGAGCTCGTCCTTGCTCAGCATCGCGACATCGATCAGCCGGCGGTCGATCGGTGCGAGCGTCAGCGTCTCGAACGCGTTCATCGGCTTTTCGGCGCCCTTGATGTCGGCGGCGACGACGAGTTCGAGGTTCTCGATGCGGATGCCGAAACCGTCGGTCTTGTAATAGCCGGGCTCGTTGGAGAGGATCATGCCGCGCTTCAGCGGCGTGGTGCCGAGCTTCGAAATCCGTGCCGGTCCTTCGTGCACCGAGAGATAGCTGCCGACGCCGTGGCCGGTGCCGTGCTCGAAATCGACGCCGGCGGCCCAGAGATATTGCCGCGCCAGCGTGTCGAGCTGCGCGCCCGTGGTGCCGTCGGGGAAGATCGCACGTGCGATCGCGATATGGCCCCGCAGCACGCGTGTGAAGCGGTCGCGCATCTCGTCGGTCGGCTCGCCGACGGTCATGGTGCGCGTGACGTCCGTGGTGCCGTCTTCGTACTGCGCGCCGGAATCGATCAGCAGGAGGTCGCCGGGCGCGATCCGCCGGTTGCTCTTGCGCGTGACGCGGTAATGCACGATGGCGCCGTTCGGGCCGGTGCCGGAGATGGTCGGAAACGACACGTCCTTCAGTGCGCCGGTGTCGCGGCGGAACGTCTCCAGCGCCTCGACCGCGTCGATCTCGGTGAGCTTGCCGCTTGGCGCTTCCCGGTCGACCCACGCCAGGAAACGCGCCAGCGCCACGGCGTCGCGCACGTGGGCCGTCTTCGTGCCTTTGATCTCGATCGGGTTCTTGACGGCCTTGAGCAGCGCGATCGGATCGCTGCCGCGCAGCGGTTTGCCGCCGGCGGCCGCGATCAGCCGACTGAGCGCGTCGGCCGCGGTGGCGCCGTCGAGCGCGATCGACCCGCCGCCCTTGGCGAGCGCCATCAGCGTCGGCGCCATCGCATCGGGCTCGCGCACGTCGGCGGATTGCTCGAGATGGTCGCGCGTGAGGTTTGAGAGCTTGCGGCTATCGATGAAGATGGTGGGACGTCCGTCTTTCGGTACCAGCGCGTAGGACAGCGGCAGCGGCGTATGGGCGACGTCTGCGCCGCGGATGTTGAAGGTCCAGGCGACCGCGTGGCTGTCGGACAGCACCAGCGCGTCGACGCCAAGCTTGCCGATCTCGCTTCTGATCTGCGTCAGCTTCTCGGCTTCCGTGACGCCGGCATGCTGGGGTCCGTGCACGGCGACGGGGGCGAGCGGCGGCTGCGGGCGGTCCTGCCAGATCGCGTCGATCGGATTGCTGTCGACCGCGACTAGCTCGGCACCGGCCTTGGCGCAGGCGGCGGACAGGCGCTCGGCTGCCGCAAAAGTGTGCAGCCACGGATCGAATCCGAGGCGGTCCCCGGCTTTCAGATGCGCCGACACCCAGCTCTCCGGCGGCGGATCGATCAGCGATTCCACGGCCCAGGCCTTTGCATCGACCTGCTTGGCCGCCTGCAGCGTGTAGCGGCCATCGACGAACAACGCGGCCTCCTGGGCCAGAACCACCGCGAATCCCGCCGAGCCTGTAAATCCGGTCAGCCAGGCCAGCCGTTCTTCCGACGGCGGCACATATTCGTTTTGCTGCTGATCGGCGCGCGGAACGACGAAGCCGGCGAGCTTGCGGCGGGCGAGTTCTTCGCGAAGTGCCGCCAGCCGCGCCGTCAATGCGACGCCGGCCTCCGGCTCCTCGAATGTCTGGAAGTGTGCTTCGAACATGGTGGATCACTTTAGGATCATGGGGATCAGTCCGCAATCTCGTCGCATTTGCGTCGCATCTGGCATGGACTGTGCTTGAATGGTTCCATTCGAATGAGTGGAGTAAAGGATGCGGCTGCCGCGCTTCGTCCGGATGACGGGGACATTCGAGCAGGTGGTTCATCTCAACGACGAGGGGACACGTGATGCCAGCGTTCTCGTTTGAAAAGATATCGCCGCCGGCGCGCCGTGGCGCGGCCGCGGCGGCACCGCAGAAGCCGCGCAGCGTCATCAACCAGATGATCGACCGGATCGCCGAGCGCCGCGCCAAGCGCGCGGTGCAAGATGAGCGCGCGATGCGTCAGAATGAGAAGCCGGCGAAGTAGCTGCATGAAATTTCGTAGGGCGGGTTAGCCGAAGGCGTAACCCGCCGCTGCTGTCACCGCGGAGAGTAAGGAGGTGGGTTAGCCATACGGCATCTCACCCCATCTTCCGCAACAACAGACTGCTCCACCCCTCGATTCGCAGATGCTTCAACGGCACGAGGCCGCGCGCGCGATAGGCGGCGATCACGGCGGGGGCCTGGTGCGTCAGCAGGCCGGAGAGGATGACGCGTCCGCCGGGCGCGAGATGCCGCGCCATCGGGCCCGCCAATTGCCGCAAGGGGTTGGCAAGGATGTTGGCCAGCACCAGGTCGAACGGACCGGCCCGTCCGAAATCCGGCGCGGCGAATCCGGTGGCGCGGATCACCCGCACATGGGTGCCGGCTCCATTCAGAATCGCATTTTCGGCTGCCACCCGCACCGACGGCGGGTCGATGTCGGAGGCGAGCACGTGGCGATGCAGCGCTTTCGCCGCGGCGATGGCCAGCACGCCGGTCCCGGTGCCGAGGTCGAGCAGGTTCCTCGGACGGGAACTCTTCAGGACATGGTCAAGCAGCAGTAAACAGCCGAGCGTCGTGCCGTGGTGGCCGGTGCCGAAGGCGAGCGCCGCCTCGATCTCGATGGCGAGCTTGTTCGGCGCCACCCGGTCGCGGTCGTGGCTGCCGTGCACGACGAAGCGGCCGGCCGGCACCGGGACCAGGTCTTCCAGGCTGGCCTTGACCCAGTCCTTCGCCTCGATCGTGTCGAAGACAAGCGTCGCGGCAATCTCATTTCCTGCTGAATTCACAATGAGTTCGCGCAGCCAAGCCTGATCGGGCGCCTCCGCGAAATGGAGCGTGACGTCCCATTGTCCGTCCGGCCGCTCGAACGCCGCGACCGCCGCGTCGCCCTCGAAAAACACCTCGGTGAGCACGTCGACGACGCGCCTCGCGTCGGCCTCGCTGCCGATCGAAAAGCTGGCGCGATGGGTTGGAGAAGGCTGCATTCAGGGTTCCATTGGGTTCAATTTTTGGAACTTTTGTTGGCGATTTTCCGCGAAAGTTGCGGTTGCCGGGTTAACCGGGTCGAAGGTCGCGCCCCGTACATTTTCGGATGTCGAATTCAGACAGTGCAATTTGAAATTGAAACGGAGGCGAGTCTTGAAGAGCATGATTTGGAAGTTCTGGTCGGATGAGTCCGGTGCGACGGCGATCGAATATGGTCTGATTGCCGCGGGCATCGCCCTGGCGATCATCACCGTGGTGAACAGCCTGGGTAGCACCATGAACGACAAGTTCACGTCGATTAACACCTCCTTGAAGTAAATTCCGCCTCCATTTCCCAGCGGGGGCTGTTTTTCTTCTGAGGCTATTCCTGATCACCGCCCGCGAGGGGAATTCCCCCTTGCGGGCGATGTCGTTTTTGGCCAGCGCTTTCGATGACTCACAGGTTGTCCGCTGCTTATCCAGGACGCTATCCACCCGCTTTTCCCGCAATTGTCCCTGCGCTTTTCCACCGTGTTTTCCCCGGGCTCGTCACGAGGTTCTGGCCCAATCATCCGCAGCCTCTCCACAGCTCTGCCAACAGGCTGTACACAGGCAATCCACAGGCCTATCCACGGCTTCCGAACAGCGACCGGTGATCCCTCAGGATCGCCTGCGCCGCATTGTGGCCGGGCGCTCCGGTGACGCCGCCGCCGGGATGCGCGCCGGAGCCGCAATGGTAGAGGCCCTTCAACGGTCCACGATAATCGGCATGGCCCAGCATGGGCCGTGCCGAGAACAGCTGATTCAAGGTCAGCGCGCCGTGGAAGATGTCGCCGCCGAGAAGTCCGAACTGCCGTTCGAGGTCGAGCGGGGACAGTATCTGGCGGCCCAGCACGCTCGCCGCAAAACCCGGCGCGTAGCTGTCCACCGTCGCGATCATGAGATCGGCGACTTCGTCGCGATGGTCATCCCACGATTTTCCATCCGGAAGCTCCGGCGCGACGTGCTGGCAGAACAGGCTCGCGACATGCTGTCCCGCGGGCGCCAGCGTGTCGTCGAGGGTGGAGGGGATCAGCATCTCGACGACGGGCGAGCGGCTCCAGCCTTGCGCCCGCGCGTCGAGATAGGCGCGGTCCATATAGTCGAGGCTCGGCGCCAGGATGATGCCGGACGAGAGATGGTCGCCTTCGCCCGGCAGCGCCGTGAAGGAGGGCAGGCGGTCCAGCGCCACGTTCATGCGGAAGGTGCCGGAGCCGTTCTTCCAGTGCCGGATGCGGGCGAGGAAGTCCGCAGGCAGCGCCTCAGCCGCGATCAGGCGCGTGTAGAGCAGCTTTGGATTGACGTTGGCCGCGACATATTTCGCGCGGATCGTCTCGCCGTTCTCCAGCACGATGCCGACCGCGCGGTCGCGCTCGACGATCACCTCGCGCACCCCGGCATCCGTGTCGATCACGACGCCCCGCTCGCGCGCCGCGCGCGCCATCGCCTGCGTGATAGCGCCCATGCCGCCGATGGCGTGACCCCAGACACCCTTCTTGCCGTTCACCTCGCCGAAGGCGTGATGCAGCATCACATAGGCCGAGCCGGCGGCGTACGGGCTGGCATAGTTGCCGACGATGGCATCGAAGCCGAACAGCGCCTTGACCAGATCATGCTCGAAGCGCTCGTCCAGCATCTCGCCGGCCGAGCGGGTGAAGAGGTCGAGCAGGCTGCGGCTCTGCTCCAGCGTGAGGCCGCGCAGGATATTGGCAGTCTTCCAGGCGTTGACGCCTTCGCGGATGGCCGCGGTGCCAAAGCCGGCGACGAGGTTCGGCGGCGCCCGCAGCACGAACTGCCTGAGCACGTCGGCGATGTCTTCCAGCTCGCGTGAAAACCCGTCGAGCGCGCCTGCGTCATGCGCACTCAACCGCTCGACCGATGCCTTCGTCCGGCCCTCGCCGGTGAGGAGATAGCTGCCGTCGGGCGCGGGCAGGAAGTTCTGGGCACGCCGTTCGACGATGCGCAGGCCCTGTTCAGTGAGCTTGAGATCGCGGATCACCTGCGGATTGAGCAGGCTTACGGTATAGGCCGCGACCGAATTGCGGAATCCCGGGTGAAACTCCTCCGTGACCGCCGCACCTCCGACCACCTTGCGGCGCTCGACCACGCGCACGCGCAGGCCCGCCATCGCGAGATAGGCCGCGCAGGTGAGGCCGTTATGGCCAGCGCCGATGATGACGACGTCGGTTTCGGTCATGAGAGCTTCAAATTTGTTCCACCGTCATTCCGGGATGGTCCGAAGGACCAGACCCGGAATGACATCTCTATATCAAGCAATCCTCGCTGCAACATCACGCGCCCCTTTATTGCCCGTTCAGGCGCCTTGTGCTCCATTGCGCGCGTCCGGCGCCCGCCGGGTCTTGAGCCGGAGCTTCCATGGATTCGATCGTGCAACCCGCCGCCACGGAGCAGCCGTCCGCCTCGCGCAACCGGCTGCTGCTGACGGTCTACACCGCTGCGATCTTCGTCAGCGCGCTGCTGCTGTTCTCGGTGCAGCCGCTGTTCACGAAGATGGTGCTGCCGCGGCTCGGCGGCTCGCCGGCGGTGTGGTCGGTGGCGATGGTGTTCTTTCAGTCGCTGCTGCTGGCGGGCTATGCCTATGCGCATCTGTTGATGCAGGCGAGGAGCCGCGTCGTTCCGGTGGCCGTGCATCTGGTGCTGCTGATCGCGGCCTTTGCCACGCTGCCGCTCGGTATCGCCTCGACCTATGGCGAGCCGCCCGCGTCCGGTTATGCATTCTGGCTGCTCGGCCTGTTCGTGGTCTCGATCGGCCTGCCGTTCTTTGCGCTCGCCGCCAACAATCCGCTGTTGCAGGCCTGGTTCGTCCGCACCGGCCATCCGGCCGGACATGATCCCTATTTCCTCTATGCCTCCTCCAACATCGGCAGCTTCCTCGCGCTGCTGTCCTATCCGTTCCTGCTGGAGCCGGTGTTCACACTGCACACGCAGAACCGGCTCTGGACCGCCGGTTATGGCGTCCTGATTCTCCTGATCGCCGCCTGTGGCGCGCTGTTGTTGCGCTCGCCGAAGCTGGCGGTCGTCGACCCGAAAACCGAGGACATCAATGCGCCAGCGCCGGCTTTCCTGACGCGGCTGCGCTGGATCTTCCTGGCCGCGGTGCCGTCGGGTCTGCTCATCGCCGTCACCGCGCACATCTCGACCGACGTTGCGGCGGCGCCGCTGCTGTGGGTGCTGCCGCTGTCGCTGTATCTGCTCACCTGGGTCGTGGTGTTCCAGTCGCGGCCGCTGCTGCCGCACAAATGGATGCTGATGCTGCAGCCGGTCGCGATCGCAGGCGTCGTCGTCCTGCTCGCCTTCGGCGGCGAGCAGAATCTGCTGCTGACGCTCGGCGGCCATCAATTGTGCTTCTTCGTCATCGCCATGGCCTGCCACGGCGAGCTGGCACGGACCCGCCCCGCAGCCAAATATCTTACCGGCTTCTATGTCGCGCTGTCGTTCGGCGGCATGGTCGGCGGGCTTTTTGCCGGCCTCGTCGCGCCCTTCACCTTCTCCTGGATCGCCGAATATCCGATCCTGGTCGCGCTTGCTGCGCTGTGCCGGCCGGCCGCAAACGAGCGGTTTGCCGGTGTCGTCAAATGGTATTGGCTGGGGCTCGCCGCGCTTGCGGTCGCGCTCGTCGCGCCGTCATACGCCACCGGCCATCTCTCGACCTGGTTCGAGGATCACCGCGTCTGGGTCGCTGGCGGCGTCGGCGTGCTTGCCGCGCTGCTTGCGCTGGCGCTCAATGCCGGACGCTGGAAGATCTTTGCCACCGTCGTGCTCGCGCTGGCGTTGATCCGCGTCTATCCCGCGGACGAGGGCCGCGTCACGACGGTGCGCAGCTTCTTCGGCGTGCACAAGATCGTGGTGACGCCCGGCGGCTATTTCCATGTGCTGATGCACGGCACCACCATCCACGGCGCCGAGCGCTTCCGCAATAATGACGGCACGCCGGTCGCGGGCCGCCCCGAGCCGATCACCTATTACCACAAGGACGGCGGCATCGGTCAGGCCGTCAGCGCGATCCGCGAACGCAAGGGCACGCCGCTCAAGGTCGCCGCGATCGGCGTCGGCTCCGGCACGCTCGCGTGTGCCGCAGTGCCCGGCGAGGACTGGAAATTCTTCGAGATCGACCAGTCGATGGTGGATGCGGCGCGTGACCCCAAGAATTTCCGCTACATCTCGAGCTGCATGCCGGACATGAAGCCGGTGATCGGCGATGCGCGGCTCACCTTTGCCAAAGAGCCCGACGGCGCCTACGACCTCATCATCGTCGATGCCTATTCGTCGGATGCGATCCCGATTCATCTCGCCACCGAAGAGGCGATGAAGATCTACAAGGACAAGCTCGCGCCGCACGGCGCCGTGGTGATGCACGTCTCCAACCGGCATCTCGATCTCGAGACCGTCGTGGTCGGCATTGCGGATGCCAACGATCTCAAGAGCTGGGTCTTCAACGAGGATTCCGGGCGGGATGGTGACTACATCTTCTCCACCGACGTCGTCATCTCCGCGCGGGAGGAAGCAGATATCGGCCGGCTTGCCTCATCCAAGTCCTGGGAGCAGACCGAAGCCGACGACAGGGTGCGGGTCTGGACGGACGACTATTCCAACATCCTGGGCGCGCTGTACCGGCGCTTGCGGGACGGGGAGTAGGGCCACTTCGTAACTTCGTAGCCCGGATGAAGCGAAGCGTAATCCGGGGCCGCTCGTGCGTGATGGGCACTTTTCCCGGATTGCGCTTCGCTCCATCCGGGCTGCAAGGCGAGAGGCTTCTAAGGCTCGACCGGCGTCCCCGCCGGCAGCGCAATTCCCTTCTCGCCCGCCACCTGTCGCAGCAGATCCGGGCGATCCGAGATGATCCCGTCGACGCCGAGCTCGATCATCCGCGCCATGTCCTCACGCTTGTTGACCGTCCACACCACCACGCGCAATCCGAGCGCTCGAGCTTCGGAAACGAGCGCAGCGGTGACATCGCCGAAATAGGGCGACCAGATCGCGCCGCCTGCTGCCTTGATCGTCCGCGGCAGCGAGCCGCCGTGATCGGCCGGGCTGAAGCCGGCGGTCCAGTTCGTCGCCTTGTCCAGCGCCACCGTCTGGCCCGAGCCGCGCTGGAGCGTCAGGTACACCGTCGGGATCTTCGGTGCCTGCTGCTGGACGAGCTGCAAGGTCCTCCAGTCGAAGGACTGGATCATGACCCTGTCGGAAAACGCCTCGGACCGGATCAGCCCAAGCAGCTTCGTGACGAACGCTTGCGGATCGAGCGTGTCGTCCGGATGGTTCGGGTCGATCTTGGTCTCGATGTTGAAGCGCACCCGCGCGTTGCCGGATTTCCGCACCAGCGCGAACAGCTCGCCCAGCGTCGAAATGCGCGTCCCCGGCATGGCGCGCTGGTCGGGGAATTGCTTTGCATAGTTGCTGTCCGGCCGGATCTGGCCGACGTCGTAGGTCTTGACCTCGTCCAGCCGCAGCTTCACGAAAGGCGTGCCGGGCGCGGGAATATACGCGCCATCGGCGTTGCGCGTGAGATCAGGATTGAGCCCGCGCTCATGCGACACGATGATCTCGCCGTCCGCGGTCACGCCGACGTCGAGCTCCAGCGTGTCCACGCCCATCGACAACGCGTTGGCGAAGGCCGGCAGAGTGTTTTCCGGCAACAGCGCCCGCCCGCCGCGATGCGCCTCGAGATCAAAGGCCATGGCCCGCCCCATGATCAGAACTGAGAGCACGGTCAGAACAGTCGTGGCACGTGACGGCATGGTGCCTCGAATAGCTATCGCTTGTTAGCGCTGACCACCGACGGCGGGGAGAAGCGACCGCTTCAATTCTGGTAGTAATAGCCGCGCGGCTGATAAACCTGCCGGGGTTGCGGCTGATAATAATAGCCCTGCTGGCCGTAGCCCTGATTGTAATATTGCTGCGGCTGCTGCTGATAGACCTGCGCGTCATAGAGCGGGCGGGTGGCCGAACGCGGCGCCGGATAGCGCGCGCCGGTGTCGCTGCCGTCGGCGGGATAGATGTAGTTGTCGTCCTGCGGCATGTAGCGGCGCGCGGGCTGCGCCGGCGGCGTCAGGTTCACGGGATCGCCTGTGGTAGCGACTTGCTCCTCGACGGGCTGCTGGGGAGCGCGGGCCACCGCAGCATTGGCGCGGCCGCGCGGATTGCGCGCCAGCGCCACCTGGGCCGATCCGGTCAGCGTCACCGTGGTGTTGAGCACGCCCTGCTGCTGCACCAGCGCATAGAGCGTCGAGGCGTTCTGGCGCGACAGCCGGACGCAACCATGGGAGGCAGGCGAGCCGAGACGGCCGACGGAATCCGTGCCGTGGATGGCGTGACCGACCTTGGTGAAGAAGATCGCGTGCGGCATCGGCGCGTCGTCGAACTCCTTGGAGTAGTGATCCTCTTCCATGCGGAAGGTGCGGAACGCGCCGTTTGGCGTCTCGCGCGAGGGGATGCCGGTCGACACCGGCCAGTGATAGCGCGCGACGCCGTCGACGGCGACGGTCATCTGCTGATTGTCCTTGTCGACGGTGATCTCGACCTTGGCCTGCGCGGTGCCCGCGCTCAAAAGCATCAGGGAGGTGAAAGCAATGAAAAATGAACGCATCTGGAAACGCATTTGAATCCTGGCCTCCGGCCTCTTCTCGCTAGCCGCCGCGGCTCTCCGTCCCCGGCGTGCAATATGCCTGCAATCCGGCTTTCGTTCCAGCAGCCTGCTTCAGCCATCGTTAACGTGACGTCGGGCTTAAGCAAGGCCGCTTTGTGCCGCGCGGCTGCCGGCGCTGCTGACATTTTCGCGAGCTGACGCGCGTTCGCAACGCCGACAATTCGTCACAAAGGCGCAACCATCCGGCTGCCCCGGGCGTTGAGCACCACCACCCTCGACAGGCGGCGTCCGCCGCCGCTACCTCTTTTATTTCCCCTGGGGTCGAACATGAACAAAGCCCGTATCTCCGCCGCAGCGCTCCCGGCCGGCTTGCCCGTCCGCCTGCTGTTCGCCGCAGCCAGCCTGCTTGCGCTGCTGGCCTTGCCGCACGCCGGCTACGCTCAGGGCATCGTGCGCGGTGCGCAGGAAGGCTCCTATGAAGGCAACCGGATCGCCGGTCCCGTAGGCGGCGTGGTTGGTGGCGCAGTCGGGGCCGGTGTTGGAGGCGCCGTGGGCGCGGTGGAGGGCGTGTTCGGCATTCCCCACCGTCATTACCGCCACCGCTGCCGCGGATATTACGACGGGTATCACCACTTCCACTGTTACAGGTGACGGCCGCGGACGTCATTCCGGGGCGCATGCATCGCGTGCCCCGGAACGACAGATCAATTCTTCAGCCGATAACCCGTGCGGAAGATCCACCAGATCACGACCAGGCAGATCACCAGGAACGCCAGCGTCATGCCGATGCTGACGGAGATGCTGACGTCCGCGATCTCGTAAAAGCTCCAGCGGAAGCCGGAGATCAGATAGACGACCGGGTTGAGCAGCGCCACCGTGCGCCAGGTGGGCGGCAGCATCTCGATGGAATAGAAGCTGCCGCCGAGGAAGGTCAGCGGCGTCACCACCAGCATCGGGATCATCTGCAGCTTCTCGAAGCCGTCGGCCCAGATGCCGATGATGAAGCCGAACAGGCTGAACGTCACTGCCGTCAGCACCAGGAAAGCCAGCATCCAGATGGGATGATGGATATGCAGCGGCACGAACAGCCCGGCTGTGGCCAGGATGATCAGGCCCAGAATGATCGACTTGGTCGCGGCGGCGCCGACATAGCCCAGCACGATCTCGAAATAGGAAATCGGTGCCGACAGGATCTCGTAGATCGTGCCGGTGAATTTCGGGAAGTAGATCCCGAACGAGGCGTTGGCAATGCTCTGCGTCAGCACGGAGAGCATGATCAGGCCCGGCACGATGAAGGTGCCGTAGCTGACGCCCTCGACCTGGCTGATGCGCGAGCCGATCGCGGCGCCGAACACCACGAAATATAGCGACGTCGAGACCACCGGCGAGACGATGCTTTGCAGCAGCGTGCGCCAGGTGCGCGCCATTTCGAACAGATAGATGGCGCGGATGGCGCGATGGTTCATGACGTCCTCACGAGGTCGACGAAGATGTCCTCGAGCGACGATTGCGTCGTATCGAGATCGTTGAAGCGGATGCCGGCGGTGCGGAGATCGCCGAGCAGGCTGGTGATGCCGGTTCGCTCGCCCTTGGTGTCGTAGTCGTAGACCAGCGTCGCGCCGTTGTCGCAGAGCTCGAGCTCGTAATGATGAAGGCTTTCCGGCAGCGCGGCGATCTTGCCCTGCAGATGCAGCGTCAGCCGCTTCTTGCCGAGCTTCTGCATCAAGGTCGCCTTGTCCTCGACCAGTACGATCTCGCCCTTGTTGATGACGCCGATGCGGTCGGCCATCTCCTCGGCTTCCTCGATGTAATGCGTGGTGAGGATGATGGTGACGCCGGATTGCTGAAGCGTGCGCACGACCTCCCACATGCCCTTGCGCAGCTCGACGTCGACGCCGGCGGTGGGCTCGTCCAGGAACAGGATCTGCGGCTCGTGCGACAGCGCCTTGGCGATCATCACGCGGCGCTTCATGCCGCCGGAGAGCGTGATGATCTTGTTGTCCTTCTTGTCCCACAGCGAGAGGTCCTTCAACACCTTCTCGATATGCGCAGGGTTCTTCGGCTTGCCGAACAGTCCGCGGGAGAAGCTCACCGTCGCCCACACGCTCTCGAAAGCATCGGTGTGCAATTCCTGCGGCACAAGGCCGATCAGCGAGCGTGCCTTGCGGTAGGAGGTCTGGATGTCCTCGCCGCCGACCAGGACGCGTCCCTCGCTCGGATTGGCGATGCCGCAGATGATGGAGATCAGCGTGGTCTTGCCCGCGCCGTTCGGGCCGAGCAGCGCGAAGATCTCGCCGCGCTTGATATCGAGATTGACGTTCTTGAGCGCCTTGAAGCCGGACCCATAGGTCTTCGACAAATTGGCGACGGAAATGATGGAGGACATGATGGCCGCGAGGATGAGGGGCAAGGGCTGGGGAGGGGAGGCTGGCCTCTGCCGGGAGGGCGGGTCAGCGGAGCCCTGAGATAGGAATGCCATTGCCCGGCCGCAATCGGCTGGAGAAAAATGGTCTCAAAACAGGCCCTTCGGTGGCAGGTTCCAGGCAAGTGTTGCGCGATGGTCACGGGCTGTGGCTAAGATTGCCGTTCACGCGGCTCTTTGTTGCGTCTGCGAGCAGGCCATGGCTACGATTCCGGCCAATCGCAAAGCGTATGTCCCCAGGGAAAACATCGATGAGACCGAACGGCCGTCACACCGCCGGCGCCAGCCAATTGTCCGCCCTTCGCGTCTGGGCGATGGGCCTGCTCCTGCTGTCAGCTGTTGCCATGAGCCCGGCCCCCGCCAACGCGGCACCGAGCCAGGCCCAGGCCGCGACCACGCATGTCTACCTGCTCCGCGGCGTGCTCAACATCTTCTCGCTCGGGCTCGACACGATCGGCGCCCGGCTGCAGGCGCAAGGCGTCCCGGTCACCGTCGCCAACTTCGTGTCCTGGTCCTCGCTCGCCGACGAAGCCGCGACCGCCTACAAGGCTGGCCGCCTCAAGACCATCATCCTGGTCGGCCATTCCTCCGGCGCCACGGCGCTGCCCGACATGATCGCCAAGCTCAACCAGCTCGGCGTGCCCGTGAAGCTCGCGATCGGTCTCGACTCCGTGTTCAAGACCAGGCTCTCGACCGGCGCGGAGCGCTACATCAACATCTATATCGGCGACGGTCCCGGTGAGCCGGTGCGGGCCGCGCAGGGCCTGCGCGGCAAGCTCGACAATGTCGACGTGCGCGGCACCGGCGTCGGCCACATCTCGATCGACAAGAACGAGGCGATCCAGCGCCGCGTCATCGCCGAGATCGACGCCGCGATCATGCGCTCGCGCGCTCCGGCCTTGCCGGTCGCCGAGCGCGGCGCGCCGCGGCAGGCGCGCTCCGCGGCGGCAACGGCTCCGGCGAGGAACTGAGACGAATCGGCTCAGTTTCGGCGCCGCAAAATCCGCCAAATCCGCGGGCATGAACCGCCGCGGGAGAGGCCTCTGCCTCCCACGGTGGGACTGCTGGACTGATGCTCGAACCGAGGCGAATCCTTGCGCTGGCAGCGATTGCGCTGCTCGCCTTAAGCATCGGCCCGGCCGCCGCTTCCCCTGCCAAGTCGAAGCCCGCGGCGGCCGCCGTCCCTGCCGCGCCGCCGCCCCCGCCGTTCGAGCCGCTGCCGCCGCCGAAGATCTACCTGTTCCGCGGTGCCATGGGGCCCATCTTCTCGACCGGCATGGACCGGCTCGAGGAGAAGCTGACGAAGGCCGGCTTCTCGGCCAATGTCTATGAATTCACCCTGTGCCGGTTCATCGGCAATCGTGTCATCGCCAGCTACAAGGAAAGCCCGGCGCCGATCGTGCTGATCGGCCATTCCATGGGCGGGCTGTGCTCGGTCGTCATCTCCGAGATGGCGGCCAAGGAGAACATCCCGATCAGCCTCGTCATCGCCATCGATCCCGCGCACGCGACCGGTGACGTGCCGCTCAATGTCGAGCGCTTCATCAACATCTTCCTGTCCGACAGCGTGCTCGGCGGAGGCGACGTCGTCGCGGTGCCGGGCTTTCGCGGTCATTACGCCAGCTACGACCTGAAGGAAAACGCGCGCGTCTCGCACATCAACATCGAGAAGTCCGATGACATCCATCGCCAGATCCTCGAGATGGTGACGCAGTTGCCGCGCATTCCGCCGCAGACCCAGGCCGATGCCGTGCCGCTGCGCTATCTCGTACCTGCCGATACGTTGGTCGAATTGTGGGATTCCGGCGTGCGGGTGCCGGTGCGCCGCGGCGACACCATGGAGAGCATCGCCGCCGCCAATCGCGTGCCGCTGTGGACGCTCGCGCAGAGCAATTCGCTTGCCGAGAATGCACAGCTCACGCCGGGGCAAACCATCATCGTCCCGCGCCACCTGACGCCGCCGGAGCCTGCGGCCGCGATGGCAGCGCCGCCGGCGGCTCCGCCGAAGCGGAAATAAGGGGCTTTGCCGCTGTAAAAGCGGTGTTGATTGGGCGGGCGGTCTTCCTCGTTCATCATGCCCGGGCTTGTCCCGGGCATCCACGTTCTCGGTGCCGCACGAAAGATCGTGGATGGCCGGGATAAGCCGGCGCATGACGCAGGGCGTTCTCAAACATTCGATCCGTGGATCGCATCGATCACGGCGTCCGTGACCTCCTTCGTTGTCGCCTTGCCGCCGACGTCGGGCGTCAGCACGCCGGCCGCGCAGACTTTCTCGACGGCCGCCATCAACCGCATCGCTGCATCCTTCTCGCCGAGATGCTCCAGCATCTGCGCGCCGGTCCAGAACGTCGCGACCGGATTGGCGATGCCCTTGCCGGTGATATCGAAGGCCGAGCCGTGGATCGGCTCGAACATCGAGGGGAAGCGGCGTTGCGGATCGATATTGCCGGTCGGCGCCACGCCGAGGCTTCCCGCCAGCGCGCCGGCGAGATCGGAGAGGATGTCGGCGTGCAGATTGGTCGCGACGATGGTGTCGAGGCTCTTCGGATGCAGCGTCATGCGCACCGTCATGGCATCGACCAGCATCTTGTCCCAGGTCACGTCGGGGAATTCGGTCGCGACCTCGGCGGCGATCTCGTCCCACATCACCATGCCGTGGCGCTGCGCGTTCGACTTGGTCACGACGGTCAGGAATTTGCGCGGGCGCGACTGCGCGAGCTGGAACGCATAGCGCATGATGCGGGTGACACCGACGCGGGTGAACACCGCGACTTCGGTGCCGACCTCTTCCGGCAGGCCCTTGTGCGCGCGGCCGCCCATGCCGGCATATTCGCCTTCCGAGTTCTCGCGCACGATCACCCAGTCGAGATCGCCGACGCCGACATTGCGCAGCGGCGAGGCGACGCCGGGCAGGATCTTTGTCGGCCGCACATTGGCGTATTGGTCAAAGCCCTGGCAGATCGGCAGGCGCAGGCCCCACAGCGTGATGTGGTCGGGCACATCGGGGGCGCCGACCGCGCCGAAATAGATCGCGTCGAACTTCTTGAGCTCGGCGAGACCGTCGGCCGGCATCATCACGCCGTGCTTCTTGTAATAGTCCGAGCCCCAGTCGAACGTCTTGACGTCGAAGGCGAGATCGCCGCTGCGCTGTGCCAGCGCCTCCAGCACGCGGATGCCGGCCGAGATCACCTCGGGGCCGATGCCGTCGGCGGGAATGGCCGCGATCGAATGGGTGCGCATGGGAGGCTCCGTTTGGGATGTCGGTGGTGCCGCGCCGGATCCGGCGGGCTGCGTCGGCGCCGAATCTAGACGGTGGCCCAAACCGTCTCAAGCAGCGCTGGTTTATACAAAAAAATGATATAATCATCGCCGTCTGAGGTGAGAGGGCCGGGAATGGAATTGCATCAGCTTCGATGCTTCGTGGCGGCAGCCGAGCAGCTGCATTTCGGCCGCGCTGCGCAGCAGCTCCAAATGCTGCCCTCGGCGCTGGGCCGGCAGATCAGGCTGCTGGAGGAGGACCTCGGCACGCGGCTGTTTGCGCGGACCACGCGCGCGGTGTCGCTCACCGAGGACGGCACGACGCTGCTGCGCGATGCCCGTGCCATCCTCGCCAAGGTCGAGGCCGTCGAGAACAGCCTTCGCAATCGCTCGCGTGCGGGAGCCGCGCGGCGGCTGCGGATCGGTGCCATCGACAGCGCGGCGGCCGGGCTGCTGCCGCCGCTCCTGCGCGACTTCCGCGCGAGCCATCCTGACATCGCGGTGCAGCTTCTCGAGGACAAGACGGTCCGGCTGCTGCCGAAGGTGCTGACCGGCGCGCTCGATCTGGCCTTTGTCCGCCCGCCGGGCCGCGCGGACAAGCGGCTCGAATTCCGCGACCTGCTCCAGGAGACCGCGATCGTGGCGTTCCCGCAGCGGCATGCACTGGCTAGGCGCAAGTCGATCACGCTGGCCGACATCGCCGACGAGGCGATGCTGGTGCCGGATCGCCGCTCGCGGCCGCACAGCCACGATCTCACGATCAAGCTGTTCGAGCAGGCCGGGCTGACACCGCGCATCGTGCAGGTCGCCGACGAGAAGCAGACCATCATCCATCTGGTGGCCACCAGGCTCGGCGTCGCGATCGTGCCGCGCTGGACCACGCGGATGGCGGTGTCAGGCGTGCGCTTCGTGCCGCTCCGGCTGAGGCATAGCGGCCCGGTCGGCCGGCTGCCGCTCGCCGCCGTCTGGCTGCGCGGCACGCGCGATCCGGCTCGCGATGTCATGCTGGCGGTGCTGGAGGCGCGCCTGCGCCGCTATGCGCGGGAGGCATGAGGGGCTATGACGTAGGCTGGGCGAGAAGGTGGATGCGATGAGCGAACAAAAGACGCCGGGTGAATTGCGCGTTGCCATTGCCGGGCTGGGCTCGATCGGCAGCAAGATCGCGACCGCGCTCGATCAGGGCATCGAGGGGCTGGCGCTGTCCGCCGTCGCGGTGCGCGATCCCGCAAAGCATCAGGCGTTCCTCGATAGCCTGCGCCGCCCGCCGCAAATCCTGCCGATCGACCAGCTCGGCGAGGCCGCGGACATCGTGGTCGAGTGCGCGCCGAGCCATCATCTGCGCTCCATCGTCGAGCCCGTGGTGAAGCGCGGCAAGGCCGCGGTCGTGGTCAGCGTCGGCGGCCTGCTCGATAATTTCGATCTCGTCGATCTCGCCCGCGCCAATGGCGGCCGCATCATCGTGCCGACCGGCGCGCTGATCGGGCTCGACGCCGTCAACGCCGCCGCCATCGGCACCATTCATTCCGTGAAGATGGTGACGCGCAAGCCGATCGACGGGCTGAAGGGTGCGCCGTTCACCGTGCAAAACAACATCGATATCGACAATCTGCGCGAGCCGCTGAAATTGTTCGAGGGCAGCGCGCGCGAAGCCGCAAAAGGCTTTCCGGCGAACGTCAATGTCGCCGTTGCGCTGTCGCTGGCGGGCATCGGGCCTGATCGCACCCAGATCCAGGTCTGGGCCGACCCGACCGTGACACGCAACGTTCACCGCATCGAGGTCGACGCGGATTCTGCAAGGTTCTCGATGGGGATCGAGAACATCCCGTCGGAGAATCCCAAGACCGGGTTGATCACGGCGCTGTCCGTGATCGCGCTGCTCAAGAAGCAGCGCGCCACCCTGTGCGTAGGGACGTGAGGCTCTACGCTCCCGTGACGCGCCAGATCACGTTGCCGACGTCGTCGGCCATCAGCAGCGATTTCTTGTCGGGGCCGATCGTCACGCCCACCGGGCGGCCGTAGGATTCCTTCTCGTCGGGAGACAGGAAGCCCGACAGGATGTCGCGGCCCGGACCGGACGGCTTGCCGTTCTCGAACGGGATGAACACCAGCTTGTAGCCGGACAGCTTGCTGCGATTCCACGAGCCGTGCTGGCCGATCACCATGCCGTCTCCGAAGCCGGGCAGGGTGCCCGCGGGCATCCAGCACAGGCCGAGCGAGGCGGTGTGGCCGCCGAGCGCATAGTCCGGCTGCAGCGCCTTGGCGACCATCGCCGGATCCTGCGGCACGCGGTCGTCAACCGTCTTGCCCCAATAGCAATAAGGCCAGCCGTAGAAGCCGCCGTCGCGCACCGAGGTGAGATAATCGGGCGGCGTCTCGTCGCCGAGCCCGTCGCGCTCGTTGACGACGGCCCAGAGCACGTTCGTGTTCGGCTCCCAGGCCAGGCCTACGGGATTGCGCAGGCCGGCGCCGAAAATGCGATGCGTACCGGCGGCGAGGTCGAGCTCGTACACCGCGGCACGGCCTTCCTCGACCTCCATGCCCATCTCGGCGATGTTGCTGAGCGAGCCGACGCCGGCATAGAGCTTCCTGCCGTCTGGGCTTGCGAGCAGGCTGCGCGTCCAGTGGCCGCCTGGCTTGAAAGTCGTGAGACGCTTGCCCGGCGCGGTGATGCGGTCGGCCCCCGCGACATAGGGAAACGCCATCACGCCGTCGGTGTTGCCGACATAGAAGGTGTCGCCGACCAGCGCCATGCCGAAGGGCTGATTGAGGTTCTCCATGAAGGCGCCGCGAACTTCGGCGACGCCGTCGCCGTCCCTGTCGCGCAGCAGCGTGATGCGGTTGGCGGACACGCCGAGCGCTGCTGCGCGGCGCATCGTCGCCTGCATCGCGTAGTGAAACACGCTGCGCGGGGCACCTGCGATCTGCGTCGCCTCCGCGATCAGCACGTCGCCATTCGGCAGCACCTCGATCCAGCGCGGATGGTCGAGGCCGGTGGCGAACGCGTTGACCTCAAGGTCCGGCGCGACCGTCGGTTTCTGGCCCTCGTTCCAGCCGCGCGCGGTCGGCATCTTCAAGGTCGGGATCGCGCCTTGCGGCTTCGCTTCGGGAATGGCGGGGGTCAGGCCCCAGGCCGGCGCGGGCTCGGTGCCCGTCATCTTGCGCCATTGCAGCGCGATGCCGCCGAGGATCGCGACGAACTGCGCGAAGACGCTGGAGAAGGTCATGAGGTGCCCCTGTTTGCGCGCGCATCCAACTGGCTGACGGGGCCGGCGTCAACCTATGCGGCATGCCGCTGGGGCCTATTCCCTGGGAATGGCAGCCGATCGAATTTGCATGGGACGAGCGCCGACGGGTGATGCCCGGAGATCAACGGCCGATCTGCCGCTCGAGCTGCCGTGCCGCGCGAAAATCGTCGAGGTGATGGACGTTGGGTGCGAGCGCGGCTTCTCTGGACAGCAGATGATAGACCCGCGCGACCGTGCGCTGCTTCTGCTTGGTACGCCCAGGCGGCAGCGCCCGCGCCTTGCGCAAGGCGGCGATCGCGTGCTCGCGGAAATAATCGTAGGCGTCCGACATGGCTTGGGCTCGGCTCGATGCTCTGCGTGGTGCAGATGTCGAGGAGCTAACGGGCAAGGGGGGGTGCGGTTCCTTGGTGCGCAGAAGCGTGCGCTGGTGCCCCCGGGGCGCAGCGCAGCGCGTCCGGGACACGAGAGTGAGGGCCAGTTACTACGCCCTTACCGCGGCGACAAAAACGGAATGATCATCGGCACGCGGCGGCAATAGGCGCCGTAGGCATCTTCGCCGAGCTCCTTGGAGAGGAACACTTCTTCCATCCGGCCCTTCTGCCACATGCCGAGCGAGATCAGGATCGCGCCGAGGATCGTCGTCACCAAGCCGATCGCAACGCCGGTCACCAGCATGCCGAAGATCAAGCCGGTGTAGATCGGGTGACGCACGATGCCGTAGGGGCCGGTGTCGATCACGCGGTGATCTTCCTTGTGGGTGATGGTGTTCGACCAGAATTTTCCGAGATGCAGCCGGCCCCACCAGGCGAAGGCGATGCCGGCCGCGGAGAGGACCGCAGCGATGTAGATGCCGGTATTGCCGAGCACCCAAAGCGGCTTCCAGCCCAGGAGCTGTGCAACCCATGGCGTGTACAGGATGCCGCCGACCAGGATCGGCAGGCGATAGCGCTGCGACTCCAGCGTCATGACCTGCTTCTTGGTCCGCCCCTGCCAGAACGAGGCACCAACCCAGCTGGCGAGAAAGGCGAGCCAGACCAGGGCAAGGAGTTCGGTCGGCCAGGCCGTGGTCCAGCCACCCCAGGCGACGGAGAGAAGCTTGCTGAAATCGAATGACATGAAGGTTCTTTGCGTTGGGCGGCGGCTTCAGCCTGCGCGCGAGGAGAGCGTGCGATGCTCGATGGCGCCGGTGGGCTGCTGGCCGTTGCGGGCAAGCAGATGGGTGATGGTTTCGCGCAGCACCGGCTCGATCGGACGCGGCGAATAGCCGAGCTCGTTACGGGCTTTGCCGATCGAAAGATCGCTCGCGGCGAGCGCGATGCGCACGCCCTCGGCGGTGCCGTTGGGCGGCCGGCGCGTGAATTGATCGGAGATGTATTCCAGCATGATCGCGGAGAGCTCGGCGATCTTGCCGGGGACGACGACCGGAAACTGCCGGCGGCCGCTCATCGCCGACATCATCCGCAGGATGCGTCCGAGCGGGACGCAGTCCCCGCCGAGAATGTAGCGCTGGCCGAGGCGGCCGCGCTCCATGGTCAGCACCAGGCCCATGGCCACGTCGCGAACGTCGACGAGGTTGACCAGGAAGTTGAGATGCGGCTGCACCTTCTTCTGCAGGAAGTACCACAGCATCGCGGTCGGCGGCGTCAGATTGTGGTCGGCGGCACCGATCGGCATGGTCGGCGTGCCGATCACGAGCGGAAAGCCATCGGCCGCGGCCTTTGCGGCGCAATGTTCGGCGAGCGACTTCGAGCGCGTATAGGCGCCCGGCATGGCATCGGCCGGCTGCAACGCTTCTTCCGCGGGGACGCCGTTCAGGTCGGAATAGGGGAACAGGATCGATTCGGTCGAACAGTGCAGGAAGCGCGACACGCCGCGCTTCATCGCGGCCGCAAGCACGATCTCGGTGCCGCGGCAATTGACCTCGTGAAAGTCCTGCTTGTTGGCGACCCACATGCCGGGCAGACCGGCGAGGTGATAGACCTGATCGACCCCGGCGATCGCAGCATCGACCGCGGCGCCGTCAAGCACCGAACCCTGCACGTGTTCGACGTCAGTGTTCCCCGCGGCCGGCCCGCGGACATCGAGAACGCGCACCCGCTGCCCACGGGCGCGGAGCGCTTCGACGAGATGATGTCCGATGAAGCCACTGCCACCGGTAACCAGGACGAGAGCCATGCAGAAGGTTGCTGTTTCGCTTCTAGAACTATCGGGTTGAAAGGGAATTGGCCGGAAGAGGCGCCAGAATCGCGGCAAGGTCGCGACGGAAGCCCAATGCAATGAATAATTTTGCCATGACGAACATCGGTCCAAGCAAAAGATGCGAAGGAAAAGTGAACAGCGAGGCTTCGCGGCCCTCAAAAACCTTGTGACCGATGGTCTGCGCGGCGAGGCCGAGCGCCACCAGCGCGGCGAAAATAGCCCACATGGTCGCAGTGCTGACCTGCGCCGCAATGGTCGTCGCAACCGAAAACAGCACGATGGAAACAGCCAGAATGCCGATCCCGAGCGCCACATCGAGCAGCAGCCAATAGATCAGCACCGGCAAGGCCAGGATCACCGCCAGGCTGACATCGAAACCGAACAGCGGAAGCCGGACCAGCGTCAGCGGCATCACCGCGCCGGTGAACAACAGAAGAATACCAACCACATGCATCGCCGTATTCCGGGGATCGCGATGGTACTCGACGTAAACGGCAAGTTGGCGCTGAAAAATGCCACCCATTTTGGTCTCATGCAGCACGGGATCGGGAAGGGCGAACAGTGGCTATAGCACTGGACAGGGCGGTGCACAAACCGGCGCTTTTGTCGCGCAAAGCCGTATGGGTGCGCCCCGGACAGGTTACAAAACGATCAGGACTTCAAAGGGTTCCGCCGGGTGCGAAGCCCGTGTGCTCAGCGCTTCTTGGCGGGCTTTTTCGCCGCAGGCGCGGGCGCTGCGGCCGGACGCGCAGGCGCCTCCTCGGGCACCTTGGCATAGGTCAGGATTTGCAACTGGCCGTTGACGGCCGACGTCGGCTTGGCGCGGTCGAGAAACTGCTCCTCGCCGAGGCCGATCGGATGCAGCCGCTTGGTCGAGATCTTGAAGGTGTTCACCAGCACGTCACGGATCGCGTCCGCGCGGCGCTGGCTCAGGATCGCATTGGCCTCGCGCGTCTTCGAATTGGATTCGACGTGACCGACGATCAGGAACGTGTAGGGCAGCAGCGAGGAATGAACCAGCGCGTCCGCGATGCGGCCGACGGTCTGGTAGGATGCCGGCTGGATGATCGGCGTGTCGGCATCGAACTGGATCTGCGCGTTGAAGGCGGGCAGCTTTGCGAGATCAGGCGCGATCGGCGGCCGGTTCACCGGACCGGGATCATTCTTGATCCTGGCCTTGGCGCGCTCCATCACCTGCGTCTTCAGCGCGGGGAGATCGACCTCGCCGGGCTCTTCGAGATGGTTGAGCTTGCCGACGATGTCGTCGCGGGTCGGCGCCGCCGTCTGCGCGACGGCTGTGCCCGCGAGCCAAGCGAGGCCAAACGCGAGGGCCGGTCCGGCAATGAAGAGCCTCGTCGCGCGCATCAGCGATACCCCGCGTCGTCGACGGCCTTCAGGCAGTTGTTGCTGATGCCCTTGGGGGTCGAAACCAGGCAGGGGATCGACTTGCTGGTCTCCTTGGTCGAGCCGCCGCAGACCTTGACGATCTCGCGCTGGCAGGCATTCGCCACCGTGACGCGCGCGGCGACGCGCTTCTGGATGGCGTCGAAGGCGCCGAGATAGTCGCTCGCGCATTGCGGGGAGAGCACGTCGCGGTTGCGCGACAGGCACTCCTTCAGGCGTGTCGAGTCCGGGTTGACGCCGCGGCAATTGGCGACGATTTCCGCACCGCAGCTCGCCGCCAGCTTTCCGATCGAATCGCCAAAGCTCATGGTCTCCGCCGCGCTGAGCGACGGCATCCCCAATGTCAGCAAGATCAGTGTGATGGAGCCCCGGACCATGGCTTTATCTGATACGGGGAAGTTCGCGATGGTCAAGACCTGTTCGGAGGAGAACCGTCGAAGGCCAGGGGAGTGCGGCGAACAGTCCTCACTCGGCGGTGTCGAGGGGTGGCCATTCGATCAGGACGACGGTGTGGTTTCCCAGGTCGTCGGCGAACTCCGGATCGGCCCTGAGTTCGTCCAGCGTCCGCGGCGGAGGAAGCCGGCGGCCGTCGGCACCAAGCTCCTGTGCATAGAATGCGAGGGCCTCTGGAGCATTCTCCATGGCCTCGTCGACGTCGTCGCCGCCGGAAATGCAGCCGGGCAGGTCCGGAAACCACAAGCTGACGGCTTCGGGATCGGTGTCCTCAATGACAGCAACGTATTGTGCCATATCGCAGGCCTCACGCCCGCTGCACAAAACTGTCCACGACCTTCTTCTCGCCGGTCTTGTCGAAGGCGATGGTGAGCTTGTTGCCGTCGATCTTGGTGACGCGGCCGTAGCCGAATTTCTGGTGGAAGACGCGGTCTGACAGCGAGAATTCGGACGTCGTGCCGGTCGATTTGGCGACCAGCTCGCCCTCGATCGTCAGGGGAGCGCGACGGCGCGAGGAGAAGCTGCCGAAATCCGGTCCGGATGACGAGGAGGAGAACGTCGCGGCTTCTTCCTCGAAGCCGCCGCTTCCGCCGCCGCCATTGCGTCCGCCGCCGCGGTTGCGGTTGGCTTGGGCGCGCTGCCAGCCCGGCGTCGAATAGGTCGAGCCGAACGCCTCCATGTCGTCGAAGCGCGAGGCGCCGTAGCCGCCGGTGCCGCCCCAGGCCGAGCCGCCTTTGGACTCCGTGATCTCGACGTTTGCCGCCGGCAATTCGTCGAGGAAGCGCGAGGGGATCGTGGTCGACCAGGTGCCATGGATGCGCCGGTTGGTCGCGAAATAGATCATGGCGCGGCGGCGGGCGCGGGTCAGACCGACATGGCCGAGCCGGCGCTCTTCTTCCAGACCGGCGCGGCCCTGTTCGTCCAGCGTGCGCTGGCTCGGGAACAGGCCTTCCTCCCAGCCGGGCAGGAACACGTTGTCGAATTCGAGCCCTTTGGCCGAGTGCAGCGTCATCAGCGACACCGCGTCCTCGTCGGCACCGCTGTCGCGGTCCATCACCAGCGAGATGTGCTCTAGGAACCCTTGCAGGTTTTCGAACTCTTCCATCGAGCGCACGAGTTCTTTCAAATTCTCCAGCCGGCCCGCGGCGTCGGCGGAGCGATCCTTCTGCCACATCTCGGTGTAGCCGCTCTCGTCGAGCACGATCTGGGCGAGATCGGTGTGGGCGGTGACCTCGCGCTGGGCGCGCCAGCGGTCGAACTGGGCGACGACGTCGCGAAGCGAGCCGCGCGCCTTCGGCTTCAGCTCGTCGGTCTCGACCACCGCGCGGGCCGCCTCGAACAGGGGAATGCGGCGCTTGCGGGCGTGGTCGTGCAGCATCTGCACGGTGGCATCGCCGAGGCCGCGCTTCGGGACGTTGACGATACGCTCGAAGGCGAGGTCGTCGGCCGGGGAGTTGATGACGCGCAAATAGGCCAGCGCGTCGCGGATCTCTGCGCGCTCGTAGAAGCGCGGGCCGCCGATGACGCGATAGGGCAGGCCGAGCGTGACAAAACGGTCTTCGAACTCGCGCATCTGGTAGGACGCGCGCACCAGGATCGCGATCTCGTTGAGCTTCTCGCCCTTGCGCTGGATCTGCTCGATCTCCTCGCCGATGCCGCGGGCTTCCTCTTCGGAATCCCACGAGCCTGTGACCGTGACCTTCTCGCCGTCCTGGTCCTCGGTGCGCAGCGTCTTGCCGAGCCGGCCTTCGTTGTGCGCGATCAGATGCGAGGCGGCGGCGAGGATGTGCCCGGTCGAGCGGTAGTTGCGCTCCAGGCGAATGACCTTGGCGCCCGGGAAATCGTGGTCGAAGCGCAGGATGTTGTCCACCTCGGCGCCGCGCCAGCCATAGATCGACTGGTCGTCGTCGCCGACGCAGCAGATGTTCTTGACGTGAGGCTTCTGCTCTCTCTCCCCGTCCTGCACGGGGAGAGGGGTTGTCCTCACGGGTTCAGCTTGCGGAGAGTCCTCCTCACCCGCATCGCTCAGGCGCGCAATTGCGCTGCCGGGCGATGCGACCTCTCCCCGTGCGCGGGGAGAGGTGAAGGACGAATCAGACGGCGCCTGCGACAGCAGCCGCAGCCACAGATATTGTGCGACGTTCGTATCCTGGTACTCGTCGACCAGAATGAATTTGAAGCGCTGCTGGTACTGCCGCAAAATATCCGGGTGCTCGCGGAAGATGCGGATATTCTCCAGCAGGAGATCGCCGAAATCGGCCGCGTTCAGGATTTTCAACCGCTCCTGATAGCTCGCATAGAGCTTGCCGCCCTTGCCGTTGGCGAACATGGCGGCTTCGCCCGAGGGCACCTGCGAGGGCATCAGGCCGCGGTTCTTCCAGCCGTCGATCAGGCCGGCCAGCATGCGCGCCGGCCAGCGCTTGTCGTCGATGCTCTCGGCTTGAAGCAGTTGCTTCAAGAGCCGGACCTGGTCGTCGACGTCGAGCACGGTGAAGTTGGACTTGAGCTGCGCCAGCTCGGCATGGACGCGCAGGATGCGGCCGCCGATGGAGTGGAACGTGCCGAGCCAGGGCATGCCCTCCACCGCATGGCCGAGCATCTGGCCGAGCCGGTGCTTCATCTCGCGCGCGGCCTTGTTGGTGAAGGTCACCGACAGGATCTCGGCGGGACGGGCGCGGCCCTGGCTCAGGATATGGGCGATACGCGTCGTCAGCACGCGGGTCTTGCCGGTGCCGGCGCCCGCCAGCACCAGGACCGGGCCGTCCAGCGTCTCCACCGCTTCGCGCTGCTCCGGATTGAGCCCGGACAGGTATTTCGGGCCCACCGAGGCGCGCGCACGCGCGGCGATGCCGCCGGCTGCGAGCTGGTGGTCGGGTACGCCAGTGATCTTGCTCGGCTCGGTCATGCGAATCATTTGGCCCCACGATGACACCGCGGGGTGACGGGAGGGAGCCTTCTAACAGGGATGGTGCCTATATGGGGCGGCGAAAACAGGTTTTCCACGTGCGCGGCAGGTCAATTTGTTCCTTCGCGGACCACGAATTTCGCTGTTGCAGGGCCCGGAACCATCGTTCCCGCCTCGAGATTGTCTGGGCAAGTGGCGCGGCGAGCCGCGTCGACGCAGACAACATCAAGACGAGGGTTTGACCATGCTAGGCTGGGTTGTAACGTTTCTGGTTATCGCACTGATCGCCGGCATCCTGGGCTTCGGCGGCGTCGCCGGCGCTTCGATCGAGATCGCCAAGATCATCTTCTTCATCGCGGTCGTTCTGTTCCTGGTCTCGGCCGTGGTCGGCCTGGCCCGCGGCCGCAACAGGGTATAGCGCTTAGCGCTTCGAGGGCATCGCCACGTTCCGGCCGATGCCCTCGGGGCGCGGGACCGCGCTGTGGGCCTTTGTGACCGCAGCGATGCGCTCGCTGATATCGGGCGGAAACGGCGCAACGCGCCGCGCATTCATGTCCATGTGGAGCGACATGTTCTCGGACGTCGCCGACAGCCAGCCCTCGGTCGCGTGCCGCATCTCCTCGAATGTATGCAGCCGCTTGTCGTCGGCCTCCAGCAACCACACCAGGATCTGCACGGGATCGCCGAGGTGGATTTCACGCAGATAGCGCACATGGCATTCGGCCGTGAAGGTCGAGCCGCCGCGCTGCTTCATGTAGGTCGGCCCGATCCCGAGCTCGCTCCAGAGCTGGTCGATCGCGCGGTCGAACATCACGTTGTAATAGGCCATGTTGAGATGGCCGTTGTAGTCGATCCATTGCGGCTCGATCTGCATGATCGCGGCGCGGAACGGCTCTGCTTTGGGCGTCGAGGCGGCAGTCTCCGGCATGTTTCCTTCCCAAGCTATGCGTCCGGTCGCTTGACTTGACCGGCTTTATGTCCTTTGCCACGGTTCTTCTGTCGGGAGGAATTCCGTGGGTACGACCATCACCAATAATCCGCCGCGGCCGGAGCCGAAAGCCCTCGCGAGCGCGCTGGAGCAGCTCGCCGCACGCTTCGGTAACCGGCTGATCACCTCGCAGGCCGTGCGCGAGCAGCACGGCCATACCACCACCTGGATCCCCAACCAGCCGCCGGACGGCGTGGTGATGGCGCAGGAGACCGCCGACATCCAGGACGTGGTGCGGATCTGCGCCAAGAACGGCGTCCCCGTCATTCCCTTCGGCACCGGCACCTCGCTCGAGGGCCAGGTCAACGCGCCCGCCGGCGGTATCTCGATCGACCTGCGCGACATGAACAAGGTGCTCGCGGTGCATGCCGAGGACCTCGACTGCGTGATCCAGCCCGGCGTGACCCGCAAGGCGCTCAACGAGCACCTGCGCGACCAGGGCCTGTTCTTCCCGATCGATCCCGGCGCGGATGCCTCGCTGGGCGGCATGGCCTCGACCCGCGCCTCCGGCACCAATGCGGTGCGCTACGGCACCATGCGCGACAGCGTGCTGGCGTTGAAGGTGGTGCGCGGCGACGGCGAGATCATCACCACGGGCACGCGCGCCAAGAAGTCATCGGCGGGCTACGACCTCACCCATCTGTTCGTCGGGGCGGAAGGCACGCTCGGCATCATCTCGGAATTGACCATCCGCCTGCGCGGCATTCCCGAGACGATCGCGGCCGGCGCGGTGTCGTTCGAGACCGTGCACGGGGCCTGTCAGGCCGTCATCCTGGCGATCCAGACCGGCATTCCCGTGGCGCGTATCGAGCTGCTCAACGCCGCGCAGGTGCAGGCCTGCAACGCCTATTCCAAGCTGACGCTGCCGGAGACGCCGCTGCTGCTGATGGAATTCCACGGTAGCGAGATCGAGGTCGCCGAACAGTCCAAGGCTTTCGGCGAGATCGCGAAAGATTGCGGCGGCGGCGATTTCTCCTGGACCACCAAGCCGGAGGACCGCACCAAACTGTGGCAGGCGCGGCACGACGCCTATTGGTCCGTGAAGGCGCTGCGGCCCGGCGACAGCATCGGCGTGGTCGCGACCGACGTCTGCGTGCCGATCTCTCGCCTTGCCGAGTGCGTCAGCGAGACCGAGGAGGATCTCAAGCGGCTCAACCTGCTGTCGCCGATCGTCGGCCATGTCGGCGATGGCAATTTCCATTGCTCCCTGGTCTGCGACACCAACGACGCCGCCGAGATGGCGCGCGGCGAAGAGTTCATGCATCGCCTGGTCGAGCGCGCGCAGGCCATGGACGGCACCTGCACCGGCGAGCACGGCATCGGCCAGGGCAAGCAGAAATATCTGAAGGCGGAGCTCGGCCCCGAGGCACTGGATGCGATGCGGGCCCTGAAGAAGGCCCTCGATCCGCTCAACATCTTCAATCCCGGCAAGATTGTGCCCGAGGCGTAGACCGGGAACTTTCGGCAATCCTGCCGGTTCCAATTCCCGCCAAGTTCCGGTGCCTCAATGGCGCGGCTCTGCGGGAGGATGCGATGGTGCGACCGGTCATTGGAATTGCCGCAATGGCGTTTGCCTGCATGCTGGCGGGCGCGGCCCTGGCGAAGGGCGGACATGGCGGGGGTCATGGCGGCGGCCACGGAGGCGGACACGGCGGTGGCCATCACGGCGGCGGACATTTCCGCGGTCATGGCGGCGGGCATGTACATGGCGGCGGACATCATCGCGGCATGCGGTTCACCACGGGTGCCCGGCGCGGCGGGCCCAATTTTGGTCAGATCCGCAACGCGGCGATCCCCCCCGCGAGCTTCCGCAATGCCATCAACTCCAGCGCATTCCGCAACGGCCGGCTGATCAGCAATCCGGCGGCGCGTGCGCAGCTCGCCGCCGCGGCCGCACTCGCCGGCTGGAGCGGCGCGAGCAGCGGCTGGTGGCAACATGCGGGTGGCGGCTATGGCTGGGTTGGTCCGCTGTTCTGGCCGTTCGCCTACAACGATCTCTACGACTACACGATCTGGGGCGACGGGCTCGGCTTCTGGGGTTATGGCTACCCGGACATCTATGCCGGCATTTTCGGCCCCTACGGTTTTGATCGCCTGTCGGCCTATCTGCCGCAGCAGCCGCAGGGACGACGGCGGGCGCGCAGCGCACCGCTCGATCAGCTCTGCGGCAGTGACCGCCGCGCCATCGCCGGGCTGCCCATCGATCAGATCGCATCCGCGGTGCAGCCGACGGATGCGCAGGGCTCAGCTCTCGATGCGCTCGGCAACGCCTCGGTCGACGCGGCAGCACTGATCCGCACATCCTGTCCGACGCAGGCCGCAGCGACGGCCCCCGGCCGGCTCGCGGCCATGCAGCAACGCATCGAGGCGATGCAGAAGGCCGTCGATCTGGTCCAGCCCGCCCTCGACCAGTTCTATGGTTCGCTCAACGACGAACAGAAGGCGCGCTTGAATGCCCTCGCTGACGATCAGCGGCGCGCCAGCGCATCGAACAATGCGGGCGGATCGCCGGTGCAGACTTGCAGCGTGCCCGCCGCGTTCGATTGGCCCGGCGCCACGATCGAGGAAAGACTTCGTCCGAGCGACACCCAGCGCGCAGCGCTTCAGGTGCTGCAGGATACCAGCGTCAAGGCCAGCGCATCGCTGAAAGTAACCTGCGAGCCCAATGAGGTCATGACACCGCCGGCCCGCATGGCCACGATCCGCAAGCGGCTGGATGCGATGCTGGACGGCATCAAGTCGGTGCGCGCGGCGCTCGATGATTTCTACGCCACGCTCAACGACGAGCAGAAGGCGCAGTTCGAGGCGATTGGGCCGCGCCGCACGTCCTGAAAGGTGCAAGCAACGACGACCATTGGTGGGGGGCAATGAAGTGGTTCGCAAGGCGGCAGCCGGCCGACATCTGGGATGAGCCGATCCTGGGGCCGCTCGGCGATATCGACGCGGCGGAGCGAATCCGCAACATCTGCGAGGCCGCGAGAGCGGGCGCGGAGGCCGTCGGAGGCTCCGCGCAGACTGCCACGCGCGAGCGTGAGCGCTATGAGCGTGCGGCCCGCGTCGCGATGGAAATCGCGATGAAGATTGCAGACGATCTGATGCGCGACGATGCGGTCCGCCGCATCGTCGACCTCTGCATGAAGGCCAATGATCTCAGGACGGCGCAGATCCTGTTTCGCGCAATCCAGGCCGGCTGGATCCGGGAGGCCATCCAGCGCGATTATCCGGCGCTGACGTAATAAATCCGGCTCGCGCGCGATTGGGCGCGAGCCGGTGCGATGTCAAAGCTGGACCGTCTCAGTATCTGCGGTAGTCGCCGCGGTAATGGTCGCCGCCGCCGCGGCCGCCCATTCCGATGCCGATGCCGATCCCGACGCCGATGCCCTGCATCACGGCGCCGGGCGGCGGTCCGGGAGGTGGCGCGCGCTCGTAGACCACTTCGTCGGGCGGCGGCCGGCGCTTCGGCGGCGTCTCGACCACCTTGCGCTTGGGCGGAGTGTCGTCGACGCGTTTCTTGATGATGGGCGCGACGCTCGGATTGGCGGGCGTCGCCGGCGGTGTCGGCGCCGAGCACGGGCAGGTCGGAGCCATTGCGACGGCGACCGGGGTCGCCGCGGCGGCGACGGGCACGCCGTAATTGCGGTTTTGCACGCGCAGCAGCAGCCGGCGCGCGGTCGCGGCGAGGTCGCTGTTGTCCCAATTGGCCAGATAAGCCTCGAACGAAGCGCGGGTGTTGATCGCGGTCGCGCGCTCCCAGGCCAGCATCTGGCGGCGCCGTTCCAGCACGGTGCGCACGCGCGGGGTTCGGGTGTCCTGCGCGTACAGCTCGATATAGGCTTGGTACGCCGGCACCGTGTCGTCGGTGATGACGAGTTCATAGGCGACCATGGCAGGCTTGCCCTGCAATTCCTTGCGCCAGTCCTCGAGGCTACGCGTGCCACTGGCAAGCGCCATCGAATTTGCGCCCGGAAGGGACGGCTGACCGCTGCTCTCGCCGAAGAACTTGAAGTCGGTGGTCAGCGAGGAGCTTTCCCAGGGAATCTGCCGGCCGTCGGTCGATTGTGCGACGGCGACACGAATGCGCTTGAACACTTCCTCGATCGGCAGGTTGGGCTGCTTGGCGATGGTCAGCGCCGCCGTGGTGTAGGGGCTGTCGATGCCACTGCCGTCCTCGGCTTCGGCGCCCGGCGATGTCGAATAGGAGATGAAGGAGCCGGGCGCGCCGGCCTTGGTGTCGACGATCGCAAGGCCGTGGCCGGCGCCGCTCAGCGCCGGGAACGGATTGTTGCGGCAGGCATCGAGCATGAAGATGCGCGCCCGCGTCGGCAGCGCGCCGAGGGTGTTGAGCAGGTCGTTGAGGCGCACGCCCTGGAGCGGGATGTCGGCCTCGCGCTTGGGATCGAGATCGATAGGAACGAGATAGTTCTCGCCGTCGATCTGCAGACCGTGGCCGGCATAAAACACCAGCGCGACGGTGTCGGCGCCGCTGGCGCTGACCTTGCCGGCGAAATCCGAGATCGCGGCGCGCATCTCGTTCTGCGCCAGATTGGCCGCGGTGGTGACGGTGAAGCCGGCATTGCCGAGCAGTTCTGTCATGCCCTTGGCGTCGTTGGCGGCGTTGGGCAGCTCGGGCACGGTGCGATAGGCGGATTGGCCGATCACCAGCGCGAGCCGCGCTTCGGCCGCGGCCTCCGTCGGAATCATCAACTGAGCGAGCGCAAGAAGGCCGGATGCAAGAAGCAAATTGGAAAAGACTGGACGGCGCATGGTGTCACCTCCATCGGCAATGCGCGCGATGATGTCACTTTTTCTAAGGTGCCGCCATGCGTCCGTCTGTGCACTGGATCACGTTCGGCGTGCGGCAAAATGGGGCAGGGCGCCTGCCGGGCCGGAGGGCATCATTCTCGGCCCATCCATGTCAGTTGCGCATTGATCCATGCTCCAATTGGATCGATGCCGGCCCGGCGCGACCGCGCCCGTTGCGCGGATGTGGCTGCAGGTCGATCCCCGTCGCGAATCCCCGGGGAATTGCGGTCGTTCAGCCGCGCTGGTCGCCTGCTGTACGCGCTCCCTGCCGCTCTGCGCTTGCCGGCCGCCCGCTTGCCTGTTCCGTCGCTTTGGCCATAGAGTTCACGCAACAGGCCGCCAGCAACGACTGCGGCGAACAAAAACAATGTGGGAGAAGCCGCACCATGACCATCGTGCCCGTGAACCGTCGCGCGTTCATCAAGTCATCGGCGGCGGTCACCGCCGGCCTCGCGCTCTCTCCCGCCATCATCGGCCGCGCCGAAGCTGCGACGCTGAAGCTGAAATGCTCCTCCTCGCTGCCGAACGATCCCAAATTCGCCAACGGCCGGGTCTACTACGACAACCTCGTCAAGAACCTGAAAGGGAATGGCCTCGGCGAGCAGATCGAGGTCGCCTTCTTCCCCGACAACCAGCTCGGCCAGGAGATCGACGTCATCAACTCGGTGAAGCTCGGTGTCATCGACCTCATGGTGTCGGGCTCGTCGATCTCGGCCAATCTGGTGCCGCTGGTCGGCACCTACGATCTCGGTTTCCTGTTCTCGAGCTTCCCGCAGCAGACCAAGGCGTTCGACGCCGGCGCGGCCAAGCCGATCGAGGACGCGCTGCTCAAGGGCGGCAACATCCGCATCATCGCCTGGGCCTATAATTTCGGCTCGCGCAGCGTGCTGGCGAAGAAGCCGGTGAAGACGCCGGAGGATCTCGCCGGCCTCAAGATCAGGACGCTGCCCAACCCCGTCATCACCGAATGCCTGCGCCTGATGGGCGCTGCTGCGACGCCCCTGGCGTTCGGCGAAATCTACACGGCCCTGCAGGCCGGCGTGCTTGACGGTCTGGAGCACGATCCGCCGACGATCCTGGCCAGCAAGTTCTTCGAAACGTCGAAATTCTACGCGCTGACCCAGCATAATTTCTCGCCGCTCGCGATCTATTTCAGCGACATGACCTATAACCGCATGGATCCGAAGCTGCGCGAAGGCTTCCTCGATGCTGCGAAGAAGGCCGCAGCCGACACCCGGGCCCATGGGCTCGCGGTCGAGAAGGAGGCGCTTGCGGCCCTGACCGAGAAGGGCGTGACGGTGGCCGAATGCGACCGCGAGGCGTTCAAGAAGCGCGTCGCGCCGCAGACCGAGAACTTCATGAAGGCGCGGCCGGAGTCCAAGGCCGTCATCGACATCATCCGCGCGACGCAAGCCTGATGACGATGACAGCCGCCGTGCCCGTTTCGGGCGGCCGCCACGGCAGCATCGCCCTGCTGCTGCGCGTCAGCGATGCGATCGCGGCGATCCTGCTCGCCGCCGATCTCGTGGTGGTCTGCGTCTCCGTGCTGCTGCGGTTCTTCTTCAACGCGCCGGTTGAATGGTCCGACGATGTTGCGCGCGGGCTGATGGTCGGCTCGGCCTTTTTCGGCGCGGCGAGCGCGCTCGCGCGCGGCGAGAATGTCGGTGTCTCCTTCTTCCGCGATCTGCTGCCGGTGCGGCTGCGCGCGCTGGTCGATGCCGCCAGCGCGCTGTTGATCGTGCTGATCTCCGGCTACGTCGCCTATAACGCGATCAAGCTGGGTTCGCTGACCGCAGGCCAGACCACCGGCTCCGGCCTGCCGCTGGAGTTGACCTTCTATCCCATGGGGGTCGGCGCGCTGTTCATGACGGTGTTCGCAATCGACCATCTCTGCGCAAGGCCGCTGCCAGACATCGTCAGGGGGCTCATCGCGATCATCGTCGTCACCGGCCTTTATCTGGCCTGGGACTATCTGTCGCCGTCCTCGGTGCCGTCGGCGGGCACCTTGATGCTGATCGGCTTCTTCGCAACGCTGTTCGGCGGCCTGCCGATCGGCTTTGCGCTGGCGCTCGCCGCGCTCATCTTCATCTGGGTCGAAGGCGCGCTGCCCGGCGTGATCTTCGCCCAGCAGATGGCGCGCGGCATCGACAATTTCGTGCTGCTGGCGATCCCCTTCTTCATCCTCGTCGGCTATCTCATGGAAGCCAACGGCATGTCGGTGCGGCTGATCGAGCTGTTGCAGCGCGCGGTCGGGCGTATGCGCGGCGGCCTCAACGTCGTCATGGTCGCTTCCATGGTGCTATTCTCGGGCATCTCGGGCTCGAAGATGGCCGACGTCGCAGCGGTCGGCTCCGTGCTGATCCCGGCGGCGCGTCGTTCCAGGCAAAATCCGGGCGGCGCGGTGGCGCTGCTCGCGGCATCCGCGGTGATGGCGGAGACCATTCCGCCCTGCATCAACCTGATCATTCTGGGCTTCGTGGCCAATCTGTCGATCGGTGGCCTGTTCGTCGCCGGCCTGCTGCCGTCGGCGCTGATGGCTTCTGTGCTGATTGCGGTCTCCATCATCTTCGGCAAGCGGCCGGAGCGGATCGAGGAGGTCGAGCCGCAGATGCCGGTGTCGGGGCTGTGGAGCGGTGCGATCGCCTCGTTCGGCCTGATCTTCATGATCTTCTTCGGCTTCAAGAGCGGCTTTGCCACCGCGACCGAAATCTCGGCCTTCGCGGTGGCTTATGCGCTGGTCGTCGGCAGCGTGGTGTTCCGGGAGCTCAGCTTCAAATCGGCCGCGCACAGCTTCGTGCAGGCCGCGACGCGCGCGGGTCTCGTCCTGTTCATCGTCGCCGCCGCGCAATCGCTGGCGTTCACGCTGACCCTGCAGCAGGTGCCGCATGCGGTCGGCGATTTCATGCTCGGGCTCTCCAAGACCTCGGGCGTCTGGCTGTTCATCCTGCTGGCGATCGCCGTGCTGATCGTGATGGGCTCGGTGCTGGAAGGCGCGGCCGCGCTGATCATCTTCGGGCCGCTGCTGTTGCCGGTCGCGGTGCAGCTCGGCGTCGACCCCCTGCATTTCGGCGTCGTGCTGGTCATCGCCATGGGCATCGGCCTGTTCGCGCCGCCGCTCGGGCTCGGCCTTTACGGTGCCTGCCTGATCGGCAACGTGCCGATCGAGCAGACGGTGAAGCCGATCATGGGCTATCTCGGCCTGTTGTTCCTCTGCCTGCTCGTCATCGCCTTCGTGCCGTGGCTGAGCACCGCGCTGCCGCGGGCGTTCGGTTACTGAAGGAGAGATGTCGTGAAGGTCCTGCTCGCGCACACGCCGGAGATGCGGCGCAACTATTACGGCGACCGTAGCCTCAACGGGCTGCGGGCGGCCGCCGAGGTGATCCTGCACGAGAGCGACGAAACTCTGGACGCCGCCGGCCTCGTGCGTGCCGCGAAGGACGCCGACATCATCGTCGCCGACCGCATGACGGAAGGGCGCGGCGAGATCTTTGCGCAATTGCCGCGTCTGCGGGCCTTCGTCCGCTGCGCCGTCGATATCCGCAACGTCGATGTGGAGGCGGCCTCGGCGGCCGGCGTGCTCGTCACCCGCGCTGGCCCCGGCTTCGTGCAGGCGGTCGCCGAGCTCGCGCTCGGCTTCATGGTCGATCTCTCGCGTGGCGTCTCGCGGACGACGGCGGACTACCAGGCCGGCCGCAAGCCGGAGGCGCGGATGGGCCGCCAGCTCGCCGGCAGCCGGCTCGGCATCATCGGCTATGGCAGCATCGGGCGATACCTTGCCGAAGTGGCAAAGGTGCTGCGCATGGAGGTGCTGGTCTGCGATCCGTTCGCTGACGTCAGCGATGCCGCGATCCGCCAGCTTGGCCTCGACGAGCTGCTCGCCGCGGCGGACTATGTCGTCTGCCTCGCGATCGCCAACGAGCACACCGAAAATCTGATCGGCGAAGCGGCGCTGGCGCGCATGCAGAGGCATGCCGTTTTCATCAACCTCTCGCGCGGGAATCTCGTCGACGAGCCGGCGCTGGCGCGGGCGTTGCGCGAGAATCGCATTGCCGGCGCCGCGCTGGACGTCGGCCGCGCGCCGGACCAGATGCCGACGCCGGAGCTGGCGAGATTGCCGAACGTCATCGCGACGCCCCATGTCGGCGGGCTGACGCCGCAGGCGATCGAATATCAGTCGCTGGAAACCGTGCGGCAGGTGGCAGCGATCGTGAAGGGCGAAGTGCCGCCGGGCGCGGTGAACGCCGACCGCTGGACGCGGCGGCCGTGAAGCGGCCCTATAGCCGGTCCACAGCCTTGAACGTCCCGTCCTTCTGGATCACCGTCAGAAACACCTTCGGCGGCGTGTCGAATGTGCGCACGCCGACGGTGACGGTGCTGCCGCTGATGTCGAAACGGCCGACATTGTTGATGGCGCGGAGCAGGCTCGCGCGAGTCGGTTTCGGCCCGGCGATTTCCAGCGCCGCGGCCGCGAGGCGGCCGGAGAGATAACCTTCCAGCGACACGAAGTCCGGCGTCAGCGTCGGGTCGAACGCCTTCTGCGCCGCCTGGTAGTCGGCGACGAGCTCGAGCGAGCGGTCCCATGGAAACGGCACGACCTGCGAGACGATGACGCCTTCGCCCTCGGGGCCGAGCTCCCTGGCGAGCGCGGTGGCGCCGACGAAGGAGATGTTGACGAAGGTCGGATAGAAACCGCTGCGGTGTGCGAGCTTGATGAACTCCGCGCAGGGCCCGTAGGTCCCGACCATTACGATGGCCTCGGGCTCGGCGCGCTTGATCGTTCGCCAGGCGGCCGTCACCGCGCGGGTGTTGCGCTCGAAGGTGCCTTCGGCGGCAAGCTCGAGGCCGCGCTTGGCGAGTGCGCGCTTCACACCGCTCAGCCCGTCGCGGCCGAAGGAATCGTCCTGATAGAAGATGCCGATGCGGGTGAAGTGGCGATCCTCGGTGAGGTGCTTGACCCAGGCTTCGGCTTCCGCACCATAGCTCGCGCGGATGTTGACGACGTTCGTGAGTTCGAGGTCGCGCAGGAATTCGGCGCCGCTGAACGGGCCGATGAAGGGAACGTTCCTGGCGCTGGTGATAGGAATCGTCGCCATCGCGGTCGGCGTGCCCACCGCGCCGATCAGCGCGAACACCTTGTCGTCCTCGATCAGGTGCAGCGTCTCAGCCACCGAACGATCGGGGTCGTAGCCGTCGTCGCGGCTGATGAGCTGGAGCTTGCGGCCGTGCACGCCGCCCTTGGCGTTGATCTCGGTGAAGGCTGCGACGATGCCTTGCCGCATGCGCTGTCCGAGCGCGGAGGAGGGGCCTTCCAGCGCGGCGGCCTGGCCGAACAGGATCGCATCCTCGCTGACGCCGGTTTCATCGCCTCTGGCGGCGAGCGCTGTCGCTGCCAGGAGCAGGAAGGTCAGGACAACGGATCTCGTCGATCGGAATCGATACATCGGGAGGTCTTGCCGGATGCTGGAAGAAACCTTCCGCAACATATCCCTGCGAGCCTGAATAGCTCGCTAAGCGGCACGGTATCGAAGGGCCGTAGTACTCCGGGCAAAACCGGCAACTTGTTTCCACTATGCCCGGTCATTCGCGCACTTCGTTAACTAATCCATGCAGTGCGAAACGATCCGGTTCCGAAATTGTGCAGTTCTTAACCGCGGTCTTGTTCCGATAGCCGGGCCGGAGCCTCAACCAGAGGTTCCGGCTGTCGCGGGATAGGGGACGGCGGCTTTCAAGATGGGCGATCGCGATCAGAACGATCAGGATCGAAGGCGGATGACCGGATGGTGGCGTGCCGCGCCGCTGCTCGGGCTCTATCGCCCTGCGCTCGTCGCGGTCGGCGTCGGCCTTCTGTTCTCGGTCGTGGGTGCGGCCGCCGTGGCGCGGTGGGAAGATCGCGTCAACAGGATCGAGTTCGAGAACGCGGCCGAGACCGAAGCGATCGTCATGCAGAACGGCATGGGCGAGTACATCTCGAGGCTGGTCGCGCTGCGCACGCTGTTCGAATCGACCAACGACGAAGTCACCCGCAGCGAGTTCGAGACCTTCAGCGCCCGCCTGTTCGAGCGCCATCCCGGCATGCTGCGCATTGCCTGGCTGCCGCGCGTCAACCGCAAGGAACGCGTCGAGTACGAGACTGCGGCGATCACGGACGGTGTGTCCGGCTATCGCATCAAGGCGCTTCAAGGCGAGAAATTCGTGACTGCGCCGCAGGGCGACGAGTACTTTCCGGTGTTCTACTCGACCCAGCCGAAGACCTCGTTGGTCTACGGCATGGACTACGCCACCGTTCCGGAACGCCGCGCGGTTCTGGAGCGCGCGCGCGACAACGACAAGGTCGCGGCCATCCGCACGCGCCTGTTCGAACCGAAGGAGGGGGGCCGGCTGCCCGACGTCCTCGTTGCCGTTCCCGTCTATGCCAAGGGGACGTCGCGCGAGACGGTTGCGGACCGGCGTCGCAATCTCGCCGGCTTCGTGGTCGGCATCTTCGACCTGCCGCTGTTGATTCAGACCATTCGCGTGACCACCGGCGCGAGCCCCGCGGTCAGCATGAACGTCTATCCGCCGTTCACGGCGCAGATCGTCGGCCTGGAGCAGATGCTGCCGGATTATTCGTCGGCCGCCACGGCGCCGCAGTCCATGCGCGACGTCGCGCGGGCGCTGCACTGGTCGGGCAGCCTGAAGATCGGCGATACCGATTGGCAGGTGCGTGCGGTTCCAACCGCCGGCGGTGCGCTGGAGACGACCTATGATCGCGCGGGCGCGGTGCTGATCGTCGGCTTGCTGCTGACGCTGTCGTTGTCGACCTACCTCATGCTCGCGAGCCGCAATTCGCGGCGGCTGTCATTGGCCAACCGGCGGGTGCTCGAGCTCGCTCAGACCGACATCCTGACCGGATTGCCGAACCGCGCCTTCTTCCTGACCCGGCTCGACGAGATGAACAGCCAGCTGGGCGTGCGCGGCCTGCCGTTCTCGATCCTGATGCTCGACCTCGATCGCTTCAAGAACGTCAACGATTCCCTCGGTCACGGCGCCGGCGATGCGCTGCTGCGCCAGGTGGCACAGCGGCTGAAATCCGCCGTACGCGCCAACGACGTGCTGGCGCGGCTCGGCGGCGACGAGTTCGCCGTCATCCAGGAAGCCGGCGCGGATCAGCGCGCCTGCTCGACCGAGCTGGCGGCGCGGATCGCCAAGCTCTTGACCGAGCCCTTCCTCCTGCCCGGCCACCGCGTCGAGATCGGCACCAGCATCGGCATTGCCATCGCGCCCGATCACGGCAGCGATCAGGAGCAATTGCTGAAGAAGGCGGACCTTGCGCTCTATCGGTCGAAATCGGCGGGCCGCAACTGCTTCACCATCTACGACGAGGCGATGTCGGCCGAGCTGGAGGCCCGCAATACGCTGGAGGGGGACCTGCGCGACGCCATCGCGCGGTGCCAGCTGGAGGTGCATTACCAGCCGTTCATCGACGCCCTCAGCGGCGCGCGGCGCGGCTTCGAGGCGCTGGTGCGCTGGCGGCATCCTACCCGCGGCCTGATCCCGCCGGACCAGTTCATCCAGCTTGCAGAGGAGACCGGGCTGATCGTGCCGCTCGGCGAATTCGTGCTGCGGCGCGCCTGCGCTGATGCGGCCGGCTGGCCTTCCGATCTCGCGGTCGCCGTCAATCTGTCGCCGATCCAGTTCAAGGAAGCCGAGCTGTTCGAGGTGATCTGCGCGGCGCTCGCGGATTCCGGCCTGCCGCCGCACCGGCTGGAGATCGAGATCACCGAATCCGTCCTGCTCGAGCGCGGCGGCGAGAACCACGCCTTCATGCAGCGGCTCAAGCAGCTCGGCATCGAGCTCGCGCTCGACGATTTCGGGACCGGCTATTCCTCGCTGAGCTACCTGACCGCGTTTCCGTTCGACAAGATCAAGATCGACAAGTCGTTCATCCGCAATCTCACGCAGCAGCCGCGCAGCTCCGCCATCATCTCTTCGATCGTGACGCTGGCGCGCGGGCTCGACATGTCGGTGACGGCCGAGGGCGTCGAGACCCGCGAGGAGTACGAGCGGCTGAAGGCGCTCGGCGTCAATTTCGCGCAAGGCTATCTGTTCGGCCGCCCGCAGCCGATCGAGCGAATCCTGTTCGACGCCCCCGCCAAACCGTCGCGCCGCGACGCCGCTTGAGCGCACCGCCTCTATCGTCCTTGAACAAGAAGCCGTCATGCCGGGACATGCCCGGCCATGACGATGCGGAAGCATCATTCCCAGGCTCTGGCATCATGCGAGCCCCGCGGCTCGAGCGTACACGCGAAAAGCGCTTGACCCGGACCGCTCCGGATGGTCGGTAGCACCATCTAGGGGTGAAACAATCACATCATGCGGCTTCCGTTCTTCTACGGCTGGGTCGTGGTCGCCGTGACCTTCGTCACCATGGCCATCGGCGTCAACGCGCGTACCGCCTTCTCATTGTTCTTTCCGCCGATCATCTCCGAATTCGGCTGGGAGCGTGGCGTGACCGCCGGCGCGTTCTCTTTCGGCTTCGTCGTGTCGGGCGTGGTCAGCCCGCTGATCGGCCGCTTGATGGACCGCGTCGGCCCGCGCGCGGTGATGGAGCTCGGGGTCGTGCTGATGGGGGGCGGCTTGCTGCTCGCGCCGCTCACCAGCGCGCCCTGGCATCTCTATGTCACCATCGGCGTCATGGTCGGCGCCGGCTCGGTGTGTCTCGGTTATTCCGGCCAGTCGCTGTTCCTGCCGAACTGGTTCATCCGCAAGCGCGGCTTTGCCATCGGCATCGCCTTCGCCGGCGTCGGCATCGGCTCGGTGACGCTGCTGCCATGGGTGCAGCACATGATCGAACAGACCGGCTGGCGCACCGCCTGCACCGCGATGGGCCTGCTCATCCTGGTGGTGCTGGCGCCGGTCAACTTGCTGCTGCACAAGCGCCCGCAGGACATCGGCCTCGAGCCGGACGGCGACGCCGACCCGGCTGCGGGCGATGCCCAACCGATCTCCAACATCGTCGATCCCGTTTGGGTCAACACCGACTGGACGCTGAAGCGCGCCGTTGCGACCGCGCGCTTCTGGTGGATCGCGATCGGCTATTTCTCCGGCCTGTACATCTGGTACGCGGTGCAGGTGCATCAGACAAAATTCCTGCTCGACATCGGCTTCAGTCCCGGTGTCGCGGTGTGGGCGCTCGGTATCGTCAGCCTGCTCGGCATTCCCGGCCAGATCGTGCTGGGCCATGTCTCCGATCGCATCGGACGGGAGTGGGTCTGGGCGATCAGCTGTGCGGGCTTCGTGATCTGCTTCGCCGCGCTGATCGCCTTGAAGTATCAACCCTCGCTCTGGCTTGTTTACGTCATGGTGTTCGCGCAAGGTGCGCTCGGCTACGGCCTCACCTCGATCATGGGCGCGGTGGTGTTCGAGATCTTCCAGGGCAAGCACCAGGGCAGCATCTTCGGTACGATCATGCTGGCGGCGCTGGCGGGCGGTGCGGCCGGACCGTGGGTGACCGGCCTGCTCTATGATCGCGCCGGCGACTACACGCTCGCCTTCGGCATCGCGATGATCGTGAGTGGATTGTCGGCGCTGTCGATCTGGCGGGCATCGCCGGGAAAGGTGCGGGCCGTCGCCGGCCGATTGCACGAACTCCAGGGCCGAACCGCGGAGTGAGTTCCGGGCACACCGCATTACCTGCGTTTCCTTCGCCGAAAGTTAAGCATGTCGCGGCTTGGCAAATGCGATGGGGGATTGCAAAAACGTCTTGGACACCATCGGAGCGTTAGCCTCGGGCCGATTGCCGCTTCTTCCCGATGCCCGGTCCACCGATGTCTGCTTGCGATGGTCTTGTGACAGAAACTTCGGACGTGCTGCTTGCTGCGCTGGAACGCGCCGACGATGGCGTCGTCATCGTCGACAGCGCGCATCGCATCACGCATTTCAACGCCAGTGCGGAGCGGATCTGGAAGCTCGCGCGCACCGACGCGCTCGGCCGCGATGCCGGAATTCTCAGCCTGAAATGCCTTCAAGCCGATCCGGTCGCGGAATTCCGCGACGAGATCAGCCTCGTGCGGAACGACGGCAGCCGGATCCGTGCCGCGATATCGCTGTCGTCGATTGCGCATGACGGCGCGACCCATCGCGTCGTGTTCGCGCGCGACGTCACCGCGGATGCCGAGCGCCGCGTCAGGATCGGACTTCTCCACGCCGTCTCCGATCAGACCAACCGGGCGGTGATCATCACCGATACCGAGCAGAACATCGTCTACGTCAATTCGGCCTTCACGGCGCTGTTCGGCTACACCAGCGGTGAGGCCGAGGGCCGCCGCGCAGGCGAGCTGATCGCCGGCTGTCACACCAACCGCAGGGCGGTCGAGAGGCTCGTCAAGCGCCTGATGCATGGCGGTCGCCGCGGCGAAGCCGAAGTGCTCGCCTACGACAAAGATGGCGAGGAGATCTGGGTCTGCGCCCGGATCGATGCTTTCCGCGACAAGAAGGGCCAGGTCAGGCACATCTTCGCGCTGCTCGAGGACATCACCGAGACCAAGCAGTTGCGCTCGCTGCAGCAGCTCATCATGGGCTCCCTCGCGGACGAAGTTCCGATTACCGACATCGCCGACCGGCTATGCCGCCGCGTCGAGGAGATCGCGCCGGACGTCGTCTGTTCGCTGCTCCACGTCGATGCCGCCGGCCTGATCCACCCGCTCGGCGGTCCCTCGCTGCCGGAGGATTATTCACGCGCGCTGGACGGGATTGCGATCGGCCCGAATGTCGGCTCCTGCGGCACTGCCGCCTTCTACGGCGAGCCGGTGCTGGCGACCGACCTCGAGACCGATCACCGCTGGCAACCCTACAAGGCGATGCCGCTTGCGATCGGCCTGCGCGCCTGCTGGTCGACCCCGGTCAAGGCCAAGGACGGCCGGGTCATCGCGACCTTCGCCTTCTACTATCGGGAGCCTCGCGCGCCGAGCAACTGGCACCGGCGCATCGTCGAGGCCTGCGTCAATCTCGGAGCCTTCGCGATCGAGCGCAAGGAGGCACGCGCCGAGATCGCGCGGCTCGCCTATCACGACATCGTCACCGGCCTGCCGAACCGCGCACAGCTGCGGAATCTGATCACCACCGCGATCGATGCCTGCCCGACCGGCAGCCATATCGCGCTGGCCTTCCTCGACGTCGATCATTTCAAGGACGTCAACGACACGCTGGGTCACGCCGCCGGTGACGAGCTGCTGATCCAGCTGGCCCAGCGTCTGCGCGAGCAGATCGGCCCCGAAGACATGCTGGGACGGCTCGGCGGCGACGAATTCGTCATCCTGCTGCCGCAGCGCAACGCGCAAGACGCCGAGCGCGTCGCGGCCGGGATCACCGAGGCGCTGGCCGCGCCCTTGAGGCTGGGATCGAAGCTGATGCCGATGTCGGCCAGCATCGGCATCAGCCTCTATCCCGATCATGCGACCGACATCGATACGCTGATGCAGCAGGCAGATGCCGCCATGTACATGGCCAAGCAGGCCGGGCGCTCGACCCATCGCATCTTCAGCGCCGAGATGAACGGGCTCACCGAGCAACGTCTGGCGTTGATCGCAGCGCTCCGTCGCGCCATCGCGGAAGGAGCGCTCAGCCTGAGTTACCAGCCGCAGATCCGCAGCTCCGACGGCGCGATCCACGGCGTCGAGGCGCTGTCACGCTGGCATGACGCCGAGCTCGGCGACGTCTCGCCGGCCAAGTTCATTCCGCTCGCCGAGGAGTGCGGCCTGATCGAGCAGATCGGCCTGTGGTCGGTGCGCGAGGCCTGCCGGCAGATGGCGAGCTGGCGCCGCGCCGGTCTCGACATCCCCTGCGTGTCGGTGAACCTGTCGCCGATCAATTTCCGCAACGTCACGTTGGCCGCGCGGCTCAAGGACATCCTCGCCGAATACGATCTGCCGGCGGAAGCCTTGATGCTGGAGATCACCGAAGGCGCCTTCATGCAGGACAGCGTTGCCGCCCTGGAGACGATGAACGCGATCCGCGAGCTCGGCGTCGGCCTCTCGGTGGACGATTTCGGCACCGGCTATTCCAGCCTCAGCCGCCTCGCGCATCTGCCGATCCGCGAACTCAAGATCGACCGTAGTTTCATGCGCGATATCGAGAAGGATGCAGGCGCCCTCGCCATCGCCACCGCCGTGGTGCGCGTCGGCCAGGGCCTCGGCATGACCGTCGTCGCCGAAGGCGTCGAGACCGAGGGCCAGCGCAAGACGCTGGCCGAGCTCGGCTGCGACGTCGTGCAGGGCTTCCTCTACGCCCCCGCGCTTCCCCCCGTCGCCTTCGAGCGCTGGCTGATCGAGCATTGCGCCGAGCAGGCAAAGGCGATGCTGGCGCGGCTCGGGGTGGGACCGGCCGGCATGGCCGCGGTGAAGCGGTCGGCATAATTGCCTAGCCGGCGATCTTCCCCGGCCAATAGGAACGTATCGGAACGCCGGCGGTTTGATCTATGATACCTGCGGAGGGGCGCCACGCCGTATCCAGTTTGGAGGATGCATGGGCCCGACAAAGAGACCGGAAGACGCCATTCCCTTGGTTCGATCGGCAGGTTTTCGACCGTCGCAACCGCTGCTCGGAGCCATCACGGCATGGATGGCGTTTCAGGAAGAAAACGCCCAGTCTGTCCCAGGCAATAGCTCGCTTGGTGGAGCTGGGGCTTACGCACGCCGACCAGGATCGACAGAAGCTGCGCGCCCGCGAAATGGCCGGCGATACGATTGATCGCATGGGCGACGCGACGACGACAGCGGACGATCGGGCAATCCGCAAGCAGGATCTGCTCGATGGACCCAACTCGATGGACCCAAGGAGTTCGGACGCGTGCGAATTGATCGTGCCAAACGCGGCAAGCCGATCCAGGAATGAGGCGACCACCTGGAAGCCCCCATACCGGAGGACTTCGAGCCGCCAGAGAGATAGAGGACGTAAGATGAAACGGCATTCCCAATCGCGTGCAGAGGATGAGGCGAATAGCCACTTCAAGCAGGCCGCGGCGAAGCCGGCGACCGACTACGAGAAAGCGGAACAGGCTTTCAAGGATAACCGGGAACGATTGAAGGCTGAACGGTTGGCGAGGGAAGCTGACCGACCAAGCCCGTCCGACAGGACGCGTTAGATGTCGCACTTCTACTTCGACATCTGGGATGGTGAAGCGCTCGTCGTTGACGAAGAAGGCCTGGATCTGGCCGGCCAACGTGCCGCGGAGGTCGAGGCCGCGATGTCTCTGGCCGACATCGCCAGACAGCTCGAGCCACTCGCCAGCAGCGACGGTTTGGCCGTCAATGTTCGGGATGCGAGCGGACCGGTGTTGAGGGCGATATTCGTTTGCGAAAAAGTTCAGCCGATCAATTGAGATCGCGGCGAGCCGGCCATACAGCCCGAGCGCTTTGGCTAAAGCATCGAAAGCACGACGATCCCGTCTTCGAGCTCGCCTGAAGCAAGCCGTGACCGAGCAATACGCTCGAACTCGGTTCGATTCCTCTGCAAATAGCTGAAGGCCTGCTTCTGCGTGTTGAACGTCGTGGCGAGCTGGCACATCTGCCGAGTTGCACCGGACGCGAGAAAGAAGGTGATGGTTCCGTGGTCGGGTTTGATTCTAGGCACGATCTGCAGTCTCCGGCATGGGATCGGCCCCCTCAATTCGGCGGCGTCTTGAAGACGATTACCGCGTCGGCTTCTTCGAACGCTTCTTGAGCGCCGGTGGGGGCAAAGCGAGCCGAACAGCTTCGTCAGCTGCCTCCTTGGCCTCGCGCGCAGCTCGGAGCCGCGCCATGTTCTTGCGAACGTCGATCGCCTGCCTTTCGGCGTCAGCCATGGCCCGCACGCCCTCTTCAGCGGCCAAACGCCGCCGATCGGATCGCGCAACGCTTTCGGCTGATGGTTCTGCCGTCTTCTTTGTGCTCATCGTTCACCCGGCTCCGTAAACGACTAAACCCGCTCAATCCTGGGATTGAGCGGGTAGGGCGGCCGTTTCAGTACATCCGTGAAACGGCGCCACGATATCAAGCCAGCGAGAGGTTCTCGGCGCTGACTTTGCCTCGCATCTTGTCGGTCTTGGCCTCGAAGTTGACCTTTTGGCCTTCTGCGAGACCGGCAAGGCCAGCTCTCTCGACTGCGCTGATGTGAACGAACACATCATTGCTGCCGTCGCTCGGCTGAATGAAACCGAAGCCCTTTTGGCCGTTGAACCACTTGACAGTACCTGTTGCCATTTTCTTCTCCAAAGCGCGCAAGCGCATTCCGCGCAACAATCGCGCGTTATCTTCAACTTCGTCGATGTCTCTGGAAAAGGAGCCCGCGGGCGCATTCAACAAGGCACAGCGGCTAATCGAACCAGGCCAATATATATGGTTTTCACGATTTTGCAAGGAGTGGGGCCGATTTGTTTTCCTGCGAGGCATGTCGTCGGCTCCGATCGCGGCGCTTTGCGTCCGTCGACCTCGCAAGCAGGGACCTTAGCGATTGACAGCGCTGTACGACAGTGGTCACGTTCACGCCACGAAGCTGCATCGCTGTGACAAGCAGACCAGCTCATCCGAGGCCGCGACGAATGTCGCCGCTACCGTCCTCCAAAATCGCAATGAGACTCCTGCGCAATGGGCTGCCCTGCAGGACGTGTCGCATTTGCAGCCCCCCAGCAGGGAGAATCAATTGCACGTACTCGTCAGAGACAACAATGTTGACCAAGCGCTCCGTGTTCTCAAAAAGAAGATGCAGCGCGAGGGCGTCTTCCGCGAAATGAAGCAGCGGCGTTCCTATGAAAAGCCGTCGGAGAAAAGGACTCGCGAGAAATCCGAAGCCATTCGTCGCGCCCGCAAGCTTGCCCGCAAGCAGGCGATCAGAGAGGGGTTGCTGCCCGCGCCGCCGAAAAAGAAGCCCTTTGAACGCAAGCCGCCCTTGCCGGAGATCAAGGCAAAGGCCGAGTAGAGACGACCTCGGCGCTGGCTGCGATCATGGGACCGCGACGATATCGGTCCTTCCGCCGCACATCCGCCGTCGCGGCGCCGCCGTCTCCTATGTCCTGAAATCGATGCCACGCAGCACGATGCCTGGCGGGGTGCCTTCGAACTCCGTCGCGTGATATTTGCTCGCCGCGCGTGCTTCGATGCGATCGCGCAGGCGTGTGAACTGAGCCTCTCGCTGCTCGGGCCTGACCTGTGGCCCACGCTCGAGATCATCCATCGCGGAGGTCGAGATGGCGCAGGGAACCTCCCTGGTGCCGTCATGCATCGAGAACCGGACGACCATCCGGTCGTATTCGTGGCTGATGAAGCGGCCGCTGGTCAACGTCATGGTTTGCTCCGTTGCGTGATCGCCAGGCACGATCGCGCCCCTCAAATCACCGCGAGTGACCGGCCGCCTGCGTTCCCGCCGCGCATGGAGCGCGTTGAGAATGCAGGCGGCGGTCGTTCGCCTCAGCTCTCCCCCGACAGCCGGGCGAAATCATCGAGCAGCGCCGTCACCAGCGCGCGGTGGCGCGTGTCCTCGGTGGGCAGGCTCGCGGCGTAGAGATTGAGCAAATGGCGCGCCTTCACCGCGGCCTCCGGCCAGGACGCGGCGGGCACCGTCATCATGCGGTGCTCGAGATCGGCCTCGCGCTCGCGCAGCTCCCTGGTGTTGGCTTCGACCTCCGCCAGCGCGCGGCGCAGGTCGGTGGCCTTCTGTGCGGCCATGCCGCGGTGCTTGTCGAGATCCACGGTATGATCAGTCATTGGCGATGCTCGCATCTGCGGCTTGCGCGTTCGCAAGATCGATCGAGCCGATCGGCAGCATCTCCATGGTGCCGCCCGCGCCTTCGGCGGGCACGGTGATCATCGTGGCGACGCGGCGATAGGCGGCAAAGGTCAGGCCCTCGATCGTCTCCTCGTCAGTGACGACCTCATAGGCGCCGGCTGGCAAGACGCGGTCGATGCCGCGCATGCGGAACGGATGCCTGAACGTGACGGTTTCTCGCCGCGAGCGGATGGTCATGCACGCCTGCCTTTCGCAAGTGAAGCCCCAACCGGTGCCGGCTGCCCGCGAGCATGCGCTCCTGGCGCGGCAATAGCCAGCACTATCGTCACCGCGCCGAGAACGACAGTGTCACGGCGCGATAGACGCCCGCGAGGCATTTAGCGCTCGCTATCGCTGCTGTGCGGGCGTAAGGTCGCGGCCATCACCGCACGTCTCAACGGCTTCGACCGGTGACTGAGGGTCACGTGTGCTCCCGCCGAAGGCTTCGCAGGAGCGTTCGATGTCGCGTGTTCAGATCTTGGAATGGATCGTGCCGCCGGTGATCGTTCCGTTGTTTCTTCTGCTTCTGGTGTGCGCCGCGGCCCTTCTAAATGGCTAGGCCGACGCGCGTGCCGTATCTGGTCAGCGGGACCAACGAATACGGCAGTTCCAATCTCGGTCGCGGCAATGCGACGGTCGCGCTACGCCTTGCCCGAAAGCTGCTGCGCGAAGGCTACATGGACGTCAGGGTCTGCACCCCGCGCGGACGGGTGCTCCAGCCGGATGAATTCGACGAACTTGAACCTACAGAGGAGAGCGGCATGGCAAAGGGTCAGCAACGCAACAATCGCGAAGCCAAGAAGCCGAAGAAGGAAAAGTCCAAGGTCATCGCCGCGGCTCCGAGCCGCAAGGAAGCCGCCTGGCAGCCGGATTTCGGACCTGCAAAGAAGAAGTAGGAACGAGCTGGCGCGGAATCGGGATCCGGCCGCGCGGCTTTTACAATAAAGCTCGTGCTCGGCAGCGACTGGAAGGCCGCACTCACCGCCCGGTCCGCCGCATGCGAGACAACGCCGGCTCGCGCCTTACGACGCTTCGCCCTGACTCGACGCCAATCCCGTCCTGCGCCTGAGATCGGTGATCGCACGCAGAAAACTGTCGGCCGGCGTCGTCTCGGGATCGATCAGCCGGTGCAGGCGAAAGCCGTCTTCCAGCGCCAGCACCACCGACGCCATCCAGGGCGGGTTCAGATTGGTGTTGCGTCCGTTGCTTCTCAACGTGGCCTCGACGATGTCGGCGATCAGCTTGCGCCGCGCGCGCAGACGTTTGGCGAGTTCGGGCCGGCGCTTCTCGGCGCGCGCGACGAACAGGATCATCTCGATGTGCAGCAGCGGCGAGCGGCCGAGCGGATCCTGCTTGCTGCGGTCCATCGTCTTCAGTGCGGCGATGAAATCGTCGAGATTGTCGTGCTCGGCGAGGATGTCCATGTTGCGCCGGATCGACTGCTCGACATGGTTCTCGAGCATGGCAATGATCAGCTCGTCCTTGCTCTTGAAGTTCGAATAGAACGCGCCGCGGGTGAAGCCTGCCGCCGCCGCGATCGCCTCGATGCTGGCGCCGCCGATGCCGTCCTCCTCGAACACGCGCGCGGCCGCTTCGAACAATTTGTCGCGCGTATCGTCCCTGGTCGGCCTGGTTCTCACCCTTGACATCGGACGAGGGTAGGGCAGAATGCAACTCGATACAACAATGTATCGAGTTTATAATTTCGAGGGATGGTTACGCCGGGCAGTGCGGCTGCGCTCGGCGTATTCGTGTCATGCGGCAACCGTTTTGAGGTCACCATGAACGAGCACGTGCAAGGCGCCGGCGGCGCGCCGCTGTTCAACCCGCTCTCGCCGGATTTCATCCGCGATCCCTATCCGCATTACGACCGGCTGCGCAGGATCGATCCGGTCCATGTGACGCCGTTCGGCCAGTTCGTTACCAGCCGCCATGCCGACGTCAGCCTGGTGATGCGCGACAAGCGCTTCGGCAAGGACTTCGTCGAGCGCTCCAAGCGCCGCTACAGCGACAAGATCATGGACGAGCCGGTGTTCCGCAGCATGAGCCACTGGATGCTGCAGGCCGATCCGCCCGATCACACCCGCCTGCGCGGCCTCGTCGTAAAGGCCTTCACCGCGCGCCGCGTCGAGGACATGCGGCCCCGCATCCAGCAGGTCGTCGACCAGGCGATCGATGCCGTGATCGACCGCGGCCACATGGACCTGATCGAGGATTTCGCCTTCCGCCTGCCCGTCACCATCATTTGCGACATGCTCGGCATCCCCGAGGACCATCGCGAGGTCTTCTACAAGAACTCGGGCGACGGCGGGCGGCTGCTCGACCCCGTGCCCCTCACGCCCGAGGAGATCCAGAAGGGCAACGCGGGCAACCTGATGGCGCAGATGTATTTCCAGCAGCTGTTCGAGCTGCGCCGCAAGAATCCCGGAGACGACCTCACCACCCAGCTGGTGCAGGCCGAGGAGGACGGCAACAAGCTCACCAATGAGGAGCTGACCGCCAACATCATCCTGTTGTTCGGCGCCGGCCACGAGACCACGGTCAATTTGATCGGCAACGGCCTGCTCGCGCTTCACCGCAATCCGGACCAGCTCGCGCTGCTCAAGGCGCGGCCCGAGCTGATGGAGGGCGCGATCGAGGAGTTTCTGCGCTACGATTCCTCGGTGCAGATGACCGGCCGCGTCGCGCTGGAGGATATCGAGGATCTCGGCGGCAAGCGGATCCCCAGGGGGGAGACCGTGCTGTGCCTGCTCGGCTCGGCCAACCGCGATCCGGCGGTCTACCCTGACAGGCCGGACCGGCTCGATGTCACCCGGGCGAACGTGAAGCCGCTGTCGTTCGGCGGCGGCATCCATTTCTGCCTGGGAGCCCAATTGGCGCGCATCGAGGCCGAGATCGCCATCGCGACGCTGCTGCGGCGGCTGCCGGACTTGCGTATCGACGACGTCGAAAACCCGGAATGGCGGCCGACCTTCGTGCTGCGCGGCCTCAAGCGGCTGCCGGCGAGCTGGTGAGGCGCCCCCGGGCATTAACCTCCGCGCGCAACAGTCGCTGTGACTTCGCCACACTTCCCCCTATATAAGGGGCTGTTCCGGCACGCCTGAAGTCCGCTAAGGCCAGGGTTTGGTCCGGTTGCCGGTTTGGCCGAGGGGAGACCCGTGCAGACGACGCTGCTCGGATTGGCGATTGCCTTCATCATTGCGCTGCTGGCCGCGCTGATCGGGCCTTACTACGTCGACTGGAACCAGTTCAGGCCCCAGTTCGAGGCGGAGGCTGGCAAGATCATCGGCGTGCCGGTGCGGGTCGCGGGGGAGCTCGACGCGCGGCTGTTGCCGGCGCCGACGCTGCGGCTGCGCCAGGTCACCTTCGGCGGCAACAACGATCTCGGCCGCCTGCGCGCCGACAAGCTCGACGTCGAGTTCAGCCTCAGCTCCCTGATGCGGGGGGAATGGCGCGCCACCGAGCTTTCGGTGGGCGGCATGGCGGTCGATCTCGGCCTCGATGCGCGGGGGCGGGTCGATCTGCCCTCCACCGCGAGCGGCACCTTCAATCTGGCCTCGCTAGCCATCGAGCGGCTCAATCTCACCGGCCGCATTGCCCTGCACGATGCCGCCAGCCGCTCGACGCTGGAGCTGAACGACATCGCCTTCTCCGGCGATGTCCGCTCGCTGGCGGGCTCGGTGCGCGGCGACGGCCGCTTCACCGCCAACGGGGTGCGCTATCCGTTCCGCGTCTCGTCCGGTCCGAGCCCCGACGGCACTGCCACCCGTCTCCACCTCAACATCGATCCCGGCGAGCGCGCCATCCTCGCCGATCTCGAAGGCGTGCTCGCCTTCGACAATCGCCTGCCGAAATTCGAGGGCGCGCTGACGCTGGCCGTGCCCGCTGCGAAGAAGGCCGGCGAGGCGGGGCCGACGCCGTGGAAGCTCACGACCAAGCTGAAGGCGGAGCCGGCCGGTGCCAAGTTCGAGCAGATCGACGCGAGCTTCGGCGCCGAAGACAGCGCGCTGAAGCTCGGCGGCGTCGGCGACCTCAAATTCGGCGCCTCGCCGCTGCTGCGCGCGGTGCTGTCGGCGCGGCAGGTCGATGCCGACAAGCTCGCAGCCAAGAATACGGACAAGGACGATGCCGAGCCGCTGCGCATCCTGCCGGCGCTGCGCGCAGGCCTCGCCGCGATTCCGCAGGCGCCGATCCCGGCCCAGATCGAGTTCAACTCCGACCAGATCATGCTCGGCGGCCGTCCGCTCCAGAACATCACGGCCGAACTCCAGACCGACGGACGGTCCTGGACCTTCCAGCGGCTCGAGCTGCGCGCGCCCGGCATGACGCAGCTCTCGCTCAACGGCGCAACACCGGGCGCCGACAGTTTCAGCGGCCGCCTCAGCGTCGAATCCTCCGATCCCGATACGCTGGTGGCCTGGCTCCAGGGCCGCAGCGAGATCAACCGCCGCAGCACGCGGCCGCTGCGCCTTGCCGGCGACGTCACCGTCGCCGCCAATCATCTCGCCGTCGACAAGCTCAAGGCCGACATCGAAGGCGGCACCGTCGAAGGGCGCATTGCCTTCGTGCAGTCAGGCGCGAGCAAGGGCTCGCGGATCGACGCCGACCTCAAGGCCGACCGTCTCGACCTCGACGCCGCCGCAAGCTTCGTGCGCGCGCTCGCGGGACCGCAAGGCGAGTGGCCGGAAGAAGTAAAACTCTCGCTCGACATCGGCCGCGCGATCTCCGCCGGCCAGGAGCTGCGGCCGTTCGCGGCCAAGCTTGCCTACGGCCCCGCATCGCTGTCGCTGGAGCAGCTGCGCTTCGGTCAGGCCGGCGGCGTCACCACCGAGGCGAGCGGCAGCTTCGACCGCGCCAAGGCCACCGGCAAGCTCGCGCTGAAATCCTCGGCCAATTCGCTGCGCGAGCTCACCGCGCTGATCGAGCCGTTCGCGCCTTCGGTCCGCGCGCGGCTCGATGCTCTTCCGCCGCTGGCCGGCGCGACGCGCCTCAAGCTCGATCTCAGCCTCGACAAGAACGCCGAACATGCGGATCGCAGCAATGCCCGCGCCGTGCTCGATCTCGACGCGCCGCAGCTCAAGGCGACCGCGACGCTGGCCGCGCAGATGCCGGCAGCCGCCATCGGCGGCATCGATCTCAACCGCCTGCAGAGCAGCGACTTCACGCTGGACTCGAAGGTGTCGACGCCGCAGGCCGGCGCGCTGCTCGCGCTGCTCGGGCTCGATCGCGTGGTGGCCGCAGGCGAAGGCTCCTCGCAGTTCGAGGGCAAGCTGACCGGTGCCTGGCGGCGGCCGTTGCAAGTGAGTGCAAAGCTCAGCGGCGGCGGGCTGGATGCCGACGCGCAAGGCAGTGTCGAATTGTCGGAGCCGAAAGGCAGCGTGAACTTACGTGTGCGCAACGTCAATCTGGCGCCGCTGCTCGGCGTCAGCCGGACCGACAAATCGGCGCAGAACGTCAGCCTGTCCTCGCGCGTCGGGCTTTCAGGCAATCGCCTGACCTTCGACGATCTCGACGGCAATGCGGCCGGCTCGCATCTGCGCGGCCATCTGGCGGTGATGCTGGATTCCGACAAGAGTGTCGACGGCGAAGTCGGTCTCGATACGCTCGATCTGGCGCCGACGCTCGCGATGGCGATCGGCGCAGCCGGGCACGATGCGAGCGACCCCCTGGGCGCAGGGCTCATCACCGGCTGGCGCGGCCGGATCGCCTTCCAGGCGTTGCGCGGCACGTTGCCCGGCGGCATCGAGCTGCGCCCGTTCGGCGGCACGATCCGCAGCGACGGCCAGTCGCTCGCGCTCGATGCGCTGAAGGGCGGCGTTGGCGGCGGCGAGATGTCGGCGAGCTTTGACGCGCGCAACGGTGCCAATGGCCTTGCTCTGAACGCGCGCATCGAGCTCGGCAATGTCGATGCAGCGGCGCTGCGCTACCGCGATCTGGCGCTGCCGAAGGGGCGCGCCTCGGTGCAGATGGCGTTGACCAGCCAGGGCCGCAGCGTCGCGGCGCTCACCGGTTCGCTCGCCGGCAACGGCACGGTGACGCTGGACTCCGCGGAAATCAGCGGCCTCAATCCGCGCGCCTTCGAGATCGCGATCCGCGCCAGCGATGGCGGCCAGGTCTCAGACGACAACCGCTTGCGGCAGCTGGTCGAGCCCGCGCTTGCCGCCGCGCCGATCGCGGTGGCTTCCGCGCAAATCCCGTTCACGATCCGCGATGGACGCTTGCGCGTCGGCGCGACTCCGCTGGAAGCCAAGAACGCCCGCGCCATCGTTTCCGGCGGCTACGACATTCCCGCCGACCAGGCCGACATCCGCGCCAGCCTGACGCCGATCATGACCGGCCTCTCCGGAGCCCCGCCGGAGATTCAGCTGTTCGCGGCGGGCCCTCCCGACAAGCTCAATCGCACGATCGATCTTGCGCCGCTGTCCTCCTGGCTTGCGGTGCGCACGATCGACCGCGAGACGCGCCGGCTGGATGCCATTGAGCGCGGCGAGCCGCCGCCGGCGACGGCGGCGCTGCCGACGCTGGTGTCTCCTGATCCGGCCCCCGAGCAGGCGCCCGCCAATGTGCCGCTGCCGGGCCAGGATCCGCGCCGCGCGCCGTTGAAGCCAAAGGCGGCGCCGACGCCGAAGGCCCCACAGGCCGCCCCCGCCGCGCCGAGCCCGCCGCTTGCCAGCCAGCAGCTCGCGCCGCTGCCGCCGGCCATCGACGTTAGGCCTGCCCCGGGTCCGCCGCCCGCAAAGCCGAGGCCAAAGCCGCCGCTGGTGCTGACGCCGCAGAATCCGTGAGGTTTCCCGTCATCCCCGGGCTTGCCCTCGTCATCCACGTTCTTCGCGTCGCGCCGCAAGGCGTGAATGGCCGGGACAAGACCGGCCAAGACGCTGGGGAGGCTTTGGTGCTTCTAGCTTCTCGGCACCCGGCAAGCCTGTCGAAGCGGTAAACCCATTCCCTCACATTTGAATGAATTTTGCCCGGCAAAACTGATTTGCCGATTTTACCGAATTCTCGCGTTTCAACTCTAACGTCGCTTCAGAGGAATTCGGCGTCGCGTCGTTGAGACGCAACGGTTCGCAAAAGAACGGCCAAGAACTGGGGTGATCGAGATGAACGGGGCGAAATCGCTTCTGCAGGACCTGGACGACGCGATCGCGCGCGGCACCGATGAGAGCCGGGCGAAGGCGTTGTGGCATGCGACGGACATTCTGATCACCGGCCGCTACAGCGACGACGAGATCAGCACGTTCGGCGAGGTGATCGGCCGGCTCGCCGAGGAGATCGAGGTCGCCGCGCGGGCGCAGCTGTCGGAGCTGATGTCGGCTTGCGACCACGCTCCCTTCAACGTCATCGAAAAGCTCGCGCTCGACGACGAGATCGAGGTTGCCGGTCCCGTGCTGCGCGACTCCAACCGCATCGACGAGAAGATGCTGATCGAGAGCGCCCTGACCAAGAGCCAGTCGCATCTGCTGGCGATCGCCCAGCGCAAGTCGATCGGCGAGGCTGTGACCGACGTGCTGGTCAAGCGCGGCAACCAGGAGGTCGTGACGTCGGTTGCGAAGAACGAGGGCGCGCGCTTCTCCGGCTCGGGCCTCTTGCACATGGTCCGTCGCGCCGAGGGCGATTCGATCCTTGCCGAGCAGCTCGGCCTGCGCAAGGACGTGCCGCGCCACGTCTTCCAGCAGCTGATCTCGAAGGCCTCGGAAGACGTCCGCCGCCGCCTCGAGACCGAGCGGCCCGAGATGATGGCGCAGATCCAGAGCTCGGTGACCGAAGTCACCGGCGATCTCCAGTCCAAGTTCGGTCCGTCCTCGCGCAGCTATTTCGTCGCCAAGCGCGTGGTGACCACGCAGTACCGCCAGGGCAATCTCAATCAGGACTCGATCTCGAATTATGCACGCCAGCACCGCTTCGACGAGGTGCAGATCGGCCTGTCGCTGCTCTCCTCGCTCCCGGTCGACGTGATCGAGCGCGCGCTGATGGACCGTAACCGCGAGATGATCCTGGTGTTGTGCAAGGCGCTCGACTTCTCCTGGGATACCACGATGTCGCTGCTGTTCCTCGGCGCCAAGGATCACCTGATCACGGCGCGCGAGCTGCAGGACAACGAGCGCGAATACGGTCGCCTCAAGATCGAGACTTCGCGCAGCATCTTGAAGTTCTACCAGTCGCGCAAGACCGGCACGGGTAACGACGCGGGCCGTCAGCCCGAGCTCCAAGTTCACTGACAGGTACACTAAGGACAGGGGAGTATCTGCAATGTTGCCTCAATTCGGCACTGCCGTTCGCAAGAAGAACCTCACCAGCGTCGCCCCCGCCGAGATCGGCGGCGGAGCGCCGGACAAGGCGTCGGTGGACGCGGCCTGGCTCGTGCTGGAAGCCGCCAATGACCTCGGCGACCATGCCGCGATCGACGCCTGTCGCCGCGTCATCGACGCCGAGCTGACCGGCACGGCGGCCCGCAGCGCGGATGTCGATCTCGTGTTGGGATATTTCCGGTAAGGCTCCCAGCCCTTCGGAAAGGCCGTCCCGTCAGGGCCGAGATCAACAGGAACCGGAGCGCTGCGATTCTGAATCGAGCTGAAGGTTCGACTTTGCTGTGCTCAACGCGGCGGCCAGCTCGTCGATGTGGTAAGGTTTCGCCAGGATCTGGATGCCGGCCCGCTGCGCCTCATGGACCGAAGCTTCGGCGTATCCGCTGGTCAGCAGCACCGGGATGTCGCTTCGCCTTTTCTTGATCTCCCGCGCGAGCTCGACCCCGTTCATGCCGCCCGGCATCATGATATCCGAAAAGATCAGATCGACGGAGCGGCCATCAGCCAAGGCGCCGAGCGCAGCGGCGGCGCTGGCGGCACGCGTGACTTCGTAACCGAGCTGACCGAGCATCTCGCCCACGAGGGCGGCAACCTCGTCGTCGTCTTCGACCAGGAGGATTCGGCCATGATTGCTCTTCTTCGGCCGTATGCGTGTGAGGTCGATGAGATGTCGCTCTTTCGAAGGAACGTCGAACGATCGCGGCAGGTACAGCTCGATGCTGGTGCCGCGGCCGACCTCCGACTGGATTCGGACAGTGCCCCGTGACTGCGTGGCAAATCCATGGACCTGCGCGAGCCCGAGCCCCGATCCCTTGCCGACGTCCTTGGTCGTGAAGAACGGCTCGAATACGCGCGACAGGATATCCGGAGCCATGCCGATGCCAGTGTCGACGACGGAGAGGCGGACATAATCACCCGAAATCGGATCGTCTTTCAGGCCGGGCAAATTTTCCCCGCGCACGACGATCGTCCCGCCGTTGGGCATGGCGTCGCGGGCGTTGACGGCGAGGTTGAGGACGACCAGCTCGAGCTCCCCGGGATCGACCTCGACCGGCCATAGCGAGTCCG